>DASYZX010000013.1:0-115244 GCA_035945715.1 Candidatus Acidiferrales bacterium
CATGTGCCCCTGTCAACACTTCGCGCCCAGCCTCACGACTGACCACGCATGACTCGGGGTCGGTGTGGCTCGCTACGCCTTCACCGTACGGCTCTTTCATCCGCTCCTCCACGCCGGTTTATCCCGGCGTTCTTACTCGTAGCGCAAAGCGACCATGGGATCGGTGCGCATGGCGCGGCGAGCGGGAATGAAGCACGCAAGGAACGCTACGAGCAACAAGATCAGCGCCACGGCAGTGAACGTGAGCGGGTCGGTGGCGGAGACGCCGAAAAGCTCGCTCGAAAGAATGCGCGTCAGGGCGAACGATGCAGCGAGGCCGAAGGCCAGGCCTAGAGCGGCCAGCGTCAAGCCCTGGCGCAAGACAAGACGCAACACGTCGCCGGGTTCGGCTCCAAGGGCCATGCGGATGCCGATTTCATGGGTGCGCTGGCGCGTGGTGTAGGCGAGAACGCCGTAGATTCCGATTCCCGCGAGGATGAGAGCGAGGATTCCAAAGCCGCCGACGAAAACGCTGGCGATGCGCTGCGTGGTGGTGTTGAGCTCGATGCGCGAATCGAGAGTGGCGAGGTCAAAGAGCGGCAACTCAGCGTCGAGCGAATGAACCGCATCTTGGACGGGCGCAACGAACGCGAGCGGGTCGCCGGCCACGCGAACGTAGATGGCGATGGTGCGGGCATAGTCCTGAAAGAGCGGCAGATAAAAGAACGGCTGAGCCTTCTGGCCAATCGTGCGGTAATCGCTATTCTGCGCCACACCGATGACGGTATACCAAACTCCCGCGGCGCCAATTTTTTTGCCGATGGCCTGCTGGTGCGACCAGTAGCGATCGGCGAAGGCGGCGTTGACGACGGCGACGGGCTGAGAGCTGTGTATATCTGCCGGCGTGAACTCCCGGCCGGAGAGGAGAGGAATTTGCAGGGTCTGGAGGAAATGCGGACCGACGTCGGCGTACTGAATATCCATGGGTTCGTGCGGCTGCGGGACGTAACCCTCGACCTGGATCACGTCGGTGTCGATGTCGAAGCCGAGGGGAACCCAGTCGGCGATGGTGGCTGACTGCACGCCGGGAATTGCCTGGAGTTTGTCGTAGAGCTGACGATGAAATTGCGTGCCGGAATTATTATCATAACCAAGGCCGGAAAGATCATAGTCATCGAGCAGGACATGATGGGGATTGAAGCCGGGATTGAAATGCTGGGCCTGCCGGACGCTGCGGATGAAGAGTCCCGCACAAACAAGCAGCAAAAGAGACATGGCGATCTGCGCGACGACGAGAGCGCCGGAAAGACGGGCCTTGCGTAATCCGCCGGAGGAGCTGCCCGCTTCTTCTTTCAAAACATTGGCTGGCTGAAGGCTGGAGGCACGCAGGGCGGGCAGAATGCCGAAGATGACGCCGGTGAGAATCGAGAGAATGAAGGTCACGAGCAGAACGGTGCGATCCGCAGAGACGGTCATGTTGAGAGGGATTTCCCCTGCGGGCGGGAGAAAATCGCGGAGACTTCCCGCAGTCCACAGCGTGAATAGCATGGCGATGCCGCCGCCGCAAACGGCGAGAATCAAGCTTTCGGCGAGCAACTGGCGGACGAGTCGCCAGCGCGTGGCGCCGATTGAGAGACGAATGGCCATTTCGCGACGGCGCGTGACGGAGCGCACGAGGAGAAGGTTCGCAACATTGACGCAGGCGAGAAGGAGCACTACGCCGGAGATCGCGAGCAACAGAAGAAGCATGAATGAGAGGTAATAGTTCGCACCGAAGGGCGCGCGCCAGAGCGGGCTGACGAGGATGTTGATATTGCCGGTGTGTTGCTTGGGAAACTGCGCGGCGATCTGATGCATGAGCACGTTCAGGTCGGCCTGCGCCTGGTCGAGGGTGATGCCGGACTTGAGATGACCGGTGCAAAGAAGCCATTCGGTTGCGCGATTGTGAAGCAAATCATCGGTGGTGCTGGCGCCGTAGAAATCGCCGACCATGGCGATGGGAATCCAAAGATCGTAGCTAAGTCCGGTTTGCGTGCCGACAAATCCACGGGGGGCGACTCCGACTACCTCAAACTGATAGCGATCAATTTCGACGGACCGGCCAATAATCGAGGGATCGCCCCCGAAACGCGTTTGCCAAAGACGATAGCTGATGACGACGACGGGCGCAGCCCCAATCTTGCTGTCTTCCGAGGGAGAAAAACCGCGGCCGAGGATGGGGTGAACTCCGAGAACGTCAAAGTAGTTCGGAGAGGCAAGGATTCCCCATTCGCGCTCGGGCCTGCCATTGGAAGTGAGGCTCATGGTGGTGGTGGAGGCGGCGAGGAAACTCGAGAGCGAGTGGTTGCGGTCGCGAAGATCCGAGTAGTCCTGATAAGAAAGAGGGAGCTGGTTGCGGCCCCCGTCAATCGTGACGGCCGCGTACTCGGTGGCGTGCTTCACGCCGGGGATGGGATTGAGTACGGTGGAATTGACCCAGCTGAAAATGGTGGAGTTTGCGCCGATGCCGAGGGCAAGAGTAAGAATGGCGATAATTGAGAATCCCGGCGATTTCAGGAGGACGCGGGCGCCGTAGCGAATGTCTTGCCAAAAAATCATGAAGTCACCTCAGCGGAGATTCTGGTGCAAATGATAGACCCAACAAGCAGCGGCTCGTTGTAACAAAAGGAGAGAGTTAGTGCGGTGCGGAGGCGGTTGGCGAGCTGGAGGTGTCCGGATATGGGAAGGAACGTCGCTGAAGCGGACAATGGATTTACGAGCGTGTAACGAAACCGAGAATCTCCGTTGCTGGTCGCCCTTTTTTTGGCCCGGGATGTACGTCGAATATCCGGGGCGGTGTGGGGGTTAATCCCCTTGACTCAGAAGGTGTTGCGGGAGTCTAATTTCATACTGCCTGCCCTCGAACCCCGGTTTGCGACTGAATCTAGAAGAAATCTTAGGTCCACATTTATGGATTGTTCGACTTGGAAGGAGCTTACAGAAGATGAGAACCAAATCTCTCGCTCTGGTTCCCTTTCTCGCGATGGTTGTCGCGCTCATGTCCGCTGCGCCCGCATTCGCCCAGAACGGGAAACTGAAAATCAAGGTTTCACCGAAGCAAGCTTATGTTTTTGTGGATGGTAACGCGGTTCGGGAAGGCGGCCAAACCATTAAGTTGCCCGCGGGAAGCCATTCAGTGGGTGTTTACAATTATGGGTACGCCTCACAGACACAAAATGTCGATATTACCTCCGGAAAGACGACAGATTTAGACGTGAAGCTACAGGCTTCGGGCGGCAGCGTTTCCGGACCGTTCGGCGATATTGAACTTAAGGGCGACCGAAAGGCCGCAGTTCTGTTGAACGGCAAGACGCCAGCGTATTTTGTGGGACACGTGGATGAATTCGACTGGAACTGGCTGTGGCATCAGCGGCTGCTCGTGAAACCGGGTACCTATCAGATTGACGTCACCCGAAACGGGCAGGCGGTGTGGTCCGGACCGGTGACGGTGCAGGCCGGGCAGCGCGTGACTGTGCAATTGCACGACGGCAAAGCGTCGACGAAGAACTGGAAGCAAGGAAACACACTAGGCGCTCAACCGAGGTTCAAGGCGGGAATGGCGAGTTCGACAGTGGCCGTGGCTCCCGTGTCGGGCACGTTCTCGGCGTCGCCGACACAGATTAACTGCGGCGATTCGTCGACGTTGACGTGGAGCTCAACCGACGCGGTGGACGTGAACATCACCGAGGTCGGCGCGGTGCAGGCGAGCGGAACGCAATCGGTCTCGCCGAAGAAGACGACCACTTATAACTTCTCGGCAACCGGACCCGGCGGCACGGCAACGCAGGGCGAGACGATCAATGTGAACATCCAGCCGACGGCGACGCTCTCGCTTAATCCGACAGAAGTCCGATATCACAAGATCGGCGACAAGGTGAAGGAAGATGGGACGTCAACGTTGAGCTGGACTTCGTCGAATGCCAGTTCGGTGAATATTGATCCGATCGGAAGCGTTCAAACGAACGGCAGCCAGCAAGTGACGGCGCAGCCGAAGCAGCAGAATGTCGGTCCGATTGATGAGAATCAAACGTACACAATGACAGCCACCAATGTGTGCGGAGGATCGGCGACGCAAACGGCGAATCTGCACATCACCGGTTCGATTGAGCCCAAGCCGGTGGTAACGCTCGAGAGCGTTTTCTATCCGACGGCGTATCCGGTGAAAGAGCATGCCGACGTTGGGTTGGTGACCAGTCAACAGCAGTCGCTGAATGAAGTGGCGTCGACGTTCAAGAAGTATCTGGACTATGACGATACGGCGACGCTGACGGTGGTGGGACACGCCGATGTCCGCGGGTCGTCACCGTACAACGAAGCGCTCAGCCAGCGAAGAGCCGATCGCGTGAAGGACTATCTTGTATCGCAGGGACTTTCGGCGGACAAGATCCAAACACGGGCGGAGGGCAAAGAACGGCAACTGGAGAACAGTGATGTGGCACAGTTGCAGGAACAGGATCCGGCCAAACCGGAAACCTGGATGATCAAGCGCGTTCGCGATACATGGCTCGCGTACAACCGACGCGTGGACATCATTCTGCAGCCGACGGGCCAGGAATCGACGAAGTTCTATCCGAATGGCGCGTCGGATGCGAAGGTCCTGTGGCAACTGCCGAAGCCGAGCTTGAGGAAAGTCCGTCAAGCGGAAGGTGAAACGCCAGCGGAGCCGGAACGACCGCGGCACCGGACGAAGAAACCGGCTGCCCCGAAGGCGCAGCAGAAACAGCAGTAGGATTTCAGAACAAACGCTTCCCCAGAATAAGGGCGTGCGCTCAAAAGAACGCACGCCTTTCGTTTTGACGGAGAAAGTTCGCGGGCGCGATTTATCTTAGCCGGCGGTTGCAGCGCGATAGCCGGTGCGGGAGGCCTTTTTTAGCGCTTCAAGGGCTTCCGCCGTGGACATTAGTGGAGTTGTCTTGATGCTCTTGACTGCTCCGCCACCTGCGCAGGCGATGGAAAACGCCGAGGCGGTGATGTTGTCGGGCATTTCGGCAATCACAATAGCATCGTAGTCGCCGAAGGCAAAATAACCGTCTTTGATCTTCCCTCCGAGACTTTCGATCGCCGGGCGAACCGCTTCGATGCGATCGTGCGGGTTGTTGATAAGCGCCTGCCAGGCGCTCTCGTTGTAAGCGACTTGAACCAAATAGTGGGGCATAGCTCCTCCTTGAAAGCCGAAAGTTGGTGGGCCTGATTGCGGACATAGTTGCACCGGCGCGCCGCGAAGTCAATCAGAAGCTGAGGTTGGACCCCTTTCGAGCAGGATAAAAAAGAGCCAGTCAACTAGGCTTTCTTTTGGTTCAACTTCTGGCGGATTGCGTGAACATCCAATTTTCTCGGAATAGCAAACGTAGTTGAGATGCGCTGCCCTCTTAACTTGTCTCCAATTCGTCCAAGAGCCTCGTCAACCGTTGCGACGTGCTCAGCAATCTTAACGACCGCATCCTTTATTGCTTGCAGTTCTTTCTCGTCCGGCATATCTCACCCCACACGTATCACGGCAATGACGGGGCCAAAGGATAGCACAAATCAATGCCAGTCGATGGCCCACTACCCTGAGGTTGTATGGGCACGGCGCGGCCGATAGAATTGATGGGTCCTCATGGCTTTCACTTCGCAGAGAAATCGGCAGCGAATCGTGTCGCTGGCGCCGAGTGTGACTTCGATACTGGTGGCGCTTGGCGCACGAAAACAGTTGGTCGCGGTTAGTAAATGGTGCAAGGACGTAGCGGATGTGAACGGGTTGCCGGAACTAGGAGACTGCTGGAGTTTAGGAGCGAAGCAAGAGAGTGCCGATGATGGCATGGCAGTGATGATGAGGCTGCGGCCAACGCTGATTATTGGATCAGTGCCATTCAAGACGGAAACAGTGCAGAGAATCCTGGCGCTGCCAGTTCCATTCCTCGCACTGAACCCGAGAAGCCTCGCCGACGTCGAAACTGACATTCGTTTGCTTGGGCAGATGACCGATGCGAATGATCAGGCGACGGGATTGATTCGGGAGGTGGAGCGGAAGTTTGAGGGCGTGCGAGCGGTCGCCGAACAGACGAAAAGACGGCCACGGGTTTATTGCGAAGCGTGGCCGCATCCGCGAATCAGCTCGCCTCCTTGGGTAGCGGAGCTTGTGAATATTGCGGGCGGCGAAATGAACGTGCGCGCCGGCGAACGCGTTTCCGACGAAGACGTGGCAAACGCAGACCCGGAAGTTATCGTGCTGGCGTGGGCCGCTACCGGCGAAAAATCCAAACCGAAGCAGGCGCTGGAGAATCCGGCCTGGAAGGATGTTCGCGCGGTGCGCGAGCGCAAAGTGTTTGTGATCCGGGATGAATTGCTGAACACGCCGGGGCCGCCGCTGGTGTGCGGCGCAGAAGAATTGCTGCGCGTGATCCATCCGGAGCTTGCTCGAGGCGCTCTGCGACGCCGGCGAAAGCGAGCGCGCGGTGGAAACTAAAATGGGCGAAGCTCCGTGGTAGTTGTCGCGGCGATCCTCGTGCGAGATGGCCGCGTGCTGACGTGCCAGCGAAGCCGCCAAAGCAAATTCGCGTTGAAATGGGAGTTTCCGGGCGGGAAAGTCCAACCGGGCGAAACGCCACAGGCCGCGCTTGAACGCGAGTTAGAGGAAGAGCTCGGTGTGCGAGTGGAGATCGGACAGGAGGTTTTCCGAACGGAACACAAATACCCGCAAATGCCCGAAGGCGTGCAGCTGATCTTTTTTGCCGCACATCCCGGCTGCGCTGAGATCGAAAATCGGATATTCGAAAAAATTGAATGGGTAGAACCGGAAACGCTGGCGCAGATGGACTTTCTCGACGCAGACCGCGAGCTGATCGCAAAGTTAGCGAGCGAAGAAATTCGCATATAGCAGGAAACGCGGGCTTTAAAATTCGCGTCAGAGTAAGCAGAGAGCCGATTCGGAGCAAAAAATCCGTGCTATAGTTAACATGTCTACTTTATCCGAAGAATCCTAGGAGAAGAAATGGCAGCCAAAGGTGGCCGAGGCGTGGCCGAACTCGAAACGGAAAAAAGCGAAAACGGGAGACGAAGCGAAAATGGCCGCGAGCTGATGCTCGGGCTGTATCGGATGCTGGTCAAGTGCCGGATGTGCGACGAAAAGGCGCGCATTCTCTTCCGGCAAGGAAAGTTCGCGGGGAATTTTTACTCCGGAGTGGGGCAGGAGGCCGCGGAAGTGGGCGCCGCTTACACTTTGCGCGAGGATGACTGGATCGCGCCGTCGCACCGCGATTGGACTTCGAACATCATCAAGGGCGCGCCGCTGAATCTGTGTTTTGCGCAACTTTTCGGCAAAGCGACCAGCCCGGACCGCGGAAAATCTACGCCGGCGCACATGGGCTATCCACCGCTTCACACGATTACGCCGGCGAGCAGTATTGCTGGACAACTTGCGGTTGGGACAGGCGTGGCTTTTGGCCTGAAGAGACTGGGACGCGACACCGTCGTGGTTTCGTTTTTTGGAGACGGCGCGACGAGCCTCGGAGGGTTTCACGAAGCGCTGAACTTCGCGGGGGTTCACAAACTCCCGATCCTTTACGTTTGCCAGAATAATTTGTGGGCGGAATCGGTGCCGCTGCGGCTGCAGACTGCGTTGACGGATTTGTCGAATCGCGCGAAGGCCTACGGATTTCCAGGTATATCGGTGGACGGGAACGACGTGATGGCGGTGTACGAAACGGCAGTCAAAGCGATTGCGCGCGCGCGAGAAGGCGAAGGGCCGACGTTTATCGAATGCAAGACCTACCGCTGGTATGGCCATTCGGAGATCGATCCTGCGAAGTACCGCATGAAGGAAGAAGTGGAAGCGTGGAAAAAGCGGGATCCGGTGGCGCTCTTCGAAAAAGTTCTTCGGGACAAGAAACTCCTCAACGACGAATCAAAAGACAAGATCGCCAAAGAAATCACGCAAGAAATCAATGAAGCCGTCGAGTTCGCCGAGCAGAGTCCGTATCCGGACGCGTCCGAACTGGCGGATCACATCTGGGCATCGCAGGAGTAAAGGGGACCGCGAAAAATGGCACGCAATATCACTATGATCGACGCCATCACGGAAGCGATGGCGCAGGAAATGGAGCGCGACGAGCGCGTTTTTGTAATGGGGGAAGACATTGGCCTGTCGGGCGGCGTCTTCAAGGCGACCCAGGGGCTTTATGACAAATTCGGCGAGGAGCGCGTGCTGGATACCCCGCTTGCGGAGGGCAACATCATCGCGTCGGCGATTGGCGCGTCGATGGTGGGGCTGAGGCCGATTGCGGAGATTCAGTTTGCCGACTTCATTACGCCAGCGATGGAGTCGCTGGTGCAGCAGGCCTCGAAGATTCGCTACCGCAGCGCGGGCGGATACGGATGCTCGCTAACGGTGCGCATCTGCTGCGGCGGCGGCACGGGCGGCGGACTTTATCATTCGCAGGAAAATGCGTCGTGGTTTGTTCACGAGCCGGGATTGAAAGTCGTGATGCCTTCGACGCCGTACGATGCGAAGGGATTGCTGCTGGCGGCGATTCGCGACCCGAATCCCGTGCTTTATTTTGAGCACAAGAAACTGTACCGGACCGCGAAGGGCGACGTGCCGGAAGGCGATTATACGGTGCCGATCGGAAAGGCGGCAACGCGGCGGCAAGGGCGCGACATGACGGTGGTCACCTACGGCTACATGACGTCCCTGTGCCTGGAGGCGGCGGAAAAGATGGCGAAGAATGGCGTGGAAGCAGAAGTGATTGACTTGCGCACGCTGTCGCCGATCGACAAGGAAACTGTGCTCGAGTCTGTGCGGCGCACCAGCAAGTGCTTGATCGTCCATGAGGACAAGCGCACGCTGGGCATCGGCGGAGAGATTTCTGCGATTGTGGCCGAGGAGGCGTTCGAGGATCTGGACGGGCCGATTGTGCGAATTACCGGTCCGGACATCCCGGCGATTCCATTCGCACCGCCTCTGGAACATGCGTGGATGGTCAATACGGATAAAATTGTCGCGGGGATGGAGAAGCTCGCGGCTTACTAAGCACCCGTCATTTTTGGGTGAGTTGCGGCGGCGTCGATGATCTGGCGCCGCCTTTTCGTTTTCGGCATCCAAAAAACGAGCAAAGTGCGTATGCCATACGTGAAGCGCAGTCACAGGTTCTTGTGGATGTGGGCAGCGATTGCAGGCATTTGGGCGGCGCTCGTTCTGACGCCACTCGCACTTGGGCAGAAGAGCGTGCAGGGGCCTCAGCCGCAGGAAGGGCCGCATACACGGCTAACGCTCTTGTCGAATCGTGCGACGGTGGTCCCAGGGAGCCACATCTGGGTCGGAGTGTGGTTCCAGATGGAAAAAGGCTGGCATGTTTACTGGGAGAATCCGGGCGATTCGGGCGAGCCGCCGAAGATCCAATGGCAACTGCCGGCGAGATTTCGCGTTGGAGCGATAGAGTGGCCAGCGCCGGAGAAACTAACTACGCCGTCGATCGTGGATTACGGATATCAAGACGAAGTGCTGCTCTTCGCTCCCCTGAGTGTGCCAGCAGGTCTGAGGGACGGCGCAAGCGTGACATTGAGCGCGAATGTGAACTGGCTGGTCTGCCGCGAAATGTGTATGCCGGGCAAGGCGCAACTCTCGCTAACGCTGGCGGTAAACAGCAAGGTTAAGGGATGGACAGGCACTCCTTCCTCGGCCGACGTCGCGGAGTTCACAAATGCGCGGGCAGAAGTGCCAAAACCAACGCCAGCTACATGGAAAGTTTACGCAACGAACGAGAAAAGCGATTTCGTGCTGACCATCGAGACGGGAAAGCAAGAAACCGCGGCGACATTCTTTCCTCTCGCCGAAGAACAGATCAAGAATGAGAAGACCCAAGCCGCGACACCTTTTTTGCGAGGCGTGCGTCTAAGATTGCAGAAGTCCGACGGGTTGCTGAAACGCATTGCGCGATTGCGCGGAGTATTGGAGCTGGGAACGGGGCGAGCCTATGAAATCAGCGCGCCCGTTTACGGAGCGACCTGATCGTAAACCGAGATTGAGGAGGCGAAATCACGATGACAAAGAATATGGTTACGGGCCTGGTCGTATTCGCATGTGCGGCGACGATTTCAACCGTCGCTTGGGCGGCGCGCGTGGGCCAAGCAGCGCCGGACTTCACTGCGACGGATTCCAACGGGCAGACGCATCATCTATCGGATTATCGCGGAAAATTCGTGGTGTTGGAGTGGACCAATCGCGGCTGCCCCTACACAAAAAAACACTATGACAGCGGAAACATGCAACGCCTGCAGCAGGAGTGGACCGCGAAAGGCGTGATTTGGCTAACCGTGCTGTCTTCGGCGCCGGGAAAACAAGGGTACATGGATGCCGCGGATGAAAATGCGTACCTGAAACAGGAAAACGCGCATCCGACCGCAGCGCTGCTCGACCCAACCGGCGCGCTCGGCCATCTTTACGACGCGAAGACCAGCCCGGACATGTACATCATCAATCCCGAGGGAACCCTGGTCTATGATGGAGCGATCGACGACAAGCCGACGACCGACGTGGGCGATATTCAGGGCGCGAAAAACTACGTGGACGTTGCGCTGGAAGAAGCGATGAGAGGAAGGCCGGTGAGTGATCCGGTGACGCGGCCGTACGGTTGTTCGGTAAAATACGCCGGCGAATAAACCACAAAACAAACTGAGGAGAAGCTATGGCCAAAGCCTGGTTGGTCGTTGTCGCGGTTTGATTTGCTTTGCCGGTGCTGCCCGCAAAGGCGAACGACAAGAGTATCGACGTTTCGCGGTGTCTGGAGACGAGGGTGGACGTTTCGCAAGAGATCGGGAACGTTTTCTCGCGCACCATCGCATTTCAGGTCAGCGGGTTTGATCCGCTGGTATTTCGGGTCAGTGGCACGGGAATCTACAGGGTGGAACGCTTCACGCCGGATGAAATTGTTACGAACTCAACATTCCTCTATGACGGGCATCCAGCGAGCACGGCAGAGACCGCGATCAAAGATGGCGGACGCACAATCTGTTGGAAGGGCAATTGTTCGGCGGCCACGGACGCGAGCGGTGTTTCCGTCAATCCGCTGCTGTGGGGAACGCCCAGAGGCAAGCTGCATGCCGGCCAGACCTGGGAAGTGGTGATCACCGTGCCGTGGGAGCTTGGCCCTGCCGGGAAAGAGACGGTGAAGGTGATCTCGGTTGATCCGACGAACGACACGATCACGCTTGAGAGAACTGGAGAGGGCGAGGGCGAAAGCGCGAGCGAGATCAGGCAATTGCATCTGGTGAAGAACAAACAGACATATGCGGTGGAGGTTTCTGCGGGAAAAGCGAAGTGGGATGGGACCACAACGTTTCGGCGCGGAGTCATTTTAAACGACGAGTTGCTGGTCGAGCGTCCGGTGACGGTCACTTCAAAGGAGCTGGGGCAGAGCGGCGGAATTGAGCGCCAGTACATTTTGTTGAACGCTACGCAGCCAGATTTGCTGCGCGAGTGAGATTTTAGGTGAGGCTGCGGCCGCCGTCGACGGCGAGGATTTGGCCGGTGACGAATTCGGTCGTGGCGAAGAAAAAGACGGCGTCAGCGATTTCCGAGCCTTTGCCCGTGCGGTGCAGCGGGGCACGCTTGATGTACTCTTCGTCGGGATCTTCTCCGGGAAACTGAATGGTTCCGGGCGCGACGCTGTTCACGAGAATTTCCGGCGCTAGGGCACGCGCCATGCATCTGGTCAGCATGATCACTCCTGCCTTAGAAACGCAATAATGCGTGAATTTCGGCCACGGGAGCATTCCGCCCAACGAAGAAATGTTGATGATGCGTCCATGGCCGCTGCGCTTGAGGAGCGGCGCGGCGGTTTGCGCGCACAAGAATTGCGCTTTGAGATTGGTGGACATAATGGCGTCCCACTGCTCTTCGGTTAAATCGAGAAAATCCGCAGCAGAAAACATTCCGGCATTGTTGACGAGAACGTCGAGGCGCGAGAATTCGCCTTCGATTTTCTGAAACATCTGCTGGACTTCCTGTTTGATGGAAACGTTTGCGGGGATCGCGAGCGCGCGGCGGCCGAGCTTGCGAATGTCGGCAGCAAGGCTCTCGGCGTCAGGCTTTGACGAAGCGTAGTTGATGACGATGTCGGCGCCTTCCGATGCGAGTTTTTCGATGATGCTGCGGCCGATGCGCTTCGCGCCGCCGGTGACGAGCGCGACGCGGCCTTCAAGTGGTTGAGGCACGGTGTGGCTCCTGGAAGCAAATTCACCTTAGCACTCGGCTGGCACTGCGCCAAGAATTTTGACGGCGCTCTTGGGCAGACGATAGAATCGTCGTGACAATTGTTCTGGAGGCGGAATGAAACTCGATTTGCTGGCGATTGCGGCGCATCCGGACGACGTGGAGCTGACTTGCGGCGGCACGCTGATCAAAACGGCGCAGCATGGGTACAAAACAGGCGTGCTCGACCTGACGCGCGGCGAGATGGGCACACGCGGAACTCCGGAAACAAGGCTGCACGAGGCCGCGGAAGCAGGGAGAATCATGGGCTTGGCGATACGGGCGAACTTGGGCTTGCCGGATGCGCGGCTTGAAGTCTCGGAGAAATATAAGTTCGCAGTGGCCGCGAAGATTCGCGAATGGCAGCCGCATACGGTGATTGTGCCGTACTGGGAGGGGCGGCATCCGGATCATTACCATGCTGCGAGAATCTCTTACGAAGGGTGCTTTCTTGCCGGACTCAAGCAATTGGCTATTCCGGGGGAGGCGTTCCGGCCGTTCAAGATTCTGTACGCGACGACGTATGATGAAACGGTGAGGCCGTCGTTTGCCGTGGATATTACCGCACAGTTCGAACGGCGGCACCGGGCGATTCTGGCGTACCAATCGCAATTCCGGCCAAGGAAACGCGACCGCAAGTCGAAAGTGCATATGCCGCTTGATGAGCTGGAGGATCGCGTGAACCTGACTTCGCGGCATTATGGACGAATGATCGGAGTCAAGTACGCGGAGCCTTTTCTCGTGCGCGAGATCATGCAGGTGGATGACGTGGTGAAGTTGCAGGTGCGGTCGGTCTAGTGTTTGCAGCGAAAGAACTACGGTAATGAATCAGAAGAGATCTGACAACACGGCGGGCGCCGGGACGCGAGCCGTTTGGTCCGGGGAGCAAGGCGAACGGTGGGTCGGTGCGACACAGGTCTCGGTCGCGCTAAGCGTATCGTTTGGCTACAAGACGGTTGAGGAGTGGCTGGAAGTCGCGCTGGGAAGAAAAGCCGGGCACATTTACGGCCGCAACACCAATCCGACGGTGGCCGCATTTGAAGAAAAAGTCCGGGACCTGGAAGGCGCGGAGGCCGCGACGAGTTTTTCAAGCGGCATGGCGGCGATCAGCAACACACTGTTTACACTGCTGTCTCCCGGAGACCGCGTTGTGTCGATCAAGGACACCTACGGCGGAACCAACAAGCTGTTCATCGAGTTTCTGCCGCGCTTCCAGATTGAAGTTTCCCTTTGTGACACGACAGACCATGGGGCCATCGAAGCTGCGGTCGCAAAGGGATGTAAGCTGCTTTACCTTGAGAGCCCGACAAACCCGACAATCAAGATTGTTGATATTGCGCGCCTCGCTGTGGCGGCGCACCGGCACGGAACGCTGGTGGTCGTGGACAACACTTTTGCCACACCAATCAACCAGCTCCCACTCGGACTCGGCGCTGATCTTGTCATTCACAGCGCGACGAAGTTTCTCGGGGGGCACGCCGACGCACTAGGGGGAGCCGTGTGCGGGCGCGAAGACTTGGTGAAGCAGATTTATCATTTTCGGGAAATCAACGGCGCGTGCCTGGAGCCGATGTCGGCATATCTTCTGTTGCGGGGAATGAAGACGCTTCATCTTCGCGTGCGCCAGCAAAACGAAACTGCACTGGAGATCGCGAGATTCCTCGAGTCGCATCCGCGAGTTGCGACGGTTTTCTACCCGGGACTTGAGCGGCATGAGAATCACGCGATCGCGAAACGGCAGATGTCCGGTTTCGGAGGCGTGCTGAGTTTTGCGTTGCATGGCGGATTTGAGGCGGTGAAGTCTTTCTTGCCACGACTGCGTTATGCGAACTTGGCGGCGAATCTCGGCGCGGTGGAAACGGTTGCGGGCCCGCCCGCGACCACGAGTCACGTGGAATCCACGCCGGAAGAGCGAGCGGCGACCGGCATTCCTGAAGCGCTCATTCGTTATTCGGCGGGCATTGAAAACGTTGAAGATTTGATCGGCGACCTGCGCCAGGCGCTGGATTCGCTGGGCCACGCGGCGAAGTAGTCGGTGTGACTCCCGCACTGCGCCAGACCCCGTTATTGAAGCTCGAGGAGACGGTTGGGGAAGGCGCAGCGCGTGATGCTCTCGCGTTCGGCACGCACGTCGTCGCCGCGCAATTCCCGCAAGGCGCAGGTTACGAATCCTGCGGCGACCTTCTTGCGCCAGCTCATGTCAAAATCGGTGTTGTCGAGAGGCTTGGCGATTCGAGCGGCGAGAGTGGCGGCTTCCGCGATGGTTTCGCTGCCCAGCGAACGGCCCTTGAGGAAATTCTCAGCTTCGGCAGCGACGAGGGGTTGAGAAGCGGCTGAACCGACAACGATGCGGGCCTCGCCGACCTTGCCTTGCGAATCAGACCGAATGGCCGCCGCCACTGACAGTACAGGAAAATCGAAGGAGCCGCGCCTCCTCAACTTCCAGTATGTACTCCGCCAGCCGCCGAGAGAATCGACGATTACTTCGGCGAGAATTTCGTCCGGGCGCCGCTTGATGTAGTTCATGCCGTCATTGTTGTACAAATCCGCGACGGAGATTTCCCGCTCACCGGACCGCGAAACGAGGCGAACGCGCGCGCCCAAAACGATCAGCGCCGGACCCGTATCGGTAGAAGAAACGGCCATGCATTTCGAACTGCCCGGCGCGACCCAGCATGTGTCTCCGTCTTTTTTCAGGCAGAAGTTAATCGCTTTGCGCCACTCGTAGTTTTGGTCGTAGTAATTGCAGCGCGTGTCCAGACAGAGATTTCCGCCGAGCGTGGCCATGTTGCGGATTGGCGGAGTGGCGACTTGCGAGGCGGCTTGTGACAGTGCAGCGAATCCGCTGCGCAGACGGCAATCGTTCGCAAGGGACGCGAGCGTGACACATGCGCCGAATCGCGCTACTGAAGAGTCCCAACGAATATCATTCAAGTCTTGTATATGACGAAGGCTCATCAGCGTGCGCGGGACTTGCTGCCTGCGCTTCATGTTCGCAAGAAGGTCGGTACCGCCCGCGAGCGGCATGGCGCTTGAGCCCTCACTGTCAAGAATGAGCGCCGCTTCTTTGATTGTACGCGGCGTACGAAAGTCGAAGAGGGGTAGACGCATCATGAGGTGAGCACGTTCTCTCTTTGCGTGGGCGGTTTCTTTTGACGCGCAGGCTTGTTTACAGCATTGCCGTCTCCACCTTCCCACGGCGGAGGCACGCGCAACGGTTCCGGCCACTCGATCTGGGGGAAATGGCTCGGCCCAAATCGCGGAAAGCGTCCGGCCTTCTTTTCCGCAAGCGCCTTGACGATTTTCTCCGGAGTGACGGGAACTTCGTCAATTCTGACGCCGACCGCATCGTAAACTGCGTTGGCGACCGCCGGCATGATTGGCAAGAGCGGGCCCTGGCCCACTTCTTTGGCGCCATAAGGGCCGCGCGGATCCGGTTCCTCGATCAGGTCGACGACTACGTCGGGCATGTCGAGCGACGTCGGGCTCTTGTATTCGAGCATCGACGGGAATTTGTGCACGAGGGCGTGTGAGAGCTTCTTGGGCAGGCGGCGGAATTTCTGTTCTTCCATCAGCGCTTCGCCCAAACCCATGTAGACGCTGCCGATTACTTGTCCTCGCGCGAGCTCCGGGTTGAGCGCGCGACCAATATCGTGCGCGATCCAAATGGTTGGGATGTTGAGCCAGCCAGTGAGCGGATTCACCACCACTTCGACGACGGCTGCTGAATAGGAATAGGTGGGGGACGGCCCGACGCCGCCGCCTTTGTAATGCGCGGGAGATTCAGGAGGCGTGTACGAGCCGACCGTTCCTATGGTGCCCAAGCGTGCCTCGGCGAGAGAGACCGCTTCGGCAAACGTCACGCTTTTTTCAGGAGCGGCAGAGTCGAAAACGTGTTTGTCGGCAAAACGGAGACGCTCTTTGGGGACGGTCCATCGCTCGGCGACGGCGGTCGAGAGAAGATCCCTGGCACGCTCGGCGGCTTGAATGGCGGCATTACCGGCCATGAGAGTGACGCGGCTCGAATAGGATCCCAAGTCTACCGGGCCGAGATCGGTGTCGCCGGTGTAGATGCGAATGTCGAAAGTGTCGAGACCGAGGATTTCGGCGACGATCGAGGCGAGAACGTCGTCCGAGCCCTGTCCGATTTCGCTCGAGCCGCAGAAGACGGTCACGCCGCCGCCGCGGTCGAGTTTCAGTTGGACGCCGGAGTGCGGCATTTTATTCCAGTAAATTGGCAGGCCTGCTCCGGTGAGATATGCGGAGCAAGCAAGTCCTACGCCGCGGCCTTCTGGAAGTTTGCGAAACTTTTCGTTCCAGCCGGAGCGCTCGACGACGCGACGAATGCACTCTGCGAGGTTGACAGTTCCCAGACGGAGAAAATTTGCCGTCACCGTATCGGAAGATTCGACAATGCGCAGGCGCAACAGAGCAGGGTCCAAAGAAAGTTTCTCGGCGATTTTGTCGAGCTGGACTTCCTGGCCGAAGCGAGGCTGCACAGTGCCATGGCCGCGCTTGGGTCCGCAGGGCGGCTTATTTGTGAATGTGCGGCAGCCCTCGAAGCGGTAGCGCGGCACATGATAGGTCGTGGTCTGCAGCGCACCGGTGTAGAAGGTGCTGGCAACGCCGTAAGAACCGTACGCGCCGCCATCGATAAGCGTCTGGAGGTGAATTCCGGTGATTGTGCCGTCGTTCTTGACCCCCGTTTTGAACTTCATCAGCACGGGATGCCGCCCCCGATGGCAGTAGAAAACCTCTTCGCGGGTGAGACAGATCTTCACAGGCCGATCGAGGAGCAACGCAGCCTTGGCGACGACGATCTCATGCTGGAAAGGATCGCTCTTGCCGCCGAAGCCGCCTCCATTGGGCGTGGCGATCACGCGAATATGCGCAGGCGGCATTTCGAGAACTTTGGCGAGCGCACGATGCAGGTAATGCGGCGTCTGCGTGCTGGACCAGATCGTCAGTTTGCCGTCCGGGTCCTTGATCGCCACGGCCGCGTGTTGCTCGATTGGCAGGTGCGTGTTTCCCTGATAGAAAAAAATGTCTTCGAAGACTTCGTCGGCTTCCGCGAAGCCTTGTTCCACTTCGCCAAATGCGAGCGAGACTCGCTTGTGAATGTTCCCTTCTTCGCCGTAAGCGTGAATGCGAGGCTCAGGATTGGCGAGAGCGTCTTCGGGATCGCATATTGGCGGAAGAATCTCATATTCGACATCGATCAGGTCCAAGGCCTCGAACGCCGTGAGCTCCTCGCGCGCAATTACGGCGGCAAGCGGATCACCGACGTGGCGCACATGGTCCACGCAGAGCGCTTGTTCGTCCTGGCTGACGGGGAGAATTCCATATTCGATCGGGACGTCCTTGCCTGTGAGAACCAAGTACACGCCCGGATAGGCGAGGGCACGGGACGTGTCGATTTTTCGTATCCGCGCGTGCGCATGAGGAGAACGAAGCAACTTGCAGTACGCCATGCGCGGAAACGTGACGTCGTCGGCGAAACGCGTCTGGCCGGTCACTTTGGCGCGCGCGTCGACACGGCGTCGAGGAACGCCGATGACGCGAAGGTCGTCCTGGCATGCGTTACGGCAATCGGCAGTCGGATTTGACGGCTTTTCGGACTCGGCCATGGACTCGCATCTCCCAGATTCCCGAAAAATTCCAGCTTCCCTACACCGCCCGTCCCGATATCTTCTTTTGCTCAGCGATTTTCATGACAGCTTCTTCGACGGCTTCAAAAATCTGCAGATAACCCGTGCATCGACATAAATTTCCGGAGAGCGCTTGGCGAATCTGATCGCGCGTAGGCGACGGATTCTCGTCGAGCAGCGCTTTTGCAGTCACGAGTATTGCCGGAGTGCAATAGCCGCACTGCGCGGCGCCGAGATTCGCAAAGGCTTCCTGTAGTGGATGGAGCATGCCGTTCGATGCAAGGCCTTCCACGGTGAGGACGTTTCTCCCGTCGCATTCGAGCGCCAGCAACAGACACGAAAGCACCGGCTTGTCATCCACGAGAACAGCGCAAGCGCCGCATTCGCCCAATTCGCATCCGTGCTTCGTGCCGGTGTGACCGAGATCCTCGCGGAGTACTTCCAAAAGCGTCTTGTACGGCACGAAAGACACTTCGACTGGTTCGGCATTGAGCGTCAGCCGGATGTGCGCCGATTTGCGGGATTCCGCTGGGATTGTGACCAAGCTTTATCTCTCCAATTCTTCAACTCACCCGGCGCGCCAGACAAAAGCCCAGCGACTGCTCGGAAAACGAAACCCTAGTTGAAGCGAACATACTCAAAATTCAAAGGCTGACGGTTGATCCCCCGCAGAGGAGGAGCGATCCAGTTCGCGAACTTGCCGAGTTCAACGACACGTCCGCTCATGAGCGACTGCACGTACGCGCGATCAGCGTCGCTGGGCATCCAATCGGATTCGTGCCTCTTCCAGCTTTCTTCTGTCAGCACTTCTCCGTCTGGACTGATCCAGTGGCCCGCGAAGTTACCGATCGCACGGTGAAAGCCCTTGTGCGGCAGTCTCAGGCGAAATGGGACCCCCGCCTGATCGATGACGCGTTGCCAGCGGCCGAGACCAGCTTCGATTTCCTCGATGTAGTCATCGCGCAGGCGTTCATTGAGCGCCGTCAACGCTGGTACTTTCTTCTCCATGATTTTGCCATTGATGACTTCAGCGACCGGATACTCGGCGTCGGCTAGCGTGTGATCGTCCTCAATCTTCGTTTCTCCGAAGCGCCCTTTCAGACCGCTCGTATAATAATTTGCGGCATTCGAGGAGACATCGGAACCGTAGAGATCGAGCGTGACGCTGTAGTGGAAATTGATGTACCTCTGAATGGTCTGCAGATCGATGACCCCAAGCGCGCGTACGTCGGATGGATCTTCGACCTTGTTCTCTTTCATCACTTCGCACGTCCGCTGAATGATGCGGCTGACGCCGCTTTCCCCGACGAACATGTGATGCGCTTCTTCCGTGAGCATAAACCTGCAGGTCCGCGCGAGAGGGTCGAAGCCTGACTCAGCCAGAGCGCAGAGCTGGAACTTTCCGTCACGGTCCGTGAAAAACGTGAACATGTAGAAGGAGAGCCAATCCGGCGTCGGTTCATTGAACGCGCCGAGGATGCGCGGATTGTCCGTATCGCCGGAACGCCGTTCGAGAAGCGCTTCGGCCTCTTCGCGTCCGTCGCGGCCGAAGTAGCGATGCAGAAGATAAACCATGGCCCAGAGGTGGCGGCCTTCCTCGACGTTCACCTGGAAAATGTTTCGCAGATCGTACATCGAGGGGCATGACGCACCGAGCAACCGCTGCTGCTCGACTGATGCCGGTTCAGTGTCTCCTTGCGTGACGATGATGCGTCGAAGCGTCGAACGGTATTCGCCAGGGACGTCCTGCCAGGCTGGATCGCCCTTGTGTGTGCCAAAATTCACCTGGCGTTTCTCGTCGCGCGGCTGAAGGAAAATGCCCCAGCGATACTCGGGCATCTGTACGTAGTCAAACTGGGCCCAGCCGTCCGGCTCAACACTGATCGCGGTGCGCAAATAGACCTTGTAGTTGTGGCTTTCATTTGGGCCCATGTCGAACCACCAGCTCAAATAGGCGGGCTGCCAGTGTTCCAGCGCGCGCTGAAGCACGCGATCACGGCCCAGATCGACATTGTTCGGAATTCTCTCGGTATAATTAATCATTGCACCCTCCCCCAGGAACTCTCTGCATCGGCGCTACACGCGCTCCCAGTCGAATTTCACCGGCGCGCCAGTTCCGTAAACCTTCAAAGCACCGTTGCTGCCGACGGCGTTCGGACGAACGAAAATCCAGTTCTGCCACGCGGAAAGACGGCCGAATACACGTGTCTCCATTGTCTCCGCGCCGCCAAAACGCAGATTCGCTTCGAGGCCGGTCAAAGCGTCGGGCGACTGAGCGGTCCGCAGTTCGACGGCTTGGCGAATCTCGTCTTCCCAGTCAAGATCGTCGAGTGCGGCTGTCGCCAGTCCGCTTTCTACGGCTTCCCGCGCGGAGAGATTTTTGCCAATGCTGTTGTGCAGCAGGTCCAGCTTCGCCGCATCCTGATAAAACCGAGCAGCGAGACGCGAAAGCTTGTTGGCCATGGGCAGCTGCCCAAAATTCATTTCGGAAAGCACCAGTGCACTTCTCTCCGGGCCTTCTTCTGTTTCGTGCAAGTAGATGCGATCGGCGGCGAGCGCCAATTCCAAGAGCGTACCCGCAAAACAGGACGTGGCTTCCACCAGAGCGAAGATCGAGCGGGAAGTCACGTCGAGTCGCGCAAAGGTACGCCGCAACATGCCGAGGACTTCGCGGACGAACCAGTTCGATTGGTGGCTCACGATGAATTTATCCATTGCCAGCACCGCGTCAGGATTTCCAGCGGTTTTGACAATCCAAAGACCCAACTCGAGCTCACTGGTGCGCAGCGTGAGGATGGCGTCGTCCAATTCGCGCGCCATCTGAAGAGGCCACCACGCTGCGCCGGCGGCCAGAGCGCTTTCCGCCGTATGTTCGATGACAGACTCGGGAGCACGTACGGTCAGCGTTGCGGTACGCGCCGGGCGATTCAGCTCCACGTCCACAAACTCGTAGCGCAATCCAGTCTCGTTCGCCGTGTGCTTGAGTGGCGTCAGGGTGATTCCCTTTGCATCGGAAGGACGATCGCTTTGGCGCGCAAGTTCATTGGCGCGCTGCTTCACGAATTCCGCAAACTGCTGCGGTTTAACGATTTCATCGACCAGATTCCAGTCCTTGGCGCGCTGGCCGCGGACGCCATCGGGGTTTGTGCAGAACACATCGGCATGATCTCTGCGGACGTGCCGCTTGTCGGTGACGCGCGTGAGTCCACCGGTGCCGGGCAGGACGCCCAGAAGGGGAAGTTCCGGCAAGCTGACGGCAGAGGAGCGGTCGTCGATTAGGACGATTTCATCGCACGCCAGCGCAAGCTCGTAGCCGCCGCCGGCTGTCGTTCCATTGCATGCCGCGAGGAATTTCAAGCCGGAATGGGCGCTTGAGTCTTCGATTCCATTTCTCGTTTCGTTGGTAAACTTGCAGAAATTCACTTTCCAGGCGTGGGACGAGAGACCGAGCATGTAAATGTTGGCCCCGGAGCAGAACACGCGGTTCTTCGCGCTAGTAATCACCACGGAGCGAATTTCGGGATGCTCAAACCGGATCCGCTGCAGCGCATCGTGGAGCTCGATATCCACGCCGAGATCGTACGAGTTGAGTTTTAGCTTGTAACCGGGACGGATGCCGCCGTCTTCAGCGACGTCCATCGTCACCGTAGCTACCGGCCCATCGAAGGCGAGCTTCCAATGTTTGTAGCGTGAGGGGTCGGTTCGATAACTCGGGGCCTCCATAACGGCTTGAGAGTTTTGACTTGCAACGGCGTCCACGGTTCCCTCCTACTCCAGATTTGCGTCCCAGGCAGCGCTTAACTGGGAAAAACTTTCGTCGATTGAACGGCCGGAAGTGTCAATGCACAGATCCGCCTGTTGATAAAAAGGCTCGCGGGCATGAAGAATTTGGCGCAGGTCCTCCATGGCCTGGCCATTTCCGGCCAACGCGCGAACATCGCCTTGCGCAATGACGCGCGCCATGTGTTCTTCCGGCTTGGCTTTGATCCAGATGGTGTAACAGCTGGAGGTCAGATATTCGTAAGTGTCTTTTTCCGAAACGATTCCGCCTCCGGCCGAGAGAACCAGCTGCGGATGCTTATCGAGTACGCGCTGCAACGTGCGCTTTTCAATATTGTGGTAGCCGGATTGGCCGTAGAACGAAAAAATCTCCGCAAGAGGCATTCCTGCTTCTTTCTCGATTTCGCTGTCCAGTTCGATAAAGGGGACGTTGGTTTTCTCGCTCAGTCGCGAACCTAATGTCGATTTGCCTGCGCCCTTCAATCCGATCAACGCTATGCGCCCCCGGCGAATCTTGCTCTCAGCGCCGAACTCCCGCATAAGGCGCTGCACCAAATCGTCGCGGCGATTGGCAGGGAGGCGTTCGAGAAAGCGCTGGATCAGCCTCCCGTTTGGGTCGGCCGTTTCGGGAGTGAACAGCTCCACCAGCGAAACGTTAAGCGCCGCTGTGATGCGCCGCAGCAACATGATCGAGACGTTGCCCTCGCCAACTTCGAGCTGCGCGAGATGCCGCTCGGATACATCCGCCTCGTGCGCCATCATTTTTCGGGTCATGCCGCGCCGATTGCGCAGTTCGCGCACCCGCTTGCCGAGTGAAACGAGGAAGTCAGACTCCGGCGCAGGAGATTCTGATTCCGCGGCAATCGGGCGCATGTCGGCGTTCATGTGCATTGGGTGCTCTTGACCAGCATGCAGTATAACGCATACATTGGGAACGGACAAGGGGCCTGCCGTGAAGACCTACTAGAACGACAGGGGTTAGCATCTTTCCGACATGCATTATTCTGCCAGCGGTTGACGCGGGAGGCTGCTTCGCGCAGAACGATGAGGCCTGTGTGCACCGCCACGTTCAAGAGCCGGCGATGTGCTGGATCGCCAGCGCGAGTTCGGTAAGTGGATTGATTGTTCTTGCTTTACGTTCTCGTCTGGACTTACTGCATGACGCGCAGGATCTGCCCGCCCACGCGAATTCTCGTGCCCATGGGGACCGGAACTTTTCCGCGGGTGCGAACGTAGGTACCATTGCGGCTGTTGAGGTCTTCCAGAAAGAAATCCACACCGCGCGGATAGATGCGCGCGTGCGAACGGCTGAGGAAGCGATCTTCCGGAAATACGAAGGTTCCCTGCGAGCGCCCCCAGCTCACCGAGTCCCCCGTCAGCGGGTAGCGCTGCGTCACACCGTCCGCCGATTCCGTCACCAGTTCGGCAGACGATTGGCCCACCATGGTCGGCGTTCCGATGCCGTGCGTCCCAGAGCCAGCCGCGGCTGAAGTACCGTGTTCTTGTTCGCGGAAGGAAAAGCGCTGCGAGCCCGTAAGGATTTCATCCCCGTCATGCAGCATGCGTGTTTCGAGAAGCCGCACGTACACTCCGCTGCCGCCGCTGATATCTTCCACAAATGCCTGTCCGCCCTCGACGGAGACACGCGCGTGTAGGGGCGCCATCAACGGATCACCGGCGACCGGGAAGTCCGCGTCCTCACCGCCGATCACCAGTGCTCCTTGCTTGAGCACCTGTTCGGCTCCCACCGAGCCGTCTTGCCTCATTTGCTGTAGCTTGAGGGTCGGCACGCAAAAGCCGATGCCAGCGTTCATAAAAATCGTGTGGTCCGCCGAAGAAGCTACGTTGGACGCATCTTCCTTCCAGATTACTTCGTAGAGGTAGCGGCGCTCGGTCTTGCCCTTGAGCTCGAACCGACCAAGCGAACGGATGGCGAATTCGCCAGTGGCGGCTACTTCATCGCGTACCGTCTCGGAAATGAAGATCTGCTCCGCCTGTGACTGGCTTTCTACTCGAGATGCGACATTCACCGCGTCGCCGAACAAATCGTCGGTTTGCACTATCGCGGCGCCGTAATGGAGGCCGATACGTACGGTAACGCGGTCGCTCTCTTGCTTGGGGCGGTTCACATCCAGAATGGATTTCTGCATATCAACGGCCGAGCGTACGGCGTCTGCAGGGGTGTCGAACATGGCCATCACAGCGTCGCCGATCGTCTTGATAAATCGACCTTTATGGCGCTGGACGCACTGTTTCAGCAGATCGTTGCACTCGTGGACCATCAGCAGGCCAGCCACGTCACCGTGCTTCTCGAAGTAAGAGGTCGATCCCTTGATGTCCGTGAACATTACCGTAACGTTGCGGCGGAACCGCTCCAAGTCCGCCAGCAACTGCGGCCTTAGGCGTGATTCGGAGATAATTTGACTGACGCTACTAGACGAGTCCCGGGCCGGATCGGACATCGCACACCTCGGATTCAGACTGGTGTAAATCAGCCTCCACCGGGGACGATGAGACTTCCAAATAATAACATTTAGGGGCAGTGAAAGCCAACGGAAAGACGGCAATAATACTCCACTCGCGGACTCTTCAGTGACGTATATGAGTGCCTGTTGACGTCCGCAACCAGAGACGAGGAAGCTCGACACCTAGCATATGAAAAGAATGGCGGGGACGACGGGGCTCGAACCCGCGACCTCTGCCGTGACAGAATCTTTGGAGTCAAATCTAACTTGTGGCCTGCCTTGCTCTTCTGCGAGTTAGCAGTTCTTCTTAGGGCCGAAAACAGGGGGTTTTGCTCCCAAATTGCTCTCAAATCCTTAAGAAAGTGGCCACCGTTGGCCAAGGAAGGTGAGGGTTGGACGATGATGCCGATTGTCTACAGCGAATGGGCAAATGGACGGAAACGCTGCTCGCACGCATCGTGAAGAGGCTCGGCAGGCCTTGAATTCCCGCGCAACCAGTCGACCTCGGCTATCGGCATTGGATAAAAGCGTCAGCGGGAAGTTTGAAGCGCGCGCTTAGCTTCCGCACCTGCTGCAGCGTGAGCTTCCTCTGTTTCGTCAGAAACATGGAAACCCCACTTTCGGATCCAAATTCCGGAATCAAATCACGCTGCGTGAGACCCTGGCGTTCCAGCAGCAAACGCACGACAGAAACTGCGTCCGCGGGCGGAATCGGGTAGTGCGTTTCCTCGTAGCGTTCGATCAGCAGGGTTAGAAGTTCAATCGCCTCTCGTTCCGCGCGAGATGGATTCTCGATAGCCGTCAATTGGAGTAGGGCGTCGGTGTACGCTTCGAGCTCCTCGTCATTGTGTATCAGGTGAGGAGCGCCCTTTGCGATCATCTTGGCCGGATCTGCTAAGAGTGTTGTCCTCATTTTGTACCAAAGTTTCTATCCCAGTTCGCGGGATTGTCGTACTCCTTGTGTGTCAAGAAGGAGCGAATGTACGCATGCCCTTGGGTTCGCTTCTGGTTCGTTGTTCTTGCGTAGTGAATGATCGTGACGAGCCTGTAACGCTTCTGCCGAATGTTGAAAATCACGTATCCCTTCACATCGTCCGCATCCTTAAACGTGCCGCGAACCTCGAGGAATCTAAGCTGTGGCCTGTCTTGCTTTTCTGCGACTTAGTGTTTCCTCTTAGGGTCAGAAGAAACTAAGATCTTTCATGGGATAATGCCGACGATTTCGCGTCCATAGTTGTAGGTCGTGGAGAGATGCGGTCGCTGCGATCAAGGCATCGCCCAGCTCAACCCCATGACTCTTGCCGTACTGCCTCAAAAACACTCCGGCTCGCTGGCCGATCTCGGCATCGATGGGGATCGATTGAATCGCGACGAAGAGTGCCTTAAGAATACTGTCCTCTTGCTGGCGGGCTCCATGCCAAAGCTCCGCGACAGTCACCGGAGAGCAAAAGAGCGCCTCAGGACCACGACTCAGCGTGTCCCACTTTGCGAGAATACCAGAGTCGCGAGCGCGTGAGACCTCGATCAGAATATCTGAGTCAATCAACACGGACTTCAAGAGGCAAGTCTCTTGAGGCGTTTTCCTTTGCGGAGACGGCGGATGTAGGTCGTTGCGCCGGGCAGGTCATTGCGGTCCTTCCACATCCCAACGAGCGCTGTCATCGCGCGCCTTCGATTGGCGGGGGAACTTCCGTAACGATCCCGCACCACCTGACGCACTAAGTCGGAGATGGAAGTACGACGCTGCCGCGATTGAACATGCAGAGCCTTCCAGATGTCGTCGTCAAGATACAGTTGGGTTCGCCTCATGATGTATAGTATACATCAATTTGTGACAACTGAGAGGATAAGTTGCGTCATCGCCAACGGCGAAGAGACGATAGAGTTAAACTGCGAAGGAGGATCGCAAATGAGGCGACTTCGGCGACGGGTGCTGGACAGCGACTTTGAAATTAGCCGCAGGAGCCATTCTTATCGTGCAACCGCATGAAAAAGAATGGCGGGGACGACGGGGCTCGACCCCGCGACCTCTGCCGTGACAGCGTAGCCGTTTTCGGTTTTACAACAACATAGAACAACGCGGGGACTGCCAAAATACCCGTAAGTCGTACAAGACCACACGAATTGTGGGTTGGGTTGTGGGTTGGAAATTTGCCGTATCAGGCCCTGCCCCAGCGAGGCAGCCGCTCGTCAAGGGCGAGCATTCCTGGAGTAGTGGCCCACATATTCCAATTCGAGCGCATTTAGAGGGCGCCTGCTTTTGTCGTCCTCCAGTGCATACCAGATCTCATTCTCAATCCAGAACCGATAAAGGAAATCCGAAAAAGAAGGCGCACAGTAGGCGAAGTTCAATCCGCTCAAATCAATGCGCTCAAGCCTGCAAGCTGGATTCTCAATCCAATCGGAGTGCTCGATTTCGTAACAGTACAAATCCTCTGACTCCAGCACCCCGACTTCACCGCTGCGAAGAGTGTGCAGATACCAATGGGCACACGACTGAGAATCTGAGAGAAAATGCACCAAGCTTCCTGGGATTGTACCGATTGTCTCAACAATCCGTTCTCCGGGGTCCAGATAGCAGTCGGTGCACGACCGTACTCGCGACTGCAATTCGGGAGAACTCATGAACCGACGAAAACTTGAAGGCAATTGCATATGTGCTTCAAGTGCCAATCTTTCAGCGGTGCTTGGCTGGATGTCGCGTTCGTATCTGTGTAATCCGTCCTCAGCATGCACGGTTCCGTGACTCATTAGCCAAGCAAAATCGTCATCCAATTCAAAAGGGATTGGCGGAAGATCCTCCAGCCTTGAGCCTTCGTAAGTATGGTGTTGCGGCAACTCCCGATAGCCCGGCAACTGAATATGCAACCAGCGCTGTGGGAGCGAAGTTGGTGCTGTGGCCTCCCGTCAGGTCACAAAACAGTTAGTACAGTTGAGTTATAGCGGGAGCATGGCCAAGCGCACAATGGCAACGCGATGTGTTGTGGGTTGGATTTTGGGTCGAAACAAACAGCGCCAAGGAACAGCCTCGAAAAGGATGACTGGGCCTCACCGGGCGCGAACATGTGAATCAGGCCCCTGCACTCTCCCGGCGGCGGTGATTCTCACACGATCTCCTAACAAACGAGCGGCCCCCTCCCCATTATTGGAAGGCGTTCAGTAGCTCAGTATATTAGGTTATTTCCTTGCTTCAGACAAAAACACCTTGTATATTAGGCGAATGTTGCCCCTATCCTATATAGGCGAGCAGATCGCCACAAAGCGCAAAGCCCTCGGCCTGACCCAGCCTGCGCTCGCCAAGAAAGCGCGCGTCGGGCTCTCCACGCTCGATGCGCTGGAGAACGGACGTTTGGGCGAACTCGGCTACTCCAAGATTAGCAATATACTTTCCGCTCTGGGGCTGGAGCTGAAGCTGCAGGAAGCAAGCGCGCGCCGGCCGACGCTCGACGAACTGATGGAAGAGGATAGCGATGATAAAGGTCTGGACCGACGCCGCTGAGGCGGGGCTGCTCGACAGGCACGGAGTGCGCGGCAGCAGCTTCGTCTATCTGCCTGAGATTGCGCGCGCGCGCGCCGTCTCCGTGACGATGCCGGTGCGCCTCCCCTCCTGGGACGTGCAGTTCGGACTCCCTCCGATATTCGAGATGAATCTGCCCGAAGGCGTGCTCCGCGAACGGCTGCGTCTTGCATTCGCCAAGGCCACCGGCACGTTTGACGAGTTTGACCTCTTAGGGATCGTCGGCCGCTCACAGGTCGGACGCATCCGATATACCGGCCAGAAGGAGCAGCTGCAGGAGGATGTGCCCTTTCAGTCGGTGGATGAAATTCTAGAAAAGCGCCGTGGCGGCGATCTCTTCCGCTACCTCATCGAAAAGTTTGCCTCCTTCTCCGGCATCAGCGGCGTACAGCCGAAAATCCTGGTACGCGACGAAGGCGCATCCGTCGCGCTCAGTAAAGCCGATCACCGGCTCTCGCAGAGCTACCGGGGGGCAACACACATCGTGAAATTCTGGGAGCAGAACGAATACCCGCAGCTCGCGGCCAATGAATTCTTCTGCCTCAAGGTTGCCCAGAAATGCGGCCTTGAAGTGCCGCCCTACCGGCTCGCCGAGGACGCGCTGGCGCTGGTCATTGACCGCTTCGATCTGCGGCCCGACGGCACCTATCGCGGATTTGAGGATTTCTGCGTGCTCAATGCCCGCCGCACCGATGAGAAATATCGCGGCAGCTATGAGACCTCGATCATGAAGCGCTTCGCGGAGTTTGCGAACTCCCCGCACGTGGGCGAAGACCTTGAGCGCCTCTTCACCCTCATCGTCATTAACTGCGCGCTACGTAACGGCGATGCGCATTTGAAGAACTTCGGGATTGTCTATGACGATGTTCAGGGCGAAGCAAGGCTTGCCCCCGTCTATGACCTTGTTACGACTTCCGTCTATCTGCCCAAGGACAGCATGGCGCTCACGCTCAACGGCACAACGAAATGGGCGAGCGCAAAGGAATTGCAGCGCCTGGGCGAGACGCGCATGGGAGGCACCCCTGCCCGCGTCCGGGAAATACTTGAACGCATCACCGCAGCCATGGCGGACACTGCCAATGAACTTCGCGTTTACATCAAAGGCCATGCGGAATTCGAGGAGATCGGCAACCGCATGCTCCACGAATGGGAGCAAGGCGTTGCTCTCTCACTTAAGGCCGCATGAACGCAGGCCAAAAGGGCGGCCCCTAGCCGTGCTCTCGGGCCTTCGGCGCGGCGAGTTGTTCGGCCTGCGATGGAAAAGTGTGAACTTTTCCGAGGGGTCGATTCTCGTATGCGAATGGAATTACCACGGTCAGCAATCGCAACCGAAGACTCGTGCATCGCGGCGTATCGTGTTCGTGGATTCAGTTGTGCTGGAAGCTCTGCGGAAGATTCAGCCGGAGATGTCAGACCCGAACGGCTACGTTTTTTCCTCTGGGCGAGGCACGGCGCTGAATCCGGAAAACATTCGCAACCGCGTGCTCGATCCGGCGTGCAGGCGCGCGGGAATTCCGCGCGTGGGTTGGCACAGTTTCCGGTACACCTACACGACTTGGGCCAATCCAACAAGGGAAAGCATTAAAGCGTTGCAGAATCAGTTGGGGCATACCGATCCAAAGCTGACGATTTCGGTGTACACCCAGCCGATACCGGAAGCGCAGCGGCAGATTGCGAGCAAGATCGCCGGAGTGTTGCTCTCAATTGCTCCCAAATCGGACAGCTGTGAGGAACTGGCAGTTGACGAACGTTTGCCAATTCAATGAGATAAATGGCGGGGACGACGGGGCTCGAACCCGCGACCTCTGCCGTGACAGGGCAGCGTTCTAGCCGGCTGAACTACGTCCCCGCAAACCATGCGGAACAGAAAAACACCTAAGTGGTGGGCGATGTGCGATTTGAACGCACGACCTTCCCGGTGTAAGCGGGATGCTCTAACCACTGAGCTAACCGCCCGTCCTATGTTATCCAAAGCTCTGCTGGCGGTCAACCGCGTAGCATCACACCGCGTAGCATCACACGCATCACACGCCTGCGGCAGTTATTCCAGTTATTCCGGCCCGCTTGACGTTCAGGTACTCGCCAAGTACACTCGATATCGCAGCCCAAAAACGTATGCTACTGTCGCGCGATTTCGTCGGATACATGTCTAAGGAAGTAGTGAAGCGGCTTGTTGACCGCCAAATGATTGAGGCCAAATCCGCTGAGCATCTATCTGAGCGCGTGCGGCAGACCATGGTGGACGAACTCGCCGTCGAGGACCGCCTGAATGAAGAAGTGCGCGACATTCTTGCCCAACACAATGATGAAATGCGAAGAGTCGGAGCTTCATATCAAGAAATGTACAAGAAAGTGAAGGGCGAACTCGCGCGCCAGAGGAAGTTGATCCTTCGCTGATGCGACTGACCCGCGAAAAGACGGTACGCCTTTCTCACCGCATCATTGACCTTCTTGTTTCCATTGAAGATATCGATTTCGTCGAAGACCGCGACACCATCCGGCAAGAGATCGTCAGCATTTTACAGGAATTGCTGAAGCAGGAAGAGCAAGTCGACGCCGAAGCTCGGGCCAAAATCAGCTCGCAGAAGAAGGAAATTCTCGAAGGCAGTGAAGAATGGGACATCCTGTATCGCCGCTACTACACTGAGGCCCTCAAGCGGATGGGAGTCGCCGACCTGGCAGAACCTCGAAGATAATACCTAAGATAAACCCTTTCTAGTTGGGCCTGCGCTTCAGCACCGGCGCATTGTCGTCGCCGCTGGTCGTTTGACCTTGCTGGTTTTGGGCGTCCTTTTGCTGCTCTGCCTTGCTTTTTATCGTAGGCTTACCATCGCGCGCTTCCTGAATTCTCTGGCCTGATTCCCATCGCAGGAGCCGCTGCTTCACTGTGTCGAACTCAGAAGTGCTCTCGATATACTCAGCGCGGGCCGGAAGGATCGTAGAGATCTCGTTTTGCGCCGATTTGATCCGATCGGGAGTGGGCGGATGCGTATCGAAAATCTTGGGAATTGTTCCCGGCTGCTTCTTCTCTTCCGCTTCGACCTTTTCAAAGGCCATCACAAACGCGTTCGGATCATATCCCGCCTTATACATGTACTGAATTCCGAGATAGTCCGCCTCACGCTCCGCATCGCGGCTAAACTTCAGATAGGTCATCGGAATCATAAAATTCAGTCCTTCGTAAATTCCGTAGCCCGCCATCGTGCCGGGCAAAGTCATAATCAACGGAATCGACGCAATCTGCATGATGTTTGCTTTCGTCGCATTCCGAGTCTGGTGTCGCGCGCAAACATGGGCAATTTCGTGCGCCATCACTCCCGCCAGCTCCGCCTCGGTGTCGGAATGCAAGATTACTCCCGTGTTGACATAGAAGAATCCGCCCGGCAAGGCAAAGGCGTTAAAGTGCTCGTCATCGATAACCTTGATCGTGAAGGGAACTTCGGCGTCCGAGTTCCTTACAATGTTTTGTCCCACTTTGTTCACATAGTCGACGACGACGGGATCCTGAATCAGCTTCGAAACTTTCTCGACTTCCTGCGACAACTGCTTGCCGAGGGCAATTTCCCGTTCCACAGAATACATGTCCGGCCCGTGGCCAACCTTTCGATTGCCAATGGCGTTCACGTCGGATTCCGTGCCCGGTTTTACCGTACCGGATTGCTGGCCTAGCGCCGCGGGCGCACACATAGCACCTGCCAGGAGGAAAGCTGCCAGACTTCTGCAGGTTTTTTTCATTAGAGGCTTCACCTCCTCGCCGTTACAGGAATTATACACCCCTGTTGGCTCGAATGCTTAGGCAATTCGATGCAAGGTCCCGAGAAAGAGTTTCTTTGGCTCTTGGCAGGGATTGAAGCGAGGCTGAACAAGCGTACTGTCTATGAAAACCCATAGGCGCAGTCCTATTGACGCTTCTTCCTATTCTATCTACAGTGGTTCTAGCCCTATGGCCCTCAAAAAGATACAGGTCGGGCAGGTCTGGAAGAAAGACGATACAGGCGATTCATACTTGGTAACTAAGGTCTATAACGAGGCGCTGGCCACCTTTGCCGTGCTCCGCAAAGCTGGCTCCGAAACGGAAGCTCCCTTGCGTGTGCGGATTGCTAATGCCGGCCCGTCGCCGAGCCTGCCAGGCTTCCGCTTCGCCCAGGAGTCTGAAGAGTTTTAGACGAACTCCCGAAATTCAAATTGTCTTTTTCCTCACTGCCTGTCGTCCTCGGTTCAGTAGAACTCGGTCTGCCCCTTAGTCGCCGGGATGATAGGTTCGCTCCGTGTGCCCTTGGAGTTGCGAGCGGTAAAAATAGACTTCCCGCAAGTTTCCGGTGGCGTATCTCTCTGCCTCATCGTCGAAATGCGGAGATGCAGGATTCCCGCTCTCGCCGCCGGCCGTGACAGCCCGGGCATGAATCATTTTGCCGAAATCGATTGCGGCAACGAAGCTGTTGCCGCTCGTGCCGTACCACTTCTTCGTGTTTGGATACGGTCGCGCCCCAAAAGAGGCGAGAGAGCCCCACAGCGACGATGTGAATTCGACAGGAATGCTTGGCTTTGAATCATCGAAATGCGAATCAATGTCGTCATCAAGCCGCTGAAAGCGATTGACATTTCCCCAAGCGATCTTCCATGTTCCGAAGTCAGAGGTGAGGCGATCCGATGCCGTTGCCAAGGATTGCAGCAACTGTTCCGGAGATACCTTGGTGGCGACGTAGTCATACACGGGGGTATCGGCGTTTCTGGCATCGCGCGCGGCGTGGCGCAACAAATCCGTGCCCCAGAACACAGCGAGCGATGTAGGGATCGAATCGGCGCCCCATCGAAAATCCCAACCGTGTAACACGCCGATCTGCTCCTTCAACTTTGCTTTCAGCGGATCGGAATCCGGATCCTGGTCCCACGCGCTCATTAATGCGGGTATGGTCTTCTCAAACCACGGCAGATAACTATCGAAGGCTACGGAAGAGAGCAGAGTGTCGACTGTTAAATTCTTATTGTTCGAAAGGGCTCTCACCGCGTGTAATCCTCGCGCGGACTCCCCGCCCGTCTCAACGTAGACGGGATAATCTGCCTTCTTCAGGCTTCCGGCACCGGCAGCATTCCACGGCGCGTCGTTTGAATTGTAGATCCAGCCGCTCTTGGGATTGAGCAGATGAGGCGTCTGGTCAACGGTGAGCAGCGGGCCCCAATCGGTTGCGGGATTGCTGCCATCGACAGGCTTCGTCCAATCGAAGTGCGCGTCTCGTCTGGGAATAAAATTTCCGTGAAAGTACGCGATGTCTCCGTCTGTATCGGCAAAGATGGTGTTGTTCGAAGAATTCGTATGAAGCTCCATCGTCTGCCGGAATGATTTGTAATTGGTCGCCTTGGTGCGCGTGAAATCCTGTTCCAGCGCTTTTATCGGCTCTTGCATCAGCCGGATGCTGAGCCACTTGCCGTCCTGCTCGCCGATAACGGGACCGTGCATGGTGTAATACGCGGTGAATCGCTTCTGCGCCATGCCGTGGTCGGTCATATAGGACACGGTGATTTGCTTCGTTATGACGGGAAGCTCCTTCGTTCCGTACTGGTAGTAGTAACGGTGGCCCTTTTCCCTCACGGTCTCGAGGTACTCGCTGATCGCGTTGACGCCGCTCGACGTGTGCATCCACCCGATATGCGGGTTGAAGCCCTGGTACACGAAGAACTGGCCCCAAGTCACAGCTCCGTAGGCGTCCAAACCCTGGTCACTCGCCATTTGAAGCTCGGAACGAAAATAGAACGACGTGTGCGGATTGATCAGGAGCAACGCATGATGATCGGCCGTATTGGACGGTGCAATGGCGATGCCATTCGAGCCGGTGGGTTCGGCAGTTTCGTCTTCAATTTCGTCTCCTGCGACGGCGGGTGCCGCAGGCTCCTTTCCGTAAAACGCAGCGAGCTGTTCAACGCGCGCGCGTTCGATGTCGCCTCCGATGCTGCCTTCGCTGAAGCTCAAGGCCATCCACGGCTCGAATCTCTTGATCACTCGCGGCTTCACTTCGGGATGTTTGTAGAGGTAGTAGTTCAGTCCGTCGGCGAAGGCGTTCATTAGCGTTTGAAGCCACACCGGACTCTCTGCATACTGCTTCTTCAAAGTTGCCGGGTCGATGAACAGTTTCATGCGCAAATCCTGGTAGATTTTTGACTCGCCTTCAGCCTCTGCGAGGCGTCCCACCGCGTTGATGTAGTTCGTCTCGACGCGATTGAAGTCATCCTCGGCTTGCGCATATTCCATGCCGAAGACGGCGTCCGCGTCGGTTTTGCCGTAAACATGTGCGATGCCCCAATTGTCCCGAAGGATCGTGACGTCGTGAGCTTCCTGCTCCCAGCGTGCCAGGTTCGGATTGCCCGCACCGAGGGAAAGGAAACACGCGGAAAGTATTGCAGCGAAAACAACCGATCTCTTCATGATTGCCTCTGGCACAACATGGATAAGAATTGTCCACAAACCGCGACAGCGTAGCACAATTTTTCCGCTTCCGGCGCCTTCCCTTCGGTCGTTTGGCCAGCTAACATGCAACATTTCAACTGGAATCGTGGTAGGCGGAACACTGTTGTGAGGAAGCCCAAACGAGAAGCCAATGGTCGCCGAATCGGGCTCGCGCGAGCACTCTCGAAGCTCGGCTACTGTTCGCGCTCGCGCGCGGCAGAGCTGATCGCCGCAGGCCGCGTTCGACTGAACGGCGCTCTGAGGACGAACCCCGAGACGCCCGTGCATCTGGGACGTGACCACATTGCGGTGGATTGCGTTCCAGCGGTTGGTGCGGATAAAATCTACTTGATGATGAACAAACCGCGGGGCGCAATTACGAGCGCCTCGGATGAAAAGTCCCGCAAAACTGTATATGAGAGCCTCCGTGGCAAGTTGCCTTGGATCGCGCCTGTTGGCCGGCTCGACAAGGCAAGCGAGGGCCTCCTGCTCCTGACGAATGACTCAGAATGGGCCGCGCGAATCACCTCGCCGGAAACGCAGCTCGATAAAACTTATCACGTTCAACTAAATGTTGTGATCCAGCCGCAACACCTCGAAGCGCTGAGGGATGGAGTTCGTACGTCCACAGGGGAAATGCTGCATGCGAAGAGCGCCGACGTACTTCGCCGGGGCGAGCGAAACACCTGGCTCACGATCGTGCTAGACGAGGGGAAAAACCGGCAAATTCGCCGCATGCTCGAGCCGCTGCGAATCGCAGTGCTCCGTTTGGTCCGTGTGGCAATCGGACCGCTATTGCTCGGCGATTTAGCCAAAGGAGCCTACCGCGCCCTTACCGCACAGGAAAAGCAGATGCTCGACGGCGCAATGGCAGTGCGGCGGAAATGAAATGCGTGCCAAACCTCGCTTGTACTTGCTCGGCCTTACCGGCAAGAGTTCACGGAGTGTGCAAAACGAGAAGGCGCGGCTCGGTCATGTCCACGATGGCGTAACGCAAACCCTCGCGGCCAAAGCCGGAATCCTTGACGCCTCCATAAGGCATGTGGTCGATGCGGAAGCTCGAAACGTCATTTGAGATTACGCCTCCCACTTCCAGCTCCTCAAACGCCTTGAACATCAGCCGCGTGTCATCGGTGAACACACCCGCCTGGAGCCCGTAACGGCTGTCATTGACGCGACGGATCGCTTCGGCGAAATCGTCGTAGGGCTCAATAACAATGACGGGGCCGAATACTTCCTCGCGAATGACCTTCATTTCCGAGCTTGTGTGCGTAAGAACTGTAGGTTCATAGAACGTCTCCGAACCTTTGCCGCCAGCGAGGATCTTTGCTCCGCCCGCGGCGGCTTCATCCACCCACTGCGACACGCGCTCTGCCGCTTCTTCGTTGATCATGGGACCAACATCCGTTGCAGGATCGAGAGGGTCGCCGACTTTCAGCGAGGCCACGCGCTCGAGGGCCTTCTCGGTGAACTTCTCCGCGATGGATCGCTGCACGAAAATCCGCTGCGCCGAAATGCAGCTCTGTCCTGCATAAGAGAAGCCGCCCGCAACGATTCGCTCCGCCGCGTGATCCAATTGCGCATCGGAATGGACGATGCACGCTGCATTTCCTCCCAGTTCGAGCGTCACGCGCTTCTTGCCAGACGCCGCCTTCAGCTGCCAGCCGACGCTCGCGCTCCCTGTGAACGTCAGCAGTTTGAAACGCTCATCCCCCGCCATGCGCTCGGCGTCCTCGTTGGTAAGTGGCAGAACGTTCAAAGCGCCGGCCGGCCATCCCGCCTGTTCGATGAGCTCGGCCAGCATCAACGAACACAAAGGAGTGTGCGGAGACGGCTTCTGAACCACCGTGCATCCCGCCGCAATGGCCGGAGCGACCTTGTGCGCGACCAAATTGAGCGGAAAATTGAATGGCGTGATCGCCGCGATTGGGCCAACCGGAAAACGACGCACGATTCCGGAGCGGCTCGAGCCGGCCGGCGTGCGGTCAAAAGGAATCCATTCTCCGCCGATGCGCGCGGCCTCTTCGGCCGCTACCGTGAATGTCAGAACCGCACGCTCTACCTCAGCGCGGGCTGCTTTCAGGGGCTTGCCTGCCTCGAGAGCCATCGTCCGGGCAAATTCGTCGCCCCGCTGGCCAATCGAATCCGCGACGGCGTGCAGGACGCGCTGCCGCTCGTGCGACGGAATACGGCGTGTCACTTCGAAGGTCCGCTGCGCTACCCGAATTGCCGTTTCCAAGTGCGATGCGGAGGCACGATGAGCAATGCCTACAACGGCGCGATTGAACGGCGACAGCACATCGAACGCCGCACCCTCTTGCAGCCACCGCCCATCAACTAAGAATCCAAATCTGCAAGGCGAAAGCCCCGCTTTGGTGGCCACGAGGCACCTCCAAACACGTTTCTAGAATAGCACGCAGCGAGTCTCTGTCAGGAGGGACCACTCGAACCGATCGAACCGAGTTCTGCCGCGAACTGGTGCGAGCGAGAGAACAATCTGGAGAGAACATACGAATTCGCCGCCGTGCCTTGCGGAAATCTCAGTTTGTGTGGGCGACGTTGTAAGAGCCGCTGACGAGGAACGTAGCCGACGCCACCGACTGCGGCACCCACCAAATGTGGCGCGTCCATCCAGAGCTGCGCTGCAATCTGTGTGCCACATAGTCAAGGCCGATCGGTATTACCTGAATAGCGCCATAGATCGCCGCGGACCCGGCAAAAGGACGCATGATGGGATCCGCTTCGACGCGCCCATTGGATAGCGCGTATCGCGTTGACCATGCATCGAACCCTGCTGAACTGTGCTCGGTGGCACTCAGCAGAATCCACAATTTTCGGTGCGCAACCGGCGTTTCGTCCGGCGGACGGAAAGCTGGCGGCGGAAGAACATTAGACGTGGGCTGGCTCGCTGACTCAGTTGACGGCTTGACGGGCGGCGTCGGTCTTGAGCCGTCGCTTGTCCTTTCTTCGCCGCTCTCCGGTTGGTCGGCTGGTTTGGGCGCTTCCGAGGGCACGGTAACCCTGGACGCCTCAACGGGCCGGTTGAGCCCACTCGGAGGCGGGCTCGCCGCGCCTGCTGCAGGAAACTGCAAGAGAAGCACTGCCACCGCCAGAATCATTCGCGTCGCTCCCCGATATGCCTATTTCAGTAGAGCGACCCGCTTCTGGCCAATGGTACAGGCGAGGCAGTGTGCCAGTACTTCCGGCCATGCCTCGAGTAGTACCCATGGCGGAGGGGTACTTCGGCGGCCTTAACTGCTTGCAATTCCGAGGTTGAACGCGAAAAGCTGGGGGCCGGAGGAGGCGCACCACCGCCAATCAACGAGCCGCCGTAAGAGCATCCGTGATGCGGGATTACTGGCCTGACGCGAGCATGGCGAGAGATTCTCTCGCTGCCTCAATGGTGCGCTCGAGGTCTTCCCCACTGTGCGCCGCGGAAACGAACAGCGCCTCGAACTGCGATGGCGCGATCAAGACACCGCGCTGAAACATCGCATGAAAAAATCGAGCGTAGCGTTTCGTATCCGATTTCTTCGCATCCCCGTAGTTTTCGACCGGCTGCGCGGCGAAAAACAGCGTCGCCAGTGTTCCCATCGAATTGACCTGCCCCGGCACACCGGATGCGCAAACGGCACCGCGAAGCTGCTGGATAAATGCCTCGGCGCGGGCATTCAATCGGGCGTAGAAATCCGGCTCCCCAAGCAGTTTCAGCGCTGCGATTCCCGCGGCCATCGCGAGCGGATTCCCGGAAAGCGTCCCCGCCTGATAAACCGAGCCAAGCGGTGCCACACGGTTCATGATCTCCGCCCGCCCGCCATACGCAGCAACTGGAAGGCCGCCGCCAATGGTCTTCCCTAATGTGGTGAGGTCGGGCCCAACGTCCTGAACGGTTTGCGCTCCACCGTAGCAGAGGCGAAATCCGGTAATGACTTCGTCAAGAATGAGCAACGAGCCTGCCCGCGCGGTGATCTGGCGAAGTCCGCCAACAAATCCACGCGCTGGGAGAACAACGCCCATGTTCGCGGCAATTGGCTCAACGATCACAGCCGCGATCTTATTCGCATGCGCAGCGAAAACCTTCTCTACTGCGCCAAGGTCGTTATACGGAGCGTTCAATGTAAGCGCAGCAAGCGCCGCCGGCACGCCCGGACTCGAGGCGATTCCTAAAGTGGCGAGCCCGGATCCGGCTTCGGAGAGGAAACTGTCGGCGTGGCCGTGATAACAGCCTTCGAATTTCAGGATCAGATCGCGCTTGGTGAACGCGCGCGCCAAGCGCACCGCTGACATCGTCGCTTCTGTGCCGGAACTGACGAATCGCAGTTTTTGCATCGAAGGAATGGCAGACTTGATGCGCTCCGCCAATTCCACTTCGAGCTCCGTCGTTATGCCGTAGCTCGTTCCGCGCGCGGCCTGTTCCTGAATTGCATTGACGATCGCGGGGTGTGCATGGCCAAGAATCGACGCGCCCCAGGAGCCGATGAAATCGAGGTATTCATGACCCTCCGCATCCCAAAGACGTGCGCCCGAACCATGCTCGATGATCGGCTGTTCCCCGCCGACGGATTGGAACGCCCGCACAGGACTGTTGACGCCGCCAACCAGAACCTCCCGCGCGCGGCGCAGAATATCGTCGGTTCTTGTGACTTTAGATGTCGTCGGAATACCCATGGCAGGCGTCTAGCAGGCCTTCAGCCAGCGAGCTACATCCTTCGCGTGATAGGTCAGCACAATGCTGGCTCCCGCGCGTTGAATCGAGGTCATGATTTCAACGACGACACGCTTCTCATCAATCCAGCCGTTTTGCGCCGCGGCTTTCACCATGGCGTATTCTCCGCTGACGTTGTATGCAGCAACGGGCACGTCGAAAGCCTCGCGCACGCGATGAACAACATCGAGATACGGGAGCGCGGGCTTCACCATGATGATGTCGGCGCCCTCTTCGAGGTCCATCGCGACTTCCTTCAGCGCCTCGCGCGCGTTTGCGGGATCCATCTGGTAGCTGGCGCGGTCGCCAAACTGTGGCGCCGACTGCGCTGCTTCGCGAAACGGTCCGTAAAAACCGGAACAGTACTTCGCGGCATAGGAAAGAATTGCTGTATCGGCGAATCCATTGGCATCGAGCCGCTTGCGAATTGCTGCGACCCGGCCGTCCATCATGTCCGAAGGAGCGACAATATGGGCGCCCGCGCGCACATGCGAGAGCGCCATCTCCGCCAGAAGTTCCAGTGTTCTGTCGTTCGCAACTTGCTTATCTTCGATGACGCCGCAATGCCCGTGGCTGGTGTATTCGCAAAGACAGACATCCGTGATCACCAGAAGTTCGGGACGCGCCTTGCGAATCGCTTCGATCGCCCTCTGCACCACGCCCGAGGCCGCGTAGCCTTCGGTTCCCATCTCGTCTTTGTGTTCCGGGAGGCCGAACAGAATGACCGCGGGAATTCCCAGATCGGCAACTTCGCGCACTTCTTCGACAAGCTTGTCCGCGGATTGTTGCGCGACACCCGGCATCGAGCTGACTTCGGTTCGAACGGCGCTTCCGGGGCAAACAAACATGGGATAAACCAGTCCTGCCGTTGACAGCCGCGTCTCGCGGACGAGGCTTCGCATTGCTTCGCTTCTGCGCAGCCTCCTCGGGCGATGCGTCGGAAACGTCATACCGCCTCTACCCCTTGAGGTCGATGGCCTACGCTTTTCAAGTAAGTCACAATGGCCTCCGCCAGCAGTTTCGCGTCTGGTTCGGTTGACTCGACGGCGCAGGCAACGCCACTCGCGCGAATCGCCGCCGCCGTTGTGGGTCCGATTGCGGCAAAGACTGACATTTGGGCTAGCCGCTTCAAGTTGTCGACTCCCGCAGCGCGGGCAAAATTCTGAAATGCAGAAGGACTCGCAAATACGAAGCAATCGGCTCCGTCCCGCACGACCTCCGCGAATTGTGACCCGCCAAGCGCTTTCGGGCTGCAAGTCTGATAAGCGGCAACCGCCGTCACTTCCGCGCCAGCTTCACGCAGCACTTCCGTCCAGTCGGTCGCGCCACGATCGCGTAGCGCCAAATCGCTTCGGGGAATCAGAATCTTCATCCCCGCAACGCCGCGCAGGAATCCCATGGTCGCATTCTTTACTTCCATTCCGGCGACGCTGCGAACCGAATCCTTGAAACTGCCTGCGAAGCTTCTGCCGGTTCCGGGACTGGGCACAAAGTCTACCGAAAAACCCTCCGCGGAAGTCGCCTCCGCCGTGGCCGGGCCAATGGCGGCAATTCGCGGGCGGGCCTTGCCGATCTGTTCCGGATTCCTGCCAAGAGCGCGCATGCGGCGAGCAAAATACCGGGCCGCATTCTGACTGGTGAAGAGAATCCAGGCGAAGTCATTCATCGCGCGAATCGCCCCATCAAGCGCAGCCGTGTCTTCAGGCTCGCGAAATTCAACGCAAGGCAATTCGATTATGCGTGCGGCGCCGCCAAAGGCGCTCTTCAATTCCGCGCGAAGGGTTTCGTTCTGGCCGGGCGCACGCGTAATCACAATGCGCTCGGACCTCGCTGCTCGGCTATCCGCCACCGGCGCTCCTTCCGGTCAATCGCAGTAAGCGATCGGCTCCAGCGTCAAGCAATTCGCGCGCAAGCCCCCGGCCCAGCGCTTGAGCTTGCGCGCTCGTTTGGCAATTTGTCGCAGCGGCCCGGCGGAGTGACTCCGTGCCGTCGGGCGAAAGCACGCACGCCTCGAGCTTCATGGCTCCGTTTTCCACCCGTGCCCACGCACCAAGCGGCACAGTACATCCGCCTTGCAGCTCGTCTTGCAAGGCACGTTCACAAAGCACCGCCAGCACCGTGGGCCGGTGGTCGAACCTGTCGAGAAACGAGGTGTACAAGTCCCGGCCAGCTTCAAAAAACTCGATTCCCAACGCGCCTTGCCCCGGTGCCGGAAGCATGACCTCAGGCGACAGCGTCTCTGCGACACGGGAAGATAACCCCAGACGCTCGATTCCCGCCTTCGCGAGGACAATAGCATCGTACTCTCCCGCGTCCAGCTTTCGTAGCCGTGTGTCGACGTTGCCCCGGAGAGCGACGACCTCCAAGTCCGCGCGAAAACTCCTGAGCTGTGAAGCTCGCCGGACGCTGCTTGTTCCGATGCGCGCACTTCGCCGAAGCCTTGCGAGAGTTTCGCCGTTGTGCGAAATCAGGCAATCGCGCGGATCCTCGCGTTCAAACACAATCGAAATCCTGCATCCATCGCAAAAGTCCGTTGGCACGTCCTTCATGCTGTGTACCGCGAAATCGACGCGGCCATCCAGAATCGCGTCTTCAATTTCCTTGATAAAAATCCCTTTCCCGCCCGCATCGGGAATGCTCGCGCCAGAAAACTGGTCGCCGGTTGTTTGGATCACTACAAGTTCGGATTCGATCCCTAATTCTTGTTTGAGCCTGGCGCGAACATACTCCGCTTGCCAAAGGGCGAGCTTGCTGCCTCGCGTGCCGATGCGCAGAGGCTTCAAGACTCCTTCTTCTCGTTCGAATCCGCCAGACCAAAAAGCTCGCGCAAAGCGGCAAGCCCTTCCACTGGCCGGCGTAATTTACGTTCGCGGCGCAGATGTGCGGCGGGAAGGTCAACGATTCGGTCGATCAATTCCTGCGTAAGTTTTTCCAAGCGCTGGCGCTCGGAATTGGGCGCCTGATTCGCGTCACCAATGCGCGCCGCAATTAGGGATTGCCGCTCGGCTTCAAGTCTCTGGCGCAGCGCTTCAATCAGCCCGGCTCCTTCAATGCTCGACTGCCACGCCAGGAACTTATTCACGTGCTCGTCCACAATGGCCTCGGCGCGCGGAACCTCGGCCTCGCGGGCTTTCTTGTTCTGCTCGACGATCTCTCCGAGATGATCCACATTGAACAGGTAAACATTGTAAATGCCCTCGACCTCGGGATCGACGCTGCGCGGCACGCTCAAGTCGATGATGCAGATCGAGCGCCCCGCTCGCGCCAGCATTGCGCGTTCGAGCATAGAACGAGTCAAAACATGGGACGAACCGGACACCGACATGACCATGATGTCCGGCGAGTTCAAAGCTGTCTCGAACGCAACCCATTCGGAAGCTGTTCCGCCCATACGCAGCGCGAGTTCCTCGGCACGCGCAAACGACCGGTTCACCACTTCCACTCCGCCGATCCCGCGCGCGCGAAGACTCTCCATCACCTGTTCGGCGACTGCTCCGGCGCCAACGATCAGCGCGCTATGGCCTTTCAAATCGCCGAAAATGCGCTCCGCCAGCTTCACTCCCGCCGCAGCTACCGAGACGGGCCGCGTGCCGATTTCGGTTTCCGCGCGGACTCGCTTCCCGACTTCAAGCGCGCCTTGGAACAAGCGGTTCAATACCGGACCGGTGGAGCCGTTATCTAGCGCGCGGCTGTACGCTTCGCGAATTTGCCCCAGAATTTCCGCCTCGCCGAGCATCATCGAATCCAGACCGCTTGCCACACGGAACAAATGTTTCGCCGCCTCGCGCCCGGCGCGCCGGTAGATTCGTCCATTCAAGTCAACCGGCGAAAGTTTGTGAAACTCGCTGAAATAGGACACGAGCGCATTGGGCAGGGCCTCGCCCGATTCTTCCGCCACTCCATACAATTCGCTACGATTGCACGTCGACACAACCACAGCTTCTTCGATCACGCCCGACTGGCAGAGTTCCGCAGCCGCCTGCAGCGCTTGCTCGGGCGTGAAAGCGACCCTCTCCCGAAGCTCGACCGGCGCAGTCAGGTGGCTGCAGCCAATCAACGCCAACGCTGCGCGGCCGCGAAACGCCGCTTGTCCGTCGAGGCTGATCGAATCGATGGGCATCAGAAAAACCGGTGAAATCCCGTGAAGTAAAGATTCACGATCGTGTAACTGAACAGCACAATCACAAAGTTACACGCGCAAACGCTCGCCGCGCGCGCTCCGCGCCAGGAAGGAGCCTGCACAATACGGAGATAGATAGCATATGCCGCTAGGACGACCAGCGTCGCCAGCACTTTCGGATCCGCAATCGCAAAGTGTCCTGTAAGGCGATGCTCCCAGATGAAACCCAGCGTCGTGCCGATGGCCAAAGCTACCAGCCCTACCCAAACGCTCGAGCGGCTCATGCGTTCCAGCACATCGAGCGCCGGAAAACGCCAGAACGCGAGCCCCGGGCGGCCGTGACGCAAGACGCGATTCTGAACGAGGTAAATCAAACTCAGCAGGAAGGAAATGGCGAACGCCGCGTATGCGAGAATTCCAATCGTAATGTGGAAGGCAAACAGCGCACCGCTTGCCGCCGGCTCACGGTGCACGCGAGCGGGCGCGACCAGCAGGGCAACCACGAGCCACAAAATCACGAACGGCACCACAAATGAGCCGACGGACCGCCGCCGGTGGTAGGTCTCCAAACCAAGGTACGTCACCGCAAGTAACCATGCGAAGAGCGACATCGAACCGTACAAATCGTCATAGGGAATCGCGTGGATTACGCGCGACCGCTCCAAAAGCGCATAGTAATGCACAAGAATCGCCAGAATGAGCAGCGCGGTCGCAGCTCTTCCGCTCCATCGCCGGTCGCGATACAGGTGGACGGTATATCCCGCGAAGCTCGCGAGATACAGGATCAGCGCGACAATGTCCATGCCGATCGGGTATTTCATGACAAAGTAATCCGTCGGAAGCGACAGCACGGCCGTATAAAACTAGCCGAAGAGCCTGCGGGCATCCTGCGATTTTAGCGCCGATTGTCGACCGTCACAACCGTGCAGAGCCCCGTGAGCCCCGTGCGCGCAGAAGGCGGCATCTGCTAAGATAGCTGTCGAACTGTTCCCGATGCACACAGTTAGCCCATCCGCGACGAAGAAGGAGATCTTTCTCCGCGCCGCGCGTGGCGAACGCCCGAAACGCGTCCCTGTCTGGATCATGCGCCAAGCCGGTCGTTACCTTCCCGGTTACCGCCGGATGCGCGAGGAATTTGCATTTCTGCAGATTGCCAAGACGCCGGAACTTGCCGCGCAGGTGTCGGTCGAACCTCTGGAAGTGCTCGACGTCGACGCTGTGATCGTTTTTTCCGACATTCTCATCGTCGCCGAAGGCATGGGCGTGCCGCTCGAGATCAACGATGACGGACCAAAGCTCGGAAGGCCTGTCGTCGATGACAAATCGGTTGCAGCTCTCCGGGATTTTGATCCATGTCACGAAACGAAGTTCGTTGGCGACGCAATCGGCGCCATCGCGAATGCCGTCGGTCAATCCGTGCCCGTAATCGGATTCGCTGCCGCGCCCTGGACGCTTGCCTGTTACTTGGTGGAGGGCAAGACACGGGGCGAATTGCCCACGATCAAACGCATGATGTACGCCGAACCCGCGCTCCTCCATGCGTTGCTCGAAAAAATCGCGGATGTCACTTCGCGTTACCTAAGAATGCAACTCGAAGCCGGTGCCACGGCAGTCCAAATCTTCGATACATGGGCCGGAGAACTTTCCGCGCACGACTATGAAGTCTTCGAACTTCCCGCAACGCAAGAACTCATCGCCGATATTCATGCCGGCGGAACGCCCGTGATTCTCTACGCGAAGAACGGCGCGCACCTGCTCTCCGCCCTGGCGCGAACCGGCGCGGACGTTTTGAGCGTCGACTGGAGAACCGATCTTGCCGAGGCGCGCAGGAAACTTGGAACGGGTATGGCTCTGCAGGGGAACATTGACCCGGTCATGCTTCTCAGTTCGGAAGACAACATTCAGTTCGCGGTGCGCCAGGCGATCTCCAAAACGCAAGGTGTCGGACACATCCTAAATCTTGGCCACGGAATCCTGCCTACGACGCCCGTCGAGAACGCGCAAGCATTCGTTCGCGCGACTCGCGATTTTTCCGAGCCGAGACCGCAACTCGCGTCGAATCGCGCGGAATAACAATGCAAACGGTCGGCCAAATTCCGGATCTCGAAGTCAGTGAAGACTTTTTGGCAAAATACAATCGCCCCGGCCCCCGTTACACCAGCTATCCAACCGCCCCGGTCTGGAACGACAGTTTCCAGCAGGCCGATCTCGACGCCTTCTGCGCTCGCGCGGATGCCGCGAACACCCCCGTTTCCCTCTACATGCATTTGCCTTTCTGCGAAAGCCTTTGCCTGTTCTGCGCCTGCAACGTCGTCATCCGGAAAGACAAAAGTGCCGCGATTCCCTATTTGCAGTCCCTGAAGGCGGAGATCGATCACGTCAGCCGCTCTGTTTCGCGGCAGCGTGAAGTTGTTCAATTTCATTGGGGCGGCGGAACTCCGACTTACCTGAGTCCGGCACAATTGGAGGATCTGTTCGCGCATACGCGCGAGCGCTTCTCTTTCGCACGCGGCGCGGAAATTGGCATCGAAGTCGATCCCCGCGTCACGTCCAGCACACATCTCGAAGTTCTGCGAAGGCTCGGTTTCAACCGGCTGAGCATGGGCATTCAGGATTTCACGCCACTCGTCCAGGAAACCATTCACCGCGTCCAGCCGTTCGAAATGACGCGCGACTTAATTCAAGCGGCGCGCGATCTCGGATTCGACAGCATCAACGTCGACCTGATCTACGGCCTGCCGTATCAAACCGCCGCGTCATTCTCGGAGACGGCGGACAACATTCTCCATCTCGCGCCTGACCGCATTGCCATGTTCAGCTACGCACACGTGCCCTGGCTGAGAAAACAACAGGGCTCCTTTCAGGGGCACTTGCCTGAAGGAATGGAGAAATTCAACATTTTCAAGGCCGGAATCCGGAACTTCACCGCTGCGGGCTATCTCTACATCGGCATGGACCATTTCGCAAAGCCCTCCGACGAACTGGCCCTTGCCCAGCGCGAGCGTACTCTCCATCGGAATTTTCAGGGCTACACGACCAAGGCGGGGGCTGATCTGTACGGCATGGGCGTTAGTGCCATCAGCAGTATCGGGGCAGCGTACGCGCAAAACCACCGCGCGATCGCCGAATACCAGTCCGCCGTGGAAGCTCGCGGCACTGCAACGATGCGCGGCTATCCGCTGAATGAAGACGACCTTCTGCGGCGCGCCGTTATCACGCGCCTGCTATGCCATGCCGTGATTCTGAAATCCGAAACCGAGAATGAATTTCACATTCGCTTTGACGAGTACTTCGCAAGCGAACTCCTCGAACTGGCTGCGATGCGCGAAGACGGCCTTGTTCTTCTCTCCGATGACGAAATCCGTGTCACGCCGCGCGGTCGGATTTTCATACGCAATCTTGCCATGCCGTTTGACCGCTACTTGCGCGACCAAAAGATGGATGAGCGCCCTTTATTCTCCAAGACACTTTAGCGGAGCGGTCCTAATGAGTTCTTGCCAAGCGGTCGTCGTCGGCGCTGGAATCTCCGGCTTGGCCTGCGCCCTGCGGTTGAAGGAATTCGGCGTCTCCGTTCGCGTCCTCGATGCGGCAAACAGCGCCGGCGGCCTGATCGCTACCGAACAAAGCAACGGCTTTCTGTTCGAGAGCGGCCCGCAGAATCTCCAGCTCACACCCGAGCTAGGTGAACTGATTCGCCGCGCGGGATGTGAATCCGAATTGCTCGAAGCAGATCCCCATCTTCCCCGCTATGTTTTGCGCCGAGGCAGACTCCACCCCGCTCCCCTGTCGCCTCCCGCCATCCTGACCAGTTCGCTTCTCGGGATCGGCTCAAAAATGCGCATCCTCAGCGAACCCTTTCGGCGTTCGCAACCGGTCGCGCAAGATGAATCGTTTGCCGACTTCGTGCGCAGAAGATTTGGCACAGAAATCCTGGAGCATCTGGCCGGTCCGTTCGTCTCCGGCATCTTCGCCGGCGATCCTGAAAAACTTAGCCTGCGCAGCTCGTTTCCCTCGCTGGCTTTGTGGGAAACAGAGTACGGAAGCGTGATACGTGGCGCGATGAAATCCCGCGGCCAAGGCGAACGCGCGCGCCCAACGTCTGCCTCCTTCCGCGGCGGTATGGCGACGCTGTTGAATTCGGTCGCGAAAAAACTCGAAAACGCGGTGGTTAAGAACGTTACCGTTAGCTCGGTCCAGTCCGCGCCTGCGAACGGCTGGACGCTTCACTGCTCCGGAAGTATGCAACCGGCAACGTTGCTCGCTGATGCCGTCGTTTTCGCGACTCCTGCATACGTTGTCGCCAGGCTTCTCGCGCCGGTTGCTGAGCGCATCACCTCGGCTCTCGCCGGAATCCCCTATGCTCCCATCGTCGTGGTCAACCAGGGCTATCGCCGCGAGCACCTTGGCCACACGCTAAATGGATTCGGCTTCCTCGTTCCGCGCACGGAAAAACTTCGAACTCTTGGGGTCATCTGGAACTCCTCGCTTTTCCCGGGACGCTGCCCGGAAGGCACTGTCGAGATGACCAGCTTCCTCGGCGGGGCCACCGACCCGAAAATCTTGGAAATGGACGACGTGCAAATCGGAAATCAGATCCAGAAGGAAATCTCGGGGATCTTGCAAATAACCGCTCCGCCGATCGCTCAGCGCGTCTGGCGGCACCACCATGCTTTGCCGCAATACAATCTCGGTCACATGCAGAAAGTCGCGGCGATTCGCGATGAACTTCACACCCTTCCCGGACTCTTCATTGCGGGTAACTATCTGGACGGCCCTTCCGTTGGGAGCTGCGTTTCGGAGGCATTTCGTACGGCGCAAAGCCTACGCGATCATCTCTCGCGATAGGCGAAGCGAGGCCGCGCGTTCGAACGGTCACGAGACGACAGGTTTTTTATGCCGATGCGCCAGCCGTATCTTTCGCCGTTCGCCGGCTTCCTCCCAGCGCCGGCGGTCCTCGTCCGTTTCTAAAATCAACGACGGAATGGAATGCCGCAGCATCTCCTGATCGACAGCGACGAAAGTCAGGTAAGCGCTCGATGTATGCAGTCGCTCGCGCGTCAGAATGTTCTCTGAAAAGACCTTCACGCCCACCTCCATCGAAGTATCGAACACGCGGTTGACGCTGGACTTCAGCACGATCAGGTCGCCGATGCGAATCGGATTGCGAAAGTCCAGGTAGTCGACCGATGCCGTCACGAGGTAGCTTCCCGCGTGCCTGTGGCCCGCAATCGCTCCGGCCACGTCAATCAAGTGCATCACGCGCCCGCCGAGCATGTATCCGAGCGCATTCGCATCATTCGGCAGCACCACCTCCACCATTTGCGAACGCGAACTGCTGACGGGCTTCCCACCCTCCGCCGCTTCCTTGTTCTCTCCGGCGGGCGCAGCGCTCCGGGAATGCCCCGGCACCCTCAAACCTGGCTTTTTCTTCAAGGACGCCCCCCTCCGTAGGAATTGGCGCTCGCAGCTTGGGCCGCTATAATACGCTAGACATGACCGCGCCCCAAGCAGGTGCAGACCGCAGACAAATGCTCGAGAAGTTCGTCGAGAAGAACCCGCTCGACGCTTTCGCCCGGTACGGCTTGGCCATGGAATGCGTGAAAGAGGGAGACGTCGCCGCCGCAGAAACTCAATTCAAACAACTGCTCAGTGATCACGCCGATTACGTCGCTGCCTATTACCAATTCGGCCGCATGCTGGCTCTCCTAAACCGCGCCTCCGAAGCGCGCGAGATCCTCTCGACGGGCATCGCCCGCGCCGCTCACGCTGGCGAAGAGCACGCTCGCCAGGAATTGCAAGCCGCTCTCGACGAATTATCCTAAGACCTCCGCGCGCAGAATTCGCTTTCGTGCCCGCCCTCGTTCGCCGTTCAACGGCGGCGCGCTCGATTCTGCTATGCTAGAACCCTCTCTCAGATGAATCCCCAGCGCATCCCGATCTTTCCGCTCGACGTGGTTCTTTTTCCGGGTGTCTCCTTGCCGCTGCACATCTTCGAATCCCGTTACAAGCTGATGATCCGCCGCTGCTTGAACATGCGGCTTCAGTTTGGCGTCATTCTCGCTCAGAAACGCGGCATGGCTACCGTCGGATGCACCGCCGCCATCGTCTCGCTCGTAAAACAATATCCCGACGGCAAGATGGACATCCTCACGCGCGGCCAATTGCCTTTTCAGGTCAAAGAAGTCTTCGATGACAAGCCTTATTACGAGGCCGCGATTGATTGCTTTGAGGAGTCCACCGAGTCCTACCCGCCTGCATCCAAAGAACTAGTGGAGATTTACGAGCAAACCCACTGGCTGTTGTTTAATCGCGGCCCGCAGAAGCCGCGCGGTCGGGTGCGAATCGCTCCTGCGTATGCCATGGCGAGTTCGCTGCCGCTGCCGCCTGAGCACAAGCAGCTGCTTCTGGAGAACCGCGACGAAGCCGAGCGGCAGGCCCAATTGCTCGAGCAATTAAGAGAGTGGTTGCCGCAGTTGGTATACCTGAACGAACGCCGCCAGCGGGCTCGCGGCAACGGCCATTCGCTCAATTAGCACGAACGAGCACACCGGACTATAATGGCTTGCAGCGAACCATCGCGACGGAGATCCCCTGTGTCCCATGGAGCGGCGCGACACACTCCAGAAAAGGGTTTAGGCAAAATGAGCGCAAGACCAAACACGCTCGGCGAATTGCGAAAAAGCGACTGGAGCGAAGCGAAACTCGCGCATCGCACCGTGAAGGACGAGCTTCGCCAGAACCTGCTGCGCAGATTGCGCGCGGGTGAGGAGCTTTTTCCGGGCATTCGCGGCTACGACGACACAGTTATTCCTCAAATCACCAACGCCATTCTGTCGCGTCACCACTTTATCCTGCTCGGTCTTCGCGGTCAGGCCAAAACGCGTATTCTGCGTGACCTCGTCAACTTTTTGGATGCGGAGATTCCCGTGGTGGCCCGCTGCGAACTCAACGACAACCCCTACCGCCCGATCTGCCGCGCGTGCCGCGACCAGGTTCAATCCGAGGGCGACGCTCTTCCCATTGACTGGCTAAGTCGCGAGCGCCGTTACGTTGAAAAACTGGCCACGCCAGACGTGACCATTGCCGACATCATCGGTGATGTGGACCCGATTCGCGCCGCCCGGGGCGGGCACGACCTCGCCGACGAACTTACCATCCACTACGGCCTGCTGCCGCGCGCCAATCGCGGCCTTTTTGCCATCAACGAGCTGCCCGACCTCGCCGGAAAAATCCAAGTCGGCCTTTTCAACATCATGCAAGAAGGCGACGTCCAGGTGAAGGGCTATCCCGTACGTCTCCCGCTTGACGTTTTGCTTGTCTTCACCGCGAATCCCGAAGACTATACCGCGCGCGGAAAAATCATCACCCCGCTCAAGGACCGCATCGGCTCTGAGATTCGCACTCACTATCCCGCAACGCTCGAGGAAGGCATCGCCATCACCACGCAGGAATCGTGGACGCGCCGGGACGGACACATTATCGAAATCCCTTCTTATATCCGCGAAGTCGTCGAAGAGGTCGTTTTTCAGGCGCGCGAAGACAAACGGGTTGACCGCCGCTCCGGCGTAAGTCAGCGCCTGCCCATTTCATGCCTCGAAAACGTCGTCAGCAGCGCCGAGCAGCGCGCCGTTCGCTGCGGCGAGAAGAGCGCGGTCGCGCGCATCGCCGATGTTTACAACGCCATCCCTTCGATGACCGGAAAATTCGAGCTGGAATACGAAGGCGAACTGCGCGGCGCGGAGAGTATCGCCCGCGAATTGATTCGCTCCGCGATCGGCAAAACGTTCACAAGGTATTTCAGCGACGCGAATCTTCAGTCGGTCGTCCAGTGGTTTGAAGGCGGCGGCGAACTGAAGTTCGCCGCGTCCGGAAAAACAGCTGAACATCTTGCCGAACTGAAGAAGGTCGAAGGCCTGTTCGATCACACTGCTGCTCTTGGCGTGAGCGCCAAAGACGAAGTGGGCGTTCATGTCGCCGCGGCGGAATTCGTTCTCGAAGGCCTCTGGGCGCACAAACGTATCAGCCGCAGCGAAGAGCGCGGATTTTTCGCCGAGCCGCGCAAAATGCCGGAGCCGCGCGAAACTCAAAGCAGAATGCCGCGCCGCCAGTTTAACTAAGGAGTTGAAAAGCGATGCCTGCCTCAGCAACGAAAGCGCTGTTCGCGCAGACTTGGTTCAACGGTTTACGCTCGGCTGTCTACGCCTCCGGTTTCATCGCGCTTTTTGCCTGGATGGCGCTCGATTTGCGCAGTTTCGACAGCATTTTCGGGGTCGCTCTGCCAGTTTCGTTGGTTTCCGTCGGCTTTGTCGTGATGCTCGCTGGCGCGGCGCTGGCTGTTTCGTGCATCGCAACATTTGTCGTACGCGGCCGCGGCACGCCCGCGATTTTTGACCCCCCGCGTCAATTCGTCGCGGTAGGACCATATCGCTATGTCAGAAATCCGATGTACATCGGCGGGTTCATTCTGTTCCTCGGACTGGCCTTGTATCTGCGCTCCGTGTCCATCCTTTCAATGGCCGCCGTGTTCGTGCCAATCGTTCATCTGCTCGTCGTGCTGTACGAGGAACCCACCCTCCGGCGCAAATTTGACGGCCCCTACGAGAATTATCTGTCTACCGTAGCGCGCTGGCTGCCGCGCATACCTCGTGCAAATTCCAGCGTTGCATCCCTCCATCCATGAAATACGTTCGCTACAAAAAGCACACGGGCCAGGAGGCCGACGACATCGACTTGCAGGAACTGATGAATCGTCTCTCTGATTTCCTGCTGCAAAGCGGCTTCGCCTCGCAATACTACGGTTTTCACGAAATGGACCCGGAGCGTTCCATGGAGCAGTTGCGGCAGGCGATTCTTCGCGCGCTCGAAGAAGGGGATCTTCTTCCGCCCGAAATGATGGAACAGCTCCTGGAAAACCCGGATCTCGACCAAAATCAAAAGCTCCGTGACCTCATTGACCAGCTGATTGAGCGCATGAATCAGGAAGGCTACATTTCGGCGCAGCCGCCGCAGGTCACCCCGCCTCCGCAGGAAACTCCCGGCGGGCAAGCGGGCGCTCCCGGCAAACAGGAAATCCACGCCCGCTTTGAAATCACCGACAAAGCACTCGATTTTCTGGGGTTCAAAACGCTGCGTGATTTGCTGGCTTCGCTCGGCAAGAGCAGCTTCGGCCGTCACGATACGCGCGACTTGGCCACCGGCATCGAAGCAAGCGGCGCTTCCAAGCCTTACGAATTCGGCGACACTCTGAATCTCGACATTCCTGAAACGCTTTTCCAGGCGCTGCGCCGCCAAGCATCCGAGCAAGCGCCTGCGTTCCCGCTCGACATCTCTTACCAGGACTTAATGGTCCACCAGTGCGAATACCAAAGCTCGTGCGCCACTGTGCTGATGCTCGACTGCAGCCACAGCATGATTCTCTACGGCGAAGACCGCTTCACTCCCGCCAAGCGCGTTGCACTGGCGCTCTCTCATCTCATCCACACGCAATATCCCGGCGATTCGCTGCATTGCGTCCTTTTCCACGACAGCGCCGAGGAGATTCCTCTCGGCAAACTGGCCCGCGTCCAGGTGGGCCCGTACTATACAAACACTCGCGAAGGCCTCCGCGTCGCCCAGCGCATCCTGAGCCGCCAGAAAAAAGACATGCGCCAGATCGTTATGATCACGGATGGAAAGCCTTCCGCGCTCACCCTCGAGGATGGCCGCATCTACAAGAATGCTTTTGGCCTCGATCCTCTCGTCGTCACGCAAACGCTCGAAGAAGTCTCCAAATGCCGCCGCGCCGGAATCCTCATCAACACCTTCATGCTCGCCAGCGACTACAGCCTCGTGCACTTCGTCCAGAAAATCACCGAGCTTTGCCGCGGCAAAGCCTACTTCACCACTCCGTACAATCTCGGCCAGTACCTGCTCATGGATTATCTCCAGAAAAAAACCAAGCACATCCATTAAAACAAAGCCCGAGTTTTGTGCATCCTCGAGGCTTTGTTACAATCGAATGAACAGCGGAAGAACGGTGGGGTTTTAATTCTCGGAGGATTGGGAGGCACTCGATGCCTAAGGTTCAGGCCGGAATGGTGGCGCCGACGTTTACTCTTGCCGGCCTCGATGGACAACGCTTCGCGCTCGCCGATGCCCTGAAAAAGGGCCCCGTCCTTGCCGCGTTCTTCAAGATCACTTGTCCTGTCTGCCAGTTCACGTTTCCTTTTCTGCAGCGTATTTACGAAACCTATGGCGATTCCAAGGTGAGCTTTTGGGGAATTTCTCAGGACAATGGGGCCGACACCGAGGAATTTCTTCACGAATTTGGAGTGAAGTTTCCCGCTCTGCTTGATGCGGACGGCTACAAAGTCACCAAGCAGTACGGCCTGGCCAACGTGCCCTCGATTTTTTTCATTCAGCCTGACGGCAAAGTTCGCGCGTTTTCCACTGGATTCACAAAAAAGGATCTCGAAGCCATTTCCGCAGAAATCGCGGCCATCGCCGGAAAGCCCCCACAACCCCTGTTTCGACCTGGCGAGAAAGTCCCCGATCACCGCCCCGGTTGAGGCTCCAAAGGCTAGGTTCCGTCGGAACCTAAACCTCCTCAGAGCGCGCTTTCATCTACCAGAGGTTTCTTGTGTTTTGGAGGTTTGCTTCGCCGATCCGGAATAACGCGCGCCGCAGGCGGGGTTCCTGCGTTCTCGCGGGCAATTCGCCGCGCCTCGGTTCCCTTTTCGAACTTCATTTTTTTTCGCTTGCGCGCCATGGTCTTGTGAGTACTCTCGTGAATTCAGTTTACGCAGCCTAAATCGGCGTGTAAATAATGATTCCGGAGAGAGCAATGGTGCCGGTAGAGAAGCAACCCGCCAACAAAGCGCCCTATCTGCGGCGAAGGGTCCGTGCCTTGCTGACTTCGCTCACTCTGATTGTCATTGTGGCGCTCGGCATTCGCATTGCGTTCACCTGGAACTACGTCAACGAACATTCCCGCCAAGCGCTCAGCGTCATTCCCTTCATGTTTGAGTCCGGCAATATCGCCGTCTCCGTAGCCAAGGGCCATGGCTTCGCTTCACCGTTTCGAGTCGACACCGGCCCTACGGCCTGGATGACACCCGTCTATCCTGCGCTTCTCGCGGGGGTCTTTCGCGTCTTCGGAATCTACACTCTCAGCGCCTATCTCGCCGCGACCGGCCTCAATATTCTTTTCGCTTCCCTCACCTGCATCCCAATATTTTTCGCCGGGAAACGCATCTCCGGCTCGGGACTTGGCGCCGGCGCCGCGTGGCTCTGGGCCCTGTTCCCAAACGCCATTCTTCTCACGTTCCAAAGCATGTGGGAGGCGTGTCTTTCCGCGCTCCTCGCCGCCATGATTCTCTGGGCCACGCTTGCACTCATCGAAACGTCGCGTCCGCGCGACTGGATTGGCTACGGCCTGCTCTGGGGCGTTGCGCTCATGACCAATCCAACTCTGGCTTCGCTGCTTCCGTTTCTACTCATCTGGCTCGCCTATCGTCTCGGTAAACAACGCCAGCCCTGGCTAGCGCTTCCTACGGTTGCACTCGCCGTCGCCATCCTTTGCTGCATTCCCTGGACCGCCCGCAACTATGCGGTCTTCCACAGGTTCGTGCCTCTCCGCTCCGTCCTTGGACTTCAACTCTGGCTCGGCAACAATCCGCAGGCGCAACCGCCCTGGCTCGGCAATCTTCATCCCATCAACGATCAAGCCGAACGCCGGCAATACATCGAAATGGGCGAGATGGATTACATGCGCTTCAAGAAGCGCGAGGCCATCGGTTACATCGAAGCTCATCCTGCCCGCGAAGCCTGGCTCGTCGGCGAGCGCTTCATTTCCATTTGGTCGGGAGGAACTTCTCACCCGTTGGACGATTTCGAGAGCAAGGATTCGGTGTGGTTCCGCTATGTCTTGCTTTTCAACATCGCGATCGCGATCGGCGCGCTCCTCGGAATTATTCTTCTCTGCTTCCGCCTCAGCATCTACGCCTTTCCTCTCGCTGTTTTCCCCGTGGTCTTTCCGTGCGCGTACTACGCGACACTCGCTCTCCCGCGCTACAGCCTGCCGATGGACCCGGTCGTCATACTCCTGACAGCGATCGCCCTCAGCGGGGTCTTCCATCCATGGAAATTTCTGAAACGATCACGAGCCGAACCGGGAGGACCTTCCGCGGACAAGACTGAATTGCCTCAGAGCTTGTTCAGCCCATCGAGGGCGGCAACTTTGTAGGCCTCGGCCAAAGTGGGATAGTTGAAGACGGCATCGCGGAAGTAATCGATTTTCCCGCCGTAGGAGAGCACCGCTTGCCCGATGTGAATAATCTCCGTTGCGCGCTCGCCGATCACATGCACGCCGAGCAGCTCGTGCGTATTCCGCTCGAAAAGCAGCTTCAGCATTCCGCTCTCGTCGCCGAGCATCATGCTTTTCGCCAGCTCCGCATATTTTGCGATTCCCACTTCGTACGGAACCTTTTTCATTGTCAGTTGCTCTTCGGTTTGTCCCACCATCGAGATTTCCGGAATCGTGTAAATGCCGTACGGAAAAAGCTCCGTCATGTGCACAAACGGAACGCCGAACATGTGGCAGCTCGCCAGGCGCCCCTGCTCCATCGAGGTGCTTGCCAGAGCCGGAAAGCCAATCACGTCGCCCACCGCATAGATATGCGGCACATCGGTCTGCAGCGAACGATTCACGCGCAGCCGCCCTCTCGCGTCCGACTGCAATCCCGCCGCCTGCAAATTCAATTGATCCCCGTTCGCCTGGCGGCCCACCGCATACAGAAGCATGTCTGCCTGCACGCGCTTTCCGCTCTCCAATTCCGCGAATACGCGGTCTCGTTGCTCATCAATGCCCACGCGCATCACTTTTTCGCCGAGCCGGAACGTCATCCCAGCCTGCCGCAAGTGATAGCACAGCGCGTCGACAATCTCCCGGTCCACAAAGTCCAGAATCACCGGGCGCTGGTCAATGAGCGTGACTTCCGTCCCCAGCGCCGCCATGAACGACGCATACTCGATTCCTACCACGCCCGCTCCAACCACGATCACTTCTCGAGGAACGCCTCGCATTACCGGAAGCTGGTCCGTGTCAATCACGCGCTTCCCGTCGCACACAATTTCAGCACTGTGCGCCGGCCGCGTGCCGCAGGCAATGACGATGTGCTCTCCGCGCACGGTCACCATTTGGCTCGGTGATTCAACGTGCAGCGTATGCGGATCCGCAAAGCGTGCCGCACCTTCAATCACGGCGATGCGGTTGCGCTTCAGTTGGGCGCGGATCACCGTCGTCTCCCGCGAAATGATGGACTGCACGCGGAACGCCAGATCCTGCACGGAAATGTTCGTATCGCTGTTGCCATTGTTGGACGGCGAACCATCGGTGAAGGCCTTCAAGTGAAGAATTGCTTCGCGCAGCGTTTTGCTGGGTATCGTCCCGGTGTGCACGCACACGCCGCCGATCATCTGGTTGCGGTCGACCACCGCTACACGCTTGCCGAGTTTCGCGGCTGCCACCGCGGACTTCTGTCCCGAGGGGCCCGAGCCAATCACAATCAGGTCAAATTCCGAAACAGCCATGCGTCCAGCCTACATGTCCACGCGAACTCTGTGGAATTAAAATTCAGTCACATATTGTCCAACAAAAAACCTGCCGCGGCCTCGTCGTCCGCACTCCTGAAACAGGCGGTCTTCGACGCGACCGGATCCTCGACCTAGCAATTCACTGTCCTGGAGTTTTTGGAACTGTGGAGCTGGCAGAAGTTGTGGCCGAATCGCCCGGCGTAACCGCCCGCGGCGCGCTGACTCCCGCCACATCGGAACCCAATCCCATCTTCTGCAGACTCAACGCATCCAGCTTACCCGTTGGCGGCAAACCATTCGCAGACTGGAATCGCCGCAGCGATTCCTCGGTATTCGAATCCCACTTCCCCGTCGGATCGCCTGAATAATATCCTCCGCGCGCGAGCGCCGACTGAATCTGCTCGGTGCGCTCGCCCGATGGATTCTTCGGCAGCGTTATGTGATGCCGCTTCCGGCGGCGCCGCTTGTGCACCGTGGTCTTGTAGGAAGCATTTCGCAAACGCACCTTGCGCGTCGCGGCCGCTGACTTCGTCTTGCGCGCCGCATGACTCTTCGCGCGCGTAACCCCGAGTGAACCGGCCGCTCGCGCACTACCTAGGCCAAAACACAGCACCACGACGGCCACCAGAATGCCGAATGCACTCCGGCCAGCGATCTTCCGCCAAATTTGCGCCTGTCTCTTCACTCGTTTACTTCCCAGCCTGCGGGATGGTCCCCGCCCGGAAGACCGTCAACTGCCTTCCCGTGCCATCCGGATGAATCACCTTGAATAGCACATCTTGCCCCGGCCGCAGTTTCGCGACTTCGCGCTTGTAGTCTTCGACGCTGTTTATCGCAACGTGATTGATTTCTACGATGACGTCACGTTCCTGAAACTGAATGTCCTCGGCGAAGCTCGCCGGGTCCACTCCGGTGACAATCACTCCTGTCTGTGTCGCACCCAGTTGTAGCTTCCGCGCTACTTCCGACGTGAGCGGTTCCACGTGCAAGCCGAACGTTGACGGCACTGCTTCTTCCGCCGGCGAAGGCTCGTCGTTCCGCGCATCCTCCGGAAAAGTCTTCGCCAAATCCGCTACGGCCACCGACGTGTTCACCGTTTTTCCGTTGTGGACGTACGTCAGCTGGACGGAGCGGCCTATCGGCGTCTGGACAATCGGATTAATCAAGTCCGCCCCAGCATGAACGGCGTGGCTGTTGACCTGAGTAATCACGTCGCCAGCCTGGATTCCTGCTTTCGCTGCAGGCCCTCCCGGCGTCACGTACTCCACGACGACGCCATATGGCGCTTCCAGCTGCTTGTGCAGCAGCGCGTCGTGCACCTGATCCTCTTGGAATTGAATCCCAATGGAGCCGCGAGTCACGCGCCCGGTCGTCACCAATTGGTTGTACACGCCAATCGCCGTGTTCGACGGCAGCGCGAACCCCACACCTTCAAATCCACGGCTGCCCGTATAAATCGCTGTGTTCACGCCAATCACTTCGCCAGCCAGGTTCACGAGCGGCCCGCCCGAGTTTCCTGGATTGATGGCCGCGTCGGTCTGAATGAAATCCTGAAACTGCGACGACCCGATTTGCTGTCCTGACCGTTCCTTCGCGCTGACAATTCCGGCCGTCACAGAGCCACTCAGTGAGAAAGGACTCCCGAATGCCAGCACCCAATCGCCAACCTTCACTCCATCCGAATTGCCCAGCCGCGCCGTCGGCAGCGGCCGGTCTGCATCGATCTTGATCACCGCCAGGTCCGTCTGTTTATCCACACCGATCACCCGCGCTGTGTATTGCGCCGGATCGCCATCGACGGCCACTTGAATCTTTGTCGCTCCGTCAATGACATGATCGTTTGTCAGGACGTATCCCTTCGTGTCCACAATCACGCCCGAGCCGAGGCTCTTTTCCTCTTCCGGGCCCTCCGCACCCGGGTTCTGCTTGAAGAACTTGTTAAAGAAATCCTGGAAGGAATCCTGGCTGTGTTGTCCGTTCTTGTCTCTCGGCGCTCCAAAAATCTGCGTCGTTGAAATATTCACCACCGCCGGCTCCACGTGACCCACCACATTCGAGAACCCATTCGACAAGTTCACCGGATCCGGAATCGCGATGGTCGCGGACGAATCACCGTTCGCAGTCGTGCGCTTCGCCGCCACATGCCCCGGCAGCACTGTGCCGATCATGATGCCAAGACCCAGAGTAAATCCCAGCAGGACGCCGGCAAAAACCTTCCGATGCCGGACCCACGCCATCAATTCCCGGAATTGCACGCCCATCGTCCTGCCCCCTTCAAACACGTTCGCGCTGTCAGTCTGAAATTTGGATTATAGCACCGGCGCTGCCAGTTGCCTTCCGCTATGCCAATTTTCATTGCCTTCAGCGTCCGGTGTCACCTGTTCGCTCGTACAGCCATGCCTTACTCTCCACGTTTCGCGCATCCCACGCCGCTGGTACTCCGGTAAGCTTGCAATCCACCCTGCCCTGCGTTACCCTCGCGCCACTGTGCGACTTGGGTTATCACGATTCCTTTTCCTCCCGGCCATTCTATCTGTTCTTGCTCTCGCCTCCTTCGCTCAGTCACAGCCGCCGAAAACCGCTCCAGTCGCCATGCCGGCGCCAGCTGCATCCTCCGCCCCCGATTACTCCAAGGAAGGTTCGGTCATCCAGCAGGAGCGTACCTCATTCACCTTCCAAAACGATGGCTCGGGTGACAAAGTTCAATATGCGAGCGTTCGCATTCAAAGCGCCCAAGCGGTCCAAGCCTTCGGGCAGCTTGTCTTCACTTATTTTGCCGCCACCGACAAAATTTCCGTGGATTTCGTCCGCGTTCACAAACCCGACGGCCGGGTCGTTACTGCGGGAGCAGACGCCGTACAGGATCTTAGTTCTCCTGTCGAACGCATCGCGCCGGTGTACTCAGACATTCGACAGATCCACATCACCGTGCCCGATCTCAACGTGGGTGACTCACTCGAGTACCAGATTCGTAGCGTAACCATTCATCCGCTCGCTCCCGGACAGTTCTTTACGGCGTGGAGCGCCTCGAAACAAGTGATTACGCTTGACGAAACGTTCCAGGCGAATGTCCCGGGTTCGCGCGAGCTTCACGTAAAAACTTCAAACGGCATCGCCGCGCCCGCCATCCTAGATCAAGGCGACCGCCGTACCTACACGTGGCACTCTTCCTTCACCAAGCGTCCCGACGACTCTTCGGACGATGACAAAAAGAAAAAGCCCGAGGAACCAAAGTTACCCGATGTCCAGATTTCCACTTTCAAGAACTGGCAGCAGCTGGGACAGTGGTATGCCGGGTTGCAAACGCCTCGTGCCGTGGTTTCGCCCGCCGTGCGCTCCAAGGCCGACGTCCTTGTCAAAGGCCTCTCGAGCTCCCCCGATAAGGCCAACGCAATTTATGACTACGTATCAAAAAACATTCGCTATGTGAGCCTCTCCTTTGGCGTCGGACGATACCAGCCGCATTCCGCTGATGACGTGCTCTCCAACCAATATGGCGACTGCAAGGACAAGGCCACCCTACTCGAAGCCCTGCTCGCCGCCGAGAATATCGAGTCGTATCCCGTTCTCATTAATTCCCAGCTCAAGATCGACCCGGACATGCCTTCTCCCAGCCAGTTCGACCACGTCATCAACATCGTTGTCCTCGATGGTCAGAATCATTGGGCCGACACGACCCCGGGCGTCGCTCCATTCGGTTTTCTCATGGCCACCCTGCGTGACAAACAGGCCCTCGCGATGCCACCCGCCGCGCCCGCCGGGCTGCAGAAAACCCCTATGGACCCGCCCTTCACGCCTGTCACCACGGTTGCCGTAGATGGCCAGGTCGACTCGTTCGGACGCTTCGTCGGCACACTTTCGATTTCCGACAATGGCGATTTTGCCGTGATTATGCGAATGGCCTTGCGCCTCGTTCCGCAGAACAACTGGCCGACCATGGCGGAACGGCTCGTACGGGAGTTCCTTTCAAACAACAGCGCCAAAGCCTCGGACTGGCATTTCTCGAATGAAGAGCGTCTGGATCAGTCGCTGGCCTTTGTAGCCCAGTTCTCTGCGCCCAGCTTCATTGACTTGTCCCGTAAAGATATCGAGCTCAGCCTTCCGTCCTTGGACGTCACCCCGCAGGATGTTCGCCAGCCGGACAAAGGCGACACCGATCCGCTCAAGCTCGGTTCGATTGGCAAAATCAAAGAAACATGGAAAATCTCCCTGCCTTCCCAAGTCACTGTTACTCTGCCAGTCCCTGTTCACGTCACCCGTGATTACGCCGATTTTCAATCCGCTTATTCGTCCGCCGCGTCAACCGTCACAGTCGAACGTGATCTGTCTCTGCATAATTCCGAGCTTCCACCTTCGCGATATAACGACTGGGAAGCCTTCCGTAACACGATCCTAGGCGACAAGAACCAGAAGATTGAGCTGGCGAACTCCTCGCCCGGCAGCGGCGGAGTCCCCACCTCCGCCTCCGCCGACGATCTTTACAGGGCGGCTTCTGACGCGGAACGCAGTCGGAACTACACCCAGGCGGCCGCGCTGTATGCTGCAGCCGGTGCAAAGGATCCCGATCACAATAATGTTTGGAACGCACTCGGCCACGCTTACAACGCAATACAGGACTATGTTGACGCCGTGACTGCGCTGCAGAAAGCCATCGCGAAAAATCCCTATGATCGCTACGCTTACAATAACCTTGGCCAGGCCTACAGGGGCCTTGGCCGCTACGACGACGCCGTCGCGCAATACCAAAAGCAAATCGAAGTCAATCCGCTGGATCGCTACGCGCACGCCAATCTCGCCAGTCTTTATCTCCAGCAGAAAAAGTATGACGCTGCCCAGAGGGAATATCAGACTGCCATCAAAATCACGCCCAACAATTTCAGTCTTAACGTCGGCTTGGGCACCGCCGATCTCGGTTTGCATCAGGACGATGCCGCGCTTGCCGCCTTCCACATTGTGCTGGAAAAAACGCCGACTCCTGCAACCTGGAACGATGTCGCCTACTATTTGGCCGATAACAATTCACATCTCGATATGGCCGAGCAATACTCGGAAAACTCGATTCACACCATCGAGGCGCAACTCAATGCCGTTTCGATTGATACCGTGGGCCCTACCCAAGCCGGACTTGTTCAGACCATCGCAACGTTCTGGGACACGATGGGCTGGATCAAGTTCAAGCAAGGCAACCTGAAGGCCGCTGAAGACTACATCCACGCAGCATGGATGCTCGCCGATCGTTCTGACATGGGCGACCATCTCGGCCAAATCTACGAAAAGGAAGGTCGCCGCGATGATGCAATCCACGCATATGCCTTGGCACTAACCTATCCGAACCCACCGGTAGAGGCCCGCGGCCGTCTTGTCGCGCTCACCGGGAAGAAAAATGCCGACGCCGAAATCTCGCTTGCTCATGCCGATCAGCGGCGCTCGATCACTCTTCCTAACCAACGAAAAATTTACGGCTCAGCGCAGTTCTGGATTCTGCTAACGCCAGTGTCGCCAACCGCCAAAGCATCCAGCGGAACCGTCGGTGTTGAAGCAAAACTGATCACCGTTGAACCTAAAGTGATCGCGATTGCCGCAACGCCGGGAAAAACTCTCCCGACCGACGCCGGCTCTAGAGACACAACCGACAAGTCAACGGCCGGCCTGAGCGCCGCTCTCACCGATTACGCTCGATCAACTCTGAGCGCCGTCGAGTTTCCCTACTCTTTCCCTGCCGGCGAATCCGGAAAGATTCTCCTTCGAGGAATGCTCAGTTGCGTCACAGGCTCGGATCCCGGCTGCGTCTTCAGTCCCTATCCAGCCGAACAAACCGTGCGCCTGTCACTCGCTTCAGCCGCTCTGTCGCCGCAGTGATCCCCTCGCGCCGAAGTTCTATTCTCTAAAACCGGTAATCCTGTGGTATACAGCGTCGCAAATCCCGCGCCGAGGAGGCCTTATGATGATTGACCAGCCCGCCGCGCAAGGCCTGCAATCGCTCACGCATTGGATTCTCATCGTCATTCTCCCGTTGATCGGCATTGCCGCCCTCACGATGGCCGTCATTCAGACTGCCAAGAACATGCTGCCACTTCGCCAGTGGTTCCAGCGTAACTGCGTCAATAGCTGGCTCGCCGCTCGCGCCCGCGCGGCGCGTTCCGCCTCACCCGCCATCAACGTTGCGCAAGCCGAAACCGACCTCGTCCGCCTCACCACTGCGGGCGATTCTGCAGCGCTCTACAGCCTGCCGATCGACCAGCTCTGCGGCCAAATCAACGCAGCCACTCAGATCATTCTCGACTACCCGGTGCACCACTGGGACGTACTGCGCTGCCTCGCCAGCCAGTCCAACCCCGACGACCTCGCCTCCATCAATCCGCCCAATCCCGCAACGCAACTCGCTCGGCGCGCGCTTTTGCGCAAACCCGCCGTCACTCTCACCGACGACGAGCACAACCAGGTCGACGACATCGTCGCCGCTCGCAATCGCCTCTCTCATCAAATTCAGCGCGCCGTGGATGCCCTGCAAATCTCCATCGGCTTCCGCTGGAAATTCTGGATGCAGCTCGCATCCATCGTTCTGAGCGCGGTCCTCGCCGCGCTTGCCGTCGTCGCCAGCAGCCACAGCCTGTCCTCGGCGCACGCCGTCTGCTTTATTGTTCTCGCGGCGATTTTCTCCGGAGTTCTCGCGCCCATCGCGCGCGACCTCGTCGCCGCCGTCGAACAGGTTCGAACATAACTTCATGCCCTCGGTTCCACTCTCTCCCGGCGAACTCAGCGTCCGCTCTGACGCCACCGGCGGCGACGTCCTTTCGCAAGTCTCAGGCTCGCTCGGCGCCTATGGCAGCCAAATCGTTTTTCTCTTTCACGGATACAACGACTCATTCGCAGTCGCCAGCCAGTCCTACGCGTCGTTCTTCCAAAATTTCCCAGCGGCGGGAAATCCTTTGCGCGATAAATGGCAACCCGCCATCCATCCCTGTTTTTGGCCCGGCGACAAATCCTGGGGCCCGGTTTCCTTCGCCAGCTACGCGCTCGAAATGGGACCCGCAAAGCAATCCGCCGCCGCTTTCGCCGATTTCGTTTCCACGCTTCATGCACCCGCCGGAGGCACTCTCGATCTCTGTTTCGTCGCTCACTCCCTGGGTAATCGCGTCGTTCTTGAATTGCTCTTCGCACTGGAAGCCATGAAAGCCGCCGGCCGGCTCAGCTCCCAAATCCAATTCAAAGGTTTCTGCATGATGGCGGCCGCCGTGCCCGTCTCCATGGTCGAGTCCAACGCGAGCCTTTACGCCGCCGCAACTCTCAGCGCCGCGCGCCGCACGCTGTACTCGGAAGCCGACACCGTTTTGCACTTCGCTTTTCCCATCGGCGAAACCGCCGCCTTCGAGGGCCTCTTCCCGACTGCCGTCGGCCGCTACGGCCAGCCGCAGTCCGACTGGACCGGCGAAGCCGAAATGTTCCTCTCTGCAGGACACGGCTACAACCACGGCGACTATTGGAGCCAGCCCAACACCATTCCGCAAATCTCCGCCTTCCTCGGCATCCCGACCTCCGCGCCTCTCGGGTCCGCCTCGATTCCGCGAAACGCTCCTCCCGCCCCGTCCTCGATCCGGCAAAACCAGCTGCCCTCCCACTCGCTTCCTCCCCCCTCCTTCCGCTGACATGGCTACCTACCGAGGCAATGCAGGAAATCTGCTTCCGCGTTGCCTTGTCAAATCCTGAAGATCTGTTGGCATCAAGTTCACCAACTCGATTTTGTGGACGGCTATTCGATGTCGTCATGCGCCAGTGACCGAAGGGACCAAAACAAAGGCGGTAGTGAAAAACGATTGAACCGCGTGCGCGATCGCGTTCCAGGGAAACGATCGGCGTGTGAACGAACATGGCTCAACTTTTTGTGCAACGCCCCGCCGGGCGGCGGCTGCGAGAATCGTGCCGCCTTTCTGGCGACGCTGTGGCCGCGCCGTGATTCGCCCCTTCTTTGCGAAAAGGATCCGTCAACCGTGATTCATTCGATTCCTTGCCCGATCGTTTTCGATCGTGGCTTTCGGATAGGTAGGGCAAAAGGGCAAAAAGGGCAAAGGCGCTCCTTACAATTTCCGCCAGTTTGTGCTACGCTCCTTGTGTTCACGCTCCGTAAACCGACGGAGGCGCCATAGACGGTGGCTCAGGAAGAATGTCTTATCCGGCAGTCCCTTGCAGTTCCCCATCCCGCCCCGATCCTCGACTCAGGTTCTAATCGCCACTCCTCGTTATTAGAAATTGGCCTAATTTGCAGAAAACAAAGGGCGGATTATTTTGTAATCGCCAACTTTGGCATCCTCCGTCGGACCGCACCATGCCCCCGCTAACGCTCTACGAAAAGATCTGGAACGCGCACGTCGTCCGCGAAGCCCCCGGCCAGCCGTCACTCATTTACATCGACCGCCATCTGATCCATGAGGGCACCTCTCCTCAGGCATTCGCCGGGCTCAAAGCTGCAGGCCGCAAAGTGCGCCGCCCGGAACTGACTTTCGCGGTAATGGACCACTCCGTCTCGACAAAGAATCGCGATTTGCCCGTCCTCGATGCCGATGCGGACGGCCAGTTCAAGGCCCTCGCCAAAAATTGCGCCGAGACGGGCGTGCGTCTGTTCGACATGCACAGCCGCAATCAAGGCATCGTGCACATCATCGGACCCGAACTCGGCATCACTCAGCCCGGCTTTACGATTGTCTGCGGCGACAGCCACACCTCCACCCACGGCGCGATGGGCGCGCTCGCCTTTGGCATTGGCACCAGTGAAATCGAGCACGTGCTCGCCACGCAGTGCCTCTCGCAATTCAAATCAAAGACCACGCGCATCGAAGTGAAAGGAAGGCTCGGCCACGGCCTCGCGTCGAAAGACATCATCCTCGCCATCATCGGAAAACTGGGAATCGCCGGCGGCAACGGGCACGTTTTCGAATACACCGGCGAGGCCATTCGCGCGCTCTCCATGGAAGCGCGCATGACCATTTGCAATATGTCCATTGAATGCGGAGCGCGCGCCGGAATGGTCGCGCCGGACGAGACGACCTTCGCATACCTCGACGGCAAGCCGTTTGTCCCACGCGGAAAGGACTTTCAGAATCTCGCCGAGCACTGGAAAACACTGCCCTCCGATCCCGGCGCCAAATTCGACGAGACCGTCGAACTCGACGCCGCAAAACTCGCTCCGCAAGTTACCTGGGGAACGAATCCCGGAATGGTCACCGATATCACGCAGCGCGTGCCGGATCCCGCCTCTTTCGCAAATGACGTCGACCGCAAAGCCGCCGAGCGCGCCCTCGTTTATATGGACTTGAAGCCCGGCACGCCCATCACTGACATTTCCCTCGATCGCGTTTTCATCGGTTCCTGCACGAACTCCCGCCTCGAAGACCTGCGCCTTGCCGCGAAACTCGTCGCCGGACACCACGTCGCAAAATCCTTGAAACAGGCGCTCGTCGTTCCCGGCTCGCGGCGCGTTAAAGTTCAAGCCGAACAGGAAGGTCTCGACAAAATTTTCCGCGATGCCGGATTTGAATGGCGCGATGCCGGATGCAGCATGTGCATCGGCATGAACGACGATGTTCTTCAGCCGCACGAACGCTGCGCCAGCACTTCCAATCGCAATTTCGAAGGCCGCCAGGGCAAAGACGGCCGCACGCATCTCGTCAGCCCGCTCATGGCCGCCGCCGCGGCCATCGAAGGCCATTTCGTCGACGTCCGCAAATGGCGCAACGGAAACTGAGGAGTCGTTTATGAACGCCTTGAGAGTTCCAAGCGGGTGGGCGATAAGTTCGACGATTGCAGCACTCGGAAGGGTCAGGATTCCAGGGGCCGTTATTTCCGGATGAAACCGTTCACAAAGCACTCGGGCTTGGTGGCGCCGATGGATCGCGTCAACGTCGACACCGACCAAATGGTGCCCAAGCAATTCCTGAAATTCCTCACGCGCCAAGGCTATGGCCGTGTCCTGTTTTACGATTGGCGCTACTTGCCCGGCGAGAAACCGAATCCTGATTTTGCGCTGAACAAGCCGCGCTACAAGGGCGCTTCGATTCTTCTGGCGCGCGCGAATTTCGGATGCGGCTCAAGCCGCGAACACGCCCCCTGGGCCATCGGCGATTACGGGTTCCGTGCCATCGTCGCTCCTAGCTACGCCGACATCTTTTACAACAACTGCTTCAAGAACGGCATCTTGCCGGTCACGCTCTCGGATGCCGACATGGACGAGCTTTTTTCGCGCCTCGAAAAAAATGAGGGCTACATGCTCACCGTTGATCTGGAGAATCAAACCGTCGGTGACGGCAAGGGCCTCCAGCGTCCCTTCGAAATCGATCCCTTCCGCAAGCGCTGCCTTCTGAAAGGCCTTGACGACATCGGACTCACGCTCGAACACGAATCCGACATCTCCGCTTACGAAAAAAAGGGCCTGCCCACTCCGCAAATGGTCGACGCTGTCGATATACAATTCTATTCGCGCAACAACTGAGCCGGCGGGGCGCACGCCGGTGCGAATTTCGTGAGCCGCGCGTTTTTTTTGCCGGGAATTAATGCGTGATCGGATTTTTTAACAGGCCAAAATCGATCAGCCCATTTGCGATGAACTGCACCGCAAGCGCCACCAGCAGCAATCCCATTAGCCGCGTCAAAATGCGCACGCCCGTCTCGCCCATGTAACTGCGGATGCGGCCCGCGCCCGCCAGAACCAAAAACGCCGCAAACGAGGTGATGAGAATCGCCGCGAACACAATCCCGCGCCGCAGCATCGTATGCGATTCGCCGATCAGCACCATCACCGTCGAAATCGCGCCGGGCCCCGCCAGCATGGGCATCCCCAGCGGAATAATGCTGGCGTCTTCCTTCGCGGTTCCCTCTTGAGTTTCCTCGGGGGTCGAGCGCTGCCCGGACTGCTTTGCCTGGAGCATGTCGGCACCGATTTGCAACAGAATAATTCCGCCGGCGATTTTGAATGCCGGCAGCGTGATGCCAAACAGCTTGAAAATCAAACTTCCGAAAAGTGCGAACGCACAGAGAATGATCGCGCAGGTCATCGCCGAGCGGAATGCGACACGCTTGCGCTCCGCGACAGACGCGTCCGAGGTGACCGCCAGAAAAAGCGGAATCACGCCGAACGGATCGACCAGAAAGAAAATCGATGTCAGCGTGAGCAGCGCGAATTCAAGGACTTCGCGGATCGTTGGCATGCTCGGAACGCGGCCGGCCCGGGGGCGCAGCAAGCCTGCAACTTGACACTAGCATTTTCATCCGCGCCTGGAAAGTGTAACGCCGTACTTTTGAATTATTCCTGCGAAGGGACCTTTCGTCGCGCTGGTTTTCGCACCAACTGAACCTCGAACAGCTTGGGCCACAGTTTCCCCGTGACAAACAGGCGACTGCGCGCCGCGTCAAACGCGATGCCGTTCAGAACCGCATCGGAATCGCCGCGCGTGCTTGCCGGGCGCAGCCCGCTCAGATCAACCCAGCTTGTCACCTGACCGGTTTTCGGCGAAATGATCGCGATCAGATCTGTCTGCCAAACATTCGCGTAGATTTCTCCACGTACGTATTCGAGTTCGTTCAGATCGTGAACTTCCACGCCGCCGTCGATCACGACAACGTGCTTCACTTCCTGAAACGTTTGCGGATCCAAAAATCGCAGCGAGGAACTTCCATCGCTCAGGATGATGTGCGCGCCGTCCTGGGTCAGGCCCCAGCCTTCACCAATGTAATGAAACGCGCGCAACAAGTGAAAGGTGGTTCGGTCATAGACAAAACCGGTTTCGGCTTTCCACGTAAGTTGGATCAGAGTGTCTTTCCAGTTCGTAAGCCCTTCGCCAAAAATGTCCGATGCGAGATCATGGCGCTGCAACACCTTGCCCGTCTGGAAATCCACTTTGCGCAGCGAAGACCGGCCTTCGAGGCCCGTGCTCTCGTAAAGATATCCGTCGAGATAAATCAGGCCCTGCGTGAAGGCCCTGGGATCGTGCGGGTAGGTGTGAACGACGCGATATCCGTAGGTCGGTGCCCTGCGTTGCGCCTTGCACGGCGCGGCGGAAATCAAAACCGAGGCGAGCAGCAGGCAAAGAAGGATTCCCGACCAGTGAAGGCGCATGACGTTGGCCGGCGCCAACCTATCATGCCTCGCGTCTTACGTCACGTCATGCTGGCGCGTCTGGCTTCGGCAGATGAGCGTGACGCGCCCGCCGCTTGGCACAATTTGCAGTTGCGCGGACGGCGGATGATCGCCGCATCGCGTGGAAACATCGTCGCCAAAGACCAATCGGCTGCCACCTGAAACTGCTTTTTCAGCGAGACGAGTTTGTACAGGTGAACCGCATTCCAAAACAGCCACGCGAAATAGCCGTGGACCTGAATCCCCGCCACGCTGACAACTGCATCGCGTGCGCCCAGGGAAACGAGCATCCCCTCCGACACATAGCGATATGCTTCAAGAGGTTCGCCACGTTCGCGATGCGCAATATTGCGCGCCGCAATTCTGCCGTGACCGATGGCGACGGGCGCGATCTGCGGAGCATTCGCATCCGGCGCCACCGCCGAATCTCCCAGAACAAAAACCTCTGGATAGTTTTCCAGTTGCAGGTGCTCGTTGACACATGCGCGGCCAACGCGGTCGTGCGGACCAGGCATCGTTTCCACCAGCTCGTGTGCGCGCACGCCAGCCGTCCAAACGACGGTGCCAACAGGCAGCCGCTTGCTTCCATTCATTTCAACCGCCTGCTCAAAGCATTGCGTCACGCGCGACTTGTAGAGAATTTCGATGCCTTCGCGCCCGAGGCGCTTCATCGCGTGCGCGCGCAGCTTCGGGTGAATCCCTCCGAGGATGCTGTCCGTCGCTTCAATCAGAACCAGCCGAAATGAGTCGCGCGTGAGCCCGCGATAGAAGCGCGCTGCATAGTTAAAAAGAAAATCCTGCAGATCGGTGAGCAGCTCGACGCCGGTGTAGCCTCCGCCAACCACAGCAATCGTGAGCAGACGCCGGCGATCGGCGGCGTCGGCAACATGGTCCGCATGCTCGCACAGATCGAGAACGTGCTCGCGCAAAACAACCGAATCTTCGAGCGTCTTGAAATCGTATGTGTGCTCGAGCGCGCCCGGAGTATGGAAATAATCCGTGCAGCTGCCGAGCGCGATCACAAGCGAATCGTATTCAATCGGGCCATCCGCCGATTCGATTCGCCGATTTTGGAGGTCAATCGAGCGAACTGTGCTGCGGAGAAAACCGAATCGTCGGTTGCCGCGCACGTCGCGGACGGCCTGCGCGATATGACGCGGGTCAATTTGACTGGAGGTGATCTGCGGAAGAAGCGGGGTGAAAAGCACGAAATTCTGGTTGCTGATCAACAGAATTTCGTACCCCGGCGAATGACGGAACAGGCGCTCCAGTTCGACGACCGCCTGCATCCCGGCGAATCCCGAACCGAGCACAACCACGCGCTTCATAACCGTTCGATTATCGCACGGAGCGGCACAGTCGTAAGCGAGGAGAAACAAACTCGCTCGCTATGGATTGTAGACGCCGGAAACCCACGGCATCAGCACGCCATCCTCCGTGCGCACGATCACCCGGTCGCCGACATGAAAATGGTCGAAGTCCTGGCGCGTGACCGCCAAGCGTTCGACCGCGTGCCCGTCGCGCCACGATTTCACGATTAATTGGTGCATGGGCAACAGGCCCGGCACCGCCAGGCGGCTCACCACCGTCGACTCGATGTCGCGCGGCGGAGAACGGTCGAGCGAGCCGTTCACGAAAAGAAACGTCGCCAGCAGCCAGGGAATGGGCACTAAACCCTGAAAAATCCGCTTCAGCAACTCGACTTCCTGGCCGCGAATCGAGCGCCGCTCCGCCCACATGGCCAGCGCAATCGTGGCAAAGAAAATCACGCCGAGAAAAATGAGCATTCCATCGAGCTCCAGCGGCGGATAAAGGAAGCACGGAACAAAAAATGCCACGGCTCCGAGGAGAAAGATTCCCAAGCGATTCACCAGGGTGCGGCGCATGGCGCGGCTGGCCTCCAAAATTCCCAGTCCGCAGGTTTCGCAAATGGCCGATGTGCGCTCGGCGCCACAATTCGGACAGAGCGTCACTGGTGAGCGAGCTTCCAGAGCAGGTGAGTCAAATTCATTTTGGTTTCCTGCGTGATATCCGTGAACTCCACAACCATCCCTTTGCCTGCGTCCACGCGACGTACGATACATTCTACACGGATGGGTTCCGGAAGCATGACCCGCGCGGAAAACTGCGCGCGAACCCACAGCGGCTCGTGCGTTTCGAGATACATGCCCGAGGCGCTGATGTCGCGCAGCGTCGCCTCCAGCGCCACTTGCCCCCAGGTGATTTTGACGGTGGCCTTGCAGGGGTAGCGTTTGTGTCTGCGGCGTTCGGCTCCGCTCACTCCAAGCACCATTTGCGAACGATTCGGGAGAATCCCCGTGCCTTCACACGAAGGCTAGAAAGACATTCGGTACGTGTCAACGGTTATAACCCGCCAGTGGCCAAGAAAGAACCGCCAGCAGGGCTCACTTTGCTGTGACTTCACGCACCGAAGACGGCTGCTGGTCAAGACACGCCATATTTTCGTCGCGCCCATTCGCAACCAGCTCGCAATCGATTTCCTGCGCGCTGCGAACCGCGTCCGCGCGGGTTCGACCGGAAGCTTCCGCGCAGTGCGTGCGCCCCCGAAAATCCATGCACGCTTCCACTCGAAACACGCTCTGATGAAACGACGAGTACACGAGCAAGACGACAAAAATCGCGCCGACAGCAACGATGTACCACTTCATGTTGATGCCGGGCGCGCCGGAGCTAGGAGCCATGAGCGACCAAAGCAGCGATGGACTTGCGCGCCAGTTCCGCGGCAGCGCGGGCGGGAGACACGCGCAACGCCTCGATGCGCGCGCTCGGCGCGACGCGGTACAGCTCGGCGGAAAGCACCGATTCGAGCTGCGACGCCTCGGAAAACACGCCGCCCGACTTCGCAATTAAGAACGGTTGCTGCGGCAACCCAAGCGTGTTAATCACACTCGCCGCCAGCACGGCCAGCGATTTGCCGGCTGACGCCAGAATTTCCTGCGACACAATATCTCCCGCGACCGCCGCGGCCGTCACCAAAGGGAAAATCGGCGGGAACACATTGTCGGGACGCTTCGCGATGCGCCCGCGAACCACTTCCCAGTCGTGCGTCTCTTGCGCCAGCAGAATTTTTTCGCCCAGCAGCGTCGCTGGCCCCACGCCATCGCGTGCAGCCATGGCGGCCTTCACCGCGCGCCTGCCAACGTCATAAGCGCTGCCGTCGTCGCCAATCCACGGCCCCCAGCCGCCCGCGCGCGCCACTTTCCCCTCAGAATTCCGTCCTCCAACCGCTGAGCCTGTCCCGGCAATAATCACGACCGCCGGCCCTTCTTCGCTCGCCGCACTGACGGCCAGCTCGATATCCGTGATCACGCGCACCTCGGCGTGCGGAAACGCATGCGTGAAATATGACTTCATCCGCCGCGCGACCCTGGGGCGTCCCGCGCCCGCGATTCCTGCACAGATCCCGCGAATGTGTTCGGCGTCGCGTCCGGCGTCGGCAAGGGCTCGTTGCGCCGTTTCGCCCAGCACATCGCAGGCTTTCGCAAAGCCCGCGCGCATCGGATTCGCGCCGCCGCCGCGCGACTCCGCCAGCAAACGCCCCGCTCCATCAATGAGCGTGCAATCCGTTTTCGTCCCGCCCGCGTCAAATCCGAGAAAGAGGCTCATGTCGAAATCGCTCCCCACAATGGCAGCACAGAAAACTCCGGAAAAAACTGTTGAGCATCACCACGAATTGTTGACACCATTCGAGCATCGCGGATAGCATCGCGCGATTTCTGCGGATCGAACCGAATGCGCATCGGCATCGTTGACCTCGCCATTATCGTGCTCTACCTCGTCGGCGTCACGCTTTTCGGCCTGCGTTATGGCCGCAAACAACAGACCCTCCGCGATTATTTCCTGGGAGGACGCTCGGCGCCGTGGTGGGCGCTGGCCTGTTCCATCGTCGCCACGGAGACCTCCACGCTGACCATCATCAGCACGCCGGGCATCGCCTATGCGACGAATATGGCCTTCCTGCAACTGGTCATTGGCTACCTCGTCGCCCGCGTCATCCTCTGCATCATTCTAATCCCGCAGTACTTTCGCGGCGAGTTTTTTACCGCCTACCAACTGCTCGAGAAAAGATTCGGCGCGCGCACGAAATCCGCCGCCGCCAGCATCTTTGTGGTCACGCGAGCCCTGGCCGAAGGCGTTCGCTTCGCGGCCATCGGCAAAGTCGTCAGCGTGGCGCTCGGATTCGACGATCGCCTGTCCGTCGCGGTCATCACACTGCTGACCCTCATCTACACGTTCGAAGGCGGCATGCGCGCCGTCATCTGGACCGATGTCATGCAATTCTTTTTGTACATCGCCGGCTCTCTCGCCGCATTCTTCCTGCTGCTGCACAGAATTCCATTGGGATGGGCTGGCGTCACCCGCGCAGCCGCCGCAGCCGGAGGTAAACTTCGCGTCTTCGATTTTCACTTCAGCCTCACGCAAAGCTACACATTCTGGTCCGGCGTCATCGGGGGCACCTTCCTGACCATGGCCAGCCACGGCACGGATCAAACCATGGTGCAACGCCTGCTCGCCGCGCGCTCGGAACGCGACAGCAAGAAAGCGCTCCTCGCGAGCGGTGTGATTATTTTCTTTCAATTCGTGCTGTTCCTCGTGATCGGCGTCATGCTCTATGTGTATCGCCAGCACATTCCGTTTCCGGTGCCCGAACACGACCCCGACCGCCTCTTCCCGGAATTCATCGTCACGCAAATGCCGGCCGTGCTTGCCGGCATCGTGCTCGCCGCAATTTTCGCCGTGGCCATGTCCAACGCCAGCGGCTCGCTGAATTCCCTCGCGTCCTCCAGCATGATTGATTTTTCGCGCGCGCGTGGCGCCACCGTAGAAGCCGACGCCAGCCAGCAGGTGCGTCGTTCGCGTCAATGGACAATTTTCTGGGGCATACTGCTCGGAACATTTGGCATGATTCACTGGGGGCCGGTCCTGGTGGCAGGCTTGACGATTGCTTCAATCACGTATGGCAGCTTGCTGGGAGCTTTTCTCCTGGTCATTTGGAATCGGCGCGCTACCGGGCGCGGAGCCATCGCCGGTATGGTCGCAGGACTCGCCGGAGTGACTGCGATACACTTTCTCACGCCGCTCGCGTGGACATGGTACGTCCTCGCGGGCACGATCATCACTTTTGTCATCGGCTCGCTCGTCAGCATGACCGGAACGCCCAGCGCAAACCCGCCGATTGCCGTTTCCCCGTGAATACAACAAATCAAAAATCGCCGGAATTGATTCGCGGACTGGGTCCGTGGGCCGCTGCCGCAATTGTTGTGGGCACCATGGTCGGCACGGGAATTTTCATCAAACCCGGCTCGATGGCCCAAGCCGCGGGCACCGTGGGCTTGGTGACCCTCGCCTGGATCATCGGTGGAGTGCTGTCTCTGCTCGGTGCTCTGAGCGCGGCGGAACTCGGCGCAGCCATACCCGAAGCGGGCGGCACATACGCATACATGAATCGCGCCTACGGCCCCGTCTGGGGCTTCGTGTTTGGTTGGACGTATTCCATCATCGGCGCGCCCACGTCCATCGCCACCATCGCCGCGGGACTTCTGCAGTTCGCGAGTTTTCTGTTCCCCATGATCGCGACGCCGCTGCATGTCTTCCATTTCAATTCCCTTTTCACCCATGCTCCCAGCACTTTCGCCTTCACCTGGGCGCAACCCCTCGCTGTGGTCGCCATCGCGCTCATCACATTCGTCAACTATTTCGGCGTGCGCCTCGGCGGCCGCGTGCAGGTGGTGCTGACGATCATCAAGATCGCCGCGGTCGTCGCCATCATCTTCATCGGATTCCTATTTGGCAAAGGCACCGTCGCGAATTTCCGCTCGGCCTCTGCCGTGTCCTCAATGGGCCACCTCGGGCTCACCGCCGGGCTCATGACCGCTGTCGCCAGCGCGCTCTGGGCCTATGACGGCTGGATCAATCTCACATTCGTTGGTTCCGAAATCAAGAATCCCGAACGCAACATTCCGCTTTCTCTGATCGCCGGAGTGATGGCTGTGGCCGCCATTTTCATAGCCATGAGCGTCGCTTGCTTCTACGTGCTGCCGTTTTCACAGGCGGCTGCATCGCCACACATCGCATCCGACGTCGTCGCACGTGCCACCGGAGCGAGTTCCGCCACCTGGCTCACGATCATCATGATGATTTGCGCGCTCGGCACGCTTAACTCATCCATTCTCACCAATGCGCGCGTCGACTACGCTATGGCGCGCGACGGCCTCTTCTTTCGCGTCGTTCGCGGCGTGCATCCGCGCTTTCGCACTCCCGCCAACGCGCTCGTGTTCCAGGGAATCCTCGCGTCCGCGCTCGCACTGAGCGGAACATTCGACGATCTCTCCTACCTCTACGTGTTTTTGGTGTGGATTTTCTACGCTGCCCAAACCGCTGGCTTGATTGTGCTGCGTTACAAAGAACCAAACATGCCCCGGCCATACAAAACCTGGGGCTATCCTGTGCTGCCCTTTCTTTTCATTCTTGGCGCGCTCGCGTTGACGGTGAATTCCCTCATGCAGCGCCCTGGCCGCTCTCTGATGGGCATCGTGGTGATGCTTATCGGCCTCATCTTCTACGCACGCTGGCGCAAACGCGCCGCCACCGAACAAGTTCGTTAGTTTGCGTCGATAACGCCGAACGCTTTCGCCGGAACAGCTGGAATCGCCAGCTCAGGATGAAACAGATGCGCGAGAACTGCGACTCCGTCGGCCAGTCGCGGACCTGACCTTGAAAAATAGCTGTTCGCATCAACCGCGAACACGCGCTTCGACCGCACCGCCGGCGAATCCTTCCAGTCCGCCGGGTAATTTGCGCGGCGATACTCTTCGCGGTTGCGCTCGACGCCGTATCCGCATTGCATCACCACGATAACTTCCGGCCGCGCGTCGATGACTTGCTGCGGCGTAACGCGAAAAGAAGGCGCGCCGGGATTTCCGAAAAGATCCACTCCCCCCGCGCACGCAACCATCTCCGGAACCCAATGTCCGCCAATGTAAATCGGATCGAGCCATTCAAGGCACGCAACACGCGGCCGCGAAGCTGCATTGTCGACGAGCACTTCGATCTTCGCAACACGCCGCGCAAGTTCAGTTGCCAGTCCGTCCGCTTCAGCCAATCGGCGGGTGACTTTGCCGATCTCGCGAATGTCGTCCCAAACTCCCGCAAGCGTCTGCGGACAGAGCGACAAAACGTCCGGCGGACTCTGCATCCGCGCAAGGGCCGTGCCCAGGTCATCCCGAGACGCCGCGCACACATGGCACAAATCCTGCGTGATGATCAGATCCGGTGCAAGCGAACGCAGCAGCGCGTCATCCACCGCATAAATGCTTTCTCCACGCGACATCAGCTCGCGCACTTGTCGGTCCAACTCCGCGGGCGCAGCCGAAGGATTGACGCGAGGACGAATCAGCGGCGGCTTCTTCGCTGCCTCCGGCGGAAAATCGCATTCGTGCGTGATGCCCACAACGGAATCGCCGAGTCCCAGCGCGTAAAGAATTTCCGTTGCGGATGGTAGAAGCGAGGCAATGCGCACGATGCGAGTTTGCCTGCGCGCGAACCGCAACGCAAGGTCAGCGCGCGGTAGCGAGTCGCGGGATCAAGTCCGCAAACACGAAGCCGTCGCGCTCGACAATCTCTCCAACGCTCAGGTCAATCGGCGAAGCGAGCATCGGTCCCGCGACCACGCATGTGTGAAACTCACCGTTTTCTCCGCACGGATCGACCTGCGCAGGCAAATCCGCAAGAAGCTCCTCGTCAAACGCGCGCCCCGCAAATTTGGCGTCAAGTTTCCTGGGATCAACGCACGTGAGATACGCGCGCAGCCCTGATCCAATCATTTCGTGCGCCAATTCACGGGTGTCCTTAAGCCAGAGCGGAAAGAGCGGCGTCATACCGTACTTCACAAGATTCTCCTCTCGATACTGGCGAATATCATCCAGGAATAAATCGCCAAAGGCCATGTGTGTGACTCCCACCGCGCGCGCTCGTGCCATGGCATCCGCCATCGCGCGCTCGTACACTTCATTCGGGCACGGCGAAGGAATGGAAACTTTGACCAAAGGAAGCCCAACGGCAGTTGCTTGCGCGTCCAGAACCGATTCGCGCACCGCATGCATCGCCACGCGCTGATATTTCAGATTCACCGTCGTCAGCAGCGCCGCGATTTCCACGTCGCCGCGCTGGCGCATCACCTGCAGCGACCACGCGCTGTCTTTGCCGCTGCTCCACGAGAGCCACGCTTTTGGTTTTTGCGCCATTCGCCGGGAGGAAAACGACTACTCGGAATAGATCAAATACTTTGCACGCATCTTGCGGAAATTATCGAGGTCCGCCTGCCAATCCCAAACAATTCGCATCGGCGATTCGCCGGATTTCAATTTCGCAATGGTATCTGCGTTTCCCACCAGCTCAATCATTTTGTCCAATGAAAAATGACCGGGGTAGAGCGTATTCAGCGCGGCCGCAATTTCCAGCCCCATGAGCATCGAGTTCAGCGACGCGCGGTCCGTAATCACCAGCGCAATTCCCTCGCACAATTGCCCGCTGTAAAGCGCCGAATTCGGAGTGAAGTTTGTCGGAACAAATCGCACACCCGGAACAAAGTCGCGATTCAGTTCCGCTGCGAGCTGCCCTGCCTGAATCCACGGCGCGCCGAAAAGTTCGAACGGCGTGTCCGTCCCGCGTCCCACCGAAACTCCGCCCGCCTGCAGAATTTCAATCCCCGGATAAAGCAGCGCGGCATTGAGCGACCGCAGATTCGGCGATGGAGCGCTCCACGCGAGCCCCGTCGCCTCGAACGGATCTTCGCGATGCCAGTCCTTCATTTCAATCACGTGCAGGTCGGCGCCGATTTTGTTTTCCGCGTTGAACATTTGCGCCAGCTCGCCAAGCGTCATTGCGTAGCGCACCGGCTCGGGAAACGGCGCGACGAAACTCAGCTTATCCGCATCGAGCATCGGTCCTTCCATCGTGATTCCGTTCAACGGATCCGGCCGGTCCAGCACGAAAAATGCGATGTGATGATGCGCCGCCGCTTCCATCGCATACTCCATCGTTGTCGTGTACGTGTAAAAGCGCACGCCCGCGTCTTGAATGTCGTAAACCAGCGCGTCCAGCCCGCGCAGCATTTCATCCGTGGGCCGCCGCGTCTCTCCATATAAACTGTAAATTGGCACTCCCGTCGACGCATCCTTGCTGGACGCAACGTTGGCGTCTTCCTTCCCAAGAATTCCATGCTCCGGACTGAAAACCGCCGCGAGCTTCACGCCCGGCGCATGCGCCAGCACGTCAGTCGTCCGCCGCCCTTGGCGGTCCACTCCCGTTTGATTTGTAATCAGCCCAACCGTTTTTCCCTGCAGCGGCGCGAAGTTTTCCTCCTCCAGCACGTCAATTCCCGCGAGCGTTTCATCTGTGCGGTGATAAATTCCTTCGAGCCCGTACGGCCGCTCCGCGTAAATACTGCGCTCCACCTTCGACGTGAATCCCTGCGTGTCTCCCCCATTCAGCGCTGCCGCAACCGCCGTCGCAACTTTCGAGCGCAAGCTCGAAATTGCCGGACGCTGGTACGGATGCACCGCGTTCGTCAGCAAAATCACGAATGTCTCACTCGCCGGGTCGATCCACACCGAAGTGCCCGTGAATCCCGTGTGCCCGTACGAACCCAGCGGAAACAAATCCCCGCGCGGCGCCGAATACGCCGTGTCAAGGTCCCAGCCCAGCCCGCGAATGTTCGGACTCCACGGCGGAGTCTGCGGCGTCGTCATTTTGCGTACCGTCGCCGCCGAGAAAATCCGCCGTGTCACGCCGTCCGCGCCAACGCGTCCGCCGTCGAGCATCATCTGGCAAAAAACCGTCATGTCGTCCACATCCGAAAAAAGCCCCGCGTGCCCCGCCACTCCCCCAATCGCTCGCGAACGCGGATCGTGCACCACGCCGCGCAACACGTGCCCAAGCCCCGATCCTGCCTTTGCGCCCGGAGGCAAATCCACTTCCTCCGTCGGCGCAATTTCCGGAATCCACGCGGACGGCGGCAAAAATCTCGTGTGCCTCATACGCATCGGCCGATAAAAATTCTCTTCAGCGTACTGGTCGAGCCGCTGGCCCGTGATTCGCTTCACCAATTCGCCCAGCAAGATGAAATTCGTGTCGCTGTAAATGAACCGATCGCCCGGCGGCGCCAACAGCGTCTCATTGTCGATTTCCTGCATCAGCGCCTCTTCACCCGCAAGCGCGGCAGAGAGCGGCGGATCCGGCGCCAGTCCCGACGTGTGCGTCAGCAGCATCCGAATCGTGATCTGATCCTTTCCGTTCGACGCAAATTCCGGCATGTACTTCACCAGCGGATCATTCAGCCGGATTTTACCTTCTTCCAGCAGCCGCATAATCGAAGGCGTGGTCGCAAACAGTTTCGTCAGCGACGCCAAATCGAAAATCGTGTCCACGGTCATCTTCTCGCGATGCGGAATGAGCGCGCGTTCGCCAAACGCCTTGCGATAAATCACCTGTCCGCGATGGCTCACAAGCACGACGCCGCCCGGAATCTCGTCCTGCGCGACCGCCGCTTCCATGATCGAATCGAGCACAGACAGTTGCACGGCAGGCGGCTTCTGTTCGGTGCCAGCGCTGCGTCTTTGCGCGCTGCTCAGTGATCCGCCAAGCAAAATGGAGAGGACAACTGCGACGATTGCTGCAGGAAACGCGCGAGAACGCCGTTTGTTGTGCGTCATAAAGCCCTGTGCTATATACAGCCGCGAAATGAACGCGTCAACTCTGGAATACCCTCGCGAAAATGTTTTGCCGGCCGATGCGTGAGCGTTGCATACTCATTTTCACGCTATTGTTTCTTATGACTCCTGCCGCAAGAGCACAAAAAGCGAAACGCGCCACGCGCCCGCGCACGCAAGCCACGGACAAATGGGCGCAAGAGACGCTCGCCAAAATGTCGCTCCAGGAAAAACTCGGCCAGATGGTGATGGTCTACTACTGGGGCCGCTTCACTTCCACCGAAGATCCCGATTTCCGTGCGCTTCTCCGCGAAGTGAAAGAAGGCCACATCGGCGGCCTCATTTTGCAGGCGCAACGTACGCCCACGGGCGTCGAACGCAGCCAGGTTTATCCCACCGCCGCTCTCTCCAACGAGCTCCAGCGTGCCGCAAAAATCCCTCTCCTCGTCGCCGCCGATTTTGAAAACGGAACCGCAATGCGCCTCGCCGACGGAACTTCCCTCCCCTCCGCGATGGCCGTCGCCGCCACCGGCGATCCGCGCGACGCCTACACCGCCGGAAAAATCACCGCCATCGAGGCGCGCGCCGCAGGACTCAATTGGATTTTCGGGCCGGATGCCGACGTAAACGACAATCCCGATAATCCCATCATCAACACGCGCTCTTTCGGCGAGGATCCCGCACGCGTCTCCGAGTTTGTCGCGCAGTTCATTCGCGGCGTCCAGCAAAACGGCGCTCTCGCCACCGCAAAACATTTTCCCGGCCACGGCGATGTCAACTCCGATTCGCACATTTCCGTTCCCGTCGTTCCTGGTGATCTCGCCGAACTGAACCACGTCGAGCTCGTTCCTTTCCGCGCCGCGATTTCTGCTGGCGTTGGCGCCGTCATGTCGGGCCATCTCGTGGTACCCGCACTCGAGCCCGACAAAAACATTCCCGCGACTCTGTCGCCGCGCATTCTCACCGATCTTCTCCGCAAAAAAATGGGCTTCGACGGAATTGAAATCACCGACGCGCTCGACATGGCCGGCGTCACGCAAATCGATTCGCCGCCGAACGTCGCCGTCCGCGCCATCAACGCAGGCATCGACGTGCTTTTGATTCCGCCGAATCCCGAAGCTGCGATTCTCGCCATGAAAGAGGCCGTCGAATCGGGCGAATTGCCCATCGCGAAAGTGAATGACGCTGTGCGCCGCGTCTTGCGCGCGAAAGCACAGCTCAATCTCGAACAGCATCGCCTCGTGGATTTGGATCGCCTAAACACCGTCTTCGGCTCACCAAAATTCAAGAACGAAGCGCAGGACATCGCAGGCCGCGGAATCACGCTCATTCGTGACAACGCAAAGATTCTTCCGCTCGACGCCTCGAAGCCTCAGCGCCTCTTGCTCGTCGTCATCTCCGGCGACCCCGATCCGTATCCCGGCGCGCTCCTCGAAAACGAATTGCGCAGCCGCGCCGCTTTCACTCAAACAATCCGCGTCGACGCGAATTTCACCAAAGTGAATTCGGTGCAGTTGCCTCCGCCCGATACCTACGATGTTGCCATCGCCGCGGTTTATGTTCGCGTCGCGGACCGCAAAGGAACCGTTGGGCTGCCGCCAGAAGAAATCGCGCTGCTCAAGGCTCTCATCGCCGCCCCAAAACCAACGATTGTCGCCTCACTCGGCAGCCCGTACCTCGTCGCTCAATTTCCAAACGCGAAGACGTGGCTCGCCGCCTTTGGCACGCAGGACGTCGTGCAACTCGCGATAGCCCGCGCGCTTTTCGGGCAAACAGCAATCGCTGGCCAGCTTCCGGTGAGCGTCCCCGGAGTCGCGAAACTCGGCGACGGCTTGCGCGTCGCCGCAAACCCGATGGTGCTCGCGCCAGCTCCCGATGCGCTCTCTGCAGGATTGAAACCGGCATTCGCAATCTTGGATCGCGCCGTCAGCGATGAAGCATTCCCCGGCGGCGTTCTTGCCGTCGGATTGCACCGTCAACTCGTCCTGCATCCGTTTGGACACTTCAGTTACGGGGCAAAATCCGCGGCCGTGAACTCCCATACAATTTACGATCTAGCCTCGCTCACTAAGCCCATCGTCACGGGGACGGCCATCATGCTGCTCGCTGCGGACAATCAAATTGATCTGGACGCGCCCATTTCCCGCTATTTGCCGCAATCTGGAAGCAGCGCAAATCCGGATTGGCTGCGCAAAATCACGATTCGAGAACTTCTTCTCCACACTTCAGGCCTTCCCGCGCACCGCGAATTCTTCAAGAGCGCGACGAATCCCTCCGGTTTGCGCAAGCTTTTGTATTCCGAGCCCCTCGCTTCCGCGCCGGGAACGAAAATCGAATACTCCGATCTTGGTTTCATTATTCTTGGCGACATCGTCGAACGTCTCTCTGGCATGACACTGGATCGGTACGCGCGCGAGAATATTCTCGAGCCGCTCGGCATGGAAGATTCTTTTTTCAAGCCGCCGCGCGCTCTCCGCGCGCGCATTGCGCCCACGCAAAACGACACGGAGTATCGCAAGCGCCAACTGCAAGGCGAAGTGGACGACTCCAATGCCTTCGCACTCGGCGGCGTCGCCGGCCACGCGGGACTTTTCAGCACCGCCGGCGACATTGCCGCCTTCGCACAAATGATGCTGAATGGCGGCATCTACGCGCAGAATCGCATTTTGCCGCGCGCCATCGTTTCGCAATTCACCGAACGCGTTGCCGTCGGGGATTCCGCACGCACGCTCGGTTGGGACGTGCCCACCGGCGATTCATCCAGCGGCCATTATTTTTCTCCGCAGACATATGGCCATATTGGTTTCACCGGCACATCCATCTGGATCGATCCGCAAAAGGATTTCTTTGTGATTCTCCTCACCAATCGCGTGAATCCCTCCGCCGCCAACGACAAAATCCGCGCCGTCCGCCCGGCGTTGCACGATGCAATTCTCCAGGGCCTCGGCCTTGCAACCGGCAACACGCGGTAACCGTACATTCTTCGCACCTTCGTGCTTGACGACTCCGCGATTCGTTCCGCAGTGCAGCTATAATCTCTCGGAGTCATGCGAACGAAGAATCCAGTCGCAACCGAGCAGCGCAATCCGCGGTCGCGCAATCTCGACCAGAAATCCACGCGCGAGATTCTTCGCGTCATCAACCGCGAAGACGCCGTGGTCGCGCATGCGGTGCGCCGCGAAATCCCGATCATCGCGCGCGCGGTTGACGAAATTGTCGCGCGCCTGCGTAAAGGCGGCCGCCTCTTCTACATCGGAGCGGGTACCAGCGGCCGTCTGGGCGTTCTCGATGCATCCGAAGTTCCGCCCACGTTCGGAGTGCATCGGACTCTCGTTCAAGGAATCATTGCAGGCGGCAATCGCGCGCTCACTTCCTCCATTGAAGGCGCGGAAGATCATCCGGAAAATGGCGCGCAGGACTTGCACGCGCGTGGACTGCGTGCGGGCGATGCTGTGGTCGGTCTTGCCGCGAGCGGTTCGACTCCCTACGTTTTGGGCGCGCTAAAATTCGCGCGTTTGCATGGCGCGTATACCATTGCGCTCACGACGAATCGCAAGACACTGGTTTCGCGCATCGCGAACATCACCATCACGCCAGTCACCGGCCGCGAAGTCATCGCCGGTTCTACACGAATGAAATCCGGCACCGCACAAAAAATGGTGCTGAACATGATTTCCACCGCAACGATGACACGGCTCGGCTACATTTATGACAACTGGATGATCGGCGTCGCCAAATCGAATGAGAAATTGTGCCGCCGGGCGGTGCGAAATCTCGGAGAAGCTACTGGCGCAGACCCGGCGACCGCGCAGCGCATCTTAAGCGAAGCGGAAGGAGACCTGCGCCTTGCTCTCGTCATGCTGAAATCCGGCGTCACCATGCAGGCGGCGCGGAATGCGCTCGCTCGGCACGAGGGAGATGTTCGCAAGGCTCTGCGGAACTCCGGCGGCGGCCGTGAACGAAGGATGAATAGAAAGCGAAGGGGCGTGCGTGGATAAGTTCAGTATTCAAGGCGGACGGCCGCTCGAAGGCACCGTGCGCATCAGCGGTGCAAAAAATGCCGCGTTGCCCATCATGGCCGCGGCGCTGCTAACTTCGGGAAAAGTCGAGCTCGACAATATTCCGCGCGTCCGCGACATCATCACCATGGCGAAACTGCTTGCGCACATGAAAGCGCATGTTGTCGCGCAGGATGTTCCGCCTTCGGCGATGAGTATTCAGACGGAGGACATTTCGCACGCCGAAGCGCCGTACGAACTTGTAAAAACGATGCGCGCTTCGGTGCTCACGCTCGGCCCGCTTGTTGCGCGATTCGGTTACGCGCGCGTTTCCCTTCCCGGCGGCTGTGCGATTGGCGCGCGGCCGATTGACTTGCATATTCAGGCGCTGGAAACAATGGGCGCGAAAATGACTACCGAACACGGTTACGTGGAAGCGCGCGCGGAGCGGCTGCACGGCGCGGAAATTCATTTCGACAAAATCACGGTGACCGGCACTGAAAATATTTTGATGGCTGCGACGCTTGCGGAAGGCGAAACCGTTCTCACAAACGCAGCGCGCGAGCCGGAAGTCACCGACTTGGCGGATCTGCTTGCAAAAATGGGAGCGAAGATTGAAGGCGCGGGGACTTCCACGATTCGAGTGCGCGGCGTCGACACATTGCACGGTGCGAAACACGCCGTGATTCCCGACCGAATCGAAGCCGGCACGTTTCTAGTTGCGGGAGCAATCACGCACGGAAATGTTCTGCTCACCGAATGCGAACCGCTGCACCTCTCTGCAATCATCGACAAGCTCGCAGAATGTGGCGCGGAAATCACCGAGGAAAGCAAAACCAGTTTGCGTGTTCGCGCTCCCCGAGAATTGCGCGCCGCTGACGTCACAACCGAAGAGTATCCTGCGTTCGCGACGGACATGCAGGCACAGTACATGGCGCTGGCGACTCAAGCGGACGGCGATTCTGTGATTACGGAAACGATTTTCGAAAACCGTTTCATGCACGCGAGCGAAATCATTCGCATGGGCGCGAACATCGAAGTCAACGGCCGGCAAGCAATCGTGCACGGCCCCACAAAATTGAGCGGCACCACAATTATTGCGTCGGATTTGCGCGCGAGCGCATCGCTCGTGCTTGCGGGGCTGGTTGCGGAAAACACGACCATTGTGGATCGCGTGTATCACATCGATCGCGGATACGAACGCATCGAAAATAAGTTGAAGGCGCTCGGGGCGCGCATCGAGCGGGCCGGCTGAACCGTAATTCTCTTCTCCTTTTCTTCACCTAGCAGTGCCAGAACAGGCCAGACGGTCTTTTTTCCACAATCAAAATGACCCCGAGTTGGCCGGATCGGCCAGGCCATTCGGTTTTTTTTTAAATGGAGCTTGACAATTGGGCGAGTCGGGTTTACTTAGCTAGGCTAGTTGTATAGACAGGTTTGGGGTGTGGGGCAAGTGATCCTAGAAGCACTCGACCGCCATAGTGTGGTTCCGCTCTACTATCAGATCCGCAGAAGTTTGCTCGAAGGATTGCGCTCCGGCGCGCTCAAATCCGGTGACCTTGTTCCTTCGGAAGAAGAAATTTCCTCGCAGCTGGGCGTGAGCCGGATGACGGCGCGGCAGGCGATCAAGTCGCTGTGCGATTTGGGCGTTGCATACAGCCTGCGTGGAAAAGGAACATTTGTTTCGGGCATGAAGCTGGAGAAGGACTTCCGCCAAGTTCTCTCGTTTACCGAAGAGATGCGAAAGCGCGGATGGCGGCCGCGAACCAAGCCGCTGGCGTTCAACATTGCGGAGGCGGACAACGAGGCGGCTCGAGCGCTGCATTTAGCGCGCGGCGAAAAAGTGATCAGCCTGCGGCGTTTGCGATTGGCGAATGCTTCTCCGATGGGCATTGAATGGAGCCGCGTCCCTTTGCGCTTGTGCCCCGACATGCCGCAAAAGTTTGATCCCCGGACATCGCTGTACCGGGCCCTCGCGGAACAGTACGGGATCCAGATTGTGCTGGCGGACGAAACGGTGGAGGCAGGGCTGGCGAGCGCGGCGGAAGGGCGGCTGCTGGGCGTGCCGAAGGGCAGCCCCGTGTTTCTGTTTACGCGAATTTGTTATCTGCACGAAGGAAGACCGGCGGAGTACGTGAAGTCAACGTACCGCGCCGACCGGTACAAAATTGTGAACCGATTAACTCGAGCGAAAGGCGAGTGGAGGAATTAAATGGGCCGGAAAATTGGGATGGGTGCGTTTGTAATGGTAGCCGCAGCGTGCTTGGCTCTCCTGGGGCCGAAGGCATGGGGACAGGCGACGACTTCGCTGCGCGGGACGGTGACCGACTCCTCAGGAGCAGCGGTGCCGAACGCGAAGGTGACGCTCACGAACGCGGCGACCAACGTGCCGCGCCAGACAACGAGCAATGGAACCGGCGCGTACACTTTCGCCGCCGTATTGCCGGGCAGTTATGACCTGAAAGTCGAAGCGAACGGATTTGAGACCTATGCGCAATCCGGCGTTTTGTTACAGGTGAACTTACCCGCGACGGTGAACGTGGCACTGAAAATTGGCGCGACCACGCAGACGGTGGAAGTGAAAGGGCAAGCGCCGCTGCTCAACCAGACAAACGCCACAATGGGCCAGACCATGGGCACAAGCGCCATCGAGAATCTGCCCATCACGCAGGAGAACACGGTTTTGCTGTTAAGCCTGCAGTCCGGTGTCGAGTACAACGGCGACAAAATCCTGACCGACAGCTATGACACACGCGCGGGCGCCGTCAATGGTGAGCGCGGCGACCAGAACAACATCACCCTCGACGGCGTCAGCGACAACAACGAGTTTGCGGGCTATGCGTTCAACGGAATTCTGCCGACCACGCCTTTTTCCGTGGAGGAATTTCGAGTTACCACGTCGAATTACGGCGCAACCGAGGGCCGCTCGGCAGGTGCACAGATCTCCATGGTCACAAAGGGTGGCACGAACCAGTTCCACGGTTCGCTTTATGAATTCAATCGCAACACGCTGGGCGAAGCGAACGACTATTTCCTGAAGTCGTCAGAAGCCGCTTCCGGCACCCCGAATATTCCTGAGCATCTGGTCTGGAACAACTACGGCGGGACCGTCGGCGGGCCGATCTTGAAGAATCGTTTCTTTTTCTTCTTCAACTACGAAGGGCATAGACAATCGGTGGGCCAGAGCGTGGAAAGAGCAATTCCGAGCGCGACATTACGCGATGGAATCATCCAGTACGGCTGCGCAACGCCAAGCCAGTGCGCCGGCATGAACGTGGCCGGAATCAGCGGCAATAGCTATGCGATTCCGGCAGGCATGTACGCGCTGAACGCCACGCAATTGGCGCAAATGGACCCATTGGGCGTCGGCCCCAGCCCGGTGATGTTGCAATATTTCAATACGTTTCCGGAGCCGAACGACGTGAACTATGGAGACGCGCCAAACTTCGCGGGCTATCGTTTCGCTGCGCCGACGATGAATAAAGACAATTGGTACATTGGCCGGCTCGACTACAAGCTCACCGAGAATGGCAACCACACGCTGTTCTTCCGTGGTGAGGGCATTGATGACAGCGACGCCGGCGCTCCATTCCTTCCCGGCCAAATCCCGGAAGCGACGTCGAAGGATTTAGCCAAGGGCTTCGTGGCGGGATACACCGGCGTTTTTGGGCCACACCTAGTCAATAGCTTCCGTTACGGCTTGACACGCGATAGCTTCGGCTCCAACGGCAATTCCAATTTACCGTGGGTCTTTGTGCGCGATCTCGATCAAGGCGTGAACTATTCGAATGGCGACACCGCGCCGGTTCACAACTTCGCCGATACAGTCAGTTGGATGAAGGACATCGGGAGCGGAATTTTCAAAGGCTCGCATAATTTCCAGTTCGGGCTGAACTTTTTGCTCTCGCGCCTGAATACGTGGAGCACGCAGGGATCCTTCAGCGATGCATTGACGAATGCGGATTGGACTTTCCAAGGCGGCTTTGCGAATAAGAATGATTCGTTCAACCCGGACTTTGGGTGCTCGAGCGGCGGCCCTTGCTATCCGGCGGTAGCGGCGAATTTCAACCACTCGTATGACTTCCCCCTGGCGGGCTTGATTGGAATGGCCAGCGAGGTGGATGCGGTCTACAACTACAAGGTGACCAGCCTGACGGCCGCCACGCCGCTCAACCAGGGCGACGCTGTTTATCGCCACTGGGCGGTCGACGACTACAATCTGTTTTTCGAGGATACCTGGCAAGCGCGCCGCAACCTCTCCGTCACTTATGGTTTGAATTATCAACTGATGACCCCCATGACAGAAACGACCGGCCAGCAGGTCTCGCCTTCGGTAGATATGGGCACCTGGTTCAACGAACGCGCCATGGACATGGCCAAAGGCATCCCCGAAACCGAGGTCAATGGCGGCCAGCCTATCGCGTTCGAGCCGTCCGGCTCATCCTATGGCAGGCCGGGGCTGTATAACCGTCAGACTAAGAACTTTGCGCCGCGGATCGGCTTTGCGTGGACTCCGGAGGCCAGCGGCGGCTTTCTGGAACACCTCACAGGTAACGATAAAACGGTGATTCGCGGGGGCTTCGGGATGTACTACGACAATTTTGGGCCGGAACTCGCAACGCACTACAGCGCCAGTGGCGAATTCGGTCTCGCGACGACGCTCTCGAATCCAGCGGCGACTGAGACGATTCAGTGCGCTCCGCGCGTCACCAGCATGAACGCGATTCCGACAACCGACAATTGCGGAAATACGGTGATGATTCCGGCGCCCGCCTCGAATTTCCCTGTCGTGTATCCGCAGGGCATCGAGGCCATTGCTGACGGAATTGACCAGTCCATGAAGACCCCTTATTCCTACGCCATGGACTTGTCTGTCGAACGGCAGTTGCCCGGCAACATGACGCTCGATGTGGCCTATGTGGGCCATCTCGGACATCGCCTGCTCGCTTACGACGATGTGGCTACGCCAATGGATCTCGTGGATCCGACATCGAAGATTGACTACTTCACGGCTGCCAAGCAGCTCTCGACCATGTGGCGGAACAACGTCCCGGAGAGCGGCGTCGATGCAGCCATAGGTCCAACGGCAGCGTATTGGCAGGATATGCTGGCTTCGAAGGGGTCCTACACCCTCTGCTCAACCGGTGGAAGCACGACGGACCTGATTCAAGCCGTCTACGACGTGTTTGGGCCGGGATGCGGCGATCTTTACAACGAGACTTCGGGACTGTATCTCCTCGATGTTGCGGGGTTTCCGACGCAGCCTGTGAGCGGCTTGAATAGCTTCTTCGATGGCCAGTATTCGTCGCTTTGGGACTGGCGATCGATGGGCTGGTCCAACTACCACTCTTTGCAAGTGAGCCTGCACAAGCAAATGTCTCATGGCCTGCTGTTCGGCGCGAATTACACCTACTCGCACTCGAACGACATCGCCTCGGAGTCCGAGCGCGGAGTCCATTATCTCACTGACAGCATCATCAATCCCTGGTCGCCGCAGCAGATGTATGGCTCGAGCGATTTCGACCTGCGGCACCAGATTAATGGCTACTGGGTGGCGCAGTTGCCTTTCGGACAGGGACAGCGGTTCGGCGGGGGCGTCAATGGCTGGGAGAACGCCCTGATCGGCGGCTGGCAGCTTTCGGGAACCATACGCTGGACCACCGGCTTCCCCGTGAGCGTGTTCCAGGGTTACGTCTGGCCGACGAATTGGGACGAAATGGGCTGGTCGGATTTAACAGGCGCTCCGGTCGCCACCGGGACAGAATCGACCGCGACAGGCGTGCCGAACATCTTCAAAAATCCCTCCGCTGCGGCGAATGGCTTCGCGTATGCGTTCCCCGGGGAAAGCGGGGCGCGCAATCCCATCCGCGGCGACGGTTTCTTCGGCTTCGACGGGAACCTGCAGAAGCAGTGGCGCATTCCGAAGACGGAAAGGCAGTCTCTGGAGGCGCGCTGGAGCGTGTTCAACGTGCTGAACACGAACCGGTTCGACGCGTTCTCGATGCAGGATGAATGGGATTCGGCCAGCACATTCGGAAACTACAGCTCGACGCTGACGAATCCGCGCGTGATGGAACTGGCGCTGATTTACCAGTTCTAATCAGCGGCAACCAGCTGAGTGAAATGAGAAGGGGAGGCGGAAGCGCCTCCCTCTGTTGTGTGCACCACGACGCGCCAAGCGGCCATTCGCAAACCGCTCAGGGCAAAAGCCCGCTCCAAGAGCAAAGGGCAGGGCGTTCAGACCACGCGCTCTTCGTTGTCATCAGCCGAACCCGCCGCGGAACTCTGGCCCGCCGCAGCAGCCTGCGCGGGCTTCTGCTTCTCGCGAGCCTCGCGCAGCAGAGCTTTGCGGCTGAGCTTGATTTTGTTGCCCTCGATGGCCAGAACTTTCACCATCACCTGATCGCCTTCCTTAAGCGCGTCGCGAACGGAGCGAATGCGTTGCTCGGCGATTTCGCTGATGTGAAGAAGGCCGTCGGTGCCGGGGAAAAGTTCGACGAAGGCACCGAACTCTGCGATGCGAACGACCTTGCCGAGATAGGTTTTGCCGACCTCGGCTGTGGCGGTGACTTCACGCACGCGGCGCAGAGCTTCGTCGGCGGCCTTACCGTTGACGGCGAAGATGTGAACGGTGCCGTCGTCGCTGACGTCAATTTTGGAGCCGGTGGATTCGGTGATGGAGCGGATGTTCTTTCCGCCGGGACCGATGAGGTCGCGGATTTTGTCCGTCGGGATATTCAAGATGGACAAATGCGGAGCGTATTCGGAAATTTCCGAACGGACGCTCGGCATGGCGGTCTGCATTTTGTCGAGGATTTCGAAGCGAGCTTTCTTGGCCTGCGCGAGGGCTTCACGCATCATCGCAACGCTCACGCCAGAGACTTTGATGTCCATCTGGAGGGCGGTGATTCCTTCGCGGGTGCCGGCGACTTTGAAGTCCATGTCGCCATAGTGATCCTCGGCTCCCGCGATGTCGGTGAGAATGGCGTAATCGTTGCCCTCAACGACCAGACCCATGGCGATTCCGGCGCAGGGAGCCTTGATCGGTACTCCAGCGTCCATCAGAGCGAGACAGCCGCCGCAGACCGAAGCCATCGAAGAAGAGCCGTTGGATTCGAGAATGTCGGAAACGACACGAATCGCGTACGGGAATTCGGCTTCCGCGGGGATAAGGCTCGCGAGAGCGCGTTCGGCAAGAGCGCCGTGGCCGACTTCGCGGCGGCCCGGGCCGCGCATCATTTTCACTTCGCCGACGGAGAACGGCGGGAAGTTGTAATGGAGCATGAAGCGCTTGAAAACGTCCTGCTCAAAGAGCAGGTCGAGGCGCTGCATGTCGTCTTTGGTGCCGAGCGTCGCGGTGGCGAGAGACTGCGTTTCGCCGCGCGTGAAAAGCGCGGAGCCATGGACGCGCGGAAGCAGATTCGTCTCACAAGTAATCTGACGAATCTGGTCGAAAGCGCGAGCGTCGGGACGGCGACGGTTCTTGATCATGTCGTCGCGGAAAAGGCGTTCGCGGAGGCGCTCGAAGGCGCGAGCCGCAAGCTTCTGTTTCTCTTCGTCGTCTTCGGGAATTTCCGCGAGAATCTCCTTTTCGATGGCAGCGATGCGGCCGTAGCTTTCGAGTTTCTCGTACTTGGCGGTGTCGAGCGCGTCATGCAAGCGCTCGCCGTATTTCGACTCGATCTTCTTGGCGAGCGACTCGTCAAACGCGGGAGGCTTGACTTCGACCTTCTTCGGCTTGACCAGCGCGTGCAATTCGCGAATCGCGCCGATGATTTTCTTGATTTGCTCGTGGCCGAAGACCAGAGCGTCGGCGACGGTTTCTTCAGAAACTTCCAGAGCCCCAGCCTCGACCATGACGATGGCCCGTTCCGAGCCGGCGACGACGATATTCAGCAGGCTGGTCTTCTGTTCGGCGACGGTCGGATTGACGATCAGGCGGCCTTCGAGCAAGCCGACGCGGACCGCGGCAATGGGCTTGTCGAAGGGAATGGCGGAGCAAAACAGTGCGGCCGAAGCTCCCGTGACGCCCAAGACGTCGGGATCATTTTCGCTGTCGGCCGAGAGAACCAAACTTACAATTTGCGTTTCCGTGGCCCAGCCTTCGGGGAACAGCGGGCGCAGCGGGCGGTCAATGAGGCGCGAAACGAGAATTTCGCGCTCGGTTGGACGGCCCTCGCGCTTGAAAAATCCGCCGGGAATCTTGCCTGCGGCATAGGTGTATTCCTTGTAGTCTACAGTGAGCGGGAGAAAGTCTTTTTCCGTGGCTTTGTTATCCATGCAAGCAGTCGAGAGAACGACTGTGTCGCCATAACGAATTACCACAGCGCCGTGGGCTTGACGGGCCATTTTGCCCGTCTCAAAACTCATCTGGCGTCCGCCGATTTCAACAGTTGTCTGATGTGACATTCACTTCATCCTTTGCACTCCGGCCGCGCCGGAGCGCCTTTCTAGTTTGATTGCGGGGACATTCCCGCGACTTTTTCAAGAAGAGGCAGCGGGCCAGCAAGCACTCTGCGTGAACCTATCTAGCGCGATGAGTCTGCGCACACCAGCGCTCACCGAACCCTGCGAAGCGATACGATGCATAGGGAAAACTCCGGGTGGGCTTGAAACTGCTGGATTGAAAAGCCGTATTACTTGCGCAAACTGAGTCTGTCAACAATCTCGCGGTACCGATCCGGGTCACGGCGGGTCAGGTACTCCAAAAGCCTGCGGCGGCGGTTCACCATCATGATGAGGCCTCGCCGCGAAGAATGATCTTTGACGTGGGCTTTGAGGTGAGTGGTCAAATAGTTGATGCGTTCACTGAGCAACGCGATTTGGACTTCCGGCGAACCAGTATCTTTTTCGGCGCGGCGGAACTGCTCGATAACGCCTATTTTGGCCTCGCTCAACTCATTCCCTCCTGAATCGTCACACCCTGCTCTACGCTTGTCTCTTCTGGTGTCTTAAGAAGACTAGCATAGAGTGATGTCTAGGCAATAGGAATATTTCTTGAAACAAGCGTTTCGGGGCAGGGGCCGCAGGCCCGAAGTTACTCATCAGTGAAAATAACGCGCCTCACTTAAGGCGAACGGTGCGGCGGGAATGCGGCGTAGGAACTTGGTAAGCAACGTGCGCGGCGGAGGGATGGTCGACTTTTGAGCGACGGCCTTCGGTCTGCAAACGGTGATGCGCTTCCGGCCAAGTGGGGAGCTCGCTGCCCTCCTGAGTCCAACGAACGAGGGCCGCTTCGTCGCACCAATCGAGCAGCTTATGCATCGCTTCGCGATGAGCGCCCGCGAGCATGAAGTTCTTCATCGCGGCTTCGGTGGCCCAGATCGTGGCCGTCCAAAACGTCCGGTGGCGATCGTTCATCACTTGGGCGGCGATGTTGCCGTCGGCGTTTGAAGCCTCGCGCCCTGAGCGGAAGGCAAACCATGCAAATCCCGGTAGAAAGCGCCAGGAGCGGACGCGGAGGCGAGTGACGGAAACGACAGGCATATTCGGTCTCGTCGAGGCGCGCGGAACAGCCTCGCAGAGAAATTCAGTTATGTCTTCCGTTAACCAGCGCGAGGAATTCGTCGCGAGTTTGTTTGTTCTCGCGGAATGCGCCAAGCATCGCGCTGGTGACGGCGGAAGACTGCTGTTTTTCGACGCCGCGCATCACCATGCAGAGATGACGGGCCTCGATAATCACACCGACGCCCTGAGGACTCAGCTTTTGTTCGATGGCTTTGGCGATTTGATTCGTGAGGCGCTCCTGAATCTGCATGCGGCGGGCGTACATGTTGACGAGCCGGGCCACTTTGCTGAGGCCGATCACTTTCTTCGACGGAATGTAAGCGACGTGACACTTGCCGAAGAATGGCAGGAGATGGTGTTCGCAGAGACTGTAAACCTCGATGTCTTTTACGACCACCATTTCGTCGTAGCAGACGGTGAAGGTGGCGCCGTTGAGGATGGTTTCCGCATCCTGACGATAGCCGCTCGTGAGAAACCGGAGGGCCTTTTCAAAACGCTCAGGGGTTTTGCGGAGGCCTTCACGGCTGGGATCTTCGCCAAGCATGACAATCATGCGGCGGATGAGGTCAGCGATGCTTTCAGTTTCGCCAGGTTCGGCGAGGCGAATGGTCTTTGTTTCCGCGGCGTTGCTCATTTTAGTGACGCTCCTCCTGGAATTCGTACTCGGCCGTTGCGCGCGAAGGCGCGGTCTCCGCGACGTATTCGAAGCTGTTCTTCGCAGTCTCTTCGATGCGTACGCGTTCGATGCGGGCGCGGCGGAAGCCGTTTAAGCGGCTGAATATCACCCGGCAAAGGTTTTCGGTTGTAGGAATTGTGTCGCGAAACTCCGGGATTTGTTCGTTGAGGTTCGCGTGATCAAAATCATCGAGGACGCGGGCGCGAACGAAGGAATCGATGTCGGTCAAATTTGCAATCATGCCTGTAGCGGGATCGACCGGCCCAGTGACGGTGACCTCGAGCGCATAGTTGTGTCCGTGGCCGTGCGGATTGGCGCACTTGCCGAAAACGCGGTGATTTTCTGCGTCGCTCCAATCAGCGCGAAATAAACGGTGCGACGCAGGGAACGAATAACGGCGTGTGAGCGAGAGTTTCATTGGCCGTTCCTCGAGCAATCGACGAAAAGATCCGGCGACTCGTACAGACGCAGATGATCGAGGTGTCCGCGATGGATTTTGGGGCCGATCTTTGACTCCAGTATTCGCCACAGCGCGGCGACGAGTTCTTCGCAGGTTGGAATTTTGCCGGCCAGCTCGGGAACGTCGTGATTCAAGTGGCGATGATCGAAGCGCGCGGTCACTTCGCGGTCGAGAATTTCCTTGAGCTCGTTCAGGTCCAGAATCATTCCGGTTTCCGGATGGGGCTCGCCCGCGACGGTGACCTCCAGAACGTAGTTGTGGCCGTGGCCGTGCGGATTATTGCATTTGCCGAAGATGCCACGGTTCTCCTCGGCGGAGAATTTCGGGTTGTGATAGAAGTGCGCAGCGGAGAATTCGAGTTTTCGAGTTAATTTGATCATAGCTGGATGGCGCCAATTCTCCGCCCGTTACTTGCCGGAAGCCGTGTATTCCCTGCCCTTCCAAGCGATCTTACCGCCGCGGTGTTTCCAGGCAGACGCCACAATCATCACGGCGTATAAGGGCGCTGCCAATCCATAATATATGATGAAATGCATCGAATAACGATTCGCTCTTAATTCGTGGGCGTACCAGGCGTGGCGAAGGGCCAGCGCAACCGCTGCCCCAGCCAGAAACCAGGCGCGGAACCGGCCGGGTGCGCAAGTCCCGGTGATAAGAAGGACCAGGAACAACCACGGAAAAGTGACGGCGATTTCGCGCCCGGCGTTGGCGAACGTGCCGCCGAGGAGCGCGTCGAGATTCTTTGTCCAGCCCTGCCACATCGCGCCGAAGCTGCGATACATGCGTGTGCGGGCAATTCCGTCGCCGGACGCGAAGTGCAAGCGAAAACCGGCTTGCTTGAAACGGCGGGCCAGAGCCACGTCTTCGAGCACCGTGGCCGCGACGGCGCTATGGCCGCCAATTTTTTCGTAGGCGTCGCGGCGAACCAAAATGAACTGGCCGTTGGCAGCAGCGTCGGGCGACGAAGGATCGCTCACCCGGGCGAAATCGAATTTGCGCGCGAGGCGGCAATAGATGAACGGGATCAGCGCGCGTTCGAAAAACGTTTGCGTGACCTGCTCGGGAGAATAGGAAACGAGGGCGGCACCGAAGCACAGGGAGTCGTCGATTGCATGATGCGCAGCGTTGGGAAGAAGGACGGTGTCAGCATCAGTGAATAGCAGCCAATCGCCGGAGGCGGCCTGGGCGCCAATCCAAAGAGCGTGATTTTTGCCGACCCAACCCGCTGGCAGGGCGTCGCATCGCAGGACCTTTAGACGTGGGATCTCCGCGGCGAGCTGCGCGAGGATTGTGGGCGTACCGTCGGTGGATTGGTCGTCGACGACAATGATTTCACTAACTTCGGGCTGGGCGGCGAGACCGCGAACGGCGGACTCGATGTTGTTTTCTTCGTTGCGCGCAGGAACGATGGCTGAGGTCTGTGCGCTCATGGCTCAGTTCAACGTTGAGAGTTGCGAAGGAGTCGGCAAGCGGGTGGCCGTGCACTGCGACGGAATATATCATAGAATGAAAGCTCGCTTTGTGACGCTATGAAACGGAAAGTGTTCACGGGAGTGACGCTCGGAGCCGTGGCGGGATTGCTGGTGCTGTTCGCCAGTCCAAGTTACAAGCAAGGAATGGCGAGCCCGGCAGGGTCGATGGCGAAGTCCTTTTCCTTCCAACTGGACGGGAAAAACAGTTCGCTTGCAGACCTGCGCGGCAAAGTGGTGGTGCTGAACTTCTGGGCGTCGTGGTGCCCGCCGTGCGTTGACGAAACTCCTTCGCTCAATCAACTGCAACAACGGATCGCACCGCGCGGCGGAGTTGTGCTGGGGATTAGCGCGGACACCGATCCGACCGCCTATGAGCAGTTCTTGAAGGACCACGGCGTGATTTTTCCGACCTATCGCGACCCGGTCGAGCAAGGACGGCTTTCGCAGATCGGGCTGGATTATGGAACGAGTATGTACCCGGAGACCTACATCATCGACAGGCAAGGACGCATCGCGCGAAAAATCATCGGCGAACAGGACTGGGACAGTTCGCAGATGATCGCGTACCTTGATTCCGTGCTCGCCGCAAATTAACGTCATGGCCGCAACGCAAGAGCAGCGGCGCTCGGAGCGTTTACGATGAGTCATTCACGCAAATTGCTGGGGAGCGTTCGCGTGGGCGCGTTTGTGATTGCCACAGCGAGCGTTTTGCTTGCACCGTTGGCGCATGCGGAGCGGATTTGTTTTTCGCAGAATACGAGCGCGGCGCGGTGCGCGGTGCTGTGCGCAACACGGCTGGCGAATCAAGGGCCACACCCGCCTCAAACCATGAACATGGCGCAAATGAAGGGCATGAATATGCCAGGGCCGATGTCGCCTGCCGCAGGATTGCTGATGCAGGAAGCTTCCGGTACGAGCGTGAATCCCGCGTCGGCCGCGATGCCGATGCGCATGACGATGCGCGGCAATTGGACTTTGAATTTCATGGCGGACGCGTTTGTCACCGGCATCCAGCAATCTGGGCCGCGCGGTGCCGACAAACTTTACTCGACAAACGATTTCATGGGTGCGGCGGAGCACTCGATTGGACGCGGGGTGTTTCAGTTTGAGTTGATGCTCAGTCTGGAGCCCGCGACGATTACGGAAAGAGAATATCCGCTGCTGTTCCAGACGGGCGAGACGGCCTTTGGAAAGCCGATCGTGGATGGGCAGCACCCGCACAATCTTGTGATGGGAGCCGGCGTGCATTACGCGCGGACAGTTGGCCAGGGTGCGACTTTAGAGGCGTATTTTGCGCCGGTGGGCGATCCTGCGCTGGGACCAGTTGCGTATCCGCATCGCGCTTCGGCGGAGGAAATCCCGCAAGCGCCGATTGGACATCACTGGGAGGATTCGACGCACATTTCCTACGAAGTGGCAACGGTTGGGCTGAAATACAAAATCCTGCGCTGGGAGGCCAGCGGATTCCATGGCGGCGAACCGAACGAGAATCGCTGGAACATTGGCGCGGGCGCGATGGATTCGTGGTCGACCCGATTGTCGATTCTCCCGACAGAGAATTGGGCGGCGCAGGTTTCGACTGGGCGGCTGACGCATCCGGAGGCGCTTGAGCCGGGAGACGTGGTGCGTACGACAGTGTCGGTGGAGTATTCGCGGCCGCTTGAGGGAGCCGAGTGGTCAACGAGCTTCGTGTTCGGCAGAAACCATGATACCGCGACAGGCGCGGGAACGAATGCGCTGTTGGCGGAGTCAGTGATTCCGTTTCGACAGGTGAATTTTTTCACCGGCCGGTGGGAACTGGTCGATAAGGATGATTTGTTTGCGACGCAACCCGCCGTCGAGCAGCAATTGCTGAATAGCGGGGGGACCGCGACGTTTCGCATAGGCGAATATACGCTCGGATACACGCGTTATTTTCCACTTTGGGCGCCGATCGCGACGGGGATCGGCGCGAATTTTTCGACCTATACGCTTCCTGCAGCGATTGTTCCTTTCTACGGCGCACATCCGTTCGGTGTGAATTTTTATTTGCACTTTCAACTGAAGCCGAACAAATGAGCGCTGAGCAGCACCCTCACAGCCACTCCCACGAGGTAGTAGGCACGCAAAAGAACTCTGCGATCGATCCGGTTTGCGGAATGCGCATCGATACGGCGAGGGCACAAGCAACGCGCGAATACCTCGGCAAAACTTATTACTTCTGTTGCGAAGGCTGCGCGAAGAAATTCGCAGATGAGCCGGAGAAATACCTGGTGGCGCGTCCAGCAAATGCTGCCGTCGTTACCATCGCGGCGATGGGAGCGCGGAACGCAGGCGCGGAAAGTTCGCGCCCTAAAACCGTTGCCGAGCAAGTTTACGTTTGCCCGATGGACGCAGACGTCCGCGCTTCGAAGCCGGGACCATGCCCAAAATGCGGAATGGCGCTCGAGCCGCACGTCCCCATCACCGCGATGCGAAAAACTGAATATACCTGCCCGATGCACCCGGAAATTGTTCGCAGCGAACCGGGCGCATGTCCGATTTGCGGGATGGCGCTCGAAACTCGCGCGGTGCAAGCGGACGAAGAAGAAAATCCCGAACTTGCGGCGATGACGCGAAGGTTTTGGCTAAGCGTCGCCTTGACCGTGCCGCTGCTGGTGTTTGCGATGACGGCGGGGATGTCGCACGCGCGCCTCTCGCCTGCGATCGCTGCGTGGATCGAACTGGTGCTTGCGACGCCGGTCGTGCTGTGGTGCGGGTGGCCGTTTTTCGAGCGTGGATGGGTGTCGGTCCGGAATCGCAGTCTGAACATGTTCACGTTGATTGCCATGGGCACAGGCACCGCATATTTGTACAGTTTCGTTGCGACGGTGGCTCCCAGGTTCTTTTCGCTGCAGTTCCATGATGCGTCGGGCGCATTGCCAGTTTATTTCGAGGCCGCGGCGGCGATCACAGCGCTGGTTTTGCTCGGACAAGTGCTTGAGCTTCGCGCGCGGCAACGAACCGGCGGCGCGATTCGTGCACTCTTGCAGCTGGCGCCCAAGACCGCGCGGCTCGTAGAGACACTTGGCGAGGAGAGGGACGTTCCGTTGGAGACAGTGCAACGCGGTGACCGCTTGCGCGTGCGTCCAGGTGAAAAAATTCCGGTTGATGGCATGGTGCTTGACGGGATGAGCTCGGTTGACGAATCGATGGTGACGGGCGAACCGATCCCCGTGGAAAAGAGCGCAGGCAGCAAGGTCACGAGCGGTACAGTGAATACCACGGGTACGCTTGTGGTGCGGGCCGAACGCGTCGGAGACGAAACGCTGCTTGCGCGGATCGTGCAAATGGTGAGCGAGGCGCAACGCAGCCGCGCGCCGATTCAGCAACTGGCCGACAAAGTATCCGGATACTTCGTTCCGGCAGTAATTCTGGTCGCGGTGTCCACGTTCATTTGCTGGGCGGCAGTTGGACCGTCGCCTCGGCTGGCGCACGGACTAGTAAATGCCGTGGCAGTCCTGATCATTGCGTGTCCTTGCGCGCTGGGCCTTGCGACGCCGATGGCGATCATGGTCGGTACAGGACGCGGCGCAACGGCAGGCGTGCTGGCCAAAAACGCCGAAGCGCTCGAGATCATGGAAAGCATCGATACGCTCGTTTTGGATAAGACGGGTACGCTCACGGAAGGAAAGCCGAAAGTTGCCGGGATTTGGCCGGCCGCGGGCTGGAGCGCGGTGGACGTGTTGCGATTCGCGGCCGCCCTGGAGCAGCCAAGCGAACACCCGTTCGCTGCCGCGATACTCGCCGAAGCCGCACAGAAGGACTTGCGCGTTGAAAGCGCGAGGGAGTTCAGCGCGTTCCCTGGAAAAGGGGTTCGCGGGCGCGTCGAAGGGCATAGCGCTGCGCTCGGAAATCGAGCGCTGATGCGCGAGATAGGGATCGATCTCGAGAACAGCGATGGGAGTGGCCAAACCATCGTGCATGTTGCGGTTGACGGCCGCGAAGCAGGGACTATTGCGATCGCGGATCCGATTAAGGCATCGACGCCTGAGGCGATTCAGCAGCTTCGTGCTGAAGGACTGCGCGTGGTGATGCTGACCGGCGACAGACGCGCGACTGCGGAAGCGGTGGCGCGGACGTTGGCCATTGATGAAGTGATCGCCGAAGTTCTGCCGGATCATAAAGAGGAAGTCGTAAAAAGACTGAGAGCGCAAGGGAGGCGCGTGGCTATGGCAGGCGACGGCATTAATGACGCCCCCGCACTTGCTGCCGCCGATGTGGGCATCGCCATGGGGGCAGGAACGGATGTGGCCATCGAGTCTGCCGGAATTACGCTCGTGGGAGGAGACTTGCGGGGAATCGTGCGCGCGCGGCGGCTGAGCCGGAAAACGATGCAGAACATCCGGCAGAATCTCTTTTTTGCGTTTGCGTATAACACTATCGGCGTGCCTATCGCCGCGGGGGTTCTCTATCCGTTTTTCGGGCTGTTGCTTAGTCCGATCATTGCCAGCGCGGCGATGACCTTCAGTTCGGTGTCAGTGATCGTGAACGCCCTGCGTCTGCGGCGAGCGCCGATCTGACGAATCCGCGGAGAAGCGCGGCGTTGCGAAGACGGTCTCTGCTATAATTCCGCCATGACATTCATGACGATGACCTACGAACTGCAAGCGCCGCTGCGACAGGACCAGCTGAAGGCGCTCGCGTTCTTCGCAAACACCTACGGCCTGCAGAAATTCCGCTTGGACGAGAAGAAGAACTGGCTCGAGTTCGAGTACGACGCGTCGCGGCTGAAGGAAACGGAAGTGGAGCACGTGCTGCGCATGGCGAAGATTCCGGTGGTGGGGCGCGTCAACACGAACTAAATCAAGAAGGTGCGAGAGATATGCACCGGTTCCATGACACCTAGATTTCCACTTTCATACCTGGCGTCTCACCTGCGCTGATTGCTGTGTCCTGGACCGCACACACCGCGGCCGCTGACCGGAATCAGCGGCCCATGCGGGGCGAATGCAACCGTCCTGCCAAAGGTCATTTGCGCTACGGCACTGAAAATAAAGTACTTAGCTTAGTGCGTGCCGGCTGCCTTGCTCGAAAGTGGACCGTTTCAGGAATTCCTGTCCCGCTTTAGTTTTTCCGCGGCCTAACTCCTTGTTGCACAATCAAATCCAAATGAGGCCCTGCACTTGTACTCACTACAGACCGGCCTCATAATTGGGTCCTGGGAGGGCGGAGTTTGATGATGCGTTTCCGCAATTCGACGTCGGGGCTGTTTGCCGCAGGCGCGGCAATTCTCCTGGTGTGCCTGGGCGCGGTTTATCATGCCGCGCGCGCAAAGACCCGGATGAACACCCCATTGGCAGTTCATGCTGACCCGAATGCGGCCGGTCCGCAGCAGTCTGATGCCGATCAAAACGCAAAGCCAACTTCGCTTTCTTTCGCGGCAGATCCGGAAGTGGTTCCGCCGTTTGCGATGAAGGATCTCGCGGGCGAAATGGTTTCCACCGCGGCACTGAAGGGCAAGGCGATGATCATTAATTTCTGGGCAACGTGGTGTGGCCCATGCCGCGAGGAAATTCCGGAGATGATCGCATTGCAATCGAAGTATAAGGGTGCTCTACAAATCATCGGAATCTCCGAGGACGACGGCCCGCGGGATCAGGTCGCCAGATTCGTGCAAAAGGCAGGCATCAACTATCCGGTGGTCATGTACACCGATGCGCTCGAGAAAGAGTACGGCGGAGTTTCGGCGCTGCCGACTTCATTTCTGGTGAACAGGGACGGGCGCGTCGTGCAAAAGGACGTGGGAGTCTATGCGCTGGAGTATTACGATATGCAGGCGCGCTACTTGATTGGGATGCCGGTGGACGCGCACATTGAAACGTTCAAGGATACCGGCCAGATTTTCCTAAAGAATGCGGACAAGGCGTCAGAACTGCCGGGCGTGAGTTTTGCAGGACTGACAGCGGCGCAAAGGAAAACGGCGCTGCGGCGCTTGAACGCGCAGATGTGCACCTGCGGCTGCCAGTTGACGCTGGCCGAGTGCCGAATCAACGACACGACGTGTCCTGTGAGCACGGCAATTGCAGCGAAAATCGTCAAAAGCCTCCGCAGCCCCAAGCCAGCGGCAGACGCCAGGGCCAAGACCGGCGTGACTCGATAACCGGCGGTTTCAATCCCAACGAATTGCGTTCCCTACAAAAGAGCAGCGGCGCACAGGAGGTCATCCCGCGCGCCTCTAGCGATTTATTGATTTGATCTGGATTCCTCGCCAGGCTGCTGTTTAGTGATGATTGGCGTACTCTTTTGCGGCGCGGAGCTCTTCGAGCGCCTTGCTGATGTGGTCCATCGCCTTGACGCGGTGCCCGCCAAAATCGTGAGCTGCGTGGTTCAAGTGATCCTGTGCCTGATTGAGCAACCGCATCGCATCGTCAATTTCCGGGTGCGGCGGCGGAACAGGGGACGTGATTGCCGATTTTGCCGGCGCGGGGCCGGGCTCGGCCGAAGTGGCCAACGGGAACGTCAGCGCTGCTACGAATGCAACCAACGCCAAAACGGTGCTGATTCTCGTTACGATCTTCATCGAAGCATTCTCCTGTCTTAAATTGATTTCCAGTGCCGGCCAGGTCTTTGCGCCCAATTTCGGCAGCCGATGGTAGCGCAAGGAAACGGGCAACTCATATGCGATTAGATCGCTGCTGCGAACAAAGAGTCACCGTGTGGAATGGCGAATTTGGTCTTGCCGAAGAGGATTCTGGAAATTTTCTTTCATGTACCGTTTGACGGCGCGCGCGCGACATCCTATGCTTGTTGTTCGGGCCGTCGCTCAGGAAGCGCACCGTCTGGGGGTCACTTGCTGCTACACCTGCTCTACGCTGTCATTGCTGTAGTTGTGGTTGTACAACTCTCCGCATTTTCAACCAGCATTTATCTGCATCGCACGCTGGCACATCGCGGCGTTTATTTGCACCCCGCGGTGGCGTTTCCCATGCGCGTGCAGCTTTGGCTGTGGACCGGAATCAACACGAAGGAATGGGTCGCGGTACATCGCAAGCACCATCGCCACACGGACGTGGAAGGCGACCCGCATAGCCCTGTGCTCGAGGGCCTGTGGCGCATTTTGCTCGGCAATGTGTATTACTACAACCGCGAAGCGAAAGACCCCGAGACGCTGAAGACGTTTGCGCCGGACATCGGAAATGACTGGTGGGACAGCCATCTTTTCGGCTTCGGAATCGTCGGAGTGCTGGTCGGCATTGCAATTTTCATGCTGCTGCTCGGACCCGTGTGGGGTGGCATCGCTTTCGTCGTCCAAGCTGGCACATACATCTTTCTGAACGCGGTAATCAACGGAGCCAATCACGCACTGGGCAAGCGGAATTTTGACAACACCGCGACGAACCTGGGATTCATCGCGCTGCTGACTGCCGGCGAGGGTTGGCACAACAACCATCACGCATATCCGACATCGGCGCGATTCAGCGTCCATCGCGGCGAGTTCGATCCCTCGTGGCCAGTGCTTAAGCTTCTGACGTGGCTGCACCTTGCTCGTCCTTTGAAGCTCGCTCCGAAAATGGAGTAGTATCCGGCTGCGATGGCAGGATGGAATCCCGACCAATACCTGAAATTCTCTGACGAGCGCACCCAGCCGTGCCGCGACTTAGCAGCGCACATCAACCTTCCCAACGTCGGCACCGCGATTGATCTGGGTTGCGGCCCAGGAAACAGTACACAGGTCCTCGCAGAACGGTTCCCCGAAGCAGAAATCACGGCGCTCGATAGCGACACAGCCATGATTAACGCAGCGATCCAGGCGCATCCGCGCGGGCGCTGGATCACGGGCGACATTGCCAAGTGGGCGGCGGGAAAGCCGCCGAATGAAACCGCAGAAAGATCGGCTGATGCGGCGTATGAAGCTGCCGCAGGAAGTTCCCGAGAGAACGTGGGTGCGGGAAACAAAGAAAACGAGCTGTACGATGTGGTTTTCTCCAACGCTGCGCTGCAATGGCTGCCGGATCACGCCTCACTTTTTCCGCAGCTCTTCGGGCATGTCTTGCCCGGAGGCGCGCTCGCTATTCAAATCCCGAGCGCTTTCGACCGGCCGGCACATCGATTGCTACGGGAGATGGCGGCATCAATTGGCTGGCGGAAATGGTTTCCAACGGGCCGTGTGCGGAACTGGCACGCGCAGGATCACGAGTTTTACTACGACCTGCTCGCGCCGCTGGCTTCACGGATCGATCTGTGGCAGACGGAGTATTTTCACGTGTTGCCCAACGCGGCAGCCGTCGTGGAGTGGTACCAAGGGACGGGAATGCGTCCCTATCTGACGGCGATTGGTGAAGATGCGGATCGCGAACGGTTCATCGCGGAATATACAGAAAGAATCCGAGCGGCGTACAAGCCGCGGCCAGACGGACACATCTTGTTTCCGTTCCTGCGGATTTTCGTGATTGCCTACCGCTAATCGTCGAAGAGTCCTGCCGTTCCGGATCAGGGACAAAACACGAGGCGGGTGCCCGGCTCGTCGACATTCCAGAAGGCTTCCACGTCGGAAAGCGGAGCGGATTTTGTTTTCATATTGAATGGCTTCTTTGCCGCTTCGGCGAGAAATACCCTTAGGGACTGGAAAATCTTCTCGATTGGTACGCTCCCGAAGCCGCTGCCATACAGCTCGAGACCCGAACTCCGCAGGACTTCTCCCGGCAGCGAAATCGTGGGGCCCGCAGTGCTTCCGATTTCGAGGTAGCGGATGCGCGTTGATTCATGCTGCAATCCCTTTTGTGAGATTGCGGCAAGCAGAGCTTCGGCAGGCGCACCCCACAAATAATCAAGAATGACATCGATCTTGTTTTCAGCGAATTCCCGCTGAAAAGAAGCCACCAGGCCCTCCCTGCTCTGCTCAAGCGAAATGCCAGCGTCGGCGCCTTGGCTTTGCAGCTCTTCCAATGCGCGGGGATTACGACCTGCGACAACGATTCGCTTCGCACCCAACCGCTTTGCGACCTGCACGGCGAGATGTCCCGCGACTCCAGTGGCACCGAGAATCAGAATGCTTTCTCCGGCGGCAAACTGAATCCGGACCGTAAGAGCGGCCCAGGAAGACATGCCCGGATTCATCATCGCCGCGACAGTCGCGTCATCGAGCGCAGTGGGCACAGGAAAGCACAGGAAGTGTTTGGTAACGCATCGCTCGGCAAAAGTTCCGAATGGGCTTCGCGAAAAACCGAAAAAGACTCGCGTCCCATCGTCGAGACGGCCCACGCCATCAACGCCGGGAATGAACGGCAGCGCCGCTGTGCTGCCATAATGCTGTCCGCGCGCGAGCGATTTCACAATTTGATGAAGGCCGACCGCAGTGACTTTTACAACTACTTCACTGTCGCTGGCGACTGGGTCAGCAAATGCGGCATAGCGCGGAGGCGCATCGAACGATTCGATCACTGCGGCATTCATTGGCGCTCCCACATGACGTTCATCGATCTTCAAGCTTCGTGAGGAACGACGATTATACCGTGACCGCGCTTGGCTTGGTGGCGGGCAATCGAAATAGAGCCATTCGCTGATACAATTCGTGGGTTTCGTCATCCAAGCATTCATGAACATGGGACGTCAGAGGCGCAGGTGCGAAAAAGGCTTGTTGTGAGAATCGGCGGGTTGCTGCTCGCTGGAGTCGTGATCGCGTCGAATGCATTCGCGCAACGGCCCGTTCGTCGCACGCCGTCGCGTCGCACCAAGCAAGCACAGCGTGCGACAACGCAGCAGCAAACGAACCAAACACCGAAACCTGCACAAGGATCGCCGGCCACGCCTCAAGTCCCTCCGCCAGTTCCGTCCGATGAAGTCAATTGCACGCTCCCTTCCTGCACCGCCTTCAACCGGCTCATTCAAGCGAAGGATCGCACGCTGACGCTCAATCTTTACGTTCCACACGCGTATGCTTGTTTCGACCCGCAAACCGACCGTTTTCTGGTAGTGGGCTACAGCGTGTCAGTCGTGGCGATTCCAGGAAACGGCGACGAAGTTTCCGACGGATGGGTTTCGTCTGATCAGTACGAAAACGGTGCGGATGTGGATTCGGACATGGCGCTCGGCGAATGGCACGCTGCTGATTCGAATCCTGGATTGCGTGACTTTCGGGAAACTTCCAGCTCAGATAACGATTCGGCATTCCATGTAGCGGCCAGCGACTCCCTTTTCACGTTTTCGCGCACCTATCAAACCATTCAAGGAAATGCTGTGTCCATTGACTTGAGAATTTCACTCCCATCTCTTCAGTTTAGCGAGTCTTACTCGGCGGGCGGGCAGGCGCCGACGAATACCAGCGGTCAATGCTCGCGGTACGGGCTCGCTTCGCCGACGCCCGCGCCCTTCGCGTCATCGAGCACACAATAGTTGTTTGAACTCGGTTAGTTCCCAGCTTCTCGGACCGTCAGAGACTTGAGCATTCTGATCCAGCGCCCCGGGCGCTTGTCGCGTGGCGCAACCAGCTTGAGCGGACCCTCGTTTGGCCCAAGCGCCGCACCGTCGAGCGTGTCCGCCACAATCACATGGGAGTCCGTGAAACTCGAATCCAGCTCGGCCAGCGAGAACACGACACGATAATTGTCGGCGGCTTCCGCCAACACATAACTGGCCATTGCTCTGCCCCGCAACGCCTCGCCATGCGGAACTCCCGCCTTCAGCAGCAGGTCTTCGAGCGAAACGCCTTGGTAGACTTCGGTTTTCTTGGAGTGAGGATTCACGACCTTCAAGGTTTGCCGATTGGGCATGTTCTTCAAGTCGGCAAGCGAAAGAGCCAGCGGAGTTGTTACGTTGCCGCCAATTCCCAAGGCAACTGAAGAAGTGGCTTGCGCACAAAGGTTCTGCGGACAACACAGAACGCAGGCTATCAACAGTGACGCGAATCCAAGCGCGCCGGCGAAGCGGGTCTGGATCGCTGGGAGAAAACGCGGACGCATCGAAAGTATGGCCTAGTCTTTTTCGAGCATTACTTCGGTGGATTTAATGACGGCAGTCACCGTGTCGCCAACTTTCAATTTCATTTCGTCCGCGCTGCTTTTGGTGATCACGCTCTCAATCAGATTGCTCCCGACGCGGACGACGACGTGCGCCATAACGCCGCCAAACTTCAATTCTTCGATCTTGCCGGGCAGCTTATTGCGAGCAGAGAGTGCCATGAGTTCACTTCCTCCTGTGTCATTCGGTTGCTGTGCCCGTCCTACTCCTTGGATGACGTGCCGTTTATCGAGAACGGTCCGACAAGCGCCATGAAAGTGAAGATAGCACAGGCCAATGTTACGGAGAAATTAACGCCTTGGATTTAGATGTGAAGGCCGGCGCGCGTGCACGCTCAGATGAAAACCGTTGCATACAAGCCGCAGAGTTTTTGTGAGCACGGCGACGCTTCGCTCCGGATGCTAGCACCTACGCACGTGTTCTCCTTGAAAAGTAAGGACTTAGACCATACTGACGTCCAACACGGATGGCCATGCAATTGCTCTGTTCGGTGGCACACTTAGTGTTCGGCCCGGTGGTGCGGCTCCGTTTTTCGGCCCTTCTCGAAAACTTAGGGGGAAAATAATGAAACGATCGATTTATGCTGTGCTCTTTGCCGCCCTCCTGAGCCTCGCGCTTCTGCCTCCGGCAACGTGGGCGGGATCCGTCACGGTTCAGGTCGGGTACGCCGACAATCTGCGTCCCAATCCGGACTTTCCGTCCAACTTCTGCAACGGCGGAACGCAGTTTGACGGCTCGAGCGGCGCAACGTGCGCACAGTCGTTTGACGCTGGCGCGATCCGTATCATCAACAACACGGGCGCGACCATGACCGTCACGAATGTCAGTGTCAACATCAACGGCGGTTCGCCTATTGCCATCTGGAACACCGGCGGCGCGTTCACTATCGCCGACGGAACCGATGAAGTGCTGAGTCAGACAGGGGAGTTCAACTTCGACACCAGCGACGATGGCTCCGCCAATGCTCCTGGTAACGGGTTCCAGCCTGTCGTCACAATTACCTTCACGGATCCGAACGTGGACGGGGGCGCGACACAAACTCTCGTGCTCACGGACACCGGCCAAGTACTGAACACGGGTGGATTCGACGAAGTGAACGGCGATGGTGGGGTCTGCCTCAACTCCTCAAGCGATACTCCCCCTAACTGCAACGAGTCGGAGCAGTGGCGGGATATCGGCACCGCAGGGTTCAAAAACCCCGGTGGGACGCCGGAGCCGGGCACGATTGTGTTGCTTTTGACTGGCGCCGCTGGCCTGTTCGGCTTTGCACGCCGGTTCGCGGCCTAGCACGAAAGCAATTCAGTCAGCTGGTTTGTTTTCGAAACAGCCGGGTCCGAACGACCCGGCTGTTTTTTTGTCAGTATCGGGATCTCCTGCGTGAACTGCTTTCCCCAAGGAATTACGATTTGGCGAACGCCTGTGGGAGTCGAACCGAAAGACGTTACCCTAACATCTGTGTTTTAGCGGCGTTGCAACGAAAGGGCGTTACCCGCCGCGCGCGACCTGCGAGAAAGATGGACGCTGCTGTTTTAGGACGATGAAATCCCACCGGCGAAAAAAGAAGAGCTACGCGAGGACGTAGAGGAGTTGGGCCTGCAGGAATTCGATGGGAAAGTTACGCAGCCCGAGGAAACGACTCCGGAGGTGACTCAGGTTTTGTGCCGGCGCACTTTCTTGACGTAGGAGTCTCCTGCTTTGCCAATATGGCTGAGTTCGACTTTCCGGCCTTCGAAATCCGCGAGGATGATCAGGTTTCCGCCCATCGCGGAGACGATGGACCGCAGCTGGTCGACGTGGATATTCCGATTCCGTTTTTCGAGTTTTGAAATTGCGGCTTGAGAAACTTTCATGCGCTCCGCGAGATCAACTTGCGTAACTTTCAGGGCGTTTCGCAGCTCGCAGAGTTCCATCGCGGCGATTTCCTCTATTGCCGTTTTTCGCGACCGCGCGATGGATTCGGGCGTCATGGTCTGCTTTGCGAGTTCGCTAAATTTGATTCGCGCCATTAGAGAAGCCCCTCCTTCTTCAGTTCGGCCAAGTAACTGTCGTAAATCTTGTCCGCGGCGGCGACGATTTTCTGGGTCCAGCTCTTACCCGACTTGATTCCGCCAATTAAAAGAATTCCGGTTTGACGCGGATCGAACACAAAACAAATTCGGTACGGTTTGCCCGCACATTGAATCCGCAATTCCTTCATGTTTCGGATGCTTCGAATCTTTTGCCAGGGTATCAACTCGCGGCCTTCCGAGCGCTGGCCCCTTTTCTTCAAGAACCGCTATCCCCACGGTAATGGCCTCATGTTCGGCATCTGAAAGCCCGGCCCACCACGCCTGAAATTCATCGGTCGCTTCTATATCCCAGGCCACAAACACACTATAACTCTAGAGTTATAAGAAGTCAAGTTCCGATTTCATTCTCCTTGGGGAAAATGTTGGCGGAAGCGTGTCGAAGTCGAATTCGCGGAAGAAAATTCTAAGTCCCGCGTTGTCACGGCGCTGGCTCCCATCCGCAAAAGGAATTGGTTCCAATTGGTACCAAACCTGCTGGTTTCGACCCACAACACGGCGGTCTTGCGAGTTCTATAGGAGTGTACAACTGGAGAAAACGGCTCGGCCCGAGATAGCAGGTTGTTGACGCCAATGCGCGCCGAAGCGTACCCTCGATACCACAGAGGCAGTTACATTGGAGATTAACCGCGCCCTCTCTTGCCGTGGTTGGACTTTTTGCTCATTGATTCTTTCCCTGTTCCTCCCAAACATCCGGCTTGCCGCAGCGCAGCTGCGTCCTCCCACAATGCACATCGAAGTCGACCTCCAGCCAGTGGAAGTCCAAGTGAAGGACTCACGTGGCAACGACATTTCCGGCTTATCCGCAAAGGATTTCATCGTTCTTGAAAATGGCAGGCCGCAGAAAATCGCTTTCTTCGACAGCGGCAGCGGTCCGGTAAGCCTCGTGGTTCTGTTGGATTCCTCCAATTCCATGGGCTCCGGCGGCGCGCTTGGCTCTGCCAAATCCATCGCTGGCCAATTCATGCGAATTGCCCGCCCCGGAGATGATATCTCTGCGATGGACTTCACCGACCAGATGGGCCCCTTTGAGCATTTGACCCCCGAGCAGCTCCTCAATCCGTCGAACGTCTCGCTGGCTCCCGCTGCCAGCAGCGGCTCTGCTCTTTACGACGCCATCGCTAGTGCGCTCTGCCATCTGCGCCCTTCCAAAAATCCGCGTCAGGGCATAATCGTTGTCAGCGACGGAGTCGACCAGCACAGCCGTCTGACCCTTGACGAATTGATCGAGCTCGTGCGTTCATCGCACGCCCAGCTTTTCATGATCGGACTGCAAAGCAGGTCCGACTTCCATTTTCAGGGTCACGCGCAACCTAAGCTGACCCTGATCAGCGGACACGACATTGACAATCCGGTTGTCGTCTTTGAACGCCTCATGAAAGAGTCCGGTGCCGAATCGTTCATTCCGAATTCCGAACGAACCTTAAACGAAGCTCTCACGGCCGTTTCCAACATGCTGCGATCCGAATACACGCTTGCTTACTACCCTGAAAAGGCTGCAAAAAAAGGACCCCGCAAAATTGAAGTCAAGCTAGACCGGAAAGGACTGCACGTTTTGGGCAGTCGGGTTGTGAACTCACCTGGCACTCCGGACCAACCCGTGCATTTCGTCGCAGACACTTGCACCGTATCTCCCTCCCTTTATAAGCATCCGTATGAAGCCGAGCTCACTCACGGCCCGAACGGAATGATCTACCGCGAGGATTTCTCCGATGCGCACACTGGGTGGCCCGAACACAAAGACTCTCACTACGTTTCCGGCGGATACGAATTGGATAACCGCCCTTCCTCCGATCAAGACCTGACCTCCGCTGGCATCATGACTGGCGTTCCTTTGACAACGAGCGCGCCGGCCTTTCACCAAAACATCCTCGCAGCGTATGGGCCGTGGTGGCACGATTTTCGCGCCTCGGTGGATCTCAAGGCTGCAATGACACAAATCCACGATGACGGAAAGACCAATCTTTCAAATGATGCGGGCCCAGCCGTGGGGCTGGTGTTTCGTATGAATATCAGCGGATACTACGCGCTGCTTATCAATGGCGACAGCAACAAAGACAAGTTGTCAGTCGAACTTGTGAGAAGGGATTTCTTTGGCGACTCCTACACAGAGGCGCAGCTCATCCCCTGGACAACCGTCAGTCGGCCGTCGTCTTCAGAAACCGAGCTTTCCGCCGAAGCTGTCGGCAAACAAATCTGGATTTCTGTTGATGGCCAAGAATTAAGGACCGTCCAAGACGATACCTACGATGAGGGATACGTCGGGTTCGTAATATCGGGCCCCGGTCGCGCCCTCTTCAGCGATTTGCTTGTCGAGCAGAAGTAGTGCAGGGAATGCCATGGAATATCCTCAACATCAGGACCAGACTCGCGCACGGTCTATCCCGTGTAGGGTTCACAACATCGACAAGCTCTCCTGAACATCCAAAACACGATCAAGCGGGTTCTTTGACGCAGTTTGCTTCTCAGGAAAGCAGATGAAAGCCGGTAAGGAATGAGCGCAGCTTCCTGCTTCGCTAGTCGAGATACCCATCCCAACCGAAATAGTTAAAGCTAGTGTTGGGACTTCAACGGTAGAGGGTCTCGGATCACGACTTTCTTCGGACGGGTCGCTTGGAGAGATACTCCACATTACCCTTATCTTACTATCTTGGGTCAGGCGAGCCAACGCCTGCGCTGCTGCGGCCCGTCAACCTGATATATTTCCTAAGCTCTCCAGACCCCAGCACAAGCTGACATCCGACAGGCTGCTGATCGCCCGACGCCTCGACATACCGCCGATCAACAGTTCCCCGACGGTGCACAATCAAACTGCGACGTTGGAAAGGGATCGAGGAGCCGCCTTGTTATGCAATCAAATGTTCCGATTGGAACAGAACCCTTGGCGCAAAGGTTTTTGAATTAAGGAGTTGGCGGAAGCGTGTGGGAGTCGAACCGAGAGACGTTACTCTAACGTCTGTGTTTTAGCGGCGTTGCAGCCCACACGGGATTCCAACCGGAACAAATGGAACACAAACGAGGGATAGACGCGACTAGCGTCAGTGGCAGACGGGGCCGACGACCCAGGCTGATACGATCGGACCCATCCGTTGAGCGACAGGGTGTCGAAAAGTCGCTCTCATGACAAAAGCCTTATGTATGGATAGGAGTGTGCAACTGGATGAAGGGTTAACCCGGGCGGAAGAGTCGGCGATTTTTACCTCGATGTGCAGCGCTCAGCGGTAGATCTCCTTGCGATGCCCCACGCGGATGACCAGCACCACTAAGCGGTGGTCTTCGATTTTGCAGATGAGCCGGTAGTCGCCCACACGGTATTTCCAGAACTCGCCCAGCCGAGAGCCGTGCAACGCTTCTCCGAGACTACGTGGATCGTCAAGTTTCGACACGCGCTCGTGAAGGAAATTCAGGATTCCTTTCTGGTGCTGACGGTCAAGTTTCGCAAGTTCCCGGTCTGCGGACTCCGCTAGTTCAACGCTGTAGGCCGTGACGTTTCAGGGCGTCTTTAAGCGGGATGGTGCGCTCTTCTCCGCGGCGGATGCGTTCCAGCGCACCTTCGGCCAGATAGAGGTCTTCGAGGTCCTCCAAGTGTTCGAGGATGGCTTCACGGGCATAATAAGTCTTGGTGCGCCCGGTACGCCGGGCAAGCCGCTCCAGGCGTTTCTCGATGGATTGTGGCAGACGGATGGCCAGCATACGCGTCTTTCTTCTTTTCATGCTATACAAGTATAGCATCAGCATTGGCCTGAAACAAATGGGGTTGATGAGTATTCCCGTATATGCCTTTGAGGCGGCGCTGCAAGTCACAGGGTACAATGTATTTTGCGCCATGGGCACGTGTAACGAGTTGGCGGATTATGGAACTCAGCAATCAATTGGTACCGGTTGGGAATGGCGCGAATCTTTTGGGCCTAGCGACGGTCCATTTAACTGAAAGACCGAGAACTGCCAAGGCCCCCTAGACCCGTTTAGACCACTTGGCGGAAGACCGGACATTTCTACTTTGCGTTGACAAAGCGCATCTTTGACCCTTGACACGACTTCGCAAATATGCGAAGATACTTTGTGCAGATTATTGGACGCGAGGCCGTGGACGAAGCGAGCAAAGCGCATCCTGACTGGAAGGCGTCGCTTCAAATCTGGATTCGCGTGGTCTCAGCAGCACAATGGCGACATTTTCCAGATATACGGCAAACCCTCGGCAACGCCGATTTAGTCGGCCCATACGTGATTTTCAATATCGCGCACAACCGTGCTCGGCTGGTCGCCGTGGTCAACTATGCAGACCAAAGAGTCACTTTGGTAGAGATCCTGAGTCACGCGGACTATGACAGAGAGGATTATACAAAATGACCACCATGCTTGAACGCTATCAACTTCATTTCGCGGCTCCCGCGCCGGTCACTTCCAAAGAGCAGAACCGACTCTATCGCAAGGCGCTCCTCGAATTTGAAACGCATGGTCACCTCACCGGCGAACAGCGGCAATACGCCAACCTCTTGGCTGTTCTCATCGAACAGTATGAACGGGAAAAATATCCCGATGCCGATGTGTCGCCAACGGACCTTATTCGAGAGTTGATGGAAGCCAACGGACTGCGGCAGAAAGACCTGATCGATATTCTTGGTGGTCACGAGAGCGTTGTATCGGAGATTTTGAGCGGCGTCCGCCCCTTGAGCAGAACCCACATTGAAAATCTAAGTCGGCGATTCCTTGTGTCTCCGGCCGCGTTCTTTCCTCCAGTGGTGGCGTCTCACGGTAGAAAGCATACGAGAGAGCGCACGGCAGAAGAGTAGGAGGGAAATGAGCGGCTTCCCTGATCGCTTCGGGCCGCATTGAGTGGAGGCTCTATGAAGGCTGCGCTATCACTGTTCGCTGCGCTGTCGTCGCTTTTCTCTTTCTGTATGCCTCTCCAGGCCCAGAACGATCCGGTTTTCGAAGCGTACAAAACCTGGAACGCTGAACACCAAACCACCGACTCCGACGCACGAGCGCAATCGCTGTTCCAAGTATCCGCCGAGTGGGTCGCGAAGTGGCCGGACAGCGAACTGGCGTGGGTAGAGCGACGGAATTCGCTCTTGTCCACACACAGCCACTCGCCGGAGCTATGGAAGCAGGTTGATGAGAATCTGATCCGGCTGAATCCTCCGCACACCTGGGCCTTGTCGGCGGCTCAGGACTGGGTCGCGGCCGATGTCAACCTGAAAGACGCGGAAACGCTGGTCTCTGCTGAAATCCAACGGCACGACGCGCAAGCGCCTCCGGCGCTGCCGCAGAATCCCACGCTGGCCGATCTGGTTGATGAAGCGGACTCTACGGCCGAGATATTCGCGCCGCTGGTCACGCTTGCGAGCGCGCAAATCAAGTTGAAGGAGTTTGACGACGCGCCTGCCACCATTTCGCGAATACGACGTTGGCTGGACGACGACTTCAAGCGCTATTTCGACCAGGATCCGTTCGAGGCTTTCCCGGACTACGAGTCACGCTACTTCACTCTTTCCGCCGAGCTCGCTCAGGCTGAAGGGAAGAGCGCGGATGCCCTCGCGTTTTACCAAAAGGTTGTTACAAACCCGTATTACCGCCGAGAGTACGCTCGGCGCGCAAAGGAACCCGAGGTACTGTGGAAAGAATTGGGCGGCACCGACGACGGATGGACGGTATTCTCCCAGGTTCCAGCGCTTCCGGCAGGAGTGCCGACAGGGAATAGCGGAATCCCCTTTTCGCCCTGGCTCGCTCTAGACTACAAGCTGCCCGAGATGACCCTGACTGGTCTCGATTCCCGAACGTGGACGAATAAGGATTTCGAGGGCAAATCGACAGTGGTCTATCTATGGGCCTCATGGTGCGCGCCGTGCCGCCCGCATCTGCCGGACATACAAGCGCTGTATAACCAGATTGAGGATCGGCGAGACGTACAGATCGTAACGCTGAGTGTGGACGAAGATCGGGAAAAGCTTGCGGCCTTTATGAAGGAGCAGGGCTTCACGTTTCCGGTGATAGTCAGCAAGCCTTATGTAGAAAGAGTGCTGCCTCAATTTATGCTTGGGCAGCACTGGATTGTGGATGCAAGTGGGTCCATTCGGCTCCAGCGGACGTCGAGCAACTATGGTGGCCGCCAGCGAGCCTTCATTGAAGAGGCGCTCTACAAACTGAGCCAAGTGTCGCAGATGTCGAGGTCGGGTAAATAGCGTCATCCGGACTGTACTCAGAATGCCTCGCTGAAGTGATTCGCAGCCGATTCCCAAGCCTCTCGCCGAGTAGTAGTCTTGTGCCATGGACTTGGGGCCAATCGGCGACATTCTCCAAGTACTCTGCGAACTGATAATTGACCTGTTGTTTTCTCACCGAAAGAAAAAGCCGTCAGGAAAATAACGCCACCACCTTTGCCGACACTGCGCCCGCAATCGCTATGCGCGTGATTATCGAGTCTTGGTTGCCTGAATTCTTTAACCAGACTACTCGTACCCCGAAAAACTCGTGCTCATTCTCAGACGCAGCGAAGTCAGAGGTCGAATGACGCTTCCGCCGAACCGGCGTGCCAGGACGACTCGCATCTTTCGCCAGCAATCGCGAATGATGTAAAGCGCGTGGCGGGATACCGTGCCATTCAAAACGGCTTCGAGACACTCTTTACCACGGCCGCAGAACTCATCGAGGATCTTTCCAATGCCAGCAAGAAGGGACACCTCCAGGAGTCTCTGGAGACTTACACCCACCCTAACGTCCTGGTAATCGACG
>DASYZX010000014.1:0-49900 GCA_035945715.1 Candidatus Acidiferrales bacterium
TGGCGGAGGGGGTGGGATTCGAACCCACGAGACCCTTTTGAGGCCTAACGGTTTTCAAGACCGCCGGTTTCAACCACTCACCCACCCCTCCATCTTTAACCTGCTGAAAAATTGTAGCTTACAACTTCCAACTGTGACACTTTCGCTGAATTTTGGCGGAATGCACCCGCTGTATTCTTTAAGCGGTCTCAACATCTATTCATCTCGCAACCAGTATCGTTTGTTTATCTTCGCATGCTCCACGTAGCGCTCACTGAATTCTCCGAGCGTGATCTTGACTGGACGCGCCTGCAGACACCCCGCGAGACCTCGGATCTTCTTAACGCAAGGAGCTGTTCAGAATCGCGTCGTGCGGAGCTGTGAGAAGACTCCTGAATCCTCCGCCGGTCTCGGTCGAAATAGTCGATCCACCACTTTCCGCCCTTCTGTAAATTCCCATCTGCGGGTTCCTTTCTACCTTTTGCCAGCCGCGTGGCTATTGTAACAGGACTGGCGTTGATGCCCATTGGAAGGTCGTCGCCAAGAGGCATGTCTGTTGGCGGTAACGAATGCGGAGAGGTCGTACAGATCGAAGCGAAGTGCTCTGCCAATCTTGATGAATGGAATTCTGCGCTGCCACACCCAGTCGTATAGAGTAGATCCAGATACAGCAAGGAATTGTGCTGCCTGATGAACGTTGAGGAGTGCAGTGGCACCCCCCCTCACCTGTGGCCGCGCTGTGCGCGGCATCGCGGAATTCAGGCCACGCTCTTTGCACGGATTGTGTGGACTGCGAGAAGGTACTCTCGTCGGCATTTTCTGGGGCTAGCGAATACGGAGCTATTTCTGACTGGTCTGCAAGGCGCGAGTCATGCCGTCGTTTGGACGCTGGGCTCTCGCGCATTCCGAATTGTCTTGAAGCTGATTTCATCGCATTAAGACCCCCAAAACAACTTTGGGCGGCTTGGCCGCAAGAAAGTGGGTCGCCCCTCCCGCCCGATTTGACCTGTTCGCCGCTGTCCCCTTTCGCATGCTCGACTCTTGTACCTCGAGGGGATTCAGGAGCCTTGAAGGATTCCAGGGTGAAGAGGTTGGCAATTTCAAAGATGCAGCACCTAATTCCCGCATTCTTCAGCTGTTCTGCGCCGACAAAAAGGGAAAATAGGCGTTCCATGGAAATATTTTCGAGGAGTATCCCGCCATCGGAAGCAAGGCAAGGTGCGTGCTCGTTATAAGCCTTTGCACCCATGCCTCCGGAGAAGCAACAGTCTAGAACGAGAAGCAAGGCCGGGCGTGGAGCGCCTTCGCGTAGCGCCCGGAGCAACTCAGCCAGCTCACGCTCGGCGAAGGGCTAGCGATCAATTCAGTCAACTGAGCGAGGAGCATAGTCAGGGCTGTCACGGAATTGTCGCAGTAAACCGCATAAAACGGGCAAAAGTCAGCCAAATCCGCGAAACTGAAATTCAATATATGTGACCGCTGGCAAAAGGATTCAGTCGAATTTTCCGTCAGTTACAGAAACAGTGGTTAAGGGTTTCATATCGCGCCAGTTCGGCCCAGCTTTAACATCGACCAAAAGCGGAACGTGAAGAGAATGAACCTGCTCCATGGCGCGCTTTACGAGCGGCGCAAGGCGATCGAGCTCGTCGTGCGGTCCTTCGAAGAGAAGTTCGTCATGAACCTGAAGGATCATGCGCGAGCGAAAATTCTCGTGCGCGAGGCGGCGATCGATCTCGATCATGGCGAGTTTGATTAAATCGGCGGCGGTGCCCTGCAACGGAGTGTTCATGGCGGTGCGTTCGGCGAAATTGCGCAGATTGGGCTGCGGTGAATTGATTTCGGGAATCTGGCGAACCCGGCCGAAGAGAGTGCGTGTGATTCCCGATTTGCGCGTCTCGGCGACCTGCTGCTCCAGGTATTTCCTCACTCCGCGATAACGGTCGAAATACGCGGCGATGAATCTCGCGGCTTCCTTCTGATCGATTTGCAGATTCTGCGCAAGGCCAAAGGGCGAAAGGCCATAAATGATGCCGAAATTAATTACTTTCGCGGCGCGGCGATGCTCGGCGGTTTGCGCAAACGGCGCGACGCCGAAGACTTCCTGAGCGGTGCGTGAGTGGATATCCTCGCCGCGCTGGAAGGCCCCGACGAGAACAGGGTCTTCCGAAAAGTGGGCGAGGATGCGCAACTCGATTTGCGAGTAGTCCGCCGAGAAGAGCACGTTGCCCGGCTCGGCGACAAATGCGGCGCGGATTTCGCGGCCGAGGCTCGTGCGAATGGGAATATTTTGCAGGTTGGGATTCGAAGAGCTAAGGCGGCCCGTGGCGGTTCCCGTTTGATTCATTTGCGTGTGGATGCGACCGGTGTGGGGAGAGATCAGCTCGTGGAGAACGTCGGCGTAGGTGAATTTTAGCTTTGCGAGTTCGCGATACTCGATGACGAGCTTGGGCAGTTCGTGCAGTCCGGCGAGTTCGGCGAGGATTTCGGCGGCGGTGGAACGCGACTTGCCGCGAGTGCGTCGAGGAAGAGTGAGATTGAGCTTGTCGTAAAGAACTTCGGCGAGCTGGACGGGCGAATTGATGTTGAATTCGAAGCCGGCGAGTTCGTAGATACGCTTTTCAAAGCCGGCAATTTCCTCTTCCAGGGTCGCGGAGATTTTTTTGAGCGTGGTTGGATGAAGGCAAACGCCTGCGCGTTCGATCCGCGCGAGGACGGCGGCGAGGGGCAGGTCAATTCTCTCGTAAACGGATGTGAGGTTTTCCCTTTCGACTTCAGAACGCATCAAGGGCGCGAGGCGTGTGAGGAAATCGGCGTGTTCGCCGGGCGCGCCGGAGAGAGTTACGTTCAGATGGCGAAGAACGACTTCGGCGAAGGAGTGATTTGCGGTGGTGGGTCGCAGCAAATAGGAATAGAGCTTTGTCGCGTGGCGAAGGGCAGTCAAGGGCAGCTGCGCCGTTGAACTGTCTGCGGGATTTGCGAAGAGCGCGAAGGTCTTGGGGTCGTGGACGATTTTTGGGCGCGTCACGTCGGTGAAGAATTCGGCGAGGGCCGAGAGCGTTTCATTTTTCGAGTCGTTCACGAGCGTGCGCGCGAAACCGCTGCGGTTAGAGACTTCGATGGAGCGGACGGTGCAGCCATAGCACTCCTCATCTTCATCTGCGGCATCGACATCGAGCCAAATGGCGACTTCCTGTTCGCGCAGAACGCTTGAAAGGAACTCCCGGAGCTCGCGTGCAGATGCGAAACTGGCGTAGTCCGTTTTTTCGCTGAGGGTTGCGGCGGGAAGATTCTTCAGCAGAGACGTGAAGCCGAGTTCCGCGAAGAGTTCACGGAGAGCGCCCACTTCGGGCTGCTGCAGAGTGAAGGCGTTGAGGTCAAGCTGAACCGGCGCGTCGGTGGGAATTTGCGCGAGCTGCTTGCTCAGGCGAACAAATTCGCCATATTTCTCGAGCGCCTCCCGGTAACTGGCGCGCTTCACTTCCGAGGCGCGGCGAATGGCCTCTTCGGCGCTTCCGAATTGCTGAATGAGCATACGCGCGCCGACTTCGCCGATGCCGGCTTTGCGGCGTTCGCCGGGAGCAGGCTTCTCGTTGGGATCGCGCGCGCCGGGAATGTTGTCGATGGTGTCGCCCATCAGGGCCATGACGTCGGCGACTTTTTGGGGCGGCACGCCCATCAGCTCTTCGACTTTCTTTTCGTCGATGATGAGATCGCCCTTGCTGGGATTTAAAATTCGCACAGGCCCGCCGACGAGTTGCATCAGGTCTTTGTCTGCGGTGACGATGAAGGTCTCGAGATTCACGGCAGATGCCTGGCGCGCGAGCGTGCCGATTAAATCGTCGGCTTCATAGCCGGCAAGTTCGACGATGGGGAAACGCATGGCTTCGCAATAGCGGCGAACGAAAGGCAACTGCACGGCCAGATCGTCTGGCATCGGCGGACGCTGCGCCTTGTATTGCGTAAAAAGTTTGTCGCGGAAGGTGGGCGCGAGGACATCGTAAACGATGGCGAGATAATCGGGGTTGAGCGTCTTGCTTTCAAGCAAGCGGCGCATCATCGTGGCAAAAAGGTACGGGACTTTGGTGGGCGTGCCGTCGCGCGTCTGGAGACGGTCCATGGGAGCATGGTAGGCGCGGAAGATGTAGCCCATCGCGTCGACGAGAAAAAGCCTTTTGCGGGATGAGGGAGCCATAGATTACCCTGACAGTTCAGGGCAGAACGTTCAGTATAACAAGAGAGATGGCAGGTTGCCGAAGCCGCAAGGGTCGCGCGACGGACTGGTTTGAATTTTGACTCCTGATCTGATTACCAAGAAGATTCAAACTGGCCCACTGGCTTCGGGGATTCGACGAACGGACATAAAGCACAAGGAGCGAGGAGATGAGTGAACCAACCAAAGAAGAATTGCTGGCGCGGATCGCCGAACTCGAGAAGCAAGGCGGTTCAAGGAAAAAGGGCGCGCTGGAATTTCGAGTCGGCGAAAAGGGCGGCGTGAGCGTTTACGGACTGGGGCGCTTCCCGGTTACGCTCTACTACGAGCAATGGATCCGTTTGCTCGATAGCGCCGATGGCCTGCGTGAATTTCTGGAAGAGAACAAGTCCCGTCTGAAACTGAAACCGAAAGAATAAAAGCTAGTTCGCGCGGGGACGGGTGTACAGCGAGTCGAGAGCATTCCACAGAGCGAGCAGAGCCCGTTCGGAAGCGCTCGCGATTTTCTCAGCATCCTCGCACGGCTGAGCCGCGAGCCATTCGCGCCAGGCCGTTCGATGGCGCACGTCGGCTTCTTCATGGACAGCAAAATAGCGGAGGGCAGCGGTGTCGCTGATTCCATAATGGCGGCGAAGACCGACCATCTTTTGCGTAGCGATCTCGGGAACCTGAGCCTCGTAGGCATAGAGCGCAGCAACGGCTTCCGCCGGTGAAGAATGAGCGCAAAGTTCGCGATATATTTCGATGAGACCTCTGATCGCGGGAAGCGGCTCGGCTTCGTCCAGGGCCTTGCTGTCCGCGCCGACCGCACCGGCAAATTCGCGCCACAGTTTCGGGTGCGGCGCTATAGGATCAAGCTCCTCACCGAGGTTTTCTTCAACAAGGGGACGCAATGTCGCGTCGGCGCGCGCCGCGAGCGCCTGCAAATAGCCGGGGAATGCCTCGACATGCTGGTAGTATTGCGCCGCGTACTGGGCGAGGTCTTCGCGCGAGAGCGTTCCCGCAGTCCAGGCCTGGTAAAACGGAGTCTTGAGCAGGTCGTGCTCCGCAATTTTCCGGTCAATCATTTCGACTAGCATCGATCCAGCCTCCAGGTTGTCGGCTTTTGGTCGGCCTAGATTTTGAGATAGGCATTCTAAGACAATCTCTGGAAAAAGTATGCACGAAGTGGCGAATTCCAACGCCGCGCAAACTATGAGCATACCAGCCGCGCCGAGCGTTGCCGCAAAATTGAACACATTCGAGCCAAATCGACCTGTGTTGGTGTAACTTACGTCAAGCACGGTGCGTACAATGGTATGAAGACGGGCAGCCCAAAGCCGGAGGAGAATCAGGCGGGCGTGACGGAACTGGTCGCCCGCGCTCGCGATGGCGACCACGACGCGTGGGCGGAGATTTACATGCAATTCGCGCCCGGGGTTTTTCGCTTTTGCCGGCGCGCAATGCCATCAAAAGAAGACGCGGAGGACGCGACTTCGGAGGTTTTTCTTAAGGTGCGCAGCAAGCTCGATCAATACGACGCATCGCGGCCGTTCAACGCGTGGCTTTATCGCGTGGCCGCAAATCATTGCTGGGATTTGCTGCGGCGCCGGCGGGTGCGGCAGGATTTGGAGACCGGCGACGTGGAAACGATGCCGCTGGAGCATCCGGACCCCGGGCAGCTCGAACAGCTCATCGCCAAGAAATCGCGCGAAGACGTGCGCAAGGCGCTGGAGCAACTGCCGGGCCGAACACGCATGGCGTTGACGCTGCGCTATTACTCGGACATGAGCTACGACGAAATTGCAGAAACGCTCGGCGTAAGGAGGGCATTCGTCGGCGTGCTGTTGCTGCGCGCGCGTCATCAATTGCGCCGCTCAATGGAACAAGGGCCAGAGAGCCAAAGCCATGTGGCTGCTGGGAGCAAGATATGAATCATTTCGACGAAATGACAGCGTTCCTTTATCTCGATGGCCAACTTGAGCGGACGCAGGCGTCGGAGGTGCTCGCACACACGGCCGAGTGTGCCGAGTGCCGCGTGTTGCTCGAATCGCTCAAGAGAGAGACTTTGTGGATCGAACAAAGTTTGCAGGAGAAAGATCCGGTGCCCGCGCGATTCGCAGCGCCCGCGCGGCACGCGAATGTGCGGTGGGGCTGGGCAACAGCATTGGCGATGGCCATTGCGGGAGTGCTTACGCTGTGGAATGGCGTGGTCGAACCGTTCGAACACCAACTCAATCAGGCGGGATTTAGCGGAGGCAACTTGATGACGATGCTATTTTTCAGCGGCGCATTCTGGAAAGGATGGTCAAGCCTGCTCGCTTTCTTCGGGTTTTTCGCGGGGACCATTTTCTGCATCCTCGCTCTCGTTTTCCTGCGGCGATTCTGGAGACGAGGAATAGCGGTAGGTGTTGTTCTTGCGAGCTTCTTCATTGCCGCCCTGGGGCTTCCGGTGTTCCTGACGGCTCCTGTTGCGGAGGCATCGGAGATGGTGCATGGCCACCCGAGTTATACCTTGCCCGCCGGGCAAACCGTGAACACGGATTTGTTTGTGGCGGCGGACTTCGCGCGCATCGAAGGAACGGTCAATGGCGATGTGATTTCGTGGAGCGAAGAAATCCAGATTGATGGCCATGTAACGGGCGACGTTATTTCGATGGCGCGGGAACTGCGAGTCAACGGGCAGGTGGATGGCAACGTTCGCAGCTATGCTCAGACGGTCTCTTTGAGCGGAAGCGTCGGCAAGAATGTCCTCAGTGCGTGTCAGGATTTTGAACTGGGGCCAAATGCCAAAGTTGGAGGAAGTGTGACGCTTGGTTGCGGCAACGCAATGATTTCGGGCAGCGTGGCGCGGGGCATCACGGGAGCTGTAGGCGACACAACAATTGACGGATCGGTGGGCCAGGATCTTAAGATCAGGGGCGACAACCTGCGCATCGGCCCGAGTGCAAGTGTCGGAGGCGTGACAAAGTATACAGGACGCCATGAGGCCACGGTCGACCCCGGCGCGAAGCTAGCGAGCGCTCTTGCGTTCACGCAACTCAAAGAAGGCCCGAGTTATTCGAGCTGGAGATACTACTGGCATCGCGCGGAGTTTTGGGGTGCGGCGTTTCTGTTCGGGCTGGTGCTGCTGCTCCTGATGCCCCAGTTTTTCGGAGATGTCGTGCGAGCCAGCAAGAATGTTCTTCCTTCGCTTGGATTCGGGATCCTTTTCTTCTTTGCAACACCGATTGTGGCGGCGCTCGTCTGCATTACTGTTGTCGGAATTGGTCTTTCCGTTCCGACGATACTGATCTGGTTGGTCGCCGTGTATGCGGCGCAGGCATTCGTTGCCAGTTGGCTCGGAGAGATTCTCCTTGGGCCCGCATTGGGGACGGGACCTCTGCTTGGACGGCTGGCACTAGGGCTAGCGATTATCCATGGACTCGAGATCCTGCCGTATCACGTAGGTTTTTTTGTGCATCTGATCGTGTTTTGGTGGGGGTTGGGGGCAATGGCCATGGCGGCGTACCGCCACTTGAAGCGCGCTGCGGTTGTAGCTCCCCCTGTGGCGGCGTAAGAGGTTGCTGGTAGCCGACTTTTTGCTTTCCGTATGTTTTCGCGATTACGTTCCCGGGACTTGGCCCCGGACGATTGCGGCGATGATCGAAGGCGAGCCGACTGATCCCGCGGTGTTAAAGAGGAAGCCTCCCACATTCACAAACTGATTCTGGCCTGGAGTGAGACCGGTCATGCTATCGGTCGTGAAGTTCTGATAAACGGTTCCCTGCGGTCCATTTGAGCTGGTGTCAACGACTTCGAGGTTGGTGGCCTGGTTCACGGGCGCCGAGCTGAATATGGCCGGCAAGGGATTCAGAATAAAGAATGGAAAGGGCGCAGCCTGGGAATTGACGGAACTGACGACGGCTTCGATCTGCGTCTGCTCCAGCGCGAGCCGATCCGTAGTGAACGCAGCGTTGGAAATGCTGCTGCCCGAGGCGACACGCGCCTCCACCTCCTGGCCGACAAGAATGTCGGAAGTTGAGGCGAAACTCAATCCTGAAGGCAGCACAAACGAGCCATTGTTGATGACGTAGGAGGCAGTGCCGCCGATGGTTACGGTTACATTCGTACCCGGAGGCAGGCTCGAGACAGGCGGAATCGTGTTGTGGACCACGATCACGACGCTGGTGGGAGGCGTCCCGTTCTGAATGACGATAGTGCCGCTGACCTGCTGGGTGCTGGCAGCATCGTCAAAGTCCACTTGGTCCGCGTCCAAGGTTACGCCATCTTTCTGAACCTGGACGGTTGCGTCCACGACTTGGCCGGTCTTGATGCAACTAATGTTGTTCGCGGTGCAATTGTCGCGAGCAAATTCAAAGCCGGTATTGCTATCGGTGGTAATGGTCAGGGCCGGACCCTGTGTGGGAGTGATCTGGAACGTGCTCGAGCTGACGGACGTGACCGCTCCGGCAACGTTCAGAGGCGGTGCGGTCGTGCCGCTCGACAGCGAGGTGACGGTGGCGCCAGCGGACTTGCTGAAATCGAGGTCAAAGCCGGTTTGAATGACATCGTTCAAGTTGACGTCCGCTTCGACCAAAGTCGCCGATCCTTGACTGACTGTGACTGCGGAAGAAAAGGTCGCGATGCCATTGACATTGTCCACCGTCGGATTCGACACCACACACGAGGCGTTGATGGCGCAGGATTGGCTATTCACGGTCACGGCAGAGCCGGAATTGTTCAAGAAAGTGTACTGTGGGCTCGAGTAGGTAACCGTGATGCCGGTATAGGTCCCGGCTGCTACTTGAGTCGTCTGCAAGAAGACCGAGTTCGTCTGGAGCTGAGTAAGCTCGAGCGTCTGAGGAGACGACAGTAGCGGGACGTTGCCCGGTTGCAGAGTTACGCCGGTAATGGTGACTTCGAAGGAAGTGACGGTGATCCCCGCCGGTGCGGTCGGAGCTGCGTCATGCAATGTAAGTATCATCGGACTCGTGGTGGCGCCGGTCGAGCCGTTTGGAAACACGGCATGGCTGCACCCGGCCAGGGCAAATGCCAAGACGACGGTTGCCGTACAGGCACCAAAATAACGAACGCTATTCATGAACCCACCCATCCCCCTGCGAATGAAACCACCCACCCCGGGCACGACGTTATAGTACTCATTGTGAGGTAGTCGGAGGTTCGTGGAAGTACCATCTGCGGAGAGCCATAGATAAAGAGTTAATAGCCGAGCGCAGGTGTGGTGAGTGGCTTCTCCCGACGAGCGTCCAGGCAAGTCCCGTTTTTTGAATGAGTAGCATGATTCGAGGGTCACAGGGAGTGGTGACGTACGAGAACCTGTAACCAAGGAGGGACAGATCTAATATAGGTGAGAGCTAGTCAAAGCGTCAGCGCTTTTTGCAGCGATTCCGCAATCGCGACTGGAAGTGCAGGAAACGGCGGCGATTGGGCAGGGCTGCGACCCTAGGGAGATTCTTGGGGACGTTTTCGTGTCTGGATAGGCGGTGTGGAGGAGCGTTTCGTTCGCTCGGGACTCTGAAGAGAAAGGCTCTCCCGTTCAGCTTGGTGAGAGTGCAGGAGAAAGCGGTCGAAGAAAGATCTTTTCTCAGGGGGAACGCGCTGTGAGGCGTCTCCCTGCCTCGGTATAGATTTGGGCGGCGATGAGCTGAGCCCAGAAGAACTCTGTTTGGACTCGGCGAAGTTTGAGATTGCAGGCGAGGAAGGCGTGGAACAGGTTGTAGGCCAGGAAAGCCAACAGTGTAAAGGCCTCGATAGCCGCCGGATCGTGTTTATAGATGTGATCGGCGTGCCAACCGTTCACCAGTTCATTGAAACCATAGTTTTCTATGTCCCACCGCGCATGTCCCAGATGGACGACGAGTGCGGTGGAGGCTCGAGCGGCCGGCAAGGTCGTCACCCACATCCATGCGCTCTTCTCCCGGGACAGTTGCTTGCTCGACTGACGGCGCACTTCGTAGGTTTCCTCGGAACGCACGACCCGCAGAGGGAGGCTCGCTTGGGGCCAGGAAGTCAGATCCGACACATCCCACCACAGGCAGTCTCGCGATCGATACTGTCCCTTCTGCGGTGCCACCAGAGGCAAGATTCCCAAAACATCTTGATACAGGTCGCGGCGCTCTTGTTTGAGAACCAACAAGACGTGCTTGCCATGGCGGATCAGAAAGTTCAGAAAGGGTGCCTGCGCATAGAGGGCATCGGCCAGCAGCAACCGGAAGGCGCGCGGGTAAGCTCGTAACACACGTTGGAGCAGACGCAGGGCTGTGGCTACTTCGTTTTCGCCAGGAAGCTGTGCTTCCACGTCCAGCAACAGATGCATCTTCTCCGAGCGCAGCATCAGCGTCACTTGGCGATGATAAAACTGAACCTTCTCTCCCTGCTCCGTGTGCAGCGTTCTTTTCAGGCATCCGCGGCAATGCCTGCGGTAGCTGGCGTGGTTCTCATGTCCATCGAGCAAGGCGATGTCCCATTCCCCCACGCCCCGCAAGGCTTTGTTCCGCTTCAAACACCGATAGACCTGCTGCAACCCTCGGCGCAGTCCCTCATTCTCGAGTTCGGCATGAACACGCCCCACGGTATCGGCGCTCGCCGGGGCCCGCCCCAGCCAACGCTTCCAGAAAGAAGCCCCTCGAACGCTCTCCAGGGCATTCAGGCTGCCGAGACGGGCCCAGTAAAGAACCAACACCGATCGCAGCAATACCGAGGTAGGAATGCGAGGACAGAGACGGCCATCGGAAACCTGGCCCAGAACCTCGCCCAGGCCAAAGATCTTGTCCGAATATCGGATCAGTCGTTGGAGAACCGGCTTATTCCTTTCTCTCTTGCAGGCGCTTCCACTCCAAATCGGAGAGTTCTTCCATCAACTTTTCCATCTCCTGCTGATTCTGGATGGCCTGCCGCACGCGATCTTCCCATTGGCGAGGCACGAACATCTGGCGCAACTTCCCCTCCTTGCGTCGGACCAGATACAGACAAGCATGCAGTTCTCCTCGAGCGCAATGACAGCCGGGCTTGCCACAACGGACATTTCGGATGGTGAGGGTGCCGCGCAGAAAGCGAGCCGCGTGGATGACCTGCGCCAGACGAGATCGCTGCTGCCGTTCGCGGGCGGAGAACTGTGAGCGGTGCACGCCGGCCTCCCTCCTCTTATACACTATAGTATACAAGAACCATTTACTGTCAAGCCCAAAAAAGCGAATGCGAATTTGCTGCTACGGGCTCGGGAAGAGGTAATTCTAATGGGAAGCCCTATTTAGGCTATAACCAAATTCTCGGATGCGGAATCGCTGCGCTTTTTGCGCTTCGGTGGAAGGGACCACGCGGGAGGGTCGCTCGCCGGAAAAGACTCCTGGGAAGCTTCATCAACCGAGTCGCTGCTTTCTTTGTTGCGATCGGGCTGGTCTTGCTTCGTGGGCTGCGATTTGGACGATGATTGGTCGCTGGATTTCGGTTTTTGAGGATTCATGGCGGCAACCTCTCGCGCACAAGTAGTGTGGGTCCTGCACTTTTAATGATGCCACACGGACACAGTTGCGGCAAAGTCGCCGGCGCCCCTCGCCTCAAAGAAACCTGCGCTAAATAACCTCGAGCTTTTTTCCGACGCGTTCGAAGATTTCCAGCGCGCGCTCAAGGTCGGCGCGCTTGTGAGTGGCGCTGACGATCGTGCGCAAGCGGGCCTTCCCTTCCGGCACGGTCGGATAGCCAATGGCCAGCGCGAGAACTCCTTCGTCGAAGAGCTGGCGTGAGAATTCAAACGCCTTTGCGGCGTCTCCAACCATGATGGGGGTGATGGGTGTCTCGCTCTTGCCGGTGTCGAATCCCAGACGCTTGAGCCGGCGTTTGAAGAACTTCGTGTTGCTCCACAGGCGCTTGATGAGCTTCGTGCCGGCGTCGGAATCGAGAAGCTCGAAAGCCGCCTGGCATGTCGCGGTGACTGAAGGCGGATGAGAAGTGGAAAAGAGGAACGGACGGCCGCGATGGTATAGAAAGTCGATGAGATCGCGCGAGCCGCAAACGTAACCGCCGATGGAGCCGATGGCCTTGCTCAGCGTTCCAACCTGGATGTCGACGCGGCCATGGCAGCCGAGATGGTCCACGGTGCCGCGTCCGTTGCGGCCGAGGACGCCGGAGGAATGCGCGTCATCGACCATCATGATGCAATTGTATTTGTCGGCGAGATTGCACAATTCCGGCAACGGCGCGATGTCGCCTTCCATCGAGAAAACTCCGTCGGTGATGAGGAGCTTATGGCCGTTCCAGTCCTTGGTTTCTTCAAGGATGCGGGCGCAGTCAGCGACGTCTTTATGTCTGAAGATCTTGATGGTGGCCTTGGAAAGGCGGCAGCCGTCGATAATGGAGGCGTGGTTCAGCTCGTCGGAGATGATCAAGTCTTCCTTGCCAAGAACCGCAGAGACCGTGCCGGCGTTGGCGGTGAATCCAGACTGAAAAACGACGCACGCTTCTGTGCCTTTGAAGCGAGCGATTTGTTCCTCGAGCTCCATGTGAATCTTCATGGTGCCGACGATGCTGCGAACGGCGCCAGAGCCGACGCCGTACTTGCGAATGGCGTCAATGGCGGCGCGGCGAAGCTTGGGATGAGTGGTCAGGCCGAGATAATTGTTCGAGCTGAGGTTGATGACTTCCTTGCCGTCGACGATGGCGATGGGTTTTTGCTCGCCTTCGAGAATGCGCAGACAAAAATGGAGATGCTGGGCCTTCAGATCTTCCATTGCGTCGTGCAGATATTGTGTCTGAGGACGAGTGGAAGCGATGGGCGATGGTGTGGCCATGATTCCTCCCTGCCGAGGATAAGAGAGCTGGATCGTGCGACTCAACATTATAGGACAGAGGATGCGCTGGAGGGCTATGCCAAAAATAAAGAAGAGAAAGACGAACCGAAGTGGCTGGCGAGTGAGAGTGCGTGAGACTATTTCGTGCCGTTTGGATAGAAGAGGATTTTGCCGGCTTGGCCGGTTTCGAGAAGCTGAAATGCTTCGGCGAAACGGTCGAGCGGCAGGCGCTCGTTGAAAAGAGGCTCAAGATTCAGGCGTCCTGCCTTGAGCAGCGAGGTCATTTGCTCCCAGGTCTCGAACATTTTCCTTCCGTATATGCCTTGCACCACGGCGCCCTTGAAAATGACGTCATTTACGAGGTCGAGCGTGACAGGTTCGCTGGGAATTCCAAGCAACGAAGCGCGGCCGCCCTGGCGGAGCATTCGAAAGCCCTGACGAATCCCGGCGGGATTGCCGCTCATCTCGAGAAGCACGTCGACGCCGTCACTGCCGGTGGCTTCGAGGACTTTCGCGACTGGATCACTCTGGCGCGGGTCGAGAACCTCATCCGCGCCCATCTGCTTGGCAAGGTTGCGGCGATGGGCGTTCACTTCGGTGGCGAAAATCGTGGAGCAGCCGCATGCCCGAGCAACAGCGATGGACATCAGTCCGATGGGGCCGCAGCCAGTAACGGCAACCGTCTGTCCGGCAATCTCACCGGCGAGAACGGTGTGCACGGCATTGCCCAAAGGATCGAGGATCGCTGCGTAGTGCTCGGGAATCGCGGGATCAATTTTCCAAATGTTGCGCGCGGGAATGCGCACGAACTCGGCAAAGCAGCCATCGGCGTCGATGCCGATGATTTTCACGTTGCGGCAAAGATGTGGTTGTCCCGCGCGGCAGGCGCGGCAATGGCCGCAATTGACGTGCATCTCGGCACTGACAAAGTCGCCAGGTTTTAGGGATTCGACTTCGGTGCCGGTTTTCTCTACCACGCCGCAGAATTCATGGCCGAAGGTCATCGGCGGATGAATCCGCGAGGCCGACCATTTATCCCAATGATAGATGTGCAGGTCCGTGCCGCAGATCGAAGCGGCGCGAACGCGGACAAGAACGTCAGAGGGACCAAACGTGGGAACGGAAACCGATTCCAGTTGCGCCCCTGGTTCGGGACGCTCTTTGCGCAGCGCTTTCATGATAGGGTTCGCCTTCGATAACAGGAATACGAGTGAGCGGTGTAAGCAGTCTGTGCCAAATTCACGATGTTAGCACAGGGGCGGGTGGCGCCGGAAGCGCACGGGGCGTGACTGAAAAGAAAATGCGAGATTTGGGCTGAGTTTCGCTACAATCGCGCGCGGCTTCCCGCCGACTGCAAATTCCGCGGAGGTACGATTGTCGCTCAGCGAGCGGCTGCGAGAAATCCGGGAAGGGTTCGAGCCTGCATTCTGGGTTGCGAACATCACCGAGCTTTTTGAGCGCCTGGCCTACTACGGAGCGTTCGCTTCGCTGGCGAACTACCTGCATTCAAGCCTCGGCTTTCCAACAGAACAAACAGCGAGCCTCTCTGGGATTTTTGGCGGCCTGGTCTGGTTCCTGGCTATCGTAGGCGGAGCCGTTGCGGACAGGCTCGGATTCCGGCGCGCCCTTTCCGCCGCATATTTGATCCTCACCTGTTCATACTTTCTCCTCGGTTCGATCGGTTCTTCCTGGATGGGGCCGGTTCGCAACACGGTGCCGCTCTATTGGATTGTGCTGGTGATTCTGATGCTGCCTGCGCTCGGAATCTCGATGGTCAAGCCCGCAGTCGTGGGCACGACGGCCCGCACTTCCAAGGAAAATGTCCGGTCCATCGGCTACTCGATCTACTACACGCTGGTGAACGTCGGCGGCGCGGCGGGTCCCTATGTGGCGTCTCTCGCGCACCAGCACATCGGGGTACAGAGCGTTTTCCGCATATCGGCGTTGTGCGTCTTCGTGATGTTTTTCGCTGTGCTGATTTTTTTCAAGGAACCAAGAAAGCCCGGCGAAATCCAGACCACCTCGCTTGCACAGACAGCGAGGAACCTGTGGACGGTTCTCACAAACCCGCGCTTTATGCTGTTTCTGATTATTTTTTCGGGCTACTGGATCGTCTACTGGCAGGTCTATATCGGTCTGCCGCTATACATTACCGGCTACATCAATCCGCACGCAGACGTGGAATTGATCATCGTGACCGACGCCGCAGCCGTGATCTGCCTGCAGGTCATTATCAGTTACCTGACTCGCAAGATGCGCGCATTTCGCGCCATCACCGTTGGAACAGTCATCAGTGCGCTGGCTTGGCTCGTCGTAGCGTTTCACCCGACGATCTTTGGCGCTGTCGCCGCACTCTTCGTGGTCGCGCTCGGGGAAATGACGCTTTCGCCGAGGTACTACGAATATGTTTCACGGCTTGCGCCTCCGGGGCAGCAGGGCACGTACATGGGTTTTGCTTTTGTGCCCATCGGCGTCGGTTCGCTGATTGGCGGATGGGTGATGGGCCGTTTTCTGCACTACTTCGGCGAGGTCATCCACCATCCGGAGCGCGCCTGGTGGGCAATGACCGGAGTCGGCTTGCTGACCGCGCTCTGTTTATGGATTTACGACAAGACTCTCAAGCCGGCTGACGTCAGTTGACCATGCGGCGAAGGTGTTCCAGCGCCTGCTGTGCAAGAGCGTAGCTCGGCTCGATCCGCAGCGCAGCTTGAAATTGCTCGCGCGCGCGGCCGAGCATGCCCTTGGCGACATAAATGCGGCCTAAGTTGTAATGCGGGAAGTGGCGCGGCTCGTATCGCGGCGCTTCGATGGCTCTTTCGAGCCAGGGCTTGGCTTCGTCGAGCTTGCCCAACGAAATCAGGTAGGCGCCAATGTCGTTATAGGGATTGCCGAAGTCGGGATCGACTTCGATGGCGCGTTTGCATTCGCTGATCGCTTCGTCGATCTTCCCCTGGAAGTGGAGGGTCCATCCCAGGAACGTGTGGGCCTCAGCGGTGGGATGAATCTGGAGCGATTTCTGATAAAGTTCCGCGGCGTGATCGTAGTCGCCTTCCATTTGCGCGCGATAGGCTTCGTCGAGGACTTCCCAGGCGCGCTTGACTTTGTCAAGAGCCATCGGCAAGTGCTTGGTAACATAGCGGTCGGCGAGAGTCAAACACCGTGAAACCGAACAACACGTTGCGAAGAGCGATTGCTTGGTGGGGAGCGCTTGTCCTGCTGGGCGCGAGCGCTCTGCTTCAGCGAAGTACAGCAGCTCGGGCACAAATCTCGAAATCTGCGAGCGACGATCTCGCGACTGGCAGGTCGCTTTATGATCAAAAATGCGAGCCGTGCCACTTCAGCACGAGCAGCGAAAAAAAAATTGGTCCCGGACTGGCCGGACTGATGAAACGCGCGAAGTTCAAGGATGGACTGCCGGCAAATGATGCAAGCCTGCGGCGTGTGATCGAACGCGGAGGGAAGGACATGCCGGGATTCCGGGATTCGCTAAAAGAACGGCAAGTTCGCGAGCTGATCGCGTATGTGAACACACTCTAAGCAGGCGCGGCGGAACGTTCGAGGATTTGCAAGGCATCACTCGTGGTGATGAGTTCCGCGCCATGGCTCGCGAGTTCGTCCAAGGTTTTCTTACTCTCGTCTGGGTCGAGAGTCTCGATCGCGTCGGTGACGATTGCGACGCGACGGCCGCGATCGAGCAAGCCCTTCGCCGCCAGCCTCACGCAGAATTCGGTTACAACACCGAAAACGATGAATTCAGAGTCCGGCGGAAGCTGCGCGAGCAGTTTTTCCGTTGCAGGATTGTCAAAAACGTCCAGCGTCTGTTTCTCGATGACAATTTGTTTCCCGCGAGAAATCGTTGATAGGGCGGTTACGGGATGGGTGTTTTTGACGTGAACGGTGTCGCCTGCTTTCAGGTCCGGAACGATATCAGCGCCCGATGTGCCACGCACACAATGTGGAGGAAAGCGCTGGAATTCGGGATCGTTCGGGGAATGCTGGTCGGTGCTCGAAATCAGAAAGGCTTTCTCTTTACGAGCCGCTTCGACGAGGCGACGCATATTGGGTATGCGCTTTTCCGCGCCGGGAACGTAGAGTTTGCCGCCGGGAAGCATGAAGTCCGACTGCGTGTCGACTTCCCAAAGCACTACGGGTGAATTGTGTTTGTCGACGGCCACAAAACCTTCGAGAGAGCAATTTTAGCTCTTTGGCGCTCAACAAGCGAATTCGCGCAGGTCGTGTGACGGCGGACGGCGATTCTTCAGGAGTGTTGACGGATTCGGCGGCGAACCTTATCCAGCAACTTCTTGAGCGGCAGGCTATGGCGTACGGGGTAGCGTGTCACGCGATCGGTCGAAAGAATCGACGCCGGAAAACGCGTCAGTGATTCGGCGAGGCGATTTCGCGCAGCGCCTAATGGCTCTGCCGGTGCGCAGCGCTTGCCCGCGCGCATAACCGGCTGGAGCACTGTCTCGGCTCCTTTGTGCGTTTCGGACGCGAGCGCGATCAGATCGCTTTTCCATTTCCCTTTGGCATCGGCGAAGCGAAAGACCTGCTTCCGTCCGGGAAAGGTGGCCTTCGCTTCGCTCAGTTTCACTGCCTCGCGACGGCTGCCAGCGATCTCCAGCTCAACTAGTTTGTAGATCATGCTTAAGTTTCGCGCGTCCGTCGGGGCGACCAGTGCGCTACCGACGCCAAACGCATCGATTCTTGCGCCTCGGCGCAGCAAGGAAGAGATCTTATTCTCATCGAGGTCGCCAGAAACAAAAATCTGAACATCGTGCCAACCGGCGCGGTCGAGTCGCGCGCGCACCCAGCGGCTATCGGCGGCCATGTCGCCGCTATCGAGGCGGACCCCGGCGGGCTTGCGGCCCGCGGCGATAGCTTTCTTGAGCGCGGCTTGGACATTGTAAGTGTCCAGCAGGAGGGTTGCGCGCTCGGGGAAAACATCGAGGAAGCGCGCGAAGGCTTCCGATTCGTCTTCGTAAGCCATGATCCAGGAATGCGCCTGCGTGCCATAGGGCGGAATGCCAAACATTTTGCAGGCAAACACGTTGGAGCTTCCCGCACAGCCTGCGATCCAGGCGGCGCGTGCAGCAAAGATGCCGGCCTCGGCTCCATGGGCGCGCCGGGCGCCAAATTCAACAACAGGCTTGCCTGCGGCAGCAGTGATTAACCGCGTGGCACGGCTTGCGACCATGGTTTGGAAATTAATAGCGGAGAGGAGGCGTGTTTCGACGAGTTGGGCCTCGATGATCGGCGCGGTGACACGTAAAATCGGCTCGTTTGCAAAAATCACGGTGCCTTCCGGAACGGCCCATACTTCGCCAGTGAAGCGAAATCCTAAGAGGAAATCGAAGAACTCCGGACGAACGTGCTCGAAAAAATCCAGACCGCGGAGATAATCAATGTCCTCAGACGCAAAACGAACATCCTCCAGGAAATCGAGGGCCTGTTCAAGCCCGGCGGCCACGAGATAGTTGCGTTCCGGAGGAAGCTCACGAACAAAGAGCTCGAAGGTGGCGCGAGCTTCAAAGCCGCTTTGAAAGTAGCCAGCGGCCATGGTCAGTTCGTAAAGATCGGTAAGAAGACCCGAATTCTCGCGGGTGATGAGCGGCGTCATTGCACAGGCTGGGCAACCGAGGCGGCAGCAATGCTATGTGGTGGACAGAACAAGCCGAACAAGAACGTCATGGAATTGGCCGTTGAGGAAAGCGCGACAGCACCCCAGCGCCCGCGCTTGGCGGCGGAAGGGCCGCCGGGGTGTCCGTCGCAGAAACTCTGAGACGTCGAGTCCTACTTAAGGGCCGCGTCTTTGAACGCTTTGGCTGCGCGGAGACGAACGACCGTCTTGGCCTTGATCTTGATTGCTTCCCCCGTCGCGGGATTGCGCCCCATGCGCGCCTTGCGGTGCGCCTTCACCGCGCGACCGATTCCCGGAATCACAAACTTACCAGCGCTTCGGCATTCCTTTACAGCAAGGTTAAACAGTTCATCGAAAAACGCCGCTGTCTGCTTCTTTGACACCGGCTTGTCCTTCGTGCTCACCTTCTCCGAAAGATAGGTGATGATCTTGGACTTGCTCATCGGGGTTGCCATCGTATTGCTTTCTCCTCTTTTTAAGCGAATTTGCACTACTCCCCTGGTGGGAGGCCGGGGGCACTATAGCTGCACAAACCGGACAACGCAAGTGAAAATGATGAAAAAACACCGAAAAATCGGGGGTTTTGGCGGATGTGCCGCGTCGCTTCTCGACACCGCTGGCTTTCTTGCTTCAGATTTGCGCCAAATTGGAATAGAAAATCGCCATGGACTTGATTCCTCCGAAGTAGTTTTCCAGGAGGATGTGCTCGTCAGGCGCATGCGCATTCTCGTCGGGCAGACCGAATCCGATCAGGACGCACGGCACTTTGAAGGTGTCATACATCTGGGTGACAAAGGGGATTGACCCGCCTTCGCGGATGAAGACAGCCTTTTTTCCGAACCCCTTTTGCAGCGCCTGAATCGCCTTTTGAAAAATGGGATGCGTGAAAGGAGCGACCCACGGCTTGCCGGTGCTGAGCACATCGAACTTGCAGCGAACGCTCTTCGGCAAGAGTTTGCGGATGTGCTTCTCTACTTGCTTCGCTATTTTTTGCGGGTCTTGGTTGGGCACCAGGCGAGTGGAGATTTTGGCGAATGCTTTTGAAGGAATGACGGTCTTCGATCCCTCGCCAGTGTAGCCACCCCAGATGCCGTTTAGCTCCAGGGTGGGACGGCACCAGATGCGTTCGATTGTGCTGAATCCCTCTTCGCCGCACAGGCCGGGCGCACCAACGGTCCGGCGAAAATCCGACTCCTTCCAGGGGAGCGCCTTCAGCGCCTTTCGTTCCTTGGCGGTTGGGAGCACCACACCATCATAGAATCCCGGTACGGTCACTCGCAGATTCTTATCATGCAGCTTGCCGATGGTTTCCGCCAGTACGGTGATGGGATTCGGGACCGCCCCGCCAAACGTGCCCGAGTGCAGGTCCTGCGATGGGCCGGTGATTTCAAGCTGATAGTAATTGAGGCCGCGGAGACCATAGGTTACCGATGGCACTCCTCGCGCAAGCATGGATGTATCAGAAACGATTAGCGCGTCTGCCTTCAGGCGTTCCTTATTCCGCGCGACGAAATCCCACAAACTGACACTTCCGACTTCTTCCTCTCCTTCGATAATCACTTTTATGTGAAGTGGTAATGTCCCTTGTGCTTTTTTCAGCGCTTCCAGCGCCTTCAAATGAATGTGCACCTGCCCTTTGTCGTCCGCTGTGCCGCGACCGTAGAGTTTTCCGTCGCGCACTTCGGGTTCAAAGGCCGGAGACGTCCAGAATTCGAGAGGATCGGCCGGCTGGACGTCATAGTGCCCGTAGAAAAGAATTGTCGGCCCGCTGGGCGCTTCCAGAGAATCGGCGAGCACTAACGGATGCATCTTGGTGGGCACGATTTCGACGTTTGCGAAGCCCGCGTCGCGCAGCTTGTCGGCCACCCATCCGGCCGCGCGCTCGATATCCGCCTTATGTTCGCTCTTTGTGCTGACACTCGGAATGCGCAGGAATTCTTTGAGTTCGCTCAGATTGTCGTCACGATGACTCTCGATGTAGTCGAGAAAGTCCATCAACCGCCCTATCCTCTCTGTGATTGCTTTCAGGTATATCGTGCGAGGACCTGTTTCGCACGGCCGAGACAAGGCATTGTACGAATCCCGAGGAGTTGCATCAAGCGGAAAGCAACATTTGATTCAGTTGACTCGAATCCACGCTTGATGCACGATAACTGCACGATGCCTCTATCTGATGATGAAAAACGGCGTAGTTCCCGCGTGTTTCGGCGCATCAGCGTGCAGGTGCGCGGCCTCGACCCTGACGGCCACAAGTTCCGCGAGTCGTGCCAGACAATCGTTGTGAATGCTCAGGGCGGGCTCATCTATTTGAATGAAACAGTTGAACTCGGCGGGCAATTGCAAATCGTAAACCCTGTGACCGATGAAGAGCAGGAATGCCGCGTCGTTTATATTGGAGACGTTTCCGACCGAGGCCAGCGCGTCGGCCTTGAGTTTCTTTCACCTGCACCGCATTTTTGGGGTATGGAATTCACGGAGCCTGATACTCCGCGGCGCCAGCAATCGGCGTCACGCAAGTCCCCGAACTGAAGGGCCGCGGGTAAGGCGATTCTCGCGCACGGTGCGCCACTGGATCCCCAGCAACTGACGCGACCTTCGCGCAGGCGAACCTTCGCATGGAACCAATATCCGTTTTCCTTCGTACGTATTTGTAGGTTGTAGAGAAACTGACATGTTCACCTTTCTTTTGTGGTGCATTTTGCTTGTGTTGTGCTGGCCGCTGGCGCTGCTGGCTCTCCTGTTGTATCCGGTTGTTTGGCTGCTGCTCCTGCCGTTCCGCATCGTTGGGATCGCAGTGGAAGGGGCGCTCGACCTGGTCCGCGCAATCATTTTCCTTCCTGCACGCATCCTGCACGGCCCGCGCCGGTCAGTCGCGCGCTTTTGAGATTTTCTATGACACGCTCTTGCGCGCTACAATCGAGAACATTGCCCTTCGCGGGGGTGGGGTGGGTGAGTGGTTGAAAGCGGCGGTCTTCGGACCCGTTCCTGTGCCATAGTTTTTCGCAAGCACTCGAAGCTAGATCAGTTTGAGTGTTCTTGATCGTCGCGCAAGGAGTCAAAATTCAAACGAACCGCAGTCAGCAATTTGATTGGAGGTCGTATGTCTCATCATCACGCAGCGGGCTTTCTCGCCATCGTCAATGACGCGAAGTCGCGCGTCAAAGAAGCCGATTTTCGCGACGTCAAAAAGCGCATCGACGCTGGAGAAAAAATGATCCTCGTCGACACCCGCGAAGACAGCGAGTGGGCTCGCGGCCACGTTCCCGGTGCAATCCACCTCAGCAAAGGCGTCATCGAGCGCGACATTGAAAAGACCGTCCCCGACAAGAATGCCCCATTGGTCCTTTATTGCGGCGGCGGCTTTCGATCCGCTTTGGCCGCCGATAATCTGCAGAAAATGGGCTACAAAAACGTCATCTCCATGGACGGCGGCTGGCGCGGCTGGACCGAATCCGGATTCCCCGTGGCCCAAGACTAACCTGGGCCACAGGCTTAAATCGCCTTACCTTGCGGCGGTACCGCCACTCACGGACAGAACCGGCTAAACGAAGTCGCTAACCTAAGCACCGGAATCTGAATTCACCCAGCACAAGAGACCGGCGCTTGCGATACAAATCTCACCGACAATCCTTAGCCAGTAGTCCATCTGCGGGAAATTCGATCATTCAACGCACTAGGGTCGTCCAGCGTCTGACCTCCAGCTTGGCTGGGGCGGTTGGATTCGAACCAACACCGTCTGCATTAACAGTGCAGTGTCCTACCAATTGGACCACGCCCCAAGTGTTGGCGCATTGCCTTATTGTACAGCAAGTTGGCGGACGCTCACCGCATCGGTCGCACCGTACGATTGACCTGGTGTCGGTTGGGGCGGCCGTTGGGGGCGTAGTGGGTGCCTGGCGCGGATCGCGTGACGCATTCCGTGTCGCAACTACCGAAGATTTGGGAGGGTTCTATGATTGCGTTTACGTCTCGAAGCGTGACGGTAAGCATTTTTGCGCTGGCGCTCTTGGCAATGCTAACCACGCCGCGAACGTCGGCCAATTCCGTATCACTGGCAGGAAATCTGGCGAACCCTGAGTCTGTCGTCTCCCTCACGCTTACGGTTAGCGGCGGTATGCAAACTATTGACCTGCAAACGTGGGGCTTCGGTGGCGGTACCAACGCGGCAAGAAAGATCGGAATGGCCAGGACCAGGCGGCCTACATCGTGGCGCGCTCGCGCGACTCTTGGACTCATACGATGGCCCGATGCGCTCAGAGCGGCCGGAACCCCGGCATCCCTACGTGTTCACGGACGCCGATGAAGAGACGCGCTGGATTCGACCGTATGGCACAGACTTATGAAGGAAAATTGATGCGGCGGATGAGGGCCTGGAAGCGCGGATCGGAGCGCAAGCCGTCGAAGGCGGGCCAGACTTTCAGCAAGGCTAAAAAGTCGTCGTGCTCGCGGTAGCCGCGCTCGAGCCAAGTAATGGCCTCATCGTTATCCCCCAGGTTCGCGTACACTTCGGCAACCCAGCCAGGACGAATATACCGCTTCTGTTGCTGAAGCCGAAGCACGCAATCGGTGAGTTGGCGGCGTGCCTCTGCCGCTTGACCCGCCGCCGCATAGGTTGCTGCCAGATCAAAGCCCTGCTGAAAATTCTCTCGTTGAAGATAGCGGATCGCATCATCAAATTTGCCTTGCGCTCTGAAAACCAGCCCGAGGCCGTAAAGCCCCAGTGGGTCGTTCGGGTTGAGTTCAAGGATGCGGCGAAACTCCGCGGCCGCTCTTGCGTAATCGCGGGCGTGGAAATAAACGCGCCCAGCCCGGTACATGACGACGGGCGAAAGCGGATCCAACTGCAAAGCCTGCTGTGCGAGAGAGACTGATTCTCTTGGATCCCCAATCATGGAGAGGATGTAAGCATATTGATAAAGCGCGGTCACGTATCCCGGATTCAACTCCAGAGCGCGTTGGAATTCTCTTCGCGATCCAACCCAATCCCACTCAGCGGCGTGGCTGTATGCGAGTGCAGCGTGAGCTTCGGCCAGCGAGTCGTCTAGCGCAATCGCTCTTGACGCTGCTGCTTTGGCCCTCGGAAGGCCATCGGCAGGAACGAGATTGCCGAAGGCAACGAGTTCGACATAAGCGTCCGCGAGCCCGGCGTAAGCTTCGGAATAATTCGGATCGGCTATCGTTGCTTGGCGAAAGTAGTCGACGGATTTGAGCAGGCTTTCGCGCGTACGCTGATTCCAAAAGTACCGACCGCGCAGATAAAGGTCGTGCGCCGCCGGAGTTCCGGCTTCGGAATCGGCAAGCTGCCCTTCTTCGGCGGCTGGTAGTCTGATCTGCGTTTCGTGCAGGATTTGCCGCGCTAGATCGCGCTGAAGATTCTGCAACTCTTCGATGTTTCGCTCGTAGGTTTCTGCCCAAATTGCTGTTCCGGTGGCGGTACCAATGAGTTCAAGGCTAACGTGAACCCTGTTGCCGGAGCGCGCCACGGAACCTTCGACGATGCCGGCAACATTCAATTCACGGCCGATTCTTGACGGAGCATCTGCTTTTGTCTGATTGCCCGATACAGAGGTCCGTGAAACAACCTTTAACTCTCTGATCTTCGAAAGGTCCGTAATGAGCGCCTCAGTCATGCCGCCCGCGAGATAGTCTTGACCCGGGTCTCCTGACGCGTTGGCGAGAGGTAGCACGGCGATGGATGCAATTTTTGCGTTTTCCATGGCATCGCGAGGAATGACTTTGCCGCGAACGGCAAACATGACCGCCAGGGCAGACATGCCTGCGACCAGCAGCGTCATGAAAACCGCAGTGACCGAAGCTTGATTGCGAGAGAGGAACCGCCCGACGCGGTAGAAAACAGTGCTGGGACGAGCCTCGAGAGGTTCGCCCCTCAGGTAGTGATCGATGTCACGTATGAGCGCTTCGACAGAGTGGTATCGAAGTGCAGGATCTTTATGCATGGCTGTGAGGCAAAGCGCGCCGAGCTCTGGAGAACCTGTCTTGCGGAACGCTGCCATGCCCTTGTGGCCGGTCTTAGACACGGGCACTTGCTCCATCACAAATGACGGCTTCTCGGCTTCCTTTTCGGCAAGGATTTTCTCCGCCTGTGCCGGCGTGCAGCCGGAAAGATCAAACGGGAGGCGTCCGCAGAGCAGTTCATACAAAATGATTCCCAGCGAATAGACATCAGTGGGGATTCCGACGCGTTCTCCGCGAATCTGCTCCAAGGAGGCATAGGCAGGCGTCATCAAACGGAGGCCCGTAGCGGTCTGCTCCACAGAGTCACCAAAACCTTCAACATGCTTGGCGATGCCGAAATCAAGCAGGCGGACGGTTCCATCCTCTCTGACAAGTATATTCGAGGGTTTCAGATCGCGGTGAATCACCCCGTGCTGATGCGCGTAAAGTACGGCTTCACAGACGGCGCGAAAGAGCCGCAGCCGCTCTGGAACCGTGCAATGGTGCTCATGACAATGCACAGTGAGCGGAACACCCTCGACGTACTCCATCACGAAAAATGGAGTGCCGTCGGGGGACGTGTTGGCGTCATAGAGGCGGGCTATCGAAGGGTGGTTCAGTTGCGCGAGTGTACGTTGTTCGCTGGCGAAACGCTCGCGGCGCGCGGGAGAAAGCCAGGCGTCGCGCAGAATTTTGATCGCAACCAGGCTCCCGAGGTCCTTGCGTTCGGCCAGATACACCACACCCATCCCACCTTCACCAAGTCGTTTCTGGATGCGGTACGGGCCGAATTCCTTGAAGGGAAGCGAAGGAGTGGAACCACTTAAAATCCGTTCCGCAACCTCGGAAACGTCACGGTCGAGCAGTGAAGCGCCATGACGATCCGCATCGAGCAACGCGAGAACGTCTGAAACAAGCGCTTCGTCTCCGTTGCAGACGGAACGCAGGTAGGGAAGGCGTTCCGATTCGGGGAGCCCTGTCGCGTCGTGAAAAATCGATTGGACTCTTTCCCAGCGAGCTCCATCCATGACGCACTGTACCCCTGAAACGGATCAGGACCCGGGCCGTCAACTCTCTTTGTGAAGCTCGTGGGCCAGCCAGGCTTTGGCCGCTCGCCAGTCACGAAGCACTGTGGCTTCTGAGATTTTCAAAAGTGATGCTGTCTCGGGGATATCGAGTCCTCCGAAAAACCGGCTCTCAACCATGACAGCTTGCCGCGGACTCATTTTCGCAAGAGTGTCGAGCGCCCTGTTTAATGCCAGCACGTCCTTGGCGCAGCAGGGCTTCTCGCGAAGCGAACCGTCGAATAGGACCGTGATTTCCCTTCCGCCATTCCTCTTTTCCGCGTTGCGGCGACGCGCAGCCTCAACGAGAAGCTGGCGCATGGCCCGTGCAGCGATACGCTTGAAATGAAGGCGCGAAGTCACTGCAATTTCGGAGGATTTTGCGAGCTTGATCCACGCTTCGTTGACGAGTGCGGTTGGATTTAGCGTTGCGCTTGGGTCTCCACGGCGGATCGTCGACGCGAGCCGTCGCAACTCCTCGTAGGTAGCGCTGAATAAATCATCAATCGTGCGACGCGATTCGGTGCTGCCCGTTTCTTCAGGCCGGTCGAACGTCAGCGCGGCCAAACTATTTTCGTCCGCTGTGACAGTTTTTTCTTCCAGTTTGCGCATTGCACAGTAAAAGCAGTCAAAAATAGATTTTGGCGGTTTGCACAGGCAACTCTAGCACTGGCGGCTGTTTGCCGCAATGAGGCCGGCAGGTGTGCGCCTGAGCTTTGATCACCGGACTAGGAGGAGCGGACATGAACATCAACACGGCGTTTTTGCGAAACCTCACACTCTCACTGAGTATCGCGGCGCTCGGCGTATTGACGACCACCGCCTACGCAAAGGCGCAAGGACAATCGCAGCAGGCATCTCAGCCTTGCTCTGGACCGAACTCGACAGCGACGACGAATCCGTCGTCGAACTCATCCGCCAACAACCCCGCAGCCGCGTTCAAGAATCTCGGCTCGCTCTTTAAGAAGAAGCCATCGTCGCAGCCAAGCAACAGCAATGCGAGTCCCGCTCCCTGTGCGCCTTCCGCCACTGCGCCCGGGTCTAAGAGCGCAGGACAGCCCGCCGCCGGTCCCCAAGGCGCTGGCGTCAACTTCAACGGTCCCTTCGCGCGGCCAGCGGAAACCAAGGTCGAAGAAACGCTTCTTGCCCCTTTCGCACCGGGCAATACCTTTCAAGTGAGCCCTCACGGCGTTCATGCGGCGACGCTCGCGCACAGCGGCAGCCGTCAACAAATCATCTATGACGGCGTTGCGGGTCCGGTGTTTGACGGTTTTGCCGCCAATCAATATCAGCCGGTTTCATTTAGTCCGGATGGCAACCACTTCGGCTATTGCGGCATTGCCAGCGAACAATTCAGCGTCATCGTGGATGGCAAGCAGGTCGGCGGCGGCCCGCAAGTCAACTCGAACTATGGGTGCAACGTTTATTTCTCTCCCAACAGCCGCCATTTCTTCTACACCATGACGGCCACAGGCAATGGAGGAGACACCTACATCCGCGTCGTATTCGATGGCAAGACCGAGCTGCGCCTCGGGGACTTCAACCCCCAAACGATGACCTGGAGCCCTGACGGCGACCATTTTGCCATGCTCGTCGATCCGTACCCTCCTGTGCCCAACGGCGTGCAGGCGCTTGTTGTAGATGGAAGGCCTTCCTCCCTCCCCGGCGGCTCTCCGCAGTGGAGCGCTGACAGCAAGCATCTCTACACCGTCGGCAGTAGGACCGGGCAGCAGACGCTTCTGCTGGACGGAAAACCGCTCCTGACCGCAAATCGAATCGTGTTGGCGGTCCCGCCTGTTGGGAACATGGCGGTCATGGCCGCCTTCCTCACCAATGGTGGCCGAGGCGGCGTTCTCGAGGAAGTCTGGTACCTTGCCGTAAACGGCCAGAGGGTTCCCGGTAGCGAAATCGTCAGGCCAAGAACAGGCGGTAGCGGCCAAATCGGGCAAATCTACTTCAGTCCAGACGGAAAACACTATGCCGCGCTCTGCAAGGGTGTCACGGGCAAGATGTATATTCTTGCCGACGGCAAGAGGGGCCTCGATTACGGACTGATCGGCAATTTTGTGGGATTTACGGCGGATTCCTCCAAGCCTGTCTACGTGGGGTTTAATGGCAGGAACTATCTCGTCGTAGGCGACCAGGAATCGCAACTGCCGGACGGCGGTCAGCAGCCCGTGATCGCTCCTACCGGAGATCACGTGGCGGCTGCCGGACTCGGACTCACTCTCGACGGCCAGCCGCTTAATCTCGCCGGTAACCCGCCGACGTCGCGAACCTTCGGGTTCACCTACTCCCCCGACGGTGCGCATTACGCCTTCTTGATGCAGACGCGCAGCAGCGTTACCGCATTCGAGGATGACGCGCCGCAAACTGCATACACTTGGATCAGCAATGGAAACCAGGGCGCAAAGCTTTGGAACGGCAGCCACATGGCTTACTTCTGCGGCCTAGCGAATCCCTCTGGCCCGGACACCTACGGTCTCTGTGTAGATGGCAAGTTCGCGTACTTCGGGCGCAATCCCGTTTACGAAAACCTGACATTCTCCCCCGACGGGAACCATGTTTTCTTCGACGGCAATAAGTATGCTCAGGGCTTCCGTCTTTTTGTGGACGGGCAACCGGTCCTCGACGGCTTCCACTCCTCCCCTAGCTGGATGCCTGGGACTTGGGAAATGGAGCCGGATGGCACGTTGGAAATCATGACGCAGGACAACACCGGCCTGAAACGCTATACGATCACGCCGGCGCCAGGCTCGAGTCTCGCCAGCTTCATGGGCGGCGGTGGGCCTTCGTCCGCTGCAAACCACTAAGGAATCCGGCCCGTTCGCGCAGATTGGGTCCAACAATGGGGCTCCAGGACCATCAGCAAATTCTCGTGTGTAAGGAGACACCGAATGAACGCAACAGGCACTGTGCGGGCGCAATCGAAACCGAGGGGAACCGTGATCAAGATTCCGGATAGCGCTCCAGGTATTGTCTTGGTCAATGGCGACCAAAAGTTCTTCGCCTTGGAGAATGTCTGGAAATCTCCCGTCGCTCCGGCTCCAAACATGGCTGTGGATGTGGAGTTCGACAGCGCGGGAACAGTTACCGGAATGACCGCCGTGGACTCTCAGCAGCTTGCGAAAGAGCGAATGAGTCAGTTGAGCGGTGTTGCCCAGGAACGCGGAAAGGAAGCTGCCAAGCTCGCCCAGCAAGGCGTTGGAGCGCTCGCGGCGCGTATGGGCGCTGTCGTTTTGGGCAGCACTGTGCTCGTCTGGATTGCGTGGTTCTTCTTTCCTGCGGCTGGAGTTGACACTGGCGGCGGCCAACTATCCTTCACTTTTTGGAATCTGCTTGGCACGGACTTCAAGAACCTCGAAAGCCTGGCGAACACAGGCGGCAATCACGGCCTGTTCTCCTTCTTGGGCCTTGTCGCCATTGCTGCACCATTTGCTGCGCCGTTCCTTCGCGTTTCCTGGTCGAAGTATCTCAACGCCGCGCCACTCGCCTATATCGTGATCGGCCTAATCATGATCTTCGCGAATGAACACTCCGTGTTTAGCGAGATCGCTAAAGCTGCCGGGACGAATCCGTTTTCATGGAGCGCGATGCTTCTTATTCTCCTTGCTGCATCTGCGGTGCTCGCACTTGGCGCGCTCAAGGCGCCGGCCCAGGCGTAATCCGCATTTCAAAGGAAGAGACCCGATGGAGATTCGAGTAAGACCAGCGGTGATGGTGGTAGGGATGGTGGCGATGATGGCCGGTCTGTTGTGCACGGTCATTGCCTCCGCGCAGACCATTCAAACCGGTGTCACCTATGTCTGCAACGGAGAACGAATCTATATCGAAAACTGCAACATTCACGATACTTCAGATACTTCCACATGCATGGTCGGACATCCGGGCACGATCTTGCCGAACGGTATAATGAAGTACACCTACGAAACGCGCGGCGCCTTGAAAAAACTGCTGCCGACGTGCACCCAGCCATCGTCTCAGGTAATCGCAAAAGCGCAAGCGTTCAACAAGAGAATTCAAGACCAGCAGGATGCGGCCATAAAGCGCGCCGAACAGGGGAATCCCTATGCAGCCGCGCCCGTGGCGCAGCCTGCCGAGGATCCGCAAACGCACGCGATGAGGCGCTGCGTGGCCGCTGGGAGGCCTTCATCAGTCTGCCTCGGGAACGGGCTCATGAATTCGCTCATGCCCAACGTCAACAGCCTGCTCAGCTCTGTTGCTCCCGGAATCGTTGGCAAGGAAGTTACCGGCCCGCAGGTCGCCGGTGTTTTCGCGGGCAGCGGCTGGCGGCTGGAGTTCAGCGAAGCCTCCGTCGCGCTAAGCTGCGCGGACATGATTCCTGACTCCCACGCCTACACGATCGGATTCACGGGTAATCGCGCGGTGCTGACCATTGCCAGCACGCCGAAGGATGTCGTGCTTGCTTTTGATGGGAATAACTTCACCGGTTCTGCGCCCGTTGTCGTCGCCGGCCGCATCTCGCTTGGCGTTCATCGCGGAACCGATATTTACACCGGCCAGCAGGCGGACATTTACGCATATCAGCAAGTCACGCGCACGTGCCAGAAACCCAATATCGCCAAGACATCTTCTCCCGGAGTCGTCGGCACGGAAAAGAATCTCCTGCAAGGCATGCTCGGCGACCAACCGGATCCGCCCACGCCTGCGGGCCTGCGCATGAATGGTACCTACGCGGCAGCAACTGGTTTCAGCATCGGCTTTTATCCTGAGTCTGCCATCCTCGGCTGTGGGCCGGACGCCGCGCGGGCCTATCCATATACCGTTATTGCTGATGGCCGGCAGGCTGTTGTAAAAGTCGACGCGCCCGGCCATCCGCTCACCCTCGCCATCAAGCCCAATAACACACTCGACCCCGGCTCGGGTCCCTATCCCGTCGAAGGCAGAAGGATCACCGGCCAGAACGACAACGACGACTTCACGTTTACGCCCCTCAACGCAACCTGCAACCTAGCAGTGTTGTCACCCGGAGATGTTCCTTCGGGTGCCGTCCCAACGGCGGCTTCTGCTGCGGCTGTTTTGGCAGGGCCAGCTTCAGCCGCCAGTTCGTCAAATCCGCGTCTATCTACGCCTGGTTCGCCAACGGGCAACGCGGTGCTGTCAGTTGTCAGCGGATTCCCGGTCGGCGCTCAGAACCCCCTCGCGGGCCATCCGTACGTTCTGCTGCGGGAAAGTTTCGCAGCTGCCATAAATAGGGCCGGAGTCGCAGTTCCTCCCAGCACTTCGGCGTTCAAAGTCTTGGGCAACGCATGCGGCCAGAGGACGCCCGATTGTCAGAAGATGATGTCCACCCTTAATGCCGATGCAGCAGCCTCAATCCGCGCAGATGCGAGCGGCAAAGCGACTTTTTCCGGCGTGCCTGCTGGCACCTACTACCTGATGATCTCAGCGGTCTACAACAATCAGCCGCTCTTCTGGGGCCAGCAGGTGAATCTGAAAGCAGGAGCAAATTCCATCACCCTGGCTGCGAATAACGCGACCGTGATGAGGTAGTAGTGCAGTGTCCTACCAATTGGACCATGCCCCAAACGCTCTTCTGAGGAATGCTCATGATTTTATAGGCTTTGCTGACACTTTGGCAGGCAACTTCCGTTCAAACACACCCCCGCCGCTTAGAGGGTAGGTATCGTGGAGGTTCCGGCGGGAATGAGTGGGGGAAGGAAGCCGGCCCAGCCCTCAATCCCCTAAAGGGATTCTCGGCTTGTCTTCCCCCTACGCTTCTTTGCTACGCACGCCAGAAGCCAACCTCTAACTCATGGTATTTCAGTGTATGGATGCAATTACGTCGGTAAAAACCACATGCCCTCGGTAAAATCCTCCAACGCCCGTCCACCACATATGTCGTTCTACGACTCATTCTTGCGGCAGTGCATTCCGCCGCATGTCTTTGCACTACTCTTTGCGTTGTTTGTTTTTCTTGCGGGAGGTCTTCGTTTTCACCTCTGTTCTGATCTTATTCGAAATCCTCTTGGTGCGTTCTGGCGTTTCCTTTTTGCTTTCGATCTCACGCAACAGGTCGAGCGCCTCTTTTTTTCCCTCGATGGGAATGTTGGCTATGCCTTCGGCGATTTCGAGCGCTATCCGGTCGAACTTCGATATTTTCTTTTTCGCTCCCGCCATGCGCGCATCGTGCCACAGCGCGACCCTCGGCGCAATCTCGGCGGGCAGTTTTTGGCTCCTTCGATTGAAGGGTCAGTTTGAAGTCTATTGCTTGTGACACAAGGAGTTAAAATCCAACCCAACCCATGTCATCTTCATCCATAATCCGCGGTAGTGTCTCATCAGTTTGAATTCCTCAGCGCAGTCCGTGGGGGGCGCGTCGCGCGATTAAGCAGGAGCGTAGGTCAACTGAATCAAGTCATCGGCGATTATATCGCTGGCCACCAGATGGAGCGGCGGCCGGGGGCGGGCGAAGAATGGCGTGCCGGCGCCAAGCACGACGGGGCGGAGGTAGAGCCGGTACTCATCGATAAGGCCGGCATCGGTCAGGCTTTGCGCCAGGACTGGTCCGCCAACATGAATCTCGCCAGCCAATTCAGCTTTCAGCCTGCGTATCACCTTCTCGAAATCATCCGCGACAAGCGTGGCGTTGGGGCCGGCTGACTTGAGGGAATGCGACACAACCCACTTCGGCTGGCTCCGCCACGCCACCGCGAAGGCTCGATCATCCGCGTCCCAATCAGGAAGGTCTTCGTCCCAATAACGCATGATCTCGTACATGCGGCGACCGTAGATGAGGCCCGTCAGGCCACGGACCATCTCGAGGAAGTGACGGAAGCTGGCGAGTACAGGCGGCCCAAGCTTCATGTGGTCGACGTAGCCATCGAGGGACTGGCTCAATCCGTAGACAAGTTTTGCCATGCCGCTAATCTCCTCCCAGGTTCTTCAGAATAGCATGAGCCGACTGTCGCGCACGAGGTGAGGTTGAACACCATCTGCGCGCCGCATTGTCGGTGTGACCAATAACCAGAGCTCCGTTTCCCAATCCCGAGATTCAAGCTGAGACTGAGACACTACCTAATCCGCACCTAATTCGCACACCTAATTCGCACTCCGCTTGACCCTCCAGCACCCACTTGCTATGTTGGTGGATTAACTTGGGCGTATTCTCCGCGTTGTGTGACGGAGGCGCCTGTAAGTCTCACTCGCAAACATGGCCCTTCGTAATATCGTCATCCGCGGCGCGCGCCAGCACAACCTCAAAAACATCAGCCTCGAAATCCCACGCAACTCGCTCACCGTCATCACCGGCCTTTCCGGCTCGGGCAAGTCCTCGCTCGCATTCGACACCCTTTACGCCGAAGGCCAGCGCCGCTACGTTGAATCCCTCTCCGCCTACGCCCGCCAGTTCCTCGATCAAATGGAGCGTCCGGAAGTCGACTCGGTTGAAGGACTTTCCCCATCAATCGCCATTGAACAGAAAACCACCACACGCTCGCCGCGCTCCACCGTCGGCACCATCACAGAAATCTACGACTACCTCCGCGTCATCTACAGCTCCATCGGCGCGCCCCACTGTCCCAATTGCGGCAAGCTAATCGCCCGCCAGTCCACCGAGCAGATCGTGCAATTTGTCCTCGCGCTTAGGCCCGAAGAACGCATCATGATCCTCGCGCCTGTTGTTCGCGGCCGCAAAGGCGAATACAAAAAGGAATTCGAGAAATTTGCGAAAGCCGGATTCATCCGCGCGCGCGTCGACGGCGATCTCGTCAACCTCGACGAGCCTCCGGCCCTCGACCGCCGCAAAAATCACACCATCGAAATCGTCATCGATCGCCTGCTCATTAAAGAGGGAATTGCCAAGCGCCTCGAGCAATCCATCGAAACGGCCACCAAGCTCACCAGCGGTCTCGTCACCATCGCAGTCGTCGGCGGCGAAGAGCGCATGTACTCGGAGAATCTCGCGTGCGCCGACTGCGCTATTTCCGTTCCCGAAGTCGAGCTGCGCTCCTTCAGCTTTAATTCCCCATACGGTGCGTGTCTCGCGTGTCACGGGCTCGGCGCGAAATTCAATTTCGATCCCGCGAAAATCATCGTCGACTGGTCAAAGCCGCTTTTTCAGGGCGGCCTGGGACCCGGCGGCTCGTCCGCTTCCTTGCAGCGCACCCTCAAAATCGCGGCTCTCGCCAATGGCTTCGATCTCGACACGCCATTCGAACAGCTCTCTCGCCGCGTGCAGAACCTGATCCTCTACGGCAATCCCGCGAACGGCCGTCCCGCAAAAGGCCTCAATTTCAAGGGCGTCATTGACCATCTCGAAAGCAATCTCGAAGAAACGACCTCGGACGAATATCGCGAATACCTCACGCAGTACATGTCCCCCACGCCTTGCGAGGCCTGCGGCCAAAAGCGTCTCCGCCCCGAGAGCCTCGCGGTAAAAGTCGGCGCCTATTCCATTGCCGAATTCACCGAACTTTCCCTCACCGACGCGCGCAGCGCCGTCGGAAACATTCTCAGCGGACTCACTCCGCGCCAGCTCGCCATCGCTGGCCGCCCGCTCCGTGAAGTCGCCGAGCGCCTCGATTTTCTTCTCGCCGTGGGCCTCAGCTATCTCACGCTCGACCGCTCTGCCGCCACTCTCTCCGGCGGCGAAGCGCAACGCATCCGCCTAGCCACGCAAATTGGCTCGCGTCTTCGCGGCGTCTTATACGTTCTCGACGAGCCCTCCATCGGGTTGCACGCCCGCGACAATGGCCGCCTGCTCGGCACGCTGGAAACTCTTCGCGACCTCGGTAACACCGTCCTCGTCGTCGAGCACGACGAAGAAACCATTCGCCGCGCCAATTATGTCGTGGACCTCGGCCCCGGAGCCGGAAAGGCCGGCGGTCAGGTCGTGGCCATCGGCGCGCCTCGGGAAATCGCTGCCAATTCGAATTCGCTCACAGGGCGTTATCTCGCTGGCGATCTGAAAATCCCCATCCCGCCGCAGCGCCGCAAACCGAACGGCAAATCTCTCAAAATTCTCGGCGCTCACGCCAACAATCTGAAGAATATCGACGTCGAATTTCCGCTCGGCCTGCTCACCGTCATTACCGGAGTCTCCGGCTCGGGTAAATCAACGCTCGTAAACGACATCCTCTATCGCGCCCTCGCGCAAAAGCTCTATCGTTCCAGCGAAACTCCCGGCGCGCATCGCGAAATTCTCGGCCTCGAGCATCTCGACAAAGTCATCGAAATCGACCAGGCGCCGATCGGCCGCACTCCGCGTTCCAATCCCGCCACGTACACCGGCGTCTTCAGCCCAATTCGCGAACTTTTCGCCATGCTCCCCGAATCCCGCGAGCGCGGCTACCGTCCCGGCCGCTTCAGCTTCAATGTCAAAGGAGGCCGCTGCGAAGCCTGCCAGGGCGACGGCCTGCGCCGCATCGAAATGAATTTTCTTCCTGATGTTTACGTGACATGCGAAGTCTGCCGCGGCCGCCGCTACAACGCCGAAACTCTTTCCGTGCGCTACAAGGGCTATTCCATTTCTGATTTGCTCGAAATGCCCATCGAAGACGCGCTGCCCGTCCTCGAAAACATCCCGCAGATTAAGCAGAAGTTGCAAACCATGGTCGACGTCGGCCTCGGCTACGTTCAGCTCGGCCAGTCTGCCACGACTCTTTCCGGCGGCGAAGCCCAGCGCACCAAACTCGCCCGCGAACTCTCCCGCCGCCAGACCGGTCGCACCCTCTACATTCTCGACGAGCCCACCACCGGCCTGCATTTCGACGATGTCCGCAAATTAATGGACGTCCTCAACCGTCTCGTCGACCTCGGTAACACCATCATCATCATCGAGCACCATCTCGACGTCATCAAACAGGCCGACTGGCTGATCGACCTCGGCCCCGAAGGCGGCTCAGGCGGCGGCCACATCGTCGCTCAGGGCACTCCCGAGCAAGTCGCCCGCAACAAAAGATCCTTCACCGGCGCCGCACTGGCCCCCTCCCTCGTCGCCTCCAACGGTCAGCCCGCCTCCGTAAAATAGAACCGCATCCTCATTTCCCATATCCTTCCGAAACACAGCGGAATATCCCCGATAAATCATCCGCCACGCTGGTCCCTGCTTGGTTGGCGCTCGCATAGGTCCGGAAGATCTCGAAAAACTGCGGTGAGGCTTACTCGTCCGCGACTTGCGCCTCATCCCCATCTCCATTAAAGTCAATCTGCCTGATGGAAGCCTTTAATTAGCCTAAAGGGCGGTCTAAGTGTCTCGCAAATCTTCGAGCCTCTACAAAACCCAGCCGCTCAACTTCCACGGCCTTCGCACCTATCCTCTCGCTTCTCGTCCCAGCAAAGTCAGCGTCGGCCAATTCGCCAAACCCTACCGCCAGGGAGAATCCTTCGCGGAATTCCTCGGCTCGCTCCCGCGCATCCTCGCCGCCGAGGACCTTCGCTCCATCGCGCAAGCCGTCATCGAAGCCCGCGCGCGATCGCGCGCAATTCTCTGGGGCATGGGCGGACACGTCGTCAAAGTCGGCCTCGGCCCCATCCTCATCGATCTTCTTCGCCGCAGCTTCGTCTCCGGCATCGCCACGAACGGCTCCGCCCTCATCCACGATTTCGAAATCGCCATGGTCGGTGGCACTTCCGAGGACGTTGAAGCGGTCCTCGGCGAAGGCAAATTCGGCATGGCCGAAGAGACCGGCCGCATCATCAACGAAATGGCCGCCCTCGCGCGCCGCTCCGGCATCGGCCTCGGTGAAGCCGCCGGCAAACTTCTCAACGACAAAAGCACAGGCGCAAAATTTCTCGACCGTAGCATCCTCGCCGCGGCGTATCGCGCGAGAATTCCCGTCACCGTGCATCTCGCTGTCGGCGCGGACATCACTCACATTCATCGCGCCGCATCCGGAGAAAATCTCGGCGCCGCCACACATCGCGACTTCCGGCTGTTCTGTGCACTCGTCCGTGAGATGCACTCCGGCGGCGTCTATCTCAACTGGGGGTCCGCCGTAATCCTTCCCGAAGTTTTTCTGAAAGCCGTCACCGTCGCGCGCAATCTCGGCACGCCGCTGCGCCCCATCACCACTGCGAATTTCGATTTTTTGCAGCATTACCGCCCGCTTCAAAACGTCGTCAAGCGCCCCACGGCAAATCCCGCCGCAGCCGCCAATCGTGAAGCCGCCGAGGAATCCGAATCCTCCCGCGGCTACGCCCTCACCGGCCATCACGAGATTCTCATGCCTCTCCTCGCCGCCGCTCTCGTCGAAGCCGATGAGCCCGCCGCTGTCAGCGAAACTTCGCGCGCGTCGCGCACATCTCATCCTCAGCGCCGCAAGCGATCCCGATGACTTCTTCCGATCCGCAAATTCCTCTTCCCCCTGGCGACGACGCCGCGCCGGAAGCCTCGTACGTCCCTGAACTCCCCGCGCAGCCTCCTCCCGATGTGGACGCCAAACTTCCCGAAGACATCCGCACTCCCTGGGGCGGCGGCGAATTGGTACTCTTCCTGGTATTCGCTCCTGTCAGTGTCTTCGTAATGGACTTCTTGCTTGCGATTTTCATGACCATGCACTACCACATGACCAGCACGCAGCTCATGAAGACGCTCTCAACCGACGCGCCCTTGGCCGTCAGCTTCCAGGCCGCTTGGTACATCGTCATTTTCGCGTTCCTGTTCATAATGATTCGCGTCTATCACGGCGCACCGTTTTGGTCCTCACTCTGCTGGCGGCGCTTCCGTCCGCGCACCATGGCCATCGCCGCGCAGTATTTTTCCTGCATCGTCGGCGGAGTCGCTTTGGCCGTCGCCGTCGGCGCCGTTTCGAACCTAGTCGGTGAAAAAAAGAATCTCCCCATCGAGCAGCTTTTTGGCACGCGCCGCGATGTCCTTTGGCTCATGGCCTTCGGCATCGGCGTCGCTCCCTTCGTTGAAGAAACCATCTTCCGCGGCTTTCTTTATCCCGTCTTGGCACGCAAATGGGGAATTCCGGCCGGCGTCGTCATCACCGGCATCCTTTTTGGCGGGATGCATGCGGCACAGCTCTGGCCCGCCTATCCGCAGATCGCGCTCCTCATTGGCGTAGGAATTGTTCTCACGTTCGCGCGTGCGCGCTCCCGTTCCACGCTGGCCTCCTGGCTCATCCACGTCAGCTACAATTCCTTTCTCTTCGCCGCCTTTTTCCTCACCACCCACGGCCTGAAGAACATTCCGCCCATCCACTAGTCCGGCCTGCTTGCTGTTGCTCCTTCGCGCCCGCGCTGCTCCTGCAGCGCAAGTTGAAAAAGATGCGAAGGTGGGCTGTCTTGCGCCTGTAGATCGTATTCGTAGGGGCAGGGCTTGCTTGCGCTGCCCACGCGATGCATGGCATCGCGTCCTGCGCTCCGTCGTCGTTTGCTGGTCACCTTTTCGGAGTGCGGCTTATCCCGAGCGCAGTCGAAGGGCGGTTCTTCGCGGATTCCGGGGTGCCTTTCAGCCGGAACTCGACACCGCTTTGTCTCCGACGGGCATATGGTCTCCAAATTTGCCTGGTCAACCCTCATCTATCGCGGTGCCAATCATGTACAATCGTTCTTTTGTCACTTGCCCCGGAGGCCTTGCTTGCGTAGCGTCGAACCCATTCGCTGGACCAACGAGGGCGTCGTTCTGCTCGACCAGCGCCGTCTTCCTTCTGAAGTCATCCACATCACCTACGCCGATTACCGCGACCTCGCCGCCGCGATAAAAGACATGGTCATCCGCGGAGCTCCTGCCATCGGAGTGGCCGCTGCGATGGGCATCGCGCTCGGCGTCTCGCATTCACGCGCATCAACTCTCGATGAATTGCGCTCCGAATTCAAAACCATCTGCGACTCGTTCGCGCGCACCCGCCCTACCGCCGTGGACCTTTTCTGGGCCATCGAGCGTTTCAAACGCAAGTTCGACTCGCTGGCGCAAAACTCCACGGCAAACAATCTTGATCTCATCAAAGACGCTCTCGTCGAAGAAGCGCGCCTTGTCCATCGCGAGCGCCAGGCCGCTGACGAAGCCATCGGCAAACTCGGCGCGGACCTCCTCCCCGCCAACGGCCGCGTGATGACTCAATGCAACGCTGGCGCGCTCGCAACCGCCGGCATCGGCACCGCTCTCGGCGTCATCCGTATGGCCGTCGAGACCGGCCACAAGCTTGAAGTCCTGGTCCCCGAAACGCGCCCCTATCTCCAGGGCGCGCGTCTCACGGCCTGGGAGCTCCACCAGGACAAGATCCCGCTGACACTCATCACCGATAACATGGTCGGCCATTTCCTCAAGACCGGCGGCATCGGCGCCATCGTCGTCGGTGCCGACCGCATCGCCGCCAACGGCGACACCGCCAACAAAATCGGCACCTATCCCATGGCGGTCCTCGCCCGCGAACACCAAGTGCCGTTTTTTGTCGCCGCACCCATTTCCACTCTCGATCTCTCCATCCCTTCCGGCGACAAAATCCCCATCGAGCAGCGTCCCGCTGCGGAAGTCACTCACATTCACGGTGCGCGCATCGCCCCCGACGTCACTGCCGCCAACCCGGCCTTTGACGTCACTCCATCCCGTCTGATCGCCGCCATCATCACCGAACGCGGCGTCGCCCGCCCTCCTTACGCAGACTCGCTCAAGCGCCTTGCCAAATAGCCCCTCCCTCCTTTGATCCATTGACCACCGCACCTGAGTAGCCTGTGTAAGGGCACGCTTTTTACCCAGGGGGACGAAGGGCAGCCGCGAAAAACTTGGCTTTTGCAGGGGCTTCAACGGGCGCCCTTTGCGCTCTTTGCGAAGGGCAGGCAGTGTTGGGGCTCGAGGCCCGCGCTTAAGACCGCCTGTAGCGCAGAGGTTCGCGTTTTTTGCGAACTTCTGGGGCTTTTGCCTGCCTGGCAACTCCGGCTGTTTTGGGCTCTCGGTCCCTCCGGTGTATCCTGAAAGGGCATTCGGGTGAATTCATAGAGCAACTTCTGTCACAAAACAGCCGTCTAATGGGGAGCGACTGATAGTCTTAGTACTGGGGCCATCTAAGCCCAAGGGTTATGTTGATGGGCAGCGGGTGCGAGTCGCCCATCCAATTCACAAGGAAGACAAGCTTCCTGGGGAGGCGAGTCATTCCAAACTCAGAGGAGAAGCGCATGTCCTTTCGAAAACTCATCGTATTCGTCTTCGTCTTTGCCTGCGCGGCATCGTGCGCGCTGGCGCAAGATCAGGACACGGGTTGGGCCAAATTTGAAGTGACGCCCTTCGCTGGCTACAAATTCGGCGGCAAAATCAACGTCAGCTCACCAGGCGGCCCGGAACAGAATCTGCTGATCAGAAGCAACTATGACTATGGCGCAATGCTGGATTATGCCATCTGGCCCGGTTTCAAGGCGGAATTCATGTGGGTCAATCAGCCGTCCACACTGGCTTTCCAGGACTTCACCACGATTCCGCCCACAACAACCGACTTGACCCACACAACTTTGAGCACCTTCACTTGGGGCGCCGATTATGACTTCCGCGGCGACTCCAAGATGAGACCCTTTGTCGCTGGCGGCCTCGGCTTTACCCATTTTACAAACATCGACAATCCCAATAACGTCTACCTCGGCTTCTACAATAAGTTCGCTTACAACATCGGCGGCGGCGTCAAATACTACTTCATGCCGCACGCCGGCTTCCGGGCTGATTTCAGGTATCTGGCCACCCGCACCACTCCCGGCCAGGCGGTACAATGCGATCCCTTCGGGAACTGTTTCCAGACTTCTACCACGAACCACGCGAATCAGGGCGAGATGAACTTCGGCCTGATTCTCAAGTTCTAATCAACTTAACCCTGAAACAAAAACGCGGGAGTCCGTTACAGACTCCCGCTCTGTTCTTGCCACCACCGGAGACGTGGATGCCGCCTGCCCCGCGCGTCGCATCTGCGTGATGGAGGGAAGCCGCGTGCGCCTGCTTTTTCCCGTTATCCTGAGCGCAGCGAACGATCTCGCCGTGGACTCTATTTTATCGTCTCGGAGTGCGTTTTTCTTTTGCCGAGCCGATCGAATTCATCGACCCGTGGCGCTTTTCGTGTCCGCCAGGGCGATGTTTGCCACTCCGAGCATGCCCGGCTGGGCGAGCGACTCCCCGATTCCTCTAAAACGTGAATTGCGCCTTCAACTGCAACAGCCTTGGAGACCCATCTCCGCCAAGGAACGACCCGAAAATGCTCGTTGGCGAACTCACCGTATTCAGGATCTCGCCGAACTCCGCACTCGTCGCATTATTCACCGGCAATCCGAAGTTCGGATGGTTCAGCACGTTGTAAACCTGCACGCCGAACGACAGCCGCGCACTCTCCCAGAAGGGCAGCTTCGTCGCCTTCATCAGCGCCACATCGAAATTCATAAACCGTGGCCCGCGGAATTGGTTGCGCGCCCCTGTCGTGAACAAACCCTCCCCGCTTACGTTAAACTCGCATCCTGCCGAGGTCACGGCCTGGCTGCATGTGATCGTGCTCGGCAACGCCAGACAGCTCGGCCCCGATCCTGTCACCTGGCATCCCGTCGGTCCTCCCAAGAACTGCGGAATCACCTGCGAAAAGTAATTGTCCCCAACCGTCGCCGAGAGCCCGCCAAAAGCCGACGGATCCACCACGCTGTACGGGAATCCCGAATGCGCAATGAACGCGCCCGAAAGTTGCCATCCATCCACCAAATATGTCGATCCGTGCTTCCCGAAGAGTTTGCGGAACGGCAAGTCCCACACCGCATTCACGTTCGCCGTTTGCGGCACGTTGTAGTCGGCTGGTCCGTAGTTGCCTTGCGTATTCTGCGGATCTTCCGGACTTAGCAAGCTCGCCGGAGAGAACGGCGCAAAACCGCCATTGGAAACCTCGTCGAGCGCGCGGCTGTATGTATAGCTTCCGGCAATAATCCCCGGGCCGAAGGCGTTGAACCGGTGAATCACGCTGATCGTCCCGCCTTGGTAGTTTGAGTTCCCGCCGCTGAAGTACGTCGTTACTTCTCCGAACCTCGGGTCCGGCGCCGCGGTCGGCAGTTCTGCGATTCCGAACGCGTTCACCGAATTGCCGAGAATCGGCTCATGAACCCCGTGATTTCCCACGTAGCTCAGCGTTACCGAAGTGCCTGTCCCGAACTGGTGCTGCAGCTCGAGGCTCCATTTTTGATATTCCGGGATACGGGTTCGTGCCTCCGTTGTGAACAGGCTCGGCAGCGTGTTTATGAAGTTCGTGTCAGTCGCTTCGATCTGCGAAACCGTTTGCCCCGTGAAAAAGCCGTTCTGAAATGCCGTGTTTGCCTGGAGCGAGTCGTTGAAAATGCCCGGCTGGCCTGCCGCCGCGGCAATCGAAACCATAAAGTCGTCCTTGCTCACGAAGGTTGCGTCCTGCGGAGGATTCTGCGCAAGCGAATCCACCAGTTGCGCCGGAATCTGGTTATAAAAGATTCCCGCTCCTCCGCGCACGACCGTGTTACTCGAGGTCCCGAACGGTTGCCACGCAAACCCGATGCGCGGTTCGTACAGAATATTCTGCAAGTCCAGCAGCGACTGCAGTTGATTGATCTTGATCGCCTGATTGTACGGAACATTCTCGAGCTGCGCTTGATTCGTTCCCGTGGCGATGTCGTTGAACTGTCCCGCAAGCTCCGCAAAACACAGGTGCCGGCAGATGAAATTCGAATCGTGCTCCACTCGAAAGGCAAACGTCAGGCTCAGCTTCCGGCTGTACCTCCAGTCGTCTTCGATGTATCCCCCGGAAGTGTAATAAGCGATCGGTTGGTCGAGCGACGTCGGGAAAGATTGCGCCAGCGAATCTCCCGTCTGTCCACCTGCAAAGAAGTCGTTAATCGAGTTCACCGTCAGCAGCCCGCTCTGCAGCGTTCCAAAGTCATGATCGCTGCTGTCCAGCCTGCGGAAATCTCCGCCGATTTTGAACGTGTTCGCGCCGGACACCTTCGAGAAATTGTCTGAAATCTCAAAATCAGTGTTCGCATGGCCCTTCGGCAGCGCGCAGTTTTCCCCTCCGATCAGCACATCGAAGCCTTGTCCCAGCGGGGGATTCACGCACGGATTCGGTCCCGCGGTATTGAAAAACGTCCCGTCCGCAAACGTGACCGTCGTCGGAAAGCTCGTCCCGGACAGCGGTGCGCTGGGCTGCTCAAACACCTGGGAATACCACTGCAGCCCGAGGAGGAACTGGTTCGCCGCCGACGGGCCGAAATCATGTGTCCATCCCAGTTGTCCCAACTTTCCCGGCTCCGTGCTGCGAACATCATACTGGCTTGCAATCGGGTCGAGATACGCCGCCTGGTTTCCACCCTCGTCTTGGAATCGTACAAACATTCTGTCTTTTGCGCTCAGATTCACGTCAATCCGTCCGTCCACGAGCCAATCCTGTGACAATCCCGTTCGCGACGACACGTAACTCAACGAGCAAGGCAGCGCGCCCGACCCGAAAAACGCCGAATCCCCATTGAAGTTCGCGCAGCCGTCTCCGGTAGTCTGCGTCGCGCCATTCACAAAGGTTTGTCCCGGCGGCTGATTGTCCAGTGCGTTTATGATGTCCGGCGCCCCGTTGAGCACCGAAAACATCGAGTTGTAGTAGGTCGAGACGTCCCCTAATCCTGCCTGCTGGAGATCGGTAATCACGTGGGTCTGAAACTGCTGGCTCGGCGTAACCACCGTCGCAACCGCCGGAACCAGCACTCGGGCGCCTTCGGTGTCGATGAAGAAAAAAGCTCGCCCTTTTTTCAGCGGCCCGCCCAGCGATCCCTGCCATTGATTTTCCCCGTCGAATGGCCGCTCACTCCCGCTTGCATTATTGAAGAAATTGTTCGCGTTCAGCAGTCGCTGGTTCCAGAAATACGTCGCGCTTCCATGCAGGTCGCTTCCCCCGGAACTGGTCAGGTAGTCCACTCCCGCCCCGGCGTATTCCCCGTACGTGCCCGTGTATCCGTTGCTGACCACGTTGACTTCCCGCACGGCGCTCGTCCCCAGCATCAAGTTCGTCGCGCCCGCGTAATTGATGTTCGAGAACGGCTCGTTCTTGTCGAATCCATCCACGCTGAACCGGTTCGAAGTCGCCGGCGTTCCGTAGTTCGAAAAATTCCCTCTTCCGCCCCCGCTCGTATTCATCACCGTGCCCGGCGAAAACTGCGCCAGATACGTCATGTCCTGTCCGGGATTCGGCACTGCCGCAATCTGCAGTCGCGAAATCGTCGTCCCCGCATTCCCATTCTCTTTTTGCAGCATCGACGCTTGCGTGCGCACTGGCCCTTGCGCCGTTAGGCTCAGTTGAAAATCCACCGTCATGGATTGCCCCACCGAAACGGTCACGATTTTCGTCGCCGCCTGAAAACCCGTATACGTCACCGTAATCGTGTAGGACCCGGGATCGAGAAGGCTGAACGAGTACTGGCCCGACAAATTCGTCTTCACCGTTTGGATTGTGCCCTTCGCGTTATTTGTCAGCAGCACTTCCGCATTTACCACCACGGCGCTCTTCGGATTCGTCACCACCCCGCGCACGCTCCCAGTGGTCATGGTCTGCGCTTCCAGCGGCGCCGCAATCCACGCCGCGAGCATCAGCGCGACGGCCACAAGAATCAAGCGTTTCAAAATCATCAAATCCTCCGTCTGGTTTTCGTTTGGAGCAACTGCGGATTGAGTTTCGGACCGACGCTTATCCCCCGAGCCGACCGGCAAGCAAAAAGCCGCAAAAAACGAACCTGCAGTTTACATCACTCGCCGATACAGGCCATACTTTGATTTCCGCGCCCGCCTCCGCTCAGCTGCGTGCGGCGCGCTTCGGACACAATTGACTTACTTCGGGATGCGATGCGCCTTGAGATGGTTGCAGGCCGCTCGCCGTGTGGCAAGCGGTGGCACAGCCCCGCGGGTCGCCTGAAAACTCCGGCGTTTTGCGGTAGACAGTCTCTGCTTCTGGCCCGCCGCTACAGCGTTTTCAGGAAATTGATTAAGTCCTGTTCTTGCTGCCGCGTCAGGTTCATTTGGAACCGTACGTTGTAGAAGTCAACGACCTGGTCGAGCGTCGCCGCCGCTCCATTGTGGAAATAGGGCGCGCGCGCCGGGAGGCCTCTGAGGATGAGCCCTTTCCCTCGCCCAACGTCGGTGCATGAGCCTGTGAGCAAGGCCTTACCGGGATCGGACGTGTAGGTCACCTCACCCGCGTCGGGCCCCTCATTGCAATGCACCTGGAATATCGGCAACTTGGGCATCGAAAGCTGGCTCACCGCCGCCCGAATCGTCGGATCCGTTTCGTAATTCACTGTTCGGCTCGTACCGATCTCCAGCGGCACCGGCAGCGAATGATTCCCAACATTCGGCGTGTCGTGGCAGGTCGTACATGTGCCGTTAATCACCGGCTGATTCAGCGTATCGTTCAATCCGCGCACGTTTGTGATCGCCAGCGGCTGCGTGTTGAAAAGCGCCTCGCCTCGCGCCACCGACCGCTGCATCGGATCAGCCGAGCTCGCCCATTCCGAATAAATCGTAAATGCATTCGCATTGAATCCGCTCGCTGGCCCCAGCGAATCGTTGATCCCTGGGAAAAACGGAACCGTAGAAAGGAACAGCGCGCCTCCGTTCGCTCCATTCGAGTTCAGCACCCCCGCTTGAAAATCAACCGCCTGCGCCGAATTCAATGCCATTTCGAAATCCACGATATGTTTTAATTGTGCCGTGCTCGGCGGATTCGCTGCCTGAGCGTGTCCGAGCGTGGCGTCCATCGCCTGGTGCGATAGGTCGGTAAGCAAATTCGTGCTATACGTCGCTGCGCTGTTGAGCGGAGCAACCGTTTCTCGCCCGTCCCACATTACCGAACTCAGAAAGCCCAGATTCGTCGCCGGCAGCGGCCGGCGGTAAACAGAGATTGTCTGCACGCCCGTGTTCGGATCCGTCGTCAGTGCGCAGCCATAGGGATCTTGCACTACGTTGATTGTGAATTGCGGATTCGTGGGCATGGTCAACCCGATCCGGATCAGCCCATTCTGCAGCAGCAAGTTGAAATTCAGCCGTTGCCCCGGCGCCGCCGTGGGGCATACTGCGCCGTCCACCGCGGAAAAAAGAGGATCCTTGCCGCCGCTCATGGCGTAAACCAACTGCGCCTGCACTGCGCTAAGTCCCATCGCATTTGCCGCCACATGGCAGCTCGCGCACGTCCGGCCGTTCGTTCCCAGGCTCTGAAAGAACGCATTGTTCTCCTTGAACGATCCCGTCGAGCTGTACGTTGATACAAAACCCGTTTTGTCCAGAAACGGAAATAAGTTGGGTATCGTGGCGGCAACCACCACCATCGACAGCAGGCACCCAAACACTGGAATCGATAGCCACCGACTGGTCTTGGCTTTCATGGGTTCTTCTCCTGGCCCTCGGCCCTGATGCGCTGTGACCGTCAGGGTCCATTTGGACACATCCCTTTCCTAGAAAACTAGCGGCCGCCTGAAAGGAACGCAATGGGAGGGAGGTGATTTCTCGGTGAAAAGATGTGACTCCCTAACATACTGACAACAACTAGTTTATATTTTTTAGCCTTGCCTTCCGAATCTACAGAGACTAGAATCAACCCAGCGCTTCTCCTGCGGGTTCGTTCAGTTATGCCTCAAGATCGTGAACCATTGCTGCGCTTCGGGGATTTCACAATCGATCCTTCCGCGCGCGCCCTTCATAAGCTTGGCAGCCGCCTCAAGCTCCACCGTCAGTCCTTTGAAGTCCTCCTCCTGCTGATCTCCCATCCCGGCGAGGTCGTCACCCGGGAGGAATTGCAGACCAAACTCTGGCCCAAGGATACCTTCGTCGACTTCGAGAATAGTTTGAACGCCGCGGTCAAGAAACTTCGTCAGACAATTGGAGACTCCGCAACCGAACCGCGTTTTATCGAGACCGTCCCGCGCATCGGCTACCGATTCATCGCTCTGGTAGAAACCGCTGAGCCTCATCAACCAAAAGAGCCGCCCGCACTGCCGCTCGAACACGTCTCCAGCGCCGCCATCGCGCACCCGCAATTGCAGCACTGGTGGCTATTTGCGTTGGCGGCCTTCCTGCTCCTAGTCGTATTCGCGATACGGGACCGATGGAAGAGCCCGTCGGTTTCACCCGCGCTCGCTGCCGCTCCAAGAGTGATTGCCGTCCTGCCTTTTTCCAACGACGGGGCGGGCCCCGAGCTCGATTACCTGCGCTACGCCATTGCTACCGACCTGGTCACAGACTTGAGCCACGTCCGCTCGCTCACGGTGCGTTCCTTCGCCTCCACCAGTCCCTACGCTTCGCATCCCTCCGATCCCGCGACAGCCGGAAAGGAATTGCACGTCCCTTACGTTGTGGTGGGTGGTTATTCCCTGGGAGACAAATACTTGCATGTTTCCGTCAAGTTGATAGACGTGTCCCGCAACCAACCGATTTGGCATGACGAAATCAGAATCGCGCCACCGCAGTTGCTCGTTCTGAACCATGAACTCGCAGCCCGCTCGACCCAGTCAATGCTGCCAACCCTAAAGATCCCTCAATCTTCTCTTGGCGAAATACCCAGGCCAACAAGCGAGCGTGCTTTCGACCTCTATCTGCGAAGCCTTGCCGACACCCACAACTACCCTGGATCGAATTCAGCCGCCATCAAGAATCTCGAGGAATCTACTGCGCTCGATAGCCGCTACGCTCCAGCCTGGCATGAACTGTGCTGGCGATACTTCGTGGAGTACGCGTTTGGAGACAAGAATGAGGCTTGGCTGGCGAAATTCGAAGACGCCTACAAGCGCGAAGTCGCGCTCGACCCGATCGACGCATTCGATGGCCCCATTCAGGTAGACGCTCGCCAAGGTCGATTAGAGGTGGCCTACGACAAAGCCGTCGATCTTCTGCTGCGGCGACCAGACTCTGCCTCGGCCCATTTTTCGATGGGCGTCGTCTTGTGGTTTGCCGGGCTTCTAGGCGAAGCCGAAAATCAGTGCGACGCCGCGTTGGCCATTGACCCGGGGGACCCTCGTTTTAGTATCTGCGCAACACCGCTTATGTCGCAGGGAAAATACGACATCGCCGAGCAGTATATTTTGCTCGACCTCAATCCGATACACACGGCCTGGCTCCGAACGGAAATCGACCTGCGCAGGGGAGATAACACCGGTGCCTTGGCGGAGGCCCACATCGCCTCACAGGCGGGTCTGCACTTTGACGACCTCATTCGTCTTTATCTCGACCACGACCCGCAGTCGGATTTCAATGCCGTCATCGCGCGAATCGAGCAAAGGGAAGCTGATCCCAAGACCGAGGAAGACCAACCAACATTGTACGACTACGCTTCGATTCTGAGCTTTGCCGGCCAATCCGATGCTGCAGTGGACATGCTGCGGCGCGTCATCCAGAGGAACTACTGCTCCTATCCCGCCATCGACAACGATCCCCTTTTCAACTCCATACGCCAGAGACCGGAGTTCGTGGCGCTCCGCCAGGCCGCCATCCAGTGCCAGCAGGACTTCTTGACTCATCGCCAGCAATTTGATTCCGCATCCGGATCGTCGGGATCTAAGCGCTGAGTCAATTTCATGTATGTCATTGTTATGCAATGACTTAAGCATACGTCCTTCTACCCTGCGGCAGCATCAAATAGAGCGGGGATCAAGAGTCGCAATCGGGAACTTGGGGTAGATGAAGGGGGAAATCATGAGACTCAAAGATTGTTGGAAAATGAAGGTCGGCGTCGCTTTGCTGGCCCTCGGAATGTTGGGAGTCGGAATCCCGCGCGCCAATGCCGCTGCGGAATCGGTCGTTAGCCACCGGGCGCAGCATGCAGATCTCGCGACGCAAGTAGGGCATCAGTTGGCGTTGGTTCCTTGGTACGGCGTTTTCGATGACCTCGCCTACTCCGTGAATGGCACGCAAGTGACGCTCACGGGTGCTGTCGTCAATCCAAGCACGAAGAGCGACGCCGTTGGTTACGTCAAGCACATCAAAGGCGTCACCAGCGTCGTTGACAACATCAAGGTGCTGCCGCCGTCTTCGATGGACTTCCAGATCCGTCGCGCCGAATACCGTTCCATCTTCGGCTACGCCGGACTCTACCGCTACGCGATGGGTGCGAATCCTTCGATTCACATCATCGTCGATATGGGTCACGTGACGCTCGTCGGCTACGTGAGCAATGAAGGCGATCTGCGGGCGGCCGATATTCGCGCCAACGCGGTGCCCGGGGTCTTCTCGGTCACCAACAACCTGCAAATCGCCGGCACGCAACGCATGTAACTGCGGTCGCAGTGGGAGATCAGCTGCCAGTCGGCTGGGCCTCTCCCACAGAATTGTGTGAGTCGTTAGTCCGAGCCCCACTTGCAAATCCAAGTGGGGCTTTTTCTGTGTGCCTCTTCTGTGCCCGCGAGCAGTCGCACTGTTGTCGGAAACGCGGAAACGCTTCGTTTCGAACGTATCCATCTGCGTTGCTCTTAGGCGCACCGGCGCAGGATAGGGCGTTCCTTGATTGAGCAGCAGAGCGTCGCCTGATACTTGTTGGATGCGGCGAGCGATGCCGAACCCGTCGAATGACCCCAGCGTATCGGGAGTTTTCAGCACGAGCAAGTCGGGTGTGCCTTGGAGAACTTCCGTCCTGGGTGCTGTGATCATGCTGAGCGTCTGTGCTGGATCGGCTCCTGTTGATTGTCAACAGGGATTGGCGGCCGAATGGCGTACTTCATTGCTCTAATTCTTTCCCCGAAATGAGTTGACACGAGTGTCCTGCTTCTGTAGAATCCCCGTTTGTCTGTACTCCTTCCTGCTGGACAGGAAGTTCTCGCCATAAATGAGCCGCTTTTTGGGAGGCGTGCTTGGAATTGCGAGTCTGCTCTTTGACAATCGGACGAAACATGCCAGAACCCGTTCGGTTTTTTTGAGAAACCGAGCGATCAACAGTTCGCTTCCCATTTCCCCTGCAAGCCCTCTCGAAGAAAAACTCGGCGCAGGCGAGGACTCTCTAACCGCCACACGGTTGGAATTAGAAACACTCGCAACTTGCTGAAAACAAACCTCAAGTGAATTTCTAATCGCCGCCTTTCACGCCGCATTCACGCGTGAGATTCACGAGATGGCCTGCAGGGGAATTGGGGAGCACCGGATTCAAACGAGAGTTTGATCCTGGCTCAGAGCGAACGCTGGCGGCGTGCTTAACACATGCAAGTCGAACGCGCAGTTTTCTGTAGCAATACAGGAAATGGGCGCGTGGCGAACGGGTGCGTAACACGTGGGCAACCTTCCCTTCGGTGGGGGATACCCTCGCGAAAGCGAGACTAATACCGCATAACATTCCCCTGGTTACGACTGGGGGATTCAAAGCAGCAATGCGCCGGAAGA
>DASYZX010000015.1:0-33477 GCA_035945715.1 Candidatus Acidiferrales bacterium
GCCGGAATTCACGCAGCTCGACTTGGAAATGTCGTTTCCGCGCCAGCAGGACATTTTCGAAGTGATTGAACGTGTGATGGAGCGCGCGATCGGCGTGATTGGCGCGCCGGTTCGGCGTCCGTTCCGCCACATGCAATACAAGGATGCGATACGGCGTTACGGCTCCGACAAGCCGGACCTGCGCTTCGCCATGGAATTGCAGGACGTGACGAAATTCTTCGAGCCGGCGCGCGAGACATTTGGCTTCGAAGGGAATATTTATGCGCTGGTCGCGCCCGGAGCGGGTGCTTGGTCGCGCAAGCAGCTTGACGAGCTGGCCGAGTTGGGCAAAGGCGCCGGAGCGAAGGCGATTTATACAATCAAGGTGACGCCGGAGGGAGTTACGTCATCGCTCGACAAAACGTTGGGTGCGGACGCGGTGAAAAATCTGGCCAAGAGTCTGGGAGCCAAACGCGGCGATTTGATTGTCGCGCTGGCCGCGAAGGAGCAAATTCCCGGCACGGATTCCGCCGCGCTGGTGGCGGGACAACTGCGTTTGCGTCTTGCGGAACAATTGGGTTTGGCCAGCAAAGACCGCTGGGAATTTTTGTGGGTCACCGGCTTTCCGCTTTTCGAGTGGAGCGAGACGGACAAGCAGTGGGTGAGCGCGCAGCACCCGTTCACGGGGATTGTCGAGGAGGATTTGGAAAAACTCGAAAGTGCGCCGGGGGAAGTGCGCTCGAAAGGCTACGATTTAGTGTTAAACGGCGTCGAGCTTGGTTCGGGCAGCATTCGAATTCATCGGCAGGATGTGCAGGCGCGCGTGTTCAAGGCGCTGGGGCTTTCGGACGAAACGGCGCGGCAACGCTTCGGATTCTTTCTCGACGCGCTGACGTATGGCACGCCGCCGCATGGCGGAATCGCCTTGGGCATCGACAGAATGGTGGCGCTGTTTGCTGGCGAGAAATCGATTCGCGAAGTGATTGCGTTCCCGAAGACTACGGCGGCGCAGGATCTGATGGCCGAGTCGCCGAGCAACGTCGACGATGATCAACTCGACCAGTTAGGGATTCAGGTCAAGCCGAAGGAAAAGCCGACCGCGAGCGGGGCGTAATGACGGTGGGCTGCAGCTAATGTTGCGGATACGGATACTACCGGAGAATGTGGCGAACGAAATCGCGCTAGAAAAGAACCTTTCAGGAGGCCGGAGCTTCAGCTCCGGCGTACGCGCACGAAGACACTGGGCTTTAGCCCTTGAAGAAAGCAAGTGAATGTCCACCCCGAGGCACCGGACCGCTCCCGACAGTTCGTATTTCGTGACGACGAAATGTTGGCAAGGCCGATGGGTATTCCAAGTGCGAGAACTGGCACAGATTTTTGTCGAAACTCTCGTTCACTACCGCGATGAGAGTGCCTATTTGCTTCACGAGTTTGTGTTGATGCCCGATCATTTTCATCTGTTGATCACTCCCGGTGCGACGACGAGCCTGGAAAAGTGCGTCCAGTTGATCAAAGGTGGAAGCTCGCATCGCATTCACAAGCAGGGCAATCAGGCAATCGAAATTTGGCAGAAGGGCTTTTACGAGTGGACCATGCGCGACGCGAATGATTGGAATACGAAAGTGCAGTACATTTGGATGAATCCGGTGCGAGCCAAGCTGGTCGATGAACCCGGCGATTGGCCATATTCCTCTGCGAACGGTCGATTCGCGATGGATCCGGCACCTCGCAAGTATTTGAATATTCCTTCAGGGGCTAAAGCCCCGAGTGCGGACACAGTAACGGTGGGGCTGAAGCCCCGCCCTCCTGAAGTCGATCTTTCTGGCGGAGAGCGCCGCCGATGAGCAAGATACGGATACTGCCGGAGAATGTGGCGAATAAGATTGCGGCGGGGGAGGTCGTCGAGCGGCCCGCGTCGGTGGTGAAGGAGCTGGTCGAGAATTCGCTGGACGCGGGCGCGAAGTCAGTGCGCGTAGAGGTGGAATCGGGCGGGAAGCGGCTGATTCGCGTGACGGACGACGGCAGCGGCATGTTACACGACGATGCGCTGCTGGCGTTTGAGCGGCACGCCACGTCGAAATTGCGCACGGCGGATGATTTGCTCTCGATTGCGACGCTGGGATTTCGCGGCGAGGCGCTGCCTTCGATTGCGGCGGTGTCGCGGCTGACGCTCGAAACGCGCGCGGCGGAAGAAGAGCAGGGAACGCGCATCGAATTCGCGGGCGGAAAATTAATCGGCGTCAAACCTGCCGGCGTGCCTTCTGGGACGGCGATCAGCATCGCGGACCTTTTTTACTGCGTGCCCGCGCGGCGGAAATTCCTGAAATCCGAGACGACAGAGCTGGGCCACATCGCGTCGCTCGTGACGCATTACGCGCTGGCGCATCCCGACAAGCAATTTGTGTTGAAGACGCCCACGCAGGAAATTCTGAACGCGGCGCCGGTCGAGACGATGGCGGAGCGGCTCTATCAAGTTTTTGGGCGGCAAGCCGCGGCGGAAATGGTGGAGATGCAGCCGGCGGAAGCGCCGATTCGCGCGGCCATTACGGAGCCGGAAATGGAGGCGGGCGAGGAAGCGTCGCGTATTCGCGTGTCGGGATTCGTATCGCGGCCTGAGGTACAGCGGACGAATCGCAATGGGATTTATATTTTCGTGAACCGGCGGCTGATTCGCGACCGGCTGGTGCTGCACGCGATCGGCGAAGCGTATCGCAACATTTTGCCAGCAGGCGCATTCGCGGCCGTGCTGCTTTTTATTGATTTGCCGTGCCAGGAAGTTGACGTGAACGTGCATCCGGCGAAAGTCGAGGTGCGCTTCCGGCATTCGCAAGTGGTGCACGATTTTGTGCGCGACGCGATTCGCATGGCGCTCGCGAATGCGCGGCCCGTGCCGAGCTTTCCCGCGGGCGCAGCTTCGGCAACTTCCGCGGCAGCAGCTGGCGTTGGGATGAGCGCGCCTTCGTCGGCAATTGGCGCGGGCGGAGCAGCGAGTTTTTCACCCAGCGTTGCTGAAAATGATGCGGCAGCGGCGGCGGGGAATTTTGCTGGACCGCCGCGCGCGATTATTCCAAACGAAGTTATGTCGCGCGCGTCCGTCGACACACTGCCTGGAGAATTCGAATTAACGGGCGCGCCAGAGCGCCCGATTCCGCAGCGGCTGAATTTCGAAACCATGGAAGAAATCATTTTGCCGCGCGGCATGGCGGCTTCGGCGGACGCTTGCCGCGAGCCGGCGGTGAGCGAATCGGAATCGGCAGGCGCGTTGCCGGGGCCGCAAAGCATCGGCGATTTGAAGCCGCTCGGGCAAATCAGCGCGAGTTACATTGTGGCGGTGAACGGGCAGGGGCTGTGGATCGTCGATCAGCACGTGGCGCACGAGCGTGTGCTGTTTGAGAAGCATCTGGCGGCGCGGCGCGCAGGAGAATTGGGCGGGCAGCGATTGCTGATGCCGATTGTGGTGGAGCTCGCGCCGCATCAAATGGTGATTTTCGAGCAGATTGAGGAGGAATTGCGCGCGAACGGATTCGAAGCGGAGTTGATGGGGCCGCGGAGCGTCGCGATTGCGGCGGCTCCGGCGGGAATTGCGAGCGGGAATGCGGAGAAACTGCTCGCCGAAATTCTGGATGGGGTGGCGCGGGAGTCGCAGGCGATTTCGCTCGATTCGCTGCAATCGCGGATCGCGGCGTCCACGGCGTGCCAGGCGGCGATCAAAGTGAACATGCTGCTCGATCAAACGAAAATGGAATGGCTGCTCGCGGAGTTGGCCAAGACGGAGTACCCGATGAGCTGCCCGCACGGACGGCCCGTGGTGCTGCGATATTCGGTGCGCGAAATCGAGCGAGCGTTCAAACGGATATGAACTATGGGTTCAGTTTTGCTTAATTCGCTGGCACAGGACTTTGCGATGGCCGCTGGGACCTGTTTCATAGTATTGGCACTCGCACTCCGCTTCATGCGAGCGAAAGTAAACGCCTGCTTGCCGGCGGAGAACAAGATTTCTTGGCCTATGGAGTTGGCGCTGCGGAAACGAATTATCGCCGACTATCGACGTCTCTACCCACGCGGGTGGGGTTACCCTATCTTACGAATCTCCTTCATTGTTTGGACTGTTCTTGTGATGTTAGCCATCTTAGCGACGATTCTCCATAAGGCAATCTGACTGCGTGAGCAATTCGATACACAAATTGGTCATCGCCATTGATGGGCCGGTGGGGTCGGGGAAGAGCACGGCGGCGCGGCGCGTCGCCGAACTTCTGAAGTACACGTACATCGACACAGGCGCGATGTACCGCGCGGTGGCGCTGAAGGCGCTGCGGCGGAAAATTTCGCTGGATGCGACGGATGAGCTTGTGGCGCTTGCGGGCACATCGCGAATCGATTTGCGCGCGCAGGATGGCGGGCAAAATGTGCTGCTCGATGGCGAGGACGTGACGAAGGAGATTCGCACGCCGGAAGTTTCACAGGCCGCGTCGAAAATTGCGGTCATCGAAGGCGTCAGGCGCGTTCTTGTCGCCGAGCAGCGGCGCGCAGGCGCGAAGGGCGGCGTGGTGATGGAAGGGCGCGACATCGGCAGCGTCGTTTTTCCCGATGCGGAGCTGAAGATTTTTCTTACAGCGTCGGATGAGACGCGCGCGCAGCGGCGCTGGCGCGAGCATCAGCAGAAAGGCGATGCGATTGATCTCGCCAAGACGCTCGAGGAAATCCGCGAGCGCGACCGTCGCGACGCGGGGCGCGAGCACTCGCCGCTGGTGCGCGCGGAGGGCGCGGTGCTCGTTGACAGCACGGCGATGGAAGCCGAAGAAGTGGCGCGTTTGATCGCCATGCTGGCGCGAGAAACCACAGAGAACCAGACTGGCCAGACTGTCAGTTAGGTTGCCGCGAACGAAAAAGCGGCGTCGAACCGCCGCACTCCAAAAAGGCGCAAGGCGCACAGGCTGAAGCCAGTGCCACTAGGTTAGCTTGGGCTCGATTTAGTTGGGGCTGGACATGGAGGAGAGGAACTCGGCGTTATTTTTCGCCTTCGAGAGGCGGCCGAGAAGCAATTCCATCGCTTCGACGGTCGAGAGCGGGCTCAAAACTTTGCGCAGCACCCAGATGCGATTGAGTTCGTCGGCGGGCAAAAGCAATTCGTCCTTACGCGTGCCGGAGCGGTTGATATCGATCGTCGGGAAAACGCGCTTGTCGACGAGACGCCGGTCCAGATTGATTTCCATGTTGCCGGTGCCCTTGAATTCCTCGAAGATCACGTCGTCCATGCGGCTGCCCGTGTCGATCAGGGCCGTGGCGATGATCGTGAGCGATCCGCCCTCTTCGATATTTCGCGCGGCGGCGAAGAAGCGGCGCGGGCGCTGCAAAGCGTTGGCGTCAATACCGCCGGAGAGAACCTTTCCGGAGGGAGGGGTGACGGCGTTGTAAGCGCGGCCGAGACGCGTGAGCGAATCGAGCAGCACGACGACGTCGCGTTTGTGTTCGACGAGGCGCTTGGCCTTTTCGAGGACCATTTCGGCGACTTGAATGTGGCGCTGGGGCGGTTCATCGAACGTTGAGCTGATGACTTCGCCCTTGACGGTACGCTGCATGTCGGTGACTTCTTCAGGGCGCTCATCGATGAGCAGCACGATCAGCGCGATTTCCGGGTGATTCGTGGTGACGGAATTCGCGACCGACTGCAGCATCATCGTTTTCCCGGTGCGTGGGGGCGCGACGATCAGTCCGCGCTGGCCCTTGCCGATGGGGCACAGCATGTCGAGAACGCGGCCAGTCAGATTTTCCTTTGTGGTCTCGAGGCGAATGCGCTCCTGAGGATAGAGCGGCGTCAGGTTATCGAAGAAAATTTTGTTGCGGGCGACTTCCGGATCCTCAAAGTTGACGGCTTCGACTTTGATTAAGGCGAAGTAGCGTTCGCCGTCCTTGGGCGGGCGAACCTGTCCGGAGACGGTGTCGCCGGTGCGCAGATCGAACTTGCGAATTTGCGAGGGCGAGACGTAGATGTCGTCGGGGCCGGGAAGATAGTTGTATTCGGGTGCGCGGAGGAAGCCGAAGCCATCGGGGAGGCATTCGAGCACGCCTTCGGAGAAGATCAGCCCGTTCTTTTCGGTCTGCGCGCGGAGGATCTGGAAGATCAACTCCTGCTTGCGCATGCCGCCGGAGCCGGGGATGTTAAGTTCCTTGGCGATTTTCGCCAGGTCGGTGATGTTGCGGTCTTTCAGTTCTGCAAGACTTACGCTCATTGAATTCATTCCTTCGAAATTATTTTTTGGATTTCCAAAATTTGTAAATTTTTCTACCTGAGGCTTCTCCGGCGCGGATGCGTTCGGGTGCTTCCTCGGGCGGGTGATACTTCTAAAGCCACTGCTGGCCGAGCCGGACTTTCCCCCCTCCGGCTAAAACGGTTGCTGATGCTTCACGATCGCGGCGCTAGTTGGTGAATTCATTGTCCTGCGGCGCGCTTGCGTCGTAGCTCGGCGCCGCAACCTCGGGCTCGGGAACACTGGACGCTTCGAGCGGCCGCTCAAGCGCGAGGTGCAGGACTTCGTCCATGGTCTCGACGAATTTCACGGACATCTGCGCCTGGATTTCCGGCGGAACCTCCGCGAGATCTTTTTCATTGTCGCGCGGCAGAATGACGGTGCGCAAACCCAGGCGATGCGCCGCGAGAAGCTTTTCCTTTACGCCGCCAATGGGCAGCACCTTGCCGCGCAGAGTGATTTCGCCGGTCATGGCGAGGTCGCAGCGGACCGGAATACGCGTCAACGCGCTCGCGATGGACGTGCACAGCGTGATTCCGGCCGACGGCCCGTCCTTCGGGATCGCGCCCTCAGGAACGTGCACGTGAATATCAAGATGACGATAGAAATCTTTCGGAAGCCCGAACAGATGGCTGCGCGAGCGGACGTAACTCATGGCGGCTTGCGCCGATTCCTGCATGACATCGCCGAGCTTGCCGGTCAGGGTCAGCCGGCCCTTGCCCTGCATCAACGTCGCTTCGGTGCTGAGGACCTGGCCGCCAATTTCAGTCCACGCAAGGCCGACGGCGAGGCCAACTTCATTTTTCTTTTCCGCCCACACGTCGCGGAACTTCAGAATGCCGAGATAATCGGAGACGTTCGCGGGCGTGATCTCCACTTTCGGCAGATTCTTGTCGGAGACGAGCTTGCGCGCGACTTTGCGGCAAATGTTGGCGATTTCGCGCTCGAGGTTGCGTACCCCGGCCTCATGTGTGTAATGGCGAATCAGATGCAGGATGGCTTCGTCTGTGAAAGTGAGATTCTCCGCGGTGACGCCGTTGGCTTCGCGCTGCTTGGGAGCGAGGAAGCGCTTGGCGATTTCCAGCTTCTCCTGCTCGGTGTATCCGGGAAGGCGCAGGACTTCCATGCGATCCTGCAAGGGCTGCGGGATCGTGTGCAGGACGTTTGCGGTGCAGACAAACATCACTTTGGAAAGGTCATATTCGATATCGAGATAGTGGTCGGTGAAGGCGTGATTCAGTTCCGGATCGAGCACTTCCATCAGCGCAGCGGACGGATCGCCGCGAAAATCGGTGGACATCTTGTCTACTTCGTCGAGAACAAAGACCGGGTTTACCGTGCCGGCCTTGCGCATCATTTGAATGATCTGGCCGGGAAGAGCGCCGATGTAGGTGCGGCGATGACCGCGAATTTCCGCTTCATCGCGCACGCCGCCGAGCGACACGCGAACGAATTTGCGGCCCGTAGCCTTGCCGATAGACATCGCGAGCGAAGTCTTGCCGACGCCCGGCGGCCCGACGAAACAGAGAATCGAGCCTTTTGGATTTTTCACGAGCTGACGAACCGCGAGGAATTCGAGGATGCGCTCTTTAATTTTTTCGAGGCCATAATGATCCTCGTTCAGGATCTGCTCGGCGCGCTTGATGTCCCGGATTTCGCGGGAGCGCTTTTTCCACGGCACAGCGAGCATCCAATCCAGATAATTCCGCGAAACCGTTGATTCCGCAGACATCGGCGGCATCATCTCCAGGCGCTTCAGTTCCTGAAGAGCCTTGTCCTGAACTTCCTTAGGCATGCCGGACGTTTCGATCTTCTTCTTGAGCTGATCGAGTTCGCCCGCTTCGCCGCGGCCCAGTTCCTTCTGAATGGCCTTGAGCTTTTCGTTGAGGTAATACTCCTTCTGGGCGCGCTCCATTTGCCGTTTCACGCGCGTGTTGATGCTGCGGTCGACGTTGAGCTTTTCGGTCTCCGCTTCGAGAATTTCCCCGATACGGTTCAGACGCTCCAACGGATCGAAGATCTCGAGAAGCTCCTGCTTTTCCTCGACGGGAATTTGCAAGTTGGACGCAATGGCGTCGGCCAACTTCGCGGGATCGTCGACGCGAACGGCGGCGATCATCGTGTCGTAATTGAGCGACTGCGAAAGTTTGACGTACTGTTCGAAAAGCCCGGTCACGCGACTGCCGGCCTGTTCGAGCTGAGGGCTCGGCTCCGTCTTGATCGGAATCACGCGAATCGTCGCGCGGAAGAAGCCCTCGTCGTTGGTGATCTGGACGACCTTGGCGCGCTCAGCGCCTTCCACGAGGACTTTGATATTGCCGTCAGGCAGCTTGACGCTCTGGACGATATTGGCAAGCGTGCCGACCTGATAGATTTCATCCGGGCGCGGGTCGTCAACGGACGCGTCATGCTGCGTGGCGAGGAAAATCTTCTTTTCGCCGGCGAGCGCTTCTTCGAGCGCGCGGACCGAAGCTTCGCGCCCGACGATGAACGGGTTCATCATCTGCGGGAAGATGACGAGCTCCCGCACCGGCATCATCGGCACGCGCTTCAATTCAGGTTTTTCCCGGTTAAACATAAATTTAGTGGATTCTCCCGCCGCGGTTAGCCGGCCTTTTCCAGCAGGCTCCAGTTGATTTCCCGGCTCTTGACCATTTCCGCGTTCACGATGAAGTCCCGCATCTTGCGCTGGGACGGGAGGTGGTACATCAGGTCAAGCATCAGGTCTTCCAAAATCATTCGCAGGCCGCGCGCTCCGACTTTGCGCTGCAGGGCCAGGTCCGCCACGGTTTCAAGGGCATCGTCGGTGAATTTAAGACGGACATTTTCGAATTCGAAAAGCTTCTGGTATTGACGGATCAACGCGTTCTTCGGTTCCTGCAAAATGCGAATCAGCGCGGATTTGTCCAGATCGCCCAGAACGCCAACGACCGGCAGGCGGCCAACAAATTCGGGAATCAGTCCGTAGCGAATCAGGTCCGTCGGTTGCGCTTGCTCCAAGACTTCGATGTTGCGACGCGATGGCGTGGACGGCGCGGCATCGGCATGGAAGCCCAGGGATTTCTGGCCGACGCGCCGCTCGATAATTTTCTCCAGGCCCACAAAAGCTCCACCGCAGATGAACAGGATGTTTGTGGTGTCAACGGGCGTGAATTCCTGGTGCGGATGCTTGCGGCCGCCCTGAGGCGGCACGTTGGCGGTCGTGCCTTCCAGGATTTTCAGAAGCGCCTGTTGCACGCCTTCGCCGGAAACGTCGCGCGTAATGGAAGGGTTTTCGTCCTTCTTGGAAATCTTGTCGATCTCATCGATATATATGATGCCTTGCTGCGCTTTTTGGACGTCGCCATCGGCGGCCTGCAGGAGCTTGAGGATTATGTTCTCGACATCTTCGCCGACGTAGCCCGCTTCGGTGAGCGTGGTCGCGTCAACGATTGCGAAGGGAACTTCCAACATGCGCGAAAGCGTCTGCGCCAAAAGCGTTTTTCCCGTTCCCGTGGGGCCGATCAGCAGGATATTGGATTTGGTCAGCTCGACGTCGCTGGGCGTGCGGTTCAGGAAGATGCGCTTGTAGTGGTTATAGACCGCGACGGCCAGCTTCTTCTTTGTTTTTTCCTGCCCGATGACGTAGCCATCGAGAAACGATTTGATTTCGGGAGGCCGCGGCAAGCGCCGGCTAACTGGGCTGGTCTGTTCTTTCTTCTCTTCTTCGAGAATCTGCTGGCAAACGGTGACGCACTCGTTGCAAATGTAGGAGCGCGGATATTCCGAAGGAGAGCTGATGAGTTTTTCGACTTGCTCCTGGGTCTTGTGACAGAAGGAGCAGTGCAGCGCGTCGTCTGGGCTGAATCGTTTCACCGGTCTTCCCGCCTCCGTTCCGGCGCGGCTTGCCTCGGCAGGCAAGCGTGAACACCACTTGCCATTCTACGATAACGCGCGGGAGCTGGATGCAAGTTCATCGGTTTAGCTACTAACCTTTTGGAACGGAACGAACTAACGGCTCTTGGAAATAATTTCGTCGACGATCCCGTATTCCTTCGCCTGTTCGGCGGACATAATAAAATCGCGCTCGACATCCCTCTCAATTTTTTCCACGGACTGGCCAGTGTGGTGAGCGACAAGCTTGTTGAGTTCCGCCCGCGTCCGGAGGATTTCCTTGGCGTGAATGTCGATGTCTGTTGCCTGGCCGGAAAGTCCACTCAGCCAGGGCTGATGAATCAGAATTCGAGAATTCGGGAGCGTGTAACGCTTTTTCGGCGTTCCCGCCATAAGCAAAACCGCGGCAATCGAGGCCGCCTGGCCGACGCAATAGGTCACGACGTCGGGACGAACGAACTGCATGGTGTCGTAAATCGCCATCCCCGCCGTGATTACACCGCCAGGCGAATTGATATAGAGCGAAATGTCGTGCTCCGGATCTTCCGCGGCGAGAAACAGCAGTTGCGCAGTGACCAGATTCGCGACATGGTCGTCGATCGGCGTGCCGATGAAGATGATGTGGTCCTTCAGCAGACGCGAATAAATGTCATACGCGCGCTCGCCGCGGTTGGTCTGCTCGACCACCATGGGCACGAGGGTCGTGGAATACGAAATAGGGTCCTTTTCTCTCATTGGAAGCCATCCGGCGTGCTGAAGAGCCCGAACCAGGAATTATTTTTCACGTTTCGCGATGGTTTGAATTTGAGCCGTGCGGTAAAGCCAATCAATTGCTTTGTCGCTGCGCAATTTCGATTTCATCCTATCGAGCGCATCTTCCTTTGTCAAGCGCGCACGAATCGCTGCTACGGATTCGCCACTACGCTCGGCGAGCGAAGCGATCTGTTTTTCGACCTCTTCGTCGGTGACTTCGATTTTTTCCGCGCTGGCCACGCGGTCGATCAAGATTTCCGCTTTGACATCGCGTTCAGCGCGATCGTGCTGGCGCTGCCGCATGGAGACCCAGTCCACGTTTACCGCGCGGGGATCAACGCCTTGCGAGGCTAGCGAACGGACCACTCGTTCCAGGCGCACGTCCATTTGATGCTCGATGAGCGCCCCGGGAACGGGGAAATCATGGCGCTTGACGAGTTCCTCGAGAACCTTTTCACTTGCCTGGGCCCGCTGCTGTTCGTCGCGCGCAGCATTCAGGCGTTCGCGGATTTTCTCGCGCAGTTCGGCGAGCGTTGTCGCACCCAGCGCGTCTTCGCCAAGGTCTTTCACGAATTCATCGTTGGCCTCCGGCAGCTTCTTCTCTTTGATTGTCCGCACGTCGATCGCGAAGTTGTAGCTTTTGCCGGCGAGCTTCGGATCGGGATAATCGTCCGGATATTTTGTTTCGAAACGACGCGTCTCGCCGGGAGAAGATCCGCGCAAGTTCTCGCTGAACGCCGGGAGGGTTTCCTCGGCGCCGATGTGGCAAGTGACGTTATCGCTGCGAATCGGATCGCCTCCGCCGGATGGCGTGCCCATCAATTTCACTTGGACGTAGTCGCCGTCCTGCGCGCTGCGGCCCTCAACAGGAGCATAAGTGGCTGCGCGCTGGCGCATTTCTTCAAGGGTCTTGTCAATTTCCGTGTCGCCGACTTCGACTGCTTCCACTTCGATCTTGAGATTTTTGTAATCGCCCAGTTCGAAGTCCGGCAGCACTTCGAAGCTGGCGCGGAATTTCAGCGGGCCGGCCTCCGTGAAATCCACTTTATCGATTTCCGGGCGCGTGACCGGATTGAGTTTTTTCTCGGTGAGCGCCTGCTGCACGAACTCCGGCACGAGCGACTCCAGCACTTCGCCCTTGATCTCGTCCGCGAAGCGCCGGCGAATCAGCGTGACCGGAGCTTTGCCGGGCCGGAAGCCGGGAACGCGCGCCACACGCGCCAGGTCCTTGGCAATTTTCTCGGTGGTCTTCTGTACGTTTTCCGCGGGAATCTCGAGGTCGAGCTCACGGCGGCAGGTCGCTTCAGTCATCTCTCGTCCAGGTTTCTGTGAATGTTGTTGAAGAGCAAGTGCGGCAACAGAACACGGCGCTCGCGCTGCCTTTAGCCTCTTCGGGAATTTTCAGGAAGAAGGGCAGGAGACCACCGGCCAACTCACACCGACCGTTAGTATAGAAGATGCGAATGGGGACGTCAACTTCGCTTGAGCAGGCCAAGACGCGCGGGCCTAGGATTGCTGCTTCTCTGTCTTATACGAGGGGTAGCTGCCGAGGATGCGGACGTCGCTTGCGCACGAGCGCAGCTCTTCAAGTGCACGTACCGCTTCGCGGTCGTTCAGCGAGGTTTGCAAATCCAGATAGAAGCGATACTCCCAAGGATGGCCCGCGATGGGGCGGCTCTCGATTTTGAGAAGGCTGATATTGCGTATTGCGAAAACCTCGAGAGCGCGCTGTAACGCACCGGCCTTGTGTTCCAGATGGACGACCAGCGAAAGTTTATCGGCGTCGTCACGCGGCTCCGGCGATGCGGCAAGCAGCAGGAAGCGCGTGTAATTCTCGCCGTGGTCTTCGATGTGTTCGAGGAGGAGTTTTCCACCGTAAATCTGCGCGGCGCGTTTTCCGGCGATGGCGGCGCGCGAGAGATCCCCCGCAAGGATGATCTCGCGGACACTACCTGCCGTATCCAATGCGGGCACGCGCAGAATCTGCGGGTGCGTTCGAAAAAACCTCTCGCATTGGGCCAGCGCCACGGGATGAGACTCCGCGGTTTCGATGTCTTCGAGAGCCGCGCCCGGAATGCCAATCAGATTGTGCCGGATCGGCAAAATCACTTCACGAATGACTTGCAGGTGGCTCTCAAGAAGCAAGTCATAGGATTTGTGCACGGAGCCCGCGAGCGAATTTTCGATGGGCGCGAGTGCGTAATCCGCAATTTCATCGCTCACGGAAGAAAACAGCGCCTCGAAAGTGCGGCACGGCACGGTCTCGGTTTGCTTGCCGAGGAGCTGAAGGGCTGCTTCTTCGCTGAAGGCGCCGGGCTCGCCTTGGAAAGCCACGCGCTTGATGGAGGCCGAGCTAGACATTATTGTCTGCTGCGCCCGTTGAGGGTCCGAGCGGGGGCCAAATGTAACATTAATCTTCGATAACGGCGACAAGTTCGCTGTGCTGCGTTCATTCGCGAACGCCTGACCGCGATTCCTGTTTGCGCTCAACCGCGCCCGGGAATATTCTCTTGCGTCTGGTACAAACAAGGAGGAGCGGTGGGTAACGAATCGGGAGAGTCCAAAGGGAAGTTGAGCCAGGATCGGTTGAGACTGACGCGACGTAGCTTGCTGGGCGCAGTGCCGCTGACAACGGCGGGCCTGTCATTGGTGTCGCTGGCTGGCGTGAGCCCTGCTGCGTCAGCGCAGGAACAGGAAAAGCCGAAGGTGCGAACCGAGGCGCACGAGGAGCCTCCTCTGGAGAATTTCAAGTATGACCTGGACGGCTCGTCGGGGTTTTCGGGCGAGGGCGGCACGGCGAAAGAAGTTACGGTGGCGGAATTTCCTGTGTCCACGAGCATCGCTGCTGTTTCGATGGTCCTGAAGCCTGGCGCGATTCGCGAACTGCATTGGCACGCGATCGCCGCCGAATGGGCTTATGTGGTCGAGGGAAATCTGCGGACAACTGTTCTCGGCCCCAGCGGCGAAGCGGCGCAGGATGACTTCGGTCCCGGCGACATCTGGTATTTCCCGAAGGGGCATCCACACGCGCTGCAAGGAATGGGCCCGGGCAACACCCACTTTATTCTTGTTTTCGACGATGGCCGTTTTTCGGAATTCGGGACTTTCAGTATTACGGATTGGTTTGCGCAGACGCGTCCTGAAATTCTGGCGCGCAATAGCGGATTGACTCCGCGGACTCTCGGTTCGCTGCCGAAGGGCGAAGTCTACATCACGCCGGGCCGCGTGCCGCCGCGCGCCGAGCCGCTTCGGAATGGCGATCCAATCCCGAGTCAGGGTGCACATAAATTCAAACTGCTCGACCGCCAGCCGCTGGTTTGGCCGGGTGGTGACGAGCGCATCGTGGATTCGCACGATTTTCCGATGTCAAAAACGATTGTCGGCTCGATCATGAATCTGACACCGGGAGCGCTGCGCGAACTGCACTGGCATCCGAACTCCGACGAATGGCAGTACTACATCAGCGGGCGCGCGCGTGTGGGGATCTTTGGCGCGCACGGTCGTTCACGTGTGGAGGAATTTGGTCCGGGGCAGGTGGCCTTCATCAAACAGGGATTTGGCCACTACATCGAACAGGTTGGCGACGAACCGACGCGCATTCTGATCACTTTTCCGGCTGCGGAGTATCAGGAAATCTCGCTTTCCTCGTGGCTCGCGAACAATCCCTCGGAGTTGATTGAAGACAATCTCGGAATTAGCGCGGAAGACGTGGCGCAAATGCCGAAGTCGAAGATGGCAATTTATGGGCCTCGTGCATGAGAGGTCGGGCAACGGCGCAGGAGCGATGATGATGTTGGCTCGCGTGTTGTGGCGCACGGTCCAACTGTTCGCTGCGCTCTTTGTCGTCGCTGCAATCGTCTCTCCCGCTTTCCCGCAACAGAGCGAGATTTCGCAATTCTTCGGGAAGTACGGCTTCAAACGGAACATCGTCAAACCGGCGGCTGGAGTCTTAAAGCATGAATACATGGTACCGGCCGGGCCATATACGCAGCTTTTTGACTGGGACACTTACTTTATGGGGGTTGCGCTCAGCTATGACGGCGTAGGCGAGCCGCTCGAGAATTCGGTGAAGGATTTTCTCGATTTTACCGGCGAGAATTACGCCACCACGGGTTACACACCGCGCGAAATCGCTACCAACGCTCCCGACGCCCTTCCGCAAATGTGCAAGCCGTTTCTGGCGCAGATGGCTCTGCGAGCGTCGGAGACTTCAGGCAATTATGACTGGCTGCTCGAGCCGAGCGGCGAAACCCGGCGCACCTACTATCTGAAACTGGGCGACACACTGAGCTTTTGGGAATCCGCGCGACACTCGCCGGATGGCCTTTTCCGCTGGTTCAATGGAGTCGAGAGCGGCGTCGACAACAACCCGGGCGTGTCGGATGATCCCGCCGTCACGACCGAAGGCGTTGACCTTCAGTGCTACATCTATCGCGAGTACCTTGCGATGGCGGTTCTGGCGGAGAAACTTGGTCATCCCGCCGACGCGAAAGTCTACCGGCAAAAGGCGCGAGACCTCGCGCAATTGGTCCGCACCAGGATGTGGTCTGCGCGCGCGGGGATGTTTTTGAATATCGATTCACGCACAGAAAAATCCGTGCAGATGAAAACATGGACGAATTTTGTGCCACTGTGGGCCGGCATTGCTACAAAATCGCAAGCCGATGAAATGATCCGAGCCCATGTGTTGAATCCGCGCGAATTCTGGTCGCCGAACGGCATTCGAACCATCGCACAGACGGAGGCTCTCTATAATCCGCGCTCCGGTTATTGGCGAGGGCCGGTGTGGATTCTGTCGAATTATCTCGTGATGCATGGCCTGGAAAACTACGGCTACAAGAAAGAAGCCGTGCAGCTCGCAAATGAAACTGTGGCCGTGCTTCTGCGCGACTTGCGCACAAGCGGCGGGATGAACGAGAATTACAATCCCGAGACTGGCGAGCCCGACGCCGCGGGACATTTTGTCAGCTGGGACCTGCTTGCCGAGCACATGATCGAGGAAGCACAAAGCGGCGCTGATCCGACGGCTCTTTCCTCAAAGTAGGCAGATTCGCGCAGAACTTGTGCGGGGGAGAAGGCCGTCTTTTCGATGCGCCGGGGCATCTAAGGCAACATGAACCGAAAATGGTTTCCAGCATGGTCTTCCGACGCGCTCCGATCCTCGATTCGAGCGAGCGCGAATCAGGCATATCGCCACGTTCGTGTTGATCCGAGCGCCTATCTCCGCCACGCGCAGCGTTCACTGCACTTGCCGATTCAGAAATGGGAGGACGTGTTTTACCTCGGCGCGCACAACGTGAGGCCGCACGCGGATAGCGTTATTCGTGCCTCCAGCAAAGCGGCCGCGCTCGAAGGCATGGGACTCGGCCTCGGGGGACTGGTCACCGTGGTGCCCGATCTGGGATTCCTCTCGACAATCACTCTGCGTCTGCTGCAGAAGCTCAGCTTGCTGTATGGCTTCGAGTATACAACCGAAGAAGAAGCCGTCGAATTGTGGATTGCCGCGGCGAGCGCCGCGGGCCTGGAATTCGGGCGAGACATTCTGGAAAAGCAGGGAATCGCGCGCGTGGTACCGTTTATCATGGATCGTGTCGCCGTTCGAGTCGGCGAGGAGATCGCGGAAAAATGGACGGCGCGGCTCATACCGCTGGTGAGCGCGGGAGCGGCCGGGGCGCTGAACTACTACTTTGTCCGCGGTTGGGGACGGCGAGCGCAGAAACACTTCGAGCAACGGCACGCGATTGCGCGCGCGCAGCGCTTCTCAAACCGCTTGCCTGGGTCCGATCCCTTCGCGATGTGATCAGTGTTCGCCCGGAGATCAAGCGCCCAAAGTACTCGTGACTAATCGCAGCCACGTTTTGGGACCATTCGCCTCGACGTTATAGTCGGCACCGGCCAGCTCCCGGATGCCGGGCGAATTCAGGGCGAGAATCCTGGCGTCGGGGTATTTCGACTTGATCCAAGCGACCAGGTCCTTCCTGTTTTCTTCCGAAGCGCCGTTTCCTATGATGAAAAGGTCGCAGTGTTGCTCCATACTCAAAATGATCTTCGCTGCCTCATTGCCAATCACGGAAACCACGTCATAGCCGCACAATCTCAAAATGTCCGTACGCTCGGTGGCCTGCTTGCTGTCATATGCGATCTGAAAAATCAGCCGCTTGCGAGTCGCGCCCTTCGGCACTCGGACATTCAGTCGAGCTACTACTTCCTTGGTTGGAAGATATATGGCGAAGCATTCGTTCGTCGTGGTCTGAGCGATTCGCCGGAGTTTCAGGCGAACGTTATAGAGGCCAGACGCGTGGTCGCGCCAAACCGGTGAGCCGTCGGGGAGCTGCTCGAACAGTTCGTACTCACGCTCCACTGGACACTTCTCCCGCAAACGGAATTGAGCAGGCGTAGGTTGTACGACGGACGGTAGCAATAGTCAAGCGGAGTGCCGGGAAAATGGCATCCATCGGAGTGTTCGGCCCGGGAGGAGTTCTCGCGTCTTGCACCAGAAAGCCTAGCGCCAGCAAGAAGATAAAGAAGGAACCAAAGGGCCAGTGAAATCAAATCTACTCTGGCAAATTCTGATCTTCAGAGAGCGTTGCGGCGACAAAATCGAGGATGATCCCTATGCTGCTGCACCAAATAACCCGATTTGCGAGATTGCGCTCGGGCATTTGACCCAGATTCTATCGCCGTTCCGCGCGCTTGGGGCGCCCTTCAACGATTGGTTGTCTAGCTCACCGCTTTTTTCGCCCCGGCCTTAACCTTGGCCCACCGCCTCTTGGCAGCCTTGGAAATCTTCTTTCTGGCCGCGGCCGACAGGACTCGTTTCTTGGCACTTTCCAGTCCGTCGCTCGCCGAGCGCCCTAGTGCCTGCGCTGCGGTTCTCACCCCGTCCAACTGGTGCTGCAACCTGCTCAACTGCTTTTCAAGCTTTCGCTCTTCGCGCTTGATTGCTGCTAAAAGGGTCATTCAAGTTGCCTCCGAAGGAAATCTACCATCGATTCGAAAACGAAGTCCATGCGCGACAGATGAAGCTGCCATTCATTGCGAGGCAGTTACTTCGATGCTTCAGCGTTCCCGTAGACCAGACGCACTTCGTTTCTCGATGAGTGCGCCATGAAATTGGCAATTGAGCCGCGGCCTTTTTTCGTTACCGCTACGTTTCGACTGCCCCTGTCTTAAGGCTCCCAATTGAGGTTTCTGGCTCCCCGCGACTGAGAACTCAATTCCGCCATGTTCTTGAAAGTGCGAGAAAACCTCAATAAATAAGGCTTTTTTGAAAAGTTAATGCGGAAGGAGGGAGTTGAACCCCCACGGCCTCGCGGCCACAGGATCCTAAGTCCTGCGCGTCTGCCAGTTCCGCCACTTCCGCACTGTTTGTTTTCTGCATGTTAGCACAGAAAGATTCTGATTCTTCGCCATGCTTTGTCTTAGCTTTGTCTTATCGGCGAGGACGGTTCCCTATGAAGGGCCGGGGTTTGCGATTCGCAAAGTCTCATACCTGGTAGACAGAGACTCGCCGACGGAGACGTGGATCTTCTCGGAATCAAGGTGACATCGCGGGCGCGTTATTTTCGTACCTAACCTGCGGACCGAATCTGGTCAACGTGCAACGGGAATTGCCGATCAGCAGTCGTCAGCCGTTCCGTTCGAAGATTTCGCGGGCCCGTCGGAAAAGAGGCCAATCTGATTTTGCGAATCGCAAAATCTTGCGATTGGGACTTGCCACGAACTTGCCCTGAACTCATCGAACGCAACTGAACGGTAAGTTTTTTGGAATCACAGAAGTTACTTATTTTCCTGAACCTCTTCGCCTAGAAGTGAATCTTCAGGGCCAGTTGAATCTCGCGCGAGGTACCGAAGCCAATCTCCTTACCCACGGTGCTCAACAGTTGGCCGAATGTCGCATCGCCTACAAAGTTGTCCGGCAAATCAAAGTTTGTGTGATTGAAAAGATTGAAGATTTCCACCCGAAATTCCACGTCCCTCCCCTCCCCAAACGGAGTGTGCTTGATGGCGGAAAAATCGGTTTGCGAGAACCTCGGGCCGCGCACAACGCTGTTCGGACACGTACCGAAGGTGTTTGCGGCTGGATTTGTGAAAGCTGCAGGATTCCAAAAATCTCCTGGTGTGCCGTTGCCGTAGAGGGACATGCCAGTGTTGCAGTCGGGCCGCTGGGCCTGAAAGTTTCCATCGGGTCCGTTGTCAAAAGTATAGACAGTGTCTGCCAGCCCTGTACGGAAAAACCCCAATGCCGCAACCTCCCACCCTCCTGCGATCTTACTGGCCGGTCCCGTACTGAGGAAGGAGTGGCCCTGACCCAACGGCAGATGCCACAGCACATTATAGGAAATCTGATGACGCGCATCGTTCGAATTATCTCCCCGGTCTCCCTCAAAGTTTCCGTTGTCCTGCGGAAAGGAACCAAATTGGTCGGCCATTGGTTCGTCAGAGATACCGTGGCTCCAAGTGTAGGCGATGTCGTACAAGAATCCGTGAGTCATCTGCCGCTTGAATGAGATTTGCAGTGCGTTGTAATTCGACTGGCCATTCCACTCGACAATCTCGTTCACGCCATCGGCGGGAATCGGTGCTACTCCGGTTACCGGGTCAGGCCAATTGTTGAGGATGTCCCGCTCTAAATTGATCGCGTGGTTGCCCACGTAGTTCAACAAAATGCCGGTGTTATTGTTCAATTGCCGGCCGACACCGAAATTCCACTGATCGACGTAGTTGTTCGGAGCGTTCGGAAAGAATCCATACAGTGCCGGCGGCGGCACGGAAATGTTGGCCAGAAACGGCGTGTACGGATACGAAAGAGGCTGGCTAGCGGTGCCGAATAAGTCGAAATTGCCGGGGAGTGTGTTTGCTGCCGGGCTGCCAAAGCCGGCATCGCCGAGGGGATACGAAGTGAAGAAAACCCCGTAACCGCCGCGGAAGACCCAGTTGGAGTTATTGGGTGCCCAAGCGACAGAGACACGGGGACCAAAGTTCTTCTTATTGGCATTGAAGTACGGCGTCCCGGGGGGATTTAGGCCGCCGGTGACGGGATTAAAGGATTGAGTCTGGTTGAATTCATCGTCCGGCACAGTATCGTAGTCCCAGCGCAAGCCGGCATTCACCGTAAGGCCTGGACGGACCTGCCAGGCGTCCTGGAAAAATAGCCCGACTTCTCGCTGAAACGTTACCGTCCCTGGATTGCCGGCCGTCTGGGCGACTTCGTGGAGATTGTTGTTTATGAAATCCTGCTCCGAAAGATACGTCAACACATCGGTTGGCTGGGCAGTATAGGGCATACTGATCAGCCACACGGTGCCGCCCATTTGAAATGTGTGAGGACCGCGAACCAGGGTGGCGGTGTCACCAAGCTGCCAGCTTGTCGGCGTCCGGGTATAGTGGCCAAAGTTGCCGGGACTAATTCCCAGTCCCGAGATTTTTACCTGCGGCAGGGTTCCGAGGCTTTCGTCGATGGTGCTGGCGTAGCGTTGCAGCCCGGCAAGGAAATTGTTGGTGAAGGTGGGTGAAAAGATATGAGTCTCGCTGAGAGCCATGTTCGTGGTTCTGGTCGGGATCTCCTGTCCATCGAACAACCCGAATGACCCTGGAAAGATCTGGAACACTGGGCCAGTGATCAAGGAATCGTTGAGGTTCAGGCGGAAAAAAGCGGTGTCTCTTGCGGAAAGAGTGTCGTCGATGCGGACACTGCCCGTATCCTCACGCACTCTCGATGTGGCTTGGGTCGTGAATAAGGCAGCGTTGGGATCATTCGCGAGGACGTTGGTGCTCGTCGGCATCTCATCGATGAACGGCATCAACACAGGTGAGGTAGACTGAACTGCAGCACGCATCGCATCGCTAGGCACGGTACCGTTGGCGATGACTCCGAGTCCCTGTCGCGATCCTTCATAGTTTAAGTAATAGAACAGACGGTTCTTCTTGATGGGCCCGCCGGCATTAGCGCCGAAATCCTCGTAATGCAGCGGCTGATTTGTACTGGCGAAGTAATTGCGGGCATCCAGGGCGGTATTGCGGAAAAAGTCCCAGACCTCGCCATGGAAGTCGTTCGAGCCGGACTTCGAAACGATGTTGATGTAGGCTCCGCCGGAGCGCCCGAATTGTGCGCCATAGTTTCCCGTCTGAATCGAAAACTCACCAATTGAGTCCAGGCTTCCGGTGAGCAGGCGCGCGCCGCGTTCTGAGCCATTGGACATATATGGGTCGTCGATACGCGTCGCGTCGATGCCGTCGATCGAAAACGTGTTGCTCACATCGGGCAGCCCGTTAAACGACAAGTCCGCGATATAACCTTCGCGCACCGTCGCACCCGGCGTGAGCAAGCTGAAGCGCCCATAGTCACGGCCATTAATGGGAAGCTGCGATACCTGCGCGTTCCCCATGGTCGAGCCAGTAGTCGCATTCGTTGTTTGAAAAGCCGGTGCCGCTGCGCTCACCTCAACTTGCTGTGAAATCGCCCCGATCTTGAGGCTGATATTCACTGCAACGGTCGAGCCCACGCTCAGGATTACATTGTCGATCACTTGCTTTTCAAATCCGGAGTGTTCCGCTGTGATTCGGTATGTCCCGACCGCCAGCTCGGCGACGTAATAGTGGCCCGACCCGTCTGTGGTCGCGTTCCAAGTCTGGCCCGTGGCGACATTACGTGCGACGATGGCGACGCCCGGCACCGCTGCGCCGGAAGCATCTGTCACCTGACCGGTAATGTTCGCCTGTACCTGGCCTTGCGCGCACGCTTGCCTGTGAAGTGCGAGTATCGCCAGCCCTAACATCAGACACAGGCCCAACGAACGATACCCGAGTGATCTCTGCCGTCCTTGATTCGTCGCCATTGTTCCCTCCTTACGGCCCGCGAGCGGGCCCGTGGTGTGACGCTTGACTCTCCTCACTGCTCATTTCCTGACTTCTCCGATGGCGGGGCAACGTAGGAAATTTTTGCCTTGCTCATTGCCGCATTCAGTTTGGCCAGATCCGTATCGATCATCGTTTTGAGCTGAGACGCCGTGGCATCGACGGCAGACGAAATCTCCGCAAATTCAAGCTTCTCGACGGAAGTCGGCGCTTGGCTCACGTTGTCTAGACTGAAGAGCAAACGCCCTGCCTGATCGCGAATCGGAGGCGGCGTGTATGTCAGCGGGACGAACATCTCTTCGGGAGGACCAACGATTTGTTTCTGAAGTTGGTTGACGCGCTTCGACAAATCCTGGATTTGAGCCTTCAGTTCCTTCGGCATGTCCGGATATTGTTTCTGAGCTTCGTCCAGGGACTTTTTGAGGGCCGTGACCGTCTTGCCGACACCGACCGCCCGTTTGTAGGTCTCGTAGGCCTGCAGGGTCAGGGCATCGCGACCCTCCCGATCTTGAGCGCTGATCTCAACCGTCGGGTCGTCCAATACCTCCACAGGTTCTGAAGTTTTTTCATTCCCTAGCGAAACCTGAACCGTGTAGGTGCCTGGCGCCACAAAGGGTCCGCGGATGGCGTTGTAGAAAAACCCTTCGTCTTGCGCGCTCAGTTGATCCTGCGTAGGTTTAACCGGAGTGGGATATCGCAAATCCCAATTCACACGATTTATGCCCGTGTTGTCCGTGCCGGGAAACTCCTGAATTAGCGTGCCTGCCCTATCGGTCACCCGGACCTGGACATGCTCTCCTTTCGCAGGTTGGCTCGCGAGAAAATAATCGATCGTGGCGCCGTCCGGTGGATTCTGGGCTATATATAATTGGTCTCCGGTGTAGCCGTTGCTGTGATCGAACTCTTTCCATTCAGTGGCAGGCTGGATTCTGAACAGGTGAAGCGGCGAGGACAAAGCGGAAGGACTCAGTTGCTCGAGTGACCGGATATCGTCAAGAACCCAGAAGGCACGGCCGTGAGTAGCGAGAATCAAGTCATGTGATCGGCGCTCAACGGTAATGTCATCGACGATAACCGACGGAAGATTCAGTTTCAGAGTGGACCAGCTACCGCCGCGATCGAACGAAACAAACAGGCCAAACTCCGTACCCGCAAAAAGCAGGCTGCTGTTATAGGGATCTTCCCTAACGACCTGCACCGTTCCTCGATTGTCCGGCAGTCCGCTGGTAATTTTCTGCCAGGTCCTCCCGTAATCCTCTGTGCGAAAAACGTAAACGCCGAAATCTCCGTTCCGGTGGCCGTCAAAAGCAACGTAAGCAGTGCTGTCGGAAGCCGACGAGGCGTCGACATAACTCACGTACACGCCTTTGGGCAATCCGTCGGAGGCAATCACGTTGGTCCAGTTCTGACCGCCATCTCGAGTCATCTGCAGATTTCCATCTTCCGTGCCCACCCAGATCACCTGCTCATTCTTTTCAGAAATCGCCAGCGCCGTGATGCACGGGTAGGTGTCGGCTCCGTAGTCTCGCTCGATCATTTTGTCGTTCGCTGGCTCACCCAAGATGGACAGTTTCACCGGGTCCACATTCGTTGTTAAGTCCGGACTGATCGTCGTCCACGTATTTCCCTTATCCGTGGACTTGAAAAGATAGTTGGCCGCCGAATACAGATTGCCTTGGGGCGTCGCGATCAACGGAGAATTCCATTGCCAGCGATAAGGCGGCCCGTTGAGTTTAGCGGGCAGGGGACGAATCAGAGCCCATTCGTTGGTGCGGCGATTCAGTCGAATCAGCTTTCCGTTCTGCCCTTCCACAAAAACGATATTGGAGTCCTTGGGATCGGGAACCACGTGAAAGCCATCGCCGTCCATGACGCGAGACCAGTCGCTATTCATAATGCCCTTCGGATTTCGCGTCCGAACTGGACCACACCATGAACCGTTATCCTGGAATCCGCCACAGATGTGATAAGGAGTCTCGGTATCGGTAGCCACTGCGTATGCCTGTCCGACAGGGATCGTATTCACGTAATCCCAGGTCTCGCCCGCGTCGTGGCTGATGTAGACGCCTCCATCGGAACCAGAGATCATGTAGTTGGAATCGTCAGGATCGATCCAGACCGCGTGGAAGTCGGCGTGAATTGTTTGCAGCCCCTGCTTGTCCGGATCTGGCAGAAAGGTCTTACCGCCATCGTCGGAGTGCGCAAGTCCTCCCCCGGGCAGCCAGATTCGAAGGTAATTGTTCGGATCGACCAGGATCTGCGGGAAATAGGAAGGTCGCGGGTCAACGCTGCTGCGTTTTTCCCAGGTTTCTCCCCCGTCTTTGCTGCAATAGACACCGCTATTTTCCGCGCTCTCGACTCGGGCATACACAATTCGCGAGTCGTGTGGATAAATCGAGACGCCGATGCGACCGGTGTCGACGCTTCCGTGTTCATAGGGAAGACCCCTGGACAACTTGCGCCATGTTGCGCCGCCGTCTGTTGTTTTGTATAGCGCGCTGCTGGGGCCGCCGCCGTTCATTCCAAATACCGTGCGGCGTCGCTCGTAGGCCGACGCAAACAGTGTTTGCGGGCTCTGCGGGTCCATCTCGACGTCAGCAATTCCGGTGTTCTCGTCCTGGTAGAGAACTCGCTGCCAGGTCTTGCCACCATCCTCTGTTTTGTACAGACCGCGCTCCCCTTCGGGACCCCACAAATTTCCGAGCGCTGCCACATAAACAATCTGCGGGTTCGCCGGATCGATTACGATTCGACTGATCTGGAAACTGTCTGCGAGTCCCATATGCGTCCAGGTGGCGCCCGCGTCGGTGGATTTATAAACGCCGTCGCCCCAGGAAGAGGTCTGGCGGTTATTGGCTTCGCCGGTGCCTACCCAGATGATTGACCGATCGGATGGGGCGATTTCGATTGCACCGATACTGGAGACCGACTGCTGATCAAACAGGGGCGTCCAGGTGGTTCCGCGGTTGGTCGATTTCCAGACACCGCCGGTGGCCGAGGCAACATAAATTGTGTTGGGATCATGACGAGGCACTGCGAAAGCATCGATGCGTCCGTCCATGGACGCCGGGCCAAGGGATCGAAAAGCCAAATGCTGCATGGCATCCTGGTAGGCTTTGTCCTTGGCTGCGTTGCCTGACTGTGAAAACGCAAAATGGGGAACGAGGCCCATCCCGCCGACCAACATCAGAACCAAACACATTCTCCTCATCCGAGTCTCCCGCCGGCAACGTAATGCACGGACTCTCACTCCGTACCGTCCGTGCGAAACGTTTGTTTCATTTTGCAGATCCTCGTGTCAGCAGTCGCACCATACTGCCGCAGACTGCTCCTGTCAAGCGCGCGCGAAAGAGTATTCTCTGTTGTGAAGAACTCTTGCCAATGCGCAGGAGAAGGCTTCCGGAAGGCAGGCTGGGCATACCGCTATCCGTTGGGCACGCACTTCACGGTCTACTGGCGCCGTGTACTGAGAAACAATTGTTGCGTATTCTTGGAACACTTCAGCACGCGCGAGCGAAGCGCCGAAAACGAGCGGTACCGGCAGAGGACACTTGAACGAACGCTATGTTCAGTCGGACACCACGGGCACGAAGATTCTTGCCACTCTTCCATTAAAACCATTTTCGGGTCGCTGGTTCAGGCTCGTAGGCTTTCCCTCCCTAGCGAGACCGGTTGGTTCCTGTTAGCTGCGGGAATCGGTTGCAACGCCGCCAGTCTGCGGGCTTATTCAAGTAGCTTAGAATTTCGATCCCCACCGCCCCTACGCCCCCCCTACCAAAACTCTCGTGTTTCTTTTCACTTGGTCCGCTGGGATTCCAGTCGGAACACCCCTGGTTTTCGTACCGTTCGGCGCTACCAGTGAATCCGCTCGATGCCCGATACTGCGTCGAAGTGACGGTCACGGCTCAGAAGTGGCAGCGAATGCTGACGGCAAAGCGCTCCGATCCAAATGTCGTTGGTCGGTATAGGCTTTCCCACCCTCTTCAACTCCAGAGCAATGGTCGCGTAGTGGTGACTCGTCGCTTCCTCGATTTCGAGAATGTCGACCGCGGCGACACATTCTGACAGCCAGTTTTCGTAGATTTCCCGCTGCCGAGACTGTGCAATGCCGAGGCGATATTCGCCTAGGACAATTACAGGAAGGGCCACGCGGTCGGCGCGGGCGAGGATGTTTAGGGCAGCGGCCTCTCCGTCCGCCGCCGCCGACAGGGCGTTTGTGTCTAAGATCAACGCCACATCTCCGAGTCAATTTTCTCTGTGTCTTCCTCAATCAGACAATTTATGCGCTCGGTTTCCTTATGCAGATGCTTTAACTTCCCGAAGACTCTCATCCAGGGTCTCTTGCCAGACGTGGGTAAAGCCTTCAGTTTGTCTTCAACGGCTTCCGTCACGAACTGGCGCAAGGGAATCCCTTGCTCCGCGGCCTTTGACTTAGCCCGGCGGAAAATCGGGTCGGGAATTTCGAGTGTGGTCTTCATAATATATCTATGCTCCCATATTTATGGGATGGTGACAAGCGAGATTCCGGTTTGTTCCGATGGTTCCAATTGTCTCGGCAGGGCGGCTAGGGCGGCTGCAACGCCTGGGTTCTGCAGGGCTTATTGAAGTAACCTATAATTCGATCCCACAGCCCCTACCAAAACTCTCGTATTTGGGCCATATACACGATCCCCATGCCACCGCCGCCGAGCTTCTCGAGAACGCAGTAATGCGAGATGGTTTGTCCGACCAGGGACCGGGCGTCCGGCATAGCGGCCTCATGGTAGTTTCTGCCCTGTGCCGGGTCAACGAACCTGCACTAAATCTCTACCGAATACATCGTGCGTCATGCGATTGGTTCCGCACGTTTTTTTGATGTTTGTTTTCAGCCACGACCCGTGCAGGCAGAGAGGATCCGGCTTCATCCAAATGAGGCATGTCCCCAGTGTACCGGCCGCCGTGGTATGCTTGCCGCATGCGAAAGATCTCCCGTTGTACCTGTCTGACCTTCGTGTGCGTGTGCTCCGCTGCCTTGGTTTCGGTTGCGGCTCAGGGCCGCTTTCCCTCCAATGAAGATCTGCGCCACGTGCGATCGATGTCGCAACCCAAGCCTTCACCGGACGGGCGGGGCGTGCTGATTCAGGTGACGGATACGACGGCCGATGGTGGCAAAAGCCATCTCTGGTTGGTGGATGTCGAGACGAATGCGGCGCGGCAGCTGACGTATTCGCCGGAGAGCGACAAACGCGGCGAGTACGACGGCGCGTGGATGCCGGACGGGCGCAGCATTCTGTTCCTCGCTCATCGCGGAGAGCACACCGAGCTCTACGAACTGCCGATCGATGGCGGCGAGGCGCATCCGTTTGCAGTAAAGATCGTACCGCCGGTGGATGAGTCGAAGACACCCGATGCGATTCCGCCGGCGCCGAAGCCCGCGGATGGGGCGAGCCCGGCGAAAGCAGAGCCGGTGGAGTGCAACGTTGGGCAGTACTTTGTTTCCCCAGACGGGAAGGAGATTGCAATCATTGTGCACGATCCGCAGACGCCCGGTGAGAAGAAGGAGCAGGATGAAAAGGCGGACGCGGTGCAGGTGAATCACGACCCGCATGGATCGCGGCTGTATCTGCTCGATCCCGCCAGCGGGAAAGTCACTCCGACGGGAGTGCCGCCGGATGTGGGTGGCGTCGTTTGGACGCGGCAGGGCGATCGCATGTTGGCGATTGCCGACGGGATGAACGATGTGAGCGATCTGGCGCCTGCCGGGACGGCGTGGGTGGTCACCGTGGCCGATCCGGAGCATCCGCAGCAGCTGAAGGCGATTCCGGCGACCATCGAAGCGGCGAGCTGGTCGTGGGATGGAAGACGCATCGATTACTTGGCGCAGAGCCAGGTGGACGCACCGCCGGGATACACCGATCTGTACGAGTACACAATGGCGGACCAATCGGCGCGCGATCTCAGCGCGCGATTCAGCGGCAGCGTCGGCCTCGGCGCGCCGATTGCTGAAGGCGACGGCGTTCTTGAGGAAGCAGAACTGGGCACGCGGAGTACCGTCCTGCGCTTCACCGGAGACCGACGCGAAGAACTGAAGTTCGATACGACGACGGTCTCGCAGTTGAGCTCGAACGCGCAACAGACTGCGTGGGTGTGGCTCGGGTCGTCGAGCACTCAGCCGCCGACGCTCTACTATGCGGGGAAGCTCGGAGAAAGCGCGAAGGCTCTGAAGACACCGGGTCTGCTGCCGGAGGCGTGGACCCAGGTTCCCTCGCATTTGGTTTCCTGGAAGAGCGACGCATTCACGATCGAGGGGCTGCTGTATCTGCCACCGCAGGCGAGCGCGGAACACAAGGTACCGCTGATTGTTGAGGTGCATGGCGGACCAACCGGCGCGTTTGACGATTCGTGGAGCGCGTTCCCCGAGTTTCTGGCGGGCCAAGGATGGGCGGTGCTGCGGCCGAATCCGCGCGGGAGCACCGGCTACGGAGCGGCGTTCGCGGCGGCGAATAAGAACGACATGGGCGGTGGCGACTATCGCGACATCATGGCCGGGGTCGATGCGGTCGTGGCGCAATATCCGATTGACGCGAACAAGCTGGCCCTAATGGGCTACAGCTACGGCGGCGAGATGGCCGCGTTTGTGGAGGGACGCACCGATCGCTTCAAGGCCATCATCAGCGGGGCGCCGGTGATCGACCAGGAGAGCGAGTACGGGACAGAGAGAGGGTCTTACTACGACCGGTGGTTCTACGGCGGATATCCGTGGGAGCACGCGGAGAGCGCCTGGCGGCAGAGCGCACTGGCCGACGTGGCGAAGGCGAAGACGCCGTTCCTGCTGCTGCAGGGAGAGAGCGACCGTACGGATCCGCTCGGACAGAGCGAGGAAATGTATCGCGCGCTGCGGCAGGCGGGGGTCGCTGTGGAGATGGTCGAGTATCCACGCGAGGATCACGGACCGCTGTATGAGGGGATCTTCGGCTACCCCACCCCGGAGCCATGGCATGGCTTCGACGGACGGCAGAGGATTGTGACGTTTATCGTCAAGGCGTTTGCACAATAGCGCGTCGGGATGCAACGTATGTCTTCTTATCCATTTGGGGTTCCCGGACCATCGTGCGGGTACCCTCCGCCAGTCAACTCCAAACGAAGGTTGTAAACAAAGAGCGCAATAGCGCTGGAAGAAAAAACGTGAGGTTCAATGCGCCCATTCGCCACGTTAGGTCTCTACCAGATGCGCGTCGCGCTGCACACCTTACAAGTGTAGAGCTGAAGGTTTGGGTGGTCTATCGGATGCGAGCGAGTCGGGATGTGTCTGTATCCCCGACCATGACTCGGAAATGCGGCACGGTTCGCAATCGGTCGGGTCTAAGCGGGCGCGCCGGACTCGTCCGCTGTGTTGCTTTCCGGTGTTCTTGCGTCGATCCAGAGACTGTCGGCAAGGCGGGTCAAAAGCGGCCAAGCGTCGGCCACTTGGCGGCCGGCGTATGAAGCAACAACAATCAGTTTTCCACTCGGCGTGAGCAGGTCCAGATCGGCGAGCTGCGGGTTCTGCGAAAAGAATCCATCTGGGTGAATTTCGATTTCTTGTAGACCAGCATTGCGCAGACTCTCCCGAATTTCCCGCCTCGACCAATACCGCATCTCAAACGTTCCTGGACTCGCATCACGAAAACCGCGCTTCAGTTGCTGCAAGAGACTAAGTGGCCCGAGAGTGTTGGGCAACTGGATGATGCAGCGCCCACCGGGCTTTAAGATGCGCGCAATTTCGTGAAAAGCGCGACGGACTCTTGTTTTGTCGATGTGCTGCAACACGCTGTAAGAGAAAACACAATCGACGCTCTGCGAGCCGATGGGCAGCGCATCGACATCGCCGCAGAGAAAACTGCTGCCAGCGTTCAGTTGACGGGAGACGCGTGCCGCGGCAGCAAGCGCATCAACGTGGACGTCCACTCCAATTGGGCGAAAGCCGGCGCGCGCTGCTGCGATAGACCACCGCCCCCAGCTGCAACCGAGATCAACGAGGAGTCTGCCTTCGCCGTCGCCGAACGGCCAACGCGGAATCGGATACCGCGACAGGCGGCCTCGCACGCGCCAATACAGATTGCCATTGGTATTCACGATCCAGTCGTTCACAAACGTGTCGATCCGCTGGGAAGCGGTTCCATCGTGAGCGAACTGCGGGCAAGGTGGCATGTTGAGCGGCACGGGCTCGCGTCGCGGACGGTCGGTGAAGATTGGCACACCTTGCTCTGTCCGAAAGCGGTGATCTTGTCGGCAGACGAGCGTGCCCTCGCTGTCGCGAAGCGCCGTGTGATCATGCGGGCAAGCCAGAATATGAAGAAGAGATTCGTCGAGCAAACGTCACCTTGTTTGCTGTTGCAGCCCACGCAAGTTTACGCGAGCGGCTCGATTCGCGAAAGCAAGCCCTTCCGGGAAGGCCCTGAGAGTGTCCGATTTCGCCACATGCCGTCCCGCGAACGGTCGCGTTGCACTTCCTGTCCACGAGCCTTTTGTTGAACTAATGCCTTGCAAAGGTATCAGTTAGCGGCCTCAGCGGGCGCGGCACACGGCGTGCTAACCACAATGGATGTAGAACGTCTACATACTCGGATGTAGGCTGTCTACAGCCTGGAGGAACCGTGAAGCCGCGCTATCAGAACCGCATCGAGCTTTTGCAGGGCACGTTGGATCTGTTGATTTTGCAGACGCTGCAATGGGGGCCGCAGCACGGCTACGGCATCAGCCAGGCGATTCGCAGCCGCTCCGGCGAGACTTTGCAAGTTGATACGGGCTCGCTCTATCCAGCACTGCACCGACTGGAACGCCAAAAATGGATTAAAGCTGCGTGGAAGACCTCCGACAACAAGCAGCGTGTCCGCGTCTACCAGTTGACGCCCGCCGGGAAAAAACAATTAGCGCAGGAAAAATCCCGCTGGGAGCAACTTTCCGACGCGATCGCCGGAATCATCTCTCCACGGGAGGGGAGTGAGGCATGAGTTTGTTTCGCCGCCGTCACCAGGAATTGGACGAAGAAGTCGAAGGCCATTTGCGCATGGCTGCAGATGACCGTGTCGCTCGCGGCGAGAATCCTGTCGAGGCGCGCCAGTCCGCCCGGCGCGAACTGGGCAACGCAGCTCTGATTCACGAGACCACGGGCGACCAATGGGGCTGGCGCTCGGCCGAAACTTTATTGCAAGACACTCGCTATGGCTTCCGCACGCTGCGGAAAAGCCCTGGCTTCGCGATTGTCGCGGTCCTGACGCTCGCCCTCGGCATCGGCGCGAACACAGCTATCTTCAGCATTGTAGACGCCGTCCTCCTTCGTCCGCTGCCATTCCACGAGCCGGATCGCGTCATTCAGGTTCTCGAAAAAACGAAAGGTCAACCGTACTATTCGGTGAGCGGAGAAGATTATTTCGACTGGGAAGCCCAAAACCATTCACTCGCGGGATCCAGCATCACCACATGGACGGAAAGTTATAACGCCAGCGGCGCGGGTGAACCCGAAACCGTGACCATCGTCCGCGCACAAGCGAATTTTTTCTCGGTCCTGGGTGCTCCGCCGTTTCTTGGCCGTGGCTTTGCGGTTGGCGAAGACCAGGCCGGCAAAGACCACGTCGCGGTGGTTAGCTATGGATTCTGGCGGCGGCATTTCGCAGGGGATGCGAATGTTCTTGGCAAGACGCTAGAACTTAACTACGAACCATACAACGTTGTGGGCGTCATGCCGCGCGGGTTCAATTTCCCGCAGGGGACGGATATTTGGATTCCCATCGACCACACCGTGGAGGGCACGAGCGGCCGAGGCAATTATTCCTTCCGGGTCATCGGCCGTCTTAAGGACGGTGTCACAATCGAGCAGGCGCAAGCGGATTTATCCGCGATTGCGGCTCGCCAGGCTCAACTTTATCCGGACACCAACCGCGACAAGGGCGTGCGCGTTGTTGCGCTGAAGAATCTCATCACGCAGGATTCACGGGATCAGATCCTCATTTTGCTGGGCGCCGTTGCGCTGGTTCTTCTCGTCGCTTGCGCGAATGTAGCAAACCTCTTGCTTGCGCGGGCCTCGCGCCGGGAGCGCGAAATGGCTCTGCGCGCCACGTTGGGAGCGAGCAAGATGCGCATACTGCGTCAACTGCTCACGGAAAGCGTTCTTCTTTCGCTGGCAGGCGCTGCACTTGGTCTGGTTGGCGCGTCTTCGTGTATCACTCTGGCGCAGTCCACTGCGTGGCTGCCGATTCCGCGGCAAAATCCGGTCAGCCTGAACACGACAGTTCTTCTCTTCACGACTCTCGTGAGCATTCTGGTCGGCGTGCTCTTTGGCCTGGCTCCGGCGCTCGAAGCTTCGCGCATTAATCTGGTCGAAACTCTCAAGGAAAGCACACGAAGCGTCGCCAACCGATCGGGATGGCGCCGTCGGCTGCGCGATGGTCTGGTCATAGCAGAGATTGCTACGTGTCTTGCTCTGTTAGTCGGTGCCGGATTGTTCTTGCGAACCTTTGCGCACATGCGCAGCGCCGACATTGGGGTGCATCCTGAGGACGTCTTGACCATGGCGATCGCTCTTCCCAGTACAAAGTACAAGGCACTGCCCGATCGCCGGGCTTTTTATGACCAACTGCTTGCTCGAGTGGAAAGCCTGCCGGGGGTCGAGGATGCATCTTTGGCGCAGACGCTTCCTCTGGAAGAAGATCACACATGGGGTTCATACCCTGAGGGCGCCCCTGACTGGCGTGCCGCATCCGTGCCGGAAACAGTAAATTTCATTACTCCTGACTATTTTCGCGTGATGGGCATTCCTTTTCGCGCCGGTAGGAATTTCACTCCTCAGGAATTCAATCGCTCTCTCGCTGTGTCCACGGAGTTTGCGGACATGGCGAAGCAGAATCACAATCTTGGGATGAAAGAATACCCCGAACTAGCTTGCTCGGCGATTCTCAGTCGCGCCGCGGCACAAGCTCTGTGGCCCAATCAAAACCCCGTCGGCAAAGTATTCGTCAGCGGAAACTTCCCGGTGCAAGTCATCGGTGTCGTCGGGGACGTGAAGGACTCCGGAATACGAAAAGCTGCCGCGCCTCAGGCATATTTCCCGCTCACGCAAGACATCGATAACTGGTTCTATCCCGAGAAAATTGTCGTAAAGACAAGAATGGCGCCGGACAGCGCGGTAGCTGCGATTCGATCAACCGTCCAGCAACTCGACGGCAGCCTTTCTCTCTTCAGCGTGCGCACGATGCAGCAGGTTGTCGCCGAGGATATGGAGGACACTAGCCTGCAAACCACGCTCCTCGCCATCTTCGCAGCTCTCGGTATGATTCTGGCGGCGGTTGGAATTTACGGTGTGATGTCCTATCTGGTGAGCCAGCGTACGCATGAAATTGGCATTCGCGTCGCCTTGGGTGCGCAACCGAGCGATATTCTAGGGCTCGTGATGGGCCATGGGGCGCGCCTCGCCGGACTGGGCCTTGCCATCGGCGCCGCGATAGCGCTTGTCTTTGCGAGACTAATGTCCAGTTTACTTTTTGGAGTCGCGCCGACCGACGCGCTCACATTTCTCTCCGTGATTCTTTTTTTGTCGTTTGTCGCCCTGCTCGCTTCTTACATTCCGGCGCGCCGGGCGATGCGCGTGGATCCCATAGTCGCATTGCGTTACGAGTAAGAACGCCGGGATAAACCGGCGTGGAGGAGCGGATGAAAGAGCCGTACGGTGAAGGCGTAGCGAGCCACACCGACCCCGAGTCATGCGTGGTCAGTCGTGAGGCTGGGCGCGAAGTGTTGACAGGGGCACATG
>DASYZX010000016.1:0-2266 GCA_035945715.1 Candidatus Acidiferrales bacterium
TCCGCGGGCCGAAATGAATCACCGAATTGGTCACCGAAATAATTTGTTGCGATTTTTTTGCAGTTGCCCTTGGTGCAGTCGCCTTAATCAGTAGCTGTTTACATAAATCCAAGCCCTGTTCTGTTCCACTCGCGCAGCCCAGGGCGCGAAGAGGAGGATTTTCGATGCAAAGCAGTACCGTTCGCAGGCTTCTCGTTCTGTTCAGTGCGTTTTCGTTTCTGGTATTCGCTGGTGCTTGCAAGAAAAAACAAGTGCCGCCACCAGCACCCACTCCCGCCCCGGCGCCTGCTCCAGCACAGCCGACGGTGACAATCAGCGCCACATCCACGTCGCTTCAGCCGGGCCAAAGCACGACGCTGAATTGGACTTCGACCAACGCCACAGATCTCGACCTCGAACCGGGGGTCGGCAAAGTGGCGGCGGAAGGTTCGACCAACGTCAGCCCGACCGACACAACGACTTACACAATCACGGCGACGGGACCTGGCGGAACGGCGACGGCCAACGTGGCAATCACGGTTGCTGCGCCCGCACCCGCTCCAGCGCCTGCTCCCGCACCTGACATAAATGCGCTGTTCAACCAGAACGTGACGGACTCGTATTTCGACTACGATAAGTCTGACATTACGCCCGATTCTCGCGCTGCCCTGCAGAAGGACGCAGAATTCCTGCGCTCCTACCCGCAAGTCAGCGTAACCATCGAGGGCCATTGCGACGAGCGTGGTTCGGAAGAATACAACCTTGGCCTCGGGCAGCGGCGCGCCGACGCGACGAAGCAATTTTTGGTCTCGCTCGGTATTTCCGCTGACCGCATCAAAACAATGAGCTGGGGCAAAGAGCACCCGTTCTGCACGGAGCATAACGAGGAATGCTGGCACCAGAATCGCCGGGGCCACTTTGTGATGGCTCAGCAGCAGTAGAAATGCAATACAGCCGGGCGCTGCGAGACACCGTGTTTCGCAGCGCCGCGGCGTATTCCAAGGAGGTTATTACCATGCGCACAAGAACCATCGTGCTGGCACTCGCCGTACTCGTTTTGGGCGCGATGGGAGGCGCGCTGCTGGCTCCCCCGCCCGCCAACGCCGTTTCCCGCGAGATCATCCAAATTCAGCAAAGCATCGCGCAGATTTTGCAAAATCAGCAAGACATTCGCACGGACATCGACACGCGCTTCGCGTCGATGCAAGTGCTAGTGCAGCAGTCGCTGACGGCGCAGAATCAGTTGAACCAGACCATGGGCTCGTTGCAAAAGACGGTGCAGGATGCACAGGCGAATAGCGGCGCGACCAATTCGTCGACGACGCAGCAAATTCAGGGCATATCCGACAACATGCAGGATATGCAAGCTCGCGTCGGGAAGCTCGCACAGCAGATGAGCGACATTCAATCGACTTTGCAACAGATCAACGCGAAGGTTTCCGGAGCGGCGCCCGCGGTGCAAGGGACGTCCGGCGCGCCGATGGGAAGCAACCCAGGTCCAGAGAGCTACGCGAACCAGCCGCCGCCGGGCATGAGTCCACAGCCGGCGGCTCCGATGCCAGGAATCTCCGGCGACACGCTCTATTCGAACGCGCTGCGGGATTTGCTCAGCGCGCACTACGATTTGTCGCGGCAGGAGTTCAACGACTATCTGAAAAATTTCCCGGATGGCGCGTTCGCCTCAAACGCGCAGTTTTATTTGGGCGAAATTTCTTACGCGCAGGGACAATACAGCCGGGCCATCGAAGCCTATGACGGCGTGATTCTAAATTATCCGAAGAGCTCCAAAGTAGCGCCGGCGATGCTCGAAAAAGGGCGCGCGCTGGCGCAGACGAAGAAAAAAGTCAGCGCCGAGCGGGAATTTCGCGAGTTGATCCGGCGCTATCCCGGCTCGGACGAGGCCAAAAAGGCCGCCACGGAACTACGCGGCCTGTCTCCCTCGCACTAGGTTTCGCATAGAGCGCGCAGGAACGGCGTCCGTTCGGCCGCCGGTTCAGGTATACTTTCGAACTTGATCAGGTGGTAGTGTGCGGAGGCGCGCATGTCAGTGAATAAAGTGATTTTGGTTGGGAGGCTGGGCCGCGACCCGGAAACGCGATTCACGGGAGGCGGGCAGGCGGTTGCGAATTTTTCCGTCGCCACGGACGAAACTTACAAGGACCGCAGCGGAGAACGGCAGAAGCGCACCGAGTGGCACAAGATCGTCGTGTGGGGCAAGCAGGCGGAGATTGCGCAGCAGTACCTGAAGAAGGGCTCGCTGGTTTTTATCGAAGGGCGCATTCAACAG
>DASYZX010000017.1:0-1509 GCA_035945715.1 Candidatus Acidiferrales bacterium
CGGGGATGTGGCAAAGACGACAGCGTTCGAGAATGGATGGATCAGTTTTCAGGACGAAGCTTCGCAGATCATTCCGCTGCTGCTGCACGTGAAAGCCGGAGAATCAGTTCTCGATGTATGCGCCGCGCCGGGGGGCAAGACCATCGTCTTGGCGCAGAAAGCCGGGCCGACTAGTTTGGTTGTTGCGGCGGATCGCCGCGAAAATCGCCTGCGCGCGATGCGCGAAAGGCTCGCGCACGCGCACGTGTCAAATGTGAAGATGATTGCTTTGGACGGAACGGCGCCACTTCCCTTCCGCGCTACATTCGACCGCATTTTGGTGGATGCGCCGTGCTCCGGCACGGGCACGTTGTCGCGCAACCCTGAAATTCGCTGGAAGCTGAAGTCGACCGATCTGGCCGAACTGCACTCGCGCCAGGTGATGCTCCTCCATTCCGCGCTGGAGTGCCTTGCACCCGAGGGGCAGCTCGTGTATTCGACATGCTCGCTCGAGCCCGCGGAGAATGAAGGCGTGGTGAGCGAAGTGTTACACGCGCATCCGCAATTCCGTGCGATTCGTGCAGAAATCCCCGCCGACGCGCTCGTTGAAGGAGTCTGCGCCGAAACGCTGGTTGACAGCAACGGCGCGTTTCGGACGTTCCCTCCACTTCACTTCACGGACGGATTTTTTGCAGCGGTGTTGGCCCGCCGGTAACGCGCATTCTTCCCGGCGTTGAAACCAACCCATGCAGATGTTAGTGTCGTTGCTGCCGAGGCGACACTTGGGATTCCGAGAACGAAGCGAATGGGTCGGACGAATGGCGCTGCTGACTTTCGTGCTGGCGTCCGTTGCCTTTCTCAGCGCGCTTCTGACCATGCGTTTCGCCATTCAGGGGCGCGAAATCGTGACCCCTGATCTGACTCGCGTAGCGCTTTCGCCAGCACAGAGACAACTCGAGGCACGCGGCCTTCACCTTAGAGTCGAAGATCGTGTCTACAGCAGCCTGCCGCCGGGCGTTGTCGCACGGCAAAGCCCTACCGCAGGAACGCGCCTCAAAGTGGGCGAATTGGTCCACGTGGTTGTAAGCCTTGGCCAGCAGACAGTAACAATCCCGCAACTCGACGACCGCAGCTTGCGGGCCGCGCAAATTGAGTTGTTGAGCGGCGGCCTGCAAACCGGCGAAGTGTCCAGCGCTCATCTGCCGGAATTCCCGCCGGACATTGTCCTGCAACAGGATCCGCCGGCCGGCTCAACCAATGCGAGCAGTCCGCACGTGGATATGCTCGTTTCTTTGGGACCGCAACCGCCTGCCTATGTGATGCCGGGCTTCGAGGGTCTGCCCCTCGCGGAAGCCCAACAACAATTATCCGCTGCTGGATTGAAAGTGGCCAAAATCACGCCACTGCCGCTGACAGGCCGGCCGCCAGGAACGGTGACGTCTCAACTTCCGCAGCGCGGCGCGCGGATCGAGCCTGGCGCAAGCGTCGAACTGCAAGTAGCGCAATAAGCGCGGCTGCGGCTGTGTTACA
>DASYZX010000018.1:0-2264 GCA_035945715.1 Candidatus Acidiferrales bacterium
AATTATCCACTGGAAACCTGTGTTTTGCTCTTGTTATGCCGGGGCAAGCGTCGCATAATCAGGCCAGTTGTGAACGACGGTAAGTTTCCGAGCCCACGAACAGTGACCCGATATAGCCGTCAAGATGTCTTGCGGATTCTCCGCATTCGCGCACGCCAGCTTCAGGCATGGGAGCGCGCAGGACTAGTCGCCTCTGCTGAAAATTATGGATTCGAAGACCTGGTGCAGCTCAGGAAGCTTCGGGATTTGCGCGCAACACGGCTCTCCGCTGCCAGCATTCGCGCTGGAGTAAGTGCTATGCGTGCCGCCTCCGGCATGGTCAATCCGCTTCTCGAGGCGGGGACGGCGCGAAAGGGCTCGCGGCTTGTTTTCCGGCACTCAGGCGCAGTCATGGAGCCGATCACCAAGCAATTGGTCTTTGACTTTGATGGTCAGCGCCAGCCTACTCCTGTGGAATGTGTGAAGTTTCCCGCCGCCGCACAGCCAAAAGATGGATGGATTTCCGACGCATTTATGGAAGCGGTGCACTGCGAAGAAGCTGGGAACGCCGCCGATGCAGCGGCCTTGTACGAAAGCATTCTCGCTAGCGCTCCGTCACACGCGCCGTCGGCTATCAATTTGGGAACGATCCTATACAACCGCGGTGAATTCGCGATGGCCGAGGATATGTATCGGCGGGCTGTGAGCTCGGACCCGAATTATGCCCTCGCATTCTTCGACCTGGGGAACGTCCTCGACGAGCTCCAGCGCCTGCCCGAAGCCGTCGAAGCCTACCAGACTGCAATCCGGCTCGTGCCGAAATATGCTGATGCCCACTACAACCTGGCGCTCGCCTGGGAGCGGCTCAACCAGCGCCGGAAGGCCCTGATCCATTGGAAAATCTATCTCAGCATCGATCCCGCCGGTCCATGGGCAGATCACGCACGCGCTCAGGCTAGAAAAATCCTCGATCGTGAAAAGCTGTCAGTAGTCTGGAGAGCCGCGAGGAATAGCGGACTGGTCGTTCGCTGACACACACATCATCTCTGTTTTTGCTCTAGAATCTTCGGTTGCGGTAGTGGCAGCGCGAAAACCGCCCCGCTCAAGCTCCCGCATCAAAGGAGATTCATGACAACCAGTGCTTCAGCCCCCCCTTTGAGCCATTTGAGCGACGACGAGCAGCTTTTTCGCTCGACAGTGCGCGATTTCGCGCGCGAAACCATCGGTCCGCTCGTACGGCAGATGGACGAGGAGCAGCACTTTGCGCCCCAACTGTTGCCGCAGCTCTTCGGCCTGGGGCTGATGGGAATTGAGATTCCCGAGCAGTTTGGCGGCTCAGCCGGCACTTTCTTTGAGGCGATCCTCGCCGTTGAGGAGATTTCCGCTATCGATCCTTCAGTCGGCGTGCTGGTTGATGTGCAGAATACGCTCTGCGTAAACGCGTTGCTGCGCTGGGGCACTGAAGGGCAAAAAAGGACATACCTGCCGCGGATGGCCGTCGACACGGTGGCCGCATACGCGCTCAGCGAAGCTGGGTCTGGCTCCGACGCCTTCGCGCTGCAGGCCCGCGCCGAAAAGCGCGGCGACGAGTACGTGCTGAACGGGCAGAAACTTTGGATTACCAATGCAAAAGAGGCGGGACTTTTCCTGATCTTCGCCACCCTTGACCCAGCGGCAGGATACAAAGGCATCACAGCCTTCATTGTCGAAAAGGAGTTTCCCGGCTTCAGCGTTGGAAAAAAGGAGGACAAGCTCGGCATTCGCGCCTCATCCACCTGCGAACTGATTCTGGAAGACTGCCGCGTTCCGGCGGTGAATGTGCTGGGCGAGACGGGCAAAGGCTACAAGATCGCCATTGAGACGCTGAACGAGGGGCGCATAGGAATTGGCGCGCAGATGCTCGGTCTGGCGCAGGGCGCCTGGAACTCCGCCGCCAGGTACGCGACTGAGCGCAAGCAATTCGGCAAGCCTATTGCGGAATTCCAGGCGGTGCAGTTTGCCTTGGCCGAAATGGCGTCCGATATCGAAGCGACTCGATTGCTGGTTTACAACGCCGCCCGGCTCAAGGACGCCAAGTTCGATTTTGTTCGCGAGGCGGCAATAGCCAAATATTTCTCTTCGCAAGTCGCCGAGCGAGTGGCGAGCCAGGCCGTTGAAATCTACGGCGGCTACGGCTTCGTCAAAGATTACCCAGCGGAGAAATTCTTCCGCGACTCCAAGATCGGAAAAATCTACGAAGGAACCTCAAACATGCAGTTGGCAACCATTGCCAAACTAGCACTCGC
>DASYZX010000019.1:0-74973 GCA_035945715.1 Candidatus Acidiferrales bacterium
TCCTCGAACGCGGACGCTTCATCCATCTCGATGGACCCTCCGGCAGGACGCGTCATCTCAACCTCGAAGAGGTCTTGCCGTCGCGTACAGACCGTGCCAGAATTTCCGGAATTGGCGTGTCAGAATTTCCGGAACCCACACATCCCAATCTCATATGCAGCCGTGACCAAGGTTCCAGCGCGGGCGCTTCTAGCTCCTGGCATCGGCTCTACCTCGGAATGGGTTTCATGTACTCGCGGATGATGTGGTCATCTCCGGTCTTCCAATCGCTGAAATCAGCTCCGACGATGAACAGGTCGCAGCCATAACGGAGTGAGAAGGCGGTCTTGTCCTTGAACCAAACCGTAAAGAACACGGTTCCGTTGTCAACGAAATGGGTGATGTAATCCACAAGTTTGCCGCGCACTTCAGGGTACTTCTTGCGCCGTAGCGCGAGGCGCTTTTTCATCAGCTTGTGAAGCTTCTTTCGTTCCTCGGGAGTAATCCGCGTGACGCGCGTAGTTCCAACCCACGTGATCTTCGGCTTTTTCGCCACGCGTTTTTTAGTCATGGCTCTTCTCCGGGGCGGCCTTCTTGGACTTCGAGGCGGGCTTCGGGCGCTTATTTCGTTCCTGCGGAGCTTCCCTGCGCTCATCTTCCTCGTTTGCCGCCGAACACGGGAGAACGCCAAGGCGTGGCCGCAAGCCCTGCTTTTTGCGCTCTTCTTCTCTCTCTTGAACTTCGATGTAAACGTCATCCGGGTCGCGCCATTTCTTCTCGAACTCCCGACGTTGCTTCCAGAAGCGGCCTTCGTCAAAGCGTTCGCTATTTGACAGTTTCTCCGTAAAGTCGGCGTTCATTATACGGAGCTTGGGAGAACGTGCAGGCGGTTGCTTCAGAGATGGATAACCGATACCTTCAGTACTAGCCATCGTTGCCTCCTTGTAGGTGATGGTGGTCAGGGGCGCGTCCGGTGTTGAAGCACCGGCGCGTCCCGTTAGAACAAGAGCCTAAAGTTGTCGCAACATCTAGCGCTCACACAGTCCCGGAGAGGATAGCGCGGTCGCCAATGCCAAAGGATAAGCCAAATAGGTTGAATAATTCAACCACTTTATCAAAGAAAGAGGCCGTAGCAAAGGAATGGGTGTCGCAGTCTGAAGCCGCGCGCCTTCGTGGCGTCTCGCCCCAAGCAATCGGACGCTTGATCAAGAAGGGGCGCTTCCAAACATTGCAGATAGCCGGCAAAGTTCTACTGAATCGCCGCGAAGTCCTAACTTACAAGGCTAAGCCCACTGGCCGACCACGTAAGTAATCTGTTTTTAGATCGTTCGCATAATATTCTTTTCGGACTTCATCAAAATTCAGAGTTAGCCTAATCGCAGGGGCGCAGCCGCCATGTCCCGCAACTACATGCTTGATGGTAAACCAGGGCCGACTTCGTCAACGGGTGATCGGCTAATCGTGACGGGGATTCAGGGAGATGAGTTACGCGCTACGAGTAGCTCAGAGAGGCGGGCAGCACTTCTCAATGTATACATGAAATTCGTCCCACCTCGTTGTCTCCATCGAGCTTCGCATTCGACATCGAAGGTGCCAGTTTTGGACAAGCCTACTGGAACGATGGGAGTGGGAATTTTGAGAAGATTCGCTCCATAACTGAAGGCAAAAAGGCCCCCCAAATCCTCGGAAACGTAAAAGGGGTCCGAAACGGTAGACGACAAACGCAATGCCGTTACCCTAACGTCTGTGTTTTAGCGGCGTTGCAGCCCACACTTCCGGCCAACTGGAACAAACGGAACAGGGGTCTCGCGGCCAACGGATGCGGGGCAACTCTCACCACGGCAGGCCCTTCACTGTATCGACCATCGTGGCCCGATTCGCGCAGTGCCCGGATAACGGGCCCCGCACAGCTTTCGTCGGCCAGGAAGTTCATGCCTTAGGAGTTGCCAGGAGTCGACACGTCGGGCAGCAGCACCACTTCCTCATGGGCCACGCTGGCCGCGCCGTATGCCACCGCCGCCCGGATATCCTCGATTGTGAGGTGTGGATAGCCTTCCAGCATTTCGCCCTCGGTCGCGCCCCCGGCGAGCTTACGCAGGATTAGCTCCACCGTGATGCGCGTCCCCCGAATCACTGGCTTCCCCATCATAATCGCCGGGTTAATCTCGACTCGCTCGGTCGTCATCGCAATTCTCTTGGCCCATCATATCGCCGTCGGTCCAAGCGGACAATTACACATTTCTCCCGCGTGCTCAACAACAAGAGGCTCCGCCCAACGGTTCCTCGAGTGTCCTGATCCCGGTTTCGCAAAGCGCGGAAGCCAAAAGTGAAGTTGCTGTTGATCAAAAACGTGGCGGAAGCGTGTGGGAGTCGAACCCACCATTCGGCTCGCGAAGAGTCGAATCACCGGCTTTGAAGGCCGGGACAGTCACCGGACCATTTTCGCCTCCGACTGAATTATACGTGCTTGAGGCAATTTCCAGAAATTGTCACAGACTGGCTGAGTGACCGTTCTGGTTTCCGGTCGAGTGAAATGCGTCGCGGACGAATCGAACGGTCGCCCAACTTGGTGCAACGATGGTGGCGATGATCCCCACGATCACGATTCGTAAGACCGTGGTCCTCACGATGGGTGCTCGCCTTTACGTTGTCGCCAGTTGGGAGGCGGTAGGAAGCATTTTCCCCTTGCTTCAACTCCGCTTCGCGGCGGCGACTTTTTTGCGGGCGAGTTCGAGTAGCTTTGTATTGACGCAGACTTCAAAGTAGGGGCGTGCGGTAGGCTCGCCGACTCTTCCACCGGACTGAAGTTCGCGCGTCATACCGCGGCGAACGACGATTGGTTCGAGCGTGTCTCCCAGAGGCAATTCGCCGTAATAGAGCTGGGCGCGATCCTTGCCCCAGGGCATCGGAAAACTCCCCTCCAAAGGAAAAAGCGAAATCTCGCTGGTCAGTTTCTGGAAGCCTTCTTCATTCAACTCGATTCCGTTCATATTGAAGCGCATGAGCAGTTCGTCGCCCTCTTCGGCTGCCACGCCTTCCACGATGACCGTTTGCAGCGAAAAGACACGGAATGGCGAAGGATTGTTCGCAAGCAGGCGCCGCGCCACTTTGGAGCAACTGGAAAGACGGTCTGACAAATTGAGCGCCTTCGAAATCATGATCTTCGAGTCGCCGTCGGACCAGACGGACGGGGCGGAATTCTGAAACGCGACGCCGACGCCCAGCTCGAGGCGCGGCAAGTTGCTGGCTTCGGCCTTTGCGTTATAGGCCTGGGTCACTTCGATGATTTCGCGCGCCAAAACACAGGCTTTCGCCACGGCGCGCTGACTCGCGCGATTCAATTCCGTCTCGTAGATGGCGAGAATGATGGCGTCGCCTTCGAGGAACACTTTTGCTGCGCCGTGGCGTTCGAGGAGTTTCTTGACAGGCTCATGGAGCGTCAGGCTGAAATGGGAAGCGGGATTCAGGCCTCGCGCCAGCAGGTCCTTGGTGATTTCGGTCGAGCCGCGCACGTCGGCTTTGATGACGGTGTGCGAAACGACGGGATCGTCGGTTTCGCGGCGCTCGTCGGGAAAGACAAATTCGTATAGGCTGTTATTCGCACGGGAAAGTTCGCGCTGGCGATCGGAACGGACCAGATTGATTTTTTCAAGCAGCGCGGCGACGTGATGATAATTGCGGCGGTCGCGACGCAGACGCATCAGGTCTTGCGCAAAGCGGAGCGCCGCGGCTTTCGAATCTTCGCGCGAACAGCGTTTCAACGTTTTGGCGGCTTCCTCGATGCGCTTCAGTGAAAAATTCCGCGCGGGAAACTGGCTGAGGACTTTCTCGACGCGTTTCAGCTCATCGCGGGAGAGGAGAGCGCGTCGCAGCTGCTGCAAGTGCACTGGCGGGCAAAAATCATTCGACAGGTTGCAGACTTCGTAGCTCGCAAGGATATAGCCGAGCAAATCTTTTTCTTCCAGACGGTGGTGCCATTCTTCGAGCAGACGCTCACGCACTTCAGCGTCCCCGCTGTGTCCGTCTGTGGCGGATGGATCAAAGAGGCGACGCGCGTTCTGTGGTTCGTTCAAGTATTCGCCGAGGCGGTTGCGAAATTCCTCGGTCAAAAAGTCCACTTTCTGTTTTGCAGCCTCGAGTTCCGGACTGATTTCGGCCAGTTTGAATTCCAAATCTGCCTGACGCCGACGAAGCACGGCCAAATTCATCTCAGCTTCCGCGCCACCGCGCCGCTTGAAGATCCCCGGCAGGAAGCTGTCGCTGCTGCCAACTTTGCGAAGAACATCATCCTGCTCTTCTTCAAGCTTGGCGAGTTCGGAGCGCTTTCCGAGAGCCTGTTCGACGAGTCGTCCGTAGGCCTCCTGGGCGTGACGCAGCTCCTGTGAATTCGCGTCAGTAATCACAAAATCACGGAGGAAATCGACGAGGAGCGCATCGAAATTCTCGAAACGGTCCGGGTCCTGCAAGAAATTCCCGAGGAGCACGTAGTGCTCGAGGAACAGATAATCGTCGCTGCCGTTTTCAACAAACAGGAGGCGATTCGTCAGAAGGTCGTAGAATTCCGTGAAATCCTCGCCGAAAAGGGCGCGCCGGGACTTCGCCAGTGCGGTTTCATCCAGTTCCTTCAAGGTATAGAAAAGCGATTGTCCTACGCGGCGCGCGATGGCCTTGCGGTTAGCCTGCAGCTCAGCGATTTGCGCGCGCTTCACGTGAGCCTGTTCGCTGTGCTCGAACACAGCTCCACGGCCGCGAATTTCTTCCTTGCACTCGACGATCAAGCTGGCGAACTCGTTGCTGATTTCCTGAGTGAAGAATTTGAGCAGAGCGAGGCGGAAAAGTAGATCGTATTCGATATTCTTTTCGAATTGCGCGCGCGTGATGCCGTGCTGCAACAGTTCGGCGAGGAGCTTGCGGAATTGCGTGGTGTCTGCGGGGCGCGACTGGCGCGATTCGCGGCCGAAGAATTTTTGCAGGTTCGCGGCATTGCGCACGGCAACGGAAAGGTATTGCCGCGCGCTCTCCAAAAAGCGAGGACTCAGGTACACATCATAATGAATATTGTCGATGCCGGGTGTGAGCGAACCCAGGCGCAACTCCGCCCGATACGGCTCAAGCTTCAGGCGAGCCGGGCGGGCCGGCGATGACGTGGTCGTTTCCGGCATGGGATGACTCTGGCGCTTCATTTTGACTCTAGCAGAATGCTCCCTGCGCCGCCCTGCATCCCATACAGACGTTGCCTAATCGCTTAATGATGGTGGTGGTTGCACTTACGGCTGGCTGTAGTACCCCTGGCGCGTCCGCGCTTTCAGGCCGTCTCCGGCGACTCTGACCTGCAGCTGATGGTATTCGCTTTTTTGGACGGAGGCGGACGGATCGAAGGAGATCTCGTAATAGGGAACAGCGTCGGTCAGGCATTGGCGAAGGTGGTCAGCGACTCCGTTTGTCGAGGAAAAAGCGATGCCGCCGCTCTGGGTTACCAGCACGGGCAAGCCCAGATCACCGTAGGCAGCCTGGCTGGGCTTGGTAACACCCTTCAGAAACTGGCCATAGGCCCAATCATTGGCCGTAGCGTTTCCGGCACCGAGCGGATCGATGCTGTAAAGAGTGATCTGAGTTCGCGCCATCTCGTTGGCCAAGCTAACAATATTGCCGAAAATCTGCTGCTCCTGTTTAGCGTCAAGCTGCACCTCAGGCCCGCTCAGCAAGGGCCAACCGGGAGAAATCCAGATAATGATTTTGCGCCCTGTGTGTTGGGCGAGACTGCCGACAAGCCCATGCATTGCCTTCAGGCAAATCTGAAAGCGCTCGGTGGCGCCATAATAACCGCTGGAGCGCGTTATGGCGCGGAATCCAAGTTGGTTGTGATCGAGGGCAGTGCTGAGCGCGTTGCCGTCGCTTGTAAAGTTGTTCGTCACCGCGTGTGGCCCGTCGTCTGCCAGCACGACAATCGCCGTCGGATAGGAAAGATTCCCGCTTTCGCCGCGCAGGTACTGGTCGAGCTGCTGCCGTTGAAATTCGACGTTCTGATAAGGCGCGTTGACCCCGTCAATGACCACGATCACTTGAACGGGGGCCTCACGGCCATTTACCGCGGCGAATGAGGTAATTGTTTGCGGCTGCTTGTTGTCGAGCAGTGTGAAATCCTGCCGCCGAAGGCCTGCGACGGCTTGACCGGAGTGGTCGACGGCGATATCGAGATAGATTCGATTGCTGGCTGGTGGCGTTGTTGCGGTTTGCGTTGCGGGAGCGCTGTCCGGCCGCGCGGGGGGCTGCGGGGTTTGCGCCGTCACTATTCTTGCTGCCGGAAAACAGAGGCTGACTGCTGCGAGAAGACCTCCTAGGCGCGCGCTCGTAAACATGAGGCCGCTCCCGTTCTCCGAGCCGAAGCTCAGATGGTCGCTTAGATTGGCAGTGTTAGCCTACTTGTGCTGCGGCTGAGATGCAAGCTCCTGCGCACGTTTGGCACGTTTGTGCTGGCGACTCGTCGTGTCACTTTGCCTGGAAATGGCGGTGTGAGACAGTGGTGTCAACGGATTGTGGAAATCGAACGCACCGCCGAGTTGCAGAACGTCGCGACGCGCTGCCTGCATTTGGGCCGCTCGGGTGAACGTTGCTCGCGCGCAGCGGAGGAGGACGGATTCTGCGAGCACCATGGGCCGGGTGCGGTCTGGCGCTTCAACGTTGCAGCGCGGCGCAGAATCTTTGCGGTACTTCTCGCGGCAGCGGTGCTGTGGCCAATTCTGGTGGATCTGTGGCATGCGCTCGCGCGCTAGAACTCGGAGGCTAGGCCGGCACTTGCTGATCGTTTACAGTAATCCTTCTCCGGTCCTCGTCGACGTGTGCAAGATCAATGCGAAGGACGGGCCAGTCGGTGCGCAGGCGCATGCGTTCGGGCCATTCGATAAGGACGATTGCAGGTTCGGCGAACAAGTCTTCGAGACCGAGCGAATCGAATTCCTGCAATCCGGTGACGCGATATAAATCCACGTGATAGACCTTCACAGGACCGGTGAATGTGTGTACGAGCGTGAAGGTGGGGCTGGTGACGTCCTCTTCGTGCGCGGCGCCCAATCCGCTGATGATTCCTTTGGCAAGCGTGGTTTTTCCGGCGCCGAGTTCGCCGCTGAGAAGGACGAGCAAGGGCGCGTGCATCTGCGCGGCGAGCTCCCTGCCGCGCGCGATGGTTTCCTCGGTTGAACGGGAGAGCAACCCGCCTGGGCCCATCTCAGCTCGCTTGCAACTCATCCTGAAGCTGCGCGAACGCGGGAGAAATCCGGCGAAGGAGATCGGTGGCTACGAGCGGAGCTTCGCCAAATTCCTCGGCGGCCAAGTCGCCCGCGAGGCCGTGCAGGTAGACGCCGAGCGCAAGCGTCTCCGCCCAATGCGCGTGTGTACCGAATTGCGCGGTCAAACCTGCGAGCATGCCCGTGAGAACGTCGCCGGTGCCGCCGCTGGACATTCCCGGGTTTCCCGTGGAGTTGATCCAGACGCGGCCATCGGGCGCCGCGATCACCGTCCAGTTGCCTTTGAGAATCACAAAGGCGTTCCATTTCGCCGCAGTGCTCACAGCAATTTCGACGCGCATGGCTTGCACGTCCCTCGCACTGCACCCGATCAAGCGTGCCATCTCTCCCGGGTGCGGAGTGATTGCAAGCATTGCGCCGGCGTGGCGCAGTTCGTCGGAGCTTCCGTCGAAGGCATTCAGTCCATCCGCGTCGAGAATCACGGGGACGGGGAGTTTGCTGGCAATGACGGAACGAACGAACTGGCGGGTCTCTTCTTGTGTGGTCAGGCCGGGACCTAGTGCAAGAACGTTCTTGCCCTGCAAAATTTTTGCGAAGCCCCCTGAATCGAAAACATCTCGCGCGACCGTTCCAGCTGCTGTCGCGTGCAAAGGCTCGGTCATGATTTCTGGAGCGAAGCCCGCGACGGTTGCGAGCACCGGTTCCGGCGTCGCGACGGTTACGAGTCCCGCCCCTGCGCGCAGTGCGCCTCGAGCCGCCATGGCCGCTGCGCCTGCTTTGCCAACCGAGCCTGCAACGACCAGCGCATGGCCGTAGAGCCCTTTGTTCGAATCCGCTTTGCGATGAAACTGCACGCGGCGAAACTCCCACGGCTCGAGCCAGCGGACATTGCTCTTCGCGATTTCCTCGACAAGCTCCGCGGGTGAACCAATTCTTCGCACGTGCAGCCTGCCGACAAACGGCGAAGCGCTTGCACCGAGCATACCAATTTTTGGCGCGGTGAACGTGACGGTGTAGTCGGAGACGATAGCAGGCCCGGTTGCACCCGTGTCGCCGGAAACGCCTGAAGGAATATCGACGGCGACGACGCGCGTGAGCGCGTCGTGCTGATTGACGTGGTCAACGCATCGGGCAAGGACGCCCTCTACAGCGCCGCGAAGGCCGGTACCAAGCAGAGCGTCCACAATGATGCGCGCCCGCAGCACGGATTCGCGTGCGGATTCCCACGACCCAGCGTCACGAACGATGCTCGCCTGACCGTTCGTGGCCTTGCGCAGCTGTTGATAGCTTGCGGCCGCCTCGCCGCGAAGCTCGGAGGGGTCGCCAAAGAGAAGTACTGTGGGATCCGCACCCATTTCGCGCAGCAGGCGGGCGGCGACGAAGCCGTCGCCGCCATTATTGCCCTTGCCGCACAGAACAACGATGCGGCGGTCGTCGACGGGAGCGAAGTGCGCGGCGATGAAGCGCGCGACCGCGCCGCCGGCGTTTTCCATCAGGGTCGGCTGCGAAATTCCGAAGCGCTCGGACGTCAAGCGGTCCACCTCGCGCATTTCGGAAACGGTGAGAACTTTCATTTTGCGTTCATGTGCGGGAGGAAAAATCGCCACCCGCGGTCATCAGTTTATCATGCGCGGAGAATCGAGATTTCCTGCAACTCGAGTCGGAGGCTCACATCATCCAGCCGCCGGAGACGCTGAGGACTTGACCGGTGACATAGTCGGCAGAATCGGAGGCCAGGAACTTTACCGCTTCAGCGACATCGTCAGCGGATGGAGGGCGCCCTACCGGAAAACGCGCATCGCGCATGCGCCGCGCCTCCTCCAGCGACAATTCCTTGTCGTCGATGTTCGGCGGATTCACGACGTTCACGGTGATACCGTTCTTCGCTTCTTCGAGTGCGAGCGACCGAGAGAAGGAAACAACGGCTGCCTTCGCGGCAGTATACGCCGAAATTGTCGCCTGCCCGAACGCGCGCTCCGCGCCAACCGCGCCGAGATTAATGATGCGGCCCCAACGCTGGCGACGCATCGCCGGCAGCGCAGCTTTGCTCGCGTAAAAAACGCTCAGCAGATTCGAATCCAGGACGCGGCGCCACTCTTCGAGCGTGGTTTCCGCGACAGTGCTCCAGTTGAAGATTCCGACGTTATTCACGAGCACGTCAAGGCGTCCGAATTTTTCCGCGACCGAATGGACCAGCGATTCCGATTGGCCGGCATCCGTGGCGTCGGCCTCGACCGCGAAACATTCACAGCCCACGGCCTGAAGCTGGCGCAGTGTGTTTTGCGCTGCCGCTTTGTTGGAGCGATAGGAAATTGCCACGCGCGCTCCGGCGCGTCCCAGGCTCAGGGCGATTCCCTTGCCTATACCGCGGCTCCCGCCGGTGACCAGTGCGACGCGCTGGCGAATACTCAAAATCGAACTCCTCGGGATGTCAGATTGCCCGCTCCGCGTCAAAGCCGAGCGGAGCATTGACATTACCGGATTCTGCTTGCGTTGCCAAGCCGCGAGGCGGAATCAGGTTCACCGGGCAAACGCCTCTTTTGGGGGGAAGCTATTGCCGTTCAACGAACGACTGAAGACGCGAGAGGGCTCGGTCCCATTGCCCGGATACGAAATCGAGATAGGCCCTGAGATCCATCATTGTGTCCGGATGAAACGCAAACCGATTCTCGCGGCCGGATCGGATGCTGCGCACAATTCCGGCATCCTCCAGCACGCGCAGGTGCTTGGTGATTGCCTGGCGGCTCACGCCGTGGCCACGAGTGAGTTGAGAAATCGAGCAAGGCTCGCCGCGGCAGAGCTGAGCGACCAGAGACAAGCGAGTTTGATCGCCCAGGGCGGCAAAGACAGGAGCGTAGGTGCGGCGCTTTGTGGCTATGCGGCTAGGGTTTTTGTGTGACATAGGCTTCGATGTTTTTCACTTGTTGCGTCCAACCGCCATCGTTTCTGCGGAAGTGGTCTGCACGACGGTCGCTGGGAAGTTGGCCGAAGCCAGATTCGGTAACAACGAGCAGCGTTCCCGTGGAGATCTTTTCCAAACGAAATTCGACGAGAGTCCTTGGCTCGTTCGAGTAATCCTGTGGGGAATCCGCTTTGTCGAACGATTTGGGATGAGGCCATGTAAAGGAAAAAAGCCGCTCGGGCTCCATTTTTTGGACAATCGCCTCCCATTTCACGTGTTCGTAACCGGGATAGGTGATGTGCCCGCGCGAAACCTGGCCCACAACGAACGGGCCGTCGATCTTGACGCGAAACCACTCTCCAAATTCACGGTGGTCAGTCAAGGCGCGCCAGACGCGCGACACAGGCGCCTTGAGCTCAATGCGCTTTTCGATGCGGTCATTCACACTGGGTGCGGCGGATGGGTCGGGCATATTATGCAACCTCCAAGTTGCATAATAATGCCGGCGCACCATAACATGCAACTATTTTATTGCCTTTTTACGGACGAGCAAGTCGCGCGAAGCGGCCTCGCCTCACCGAAAACGCGCGACGATGACGGTCATATCGTCGGCCTGCTCGGGAGTGCCGGCCCACTGTTCGACCGAAGCGAGCAAGTTTTCTGCGAGGCGTTCTGCCGGAAGGTCGCGCAAGCGCAGGACTTCAGCTGCGAGGCGTGCGGTGCCGAACTCCTCTCCATAAACGTTTTCGGGTTCAAGCAGGCCGTCGCTGAAGGCCACCAGCAGGCCGCACTCGGCTTTGACGTTTCCCTGTTTGTAGTCGGCGTGATCGAAAAGGCCGACGACGGTGCCTCCTTCGTCGAGCTTCTTAACTTCCCCATTGCAGACAAAAAACGGGGCGCAATGGCCCGCATTGGTATAGCGAAGGGTGTGGGAAGCGGAATCGTACTCGGCGTAAAAAAGAGTGGCGTAGCGGTCATCGGAGGTGTTGAGGAAGAGATGGCGATTGAGCGTCTCAACGACTTGCGCAGTGGAGCGGTGGCCGTCGACGATGGCCTGGCCGCGGAGGGCGGCCTGCAGACTCGCCATCAGAAGAGCAGCGGAGATTCCTTTGCCGCTGATGTCAGCGATGGCCAGACCGAGTTTGGAATCACCAAGCTTGAGAAAATCGTAGTAGTCGCCCGAAACGACGCGCGCAGCACGACAGACAGCCGCGAGTTCGAGGCCAGGGAGCGAAGGAAGTTCGCGGGGGAAAAGCTGGGTCTGAACTTCGCGGGCGATGGAAAGTTCGTTTTCGAGACGATGGCGAGCGCGCTGCTCTTCGATGAGTTCGGCGACCGAACTCGTCATAGCGTTAAAGGATTCAGCAAGGACTCCGAGTTGATCGCGGTTGCGGACATAAATGCGATGCGTAAAATCCCCCAGGCGGACGTGGCGTGTCGCTTCATAGAGATCGTCAACGGCGATCGTGATCGTACGGATGAGTACGATACCGGTGAGGAGAGCGGCTATTTCAAGGGCCACGAAAACGATAATGATCAGGACGAGTGCAATGACGAGCGGGTCGCCGAACGCTCCCAGCGACGCAAAGAGCCGATGATTCAACTGCCAAGGGCGCATGGAAAAACCGGCAACCACAGGAACGTTCACAGACGTGGGCTGATCTTTTTCGAAGAGAAGCGCATTGAGCGTAGAACTGCCTTGAATTACGATGTCCCACCAGGCGTGCTTCGGCGGAAGAGGACGAGCCGTGGCGATTTGCCCGACGCGGACAAGGTCCTGTCCGTTGATATTGAAAATATAGGCGGACTCGTCAGACCGAATGGAAGGACGAAAAACTGTCAGTTGAACGGGGCCGAGATCCGGAGCCAATGTTCGCAGAAGCGCGACGGTGACGGGAACGCGTACAAGAATTTCGTTGCCGGGTGCGAAATGTCTCGGAACGACGGACTCGATCCAAAGTTTTCCGCCCGACTGGACGAGGCCGTGAATCCCTTTATCGAGTTGCGCAGTCCCGCCCGCCAGCGTTGAGGAAACTTGCGCTTCTATGCCCGGGAGATACTGGCGCGCGCCGGCGAGTACGGCGGAGGGACCGGGAGAAGCCAGCAATGCCGACAGGTTTGTTGGGATCTTGTCCCGATTGGGCTGGACGTTTTCCATCGTGCGGGCAAGAGTGTCGGCTACGCTAGCGGTAGTGCTGATTCGCTCGTTCAAATCGTCGGTAAGCATGTGTGCACCGAGCTGAAGGTAAAGCAAATAGGCAAAAATGCCGGCCATTGTAGCGAGGAGAACGACGGGCACTACGCCGATAAACACGTAAGCAACGATGAGGCGATTGCGTAACCCCCAAAGCAGCCGCTTGCGCACCCATCGGGCAAACCGGACCACAAGGAAGCCGAGCGAAACCAGAAACAGAATTACGACCCAACCACGCATAAATGAAACATGGATGCCGAGGCGGGTGGTCCAAGTCAAAATGCAAAGAATCAGCACCGCCGTAAAAATGCGGTCGAGAAGCGACGTGGTTCGCCAGAAAGCCCGCAAACGGTGAAAAGACCGCATGGGAAGACAATATGACAAACCACGGGTGAGTGGCTAGTGGGGAGAGAACTAAGCTGCGACGCGCGGAGGCAAGTTCAGGCTTGCTGTCTTGCGACTCTAGTCGCTCGGCTGTCCGGCAGGGCGCGATGTGGCGCGCGCGATATCGAGCTGCACGGTGCTGTGACGTCGGCCATAGGTGAAATAAATGACCAGGCCGACCACCAGCCAAATCAGGAAGACCTCCCAAGTGAGCCCATGCAGCGAGACCATCATAAGTAACGAAACCAGCATGCCCATAATCGGCACAAATGGCACCCAAGGCGTACGGAACGGGCGGTGCAGATTGGGCTGCTGTTTGCGAAGGATCCAAACTCCGGCGCTGACCACGGTGAACGCAAACAGTGTGCCAATGCTGGTCAGCTCGTCCAGCTTGCTAATCGGCAGCGTTGCGGCGAGAAGCGCGACGATCACGCCAATGAGCATTGTTGAAATGTAAGGCGTTCGCATTTTTGGATGGACCTTGCAGGCCCACTTTCCGAGAAGTCCGTCATGCGCCATGGTGAAAAAGACGCGGGTCTGCCCAAGCAGCATGACAATCATCGTCGAGCTCAATCCGCCGATGGCTCCTATTTTTACCAGATAACTGCCCCAGCGAACGCCAGTTACATCGATGCCCAGAGCGATGGGATCAGCCACGTTGAGCTGCGTGTAAGAAGTGAGGCCGGTGAGAACAATGGCAACCAGAATGTAGAGTACTGTGCAGATAATCAGCGAACCGAGAATTCCGATCGGCATGTCGCGGGAAGGATTCTTGGTCTCCTGAGCCGCGGTCGAGACAGCGTCGAACCCGATGTACGCGAAGAAAATAATTCCTGCGCCGCGCAAAACGCCTGTCCAGCCAAACTCGCCGAAGTGTCCTGCATTCGGCGGAATGAAAGGATGCCAGTTTGCGGATGCTAGCGCGTGATGGCCCGCCAAAAAAGCTGCGCCCAGCCCGATGAAGATGAGCAGCACCGACACTTTGACGATCACGATAGCGCTGTTAACGTTGGCCGATTCCTTGATGCCTTTGACCAATATAGCTGTAACCAGAAGGATGCCTATGAATGCGACCAAGTCGAAATGGGCAACGGAGTGAGGGAGCGAGGAAAGTGTCGCGACAGCATCATGCGGAAGCGACATGACCGGCTGCCAGCGGCCCTGGTATTGAGCCAGCACGGTGCCCGGTGCATAAGACAGAGCAGCCGGAAAGGGTACGCCGAGGTCTTGCAGGAAACTGCATACGTAACCGCCCCAGCCGACTGCGACGGTGGCGGCGCCGAAAGCATATTCAAGGACGAGGGCCCAGCCGATAATCCAGGCGACCAGTTCACCCAAAGTGGCGTAGCCGTAGGTGTAGGCGCTGCCCGCGATTGGCAGCAGAGCGGAAAACTCGGCGTAACACAAGCCCGCGAACACACAGCCAATGCCCGCGACGATGAATGAGAGAACGATTGCCGGGCCAGCGGCAGTGGCTGCTACGGGGCCGGTCAGAACAAAAATGCCGGTGCCGATGATGGCGCCAATGCCGAGCGTAACCAGGTTGATTGGTCCAAGAGAGCGTTTGAGCGAATGCTCGCCGCTGTCTGACGCTTCCGCCAGGATTGCGTTCAACGGCTTTTTGGCTAAGAGTTGGCTTGCCATTCGGCGCTCCTCCTCGTCAGATCGTTTAGCGTGTCGTCTCGCGCACCGGGCGCGATTGGGCCGTCAGTTGCTGCCGAACGGTGCTGTGCCTGCGGCTGTACCCGAAGTAAATAAGAAGACCGACGATAAGCCAGATACAGAAGCCGATCTTTGCGTCCGAAGTGCCCGTGATCATCAGCGCCAAACAGACGATGATCCCCAAGATCGGCACCAGGGGGACCAAAGGAGTACGGAACGGACGCGGGATATCGGGGCGCTTCACGCGCATGACCCAGATGCCCAAGCATACAATCGTGAAGGCAAGAAGAGTACCCAGGCTGACGAGTTGACCTAGAAAACTGATATTGAAGAACGCAGCTAGAAAAGCAACGAGGACGCCGACAGCAATCGAAGTCAGATAAGGCGTACGAAATCGGGGATGGATTTTGCCGACCCATTGGGGCAGGAGGCCATCGTGGGCCATGGTGTATAGGACGCGAGATTGTCCAAGAAGCATGACCAACATCACTGAAGCGAGGCCCGCGATGGCCCCAATGTCGATGACTACGATGGCCCAATGGACACCGATCGCAGAGGCACCGTCGGCCACAGGGGCTGGGGTGTTCAAGTCGGTGTAGTTTTTCACGCCGGTGAGAAGGCCGGAGACGAGAATGTAGAGGATCGTGCAAATGATGAGCGACCCGAGGATGCCGAAGGGCATGTCCTTTTGCGGATTTTTAGATTCCTGGGCCGCGGTGGATACGGCGTCGAAGCCAATGTAGGCGAAGAAAACAACGGTAGCGCCACGCATAATGCCGGACCACCCATACTCGCCAAAGTGGCCGAGGTTCTTGGGAATGAAGGGATGCCAGTTGGTCAGCATGTGGGACCAATTGGCGAACGCGAAATTTGCTGCGATGCCGATGAAAATGAGTACGACGGAGACTTTGATCATGACAGCGGCGCTATTGAAGTTGGCGGACTCGCGCACGCCGATGACAAGGATAGCGGTGACCACGATGATGGCCGCCAAAGCGAAGATGTCGACTTTTGCAGACATCGCATGTCCGAAAAACGAAAACGCGAGGGATGGGGTGGCGTTGAATGGAAGCTTCACGCCGAAATAACCAAGCAGGCTGCTGACGTAACCGCTCCAGCCGACCGCCACCGTGGCAGCGCCGAAAGCATATTCGAGGACGAGCGCCCAGCCGATAATCCAGGCGACGAGTTCACCGAGTGTGGCGTAGCCATACGTGTAGGCACTGCCGGAGATAGGGATCATCGACGCGAATTCGGCGTAACAAAGGCCGGCAAAGACGCAGCCGATGCCGGCGACCACGAAGGAAAGCACCACCGCCGGGCCGGCATACATGGCGGCGGCAACGCCGGTAAGCGTAAAGATGCCCGTGCCGATGATCGCGCCGATGCCGAGCGTAATCAAATTGATGGGACCCAACGAGCGGCGCAGAGCGTGTTCGCTTGTATCGGATGCTTCCGCCATGATGACGTTCAGCGGCTTTTTGGCTAAAAGTTGGCTGGCCACTCATCGCCTCCGTTGCCCACATAAGCCCCGCTCCACTTATTTCGCCGAGGCCTGCTCGATTCGATTGCGCGAAAAGAAACGCCATACCACATACACCGGCACTCCGATGAGAACGATAATGAGGCCGGGCCACGTGTTTTGGGGCTTGTAGCGCAGCAACTGTATCTCTAAAAAGACCGCCATGACGATATAAATCGCCGGAAGCACCGGATAACCAAACGCGCGATAAGGACGCTCCATATTGGGCCGCGTGCGGCGCAGGACGTAAATTCCCAGCAGCGTGAGGATATAAAAGATCAGCTCGGCGAAAATCAGAAAGTCCAGGAGCTGGTTGTAGGTTCCGGAAAGGCAAAGAACCGACGCCCAAACGCATTGCAGAATCAGAGCAACGCCCGGAACGTGATGACCATTCACGGTACCGATGGAGCTGAAAAGGAGCTTGTCCTTGGCCATCGCGTAGTAAATGCGGGAGCCGGCGAGGATCAGGCCGTTGTTGCATCCGAAGCAGGAAATCAAAATTGCAACGGCCATAATGATCGCGCCGACGGGCCCGAAGATAAGCTGCAATGCGGCGGTGGCAACGCGGCCATCGGCTGCAAACTGAATGCCCCGCGAGACAATCGAGGTGCCGTTTGGATCTCCCGCCATGGGCAAGATGCGCAGATAGGCGAAGTTGGCCAGCGTGTAGAGCGTGGTGACGATCAGCGTGCCGAGGAAAAGCGCGAGCGGAAGATTGCGACCGGGACGTTTGACCTCCGATGCAGTAAACGTGATGTCGTACCACGCGTCCGACGAGAAAAGAGCGCCAACCATGGCGACGCCGACAACCGTGACCGTTGAAATCTCCCAAGTTCCGGCCCCCGGAGGATAGGGATGCTGCGTCGAAAGACTGGCGTTGCGCCAGAATCCATGGAAGTTAGCGGCGATGGCGTCAACCCGCGAAAAGATCACTCCGATAACAACAAGCGCGGCCAGTGTGACCACCTTCACGCTCGTGAATGCATTCTGGACGATTTTGCCCAAACGCAGGCCACGGAGATTGATCCAAGTGAGAACAATAATGGAAATGATCGCGAGAAGATTCTGCCGGTTAAGACCCAGTTCGTAAGGGCCAAGCGTTCCAAATGCGAATTTCCAAGGGCCAAAGGTTCCGAACTTGAGTATCCATGCCGTCGGTGAGAACCAGGAAGGAGCAAATACGCCGGTGAACTTCGCAAAGGCAATTGCGACCGCTGCAATGGTCGCCGTTTGTACGACGAGAAGCATCGTCCAGCCGTAAAGGAAGCCCCACAATTGACCGAACGACTCGCGAAGAAAGACGTATTGGCCGCCGGCGTGAGGCATCGCAGCGGCAAGTTCGCCGTAACTGAGCGCGCCGATCAAGGTCATCAGGCCGGAAGCAAGCCATACTGCGATGAGAAGGCCGGGACTCTGAACCTGATTCGAAATGTCGGCGGAGACGATGTAAATGCCAGAACCGATCATGGTACCGACAACGATCATGGTCGAGTCGAACAGACCGAGGCCCTTGACGAGTTCAGGCGTCGCACTCGGTCGGACTGTGGTGCCGTGTTCAGCCATCGTTCCGCCCTTCCGAAGATGAATTTCCGAAACGACTCTGTGTGCAAGAGCTGGCGCGGGACTTGGCTGCGACCGCGAGGAATTCGCGAGCGCGCGCAATAGGATCCGGCGCGTCGAGAAGGTCCCGAATGACCGCTACGGAGTTCGCCCCCGCGGCAAAAACCTCGGTCGCGCGCTCCAAAGTGATGCCGCCAATGGCAACGATCGGTTTCTCAGTCAGCTTGCGAGCCTCGCGGATGAGAGACGTTCCGACGACAGGATCCGGTTTCCTTTTTGTGGCCGTCGGAAAAATCGGGCCGAGGGCGATGTAGTCGACAGGGGCATGGGCGGCGGCGCGCACTTGCTCGAAATTGTGTGTGGAAACACCAACCCAACGGCTCGCGCCGCAAATCTTGCGCGCGTCACCGGGAGCCAAGTCATCCTGACCGACGTGGACGCCTCCTGCGCCCACCATTGCTGCGATGTCCGGACGATCATTGATGATGAGCCGAGCGTTCGCATTCGCAAGGGCCTCGGTAAGAGTTGCGCAGGTTGCGAAATAGGCGCGGGGCGATAAACCCTTCGCGCGATACTGAATCAGTTCCACACCGGCGTCGACGAGGTCCTTGGCGTAGTTGACCACGGACGTTTTGATGAACTGCTGATCGAGAATGGCGTAAAGCGACGGAAACACGGTCTTCGTCCTATTTGGCCGCCACGGTTTCGTAGCGGTCCAGAAAATGAGTGTCGAGCTTGCCTGCGGCGAAATCGGGATCGTCGAGAATTTTCTTGTGCAACGGAATCGAGGTCTTGATGCCTTCCACGACGAACTGATCAAGCGCGCGCGACATGCGCGCGATTGCCTCGGCGCGGTCGTCGCCAAAGGCGATGAGCTTTGCCACGAGCGAATCGTAGTATGGCGGCACCACCGCTTCTGAATAGACCGCCGTGTCCACGCGGACGCCAGGCCCGCCCGGTACGCGAAATGCTGTGATCCGCCCGGCGGAAGGCGCGAACGTTTCGGGATCCTCGGCGTTGATACGGCACTCGATGGCATGGCCGTGGAAACGCGGCTTGCCGACCACATCGGCGAGTTTCTCGCCTGCGGCAAGGCGGATTTGCGCTTTCACCAGGTCGACTCCGGAAACCATTTCGGTGACAGGATGCTCGACTTGGATGCGTGCGTTCACTTCTATGAAATATAAGTCCTGCGAAGCCTCGTCGCGCAGGAATTCCACGGTGCCTGCGTTCGAATAGCCAATCTTGGCCAGGGCCTTGGCAACGCGCTCGCCCATCGCGTCGCGGGTCTTGGTGTCGAGCGCAGGTGAAGGCGACTCCTCGATGATTTTCTGATGGCGCCGCTGGATCGAGCATTCACGCTCGCGCAGATGGATGACGTTGCCATGGCGATCGCCGATGACTTGAAACTCAATATGGCGCGGGCGCTCGATGAGCTTTTCGAGATAGACATTCGGGCTGCCAAAGGCTTGCTGAGATTCGTGGCGCGCGGTTTGAAATGCCGAGGGCAGATCCTCTTTCTTGTGAACAACCCGCATACCCCGGCCGCCGCCGCCTTCGGCGGCCTTGATGAGCACCGGATAGCCGATTTCGGAGGCGAGTTTGAGCGCCGTCTCTTCGTCAGGCACAACGCCGGGGCTTCCCGGAATGATTGGCAGGCCAGCGGCGGAAAGCTCGCGGCGAGCCCGGTCCTTTTCACCCATCATGCGAATGACTTCGGGGGAAGGGCCGATGAAAGTGATGTGAGAAGCCTCGCAAACCTCCGCAAAATTGGCATTTTCGGAGAGGAAACCATAACCGGGATGGATGGCGTCGACGTTCGTGATTTCGGCGGCGCTAATAACGTGGGGAATGTTCAGATAGCTTTCCGACGATCGTGCGGGGCCGATGCAAACAGCCTCGTCAGCGAACCGCACGTGGAGCGAGTTGCGGTCCGCTTCGGAATACACAGCGACCGTCCGAATACCGAGTTCCTGGCAAGCGCAAAGGACGCGCAAGGCGATCTCGCCACGGTTCGCGATTAGGATCTTGCGAAACATTTTTTGCTGGGAGAGCTTCTCAAGTCCCCGTTACTGTTTCCGGCTCGGATGAATCGCAAACAGCGGCTCGCCATATTCGACGGGCTGGCCGTTTTCAACGAAAACGCGCATCACTTCGCCTGCGACATCGGCTTCGATTTCGTTCATCAACTTCATGGCTTCGATGATGCACAAGACCTGCCCTGCGGTGACGTGATCGCCGATGCGGACAAACGCATTCGCGCCGGGACTCGGGGAAGAATAAAACGTGCCTACAATGGGAGACTTGATCACGTGAAGGTCGGCCCTGGATTCGACAGCGGGAGGCGGAGGCGGCACGGCGGCGGACGCAGAACTCGCGGGCGGCGAAGCGACAATTATTTCGGGAGCGGAATGCTGCGCCCGGAAAGCGTAGTTGCTGTGCGTCGCAGCTTTTCGCAGCCGGACGTGCATATCGCCATTCTGATACTCCAGCTCTTCAAGGGAGTGCTGGTCCATGAATGAAAGAATCTCGGAAATTGCGGTTAAGTCTGGTGAGGAACGGTCTTTGCGATGCGAGCGAGCCTTCTTGGCCTTTGCTTTATCCTTGGGCTTCATCCGAGTTCGGTCAGCTCCCGATTAGCGTCGGTCAGGTACTCAGCCCCGTTCGGCGTAACCAGGGCGTCATCTTCGATGCGAATGCCGCCTTTGCCTTCGATGTACACGCCAGGCTCGATCGTGACTACCATTCCAGCGCGCAGGATCTCTTTCTGCCCTCGCGCCAAGCGAGGCGTTTCGTGAACCTCCAGGCCGAGTCCGTGGCCCGTACTGTGGACAAATTGCCTACCCAAGCCAGCTCGCTGAAGGGTTTTTCGCGCTGCGCCATCTACCCGCTGCGCACTCACGCCGGACTGCAAAACATTCCGCGCCGCCTCCTGCGCCCGAAGCACCGCGCTATACCAGCGCCGGACCTCCGAAGGGGCGCGTCCCACAAAAACGGTGCGCGTCAGATCGCTTGAATATCCGCGGAGTATAGCACCGAGGTCACACACGACCAACTCGTTTTTGCCCACCGCGCGGTCGCTTGCGTGTGCATGAGGCAGAGCTCCGCGCGGCCCGGAAGCGATAATCGTGTCGAAGGCAGGCCCGCTCGCACCCTTACGGCGCATCCGGAACTCAATCTCCGCCGCAAGATCGGTTTCGAGCACCCCGGGCTTGATGAGCGGTAGAACCTCTTGCCACGAGGAGCAGGCGATGGCCGCCGCTTGGCGCATGACGCTCAGCTCAGCGGCATCTTTGACGGCGCGCGCCGCCTCGATTCTTCCATCCCAAGGCACCCAGCGCCGGCGACTGCTCCCAGCCTCGTCGAGGGCGGCCTTTTGCGCAACCGTCAGCCTTGCTGCCTCAAATCCAATACGGCGTAGCCCCTCGCGAGCAAGCTGCTCGGCTGCAGACGAGAGCAAGGAGCCGTGGACAATCTTCACGCCCGCATTCTGCGCTTCTTGCTTCGCTTGAACTGTGTAGCGCGGGTCTGTAAACAGTGTCAGGCCCGACCGCGAGATGATAACCACCGCGGCGCTTCCTGTGAACCCTGACAAGTAAAAAATGTTGGGAAGATGCGTGACGACGAAAGCGTCCAGCCGGGCCGATTCCATCTCCCGCCGCAAAAGGGAAAGGCGGGCCGCCTGTCTCACGCGACCCGCCTTTTCGGACTCGCTGAACGCCGTTTCCGCGGTTCCCGTCATCACTCCATATTACATGGGAAGTATGCGTGGAGTGACGAAGAACAGCAGTTCCTGAGAACTGGTGCTGATTGTTGTGTGACGGAAGAGCTGGCCAATAATCGGAAGGCTGCCGACAAACGGAACCTCGTCGATATTGGTCTGTTGATTGGACACGATGATTCCGCCAATCATAACCGTCTGTCCGTCGCTCACGAGAACGCGCGTATCTTGCGCCTGCGTATCCAGGGCCGGAATACCCTGAATTCGCGGAATTGACGGATCAATCTGAGTGTTTTCGACATGGACGGTCAGGAAAATGGTGCCCTGGTCGGTGATTTGCGGCGTCACCTGCAGCTCCAGCACTGCGTCCACGAATTGTACGGAAATGGTGTTATTGATGACCGTCTGAATCGGAATCTTGGTTCCCTGCTTAATGGTCGCCTGCTCGTTGTTCTGAACAATTTCCTTCGGAGCAGAAAGCAGCTTACCGACTCCCTTGGTCTCCGCTGCGGAAATCACATAGTCGAGGGCAAAGTTCGCCGTCGAGAAGGCATAAGAAACGCCGGTGGTCGGTACGGTCGTGGCAAGGTTCGTCACGAGCGGCATGTTTACCGCCGTCGGATTGGTTGATGACGGCGCAGCAGTTCCTGTAATGATCGGAGGTGCGGGAAGCGGCGGAACGAATCTTCCTACCGGGCTGGTGCCGACCGATGGAACGCCTCCGAAAATGTTCTTGCCATTGTTGGCGGAGCCAGCGAAGGCGAACTGCGAACCCAATTCGCGCGAGAAGTTGCGATTGGCCGCCACCACTCGAGCTTCGATTTCCACTTGCTGGGTCTTCTTGTCGAGTTCGCGAAGAAGATTATCGACTACCGGAAGCACGGTCGGTATGTCGCTGATAATCAATGTGTTCGTGCGCGGATCAGCCAAAACATCGCCGCGAGGTGACAGGAATTTCTTGATCGTGTCCACAAGATCGGCCGATTTGGCATAGTTCAGCGTACGAGTCGTGGTCACCATGTCCGCAGCTTCGATCTGCGCCTTGGCCAACTCCTTCTGCTCGTCGGCTTCTTTCTTCAAGGTGTCCTTGGTGGCGATTCGAAGGACATTTCCGTCCAATTGCTTGTCGAGATCGTTGTTCTGCAACACGATGTCCAGAGCCTGATCCCACGGCACGTTGTCGAGAACAAGCGTCAGCGTACCTTTGACGCTCGGATCCACAACGACGTTCAGCCCGCTGATTTCATGGACGAGCCGAAAGAAGTCCTGCAAGTCAACGTTCTTGAGATTGACTGAGATCGGTGAACCCGTGTACTTGGCAGGCGTCATCTGGTCCTGGCGAACCACAGACGCTGGCACCGCCGTTGCGGGCTCCGCAGAAGCAGCCTGCGGCCCGGCAGCGGGCGCGGTCTGCGCAGGCGCGGTCGCCTGGGCGGGTGAAGTCTGCGTCTGGGACTGCGTGTCTTGGGTGCCCTGCTGCTGCGCCGATTGGGTCGGCGGAGTAGCTTGAGCCTGCTGCGGCGCGGTCGCAGGAGTCTGCGGTGTAGCCGCCGCTTGCGTTGGCTGCTGCTGCGTAGCCGACGTTGAGGGTTGCGTTGTGGAATCGAATCCCGCTGGCTTCTGTGAGTCTCCAGCTAAGGGCGCCGATGCACTGCTCTTCGGGGAATCCGCCGAGGCCTGGGAATCCGTATTGTTCACCGGACTCGTCGAAGGAGTTGAGGGCTGGGTCGCCGCCTGCGACGAATTGGTTGCGCCTTGGCTAGAATTAGCACTCGCTGGATCCTGGGCCGAAGCCGGAGCGGCAGCGGCCGATTGAGATGCGGAGTCGCCCGATGTTGCCGGAGAACTCGCTGGCGGCTGAGATGCCTGGCTGGGATCGGCGGCTGCCGACGTGCTCGACTGAGATGACGCCGCAGACTGAGCATCGGCCTGGTCCGGCGCCGATGCAGTGAATTCAACCGCCACGCCTCCGTCAACGTGCCTCACGGTATAAGCTGCATCTTTCGAGAGATCGATGACCACTCGAGCAACTTCCGGCGAATACTGCGCTGCGCGAACGTCGCGAATCGGGTCTATGACGCTTGCCGTTTTCTTCGCCGCGGACATGCGCTCGTTATCGAAATCGAGGACCAGCCGAGACGGGTTGTTCAAGCGCGATGCGTGGTAATTCATCGAACCAGATCCCATTACCAGTACTTCCGGAGCCTCCCCGTCCTTGGCAACGGAAATCTGGCGGATGCTGGCGCTTGACGCAGCAGGTTCGCGAAGCGCCGCATTGACCATCTTCGGTTCGCCCGCGGACTCGGCACGAGCGTCCATAACGTTTTTTCGCGACACAACGATCTGGAGATCATCATTTCCCTGTCGCGTGATTTGCGGCTTCGCGTCGCTGCCAAGCAGGAGCTCGAGACGCGAAACGGTCGTATCGCCGGACTGGTATTGTTCCAGGCGATAGCTCCGAACGATGTCTGTGCCGAGCACCTGGGCCGCAGCCGTAGAGGATGCCGAGACGCCGCTCAGGTCGATGTAATAGAGGTCCGCGCTCGGATGATGAATCACGTAGCTGAACGGACCACTCGCCTTGGCGTTAAGACGGACCACTCCCTGTCCCACGGCAGAGGTAACCCGAACCGAGGGTTGCGTGTCCGCTTGGACCGCGTTTGTGTTGAGAATCAATAGGCTAGCTGCCACGAGGCAAGCAAGCCAAATCCCCCGCCAAATCTTGCTCATTGCTCATCTCCTGCAATCGGATAGAGTCGCTTGGACACATCGCGGTCAATTGTGCGGCCAAACGCATCTTTGCTTTCCTGACGGAATGTAACGTCATCAATGCCGATCTTCTCGACAACGCCGTCGAAGATATGATCGCCGTCGTGAAGGAAATACACGCTGTCTTGCGGGTTCGCCACAACGGCGACCATGCCGTCAGACGTCTTGACCATGCCCTGGAGCCTCAAAGTGGCTACCTGCAATCCGCCAATTCCGGGCGGCAGATTCGTACGGCCCGCGTTGGGATCGGAGGGCCGAATCAGCGCCGCAAAAGGGTCGCGTCCATGCCCGCTTTCGGTGAACGCCGGCGTCTGGTCGGCGAGTGCGGCAGGGCTCGGAACAGCGGGAGCCGCTGCGGCCGGCGCCGCTACGGGAGCCTGCACGGGTTTCTTTGCCATCATCGGGTGCGCAGAGGGCTCTTTGCGGGGCTTCGGTCTGATCGCGGCCGCTTTTGTCGCAACATGAACCCCCGGGTGCGCGTGAGCTGCGCCAGCAGCCGGCCGAATCGCTTTGTGCTGCTGCCCCAAACCAGTGCGTGCTGTTGATGTTGGCGCTGTCGCTGGCTTGGGCTTTTCCTGCGCCGCGCCAACCGAGGCCACACACCAGAGCAGCAGTCCTGCCAGCGTTACGAATCTCGCGAACGTTCTCAGATCGCTCATGTTTCTACGCCCCATAATTGCTTACCGCGTCGCCTTTCCCGTCTTTGGTCCCGCCGCAGGCGAACTCGAAGCGGCAGACTCCGGCGGAGTGAAGAAAGTCGTTACGGTGAACTCGCCCGTCACTGTGGTTCCGGGTGCCATGCGAAACTGAGTGTTCGAACTCTCGCCGGGCTTGACTTCGGTAAGTTTAATGTCGCCTACATTGATGATTCGCGAAAGGCGTCCAAGACGCGTGAAGAAATCCAAAACCGAGTAATACGGCCCATCCGCATTCACTTTGTAAGGCATTTCGGAATGATATTCGTGCGGTACGACGGGCTCGGTTTCGAGCTTCCGAATAAAGACTCCTGATCCCGAGGCAGCCCCCTGCACCATCTCAATGAACTGGTCCACTTCCTTGTCTTCCGGAACAATGGCTTGCAACGTGGCAAGCTGCTTCTGCAGAGCGTCCATTTGAGTTTGAAGTTCGACCCGTCTCTGCTGATAAACGCGGAGCGGCGCTACTTGCTTCTCGAGCGCATCCAAACGCGTGGTCGCGTCATCAACAGCGGCGCGCTCGGTGGCCACCGGAGATATGGGTACGTACAGACCTGCAAGCACCAGCACGACGGCTAGGACGAGAAACGCCAGCGCCTGGATCGGCCACGACATTTCACGAAACGAGGTTGCCATTGCTCCTCCCTAGCTCTTCCCCGGCCGGGCCGGTGCGGCTGCTTCACTGCTGCCGCTCACATTCGTTGGTTTTGCTGGCGACGAAATCTGCGCAGACATGGTGAATTGGAACGTCTGCGCGCCCTTGACCAGATCGTTTTCGGCCGCCTGTTTCATTTCGATGTTGCCGAAATAACCCGAGCGCTTCATTTGCGTCACGAAATTGGCTATCGCATTGATCGAAACCGCTTCACCTCCCAAATCAAGCGAATCACCCTTCCGCGTCATTGAGGTCAGCCAAATCTCGTTCGAGTGCTCGACCGTAACTGCAACCATCTGAAGCAGTTGCTGGCCGCCCGAGCGATTGGCTTGCAGTTCTTCGATGACGTTGATCCGCTGCTGCAAGACGGTTTTTTGCTGTTCGTACTTCTCGACCTCTGTTTTTACCTGCTGCAAACGCACCAGTTCCGCCTGCTCGCTGGTGATGCGGCTTTCGATTCCCGCCAGCTCGGTCTGTTTCTGGTGGTACATAGCGAAGAGAACTACAAACGCCACCAGGAGCGACGCGACGAAGAGAACCAGTCGAAGCGAGGATTCCAGCGGGATCGTCGGACCGCGGCTGGTCTTCGGTCTTTCCTGGCCAAGAAGGTTGATCCGTATCATGGCGTGTCGAAACTCCTCAGCGCCAAGCCAACCGCGATCGCCAGGCGAGGCGCCATTTCACGAATTCGGTCTTCATTGTGTTTGCTCGGATTCACCGAAATCTTCCGGAAAGGATAAAGCTCCTCGACCGGCATGCTGAACTCCTCCCGAAGCAAGTCGAGTAGCCCCGGAACGCGAGCCGTGCCTCCAGCGACGACAATGCGACGAATGTTCTCGCCACTGGCCGTTGCGCGGAAGAAATCGAACGTCTTTTGAATTTCAAGAATGAGAATGTCCGAAACCGAACGAAGAATCGAAGTGCGCTGTTCCTCGCTTACGCCCGGTAGTGTTCCGCCCATTTTGAGGCGCTCGGCGTCGTCGAAGTTGAGATCGAGCTCCTTCTGCAGAGCGTCGGTATATTGGTTCCCGCCAACCGAAACGTCGCGCGTAAACAGCGGCGTCCAACCACGGACGATGTTAATATTCATCACGCTGGCGCCGATATTGAGAAGAGCTACGACCTGCGCCGGGTCCGGTTCGTAATTCACCTCGAAGCAATTCTCAAGAGCAAAAGCATCGATATCAACGACCACCGGGCTCTTGCCCGCCTGAGCCAAAACGTTCGTGTGGTTGAGAATCTTGTCTTTCTTCGCCGCAACAAGCAGGACATCCATTTGGCTATCGGTAGCTTCAAGGAGCTGGTGGCTCAGATTCACGTCGGCGATATCGAAGGGAATATGCTGACTGGCTTCGGCCTGAATGCGGTCGAACAGCTCGTCTTCGGCCATTACCGGCATAGGCACGCGCTTAACGATCACCGAGTGACCCGATACCGAGGTCGCGACGTCCCGCAACTTTATCTTTTGAGAGTCGAAGATTGAGCTGATACGTTCGGCAACGGCCGGGGCATCCATGATCGCGCCGTCGACGACCGTGTCTTGGGCGAGCGGCTCAACTCCAAAGCTGACGAGCTCGAACCCTTCTCTCGTCTTTTTCAACTCGACCGCCTTAACGGAGCTCGATCCGATGTCCAACCCGATGAGCGACTTCGATTTCTTACCAAACATCGCGTCGTCCTCGCTAACTGCCTGTTAAGTCACACCAAAACCGGGCCGAGTAGTGGTCGACCCCATTTTTTGAGTTGTTCTTTGAAATCCACCGTCGCCGATTCCGACCACCCCATCAGAACTGGCGACCCACCCTAGGCTGCCCTTACCAGTACAGTAGTCTCAGTAGTTCTAGAACCCTTATGTCACCGAAACTGTTTGAGTGTCAACTCAGCCCTCACAACCTGTTGTTCAGTCGGCTAATGGCTGGAGTTGCCTTCGCACATTGAGATTAGAAAATAGGGGGCAATTTAAGTCTAGCGGGATTGCCGCGAAGCGTGCGAAAGGGAAACCTGTTCGCACGTACAGGAGCAAGTGTTAATGCGTACGGGGAGGGTCAAGACCTAGACTTTTCCACAAGCGGTCGACGCGCGCGCTGGTCGCTGGATCCATGCGAATCTCATCGGGCCATCGACGTGCGAACCCCTCAGACGGCCACTTCCGCGTGGCGTCAACGCCCATCTTCGAACCGAAGTCCTGCAAGCGTGACGCGTGCTCTAGCGTATCAACGGGGCCAAGAACAAACTCGATGTCGCGCTGCGGGTCTATCGCGCACAGGGTTTTCCAAACCACTTCGCTCCGATTCTGGACGTCGACATCGTGATCGACCACAATGACAACTTTCGTGAACATCGCCTGTCCGAGTGACCATATCGCGTTCATGATCTTGCGCGCGTGGCCCGGATAAGATTTTCGAATCGCGACGATCATCAGGTTCTGGAAGATGCCCTCGGCGGGCATGGCGACGTCAACGATCTCCGGAAACTGCATCTTCATCACGGGCAGGAAAACCCGCTCGATCGCATGCCCCATGAAAAAGTCTTCCTGCGGAGGCCGTCCGACAATCGTCGTCAGATAGAGCGGCTGCTTGCGATGGGTAATACAGGTAATATGAAAAACGGGATACTCCCCTTCCAGGGAGTAAAAGCCAGTGTGGTCGCCGAATGGGCCCTCGGTGCGCAGTTCGCCAAGATTTACGAACCCTTCGAGAACAATCTCGGCGTTGGCAGGGACTTCCAGATCGATCGTCTCGCAGGCCACCAGTTCCACAGCATCCTTGCGAAGGAACCCGGAAAACATGAACTCATCCAAATCGGGCGGGACCGGCAGGATGCCAGCTAGCGCCGTTGCTGGGTCGGAACCGATGGCGACAGCGACTTCCATTTTTCCCGCAGCGCTCTGTGCCCGCGCACTTCGAAAGTGTTCCGCGCCATGCTTTTGCGTCTGCCAGTGCATGCCTGCCGTTCGTTCGTCAAAGACCTGCATGCGGTAGCAGCCCACGTTGCGCTTGCCCGTCTTCGGGTTCTTGGTGATCACCATCGGCCAGGTGATGTACCGTCCTCCGTCCTGCGGCCAGCACTTCAGAATCGGAAACTCGGAAAGAGAGAAGTCCTCCTTCCGAATCACCTCCTTGCACGGCCCCGACTTGACAGTTTTCGGAAAAAACGAGCCAAGCTCAGCCAGCCTGGGCAGCATCTTCACCTTATCCAATAAGCCGTGAGGAGTCTGAATATCGAGGAACGACTTGACGCGGTTCGCAACTTCCTCCAGGTCTTCGACGCCGAGCGCAAGATTCATTCGCCGATGGGTTCCCAGGAGATTGATCACCAGCGGGACCTGCGAACCCTTCGGGCGCTCAAAAAGCAGGGCCGGCCCACCGCTTTTCGTGACGCGGTCGGTGATCTCGGTGATTTCAAGCACGGGGTCAACCTCGACGCTGATGCGCTTCAGCTCTCCTTGGCGTTCAAGGTGCGCGATAAAATCCCGCAGATCGCGATAGCCCACCGTGCCTCCTTCACCATACAATTTGAGCGCGCCCAATGTAGCATGGAGCGGCGATTGAGCGAAGTTTCACCCTCGCAACGGTGAAACCGCTCGCCGCGAAGCCGCGTCCAACTAATAGGCTGCGAAAAAATGCCATGTCAGGATGCACCTGCCGGTAAGGTGTGAATAAAACTACCGAGGAAAAAGGGACTTATGCCTGTTCGAGAGTGGTACGGAAAGCACAAGCGTCTGAGTTGGATTGTCATACTGGCGGTCGTCGTCGTGATCTGCGTGGGAGCGGTAATGAAAGGGCGCTCGAAAGACGTGCGCTACATCACCATGCCAGTAAAGCGCGGAAACCTTACCGCTATGGTCCAGGCCACGGGCACGATCAATCCGCTGACGACGGTTCCCGTCGGCTCGTTCGTTTCCGGCACGGTTCAATACATTTTCGCTGACTTCAATACCAGAGTGCACGCCGGCGACGTTCTCGCCCAGCTCGATCCCACCATCTACCAGGCACAGGTGATCACCGCGCGCGGAAACCTGGATAACGCAATCGCGAACGTCAAGAACCTGGAAGCCAGCATCGTGGCCGATCAAGCCAATGTCGTCAAGCTGCAAGCGACCGCGGAATACGCCAAGGTTGATGCGAAACGGATCGCCGATCTCTCCAAACAGGGCATTATTTCCCAGGATCAGAATGATCAGACGCAGTCAAATTACGGTGCAGCAGCCGCGTCGGTCACCCAAGCGGAAGCGCAGGTGAACCAGTCAAGAGCGCAGCTCGCGCAGGCTCAGGCGCAGGTGCTATCCGCGCGTGGCAATTTGAAAATGGCTGAGACAAATCTGGCCTATTGCACCATTACCTCGCCCATCGACGGCACGGTGGTAGCCAGAAATGTTACAGTCGGCCAGTCAGTAGCCGCCTCACTGCAAGCGCCGAACGTGTTCACCATCGCACAAGACTTGACGCGAATGCAGGTGTATGCCGCCACGGACGAATCGGACACAGGTCAGATTCACGTCGGACAGCCTGCAACGTTCCAAGTGGACGCCTATCCGACGGAAACATTTGAAGGCCGCGTGAGCGCGATTCGACTCAATGCCTTCACGGTGCAGAACGTCGTGACCTATGACACAATCATCGATTTCGAAAACCCGGAGGGCAAGCTTCTCCCTGGCGAAACCGCTTACGTGAACATCCCAACCGGCCACGCCAGCGACGTGCTGATGGTCCCGAATATCGCGCTGACCTTTACGCCGCAAATGCCAGCGCCTGAACTGCAAGGCCTCTACAGAAAGTACAACATCCCCATGTCGGCAACCGTCTCGCATATCGGCGGCTGGCAAATCGTTTGGGAACTCGATGCCAATCAGAAACCCTTCCCCATTGCCATCAAGACCGGCCTGACCGACTACACCAATACGCAGGTTCTCGATGGAGGCATCCACCAGGGCGACGCCGTACTCACCGGCGAGCAGATGCTCGGCTCCAACGCGAACAAATCCCCCTTCGGCGGCGGGCCGCGGAGATAAGGCTTAACCATGGAAATTGGAGAAGTCATTCGCGTCTCGTTACGGGCCTTGGCCCGCAACAAAATGCGTACCGTCCTGACCATGCTGGGGATCATCATCGGCGTCGGAGCGGTGATCTGCACAGTAGCCATCGGCCAGGGAGCGGCTAAACAAGTGCAGGAACAGATTCAAAGCCTCGGCGACAACATCATTTTCATTTCCGCTGGCAGCATCAAGACCAGCGGCGTTCACCTCGGCAGTCAGGCTACGAAAACTCTTACGGCGCAGGACGGCCAGGCCATTCTCGCCGAAGTGCCGTTCATCAAGTGGGTCTCGCCCAGTGTTGGTTACAGTGCTCAGATCGTTTATGGCGGGAACAACTGGTTTACGCACATTAGCGGCGTGAATCCGGATTACCTAAAAATACGCCACTGGCCGTTGTCGGCCGGAAGCACCTTTTCCAAGATGGACGATGACGTTGCGTCGGATGTTTGCATTCTGGGTCAGACCGTGGTCAAGAGCCTGTTTTCGCCCAGCGATGACCCGGTGGGAAAAACCGTCCGAATTTCCAATTTGCCGTTCCGCGTAATCGGTGTGCTCGCCGCGAAAGGCAGCTCACCATTCGGCGGAGATGAAGACGACACGATCCTGATGCCCTACCCCACTGTGCAGAAAAAGCTGTCCGGAATCAGCTGGATTCACTTCATGATGGCTTCGGCGGATTCGGCCGATGACATCCAGCCGGCCGAAGACCAGATCACCGCAATTCTCCGGCAACGGCATCATTTGCGGCCCAATGAAGATGATGACTTCATCATTCGCAGTCCAACCGATTTCACTCAAGCGCAGACGCACGCGAGTAACGTGATGACAGTTCTCCTCGCGAGTATTGCTTCCGTTTCCCTGCTCGTCGGCGGCATCGGGATCATGAACATCATGCTCGTCAGCGTCACCGAACGGACGCGCGAAATCGGCGTGCGCATGGCCATTGGCGCGACGGAATCTGACGTTCAGCGCCAGTTTCTGAGCGAGGCAATGGTGCTCAGCCTTCTGGGTGGCCTGGTCGGCATCGTTTTGGGAATCTTCGGTTCGATCGCGGTATCAGACTTGTTTCAGTGGGCGACGCTCGTGTCCCCTGCATCAATAATCATCGCTGCGGCGTTCTCGGCCGGCGTGGGAGTCTTTTTCGGATACTACCCGGCGAAGCGCGCTGCGCAACTCGATCCTATAGAGGCTCTTCGATATGAATAAAGCTATGGTCCGCTCGCATTTTTCAAAGCTCGCGATTCCTGCTGGACTGTTTGTTCTGGCACTGGCGCTTTGCACGCCGCTCCGGGCACAATCGAACTCCAAGGGCGAGGAGTTTTTCATCATCTCCTCTGTCGATCAGAAGACTCACCAAGTCGTACTCATGCGCCCCACGCAATTGACGGTCGCCGCGAGCGTAGGTCCTCAAACCGTCTGCCTGGATGAAAAGGGTCAGAAGCTTACTCTCAGCGAACTCAGGGCAGGCGACACGGTATGGGCGCTCATCAAGACCAGCAAGAGTGGCGTCGCTGCCGCCTTGCGGATCCGCGAAGGCGCGATGACGCAAGCGGAGATGCAGCGGCTGTACCTGCACTACTCGCCGGGCGCTTCCGGCGAACCGCTTGCGAAACCAGTGCCGCTGAGCCCGGCGCCACAAACGGGAAGCGCACAGCCGCCAGCCATCCTACCGTTGGCTGGTGGTTCAAATGCGTCGCTGCGCGGCGCTCGCCGCCCAGGAGACACGCGCATTCATCGCCACGGTCCTGGCGGTCCCGCTCATCCCTAAAATGCTCCAGTGAGCCGCCGATCGCGTCTCGCTTTACCGAACGATTCAATCTTGGCTCGTACTCTTGTCCGGCGCCAGGGCAATCGCCGGAATGTTGGCCTTTCGAATCTGTTCGTTCAGCGCAGGGATATCCTTCGCTTTAATTTCATTCCACTGCGTGACGAGTTTCGCGACTTTTCCGCTCAAATCGGCATATGCGGCCTCATCTGCGGCCGTTGGCGCCGTGTCCGAGCCTTCCATAAACTCAGCGATGCCTTTGAGCTGGTCGTTGATCTCGTCCGGATAGTTCAAGTCCTCTTCGCTGGCCTTCATTTGCCGCTGCCAAAGCTTGTCGTCGATTGGTTGCATTTTTTTCTCGATGGCGTCTCCGGCGTCGACGATCGGCTTCTGGTCGGCGTTCGAACCGATACGCTTCTTGAGCGCATCGATCTGCTCGCGCACTGAATTCATCTGATTCACCGTGTTGTCCGCCAGAGAAATCCCGTCGCGAATCTTCAACGAGAGATCGAACTCCCTTTGCAGCGCTTCCGGCGCCACCTTCACGCGCGGATCAAGTTTAACCGTGAGCGGCTCGGTCAGCGTTTGACCGCCCGCGGTGAGGCGCACGCGATACGTGCCGGGCAACGCCAGAGGCCCTTTTGGCGCGTCGTCGCTGTCCCACACCTGGCCGGGAATCAGCGTCGGCGTTTCGTAGCGCAAATCCCAAACGAAACGGTTCATCCCGGCTTTTGCGGGAATCGAGGCAGGCGGATGGAACTCGTCTCCCGCTTCGGAGGGCTGTTGGTCTTTCTTCTGTGATTCATTCGTGTACTTGCGAACGACCTTGCCCTGCGCATCCAGGATTTCCAGCGTCACTTTGTCCTTCGGGGCGGACTTCAAGTAGTAGTCAATCACCGCGCCATTCGGCGCGTCCTGCCCGTACCAAACGAAGTAGCGGGGATTCGTCTCGCCGATGCGCGTCCGCCAGGCAACATCGGGCTTATAGAGGTGAGCTTCATCTCCTGCAATCTGGGTATTGGCCTGTCGCAGCGGCGCGAGATTGTCCAGAATCCAAAATGACCGGCCCTTGGTTGAAATGACTAGGTCGTTGTTCTTCACCGCCATGTCCGTGACGGGAACGACCGGCATGTTCAACTCGAGCGTTTGCCAGTGCGCGCCGTCATCCATGGACACAAAGATCCCCGTTTCCGTGCCGCAGTAGAGCAAGTCTCTCCGCACGGGATCGACGCGCACGGCGTGCACGTAACTTCCCGACTGCGGGAGTCCATCGGTAATCTCCGTCCACGTCTTGCCGTAATCTGTTGTCTTGAAAACATAAGGATGAAAATCATCCAAACGATGACGGTCCGCGGCAAGATAGGCCGTCCCCGCGGCGTATGGGGAAGGATCAATGAGCCCGATGCGCGCCCATTCGGGCAGCGCCTTCGGCGTCACGTTGCTCCACGTCCTTCCGCCGTCGCGCGTGAGGTGCACTAATCCATCGTCGCTGCCCACCCAAATCACTCCGCGCGCCACCGACGATTCCTCCACGGAGAAAATTGTGTCGTAGTATTCCACGCTGGTTTCATCAATCGTCAGCGGTCCGCCCGACGGCGCTTCCTTGCTCTTGTCATTGCGGGTCAAATCGGGGCTGATTGCTGTCCAGTTCATGCCGCCATCGGTTGTCTTGAAGAGCTTTTCGCCACCGATATAGACGGTGTTGGAGTCGAACGGAGAAATAGCGATTGGCGCCGTCCATTGAAAGCGGTGCGGCAACTCGCCTGCGCTGTAGCCGCTCGGATTCACCGGCCATACCGTGACGTCCTGCACTTGTCCTGTGTGCCGGTTATCGCGGGTGATGATTCCCCAGTTGCCTCCTGCGTAAACAATGTCCGGATCCTTCGGATCCGCCACGATGTATCCGCTTTCGCCTCCGCCCACGTCGTACCAATCTTTGTCTGTAATTGCGCCTGTATTCGTGCGGCTCGCAATGGCGATCGTCGAATTGTCTTGCTGCGCGCCATAAACGTAATAGAAAAACCGATTGTCCACACTGACGTGATAAAACTGCGCAGTCGGTTGATTGTCCTGCGAACTCCACGTCTTCCCGCCGTCCGTAGAAATCGTTGTGCCGCCGTCGTTCCCTTCCGCCAGGCGGGTGGGATCTGTCGGGTCGATCCAGAACGCGTGATCGTCTCCATGCGGAGCCGGAACCGCGGAGAAATGCACTCCTCCGTCGGTCGAGCGATACGTTCCGGTGTTGAGAATGTACACAGTGTCGGTGGCTTTCGGGTCCGCGAAGATGTGCATGTAATACCACGCGCGCTGCAGGAAGCGCTGGTCGCCGTTGATGAACTGCCAGTTTTCACCGCCGTCATCGGACCGATACAGTCCACCCTTCTTCGCCTCGATGAGCGCGTAAACGCGGCTCGAATCCGCTCCGACGGCAAGTCCAATGCGGCCGTAAACTCCGTCCGGCAACCCGTTGCCGGTGAGCTGCGTCCACTTCGTGCCGCCGTCGGTCGACTTGTAAATCCCACTGCCGGGGCCGCCGCTCGTAAAGCCCCACGGAGTACGAATCTCCTGGTACATCGCGGCGTACAGAATGTGCGGATTGCGCGGGTCGAACGCTAGATCCACGGCGCCCGTCTTATCGTCCTTATATAGAACCTTTCGCCAGGTCTTGCCGCCATCGCTCGAACGGAACACGCCGCGCTGTTCGTTCGGCCCATAAGCATGCCCAATCGCCGCCACAAAAACCGTGTTCGGGTCGTCTGGATCAACGAGCACCTTTGAAATGTGGCGCGTATCTTCAAGTCCGATGTGCGTCCATGTCGCACCCGCATCCACGGATTTGTACATTCCGTCGCCGAACGAAATGTTTCCGCGCAAGCACGGCTCGCCTGTACCGACGTAAATCACATTGTGATCGCGCGGATCAATCGCGATTGCGCCGATCGAGGCAACGTCCTCGTGATCGAAAATCGGATGCCAGCTCAAGCCCGCGTCGGTGCTCTTCCACACGCCGCCGCTGACGGCTCCGAAATAATAAGTGTTGCGGTCTCCTGGTATGCCGACAACCGCCTCAACCCTGCCACCGCGAAATGGACCAATCGAGCGCCACTGCATTCCGGACCACAACTTGCCGTCCAGCGCCTGAGCGTGCGCCGCTCTGCCGCGAAGCATCCAGCATATGGCCACTCCAAGAACGCACAGCAACACGACGCGGCGGAACTGTTTCATTGTGACACCCTCCATGAATCCTTGCTTGCCGGTGAATGCAAGCGGGCAATCCTATTACGTTTGCAGGCGGGAAGTGTAGAGGTTTTGTGGCCGTACGGCTCAGAACGAGGCTCGTAGCACGCTGTGAAATTGCTTCGGAACGAAACGAACATTCCGCCTCGGGACGCAGTTGGGCGCCGCGTGCCGGCGCCGTTAGCGCTTCCGAAATAAGACTTCTGTTTCCGGTCTGAAATTGGCAAACTGAGCCCGCTCCCGCGGTCGCGCGTTCAAAGGCCAGCCATGCCCGCCGACACACCAGATTTGGCCAAGCACGAAACCCCACCGCACTGGCGCAGAGGCTTCTGGTCGCTGATCGTGACGCAGTTTCAGGGCGCCTTCAGCGAAAATGCCCTGAAGCAGCTCGTCATTTTCGTGGTCTTCGGTTTAGGCCTCAGTGAAACTCAGAAAAACGAACTCGTTCCCATCGTGATGCTCGTCTTCGCCATGCCTTTCATTATCTTTTCTATGGCTGGCGGCTATCTTGCCGACCGTTTCAGCAAGCGCTCGGTAACAATCGGCACAAAGGTGTTCGAAATCTGTTCTGCCGTTTGCGCGTTGGCCGGCTTAGCCCTGAGAAGCCTTCCTCTCGAGTTCGCTGCGATTTTTCTGCTCGACACACAAGGTGCAGTCTTCGGCCCATCCAAGTACGGCCTGTTGCCGGAAACTCTCCCTGAACAGGAATTGTCTTGGGGCAATGGAATTATTGAGCTGGGTACGTTCCTCGCGGTGATTTCCGGAACGATCGCCGGCGGATATCTGTCCGATACTTTCCGGGGACGGCAACAATGGTCCGGCGTCATCCTCATCGTTCTCGCCGTGGTGGGGACAGTCCTGAGCCTCGGCATTTCTCGCGTGCCGGTGGCAAATCCGAGGCGCCAGTTCTACGCAAACTTCATCGCGGAAGTCTGGCGTGAGATGCGAGAAATCAAGAAAGATCATGTCCTTTGGCTGGCTGTCTTGGGCAACACCTATTTTTGGTTCTTGGGTGCGTTGCTCCAGCCGGTCATTGTTCTCTACGGCAAAGACATTCTTCATCTGAGCGACACGCGCAACGGATTACTGCAAGCAGCATTGGCGATAGGTATAGGCATTGGCAGCGTCGCAGCGGGATACTTGTCCGGTGGAAAAATCGAATATGGATTAATTCCCCTCGGAGCCGTCGGCCTCACGGTTTTTTCGGTCGCGCTCGCCATTACTCACCTCACGTTTGCATCGGTCCTCCCGATTCTGGCCCTGCTCGGCTTCTTCGGTGGCTTTTTCGCCGTTCCAATAAACGCGATGATTCAGCATCGCCCCGAACTCGAACATAGAGGCGCGGTGCTCGCCACCGCAGGCGTGCTTTCCTTCGTGGGGATCGGCCCAATCGCCGCGGGGGCCTATTATTTGCTTACCGTCGTCTTTCATCTGAGTGCACCTGCCGTTTTTGCAATCGGTTCGGGTCTCACTCTAGTCGCCACAATCGCAGCCGTCGCCCTTCTGCCCGACTCTCTTCTCCGTTTCGTCCTCTGGTTCGCAACGCATTCCCTCTACCGCATTCGCGTCGAAGGTCGCGCCAACATCCCCGAGCGCGGCGGCGCCCTTTTCGTCGCCAACCACATGTCCTTCGTCGACGCCTTGCTGCTCTCTGCATCAACAGATCGTCAAATCCGTTTCCTCATGGACAAGGACATCTACGAGCATCCCTTCGTACATCCCTTTGCTCGCATTCTCCGCGCCATTCCCGTTTCGCCGTTGCAGCGCCCTCGTGAGCTCCTGAAATCGCTGCGCGAAGCGACCACTGCGATTCGCAATGGCGACGTCGTCTGCATTTTCGCCGAAGGCCAAATCACACGCATCGGCCAGTTGCTCCCTTTTCGCCGGGGATTCGAGCGCATCATGGACGGCGTCGACGCACCAATCGTACCCGTTTGTCTCGACGGCGTTTGGGGCAGTATTTTCAGCTTCGAAGGCGGCCGCTTCCTTTGGAAGATGCCTCGGCGCATCCCTTTTCCCGTAACCGTCAGTTTCGGCCGCCCGATGCCGCCAGCCTCCTCAGCAGCAGACGTGCGTCACGCGGTGCAGCAATTGCAAACCGACGCATTCCCGCTGCGCAAAAAACGCATGCGGACACTCGCCGCATCGTTCATATCCTCCGCACACCGCTACCCACTCCGCTTCGCCATGGCTGATGTGCAAACTCCGCGCGTAAGCTTCGCCGGCGCCCTGGTCAAGACCATTTTTCTCGCGCGCCGGATCGGAAAACTCTGGGCGGGACAGGACAAAGTCGGCATTCTGCTGCCTCCGTCCGTCGGCGGCGCGCTCACGAACTTCGCAGCAACGCTCTGCGGTAAAGTGCCTGTAAACTTGAATTACACGCTCTCGCAGGAGTCCCTGAACTCCTGCATCGCGCAATGCTCTTTGCAAACCATCGTGACATCCAAAGCGCTCCTCGAAAGAGTCAAGCTCGAAGTGCCTGTGCGACCAATCTTTATCGAAGGTGCTGCCGCGCACCCGCGCGTTTTTGAAAAGCTCGCCGCCGTGTCCCTTTGGTGGCTCCCTGCGCGCCTCCTGACGCGCCTTTTTGCGGGCCGCGCCTCCCAACTCGATGACCTCGCCACGATTATTTTTTCCAGCGGCAGCACCGGAGAACCAAAGGGCGTCATGCTCACCCATTACAACATCGCCGCGAATCTCGAGCAGCTGAACCAAACCTTCATGTTGACTCCCAACGATCGCCTTCTGGGCGTCCTGCCGTTTTTTCATTCCTTTGGCTTCACGGTGACGCTCTGGCTTCCGGCAGCCGCGGCCGTCGGAGTGGTTTACAACCCGAGCCCGCTCGATTTCTCAGCCGTCGGCGAACTCGTGCGCAAATACAAACTTACGTTCCTGCTTTCCACCCCGACCTTCCTGCAGGGCTACATTCGCCGCTGCACTCCCGAAGATTTCGGCAGTTTGCGATTTGTGCTCGTCGGCGCGGAAAAGCTTCCCGAGCGCGTCGCCCTCGCATTTGAAGACCGCTTCGGCATTCGTCCGCTGGAAGGCTACGGCTCGACCGAGTGCGCGCCTGTCGTCACCGTGAACACCAACGATTTTCGCGCTCCGGGATTTCGCCAGGTCGGTGCAAAGCGCGGCAAAATCGGCCATCCTCTTCCCGGCATCAGCATACGCATTGAAGATCCCGAAACCGGCGCTCCTCTCGACGATGGCGAATCTGGCCTCCTCCTCGTACGCGGCCCGAATGTCATGCAGGGTTACTTGAACCGTCCCGAACAAACAGCGGAAGTGCTTCGCGACGGCTGGTACGTCACCGGCGACATTGCCGCTATCGACGAAGATGGTTTCCTCGGCATCACCGATCGACTTTCCCGTTTCAGCAAGATCGGCGGCGAGATGGTCCCGCACGTGAAGGTCGAAGAAAAATTGCACGAACTGGCCGATCTGACAGAAATGAGCTTCTTGGTCACCGGAATTCCTGATGCTCAGAAAGGCGAAAAGCTCGTCGTCTTGCATCGTTTGAGCGACGGCCAACTCAAACAACTACTGCCAAAACTCGCTGCATCCGGCCTGCCGAATCTGTGGATTCCCCGCGCGAATCAATTCTTCCACGTCGACGAATTCCCTCACTTGGGCACGGGCAAACTCGACCTTCGCGCCGCGCGCAACCTCGCTCTGCAATATTCAAGTCAATTGACTGCGTGATTTGCGCTCAATTTGTCACTCCGTCCAAGTGAATTGCCTCTCTGGTTTTTCCGGCTACCATCGGCAACTAAGTAGTCCACTGCAAAACACTACTGCAACTCAGGAGGGCTACCTGCTCTCGCGGGGTGGAAAAACCTGATCTTCTGTTCAACGGATTTGCCGCAAAGAACTCGAACCGTTTGGTTATTCCCATCGTAGTGAACCTGGAATCGCCAGGGGACAAGTTGTGGGTGCGCTGCACCCTCCCTCATCTGGCGCTCATCCCAAAGCAGAATCACGTTTTTGAGAACGTTGTAGGCTCCACTCGGGTGAGGGTTCTGCGCAACGATGGCAGGGAAACCGAGCAGTGTAACGCGACTCGCGTGACATCTGACGCTTTCAAGTTTTCTGGGTGCCGGTAATTCAGGGACGCGGCATCCAGCCCGCCGATGGAAAACCCGGAGCGCCGCCAGCTTTTGTAATGAGTTACAGCACTTGGAAAGGCAGCTTCAATAGTGATCCGGAGGATTCTCGGCAAGAGCTATGTGGTTGACGGCGAGCCAGAGATCGTGGTCGGCGTGAGGCCACCACATTTCCAGGCATACGATTCGCGGGCGTAAATCCGGATCCCTCTAAGAACGACAGACTACAAAGGGGAGATTGCCGCTGTGAGGCCGGCGTCGTTATCTATCGTAGCGCAATGCGACCATCGGATCGACTTTCATGGCGCGGCGGGCGGGGATGGAGCAGGCGGCGAGCGAGACGAGCACGAGAAGAACCGCAACGCTGATGAAAGTCGCCGGGTCGGTCGGCTTAATCTCGAAAAGCAGGCTACTCAGAAAACGAGTAAGAGCGAGCGCACCAGCAAGCCCGATTCCGATACCGATGAGAGCGAGGAGTAGTCCTTCGCAGAGAATCAGTCCCAAGACGTCGCTCTGTTCGGCGCCCATCGCCATGCGGATTCCAATCTCATGCGTCCGCTGGACCACAGAGTAGGATGCTACTCCGTAGGTTCCGATGACCGCCAAGAGCAATCCCAGGATGCCGAAGGAGCTCAGCAGAGCGGTTTGAAAGCGAGGCTCGTCGGCAGACCGAGCAAGCACCTGATCCAGCGTTTCGATATGCGAGACAGGCGCGTCCTGGTCCAGGGAGCGGACGACGCGTAAAACTGCGGGGATGATGGTTGCGGGATCCGCGGACGTCCTGACGATGATTCGCAAGTTGTCATCGGACACGTAAGGCGTGTAATAAGTCGGGTCGGACGAGTCAGGACCCAGAGCACGGTCGCGGACGTCGTTTACTTCCCCAACGATGGTCATCCACGGATGGCCGCCATTCTCGTCCGTGTCGACGCTGAAGCGCTTGCCAATCGGATCTCCCGGTATGTACTTGCGAGCAAACGCTTCGCTGACAATCGCGACGCTTACCGGGCGAGATCCATCGTGCTGCTGAAAGGAGCGACCCTTGAGAAGCCGGATGCCGAGCGCCGCAAAGTAGCCCGATGTGACGCCACGATCGTAAGTTTGCCCAGAGAGTTCACTTTCCGGATTGCCTTCGATCCATAATCCTTGCCCTCCTAACTCACCGGGGTATCGGATGCTTGTTCTTATTTCTCCTCCCTCGATGATTCCAGCCGCCGTGAACGCGGCTTGCTGGACTCCAGGAAGAGAGTGAAGTGTGTCGAGAAGGTCCTCATTCGCCAAGGTGTAGCAACCGGATGGGCCGTAGTTTGCCCAAACTGCGTCCTTGGCAGATTTTTGTTTAGATACTTGTTTGTCTTTGACAGCAGCTTGAGGTTGTTTTGTTCCTTCTTCGGGCTTCTTTTGCTGCGAGCGATCCTTGCAGACAGAGTCAGATAGGTTCACCGACATGGTGATGACATGGTCGGCCCGCACTCCCGTGTCGAGATGCATTAGCCTATAGAAGCTGTGCGCCATGAGCGCCCCGCCGGTGACAACAACTACAGCAAGGGCCACTTCAAGAACTACGAGCGCACTTCGGAACCAGCGAGACTTCCGGACGGCAGGTGCGGCAAACGAACCGCTCAGTCCGCCCTTGAGTGTTGCACCCACTCTGCGTGACGTAGCGTGAAGCGCAGGAGCCAAGCCGACCAGAATAGCCGCAAGCAGAGAAGCGGCCATGGTAAAGCACAGGACGTTGGTGTTCAGCCGGATGTACTCGATTCGCGGAGTGTAGGGAGGCGCCAGCAAGCGGATGAGGCGGACTCCCCAAATCGAAAAGAACAGGCCGAGGGAGCCACCGGCAATCGCGAGGAGCAAGCTCTCGGAAAGCAGTTGCCGCACGATTCGGAACCGGGTCGCGCCGAGGGCCCTGCGAATCGTCAATTCCCTTTGGCGCCCCCATGAGCGGGCAACCAGAAGGGATGCGACGTTGATGCACGCCATCAGCAGGACAAATCCGACTGCGGAAAAAAGAATCGACAGGACAAGGCGGACGAAAGGACTGGGCGCGCCGCGGATGCCGGCAGTTACGATCCATCCGTAGCAGCCGTAGAGCTCGGCGGCCTTCGGATACTGCTTCGGGTATGCAGTTTCGAGACGCGTGTAAATGGCGTCCAGTTGGGTTTTGACCTCGTCAATCGTCGCGCCTTTTTTGAGGAGCGCCACAAAACTGCTGATACGACGCGTACTTGAAGGGTCCGAAAGAGGGAAGGAAGACGGCATCCAAACGCCGGGACTGTCGCCCTCCATCCAATGGGTACCGAGCGTGAACCCCTTTGGCATCACGCCAATAACCGTGTACGGTTTTTCGTTCACAGAAATGGTGCGTCCGACGATGTGCGGGTCGCCACCGAAATCGTCCTGCCAGAGACCGTAGCTCATCACAGCGACCAGGGAGCTTCCGAGCTGCACGTCTCCCGGAAGGACAAATCTTCCGAGCAGAGGCCTCGTTCCCATGCTCGGAAAGAAATCATCCGAGACATAACTGCTCGTGACCTGTTCAGCGACAGCCCCACCCGAGATGACGTCGAAGGACCCCTGATAGATGGCAGTGCGCTCGAAGGCGGTGGATTGTTTCTGGATGGCTTGAATTTCAGGTATGGAAAGCAGGTTCACGGTTACGAACCGAGAAAAATGCGCATTTAGGAGCGGTTCGAGCCAAATACCGTTCACGGCGCTGAAGATTGCGGTATTGGCACCGATGCCGAGAGCGAGAGTGAGGACGGCCACGGCGGTGAAGCCAGGCGATTTGCGCAGCATGCGGAAGGCGAAGCGAAGGTCCTGTACGAAGGTTTCAAGTAACGGCAGTCCGCGATGATCGTGTACCGATTCCTTGATCTGGTCCGCGCCACCGAGCGAAAGTTTCGCCGCACGGCGAGCCGCTTGGGGTGACATCCCGCACTCGATGTTTTGCTCGACGAGCAAAGAGAGGTGAGTCCGCAATTCCTCATCGAGCGTCCGGTCCCTCTGACGCTTTCCAAGGGCTGCTCGGAGACGAGGGGCCATCTGACGCAACCAACCCATATTTTCACCCCTGTTGGTGTTCAACAGGACGGTAGATCAACTCATGTTGAGTGTCAACAGGAATAAAAGACAGTGGCTCGGAGTGGAGCTAGGAGGACGGGAGGCGTGCCCGGTCGGCTATGAATCCATGGAGGGACCCGTTACTGAGTATTTTGTATTTGTAGAGAACGTTTGCCATGACGCGTGTGTCCGCGCAGTCGCGGGGCTTGGGGGCGTCCGCACGCCGTCGATGCCTGAAAAAGAAAAGGGGGCCCCAATTGCTGATAACGCGCTTTACTTCGCGATCTGGCGCGCGCTGAAGGCTTGCCGACTTGCTAGTCTGCTGCTAGTTTTGTTCGCTAATCAAATCCAGCTCAGCACTTATGAACGTTGAGATGGCGGAATTGTGCGCGATCTCGTACGCCGTTTCGTCGCGGATACAATCGACGATGGGATTTATCGGGAATCAGTCGCACGATTTTGCAGCAGCAAATGGGCCACGCTTCCGACAGGATGACCGAGTTGTACAGCGGCGAAATCCCGTTGGAGCAGGTTCGTAGGGCCGTAAATCCTGCAAGAAATCCCCGAGTTGTGACCAGAAGGAAATTTGGTAGTGGGCTACTTTCAATGGCTGCACCTGAGCTAGGCGGTGGTGACTTTGCCGTCCCAGTCTCCACCAGATGGGACGGAGGCGTGTTGATGAATCAATTTCCACTCGCCGTTTCGCCGCTCGAAGCAATCGGTTTCGCGCACGACGAGGTGTTTCGCATCGCCTGTCTTTAGCACGACGTTCACTCTCTGAATCGTGCAAACGAAGCCCATGTCTCCGTTCACGGCGACATCCGTTTCAACGATGTCCACTTTGCAAGACTGGAAACTGCCGAACACCTTGTCAAAAAACTTCAGTGCAGGCTGAATACCCCGCGAGGCAAAGGGCGGGATGTCGAACCACAAGGCGTTCTCGGCCCAGTGTCGCGTGCTTTGGGCTCCGGTCATGGATTCGGTCATATCTTTGACGATAGAGACGAGCGTTTCCTTGTCCTGCTCCTTAGTATCGCGGATTGGCTTGGGTGTTGCGTCAGACATTTGGCGGCTCCTCCCGAGACTCTAGTCTAGCCCCGTCATCGGCTTCAAAATAGCCCACTGCCGGAAATTTCGAGCAGTTGCGTAAGGCGAGAAAATCGTTTAACTTAGAGAGGAAAGCGGGAGTGGTTCAGTGGCAGAACGCTAGCTTCCCAAGCTAGAAATGAGGGTTCGATTCCCTTCTCCCGCTCCATTCAATTCAACAAGTTAGCTTCTGTTTTCCGTTCGAACCGTCCAAAACCCCGGCTAAACGGCCTAGACCATCGCGCTGAAATTGCGGAATCACGTGGCTGTACACACGCAACGTTGTAGTGAGATCGCTGTGACCAAGCTCGGCCTGAGCTACTGTGGCCGGCGCGCCCAACTCAATCAGCAACGGACTGTGCGAGCGCCTAAAAGCATGAAAGCCTATGAGATTCCTGAGGGGCATCCACTACCCTCACCCTCCCCGAGGCCCCGCCCGCAAACGGTACACCGTGAGCCGGGCGGCACTGGCGCAACGTCACGGCAATCTCGACAACGCCCGCGCTGCCAGTAGAGTGAAAGTCTGGCGCGGTCCCGACGAATCGCTCCTCACCAAGCGTCTCCAGCGTTACGGCCTCCACGCTTACGGGGCTATCGCTCTCGGCCTTGTGGGTTGAGCGGCAAGGGGATCGCCGCGAGAAGTTTCCGACCGCTCACGCATCAGAAAGATTCTGTGATTAGGGTCGCAGTGAAAGGTCTCGTTTGGCAGGTAGCAGATTGAGTCCTCCATACTGCTCACAAAATGACGGCAAACGCATTGAAGACCGCGTGGACGAGTATTCCCGGCAAGAGGCTACCGCTTCTGTGCCTAAGTTCTCCCGACAATAACCCCAGCACGAAGGCCGCCGCTGCTGTGATCGGACTCACCGCCATATGGATCAGCCCGAACAAAAGGGCAACGACTATCGTGGCATACGAAAGCGAAGTACCGAAAAACGAAAGCGCGCCCGAAATCTGGCGAGTCAGGGTGGTTTGCAGGAGACCGCGAAAGATTACTTCCTCCTGAATTGCGGCGCCCACAACGAAGTAAAGGATCGTCATCCACGGACGTGGTGACATTTCGGGCGGAGGCGGACCCGCGCTTAGGTGATTGACAAGGATTGTGAGCGCCCACCCGATGGGCACGCCGAACACAATCGCGGTAATGATGTAGCGATAATGACAGAATTGAAACCCAAATTGGGTGAAGCCGCCGGGCCTCCCCGACACCACATACATAAGAAGGATCGCCGCCCCCAAGCTGATTACGATGATTACTGGCACCGCTTCAAGCGGCGGCAGTTTAAGCAACGCAACGACTAAAAAGGCCGGGCCATAAGCGCCTGCGAATAACAGCAGGAGGGCACCAAGCGCTTTTGCGACCTTGACTATTGTTAATCTCGGATCTTGTGATGCAGTCACGTGGCTTGCCGCGCGGCTGGCAATCCCAGTTTTGGTGCCAGCGAGTTTACACCCCTATGATCCATCGCCCGAGGGCTGATTCTCAGGAAGGCTCAAAGTCGATTCGTGGAATGACGAAGCACCTCGCCCCACACCCGTCACGCAATCTCATCGATGCCCCATTGCCTTCGCAAAAACGGGCGGCGCGTTCGGTTTGGACGTGAGGTCGTTCCACTCTGGCCTGGATCCAAGCGTTAGGGGGCTTCTCCAATTCCTCCAATGGAATTCACTTGAGGGCATATCGAAGGCCTAGTAGGGTTCCCGTCGGCTAAAGCAGGAAAGTTCAGGGAAGCCGAAAGGCACTTCGCGTTAATCGGCGCGCCAAGGCCCGGAAGTTCGCTGCTCATTTTTTCTTACTGACATTCGGCGTGATGTGGACTTGCTTCATCGCGGTTGCGGTCACGTCCATTTCCGCGCACACTGCACTTGGGCAACTCTTGCTCCTTCTCGGTACTTTTTCTCCCTCCCTCGCGGCTCTGTTGCTCACGGGTCGCGCCGAGGGAAGAGCTGGCCAGACAGCCCGTGCCGAGCGCCGGATGTTTGCTAGTTGGGGCCGATCACAGACAGCGCATCGCGGTCTACGTTAGCAGAATAGACACGTAAAGAAAGAGAGATAGCCCTCTTTGAGAGAACCGCGGCAATAATCCATCCCAGAGGTAAATCCATGAGGAAAGTCATTGCTCCGCTCGCGGTTGCTGCTCTTTTTCTGACGACCGTTCTTCCAGTGTCTGCTCAAGGCCTAACCAAGCTGCGCGTGCTGGGAGCACCTGGAGTAACGAAGGCGGATCCTAAAGACTGGCATAATTCCATTTCTTTTCAGGGGAAGACACTGACCCTGAACTGTCAAAAGTGCTCCCCTATGAACACCATCACGCTGAATGCCGATAATATTGCCACGCTTCGTTACGGCGGCAATGCCTACCACCATTGGGTGGCTGGTATCGTAAGCGGCGTGTTTAGCCTTGGAATCGGATTGATTGTTGGCCTGATGCCGCATCATCAACACTACTTTTCTATAGATACCAAAGACGGTAAAGTAGTGGGTTTACAAGCTGACAAAAGCAACTACCGCGAACTCGCCGGAGCACTTGAAAATTTCGCTGGTTTGCCAATTCTTGTGACATCCAAAGACGCTCACTATCTGAACGGATTCAATACGAAGATCGACGATAGCACTCAGGAGAAGAAATAATCGCTCGGCCAGGATGGCGTTGAGCGTGAGTCAATCGCTAGCGGTTGCACACGCGCTCATTGGGGCAGATGGTTCTCGAGCCAAAACAGTCCCGACGCTGCGTGGAAAGTTGGCCGCGTCCCTCCTCCCATTCATCGGTCCAAAACCAGTTCAAAACCCCTGTATTGGGGTTAAAATCGAGGGTGCGGGAGATGCAAGGCCGGCAGATTCAACGAGACTTTGCGAATGGTTGTACGATTCGATTCCCTTCTCCCCCTCCAACATCGCCGTGATCCCAATTTGGGCAAAGCCCACAACGCACTGGAAGAGAGAACGCTGATGTCAATGCCGGAGCGGCAATCAAAGAAATCCAATCATAAATTGCTCTTGCCTCTGTACATCGTGGCTCTGCTCTTGATCCTCGCTCTTTACGGCACGTCCCACGCTAAGACGGTGCCCGCAGTGGGAACGGTCGCCCCAGATTTCACCTTGAATTCGCAAAACGGCACGCCCGTGAGCCTGAAGGATTTCCGCGGGAAATGGGTAGTGCTTTACTTCTATCCGAAGGATTTCACCAGCGGCTGCACTCTGGAAGCGCACAACTTCCAGCGCGACCTCGCGCAATATGCCGCGAGGAATGCAGTGATTCTCGGCGTCAGCGTCCAGGACGCGAATTCGCACCAGAAATTCTGTGCGAAGGAAGGGTTGAACTTTAAGCTGCTGGCCGACATCAGAAAAAACGTATCGTCAACGTACGGCTCGGTGATGGACCTCGGTGTGATCAAGCTTTCCGCACGCCATACTTTCCTGATCCGACCGGACGGCGTCATTGCCAGGGAATATATGAAGGTTGATCCAAAGAATCACAGCGAGCAAGTACTTACCGCGCTCTCTGAATTGCAGCAGAAATAAGCTTCGCGCAACACTGCGTTCACCCTCACCGCCGCCGGCCGCCGTAATCGCCCCGGTCGCGGTCTCCGCGGTCGCCACCGCGTCCTCCGCGCCCACCTCCTCCGCCGTGACGCCCATGGCCGCCGCCGCGGTCATAACCGCCGCGATTCCCGCCATCTCCTCGCGGCGCCTGCGGACGCGCTTCATTCACTTGCAACGCGCGTCCTTCCAGGCTCATGCCGTTCAACTGCGAAATGGCTCGTGCCGAGTCATCGTTCGGGCCCAGTTCCACGAACCCGAATCCGCGCGAACGCCCCGTGCCCGTATCGCGCACGACGCGCGCCGACTGCACGTCGTATCCCTGGCTCACAAAAAATTGGTGCAAACTGTCATCGGTGATTGCAAAAGGGAGGTTCCCAACGTAAAGCTTCGCCATGCGCGGCTCCTTGGGGACTGCGGTCAGGCTGTGGCGTTATGTCAGATGCTCACGAGGGCCCGCCGGTGGCAGGCCCTCGCTGCGTTTGGTTGGATCAGAGACCGGTGACGTTGGCGGCTTGCAAGCCCTTGGGCCCGGACACGACGTCGAACTCGACGGCCTGTCCTTCGTTCAACGACTTGTATCCATCCGCCTGAATCGCCGAGAAGTGGACGAAAACGTCCTCTCCGGACTGGCGCTGGATGAATCCATAGCCCTTGCTTGCGTTAAACCACTTCACAGTTCCTTGTTCTTTTGACACTTGAGTGTTTCCTCTTCTTTATCTTTAAGCTATTTGCGTCTCGCCACGCCTCCAGCCGTACATCAAAAAAGGCCGCAAGTTAGTTTTTAACTTGCAGCCCCTTTCATCGAATCTAAAGGTTTTACAAGATCAACAAACGCGGCGCCAGATTACCACAACTGTCGTCCGGCCTCAAGTGCATTTTTGCGTCCTGTCCCCGGCCGGCGAAATTCCCCAAGCCGCGCGGACCCCTGGTGCTGTCGCAGAACATTTCTCGGCCGCTTAAAAAGCGGCAAGCGCGCATCCGCTCGCACCGGATCTCGCAAATCTCGTCCGTCGTGGACGTGAGATTTCGCTGGCGTCGCCGCCTGTTCTGAGGCACATTTCTCTGGCTCTCATAAGTTGAAACGAGGAATCGATGCCCCTCTCGGCACAGCGTTTGCTTGCTGGCATTACGACAGCGTTCTGTTTATTCGCTTCATGGGCCCTTGTCTCGCCAACATCGGCGCAAACACCCACGACAGATCAGCTCAGCGTGATTTTTTCTGGCGTTGCTTCGTCGCAGGAGCCCGGCCTCGCCGTACTCATCCGCCAAAACGGCCAAACGCTCTTCGAACGCGAGTACGGCATGCGCGATCTGCGCTCCTCCCTTCCCATCGATGCCGACACGCACTTCCGTCTCGCTTCTTTCACCAAACAATTCACCGCCCTGTCCATCATGCTCCTTGTACACGACGGCAAGCTGCACTACGACGATCACCTGGCCGATATTTTCCCCGACTTCCCCGCTTACGGCCGCACCATCACCGTGCGGAATCTGCTCGACCACACCTCCGGCCTCATCGCCTATGAAGACCTGATGGAGAAGAAATACGCTGGCAAATCTTGGGAAGAAATTCCGCAAATCACCGACGCGGAAGTCCTGGCTCTTGCGGAGCAGCAGACCGGCACAAAATTCCCTCCGGGGACGAAATGGGAATACAGCAATGGCGGCTACTGCATCCTCGCAATGATCGTCGAGAAAGTTTCAGGAATGCCCTTCGCTGGGTTTCTGCGCCAGCGCATTTTCGCCCCACTCAAAATGGACCACACCGTCGCGCACGTCTCGGGCAAGGACACCGTCGCGAGTCGCGCCTACGGCTACACCCACGACGCCGGCGTCTGGCTCGAAACCGACCAGAGTCCCACGTCGGCCACGCTCGGCGATGGCGGCATCTACACCTCTCTGACCGACCTTGCCAAATGGGACGACGCGCTTCGCAATCACACTTTGCTTAGCGCCGCGGAATTCCAACCCGCCGTAACTCCACAAAATTCAGACGCCGCGGTGGTCGAGAATCCCGACGATCCTTCAAAGTCCTCCGGTGCAAAGCCCGCTCCCTACGGTTTTGGCTGGTTTCTCGATCCCTACCGCGGACATCCGCGCATGTGGCACACGGGCAGCAGCATCGGCTTTCGCACGGTCATCGAACGCTTCACAGACAACAACCTGACCATCATTATTCTTTCCAACCGCGGCGACCTCGACACCGGCGCTCTCGCCCTCCGCGCCGCCGATTTGTATCTCAAGTAACGGATTTTCCCGCCGATGAGAGACACTAAATCCTATCTGCCAGCAAGCGCCATCCACGCGGCCAGCGCCGCCTTCTTGTGGTCCTGCGTCCACGGCGAACCCAGAGCCTTGCCTGCACTTGCGATTTGCTTCATCGCACTCGCCGCCGCTTTGCCCAGCGAGGCCTTCGCTTCCTGCTCCACGTCACGCTCCCGCACTCGCGTGACAATGATTTTCATTTCCTGGCACGCCGAGCAAATCGCGTTGCGGAAAAATTCTCCCTCTGCGGCGTGAATCAACGGATGTGCGGCAAGTATGCCTTCGAGCGGCGGCAACTCGCGCCCGGAAGCCGTCAAAACCGCGCACTTCTGAAGCCGATAGCCTCGCGTCTGCAAATCATCGGCCAGCGCCTCAATCGAATCATATGCCAGCCGCTGCGACTGCCCCGCGCAGTGCACCAGATACTTTTCCGCCGCGCGCAGCGCCATCTTCTTCGCAAAGTGATACGGTTGCCTTTTCCCTCCTGCACCCTCGTCGATGACCTCGATGCGTTCCCTCGTAATCACACTCACGCGCCCGCTATCCTGAGACACCACGACAACTGCACCCCATCCTGAGTGCATCCGCACTCCCATCGCTGCCCGTTTCATCCGGTAGAGGCTAAGCCGCCGAGATGAGTTTCGCCAGTTCGTTGCCGGCAAACTCGAAGATTTCTGGCGGCCCCACATTGTAGTCGCTGTAACGCAGCCAGATTGGGCGCACGCGCACGTAAGTTATGTGCGCCCACTTCAGCCGCGCTCGTCCATCAGGAAATTGTCTGAAGTAAATCTCCTCCTGCACGCGTTTGAGTTCTTTGCCGCTCGGAACGTCCGCTTCGCCTTCATACTGAACCGTTCGCTCGTCGTGCTTGCCGCTCTGGTATGGACCTGCCGCTCCAAAGACGATCGCCATGCGCGGATTACGCTGGAGGTTCCGGAATTTCTTTGTAGTGTCGAGGGTGTCAAATACCAGCTCGAGCTGATCGCTCACCGCCACGCCCACCAGAGCTGCCGCCGGCGCGTCCTCAGAAGAAACCGTCGCCGCCGTCACCAGCGGCCAGCTACGCATGAAAACCAGCAGATCACTTCGAGTGATCACGTCCTCAGCTCACGCCAACGCCTTGGGTATGGAAGACTCCCACCTGCCCTGTGCCTTCAGAATCAGTTCCACCACTTCGCGCGCCGCTCCCGCACCCCCGTTTGCCCGAGTTACATAATGCGCCGCCCGCTTCACCTCAACCGCCGCATCGCCGACTGCCACCGCTAACCCTGCGCGTCCCAGCAGAGGCAGGTCCGGCAAATCATCACCGAGATACGCCACTTCTTCATCTTTCACGCCCGCCCGCTGCAAAATCTCTTCGTACGCGGTGGTCTTTCGCGCTTGCCCTTGAAACACGAACTCCACGCCCATTTCATGCGCTCGCTGCGTCAGCGCCGGAGAGTTTCTTCCCGTAATCACCCCGCTGCGCAGGCCGACAATCGACGCGAGCTTCACTCCCGCTCCATCGTGCGCATTGAACACCTTCATCTCCGCGACGCTGCCATCCGGGAACGCCTGCAAGCAAACCGTTCCATTCGTCAGTGTGCCGTCAACGTCCATCAGCAGCAGGCGAATTTTCTTCGCCCGCCGCTTCACCTCCGCCGCATTTTTCTTCCCTGGCATGAATTCCCTAGAACAACTGCAACGTCCACAAATCGTGCAAATGCACCACGCCCTCGACGCGCTTCTCGGCGTCCACCACCACCACCGAAGTAATCTTCTTCTCTTCCATCAGCCGCAGCGCGCTCGCCGCCAATTCCGTCCGCTCTAGGGTAACCGGATTCTTCGTCATGCTCTCCGCCGCCGTTAGATCCAGCGCCTCTTTCTTGCGCTTGTCCATCAAACGCCGGAGGTCGCCATCCGTCACGATGCCAAGCAACTTGCCGCGCTCGTCCGTCACCGTGGTCATCCCCAATTTTTTCCGGCCGATCTCGTAGATCACTTCGGCAATCGTCGCGGCCGGCACCACTCGCGGGATTGCCTCGCCCGTGTGCATTACGGAGTCGATCCGCCGCAGCTTCGACCCAAGGCTCCCTTTCGGATGCAGCGCTGCAAAATCCTCTTCCCGAAAACCTCGCCGATCCAGCAGCGCAATCGCCAGAGCGTCGCCCATCGCGAGCGCCGCCGTTGTCGACGCGGTCGGCGCAAGATTTAACGAACACGCCTCTTCCTTCACCGCGATATTCAGCGCCACATCGCTCGCCGCTGCCAGCGTGGAGCGCACATTGCCGGTCATCGTCACCAACCGAATCCCCAGTCGCTTGATTGGCTCCAGCAGCGCCAGCAATTCTTCGGTCTCTCCACTCTGCGAAATCGCCAGCGCCACGTCCTCACGCATGAGAATCCCCAAATCCCCATGCAACGCTTCTGCGGCGTGCAAGAAAACCGACGGCGTCCCGGTACTCGCGAGCGTCGCCGAAATTTTCCGCCCAATCAGCCCTGACTTGCCCAATCCCGTCACCACGACGCGCCCATTGCACGCCAGAATCATCTCCACCGCGCGCTCAAACTGCTCGTCGAGCCGTCCAATCAACTCCGCGATAGCGTCCGCCTCGATGCGCAGCACGCGTCGCGCCGCGTCAACGCTGCCCGCCGCCTTTGGCGTCGCTTTCATACTTTTTCCCATCCGCGCATCAGCGAGTCTATTGTCATCAGGCGTTCCGCGAGCGACCGGAATTTCTCCAGCGCCAGCGCGTTCGCGCCATCCGAAAGCGCCTTCGCCGGATGGTCGTGCACTTCCATGAAAACTCCGTCCACCCCAGCCGCCACCGCCGCCCGTGCCAGCGGCTCGATGAACTCCGGCTGGCCGCCGCTCGATTTTCCTTCGCCGCCCGGAAGCTGCACCGAATGCGTCGCGTCAAAAACCACCGGGTACCCCAGCTTCCGCAAAATCGGAAACGACCGCATGTCCACAACCAAATTCTGATACCCAAACGACGCGCCGCGCTCCGTCACCATAATTCTTTCATTCCCCGTGCTCGCGATTTTCTCCACTGCATTCGCCATCTCCCACGGCGACACAAACTGCCCCTTCTTGATGTTCACCGCGCGCCCCGTTTTGCCCGCTGCGACCACCAAGTCGGTCTGCCGGCACAAAAACGCCGGGATCTGAATCACATCGCAAACTTCCGCCGCTGCCTCGGCCTGCGCCGTCTCGTGCACGTCCGTCAAAATCGCCAGCCCAAGTTTCTTTTTGATCTTGGCCAGAATCCGCAAGCCCTCTTTCATCCCCGGCCCGCGAAACGAACTCGCCGACGAGCGATTCGCCTTGTCGCACGACGCTTTGAAAATCAGCGGCGCCCCCAGCTCACCCGCTACCGCCATGAGCCGCTCTGCCACCATCATCGCGTGCGTTTCGCTTTCGATGACGCATGGCCCCGCGATAAAAAACAGCGGCGTGCCCCGCCCCATCTTCACCTTGCCCACCGAGAATTGATGTGCCTTCTCGCTCATTTTCTGCGCGATTATGCCTGAACTCCGCCGAACTCCAAAGCCTATGCAGGATTCCCCGTCTTTGCAATCCGCCATTGGACTTCCGCTGCCCAGGAAGGTATTCTCCCCGCCAATGCCCTTCTACCCGCTATTCCTCCGGCCCGATCTTCGCATCCGTGCCGGCTGGCGTCTGCTCATCTGGCTGTTCATCGCATTCATCGTCGACTCTGGCCTGGAATTCCTGGCCAGCCTCGTATTGCCTGGCGCCGACAATCATCCTTTTCTCGACCCGCGCTGGCTGCTCACCGGCGACGCTTTGCTCTTCCTCGCCGCGATCACCGCCACTCTCATCATGGCCCGCATCGAAGATGCCGCGCTCCACGATTATTACATACCGCCCGCGCGCGATTTTTTTCGCCCACAATTCTGGCAAGGCCTGCTCTGGGGCTTTCTCGCTGTTTCGCTCTTGGTCGGATTCATCGCCGCTTTTCATGGCTATCGCATCACCGGCATAGCGATTCACGGCGGTGCGCTTCTCCGCGCCACGCTTGGGTGGCTCGTTGCAGCATTCGGCATCGGCGTCGCGGAAGAATTCGCCTTCCGCGCTTACCTGCTCCGCACCTTGGCGGACGGCATCCGCTTCTGGCCGGCAGCCATCCTTCTGTCCATCGGCTTCGGAGCTCTGCACTATTTCGGAAAGCCCTTCGAACGTTGGGAAGATTTCGCCTGCACCGGCCTGCTCGGCCTCTTCGGATGCCTGACGATTCGCCGCACCGGATCGCTCGCTTTCATCATCGGCTTCCACGCCGCCTTCGATTGGGCCGCGATGTTCCTCTATTCCGGCCGCAACGCCGGCGAATTCGGTGTCGGCCACCTGCTGCAAACCTCTTGGACCGGCCCCGATTGGCTCACTGGCGGCATGCTCGGTCCCGAAGCCAGCCGCCTCATCTTCATCGTCATCGCCCTTCTCTTCCTTCTCTTTCCGCTCCGTTACCGAGTCGTATCTTCTTACGCTTCACACAGTTCCCAGCACCCGTGAACTTGACCGATTGCATCCGCCCAACCTTCAATAGCATCCAATCGACTGGTTGCGCCAATGGGAAACTAAGTGGCAGCTCAGGAGCGTGCTATGCGCTTTCCAGCCCTGGCAGCAGGTCTTCTCGCAGCGTTCGCAATCGCCGGTTGCGCCTCCACGGTTTCTCCTCTCTATTCAAAGACCGATGCTGTAACGGATCCCGGAATTCTCGGTTCCTGGGTTTCTACGAGTCAGGATAATCAGGGCACCGTCCATGTCGAAAAGTCGAAGGGCGACTCTTACCAGATTACCGTTCACGATCCGAAGTCAGATGACGACACGGCCTACGAAGCTCACCTGGTGAAGTTTGGCAGCGCGTCCTTTGCCGACTTGCTTCTGACGGGCTATCGGCACGCGGGGCAAGACGTCGACATTCCAAACGGTGCGGTTCCCCTGCACCAGATTGTAAAGTATCAAATCACCGGCGATGATCTCTCCGTCTCTGTCATTGACGGCGACGCGCTCGAGAAGGCTGCCAAGCAGCCCGGGTTTCCGCTTCAACTGCGGGGTACAAAGGAGGGAACCGACTCGCAACTTGCCGGAGATACCGTCATTATTTCGTCCACAGACGACCTTCGCCGTTATCTGTCAGCGCATCCCGCTGACATTTTTGGCGAGCCGAGCTACTTCAAGCGCCAGCACTGAGGTAGCGCATCGCGAAGCTACGAAGCCTTTTCCAGCGAAATTGATCCTCTCGTCGTTCTCAGGGTCATTCGCGGGCCGCCCTGGTTCAGCGCTCCGTTAATCCGCGCCCCGTACCTGCCGACTCTGCCGCTTACGTCGTTTAGCTCCGCGCCGTTTTGATTCGTGGTAACCGGAAAATCACAGTGAAAACTTGAGCGCCTTCCTCCCACATAATCCAAATTCACGCCTACCGTTGACGGCATGCGAACCGTGATGCTTCCTCGCTCCGTTTCCAGGTCCGCGTTGCCCGCCATACTCTTTGCTTCAATCACCGCGTCAGCACGATTCGAGGTCAGTTCCAGCCTGCCCTTAATGGCAACATCGGAAAGCCTGACCTCCCCGCGGTTCGTTTCGATGCGAATTGCTCCCTCCGTCGACTTAATCGCAATCGCCGATCGGTTGCTCGAGATTCGAATGTCTCCATTAATCGACGATACGGCCATGTCTGGCCTGGTGCCCTCCAGCTCAACATTCGTCGCGTGCGGCACCGCAATCGTCAGATCAACCTCATCGCTGACACTCACACAAAAGAAGCAATTCCAATCCGGATACTCGACTCTCACGCTCACATGGTCCGGCGCGTCGCCGAAATTCACTTTGGTTCCCGCCAGCCAGGTCTGCCGTTCCTTTTCGCTCCCTCCCTCGAATATCTTTCGTACACTCACGACCACTTGATTTGAGTCCGACCCCGTCACGTGGATCGTGCCTTTGCGGTTCTCCACCACCAACGTCCCGCCCGCATTCATCGGAAAACTGCGCTGAAAAGAATCCGGATTCGCCTGCGTCGCCGCCTGCGCAAAAACCGCTGGCGCACCGAGCGAAAGCACCATTGCAGCCGTCGCGGAGGCAAGCGCGACTCTCGGTACGATTCTGCTGAATCGCCACTCGCTGCTTCCCACCAATCGAATATGCATAGCACACCTCCTCCTCTAAGAACGCATTCTCCCGGCAAAAAGTTCGCCGACTCAACCATTCGTACCGTACTCATATGCTCGCACCCGGGCAAAACCGCTGTGTGCGAATTCCACCCTTTGCGTAGTGACATCGATATCATAAACTCCGCCAATGAAATATCTGGGCGCTTTAACTCTGTCGATACTTGCGATGGCCATCCTCGCGTCCGCGCAAACGCCAGACAATCCTGCAAGTTTCCAGCTTGCACTTCCGGATCAGCAGGGACAGCTTACGTGGCGGGCCGAAGGCTTCAAGATCGTGCAGTCCTCGGCAAAACCGAACGGCGACGAGATTGGTATTCGCGCCACGAACGATTCGGGCCTCTCTTTTCTCGTCTTCTTGTTTTCGGTTCCTCAAGAAAGTTCGTTGAGCAGCGCTAAATGCCGGGACAATGAACTCGCCGTTGAAAGAAAGGACCCAACATTCGAAATCTCCGGCACCTCGGAAATGGATCGTCCCGGAAGTCTGACGATCGCCCTCGCAAATTATTCGCACGGTAGCGGCAAAAAAACGTATTCGGCGCGCGCCTTCGTCGCCTCTTCCAATGTCTGCGGCGATATGGAATTCTACAGCTCATCACGCATCGATACTTCTGACCCGCGCCTGGCAACCGTGCTTTCAACATTCCACCTCGATCCAACTCATGTTCCTCAATTTCATGACGTCTTTCTGTACGCCGAAGAGCTTTACCGAACCGAACAATACGCCGCCGCTGCCCCGCTCTTTGAGCGGGCTCTGACGATGCTAGGGCAGGGGAAGGATCAGCAGATGGAAGAGCGCGTCTTGACCGACCAAGCCGGCATGGCTTATGGCATTTCAGGGAACACCGCTAAGGCCCGGGAGATTTTCAGCGCAGCCATTGCAAGAGATCCCGACTACCCCTTGTATTATTACAATCTCGCATGCGCGGATGCGCAGGAGAACAAATTGACAGACGCGCGCGCCCATCTCCAGGAGGCGTTCTCACGGAAAGCGAACGTCCTTCCGGGCGAACAGATGCCGGATCCAACGAAAGACGATTCCTTCACACCCTACCGGAACAACAGGGGCTTCTGGACCTTCTTGAAGACTCTGCACTAACGTCCGCGCCGCTTGCTACCGATTCTTTGACACCAAATCTGTCCTCGTGCCGATCGACTCCAAACTCTTTACACCCATGAGATAATGCAGCTGGGTCAGATATCGAGACACTGATGCAGCCGCCTCGGCAGCTCGCGCACATCCTCCCCGTAGCGCCCGAGCGAACCGACGCAAATTCTAGTCGGGACACGAAATTATTAGAAACTCGCGTAAGCCACACAAAGCAAAGCCTGGGATGGTTTCCAATCGCCAATTTTGGAAGGCTTTTCTGCCACCGGAAGGAACTTGACTGGCATGACCGACACTGCTGAACTGCGCCGTATGTCCCGGCCGCTTGCCGAGGTCGACCCCGAAGTGGCCGCCGCCCTCAACGACGAAGTCCGCCGCCAGGCCACTGGCCTCGAACTGATCGCCTCGGAAAACTTCATCTCCGAAGCGGTCATGGAAGCGATGGGCTCCGTTTTCAGCAACAAATACGCCGAGGGCTACCCGGGCAAGCGCTACTACGGCGGCTGCGAAAACGTTGACCGAGTCGAACGCCTGGCCATCGAGCGTGCGAAACAGCTTTTCGGCGCCGAGCATGCCAATGTTCAGGCACATTCCGGCACGCAAGCCAACATTTCCGTCTACATGGCCGCGCTGCAACCGGGCGATACGGTTCTAGGCATGAATCTCGCGCACGGCGGCCACCTGACGCATGGCCATCCGCTGAATTTTTCCGGCCGCACCTACAAATTCGTTCCTTACGGCGTCAGCAAAGAAACAGAAGTCATCGATTACGACGAAGTCGCGCGCCTCGCCCGCGAGCACAAGCCAAAAATGATCGTCGCCGGCGCCAGCGCCTATGCACGCATCATCGATTTTCCGAGGCTCGCCCAGATTGCGCACGCCGTTGATGCTCTGCTCTTTGTTGATATGGCGCACATCGCCGGACTCGTTGCCGCGGGAGTTCATCCGAGCCCCGTGCCCCACGCGGATTTTGTTTCCACCACGACGCATAAAACTCTGCGCGGCCCGCGCGGCGGCATGGTGATGTGCCGCGACAAATTCGCCAAAGAACTCGACAAGCTCACTTTCCCCGGACTGCAAGGCGGCCCGCTCGAGCACATCATCGCTGCGAAGGCCGTTTGCTTGAAGGAAGCAATGGAGCCCGGCTTTCGCGATTATCAAAAGCAGGTCGTCGCCAACGCAAAAGCGCTTGCTGCAGGAGTCGCCAGCGCAGGTTTTCGCATCGTCACCGGCGGAACCGATACTCACTTGTTTCTCGTCGACCTGCAATCGCGCGGCCTCACGGGCCGCGACGCCGAAACAGCGCTCGAACGTTCCGGCATCACCGTAAATAAAAATGCGATTCCCTTCGACACGCAGCCGCCTATGAAAGCCGGCGGCATTCGCGTGGGCAGTCCCGCCGTGACCACGCGCGGCATGCGCGAAAAAGAAATGGAGCAGATCGCCCGTTGGATTGCCGAAGTTCTTGCCGAGATTCAGCCCGCCTCAGCGGCAGCGGCAACTGCAAAACCTCGCGTGGACACGTCAGTAGCCGGCATGGCGATGGTCTCGGAAGGCGGCCCGGCAACAGCGCCGGGAACCGCTGCGGCAGCCTCCAAGAACGCGGCGACGCCGGAAAAGGCCGCTGCCGCAGCAGAAAAAGCTCCCGTGCAACCCTCCGAAACGGAGCGCCGCGTTCGCGCCGAAGTCGCGAAATTCGCCGCGTGCTTCCCGCTCTACGCGCGCCGCCTCTCCGCCGCCGACGCCGCGCAACACACGCGGCCTGCTTCAACAGGCGTGTAAAAAGCCATTGCCATTCCGAGCCCGCCCCGCGGGAACGCGCAGAGCAAGGTCTTTGCTGTTGATTTACTCGGAGTTGGAACAATTTGAGCAAGGTTAGTGAACACTACGCGGTCTCGATTCTGAGCTCCGTAACGTCGTCATCGCGAATCAGGAAAGCGCGCACTGGCTGCGGCGCATCGCCTGGCGGCGAAAGAATGAAGTACGGCGTATCGGGATAGAACCCACGCGCGATATCGCTCTGCGACGGCCGATTTTCACCGCGTGGATGCGAATGATAGATTCCCATCAACTCAAGTTGCTGCGCGCGAATTTCCTTCATGACGCGAAATAATTCCTGCGGCGCAATTTCGTACGCCGTTGCGGGCTGCGAATGGGCGTTCGTTGCGGGAAAAATGTGCGTGATTACTTCATCGCGCCCGGCGAGCAGACCGCAGCACTCCTGCACCGGCGTTTTCGTCGCCTCTTCGCGCATCGCCGCGAGAATCTCGCGCCGGATTCGAACAACAGAAGACACCATGCTTCAGAGAGTATCACCCTAGCGGAAAGGCTGAGGCGCTGCTCGCACAGCGCCTCGGTGTGAAGTGAACCGTGCCGAAGCTACGCCTTCGCCGCTTGGCGGCGCAGGAACGTTGGCACGTCCAGATCGTCCGCAGCGACTTCCTGAATTACGTCACTGACGTTGCGCGCGACTTGCGCGACGACATCCGGATGCTGCGGCGCCGGCTCAGGCGGACGCTCGGCCTTCCAGGCCTTCGGCAAATAAGAATGCCGCGTGTGCGTCTTCTTGTTTGCCACTTCGCGGAAGCCAGCGGCGATCACCGTGATTTTCACGGACTCCTTCATCGCATCGTCCATAACCGCGCCAAAAATAATGTTGGCGTTTTCGTGCGCGGCTTTCTGAATGATGGAAGAAGCCTCATGAACTTCGTGCAAACTGAGCGTCGACGACCCAGTCACGTTGATCAGAATTCCCTGCGCGCCCTGAATGCAATTGTCTTCGAGCAGCGGACTGTTGATGGCGCGATTCGCAGCGTCGATCGCGCGATTCGAACCGGTGGCGACAGCCGTGCCCATCACCGCGTAACCCTGCCCGGACATGATGGTCTTCACGTCGGCAAAGTCGCGATTGATGATGCCGGGAATGGTGATGATGTCGCTGATGCCCTGCACGGCCTGACGCAAAATGTCGTCAGCGATGCGGAACGCCTCGAAGAAACTTGTCCCATGCTCGACAGTTTCCATCAAGCGTTCGTTGGGAATCACGATGACCGTGTCAACGCAGCCGATCAGCTCGCCAAGAGCCTGCTCCGCCTGCTGCATGCGGCGCTTGCCTTCGAACGCGAATGGCTTCGTGACGACCGCAACGGTCAGGGCGCCGAGTTCGCTCGCGAGATTGGCGACCACAGGCGCGGCTCCGCTGCCTGTTCCGCCACCGAGACCGCTGGTCACAAAAACCATATCCGCGCCATCGAGCGACTCGAGGATTTTGTCGGTGTCCTCGAGTGCCGCTTTGCGCCCCATCTCAGGATTTGCGCCGGCGCCCAAGCCCTTGGTGAGCTTCGTGCCGAGCTGCAATTTGAGCGGCGCCTGCGACAGTTTGAGCGCCTGCAAGTCGGTATTGGCGGCGATGAATTCGACGCCTTCCACCTTGGCGCGAATCATGCGGTTAACGGCATTGCAACCGCCGCCGCCGACGCCGAACACCTTTATTTTTGCGCCGTTTGTTGGCTCTTCCGTGAATGAAACACGCAGTCCTGCTTCCTTAGGCGTCATGCTTTCCTCCCCTCAGTTCCCGCAAAAATTTACCGCTCAATTTCCCGCAAACAGACTCTTCAATTTTTCCGTCCAACCGCCGGAACGCTGCGCGGCATGCCTTCTGGCGCGCGCGCCATAGAGCACCAGGCCGACGGCCGCCGAGTACTCGGGCTGAGAAACTCCATCCGTGATGTCTGTCAATCCGCGCGGCGAAGCGAGGCGCACCGGCAGACGAAATACTTTTTCGGTCAGCTCGATCAGTCCGTGAAGTCGCGCACCGCCGCCGGTCATCACGATTCCCGCAGGAATCTGCGAGTCGAGGCCTGCGCGGCGCAATTCCTCGCGCAGCATGGTCAACAATTCTTGTGCGCGCGGCTCAACAATCTCGCAGAGATTGCGCGCAAAGACCGTCCGCGGCGGTCTGTCGCCCACGCTGGCAATTTCGATGGGCGTATCCGCGCCCATCAATTCGCGCCAAGCGCAGGCGTGCCCGCGCTTGATGCTTTCCGCTTCCGGAATCGGCGTGCGCAGACCGACAGCGAGATCGTTGGTGAAATGATCGCCGCCGATGGCAACTGCGGCGCTGTGGCGGACCATGCCTCCCGTGAAAACAATCAGCTCCGTGGTGCCGCCGCCGACGTCGAGCAAGCAGCAGCCGAGCTCGCGTTCATCCTGCGTAAGGCATGCTTCGGCGGAAGCGAGCGGCTCGAGAACCGTATCGCTGACGACGATTCCCGCTTTGTTCACGGCGGTTACCACATTCTGCGTGGCCGTCGCCGACGAAGTGACGATGTGAACGTTGACTTCGAGCTTTTGCCCAACCATGCCAATGGCATCGCGAATGTTGTCCTGCGAGTCGACGAAAAATTCCTGTGGCAAAACGTGCAAGACTTCGCGGTCCTCCGGCAGCTTTACACTCTTCGCCACTTCGACGGCGCGGCGGACGTCGTCGCGGTGAATATCGCGCGGACGCTGACCGAGCGCGATGCCGCCCCGGCTGTTCACGCCGCGCACGTGGCTGCCGGCGATTCCAATCAACGCAGACTCCACCGGAACACCCACAATATTCTCCACTTCTTCGACGGCGCGCCGGATCGAGCTGACCGCCAGTTCAAGATTCACGATCTGCCCTTTGCGCCAGCCTTTGGATTCCGCGGCGCCAAGCCCGGCAAACTTCACCGCGCTGCTCTGCTCCTCGATTTCACCGACGAGAGCGCATGTCTTTGTGCTGCCGATGTCCAATCCGACTAAATAACGATCCTTTTTTCCCAAAACCGACTTCCCCCTCTAAGCTCAAAAAAACACTTTGCGCCGGTTACCGCGCGCTCTCGGTTGCTCGTTTTTTCGCGTGATGCGCTTGCTTCGATGCCTTCGAAGCCGATTTCGATCTCGGCCTGGCCTTTGTTCTTGCTGCGGTTTTGTGCACCGCCCGCGATACTCTTGGCTTCTCTTCTGACGCAAGACGCGAATGCGGCACAACCGCAGTCGCGTGAACCGGCGCAACGGCAGCAGGCGCAGGCTTCACAACGACTGGCGGCTTCGCGGCAGGCTGGAACGCAGGCGCAGGATTCTCCGGATTCACGACCACTTCGCGTTCGAATCGCAAATCCACAGAAGCCACGCGGCCCGCCTTCTCTTCCCACAGCCCAATGTTGTTCAGCAGGACCTGAAACTTGTCGTGGAAGTCGCTGTTGCCGAAATGCACCAAAAGGGCGCCCGGTATCGCAGCGCCTCCCATCTGAAGCCCCGCGAACGTCGCTTGCACATCATCCGCATCGGAAAGATCAATTTCGCTCACCGAATCACCGGCGTCCGGGCGAATCTGGCGAATCTGCGTCATGAAGTCCGACATGAGCTGCATGCGCCGGGCGCGGTCTTCGCGGGACATCGCGGAGCTGACGCCGGTGACCACGGGAAAACGAAAGTCGGCTTCGAGCGGGCGGTCGAGAATCATTCCCGCTTTGTCGGCAAGAAACAGATCCGTTCCATCGCGCAAGAAGGCGACGGGGGTGCGCTCGACGATTTCCACTTCGATTCGATTGGGCAGCGCGCGGCGCACGGTGGCATGTTCGACCCACGGCAACGCTTCGATTTGCGCGCGGCGCTCGGCCAGAGGCACGCGAAGAACGCTCTTGCCGCGATCGGCCGAAAAAATATCGAGAATGCTGGCTCGCGAGGCAAAGTGATTCCCTGTCAAATCAACTTGGCTGGGACTTGCGAGCGCCATCGTCGGAGAGATAAGCAGAAATTCGCCCACGGCGAAAAGCGCACCAGCGCCTCCCACAGCAATCAGGAAAATGAGTGCAGCGCGAAAATAGCTCTGCCACGCCTTTTTGCCGAACTTGCGCCGCTTGATCTCCACCGGCTTTTGCCGGCGAAGATAGCGGGGCTCTTCCTCAGCAATCACTTCCTGTGGATACGCCTCGGCTTCGATTTTTTTCAGCTTCGCCAAGATTTCCTCGGAACGCCGCCGGCCCAAAGGCCGGCGCTACAACCGCAAAATGAACGTCGCCCCGCGCACGTCAAGAACTCACGCGCGTGTGCGGCAAATCTGTGCCCAGCAGCAACGCCAGTTCATCGAGCGAGCGGTTCACCGTGCCCGCGCCGATGGCCAGAATCGCGTCGCCTGGCTGCGCTTCGCGCAAAAGAATCTCGACGCCCCGCTGCACAGTATTCGAAAAAACGACGTTCTTGTGTCCCGCCGCGGAAATCGCTTCCGCGAGTTTCTGTCCGCTGACGCCCTCAATTGGCGCTTCACCAGCCGCGTAAATTTCCGAAACGACCAGAACATCCGCCAGGTTGAAGGCGCGGCAAAATTCGTCCCACAGATGCTTCGTGCGCGTATAGCGATGCGGCTGAAACAGCACCAGCAGGCGTTTGTAATTGCAGCCGCGCGCTGCGTCGAGCGTAGCGCGAATCTCCGCGGGATGATGGCCGTAATCGTCGACCAACGTAACTCCCGCGAACGTGCCTTTGATTTCGAAGCGCCGGCCGACGCCGGCGAATTTGTGCAGCCCTTCGCGAATCAAATCCGCGGGAATGCCGAGGTAAAGCGCGACAGCTGCCGCAGCTGCGGCGTTGCGGACGTTGTGAATTCCCGGCGGTGACGGCAGATGGAATTTTCCGAGATCGTCTCCGTGGTACGTGAGCCGGAAATGGCTGTCCAAGCCAGCGAGCTCGATGTCGCTAATCACCAGGTCCGCCTGGTTGGAAACGCCATAGGTGACGACGGGGCGTTTTACCCCCGGCAAAATCGCCTGAACGTTCGGTTCATCGAGCGAAAGGACAACGGCGCCGTAAAACGGCACACGATTCACGAATTCCAGAAAGGTGGACTGAATCTCCTCGAGCGAATGGTATTGGTCGAGGTGTTCGCGGTCGATTGTGGTGACCACAGCGACGACGGGCGCGAGCAGAAGGAACGAGCGGTCGCTTTCGTCGGCTTCAACGACCATGTAATCGCCGTGACCCGCGCGAGCGTTGGCACCGGCAGCGTTCACGCGGCCGCCCACGACGAACGTCGGATCCAATCCGGCGGCAGCGAGAACCGACGCAACCAGCGAAGTCGTCGTCGTTTTTCCATGCGCGCCGGCAACCGCGATTCCGTATTTCAGGCGCATCAATTCCGCAAGCATTTCCGCGCGCGGAATCACCGGGATTTTCAGCTTGCGCGCTTCGACGATTTCCGGATTGTCGGGCCGCACGGCGGACGAAGCGACGACCACCTGCGCGCCTTGCACGTGTGCGGATTCGTGCCCCACGAAAATTTTTGCGCCGAGGTTGCTTAGGCGGCCCGTTGTGCTTGAGGACTTGATGTCCGAGCCGGACACCGCGTAGCCGAGCGCGAGCAAGACTTCACCAATGCCGCTCATCCCGCTGCCGCCGATGCCGATCAAATGAATGCGCTGAAAATTGCCGAATGGAATGGTCATTTATGAGCTACCCCCTCGATGAGGTCCACGAGATCTGCGACCGCTTGCGGACGACCCAGCGCGTGCGCGCGCTGCGCGATTTCCTCGAGTTTTGGGGGCTGATCCAAAAGAGAGAGAATTTCGTTTGCCAAACGCTGCGGGTTCAACTGGCCCTGTGGAATCACGCGTCCAGCGCCGGATTGCTCCATGGACTGGGCGTTGCGAAGCTGATGACTGTCTGTTGCGGCGCCGAAAGGGATAAAGATGGCGGCACGCCCAGCGGCGGCAACTTCGGCCACCGTGATGGCGCCTGACCGGCAAACGATCAGGTCGGCCTGTGCAAACCTTTCCGCCATGTTCCCGATGAAGGGACTGACCTCCGCGTTGAATTCGCGCCGAGCATACGCTTCGCGAACGGCATTATAGTCGCGTTCGCCGGTCTGATGCACCACGAAAAGCTGATTTTTTTTAGGGGCCAGCAGGTCCAGGGCTCCGGTCATGGTTTCGTTGATGACGTGTGCCCCCCGGCTGCCACCCGTGACCAGGAGACGGAAGGGAGCCTCGTGCTGTGCGCGGCGAGGCGCGGCAAAGAACTCAGCGCGCACGGGATTGCCCGTGGCCGTAGCTTTGCGGCCAAAGCGATCGGCGGTCTCCTGAAAACCGGTCGCGATGCGCGTGGAGAAGCGAGCCAGCATGCGATTTGTGAATCCCGGCTCAAGGTTCGGTTCAAAAAGAATCGTTGGCACGCCACGCATCGCCGCAAGCGCCATCACGGGGCCCGACGCGTACCCGCCAACACCGAACGCAGCGTTGAATTCGAATTCGTGGCGGCGCAGAATTTCCGCGGAGTCCCAGAAACCAACTCCAAGCATTGCCACGTTGCGAATCAATTTCATTCCGCCGATTCCCTTCAAACCCGCGACGCGAATCGCCTCGAACGGCAGGCCCGCTTCGGGCACCAATTTCGCTTCGAGCCCGTTCTGCGTCCCGACCATAAGGACTTCCCTCTTCGTTCCACCGTTCGCGTCTCCGCGTCGCAGCCACTCCTGCGCGACCGCAATCGCCGGAAAAACGTGGCCGCCGGTTCCACCACCGGCAATGAGCAGCCTCTCGACATTTGTCATACGTCTTTCATGCATCGCGCCATTTGCTCTAGTTCAGGCAGCTTCCGCGTGCTGGCTGATGCTCAACAGCACGCCTGTCGCGAGCAGCATCACCACCAGACTCGAACCGCCATAGCTAATGAATGGCAGCGGAATTCCTTTTGTCGGCATCAGCCCGAGAACCACGCTCAGATTCACCAGCGCCTGCCCGACGACGAGAGTCGTGATTCCAACCGCGAGCAGCCTGCCGAAAACATCGGGGGCGCGAAACGCGGCGCGAAAACCGCGCCATGCGTAAATTCCAAAAAGCGTCACGATGATGAGCCCGCCGATAAAGCCGAGTTCTTCGCAAGTGACGGCGAAAATGAAATCCGTATGAGCCTCTGGCAGATAGAAAAGCTTCTGCTTGCTCTCCATCAGGCCGACTCCGGTAAGTCCGCCGGAGCCGACGGCGATCAGCGATTGCAAAAGCTGGAAGCCGCGGCCTTGCGGGTCCGCGTTCGGCGAGAAAAATGAGAGCACGCGGTCGTAGCGATACTGCGCGTGAATAATCAGGAGGCAAATCGCAGGAATGGCAGCGGCCGCTAGCCCGGCAATGTATTTCATGGACAGGCCCGCTTCAAAAAGCATGGCCAGCGCGACGAGAAAAATCATGCACGAAGTGCCGAGGTCCGGCTCGCGAAGAATCAGAACGAGCATCACCACGACCGGCCCCAGCGCAGGGATAAGGGTTCGCTTCAGGTCGTTCACGCCAACGCCCCCGGGCCGCGTTCGCAATTCCAAAAACCACGCGAAATACAAAATGACCACAAGCTTTGCGAATTCCGAAGGCTGCAGGCTGATCGGACCGGCGTGAATCCAGCGATGTACGGCGTGAGTGCGATCAAGAAACAAAACGCCGATGAGCATCAGCAATACCAGAGCAATGCTGGGATAAATGATGCGCGGCTCGCGCAGCTTGCGATAATCGAGGTTCATCAGGCGAATCATCCCGAACAAACCCACAACGAGAAAAAAGAGCTGGCGTCCGAGGAAAACGTAACCGCTGCCATACATCTGCTTCGCGGTGACGGCCGAAGCGCTGAAAACCATCACCACTCCAATCAAACACAGCGCCAGCGTGACTCCGAATAACGTGCGGTCAGGCTGCAAACTTCGCGGCATGCTTATCCTCTCTTCGTCGAATCTTGAGTCACGTTCTCGGCAGCAAGGCGCGCAACGAGTTCTTTGAATTCGCGGCCGCGCTGCTCGAAATTCTCGTACTGGTCGAAACTCGAGCACGCGGGAGCGAGGAGCACCGTGTCTCCGGGCGCTGCGTGTTCCCAGGCGGTCGAAACAGCTCGTTCGAGCGTGCCCGCCTGTTGCATCTCGACCGCTCCGTCCAGCTCTGTGGCGATTTTGTCTGCGGCTGCGCCGATCAAAAGCACGAGCTTCGCTTTTTGCCGCAGCGGTTCGCGCAATGGAGCGTACGGGCTACCCTTGTCTTTCCCGCCCAGAATCACCAGCAATCCGCCCCCAAACGCGTCGACTGCCTTTAATGTCGCATCGACGTTTGTCGCTTTGGAGTCGTTGTAGAAATGCACTCCGCCAATGTCGGCGACAAACTCCAAGCGATGCTCCACGCCCGGAAACGAACGCACAGCGGCTTCGATGGAGTCGACCGGCGCTCCCGCGAGAATTGCCGCCGTAGAAGCGGCGAGAACGTTTTCCAGATTGTGTTCCCCGCGCAGGGGTAGGTCGCTGCGGCGCATCAGGACGCTCTCGCTGCCCTCCCGGCGAAAAAGAATCTGATCGCCGCGCAAAAACGTTCCCGCCGCTAGCCGTTTGTGCCGGCTGAACCAAAATCTCTGCCCGTGCAACGGCCCGCGTTGCGCAACTTCCAAATCGTCTGCGTTCAATACCGCAGCGTCGCGGTCGATCATGTTCTGGAACATTCTTTGCTTTGCGCGGGCGTATTCTTCAAACGAGCCGTGGCGGTCAATGTGGTCCGGCGTGAGGTTCAGCAGAACGCCCACATCCGGACGAAACGCTTCTATGGTTTCGAGCTGAAAACTGCTGACTTCCGCGACCGTCACCGTCGAATCGCTGGAGGCTTCGACGCGCGAAAGCAATGGAGTTCCAATGTTTCCCCCAATGAGCGCGGGAATCTTGGCAGACTGCAGAATGTGCCCGACCAGAGCCGTCGTCGTCGTTTTCCCATTCGAACCCGTAATGGCCACGAGTTTTCCTCGCAGCAGCCGCCACGCAAGTTCGATTTCGCTCCAAACGGAAACGCCGCGATTTCGCGCCATCTCCAAGCCCGGCAATTTCGCCGGCACGCCGGGACTCACGATGACGAGGTCCTGATTCACAAACAATTCGGGCCGCGCCGTGGTGAATTCCAGGGTCACTCCAGCCGCTCGCAACCTCTCCGCGGTGCTGGCAAGCGCCGCCTCGGGTTTTTCGTCAATTCCCGTCACGCGGGCACCGTACGCTGCGCAAAACAGGGACACCACGACCCCGGTTCGCGCCAGGCCAACCACCAGAACCCGCTTGCCTTCAAGATCGATACCAGGCCGCACGCTTCTACCTCAGCTTCAAAGTCGTCAGCGAAAACAGCGCGAACACCAGCGCCGCAATCCAAAACCGCACGATGATTTTCGATTCGCTCCAGCCCAGCAGTTCAAAATGATGATGGAGCGGCGCCATGCGAAATACACGCTTGCCCCTCAATTTGAACGAACCCACCTGGATGATTACCGAAACTGCCTCCACAACGAATATGCCGCCGATAAAGAGCAGCAGAATCTCCTGCTTGATGATGACTGCCGTCACGCCAATTACTCCGCCGAGCGCCAGCGAACCGACATCGCCCATAAACACTTCCGCCGGATGCGCGTTGTACCAGAGGAATCCCAGCGAGGCGCCCACAAGGGAGCCGCAAAAAACCGTCAGTTCTCCCACTTCAGGGATTCTTTGGATTTCGAGATATTCCGCAAACCGCGCGTGGCTGCTGATGTAGGTCAAGACCGTCAGCGCACCGGCCGCAACGAGGACGCAACCGATGGCCAGCCCGTCCAAACCATCGGTCAGATTGACGGCGTTGGAGGCGCCTACGATCACAAATATCAGGAACACGACAAACGGAATGAACGCCAGCGGCCAGATGTGCGGCTTAATCAGGAGCGACCGAACCACCAGATCCGGATGCAGCTTTTTGAAAAACGGCACGCTCAATTCCGTCGAATATGCACCGTGCTGCTGCAACGCAAGAAGGACGGCTCCCACCGCGATGCACGTCAGCACTTGATAGAAGAATTTTACCTTGGGCCGGAGGCCCATGCTGCGCTTGCGAACGACCTTATTGTAGTCATCGAGAAAACCGATGATCGCGAACGCGACCGTGGCGCCCAGCGCCAGCAGCGCATAGGGACTTCGCAGGTCGGCCCAAAGAAGCGTAGGAATGACGATCGCCGCCACGATCAAGACCCCGCCCATCGTCGGCGTGCCGGCCTTGGCCTGGTGGCTCTGCGGCCCTTCCTGGCGAATATACTGCTTCACCTGCAGCTGACGGAGACGTCGAATGGTCCATGGCCCAAAAACGATGGTCAGAAACAATGCCGTCAGGCTGGCGAGCGCCGTGCGCACCGTGATGTAGCGGAACACATTCAGCGGGCTGTAGTGCGGCCGCAGAAGCTCGACGAGGAGGTAGTAGAGCATCTAACCGTTCCTCTCGCCTGCTGCGTGAACGCCTTCGTCGCGCGTCTCGGCCAACGGAAACTTCTCGCGCAACTGCGCCGCAATCGCTTCCATGTGCACGCCGCGGGAGCCCTTGATCAGCACCAAATCTCCCGGTGCGACAAATTGCGTCAGTTCCCGTGCAGCCGCTTCCGATGAGGCGAACATCTGAGTGCGCTCCGCTGGATGCCCTGCCTCAACGGCCCCCTGCACGATTCGTTCCGCGTCTCCGGCGACGCCGAAGATCCAGTCAACCTCTCCTTTGGTGGCGGCGTATTTGCCCGTTCTTTCATGCAACTCGTCCGAAGCCGGCCCCAACTCTCGCATCTCGCCAGCCACCAAAATCCGCCGGTGATAACCCGGCGTGGCGGACAGCAGATCGATCATCCGCTCCAGTGCCACCGGATTCGAGTTGTAGCAGTCATTGATGACCGCAAATCCGGACGCGAATTTCAGGAATTCGCCGCGCATGGACGCTGGCTGGAGCGACGGAAGTATCTTCTTTGCTACAGCATTCGTGATACCCCACTCACTGGCGGCAGTCAGCGCGGCCAGCGCGTTCAGAACATTGTGCCGCCCGGCCAAGGGCAAGCGCAGCCGCGCTAGTTCATTCGGGTTTTCGAAGTCGAAAACCGAGCCGTCCATCCCCCGGTCTTCAATGTGTTCCGCGCGGAATTCCGCCGCATCCGAAGTGCCATAGCGCAGGACCCTGCCGCGGAAAACCTCCGAGAATTTCGACACCCGCGGATCGTCCGCGTTGAGCACGGCTACTGGGTCCGCACCGCCGAGCCCTTCGATCAACTCGCGTTTGGCCAGTGCAATTTCATCCACGGAGGAAAAAAATTCCAGGTGCACGGGCGCCACGTTCGTTACAACGCCCACCTCCGGCTGCGCAATTTCCGCCAGCCGCGCCAGTTCCCCGCGATGGGACATGCCCAGCTCCACCACCGCGGCGTCATGTTCATCCGTCAGCCGGAAGAGCGTCAGCGGCAAACCGTATTCATTATTCAAATTGCCCTCGGACTTCAGCACGCGAAACCGCGCGGCCAGCAATGCCGCAAGAATTTCCTTGGTGGTTGTTTTTCCCGCAGAGCCTGTGACCGCGGCAATCCGGCGTCCCGACTTGGCTTTGCGCCACTGGCCGCAGTAAGAGCGCGCGAGCTCCTGCAGTGCGCCGAGCGTGTCGGGCACAACCAGGAGCTTCCCGCGAACTCCTTCCGGGTATTCGCCTGCGCGGCGGCCCTCCACCACAGCCGCAACAGCCCCGCGCTCAAGGGCGCCCGAGACGAAATCGTGGCCGTCGAATCGCGGCCCTCGGATAGCGACAAAAAGCTCTCCAGGCCGAGTGGTTCGCGAGTCAATCGAGACACCGGCCAGCCCGGCCAAGGAATCGGCGAGCGCGGGAGATGAAACACCCAGAGCATTCGCCACGTTTGCCAGCGTCCACCGCATCGCTTCTCCACAGGGCAGGACGTCACCGTTCTCGGACGATCCGCCGAACCTCTGCTCTCAACTCTTCGTCGCGCCGTATCCATGCCCTGACAGGATTCGGCGAGCCACTTCACGATCGTCAAATTTCACAGGCCCTTCGCGAAGCACCTGAACCGATTCGTGCCCCTTGCCGGCAAGCAGCACAATGTCGCCCGGCTTGGCTTCGTTCACCGCGATTTCAATCGCTTTTTCGCGATCCGGCTCGACCTGGTATTTCGCTCCTGTCTTCTGCAGGCCAACGAGCACGTCGTTGATGATGCGTAGCGGGTCTTCGCCTCGCGGGTTGTCGCTGGTCAAAATGACCATGTCGCTCAACGAGCCAGCAGCCTCGCCCATGAGCGGGCGCTTCGTGCGGTCGCGGTCGCCGCCCGCGCCGAAGAGCGTAATGATGCGCTTGTTGTCAGAGAGCTCGCGTGCCGTCGAAATCAGGTTCCGCAGAGCGTCGTCGGTATGGGCGTAGTCCACAATCACGAGGAAGGGCTGCCCGGCAGCGATGCGTTCAAATCTCCCCGGAACGGCTTCCAGCTCGCGGATGCCGCGTTCAATCGCCGCACGATTCACGTCGAGCGCGATTCCTGCGCCGATAGCGGCCAGAATATTGTAGACATTGATCTTTCCGACCAATCGCGATTGCACTTCGATCTTCCCTGCCGGCGTTTGCGCCGTGAACTCCAGGCCGGAAAATGCCAGCGGATACTTCTGCGCCTTGATGCGCGCGCCGTTCTTCAGCCCGTAGGTGAACGTTCGCCGCGCAATTCCGTCGAGCTGCTTGCCGTATGGATCGTCGCTGTTGATAACACCGGTTTCCGCAGGACCCGCTCCGGTACCCTCAAACAAGCGCCGTTTCGCCGCAAAGTACTCCTCAAACGTCTTGTGATAGTCGAGATGGTCCCGCGTCAAATTCGTGAAAATCGCCACCGCAAAGTGGCAGCCCCACAAGCGGTCCATCGCCAGAGCGTGAGAACTCGTTTCCATCACGGCAGCTTTTCCATTCTCTTCGAGCACTTCGGCGAACATCTGCTGCAGATCGAGCGATTCGGGCGTCGTGTTGATCGCCTCGCGGCGGCCGCGAGGCGTTCTGGTCCCGATCGTGCCGATCAGGCCCGTGCCGATGCCGCTTGCGCGCAGAATCGAGTCGACGAGGTAGGTGGTCGTCGTTTTTCCGTTTGTTCCGGTGACGCCCACAAGTTGCAATCCCTTTGCGGGATGGCCGTAGGAATTCGCAGCAACCCCTGCCAACGCTCTCCGCTGCGCTCCTGGCTGGATCTGCACCCAAGCGATCTCGCGCGCGAGTTTCTGGTTCGGTGCCTCCTCGCTGGCGATCGCTGCTGCGCCCCGTTCAATAGCCGATGGCACGTACTTGTTCCCGTCTTCCTTTTCCCCTTTTAACGCAAAGAAAAGCGCTCCGGGCGTGACTTTCCGGCTGTCATAGGCGACGGTCTGGATCTCTACCTCGCCCGAACCAGAAATCGACACGATTTCTGCGCCAGCAAACAGGTCTGCAATCTTCATGTTTCGCTCGGCAATTGCCACTCCTCCGCCCTTCGTTCCCGCAGTTCCGCCGTTGTTCAAATGTGATCCCATTTGACCCATTAATTGTTGCTTGGCGACGTGCCGGAATCCGTGCTGCGCCCGAAATGGACGATCACTTTGCTCCCCGGCAGAACCTTGGTGCCCGCGCCGGGACTCTGGTCTGTCGCAACACCGCTTCCTACCAGAACCGGCATCAGTCCGAGTCGCGAGCACGCTTCGATGACCGCGCGCACACCCTGGCCGGTCAAACGCGGCACGGTGACCGCCTGCCCTTCCGCAATTGCCACCGTCGAAGCCACCGGTACGGTAGCAGCAACATCGTTTCCAGCGGCTTCATCTGGAGTTTGATGGCTGGCACCGCGCTTGGTCTGCGGCGTAAAGTCGCGGCTGGGCGCGCGCTGCTTTTTCACCGACGCTGTTTCGAGCGCAGGCAATTCCGGCGCGTCGTGCGGCACGTTCAGGTAGGCAAGCGTCTGTTCGACAATCTCTTTGAAAACGGGCCCGGCCGTTGCGTTCCCTTCGTGGCTTCCCCCGTGCGGCGAGTCAAGGTTCACCAGCACAGTGATCGCAGGATTGTTGATCGGCGCGTAGCCGATAAACGAAGCGTTGTAGTCCGTCTTGGAATAGCGTCCCGTTGCTGGGTCAATCTTCTGAGCGGTACCGGTCTTGCCTCCCGCCGTGTAACCGACCGGCTGCGCAAAACCCTTGCCGGTTCCAACAAGAATCACCTGTTCCATCACGTTCCGCATCGTGGCGGCGGTGCCCTCATCAATCACGCGCCGCGGGTCCGGCTCGCCCTCGATCACGATCTGTCCGCCGCGCATGACCTGCCGGACGATCTGCGGTTTGCGTAGCGTCCCGCCATCGGCGATCGCCGATTCCGCGGAGATCATCTGCACAGGCGTCACGCTGACTTCCTGCCCGATCGCGATATAACCAATCGACGTAGCCGTCCACTCGTCGAGCGGGCGCACCAACCCGCGGTTCTCGCCGGGCAGGTTAATTCCCGTCAACTGGCCAAACCCGAAGCTGCGGATGTACCGGTAATATTTCTGCTCTCCCAGGCGCAGAGCAACTTTGATCGAACCCACGTCGCTCGAATGCTCCAGAATTTCGGCCACCGATATCACACCGAAGCGCGCATGGTCGTGGATCACACGGCCAGCCACCTTGATCTCGCCCATCTGGCAATCAATCAGCTGGTCCGGCTGCGCCACACCCTCCTGAAACGCCGCAGACAGCAGAATTGTTTTGAAAATCGAACCCGGCTCGTACGCGGACGAAACAGCGCGGTCTACGAAGTCGTCGATCGGATAAGCGTGCACATTGTTCGGATCGAAGGTCGGCCAATTCGCCATGGCCAGCAGCTGGCCCGTGTTCGGATCCTGCACCACGACCGAACCGCCCTTCGCGCGCGTTCGCGCGATTCCATCCGCAAGGGCCTTCTCCGCGATGTATTGAATTGTCTGATCGATGGTCAGAACAACCGTGTCGCCGCTATCCGAAGGCGTTTCGCTGCGGTCGAGCCACTGCCGCCGCGCATCCGCCGTCACCAACAGACGCCCGGGACGGCCGCGAATCTGCTTGTCGAGCGAATATTCAACGCCGCCGAGCCCATGCTCATCGACGTCCACGTAACCGAGCACATTCGCCGCAAGCGAATGCTCCGGATAGAAACGCTTGTTTTCCTTCTGGAAGTAAATTCCGCGCAGATTGAGCGCCTCAATGCGCAACCTCTGCTCCGGCGTGATTTTCCGCGCGATCCAAACGAACGAGCGCGACTGGGCCAGCTTCTGCTCAATCTCGTCCGCCGAACTTCCCAGCACGTGCGAGAGCAGCCGCGCGACCATCTCCGGGTCTGTAATCTCCTGCGGATCCGCGAAACACGAATCCACCGGAATACTCATCGCCAATTCCCGGCCGTTGCGGTCGTAAATCGGGCCGCGCATCGGGCTTACTTCAATGATGCGGTCCTGCTGCCGGTGTGCGCGTTCCAGGTAATCGCGATAATGGAATAACTGCAGGTAACTCAGGCGGGCAACAACTGCCAACATCCAAACGAATGCGAGGCCAAAAACAACCAGCAAACGGAGACGGGAACTGCTGCGCGCCATGGACTCCGGCCCAGATCGAAAATTCTTTTCATTCCGCAATGCGGCGATCCGCTGCATTACGCCGCCTTTGGGCGGTTCGCCCCAAGCCTATGCCCAAAGCAACAATCGTCCCCAAGTTCACGGTTGCGCGGACTGCGCCGGCTGCGCGGGTTGCGTTGGCACGCGCTGTGCCAAATAAGCGTCGCGAGGAACATCCGCCGCCGGAAGGAATTGTGCCGGCACGGACACCGTCATTCCCAGCTGTTGGCGCGCAATCGCATCAATGCGCATTGGCGAGGTCAGCGACGCCGTTTCCAAGTGCAGTCGCTGATTCAGTTCAAGCGCTTGCGTCTGCCGCGCCTGCAGGTTTTCCAGCTGATACCGCAATTGAATGTCTTGAAAATGCTGCCAGGTGTAGAGCAGCCCGCAGGACGCCAGCGCCGCCGCCCAGGCCATGCGCCGCGCATATTCGCGCCACCGCGAAGCCGCCGGCCGCGAGAGTCGCGAATTATCAATCCGCTTTGAAGTATAAAACTCCGTCATGACGCTTTCCTTTCCCCGTTCTCTTCCTCGACGTTCGAGTCGCGCTTTTCGATCACGCGCAACTTCGCGCTTCGCGCACGGGGGTTGCTGCGTACTTCGTCTTCGCTTGGCTGAACGACTTTTTTGGTGAGAATCGTAAACTCGCCGGTCCGCGCGAGCTCCTGAAAGCCGCGCTTGACCATGCGATCTTCGAGCGAGTGATAGGTCAGAATCGCCCAACGCGCTCCTGAAGATAAAGTGGCAGGGGTCCTAGAAAGAAACTGCCCGAGTTCCTCCAACTCTCGATTCACCGCTATCCGCAGCGCCAGAAACGTTTTTGTCGCGGGATGCAGTCTCTGCCTTCCCCTTGCTTTTCGGGCCCCTGCCACAACCGTTGCCAGGTGC
>DASYZX010000020.1:0-347104 GCA_035945715.1 Candidatus Acidiferrales bacterium
CGCCCGGAACTGCACCTTCGGGTTGTGCTTCGACAGCACCTTGGTGATCGCCGCCGTCAGCGTCGTCTTCCCGTGATCGATGTGCCCGATCGTTCCGATGTTCAGGTGCGGCTTGTTCCTCTCAAATTTTTCCTTCGCCATCGCCTCTTGACCTCGCTCGAACTCAGATCCTTGCCGCTGTCCTACTCCGCAATGATGGAGCGGGGGACGGGATTCGAACCCGCGACCATCTGCTTGGAAGGCAGAGACTCTACCCCTGAGTTACCCCCGCCCAGCCACAACCACTCCCTCGACCAATTCCGCAAAACTGGAGCCTGGGACCGGGATTGAACCGGTGACCTCGTCCTTACCAAGGACGCGCTCTACCAACTGAGCTACCCAGGCTCAAACCGGTTCGCTGGTCGCGCAATTCCTTCCAACGATCGTTTCTTTACTGCTTCTTTTGTCGAGATCGAATCGAGCTACTTCACGCTGTCTTCCCAGCTCTCGCGGCACGATGGTGGACGGGGGAGGATTCGAACCTCCGTAGCCCGCAAGGAGCGGCAGATTTACAGTCTGCTGGTTTTAGCCACTCACCCACCCGTCCCGCGAAACTACGGGACCTAACGCGCTCGTCCCAAACGGGGTGCTTCGCAACGCAGAAAGGGCTCGTGTCCAGAGACACCAGCCCGTTCGCTTCTAGTGCGAGGAATCCGTCTGATCCAAACCCAAAATCCCGACCCTCAAGATTCAGCTGGCGGAGGGAATTGAACCCCCGACCCTCTGATTACAAATCAGATGCTCTACCAGCTGAGCTACGCCAGCGCAAGCAAACCTGACGAAGTTATCACGCAGGCAATAAAATTGCAAGTGCCTCACTCACCGAAGCACGAATCGTGCCACACTAATTGGTGATTGCCCGCGCGACTCAAACTTTACACTAGTTGGATGCAAATTTATACTCAAAAAGTAGCCTCGCGAATCGAATGAAACGCGCCCTTACAACCGCTCTTCTCGTTTGCATTGCCGCAATCGCCGTCTTTGCCTATTTGCATCATCGCAAGCTTGTGAGGCAGCGTGAGGCGTTCGACGCTCCTTCACCGGCGCCCACGCCGGCTTCGACAGCCTCGGCCTTGCAAGGTTCTCCCACCGAAGCGAGTGCGCCTGACCTGATTCATCAACTGCCCGCTGGCGCTTCCGCCGTCGTGTTCGTCGACGTCGCCGCGCTCCGCGCTTCATCCTTTGCAAATGAACTGGCGAATCTTGCGCCCACCTCCGCCCAAGATCCGGCATACACCGAGTTCGTTCACGACACCGGATTCGACTATTCACGCGACCTTGACCGCACTGCCGTTGACCTGTGGCCCCAGGATTCTTCGACCTCGGTCCTCGCTCTCGCGCAAGGCCGCTTCGATGAAGCCAAAATCGAACGCTACGCGCTGCGCTACGGTCGCCTCGTGAAGTCGCACAACCAAAAAGTCTACGAAGTCCGCGAACAGAATTCCACGCGACTGATCCGTTTCAGTTTTCTCTCCCCCGTTGAAATTGCCCTCGCCGATGGCCCCGCGCTGTCGCAGGTCCTCGGCGCCGTGAATCCCCAACGTCTCGATTCGCAAATGTCCGAACGCGTCGCCCTCGTTTCCGGCACACCCATTTACGCCGTTGCGCGCACACAGGATCTCCCGAAGGACCTCGGCATCGACGTATCCCATTCCGCTCAGCTCGCAGGCCTGCTTCGCGGCGTTCACCTAATCTCTGCGTCCGGCCGCCCGGCAGAGGACAATTTAAAAGTCTTCGCGTCCGCCGAGTGCGATTCAACCCTCGACGCCCTCAAGCTCTCCACTGCGCTGCAGGGCCTCCTCTGGATAGGCCGCGCCGCATTGGCCGACCCTAAAACGCGGCAACAAATCGGCCCGCAGTGGCCTGCCCTTGATGCTCTGCTCAGGGCTGCGGACATCTCCCACAATCGTCGCCGCGTGGAACTCCGCGTCGAGGTCACGCCGCAGATGCTGCAGGCCACGCTCGCTGTGCCCGCCGATGGCGCGCCGAAAAAGTGACAGATTCATCTTTTGCGAGGGAAAAACCTGGGAAGTACAACGAACTGCGGACCCGCCTGAACCTTAATCCCCGCCCGCCGCCGATACCGTCCCGCCCGCATCCGCCTGATGCAGATACGGCCAGGGATTCACTGGAGCATTGTTAATCCTTACTTCGAAGTGGAGATGCGCTGCCGTTGCCCGGCCGCTGTCGCCTTCCTGGGCGATAACGTCGCCGCGTTTCACGCGCATCCCCGCCTCGGTGTCGTAGGAGGAAAGATGCGCGTACCACGTCGTGATGCCAAAGCCATGGTCGACAATCACCACGCGGCCATAGCCTTCCCGATTGCCCGTCCATACCACGACGCCGTCTGCCGCCACGCGGACATCATCCCCATAGTGCGACGCAATATCCAATCCGGTATGAAACTCGCCTTCGCCGCCGAACGGGTCCAGCCGTTCACCAAACCGGCTGGTGATCCTGCCCATCACCGGCCATAGCGACGGAATAAATGGCGCATTCAGCAGCTTCCATCCCGGCGTCAAGCGAACGGCTCCGGTCGACGCCAGCATCACTGCCTCGGAATTCTGTTCGAGAAAATTGAACTGATCGACCGTCTCCTTATAGGTTGCGTCGGACTGTTCGGAACTGTTCGTAAGGCTGAACGGGGTATCTGATACGCCGGTCAGCCCGTAAGCAACCGCCACTTCGCTCGCGAGCGATTGCAGCGAGTTCAGCCGCTCGTTGGCATCCTTCACCTGAGTCTGCAGTTCGTGATACTGCTGCTTCAAAGTGTGCTGGTCGCTCAGCAAGGAATTGTACGCCGCAGCCTTCCAAAGAGTCCGCGAATACGTCCCGACCGCCACGAGCACCGTCGCGCTCCCCACCAGCGCCAAAGCCACCACCAGATGCAGCGCATAGTGCGGGATCCGCATTCGGCGCATCTTCCCCGAATCCGTCGACGCAATAAAAAATGTGTAATATTTACGTCGCATAGCTCGAACTCAGAATGCTGATCTTGTTCTTTGCGCTGGACCAAATGACCGCCGGCCCTGATTGCGGTCTGCGCGACGCCTATCCATAGTTTGAACCGCGAGACTCGGTCCGAAACCGGCCGCGAATATAAGTGCTGCCCCTCTCGGAGTCAACCAAAAATTCCTCTCCCAGGGGCTGGGGCCCGCTCGCCTTACCTTCCCGACTAACCTATAATCCGGCGGGCAAAGTACTGTCTATGTATAGTTATAAGCCGTGACAAAACGAATTACAACTGGTCAGATGGACAGGGAAACTTCGCTCATTCGCGAGCTGACCCAACTGATTCCATCTATTACACATAGACTAGAAAAAGACGGAGTGCTGCCGGGAGTTGGCGACGATGCAGCAGTACTTCGCCCCTCCCCGCACTCCGAATGGGCGATCAGCACGGATTTCAGCCTCGAGGGCACCCACTTCCTTTCAGGTTACTCCGCCGATTCCATCGGCTATAAGTCGCTGGCTCGGGCCACCAGCGACCTGGCCGCCATGGGCGCAAAGCCGCGCTATTTCCTCCTTGCGCTGGCCCTTCCCCCCGGCAAGCCTGGTAAGTGGCTCCGCCAATTCGCCGCAGGAATGTCTCGCGCGGCCCGCGAGTTCGACTCGCGCCTGGTCGGCGGCGATATTTCCCGCTCGAGCTCAGTAACCATCTGTGTGACCGTCCTCGGCGAGATTCCGGTCGGGCTGGCTATTTTGCGCTCTGGGGCCAGGCCCGGAGACCTGATCTACGTCACCGGCGCACTGGGAGCCGCCCAATTAGGCCTCGAAATCATCCTCGGCGGCCTTTCTCGCCAGCCGTCGCTCGGAAAACTCCTCAAGCCGCACCTATACCCGAAAATCCCCGTCGCCCTCGGCCAAACACTCGCCCGCCGTCGCATCCCCTCCGCCATGATGGACATCTCCGATGGTCTCTCGACCGATCTGGCACGCCTCTGCGCTGCCGGCGGCGTCGGAGCCCAAATTCATGCCGCCAGCCTTCCCACGGTAAAGGTTCCCTCCAACTCGCTCCTGCGCGGAATCGAACCGCTCGCTCTCGCTCTTCACGGCGGCGAGGACTATGGCCTGCTTTTCACCGTCCCACCAAAACTCGTGACTTGCCTGCGCGGCATCGCCCGCAACGAACAAATCACGCACATCGGCGAAATCACTCGCGGTCCGGAAATTGCCCTGGTTCACCCCGACGGTCGCACCGCGCCTCTCTCGGCCAAAGGCTGGAGCGCGTTCGCACAGTGACAACCCGCTTGTGGTTGAGGAGACTTCTCCCGAGAAGGGCCCCCGGTTCTCGGAATTGCTGACGAGGCTAATTCACGGTTGACCGTGCGCGCGGTGTTCCCGGCTTTCCATCCGGTTTTCGAGGCGGCTGCGTTTTGTCGCCAGTGGCAGGCTTGCTCGCAGTTGGCTTGTCGCCAGCAAGCGGTATCGCAGGCGTGCCCGGTTTCGTCGCAACGGGTGACTTATCTCCTGCCAGCGGAACAGCACGGCTAGCAACGGCTGGCTGAGCTGCCCCGGCTGTCGATTCCTTTTGCGCAATTCCCTGCTCCGATACATCCGCCGGCGGAGCCAGATCCGGCACGTCCACGCTTTCATGAACCCGCTTCGCCAATTCTTCAAGCGGGGTCACATTCGGAAAACTCTCCGCCGGCACTTCCTTGCTCGCCTGCTCCATGAACTCCAGCCAAATCGGCAGCGCCGCCCGTGCCCCGGTCTCTTTCGGCCCTAACGATGTTTTTGGATCGTCAAATCCCGCCCAAACTCCGGCAGTGATCTGCGGCGTGAACCCGATGTACCACGCATCGGTAAAGTCATTCGTTGTCCCGGTCTTGCCCGCCGACGGCCTTCCCAGCGCCTGCGCACGCACCCCGGTACCGAAGCGCACCACGTCCTCGAGCATCGCCACCATGGTTCGCGCCACGTCCGGTGGCAGCACGTCCGTCACTTTGGGACGCGTCTCCTCCAGAGTCGCCCCGTCGTACGACGTCACTCTCCGGATCAGGTGCGGCTGAATATGAATCCCGTCATCGGGAAACACCGTAAACGCCGACGTATGTTCCAGCAGCGTCAGGTCCGCCGCGCCCAACGCCAGTGGCAAATACGGAGGCAGCGGGCTGGTAATTCCAAACAGTCGCGCGTTCGCGATCACATTTGCAATTCCCACCTGATCCAGAATTCTCACCGCCGGCACGTTTCGCGAATCGGCCAACGCCCGCCGCAGGCTGATGCGTCCCTCAAATGTATTGTCGTAGTTGTGCGGCGCGTATTCTTTCCCGCCACTCATATAGGTAATTGGCTCATCCAGTACTGTGTCGAACGGCGTCATCCCGTTTTCCAGAGCCGTTGCGTACACATACACTTTGAACGAGCTCCCCGTCTGCCGCATTGCCTGCACCGCGCGGTTGTACTTGGACTCATCAAAGTTATACCCGCCGACCATCGCCTTGATTTCGCCCGTCGCATTGTCAATCGCGATGAGCGCCGCTTGCGCTGCCGGAACCTGTTCCAGCTGCACTTTCACCGTGCTTCCATTTATGCTTTCGATGTACAGATTCGCCAAATCGCCAATTTGCAGTAGCTGCTCCGGTGATTTTTCTCCCGTCCAAGCAAAATCCGGCGCGGTAATCACCGCCCGGTATGGACCGATCTTGACTACCGCCGCGCTCTTGTCCACCGCGGTAATTAATCCCGTAACGTAATCGCCTGGCTGAATCGCGCCTCGCCAATCTGGCGATTCGTAACTCCGCAGCGTTCCCAAGTGTTCATGAAAAATGTTCGGCAGATTTCCGCGCCAGCCGTGCCGCCGGTCGTAAGCATGCAAGCCATCGCGCACCGCTTGCACCGCGGCGCGCTGCATCGCCGTGTTCAGCGTTGTGTACGCCCGCAGCCCTTCCTGATGTACCGCCTCGGGACCGAATTCGTCCTCCAGCTTCTGCCGGATCTCTTCCACAAAGTATGGAGCCACCGTACTGTTCTGCGGATAGGTGAGGTTCAGTCCGAGTGGCATCTGCTGGGCTGACCTGGCTTGCGCCCTGGTGATTTTTCCGTTCTCCGCCATCAAATCGAGCACCAGATTGCGTCGCGCCAGCGCGCGTTGCGGATACAGGACCGGCGAATAAATCGGCCCGCGAACAATTGCCGCCAGCAGCGCCGCCTCGGGCAAAGTTAATTGTCCAACTGGCTTTCCAAAATACGATTCCGAAGCCGCTTCGAATCCATAGTTTCCCGCGCCTAAATAAATCTGATTCGCATACATCGTGAAAATCTGCTGCTTCGTGTAATGCCGCTCGATTTGAATGGCCAGCATGGCCTCTTCGATTTTTCTGCGAAAGCTTCGGTCGGACCGGTTCAGAAACAGCCCACCTGCGAGCTGCATCGTGATCGTGCTCGCACCCTGCACAATTCTCTTGTGAACCACGTCTTCCCACGCAGCCTCGGCTACACGCGGAAAATCCACGCCCCAGTGCTGCATGAAGTGCCGGTCCTCGGTCGAAATCACCGCGTCACGGAGAATCGGCGGAATCTGATCGTAAGTCAGCAGAATTCGCCGCTGCAGCGCGAATGTTCCAATCGACGTTCCGTCGTCGGCATAAACCTCCGTCACTACATCCGGACGGTAATTCTCCAGCTCTTGAATCTGCGGTAGATCGCTGTTGTAAACAAACAGCAGTCCCGTTGCGGAACCCACAGCAATCGCGCACAAAACCAGCAGCAGAATTGCAACGCGGCTGAAAACTTTTCCCCCGCCTATGCGAACCAGACCCTGCGGCCTTTCATCCTCGAACCGGTCGTCCTGCGGCAGTTCACCCTGCAGCATTTCATCCCTTGGAGCTTCATCCATTTCCCTTCAATTCTACCGCAACCGCCGTCTCCGTTTCGAAAGGACAGCACCGATGCGCCAACACATTTATTCGCCGTCCGGTACCACCGCCTCCGCCTCGATCTCCACCAGCATTTCCGCCGAAACAAATCCGGTCACTTCCACCATCGAAGTCGCGGGTCGTATCTTCCCGAAAACTTCCCCGTGCACGCGTCCAATCGCCTCCCACTGCTTGATGTCGCGCACGAACATCCGTGTCCGTACCACGTGCTCCATCTTTGCCCCTGCCTTCTGTAGCGCCGCCTCGATATTTTTCAAGATCTGCACCGTCTGCGCTCGAACATCTCCCTGGCCCACGATTTCGCCCTGCGCATCCGTCGCGGTTGTTCCCGACACCCATATCTGCGACCCTACGCGCACCGCTCGCGAATACCCCACGACCGGCTCCCACGGCGTCCCGCTCGAAATATTCTGCCTCTTCATCCTCCCTCCTACGATTTGCAAGCGTTGAAACTCCTCCAAGGTGACACCAAGTTGCCGCAGGGCGTTGAAAAACAACGGAGGCCCGGTTTCGCGATGCCATCGAGCGGAATCGTGACGGCTCTTCGGTCCGGATGGTTCCAGCGCCCGTGACTTCCTGTTTGTCTGGTTCTCGAAAAGCCTAATCGTCGCGCAACGGCTTGCAGCTCACGCGCTGTAGCGCTAGGCATGAAGAATTTCGGTCGTGTCGGCGGGCAGGGAGATGCCTTTTTGCGAATACTCCTCAACCATCATGAGAAACACAGCCATCAGTTCTGATAGAGCCTTCTCGCGGGTCGGCATCAGCGCGTAACAGATTGGAATAGGAGGTACTTCAGCGACCCACGGCCCGTCTTCTTGCCGGGAAAGAATCGTCTTATCGTCTTCCCATCGCATGTAATGTTCCCTCAATTATACCTTACCCGGCATGGATCGGGGTGGTGCTCTTGTGCATTCGCCATAGCCCGTCTAATCCCCACGTCTCGCCCGCTCTCGCGGCAAAAAATATCGCGAATAAAAACAGCAACGGGATGTGATCCAGATTGGCGCCGAAATACTTCCACGTCGCCGCGCCGTGCCCCGGTCCATACCATGTCGCCAGCGCCAGACTCACCATGTGAATCGCTCCGCCCACTGACGCTGCTCGCACAAACAGCCCCAGCACCAGCGAGATTCCGATGGCCAGCTCGCCCCAGCCCACAATCCTCGCGCACAGCACAGGATGCGCCAGCACAAAACCCTTCAGAAAAGCTCCATAGAATGCGATGGGCTCGTTCGCGTCTAACCACCCGCGGATCCACCCCTGTAACCCTCCATGCGCAAACGCCGGCCCTGCAATTTTGTATTCTCCAAAGAACAAAAAAATGATCCCCGTCAGGATCCGCGTCACCGCAATCGTTTCTCCCGGCCACGCTTTTGACTTGGCAATTTGCATCATCTCCGCCACCTCGCATCCCTCGTGTCGTCGCGCGAAAGATTGACCCTCGTTTGCGCTCCTTCTGGACTTCCCCGGTCAAACTCCGTAATCTTCCCCTAGCCCGATTCGAGGTCGCCGCTCCGCATGCTTTGCGAAAACATTCTCGAGGCCATCGGCAACACGCCGCTCATCCGCCTTAACCGCCTCACACACGATATCCAGGCACCAGTCCTCGTCAAAGCCGATTACCTCAATCCCGGGGGCTCAGTCAAGGATCGCATCGGCATCTGGATGATCGACGAAGCCGAACGCAAGGGCCTGCTCAAACCCGGCGGCACCATTATTGAAGGCACTTCCGGAAACACCGGCATGGGTCTCGCCCTCGTCGCCGCCGTACGCGGCTACAAAATCGTCTTCACCATCACCGACAAGCAATCCCGCGAGAAAATCGACCTCCTCAAAGCCTTCGGCGCCGAAGTCATCGTCTGTCCCACCGCCGTCGAGCCTGACGACCCTCGCAGCTACTATTCCGTCGCCAAAAAACTCGCGCGCGAAATTCCAAATTCCTTCTACCCCAACCAATACGAAAATCCAATGAACCCCGACGCCCACTATCACACCACCGGCCCCGAAATTTGGAAGGACACGGACGGCAAAATCACCCACTTCGTCTGCGCCATGGGCACGGGAGGCACCATCAGCGGCGCCGGCAAATTCCTCAAAGAAAAAAAACCCGCCGTCAAAGTCATCGGTGTCGATCCCATCGGCTCTCTCTATTACGAATTTGTGAAAACAGGAAAAGTCGGCAAGGCGAAAACCTATGTCGTCGAAGGCATCGGCGAAGACATTTTCCCTTCCACCATGCACTTCGATGTCCTCGACGACGTCCTTCAAGTCACCGATGAGGAATGCTTCGTCTGGGCGCGCCGCCTCGCAAAACAGGAAGGCATTTTCACCGGAGGCTCAGGAGGCGGGTGTCTCTCGGCGGCGCTTCGCCTTGCGCGCGAACTGAAAGAAGACGACTGTGTCGTCGCCTTCCTTCCCGACACCGGTATGCGCTACTTAAGCAAAGTTTACAACGACGGCTGGATGCGCGAGCACGGCTACGTCGAATCAGAAGTCCCTCTCTGCGCGGCGGACGTTGTGCGCGTGAAAGCACAAAATGGCAAACATCGCGAACTCATCGTCGCGCGCCCCTATCAAACCGTCTTCCACGCACTTCACACCATGCAGCAGCAGGACATTTCCCAACTCCCCGTCTTCGAGGACGAGAGTCCCATCGGCACCATCTACGAAGATCAAATCTTGAATCTCGCCCTTCAAGGCAAAGACCTTCGCAAGCTCGTCATCCGCGAAGTCATGGGCTCGGCGCTTCCGCGTGTTCCGAGCGACGCGCCCGTCGAACGTGTCACTCAACTCCTCAGCCGTGAAGGCCCCGCCGTCTTCGTCGAAATGTCTAGCGGCAAATTCGAAATCCTTACCAAGTTCGATCTCATGGACACCATCGCCGGCATCATGGAACAAAAGCGCTGACGCCTGTGCCGTCAGGCAGCGCTCTGTTTCTACCGAGGGTGTTTCTATGTGTGGACCGGATCTCGCCGTCTTAACGTGGGAAGGCTGTTGATCGATTTCCCGCCTCTTTCTTCAGCGACCCGCAGATCATAAAGACTTTGCAGATTCAACCAGAACTGTGCGCTGGCACCGAAAAAATGTCCGAGGCGCAAAGACGTATCGCCTGTCGTCGCGCGTGTCCCGTGTAAGGTTTGTGTCATCAGGTTCGTGGGTGATTTTCCGCGCCGGTTCGGAGGCGCTCATGTCGAGCGCCTCCAATTCTTCCGCTAGGTGTTCGCCGGGATCGGCGGCAATTCGTGCCACTGAATCCTCCCGATGATAATCGACGATTTCGACGCCTGTCGCCTGGGAGATCCCCTGAGCCAATCGAAGCAAATTCGCCACTGATCGTCGTCGTCGTGTGTCGTATACTCCGCCCATGCCGGTCATCATTTCCCTGCTCCGCGGCGTCAACGTCACCGGCCACAATCAAATCAAAATGGATGTTCTCCGCGCTCTCTATGAATCCCTGAAGTTCACCGGCTGCCAAACCTACATCAATAGCGGCAACGTCGTTTTTTGCACCCGCGAGCGCAACCTGACGGCTCTTCCCGAGCGCGTCGAAAAAGCCATTGAGCGCAAATTCGGCTTCCGCCCGAGCGTCATTCACCGCACAGCTGACGAACTGCGCGACGTCGTCGCGCGCAATCCTTTCGCCAGGCGCCGCGACATCCATCCCGGCAAACTCCTCGTCGGTTTCTTGGCTCGCGATCCCGATGCGGAAGCCTGCGCCAAACTTCGCGCTATCAACACCGGCCCGGAAGAAGTGCACTTCGCTCCCCGCGAACTCTACCTCTACTTCCCGAACGGCGTGGGCCGCGCCGATTTGCCCTGGTCCACGATCGACCGTGCCATGAAAGTCCCCATCACCGGACGCAACTGGAACACCGTCACCAAACTCCTCGCCATCGCTGAACAACTCGAGTCCGCGCGATGATCTCGCCGAGAATTATTTCTTCCGCGTGTAATGCGTCTGCTGGAACGGCATATCTTTCCCGTTCGCGTCCGTCGTCGACATGGTTACCGTGAACTGGTCCGCATCCTCCTGCACGAATTTCGCCCGCAATGGCCCTGCCCCGCCCGCGCCCATCCCAGCCCCTTCGCCGACGTAATCAATCGTCTTGCCGCCGTCGCTGCTCGTCCCCTTCATCAGCGTGATCGAGTTCGACATCGTATACATCCGCGCCATCTCGTATTCCTTCGTCGTGTCGTTGTACCCGTAAATTCGCAGCCCGTCCACCGGCCGCCCAAACACCACGTCATGGCTCCTCTCAACAATGAATCGACCTCCAAGCTCCACCGAAAACGTGCCTGTGCCCGACGACGGCTGGGCCATCGCGCCCGTCTGTCCCAAGAACTTTATGACCCGGTCGTATTCCCCGGCGAGCTTTGCCAGCGACTGATGCTCCGCGTCGTTTGGCCCGGCGCTTCGTTGTCCGCCCGTCTGCTCGGCAGTCGCGGCACTGCTTCGCGCCCGATGCGCTGCAAGCGTCGTCGCGCTCACAAACAGGATCGCACCGAACAAAAATCCCGTGACCCCCGCCGCAATCACCCGCATCCCCGATGCAGGATTCCTCTTCTCCTTGCTCATTTCGTTCCTCCCTCTCCTGTAGCGAACCTTCCCGCGCGCCTATTCTGCACCACTACTGGCCACAACCCTAGCTGTATAGCAAGCGCCGTCGATCAAACTTCGCTCGAAGCGCCCACCGCACACGCATGGCCCGGCAATGCTATAATTTCTGTTTCTTTTTCCGAGGAGATTCGCCGCTACCGCCAGGAGCGCCGCCCGCGATGAAAATTGAGGAATTCAACGAGCGCCTTCGCAACGCCGTCCTTGTCGCCGACGGCGCCATGGGCTCCATGCTCTACGAAGTTCTCGGGCCGCAGCGCTGCCTCGACGAGCTCAATTCGACGCAGCCCGAAGCCGTCTTCCGCGTCCATCAGTCTTATCTCGAATCCGGTGCGCAAATTCTCGAGACCAACACCTTCGGCGCAAATCGCCACAAACTCGCCGCCATCGGTCTCGGCGACCGTGTCGCGCAACTGAACCACCGTGGGGTGAAAATCGCGCGCGAAGCCCGCGAAGCCTCGCGCCACGAAGTTTTGATCGCCGGCTCGATTGGCCCCCTCGGCATCCAGCGTCAGGCCAGGCAGCTCCCGCCCGAAGAAGTCCGCGAGATCTTTCGCGAGCAGGCTCTTGCACTCGAAGAGCGCGGCGTCGATTTTTTCATCCTCGAGACCTTCGGCGCGCTCGACGAACTGCTTTCCGCCGTGGATGCCATCCGTTCCTTCTCGAAATCTCCCATCGTCGCGCAACTCACTTTTTCCGAAGAGGGCAGCACGTTCGACGGCACGCGTCCGGAAGACGCCGCCGCAAGACTGAAAACGAAAAACGTTCAGGTCATCGGGGCGAATTGCACCATCGGCCCGCAACTCCTTCTCCCGATTCTTCGTGAACTTGGAAATTCCACCAGCGATTCCAAATTGCCGCTCAGCGCCATGCCCAATGCCGGATTCCCAAAGCGCATCGGCGACCGAATCGTCTACCCAAAATCCTCGCCCGATTATTTCGCGGATTTCGCGCGCATTGCCGCCGCGCTTGGCGTGCGCATCCTCGGAGGCTGCTGCGGCAGCACGCCCGAACATATTCGCGCCATGGCCGACGCCGTCAAGAACCTTCATCCTTCCAGCGCCGCGCGCGTTTCCGCTCCCGGCATCGCCGAAGAAACTCTCGAGCCTCGTGAAAAAACACGCCGCCTCGCCACGCGCGAACCCGAAAGCCAGTTCTGGCGAAAAATCCAGGGCGGCAAATTCGCTGTCTCCGTGGAAATCGATCCGCCCAAAGGAACCAGCGTCGACCGCATCCTCGATCAAGTGAAGCGCGTCACCGCCTCCGGTTGCGTCGACGTCATTGACATCAACAGTGGCACGCTCGCGCGCGTTGGCATGGACGCGCTTCTGCTCGCCGGCGCTCTCGAAGCCCATGGAGTCGAAACCATTCCGCATCTCACCACGCGCGACGCAAACATCATCGGCCTGCAAGCCATGCTTCTTGGTGCGTGGTCCGTTGGTGGCGTGCGCAACGTTCTGGCCATCACCGGTGACCCGCCCTCTCTCGGCGACCATCCCGAAACCAGCGGCGTCTACGAAGTCGACTCGATCGGCCTCGTCAAAGTCCTCGCGCGTCTCAATCAAGGCACCGACTGGGCCGGAAAAAATCTCGGCGGAGCCACCAATTTCACCATCGGCGTCGCCGTCAATCCCGTCGCCGACGACCTCGAAGAAGAAATCCGCCGCTTCTTCGCCAAAGTCGAAGCTGGGGCGCACTTCGCCATGACCCAGCCGATCTTCGACCCCGACCATTGGCACGCATTCCTGAAGAAAATCGGCGGCCAATCCCCGATTCCCGTTCTCGTCGGCCTCTGGCCGCTCACCAGCTACAAGCAGGCTCTGCGATTGAATAATGAAGTCCCGGGAATTTTGATTCCGGAAGCAACTCTGAAAGAAATGGAATCGGCTGGAGCCTCCGCGCGCGATCGCGGATTCGAACTGGCGCGCCGCATGCTCGATTGGGCGCGCACGGAAATGCCCGGCGCGTACTTGATTCCGCCATTCAAGCGTTACGAGGAAGTCCTGGAATTATTCTCGTAGGCACCCGGGAACGTCAGCGGTCCAAACATCCTAGAAAAGCCAAAAACGCTTTCGAGCCGGCTCCCCTTCCATTTCGCTCTGCACTTTTTTCCAATCTCCCGGTTCCGGTAGGTAAGGCAGCGGCCGATTTTCCACCGTGGCGCGCGGATTTTCTTCCAGCACCGCGCGCGCGAGTTTCTCTCCGCTACTCTCCGCAAGCGCATGGTATACCGGTTTCAGCCGCAGCGGCCGCGTTGTCAAGTTGTGTGCGTCGCTGGCCACAAAGTGAACCGCATTCGCGTCGAGCAAAAGGTCGGCGGCCCGCTGCGCGCGCCGCCCGAATTCCCCGGTAATGGATTGTGCGGTGACTTGAACGTAGCAGCCTTGCCTTAGCCATCCCCAAAGACGGTCCCATTGCGAACGAATCAGCGGGTTTCTCTCCGGATGCGTGATGATCGGATGCAGTCCGAGCAGTCGCAATTCGTGGAGCGTTTGATCCAGCGAAGCGGGAATCGCAAAATCCGCGAACTCAACCAGAAGATAGTCGCCTTGATTCAGTGTGAATCTCTGGGGGTCAGCACGAAGCGCTTTCACATTTTCAAAATTCAAATGGAAATCACATCCCGTTACGATGCTCAATCTGTCGCCGAGCCGCGCCTGCATCTCATCTCTCCGCGTGTGCACCAATTCAGGAGAAAAGTCGTACTCGCTGTTCGCGTGAGGCGTCGCGGCGACGTGCGTTATGCCGTCGGCGATCGCCATTTCCGCCATTCTCAAAGAAGTTTCCAGCGATTCCGACCCGTCATCAAGCCCCGGCAGAATGTGGCAATGAATATCGACCATTCTTTCGACCATAACGCACTAAAAGCCGAATAGAAAGCGCAAAACCCGAGTCGCTGTGGCACTGCTCTCCAGTAATTTTCCGTTTGCGCTGCCGGGCCATTCTCAAAATCGAATTGCGGCTGCGACCCTCTTATGCGAGGCTCTATTGCGACAATGATCGACAATCACCCTCCGAATCATCGCGCCGCACGCTCAATCGCACGATTCTTCGAAAACAGGCTTTCATGACTGTTCTGGCGTTCACGCTGCTGATCCTCATCTGCGCCTTTGGCGCCGGCCTCCTCGGCGCACTCACCGGACTCGGCGGCGGCATGATCATCGTCCCGCTGCTGGTTCTCGTGTTCAAAGTGAATATCCACTACGCCTCCGGCGCGTCTCTGATTTCCGTGATCGCCACGTCTTCCGGCGCCGCCGCCGCGTACGTTCGCGAAGGCTATTCGAACGTGCGCATCGGAATGTTCCTGGAAGTCGCCACCACGCTCGGCGCCGTGATCGGAGCTTTCGTCGTCGCGCTGGTTTCTCCCGCGGCCATCGCCATCATTTTCGGCGTCGTCCTGCTCTTTTCTTCCTATTTGTCGCTGCGCAAACAGCCCAGCACGCGCGGCACTCATCCTCCTGATCGTCTGGCAGTCCTCCTGCGGTTGAATGGCGACTATCCGACGCCCCAGGGAAAAAAGACCTATACCGTCCGCCGCGTGCCAATCGGATTTCTGGTGTGCTACGCCGCCGGAATCGTTTCTGGTCTCCTGGGAATCGGAAGCGGTGCGCTGAAGGTTCTGGGCATGGATCAGGCCATGGAAATTCCGTTCAAGGTCTCGACCGCCACCAGCAACTTCATGATCGGCGTTACCGCTGCCGCGAGCGCGGGCATTTACTTTCATCGCGGGTATGTGGACCCGTCGCTGGTTATGCCCGTGATGCTCGGCGTGCTCGGAGGGGCCTTCGTCGGCGCGCGCATTCTGCCGGGAGCGACCACGCGCTATCTGCGAATATTATTCAGCGCGGCCATTGTGATCCTAGGATTTGAAATGCTGCTGAAAGGGCTGACCGGGAAACTCTAGATGGCTGGCGCTCACAACCAGTGGACCGACGAGCGGATGGACCGGATTATCTCCGTTTTGCTGCGCACGGGCGTCTTGCTCGCGTGTGCGACGGTAATCACCGGAGGAATCTTCTACGTCACTCATCACAAGGGTCCGCTTCCGAATTACCACGCATTTCAGTCAGAGCCCGGAAACTTGCGCGGTTTTCATGCCATCGTGAAAGGCCTCTTTACTTTCGCCGGGCGCAATTGGATTCAGTTCGGCCTTGTGGTTCTTGTCGCTACACCAATCACGCGTGTAGCGTTCAGTGTATTTGCATTTTTCAAGGAAAAAGATTGGACGTATGTTGTTCTGACGTTAATTGTTCTGGGCGTGCTGGTCGGGAGCTTGTTCGGAAAATAGAACCGCGAATCGTCTCGAACAAAAGAGGAAACGTGCCGGATCATATTCAGCACATTCGTGAACAGCTCCACGAGAGCGCTCGCGTCAAGGACAGCTTCTCCGAAGAGCTACTCTCAAAGATTGCGCGCTTTGCAGAAGCCGCCGCCACGGCAATAAAAGGCGGCCACAAGATCATCTTTTTCGGCAATGGCGGAAGCGCGGCTGACGCACAGCATCTCGCCGCCGAGCTCGTAGTGCGGCTCGAACGCAACCGCTGCGGTCTTGCGGCGATTTCTCTCGCGACGAATCCATCCATTTTGACCGCCGCCGGAAATGATTTTGGATTTGAACGCATTTTTTCGCGCCAGATTGAATCGCTCGCGTCCGCCGGCGACGTCCTCGTTGCGCTCTCGACCAGCGGAAACAGCGCCAATGTATTGCAGGCCGTCGAGGCCGGACGCGAGCGGCGTACATTCATCGCTGGCCTGACGGGTGAAACGGGCGGAAAGCTCGCCGGCAAGGTTGACTTGTTGGTCAACGTGCCGTCGCGAAATGCTCAGCGAATCCAGGAAGCGCACATCACCATCGGGCATATTGTTTGCGCGCTGGTCGAGCAAATCTGCTGTCCCGATTGAATGCACCTCGCCCGGTTTCTCCCGATTTATCCACGCGCTGTTAACTGAATCGCGGGCAATTCTCCGCAAGTTGTTTGCGGCAGCGCGCGAACAACGCTAAGGTGTAACCATGGCGGAACCAGCGAGTTCGTCCGATCTGTCCATCGACAAGGGCCGGCGCCGCAGCATGCGCGTCATGCTATCAGTCACGGTCATCGTGCGCGGCAAGAATCCCGATGGCAAATCGTTTTTCGACGAAGAAACAAAGACGCTCGTCGTGAACGCTCACGGCGCACTGATTCACTTGCGGTCGGAAGTGAAAGCGAATGAAAAAATCACGCTGACTCACAAAGCATCGCAAGCGAGCGAGGGCTGCCGTATCGTTTATGTGGGCCAAATGCAAGGCGGTAAAGCGCAGGTCGGAATCGAATTCGACACACCCGCGCCGAAGTTCTGGGGAATCAGCTTCCCGCCCGAGGATTGGAACGTGCCTGTGGACTAATCGCTCTTGCGCCGCTTTCGGCGACAAAAGCGCTGTCCGACGTTAGTTCCATTCTGACCGTACCGATCGACAAATGTGCTTCGCAGAGCAACGGAGTGTGCGCCAGGTCATCGGCCAGCCACACGTTGAAATGCTCGTCCGCCACTTCATTCCTTCCATCGAATAAGCGGATTTCGATTTCCCTGGCCTGGTAATCTCCCGTCGCAATGTGTACGGTCGAGGGCGGAGTCGCTTTCGCGAGCATTTCGTAGACGTTTTCGCCGTCGAATACAGGAATGCGAAGTTCCTGCGTGCGCCGCCAGTCCGTCACGCGCAAAAGATAAATTGCGCAGAGGGCATCGTGAGTATTCGGCGGAACGATGACGCGCAGCGCCGGCGCAGACGACCCTCCTCGGGAAACGAGCCACGCATCGGTGTCTTCCCCCTTTCCGAATTCACGGAAATGCTCCTGATACTCACGGCTGACGAGGCCCGCCGGAAGCGCGTAGGAGTCGATCTCGTCGTCCATCGGATAGAGCACGCGAATTGGCTGGGAGCTGTGGACCGTCGCGCGAAAATGCCATGCTTGTGCGCCGTAAAAATCTCCGCGGTCAACCACCTGGAGTTGCGCGACGCCGGCTCCCGCGTAGCGCTGCCAGTCGATTCGATAGTTGAGGGTTTCGCCGATGCGGAATGCGGGCGGCTGAAGCGTTGCGGCGGGCGAAACCCTACCGGATTGGCGCTGCCAGGCGAACGACGTCGTGAAAAATGCGATGCCGGCAATCATCGCCCAACAAGCGGCTGCGTGATTAGGCCGGCCTGTCATTGGTTACGTGCTTCGGCAAATCCGCGAGCGTGTCGAGCAACAAATCGGGCGGGAGCTGCGGCTCCATATGTCCGAGCCCGTAGGTTACGCCGCACGCCAGCGTCCCGGCGTTGCGGGCTGTTTGAATGTCCACTCCGGAATCGCCGACCATCATCAGTTCGCGCGGAGTAACTTCAAAATCTCGCAACAAGGTTTGCAGTCCGACCGGATCCGGTTTCTTTTTTTCAAAACTATTTCCGCCATACACAAAACGAAAATAACGTTTCATGTTGAGTCCGGCGATGATTGCCTCGCTGAATTTTACCGGCTTATTCGTGAGCACGGCGAGCGAGCGGCCGTGAAGAGCGTCGAGGCATTCGCGCACGCCGGGGTAAGGAAGAGTGTTGTCGAGCATGTGCGCGCGGTAATAATCCAGAAAATGTACGATGCCCTTTTCGATTTCGGCTTCGGAAACAGTTTCACCGAGAGCGCGTTTCACGAGCAGCGGAACGCCGCCGCCGACGTAACTCGCGATCTGCTCATGTGCGAGCGGCTGGCGGCCGAGATGAACGAGCGTCGCATTGACGGAGAGCACGAGGTCGAGTTTGGAATCGATGAGCGTGCCATCAAGATCGAAAACAAAAGCCTTCACACCGGAAAATTCTCTGCCGTTCTTAGACATACAGATACGTTAGCACGGCTATTTGTGAGAGGGCAGAAGATCCCAGGTGGCGGGATCCTCATTGCCCAGCGACCACGAGCAGAAACCGCCAAGGCCGCGCTGCTTAGCAAGATCGTATCGTTCACGAAAGGTCCGGGCATCGGTGTAGAAAATCCATTCGCGCATTCCGTCGCGATAAAAATAAAACCACGAGGTGCGGTCTTCCGAATCCCATTCGAGCTGACCGCCATAGGCGCGGGCCAAATCGAGCGCGTCGGGCGTGGAAATATATTGCGCGGAAGGATTGGGCTTATCGCCCGGCGCGGCGGCGGTTCCAACGACGGGCGGACCTGCAAACCAGTGATAGCCGTAGAGCGGAATGCCGAGAAAAAGTTTGCCGGCTGGAACGAATTGGAGCGCGTAGTCGAGATTGCGGACCGTCCATTGCCAGCCGGCAACGGGCCCCGGCGGAGTCCAGCGCGTATGCTCGTCGTAGGTCATCAAGCAGATGAAATCGGCGGACCGAGCGAGCGATTTGAGGTCGTAGGCACCCTGCCAGTTTTCAAAGAGCCATGCATCAAAACCAGTTTCACCGGCAGCGCCCGGAGCGTTCGGCACGGTGGCGACGCTGATCTGCAGGTTCTGCGCGTGAAGCGCGGTCGCCGCTTCCCGAAACATTGCCGAAAACAGATCGCGGTCGGACCAGTTGACATTCTCAAAGTCAAATTGAAAACCGATGTAGCCATTCTCTTTGCAGGCGCGGATGAGTTCGGAGAACATTTCGCGATAAGCGGAGGGATCGGCGATCAGTTTGTGAACATCGGCTTGAACAAACGCAGCTCCGGTCACGATGGGCATGACCGCAACATGACGCTCGCGCGCCGTTTCGAGAACAAGAGGATTGGGGCCGCCGGAAACCATGCCGGCGGAATCGGCTGTGTACCACGCGGGGACGAGCAGATCGACTTTTTCCGTGTGGGCGAGAAAGGAGCGGACTCCGCCGGGATCGCGCGTCAGGTAGAAGAGCGATTTCGGTTGTTGCGCGAATGCACTGACGGCAAATGCGAGCGCGACGATAAAAAGCAAGAGTGAGTGCCGAATCATGACGGGTAGTGTAGCGGCTCGGGCGAAGGACGCGCAACTTCCTGCGTCTGAACTTGCTACAATCTCGCAGCGGCGCAGCGCCGTTTGGAGCGGGTAGGGCGACTTGCTACAATTGCGCGCCCGCGCGGACGGAAAAGCGCAAACGGAAAACACGTGGCAGAAATCTCTCCATTCCGAGCTGTTCGGTACAACGCGCAACGCGTTGCGCTGGAAAAAGCGCTGACGCAGCCCTACGACAAAATTACGCCAGAGATGCAGGAGCGGTATACCGCAGCAAGCCCCTACAATTTGATCGCGATTGAAAAGGGAAAAGCGCTCGCAGGGGATTCGGCGGCGGAAAATGTTTACACGCGGGCGGCCAACAATTTCGAGGAATGGCTTGCGGAGGGAATTTTGATTCGCGAGTCGCAGCCGGCAATTTACACATATTTTCAAAATTACGCGTTGCCGGGAACGAACCGTCGGCTGGAGCGCCGCGGCTTCATTGCGCTGGGACGGCTCGCCGATTACGGCGAAGGAATTGTTTACCGCCATGAGCACACACTGACGGGGCCGAAGGCGGACCGGCTGGAATTGCTGCGGCACGCACGCTGCCAGACCGGCCAGCTTTTCTTGCTTTACGACGATTCGGAGCGAGAAGTCGACGTCATTCTGGAAGAAGCCGCGAAATCGCAACCGACGGCGGAGACGCGCGACGAATATGACGTGCAGCACAGGCTGTGGGTAATTTCGGATGCGGATCGCGTTCGCAGAATTGCGGAATCGATGACCGAGAAGAAATTGGTGATCGCGGACGGGCACCACCGGTATGAAACCGCGCTTGCATACCGGAATGAACGTCGCGCGACGGCGGGAAAAATCGATCGCGACGCGCCGTACGAAAAAGCGATGTGGACCTGCTTCAACGTGAATCAGGATGGGCTGACGATCCTGCCGACGCACCGATTGGTGCGTGACGTGGCGGGATTTTCGGCAGACAGATTTGTGAAGGCGGCTTCCGCGTATTTCAATTGGTACACGTATTCCTTCGCATCGGCGAGCCAGAAGGAAGAAAGCTTTTCGGAGTTCCGGCGCGACCTGGAACGGCGCGGGCGCGCGGGACACGCGATCGGATTTTATGCGGGCGAATCGAAATTCTATTTGCTGGTGCTGCGAAACGCCGCGGAGCTGGAGCGTTTGCTGCCGGACATAACTTCGGCGCAGCGGCAGCTGGATGTCGTGCTGCTGCACCGGCTGCTGCTGCATAAATGCCTGGGAATTACGGCGGACAAAGTCACCGCGGAAACGAACGTCAGCTACGAGCGGGAGATAGAGCGCGCAGTGGCGGCGGTGGATGCGAAGAAGGCGCAGATCGCGTTCCTGCTGAATCCGGTGCGGGTGAAGGAAGTGATGCAAGTCGCGCTGGGCGGAGACGTGATGCCGCAGAAATCGACGGATTTTTACCCCAAGCTGCTGAGCGGGCTGTGCATTTACCAGCTCTGAAGGTCTCGGAAATCTCCCTCGGAATCCAAACATGAAAAATGGAAAGTGCCCCTGATTTAGCGCAATTGAACTGTGGAAATTTGTCGCGATTAGAACAAGGCACTGTGGTTTGTTTTGTGTGAGTTACGAAAACTTGAGGGAACGTTGCTATCCCGCGGAGGTGCTTGGAATGGGCCGCAAGGCGCGGCTCGGTGATGCGCTGATCGCGCAGAGCTGCGTCGAAGCAGGCGTGGCGCTGATCACACGCGACCGCAATTTCCAAGCGTTGGCTGAAGCCGCAGGGCTCGATCCGCCCGCTCACTCGGAAGCCGGCGCGGACTAGGCGACGGCGGCGGGGGTGCGGCGGGGGTATTTGGTGGCGACGTAGTCGTCGACGAGTTTTTGGAAGGCGGCGGAGAGCTCGTCGTAAGTGCCTTTGAGGGTGACGAATTTTTCGCCGTCGATGTAAACCGGACAGCTTGGCTCTTCGCCGGTGCCAGGCAAGCTGATGCCGATGTTGGCAGCGCGGGACTCGCCCGGGCCATTGACGATGCAGCCCATGACGGCGAGCTTCAGTTCTTCCACGCCTTCGAACCGCGTTTTCCATTCGGGCATTCTGTTGCGGATGTAATTCTGAATGCTCTCGGCAAGTTCCTGAAATGTGGAGCTGGTGGTACGTCCGCAGCCGGGGCAGGCGGTGACGCTGGGCGCGAAGGAGCGGAGGCCAAGGGCCTGGAGGAGTTCGCAGGCCGCGTAGACTTCGTCGCGGCGGTCGCCCCCAGGGCGAGGAGTGAGAGAGACGCGGACGGTGTCGCCGATGCCTTCGGCGAGAAGAACGCCCATGGACGAGGCGGACCAGACGAGGCCTTTGGCGGCCATGCCGGCTTCGGTGAGGCCAAGGTGCAGAGGCTGATCGGTCTTGCCTGCGAGTTCGCGATAGATGCTGATGAGGTCGCGCGGGCGGGAGACTTTGCAGGAAATGATGATTTGATCCTTGCGCAGGCCCGCAGCGAGCGCGAGTTCGGTGGACTGGAGCGCGGAGATGACCATGCATTCGTTGATGATTTCTTCGGAGGTGAGGCCGAGGTTGCGGTCAGTGTTCTCCTGCATTTTCTGCATGACCAGCTCTTGATTGAGCGAGCCGCCATTGACGCCGATGCGGACGGGTTTGCCGTTGTCGACGGCGACTTTGCAGATGGTGGAGAACTGTTCGTCGCGGCGCACGCCTTTTCCGACGTTGCCGGGATTGATGCGGTATTTGTCGAGGGCCTTGGCGCATTCCGGATATTTGGTGAGAAGGACGTGGCCGTTGTAGTGGAAGTCGCCGATGAGCGGCGTGTCGCAGCCGGCGTCGAGAACGCGGCGCTTGATTTCGGGGACAGCGGCGGCGGCTTCGGGAATGTTGACGGTTACGCGGACGAGTTCGGAGCCAGCTTGCGCGAGTTCGAGATATTGCTTGGCGGTGGAAATGGGGTCGGCGGTGTCCGTGTTGGTCATGGACTGGACGACGACAGGCGCGCCGCCGCCGACCTGGACTTTGCCAACTTTTACGCCGACCGTTTTGTGACGCTGCGCGATTGCGGATTCCATAAGCCGTCCAAGCAAATACGTAAAGGGTGCTGTAAAGAGAATTGTAACGGATTTTGTAATGCGGATGCTAGTCGAGGGGCACTTGAGTGTCGTTCTGAATTGACAACTGGCACGTGGTGGCCGACAATGCGGGTGGCGCATGTAGGGTCATCGGCACACCGCCGAAGGGCAATGCCCACCTGCACGAATCTCATCGTGGAGGCCTATATGCCCAATCTAGAAAACCTCAAAAAGCAGGCCAAGCAGATTCTGCGTTGGCACCGCGAAGGGCACTATCCCGTCGCCGCGCAAATCCGCGCGCTTCTGCCTCGTTTCCTAGATGTGCCCGACGCCGGGATTCTGGCGGCAAGTTTCAAGTTGAGCGATGCGCAAGAAATGGTCGCAAGACAGCACGGATTCGACAGCTGGCAAGCCCTGAAAACCGGACTTTCCAGCACGTCACGCAAAGCGAAGCCCTCGCCATCCAAAGCGACGATCACCGGCGCAGAGCCGCAGCTGTTGGTCGCGGATATCAAAAGATCATGCGAATTTTTCTGCAAGAAGTTAGGCTTTTCCGTTGTATTCAGTTATGGCAATCCTCCGTACTACGCGCAAGTGGGCCGGGACGGGGCGCGTCTCAATCTCAGGCGTGCCGAGGAGCCGACAACCGAATGGACGATCCGCGACCGTGAGGAGCTTTTGTCGGCTTCTATGACCGTCGCCACGGCGGAGGAGATCAAGCTACTGTTTGTTGAGTTTCAGTCCGCTGGCGTTACCTTCCGTCAAAGGCCAAAAAAGCAGCCTTGGGGCGCCAAGAACTTCGTCGTCAAAGATCCGGATGGGAATCTGCTGCTGTTTGCCGGGCCCGCAGACTAAAGTGTGATTTTGGGGAAGCGCGTGCAGGGATGAAAAACGTCAGCCGCGGACGTGTTGGAAGATGCCATAGAGGGCGAAGCCGAGGCCCATGAGGAAGAAACAAGGGAGCAAATAGGTTGTGAGGAGAGGCGCAAAAGGAACGGGCAGTCTGAGCGGGCTTTGCGGCGAGAGCAGATAGTAGATGAAGGCGACGCTCATCATGTAGAGAAGACCGCGACGAAAGGTGGTTTGACGGCCAGAGCCTGCGGCCCGGCCATTGGGACCGGCCGCGGCGATGCGACGCTCGGGCAGCGTTTCGTGACAGTGGGGGCAGTCTCGATGCGCGTGATAGATCTCAGAGATTCTCTTGCCGCAAAATGGACATTCTCGAGCGCTCATCGAAACTCCGGTGGTACAAGAACAGTGAATACGAAGGGAACCCCGATACAAGCAGGCTAGGGTGGGGGAGAACAAGAGTCAAGGACGGGGAGCCGAAGGTGTGCCAAGAACAAACTGCCCCTATGGCCAGCCAGTAAACCATTTGATTGCTGTGGCTTGCTGGCTGACGCTGCGCGGGACCTTGCCGATTACGTTTTGTATCGAACCGTTTGTTCGCGACACGATCGCGGCGCGAGTCGGTCGCATCCAATTCTCTGACGCCTTACTGAGCCCCAGTGAATCCGGAGGATGGGCCGACGGAGTACTTCCTATGGAGAACAACCGAGATGGATGAGAAAAAGGGGTCGGAGCTGACGTATTCGGACATTACGCCGCGGGGCACATACACAAACCGGCGGAATTTCCTGTTCGGACTATTGGCGACAGGCGGCGCCGTGAGCGGCTGGAAGCATTTTTCGAACTGGATGTCTGGACCGGCGACCGGTTCGGTACCTCAGAAGCTGAACGGCGTCGTGAAAGGGCCGTTCAACACGCAAGAGAAGATCACTCCCGAAAACGATGTGACGACGTACAACAACTACTACGAATTTGGAACGGACAAAGGCGACCCTTCGCAAAACGCGAGGAATTTCCGGACTTCGCCGTGGGAAGTTTCCATCGAGGGCGAAGTGAAGAAGCCGTTCAAGTTGAGCATGGACGACCTCATGAAGATCGCGCCGCTTGAGGAGCGCATTTACAGGCACCGCTGCGTGGAGGGATGGTCGATCGTCGTGCCGTGGATCGGATATTCCTTCAGCCATTTGATCCAGAAGGTCGAGCCCACGCCGAAAGCGAAGTATGTGGCGTTCCAAAGCTACTACGACGTGCGGCAGATGCCGCTCGGGCCGCGGGCGGGGATTGAGTTGCCGTACGTTGAAGGCTTGCGCATGGACGAAGCGATGCATCCGTTGACTCTGCTCTGCGTCGGAATGTACGGAGAAACTCTGCCAAACCAGGACGGCGCGCCGGTGCGCATGGTGATTCCGTGGAAGTACGGATACAAAAGCATCAAATCGCTGGTGAAGATTCGGTTCGTGAAGAACCAGCCGCCGACCACGTGGAACATTGAGGTCCCCGAGTGGTACGGATTCTATTCCAACGTGAATCCAAATGTGAACACAGTGCGCTGGAGCCAGGCCACCGAGCACCGCCTCGGCACGGGACTTTTCTCGCGACCAATTCCCACACAAATTTTCAACGGCTACGGCGAGCAGGTCGCCAGCCTCTATTCCGGAATGGACTTGCGAAAGTATTACTGAAGCCAATGAACGTCGCGCGGACGGTGAATTCGGTTCTCGTCAGCAAGTGGACGAAGGTGATGGTTTTTTCGCTTTGCCTGGCGCCCGCGGCGGCTCTTGGATGGAAGATTTTCCGGAACGATCTCGGCGCAAACCCGGTCGAGTTCGTCGAACACTGGACCGGTGACTGGACGCTTCGTTTTTTGATTATCACCCTATGCGTCACGCCGGTGCGCAAGCTACTCAAGACTCCGCAGTTGATTCGCTTCCGCCGCATGCTGGGCCTGTTTGCGTTTTTTTACGCCTGCCTGCATTTTTCCGCATGGATCGGCATCGATCGTTATTTCAACGCGCATGAGATGTGGGCGGACGTCGTTAAACGCCGCTTCATCACGGCGGGCTTCGCTGGATTTGTTTTGCTGATTCCGCTGGCGATTACGTCGACGAAGGGCTGGATCCGCCGGCTGGGCGGAAAGAACTGGCAATGGCTGCATCGGGCGATTTACATGAGCGCCATCCTGGGCGTGATTCACTATGCGTGGCTGGTGAAGTCGGACGAGCACAAGCCGCTGCAGTATGCGGCGATGGTCGGCGCGCTACTGCTGTGGCGAATTGCCACGTGGATGCGCAAACGACGGCAGCAACAGCCGGTCGCGCGTGGTGTTCGTTCCGAAGAGCCTACGACGGCGGAAACAGCGTAGAAGGGCCTTCCTGCCTCACTTTCGCGACACTTCCTTCATTCATGGCCTCTTGATTCGCTGCTGAAACGCGCGGCGACGTCCGCGCGTCTCTATCGGCGACAGCTTGGTCATCGGGATGCGCCCTACAACAGTGATTGCGAAGAAATCGCGGAGGATGATTGTGCGAAAACTCGGAATGGTATTCGGGGTGTTGCTTGTGGTGGCGGTGATTCTGCCGGTCGCGGCGCGCGGGCAAAGCGAGGCGGACCTAAACGCAATCTATACGATCAAGGAGATTGGCTTCAACCATTCGCAGGTGATGGACATCATGAGCTACCTCACCGATGTCTACGGGCCGCGGCTGACGAATTCGCCGGATATGCGGGCGGCCGCGCAATGGACCGAAGATGAGATGAAGCAGTGGGGGCTTGCGAATGTTCACACCGAGCCGTGGAAATTCGGACGCGGATGGTCGAATGAGCAGTTTTCCGCAATGATGACCGCGCCGCGGCCCTATATCTTGATTGCCTATCCGCTGGCGTGGACTCCCGGAACGAACGGGCCGGTTACGGCGGAAGCGGTGCTGGCACCGATTGCAAGCGAAGCGGACTTGGAAAAGTACCGAGGGCAACTCAGGGGCAAGTTCGTTCTGACGCAAGCGCCGCCGGATGATCCGGCACACTACGATGCACAGGCCCACCGGTACACCGATGCAGAACTGGAAGAAATGTCCACCGAAGAGATTCCCGGAGCGCGAAATGCCGATCGCTTCGCGCAATTCCGCGCTTTGCGAGCGCTGCGCGACAAGATTCAGGCATTCCTGGTGGCGGAAGGCGTGGCGGGATGGATTCAGCCATCCCGCGGAGACGACGGGACGGTCTACGTTCAGTCGGGAGGCTCGTATGATCCGGCGGGGCCAGCGGCTCCTGCGGGCATTGCCATGGCGAGCGAGTGCTACGGTAGGATTTATCGGCTGCTGGAGAAGAAAATCCCGGTCACGCTGCGAATCGATGACGAGAACAAGTTTTATGATGAAGACCTGAATTCGTTCAACATCATCGGCGAGATTCCCGGAACCGATAAGGCGGATGAAGTGGTGATGGTCGGAGCGCATTTCGATTCGTGGCATTCCGGAACGGGGGCGACGGACAACGGAGCAGGTTCCGGCGTGATGCTCGAGGCGATGCGCATCCTGAAAGCCAGCGGGCTGAAGATGCGGCGCACGGTGCGGATTGGATTGTGGACCGGTGAAGAAGAGGGGTTGCTCGGATCGCGCGCCTACGTGAAGGATCATTTTGGCGACCCGGGGACGATGCAACTCAAGCCTGAACAGAAAAAATTGGACGCGTACTACAACATTGACAATGGCACAGGGAGGATTCGCGGAGTGTATCTGCAAGGCAACGAAGCGGTCGCGCCGCTGTTTGAGAAGTGGATGGTACCGTTCCACGATTTGGGTATGACGACGCTGACGATTCGAAACACGGGCGGGACGGATCATCTTTCGTTCAATGCGGTGGGGATCCCGGGATTTCAGTTCATTCAGGACCCGATCGAGTACGAGACGCGGACTCACCATTCGAACATGGACGTATACGAGCGCTTGCAGGAGCCGGACATGAAACAGATGGCCGTGATTATCGCGTCGTGGGTGTACTTGACGGCGAATCGCGACGAGACGATTCCCCGAAAGCCGCTCCCGGCGCCGTCAACGAGCCCGTTCTAAGCAGAGCGTAACTTAGCTAGCGGAGCGGGTTTGTGACGAATGTTCCGCTTGCCTGCGCGCGTGCCTGGGCTGTTTGTGCGAGGCGGCTGAAGCGGCCAGACTCTTTTTAAGCGCGGCCATCATGTCAATGACAGGAGCGCGATGCGGCTCGGGCGCGGCAGCGACTTCCCGGCCCTTCTGCTTGGCCGCGATCAGAGCTTTCAAACGGTTCTGAAACTCGTCGTGATATTTGCTGAGACGGAATGGCTCGGAAAGATTTTCGACCAACTGCTCGGCGAGTCTTACTTCCTGCGGTTTAAGCTGGATGTCTTCGGTCTTGCCGTAGCCCGGAGCTTCCCGAATCTCATCGGCGAAATACATGGTATGAAGGGTCAGCCCGTGGTCGTAGGGGCGCATGAAGACTGTGTATTCGCGCTCGTGCATGCCGACCTTTGCGATGCCGACACGCTTGGTGGCTTCAAGCGTTTTTAGCAAGAGCTGATAGGCTTTGCGGCCCTGTTCTTCTGGCACGACGAAGTAGGATGAGTCGAAAAAGAGCGGATCGATTTCGGATTCCTTCACGAAAGCCAGGATTTCCATGGTGCGCGCCGAATGTGGCGCCATTTTCTTAACTTCCTCCGGGTCAAGCAGGACGTACTTGCCGTCCTCGTATTCGTAGCCTTTGACGACTTCGGAGCGGTCGACCGTGCGGTTGCAGGTTGGGCAAAAGAGCGGCTGACGCAGGCGAGTTTTGCAGACGCTGTGGAGCTGATGGAGTTGGATATGGGAAGTCCGAGCGGCGGCGTACAAACGGATGGGAATGGAAACAAGCCCGAAGGTGATCGAGCCTTTCCACGCAGACGAAGCCATGTGACCTCACTTTCACTGCTGTTCTTTACGATCCGACGAATCTTAGGCGGTTTTATCACCGGACGCATCAAGGAAAAGCTGCACAGCTAGACAGGAAAGGCCGTACGCGATAGTTTGATTGCGAACGCTCGTCGGAGCCTCTTTATAATCGCTACGATATGACGCCGCTCGAAGAATATAGAAGGAAACGGCACTTCAAAGAAACCCCAGAACCCAGCGGGAAAGTCGGCCGGCGGCGCGGGAACCGATTTGTCGTGCAGGAGCATCACGCGCGGCGGCTTCATTACGATTTTCGGCTGGAAGTGAACGGCGTGCTGAAATCGTGGGCCGTGCCGAAAGGGCCTTCGCTAAATCCCGCCGATAAACGGCTGGCGATTCAAACGGAAGACCATCCGCTGGAGTACGGAACGTTTGAGGGGGCGATTCCTCAGGGACACTACGGCGCTGGAGAAGTGGCGATTTGGGACAGCGGGACGTTCGACCCGGAAGGGCCGGTGGGAGCCGCTGAACAGATCGAGCGCGGAGAATTGAAATTCACATTACATGGGAAAAAACTGAACGGGAGCTTTGTGCTGGTGCGCATCCGCGGCAGACGAAACGGGGACAAGGACAAGAAGGAGTGGCTGCTGATCAAGCATCGGGACCAGGCGGCGGACCTGAGCGGTCCGGCAGGAAAAGTGGCAGAGCCGATGCTTCCGGAGCACGCGAAGAAACACAAATTCGACGGCCATAGGCGCGCGACTTTTGGCAGGCAGCCGGAAATGCCCGAGGGAGCGCGAAAGGCTGCGATGCCGGATATTCCGCAGGTGGCCTTGGCAACGCTGGCAGAAAATCCGTCGTCTGATCCGGGCTGGATTTTCGAAATCAAATGGGATGGGATTCGTACAATCGCGCGCGTGGATGAAGGAAAGGTTCGATTGTGGTCGCGGACGAAGCGGGAGATTACGCCTGAATTCCCCGAGCTGTCGACGATAGCTTCGCTAGTGAACGCGAAAGAAGCGCTACTCGATGGCGAGGTAGTCGTGCTGGATGAGACGGGACGCAGCGATTTTCAACGGCTGCAGTCGCGCATGGGAGTGAGGAATCCTTCGGCGAAACTGATGAGCACTGCGCCTGTTGTGTATTACGTATTCGATATTCTGCACTGCGACGGATACGACCTGCGGCGAGTCCCCCTGATTGAGCGAAAAGAGTTCTTGCGCAGGATTATCGGCGCGAGCGCGGTAATGCGTTACTCAGACCATCAAGTGGGTGAGGGCGAGAAACTCTTCGAGCTGGCGCAGGCGCAGCAGCTGGAGGGAATCATTGGCAAACAGGCATCGAGTATCTATCCGGGCGGGCGCACGACCGCGTGGCTGAAATTCAAAATGGACACAGAAGTGGACGCCGTCGTGGGAGGCTGGACGGAGCCGCGCGGATCGCGCGAATACTTTGGCGCTCTGCTCCTAGGGCTATACGACGGAGCGAAGCTGGTTTTTGTGGGAGGTATTGGGAGCGGGTTCACCGTGGAATCGCAAAAAACTCTGTGGCCACGGTTGCAAGCTTTGAAGACAAGTCATTGCCTTTTTGCAGAACTGCCGGTGACGCGCGAGAAGGCGTCGTGGGTGAAGCCGGAACTGGTGGTGCGGGCGAGGTTCGGGGGTTGGACCGAAGGCACGCATCTGCGTCAGCCACGATTCGTAGGTTTGCAGGAAGATCGGGATCCGCGCGAATGCACGCTGGAGAAAGAGATGAAACCGCCGGTAGATCAGGAGCAGATGCAAGTGAAACGGGGGAAGAAGGCGACGTCAGAGCGGCGTCCGAAGCGAGTTCACTCGAAAGCAACTAAGGGCGACGCGCGGAGCGATAATTCGCAGACGGAAGTGATTGAAAAGGAGTTGCTGAAGGGTTCGGAGGAAATGTTCGTGGAGATTGACGGAAGGCGCCTGCGCCTTACGAATTTGAATAAGGTGTACTTTCCCGAAGACAGAATCACGAAGAGAGACCTGCTAGTCTATTACAATCGCGTCGCGCCGTTTCTATTGCCATTCTTGAAAGACCGCCCGCTGGTATTGCGGCGATATCCGAACGGCATTCATGGCCCGTCGTTCTTTCAGAAGGATGCGGACAAGAATACTCCCGAATGGGTGAAGACGGTTCCGATCACGTCGGAGCGGGACGGCAAGCCTGTGCACTACTTCATTGCGAACGACCGGGCGACGCTGCTTTATCTGACAAACCTGGGATGCATCGACCACAATCCATGGTCAAGCCGCATGGGAAGCCTGGAAAACCCCGACTATATCTTCTTTGATCTGGATCCGACGCCGAATACGCCGTTCGCGACGGTGATGAAACTCGCGGAGATTCTGCTTTCGATTCTCGGGAAGGTGGGCCTGACGGCATTCTCGAAAACTTCAGGAGCTACGGGATTTCACATTTTTGTCCCGGTGGAACCTCGATACAGATTCGAGCAGGCACGGGCGTTCGTAGAAGCGGTGGCCTCGATTGTGGATGTCGAACATCCCGGTCTGCTAACGGCGGAACGAAGTTTGCGGAAACGGCCGGATGGCCGAATCTATCTCGACGCACATCAAAACTCGTCAGGACAATCGCTGGCCACAGTGTACACCGTGCGCGCGTTCCCGCACGCGCCGGTATCGGCGCCGGTTCGCGCGGAGGAGGTTCGGACAGGACTGAAGCCAGAGAAATTCACCCAGAGCTCTATGCCGAAGCGGATTCAGGCGGTGGGAGACCTGTGGGCCGCTTTCTGGGAGCAGCGCCAGGAGATTGAGCCGGCGGTGGAGCGCCTTCAACAATTAAGGACGCAGGCAGAGACTCCTCGCCGGCCTTGAAGGACACCGTTAAAATTCTCTTGAGCTGCCGTGGTGGTCGAGCGAATTTGTGTTTTCGAACGACGAAGGTGAAAGCGTCTTGGTTTTCGGCTGTTTCTGGCGTGAAGAGGAAAAAGAAGTTCGCGTTCGTTCGTTTGATGAATTTGACGACGAAGAGATCGGAGTGCGCGGCGCGTTTTGGGTCCGTAATTCGCTCTCGGCGGCAAACCAATCTTCCAAATCCCTGCCGTTTCCGCGTCCGCGATTCTCATAAATTTCGTAAGCGCGGTGCGCGATTTGCTCTCGGGTAGGAACGTCCTGCTTGGGTGTGCTGCGATATAAATCAGACATTGAAACTCCCCCTGGGTGTCTTAGCCTTCGCAAACAACTGTAAGTCGGGAAAAGTCCTGCGAACAATACGGTCAATCCTGTAGGCGGACGCTACGAAAAGAGGACTGGCTGATGGCCGAGGGAGACTTCCAGAACGGGCAAACTGCAAAGGCCGTGAGGGCCTCCGTGTGCAGTCACTCCCAAATGGGACAAGGCCACCAGCCGAGACGAACGGACCAAAACCAGTGTACCCGGCGTGAGGAAAACGTCTATCCGCTAAATACCGTAAGGAGGCGACTCGGAGCTGTAGGATCTTCGCGAACAAAAGCCTTCTTAACCTTGCGAATCGAGAGACAGGGGGCCGGCCAATTGCTCGAGACTGGCTCTTTCTGCTTTTACTCCCCAGACGATTTCGATGCAGGAAGCGGCGAACATCAGGAACGCGGCGGCGATGTAACCGTAAAAGATCTTCTGCCGCGATCCGGAACCGATTAACGAGCCAAACAACCACGGCGCGACGATTCCTCCCACCGCTGTGCCGAGGGAATAGAAAAAGGCAATCGCAAGAGCGCGGATCTCCAAGGGGAAAATTTCGCTGACGGTCAAATAAGCGGAGCTGGCTGCAGCAGACGCAAAGAAAAAAATCAGTGTCCATAGAGCGGTCTGACTCGGGGACGAGAGGTAGCCGGCGCTGAAAGCCCATCCCGTGAAGATCAATAAAAGCGCAGAGAGTGCGTATGTCGAGGAGATCATTTGACGGCGGCCGATGGTGTCGAAAAAGCGGCCAAGGAGCAGAGGCCCGAGAAAGTTTCCGATGGCGAACGGAACGAGATAGAGGCCGGTCTTGTCCGGGGAGACGCGGTAGAAACGCGTCAAGATGAGAGCATAGGTGAAAAAAACGGCGTTGTAGAGAAAGGCCTGCGAAACCATGAGCGACAACGAGAGAAATGAGCGGGCGGGATATTTCGAGAACATAGTTTTGGCGACGATTCCAAAGCCAAAGCTCTTTCGGGGATGAATGATCAGCGGCGGGCCGTGAGGCAGGGTCAAACGCTGGCCTGTTTCTTGTTCCACGCGCCGTTCGATCTCAGTGATTGTTTCGTCGGCCTTGTCTTGGCGACCGTGCGTCATCAGCCAACGAGGACTTTCCGGCACGTGGCGACGCATGAGGAGAATGAAAAGCCCCAAGAATGCACCAATCGCGAATCCGATGCGCCAGCCGAGCCACGGCGGAAGGACGCGAGGGTCAAGGAGGAGAACCGTTGATGCAGCGCCGATTGCGGCACCGATCCAATAGCTGCCGTTGACGATCAATTCGACGCGACCGCGGTATTGAGCGGGAATCAATTCGTCGATTGCGGAGTTAATCGCCGCGTATTCGCCGCCGATTCCAGAGCCGGTGATGAAGCGAAAGAGGCAAAAACTCCACAGGTTCCAGGAGAACGCCGTCAGCAGCGTGCCGCCGAGATAGACGGCGAGGGTGATGAAGAACAATTTCCTGCGGCCTTCACGGTCGGTCAGGTAACCGAACAAGAGTGCGCCGATGACCGCGCCCGACAAGTACACCGAAGCGATAAAGCCGATTTGCGCGGGAGAAAAATCCATGACTTGCGGCTCTTGCAAGACGCCGCTGATGGCGCCTTTGAGAGTCACTTCGAGGCCGTCGAGCACCCAAGTGATGCCGAGCGCCCAGACGATCAGCCAATGAAAACGGGACCAAGGCAGACGATCGAGCCGGGGAGGGATAAGAGTTTCAAAAGGCGCAGATCTGGATTTAGCCATAAAGAACACATATCGGGCGGGTTTTGTTTAGATGATCTGGCGCGGGAGTAAGGCGCGCCCGTGCGGACTATTGAAGCCAGGTGAGGGTGAATTGCCGCGAGTGAGAAGGAGCGCTGGGAGCGGTGGCAATTATGGAGACAACGTAAGTCACGGAATCCGCCGTTGTGTCCTGAACGTTTCGCGACGGACTGTTAAATGCGGTTTGCGGACAGCAGGAATTGCGGTGTGACGGGTGCTAGTCAGCGGCGTGGGGTAAGGCGCGTGCGCGGCCGAAATGCTGCAACCAGGTCTGGAAACGGTCCAAGTACAAATACACGACCGGCGTCGTGAAGAGCGTCAGCATCTGGCTGACGATCAGACCACCGACGATGGTGATGCCGAGGGGTTGGCGTAATTCGGCTCCGGTGCCTCCGCCAATTGCCAGCGGCAACGCACCCAGCATGGCGGCCATAGTCGTCATCATGATCGGACGAAAACGAAGCAAGCAAGCTTGGTAAATCGCATCGACGGGGTGCTTGCCTTCCACCCGCTCCTGCTGGATCGCGAAGTCAATCATCAGAATGGCGTTTTTCTTGACGATGCCAATCAGCAGAATGATGCCGATGATTGAGATGACATTCAGGTCCGTCTTGAAAAGGAAAATCGCGAGCAAAGCGCCGACACCCGCGGAAGGAAGGGTTGAGAGGATGGTGACCGGATGGATGTAGCTCTCGTAGAGAACACCGAGAACGATGTAAACAGCGCCGAGCGCGGCGAGAATTAATATTGGCTCGCTGGAAAGGGAGGCCTGAAAGGCTTGGGCGGTGCCCTGGAAGCTGCCGTGCACGTTCGCTGGCATTCCGATCTGAGCCTCAGCAGTGTCGATGTCCTTTACGGCCGTGCCGAGTGAAGAGCCCAGCGCGAGATTAAAGGACAGCGTTATCGAAGGAAATTGGCCCTGGTGATTCACCTGGAGCGAAGTGCTCGACGGTTCGTAGTGACACACCGCACTCAACGGCACCAATGTTCCAGAATTTGACGCCACGTAAATGGACTTCAGCGCGTCTGCGTTTTCCTGATACTGCGGCGCAACGTCGAGCACAACATGGTATTGATTCAACCCCTTATAAATGTTGGACACCTGGCGCTGGCCGAAAGCGTCGTTGAGAGTGCTGTCAACTGCAGACATGGAGACGCCGAGACGGGAAGCACTGTCGCGGTCGATGACAAGGGAAGCCTCGAGACCGTGTACCTGCTGGTCGCTGTTCACGTCGCGCAGCTCGGGGATTTTCTCCAGTTGCTTCATCAGCAGCGGGGCCCAGTGATTCAGATCGGTGATATTGTCCGCCTGCAGCGTATATTGAAACTGAGCATTGCTGCCTCGACCTCCGACATTCACGTCTTGGACGGACTGCAGGTACAACGTTGCACCGGGAATTATCGCCAGCTTCTTGCGGAGGCGAGCTATGACCTGGTCAGCGCTGACTTTTCGCTCGCCGATTGGTTTCAACTGAGCGAACATACGAGCGGTATTTTCGCTGCCACCGCCGGTGAACGATGTGACCGTATCAAGCGCCGGATCTGCCCCGACGATTTTCTGGAAGGCGATCATCTTTTTGTCCATGGCCGCAAACGAAGTGGCTTGGTCCGCCTGAATATTGCCGCTCAACCGGCCAGTGTCCTGAGATGGGAAAAAGCCCTTCGGCACAATGATGAACAGATAGATGCTGAGCGCAACGGTCATCAGCGTCACGGCTAACACGGCAGGCTGATTGCGGAGCACCCAGCGCAAGCACACGTCGTACAAATTGTGGAGGCCATCGAAGCCGCGCTCCGCGATGCGGTAGGCACGGCCATGCTGGCCGTGTTCGCGGCGCAGGAAGCGGGCGCACATCATGGGAGTGGTGGTAAGCGAGACGAACAGCGATACGGCAATCGCGGCGCTGAGAGTGACAGCGAACTCACGGAAGAGGCGGCCGATGATTCCGCCCATCAGCAGAATGGGGATGAACACGGCCACAAGGGAGGTGCTCATGGAAAACACAGTGAAGCCAATCTCGCGCGCACCTTGCAGGGCAGCGTCGAAGGGACGCATGCCGGCTTCCAGATGGCGTGAAATGTTTTCAATAACGACGATGGCATCGTCCACCACGAAACCCGTGGATACGCAGAGGGCCATCAGCGACAGGTTGTCGATGCTGTAGCCGCACAAGTACATCACGCCAAACGTGCCGACGAGTGACAATGGGACAGAAATGCTAGGGATCGCGGTCGCCCAAGCGTTGCGCAGGAATGCAAAAACGACCAGCACGACCAGAATAATTGATATGAGGAGCGTGATTTCCACGTCATGAATGGATGCGCGAATCGTGGGCGAGCGGTCCTGAATTACGCTGAGATGGATGGAAGGCGAGATGGACGCCTGCAAAACGGGGAGCTCCGCTCGAACGCTGTCCACGGTCTGGATGATATTGGCCCCCGGCTGGCGGAAGACCGCGATCATGATTGCCGGATCGCCGTTCGAGATCCCGTCATTGCGGATATTCGAGACTGAATCCGTGACGGTGGCGATATCCGACAAACGCACGGGAGCACCGTTCACCCAAGCGACGATCAACGGCCGGTATTGGTCCGCGGTGAAAAGCTGATCCGTCGTGTAGAACTGGTAGGTTGTGAGCCCATTGGAGACAGAGCCCGTCGGGCTGTGGGCGTTTGCATTCGAAAGTGCGGTTCGTACCTGCTCGAGGCTGATGCCGTAGCTGCTGATCTGATTCGGATTGACGTCAACGCGGACAGCCGGCTGCGCGCCTCCCCATACGAACGTCTGGCCCACACCCGGGATCTGCGAAACCTTTTGGGCCAGGATTGAATCAGCGGCGTCGTAAACGTCACCGCGTGAAATATTCGTCGATGTGAGCCCGAGCAGCATGATGGGCGCGTCCGCTGGATTGACCTTGCGATAGGTGGGATTTCCCGGAAGGTTGGCGGGAAGCTGACTGCGAGCCGCGTTGATGGCCGCTTGTACGTCGCGGCCAGCGGCATCGATATTGCGATTCAGATCAAACTGCAGCGTCACGTTGGTCGAGCCGAGCGAGCTTGACGAGGTCATTTGCGTCACGCCGGCGATTCGACCGAACTGCCGCTCAAGAGGGGTTGCCACAGCCGATGCCATCGTCTCAGGACTTGCGCCTGGCAGGTTCGCCCCCACAGAAATCGTGGGGAAATCAACCTGCGGCAGTGGGGCTTCAGGAAGATAGTTAAATGCCAGAACCCCCGCGAGAAAAACAGCGGCAGTGAGCAGAGAGGTCGCCACGGGGCGTTTGATGAAGGGCGCCGAAAAGTTTGCGGAGATATTCACGAATTAGTCCCCGGCAGGCTCCTCTGCGGGAGCGTGTATATGCGCTCGCAAGCGGTCCGCGACCCAATCGAAGGCCACGTAAACCACCGGCGTGGTATAGAGAGTAAGCAACTGGCTCAACAGAAGGCCGCCGACAATCGTGACGCCAAGCGGACGCCGCAGTTCAGAACCCATGCCCGTGCCCAGCGCCAGAGGCAAACCGCCGAGCAGCGCCGCCATAGTCGTCATCATGATAGGCCGAAAGCGCAGCAAGCAGGCTTCGTAGATTGCGTCGAGGGCGGGCTTCCCTTCTTTTCGTTCTGCCTCAAGCGCGAAGTCGATCATCATGATGGCATTCTTTTTTACGATGCCGATCAGGAGGATTAATCCAATCAAGGCCACAACGCTGAATTCCTCGCGGCAGATCAGGAGCGCGAGTATCGCGCCAACGCCAGCCGAGGGAAGCGTGGACAGGATTGTGATTGGATGGATGTAGCTCTCGTACAAGACACCCAAGACGATGTACACGACGACGACAGCGGCAAGAATCAGCAAAGGCTCATTGGAAAGCGAATTCAGGAACGAGGCCGCGGTACCTTCGTAGCTTGTTTCGACGCTCGCGGGCATGTTGAGTTGCTGTTTCGCAGCATTGATGGCGTTCACGGCATTGCCCAGTGACACTCCCGGCGCCAGGTTGAAGGAAAGCGTAACCGCCGGGAACTGGCCTTGGTGTTCGATGATCAGGGGGGACGTGACTTGCTGCACGCGCGTGAACGCGCTGAGAGGAACCTGTTGGCCCGTCGAAGAGTTCACGAAAATGTTTTGGAGGCCGCTCGGGTCCTGGTGAAAATTGGGCAGCACTTCCTCGACGACATGATACTGATTCAGCTGGGTGAATATCGTCGATACCAGGCGCTGGCCGAAGGCGTCGTACAAGATATCATCAATTGTCTGCGGAAGAATGCCAAGGCGTGACGCCGTGTCGCGATCGATGACGAGACTGGCCTGCAAGCCGTCGTTGAGCTGATCGCTGGCGACGTCGCGCAGCTCCGGCAAAGTTTCCATCTTAGCGAGCATTCGCGAAGTCCACTTCGCCAGCTCGGTCCCGTCGACATCCTCCATGCTGTACTGAAATTCTGTACGGCTGACGCGGTCTTCGACTGTGAGGTCCTGAACCGGCTGCATGTAAAGGGTGATTCCGTCGACCTGATTCAGCTTCGGTTCGAGTCGCGTGATGATATCGGACGCGGAAACGTGGTTGCGAGCACTGATGTCTTTCAAGTTGATCTGAACGCGGCCGCTATTGAGCGTGATATTCGTGCCGTCGATTCCAATGAAAGACGAAAGACTGTCGACGGCCGGGTCCTCTAGAATGATGTGGTCGAGTTGCTGTTGCCGCTGCGACATGGCCTGGAAAGAAACATCCTGCGGGGCCTGGGAAATTCCCATGATGACTCCCGTGTCTTGGACCGGGAAGAAGCCTTTGGGGACGTAGACGTAGAGCAAGATGGTGGCGACGAGGGTGGCGAAGGTGACAATCAGCGTGGTGGTGCGATAGCGCAGAACAACTTTGAGGGTCCGCCCATAATACGCAATGGCGGCGTCAAACCAGCGCTCGGAAGTGCGATAGAACCAGCTTTGTTCGTGCTCGGGCCGGTGCTTTAGCAATTTGGCACACATCATGGGCGTAAGCGTCAGCGAAACAACTGCCGAAACGAGAATCGTCACGGCCAGTGTTATCGCAAATTCACGGAAGAGCCGGCCCACAACGTCGCCCATGAAAAGAAGCGGGATCAGCACGGCAATCAGGGAAACCGTCAGCGAAAGAATCGTGAAACCGATCTGTTCGGCGCCTTTGAGCGCGGCCTCCAGGGGCGACTCGCCCTGCTCAATAAACCGGCTAATGTTCTCGATCATTACGATGGCGTCATCGACCACGAAACCAGTCGAAATGGTCAACGCCATCAGAGTCAAATTGTTCAGGCTGTAGCCGAGCAGATACATCACGCCGAAGGTGCCGACAATCGAAAGCGGTACAGCAATGCTTGGGATAATCGTGGCTGAGATGCTGCGTAGGAAAAGGAAAATCACCATGATGACCAGGCAAATGGTCAGGATTAATTCAAACCGAACGTCTGAAACAGATGACCGAATGGTGATCGTTCGATCCGTAAGCGGGGTAACCTGTATGCCCGACGGCAAAGACGCTTCCAGTTGCGGCAGGAGCGCTTTGACGCTATCGACTACACTGATGATGTTTGCGCCCGGCTGCCGTTGGATATTAAGGATGATGGCCGGCTCTTCGTTGGCCCAGGCAGCCTCTTCGGTATTCTCCGCGCCGTCAATGACCGTGGCCACATCGCTGAGGCGAACAGCCGCGCCATGGCGGTACGCAATAATGATGGGCTTGTACTGGTCGGCGGAAACAAGCTGATCGTTATCGCCGATCGTGTATTCCTGGCGGGGGCCTTCGAAGTTGCCTTTGGCTTGATCTACGTTGGCCTGGCTGAGAGCAGTGCGCAGGTCTTCCAAACTGAGGCCATAAGACGCAAGTTCGGTGGGATTCGCCTGGATTCGCACCGCAGGCCGCTCGCCGCCGCTGATGCTGACGAGTCCCACTCCAGTTAACTGCGAGATCTTCTGCGCCAAATTCGTGTCCGCGAGATCTTCGACACTCGTGAGAGGCAACGTTTTCGACGTGAGCGCAAGCGTGAGGATGGGCGTGTCCGCTGGATTGATCTTGTTGTAGATCGGCGGATTCGGCAGGTTGGGAGGCAAGAGTTGTGCGGCTCCGTTGATCGATGCCTGCACTTCCTGCTCGGCGACGTCGATGTTCAGATCAAGAACGAATTGCAGTGTAACAATTGAGCTGCCAAACGAACTGGTCGACGTCATCTGGTTCAGGCCGGGGATCTGTCCAAATTGACGCTCGAGAGGCGCCGTTACGGAAGACGCCATGACACTCGGACTTCCTCCGGGTAAGAACGTTTCGACCTGGATCGTCGGATAATCGACTTCCGGTAATGCTGAAACGGGCAACTGCTTGTATGCGACGAGGCCGCCCAGCATTAATCCGACCACCAGCAAGCTGGTGGCAACGGGCCGCAAAATAAACGGCCGAGACGGGCTCATTTTGGTTGGCCTGTGGGTCTCGGCTTGCGAGGTGTTTGTATGGGTGCGCTCATGTTCTTCATGGTTGGAGACTGTTGGCCCTTCTTCGAACCAGGCGTCCCGCCTGTAGGGCTGCGGACTTCGATCTTACTGCCGTCCGTCAGCTTATCGAGACCATCTGTTACAACTTCGTCGCCAGGCTGTAGGCCACTGTCGATTGCAATTGAGTTTCCGTCCGTCAGACCTGCTTTCACCTCGCGAACTTTCACGCTATTTCCGTTCACGACGTAAACGTAGTTCCCCTGCGGCCCACGCTGGACCGCAGCGGCTGGAATGATCGTCATGTTGCGCTTGGTATCAACGAGCAGGTGGATGTTGACAAACTGATTCGGGAACAGCGCGCTGTCTTTGTTGTCGAAGACGGCCTTGAGCTTATACGTTCCGGTAGTCGTGTCAATCTGGTTGTCCATGGTCTGCAAAAAACCGCTGGCGATCTTGGAGGTATCGTCGCGGTCATATGCGTCGACCGGCAAGCGGTCGTGGGCGCGCAACTCCTTATAGACGTCGGGCAATTCATCCTGAGGAAGCGTGAAGATTACTGCGATGGGCTGAAGCTGGGTAATCACAATCAAACCAGTTGTATCGGCAGCATGAACGATGTTGCCCGGATCCACCAGGCGCAAGCCGATTCGACCACTAATGGGAGCCGTAATGTGGCAATAGGCAAGGTCAAGTTTCGCAGTGTCAATTGCACCCTGGTCGGCGACGGTCGCGCCCCTCGCCTGCTCCATAGCGGACGTTTGCGTGTCGAGTTGCTGTTTCGGGATGATGCCTTCAGAAGAAAGTGCTGTGTCTCGATTGAAATCGATCGTAGCGTCGTGAAGAGCAGCAGTGTCCTTGGCCAACTGGCCTTGAGCCTGTTCGAGTTGAACCTGGTATGGACGCGAGTCAATCTCGACGAGGGGTTCTCCCTGCTGCACGAACTGCCCTTCCTTGAAATAGACCTTCATGATCTGACCATCAACGCGCGTGTGAACTGTGACCGTGTAGAATGCTGTGACGGTACCGAGCCCGGTGTAGTAGACGGGCAGGTTGCCTTCATTAGCAGTTGCTATGGACACCGGAGTCGCTTGATTGCCCAGTCTCGTGCGTGCCGACGCGGTTGATTTTTCGGACTGCTTTTGAGCTACTCCACGGAAGTACCACACGGCGACACCCAAGACTGCAAGGATTAGGAGCCAGACCCACCAGCGGTGTTTGTTGTGCGATGGACGCGCAAGCTCCTGAGACAGAGATGAGGTGCGATTCTCGACAGAATGTGTTTCGATGGTTTGGCGCGGACCCATTTGTCAGCTCCTACAAGATAAGGCTCTGCTGCATTGCCTCTTTGTGAGAACCGCGCGCCAGTTGCGGTGGTACAACCGAGCTAGCGGCCCTATATGTTACATAGGCCTCAAATGTACTCGCAGTTTAAGACGCTTGGGCGCGTACTCGGGTTTCTTGGCTGCGGTGACGACTTACCGTACCCAAGCGGCTGAAAAGAAGCACGGAGTCAATCATACAGTAGGAGCCCGCGAAGGCTCACTGTACCCGCAAGAGAATGGCGCCCAAGGGGGCGATCTTAGAACGCAATATAAAAGGGCGCGCCTTTTGGAGTAGGGGTTTGGGTGCTTGTCTCAATCCCTACAGAAAGGAGCGCCCTCAATGGATAGCACCAAGTATATCGGCATGGATGTGCACAAGGAAAGCATTTCGATGGCGGTCCGAAATGCTGCCGGCAAGGTGGTAATGCGCGGAGAGGTGCTGGTCACCTTTGAAGAAGGGACCTGGGCCGCCTGGCTGTACGATCTGCCGAAGCCCCGCGTGACAAGAGTGGTGGTCTGCGATCCGCGCCGGAATGCCTTGTTGCTGGAGGGTAAACAGAACGACCGTGTCGATGCGCGGAAGCTCGCCGAACTCTTGCAGAACAACCAACTGCGCCCGGTTTATCACGGAGACCACGGCCTGCGAACGCTGAAGGAGCTGGTGCGCAGTTATCTGACGATCACGAAGGATCTCAGCCGGACCATGACCCGCCAGCCGAAGGGGATTCTTTTTTTTCTTGACTTCTCCTTTTATAGAACTTTTCTCAACGAATTTGTGCCAAGCTTGCCATAGGCTGGACTTTGGAGGTTCGCGGGACGTGTTCGCGTCGCAGGAGAGTGAGTGAGTTCGCGACAACGCCCACCTTGGAGTGTGAAGGACAAATGCAGCGGCCTACCCTTTTCCTGCCCCTTGAAATCGTATGCATGAATCATGCATACTGATGCATATGCGCACGACTTTGAACATTAACGATGACCTCCTCAAGCAAGCGGCACGGCTCAGCGGTATCACGGAGAAGACTGCTGTGGTTCACGCCGGACTGGAAGCCCTGGTCGCCCGTGAGAGTGCCAAAAGGCTGGCGGCAATGGGTGGCAGCGAGCCGCGTCTGCGGAAGATTCGCCGCCGCCGTCCTCGGGCCCTTCCGGCCAGCGGCTGATGCTTGTCGATACCTCAATCTGGGTGGAGCATTTGCGCCATGGCCAACTCGGGCTCATCTCGCTTCTTCATCGCGCCGAAGTTCACTGCCATGTTTTTATTATCGGCGAATTGGCGTGCGGATCCATACGCCACCGCTCTGAGATCCTGCAATTGCTCCGGAGACTACCCTCCGTGCCGATCGTGGAGAATGAGGAAGTGATGACGTTCGTCGAGCGGCATCACCTCATGGGTCGTGGTGTTGGCTGGGTCGACGTACATCTGCTGGCGTCGGCGGCATTGGAAAACGTGCTGCTCTGGAGCACCGACCGGCGGCTCGCTGCCATCGCGCGATCACTTGGAGTTTATGGTGAGCCGTAGTTGGAGTCGATTTCATGATCGAGCCTGGGACGCGTTCTGGGGCAATTGTCTCGGCCGTTAGTCTGTCTTAGTGGCGAAATCATTGGTGGCCGTTTGCCACGATGGCCACGAGCAGAGGGGTGCAGCAGGTGCGGAACTGGCATACTGATTGGCACTGGCCAGCTCGAAATTTTTCGAAACACCGGAACGCCCTGCCACAAGTGCCTGCGATTTTTTGAAAAGTGGCGCGCCCGGAGGGATTCGAACCCCCAACCCTCTGCTTAGAAGGCAGACGCTCTTTCCAACTGAGCTACGGGCGCGTCGTACGTAATTTACTCACTGTATAGCGTTTGCAGCATTTTCCGCAACCGGCAACTGAGCAGGCTGCTTCCCATTGTGCCCAATTTTGTGCCCACCTAGCTCGCGTCATTGCGTTCAAAACCGGTGCATCGAACGCCTAGAACGGTCATAATTCTTCGCAGTACAATCGGCGCGTACTTTTGGTTCCGAAGGGGTGAGGTTATATGGGATCGCTCCTACAAGACCTCCGCTTCGCTCTCCGCATGCTGCGCAAGTCTCCGGGCTTCACGGCTGTGGCCGTGCTCACTCTCGCCCTCGGCATCGGTGCCAACACAGCTATCTTCACCATGGTCAACGGCCTGATGTTGCGTACTCTCCCGGTGCGAGATCCAGGGCAGCTCGTCGAACTTCTCCACCACGGTCCCGGCGAGCCTGAACCTGGGTTCAACGGTTTCCCGTGGTTCGCCTATCAGATCATCCGCGATGGCAACCATGCCTTCTCGGAGCTGATCGTCGCGGGCATGAATTTTTTCACCGTCCACGGCGATAAGCTGCCGCCGCAGACGGTGTTTGGCGGAGCGGTAGGAGGGAACTTCTTTCAGGCGCTCGGCGTGCGACCCGCAGCCGGACGCTTGATCGGCCCCGAAGATGTTCACACCGGAGATCACGCTCCTGTAGCCGTCATCAGCTGGTCGTTCTGGAAGTCCCGATTCGGTCTGGATCCTGGAATCATCGGGAAAAAAATCGTCATCAATGACGATCCTCCCCTGGCCGTCATCGGCGTGGCGCAACGCGGGTTTTACGGACTCAGCGACGAAGCGCAACAAGACATTTGGTGGGCCGCATCGCTCGGCCCCGGAGGAGGTCCCTTCGGACTGTTGGCGCGGCTGAAACCAGGCGTTGCCTTGGAACAAGCGCGAGCGGAAATGGCTGTAGTGTTCGAAAGAGCCGTGAATGCACCTGACGCGGGGCCATTCGTGAAGGGAATGCAATTGCGAATTGAGCCTGCGGGAGACGGCGTTTCGACGCCGTTGAGCCAGATGGTGTTGACGCCGCTCACGGTCTTGATGGCTATCGTGGCCGTGCTGCTGCTCCTCGCCTGCGCGAATCTGGCGGGTTTGCTCTTGGCGCGCGGAGCATCGCGCCAGCACGAAATGGCCGTGCGTGTCTGCCTGGGTGCTGGCCGGGGCCGGTTGCTGCGGCAAACGCTCACCGAATCGCTATTGCTGTCGCTGGTTGGGGGCGCGATCGGCATCTTTCTTGCCTACTTCGCAGATCTCGCACTGGCCAGGGTATTCGCGTCAGGCCGGTTCATCGCGGCGGCCCCGCTGCATTTTGGGGCCCTAACCAACCCAGATGCGCACGTGCTGCTGTTCACGCTAGTGATCGCGCTACTGGCGGGCCTTCTGTGTGGAGCGGCGCCCGCTCTGAGCGCATCGAACACGACACCGGCGTCCGCGCTGCAACAGGCATCGCGCATCGGAGAAACAAAGTCCCGGCGGCTGTTCGGCAAGGGCCTGGTCGCTTCACAGGTGGCGCTCTCCCTGGTGCTGGTGAGCTCGGCTGGCCTGTTTGTGGGATATCTGGCGCATCTTCGCAATCTGAATCTGGGATTCGAGCCCAATCATCTGCTGCTGGTCTCTCTAGATACTGCGCAAAGCGGCTACAACGCCGCACAATTCGCGCGGCTCTCGCAAAGCTTGGTGATGCGGCTCGACGCCATTCCCGGCGTGAGCTCAGCCACCTTCAGTGGCCTGAGCCCGATGGAAGGACCCCACGTGGGCGCGTTTCTATTGACGGAGGAGCATCCTGAAAAACAGGCCCAGGCTTTCATCAATTACGTTGGCCCGGATTACTTCGCGACGTATGGCACACCATTTCTCGCCGGCCGCGATTTTTCGGCACTCGATCAGCCGGGCTCTCCTGTCGCCATCATTAACGAGGCCGCTGCTCGCGATTGCTTCGGAAACGAAAACCCCATCGGAAGACACATCACCCTGAACCACATCAGCTTGTGGAATACGAAAGACGAAAAGACCTATGAGGTGGTCGGACTCGTCCGCGACGCCAAATACAACGACCTCCAGCAACCTGCGCCGCCCACGGTTTATCCGGATCTGCTTCAGCAAGCCTTCATTGGTTCCGAGCTGGCGATCCGCACGAGAATCGACCCTGATGGAGTTGTCAGCGCGGTTCGCCAAACCGAGGCCGCTTGGTTGAACCGTGTTCCCATCGCTCGGATTATCACGATGAACGCGCAGATCGATTCGACTATCGTTCCCGAGCGGTTGATTGCAGCGCTTTCCGCAGGGTTCGGCGCGCTCGGCGCGCTCCTTGCAGCCATCGGCCTGTGCGGACTTCTTGCGTACACGGTCGCCCGGCGCACGCATGAGATCGGCGTTCGCATGGCGCTCGGCGCAACAGGAACTGAGGTGATGCGCATGGTCCTTCGCGACGCGCTGTGGATGGTCTGTGTGGGTTTCGCCATCGGAGCACCCCTTGCGTTCGGGGTAGAACGCGCGGCCGCAAGCCTGATCTCCGGTCTGCCAGTCGCGGCCCCCCTCCCGATTGTCGTTGCCGCTGCAATAATGATTGCGGTCGGTTTGATCGCTGCTTATGTGCCCGCCCGCCGCGCCATGCGCGTCGACCCCATGGTCGCGCTTCGGCACGAGTAGCCTCTGACAGCCTGTCGTAGGAAGAACGTAGAACAAGTCGCTGCAAAGGCCGGCGATTTGCGAAAGAAAGCGAATAAAAAAGAGAAAAACGGGTCACAGCTCGCTACTTCTAAGCTGGTTAGGTCGGCTCCGGCAAGACTTGATAAACTTGGTTTTCCGCTTCGCGAGCAAGGGGGGTCGTAGGCTCGATCCCGGCCACGCCACCACCCTCATCGCTGATCGCAAAGCACTTAAGAGCTTCACATCTGCCTCTATGTCTCCAGTCTGAATCTGGTCGAGGCCAGCCTGTACAGGCGCCGCCAGACGAGCCGGTTGGTCGTTAGCACGATGATTGTCATCAGCATCGTCGCGACCAGAAGCACCGGATAATTGCCCGTGTCCGCTGCGGCGCTGACCACCGCGCCCAACCCAATTGTCGAATAAGTGTGGCCATTCAGATGGAAATATTCCGCTAGGATGCTGGCGTTCCACGCGCCGCCTGACGCGGTCACAAAACCCGTGATCAGGAATGGGAAGATTCCCGGCAAGATTAGTTTTCGCCACTGTTCCCGCCTGCCGAAACGGAAAACTCCACAGACTTCTTTCAAGTCCGTCGGCAAGGCCATCGCCCCGGCAATCACGTTGAACAGAACGTACCACTGCGTTCCGAGAAGCATGAGCACGATCGACCCAATCCCGAGCCCTCCGCCGCCGCGCGCTAGGAGAAGAACGATAATCGGAAAAAGCGCCGTAGCCGGGACAGACGCTATAATCTGAACGATGGGCTGGACTGCAGCCGACAGCTTCGCGTTCGACCCAATCATGACGCCGACGGGAACGGTCCATAGACCCGCCAGCAGCAGAGTCACTTCGACTCGCGCGAGCGTCGCGCCGCCTCCGATGAAGATGCCTCGCAGCTCAGAGCCCGTCACCGACGCAGCCAGCCCGGTCATCTTCACAACGGCATATGCCATCGCAAGCAAGACGGCGCCTGCGCTTGCGTAGGAGAGCCATCGCGCGGCGCTCTCCTCGCGAGGAGTCTCGAGATGATGCCCCCAGCTTCTTGCAAGCCGCAGATCGAGGTATTCGCGCACCGGGCTGACGAACACGCGGCCGATCAACGGCAACACCCGGGAGCTTCTTAACAGCTCAAGAACGGCCGAATGCGGAGCCTGCGCGTCAGCGACCTGCTCGAACTTGAATTTCGCCGACCAGGCGATCACCGGCCGCCAGATCAGCTGGTCCATCGCCACAATTACGCCGATCATGACCGCCAGCCCCGAGATGATCGCCTTCATGTCCGCGGCGTTCGCGGCCGTTTGCAGATACGAGCCGAGTCCCGGAATGCGAAAATCCTGGTTCCGCAGGACGAACATCTCGCATGCGATCAGATAGAACCACGCGGCGGCCACCGAGATCATGGAGTTCCACACAAGCCCGATTGCGGAAAAGGGAAGCTCCATTCGCATAAATTTTTGCCATGGACTCCAGCGATACACTTGCGCGACTTCGCGCATTTCCTGCGGAATGGACTTCAGCGACGAGTAAAAGCTGAACGTCATGTTCCACGCCTGTCCGGTGAAAATCAGCAGGATCGACCCAAGCTCGATTCCAAATTGTCGCCGCGGGAACAAGGCGACCATCGAAAGCATCACGCCCGGCAGGAAACTCAGCACCGGAATGGATTGCAACGTATCCAGCAGCGGAATCAGGAAGCGCTCTGCCTTCGCGTTGTATGCCGCAACATAGCCATACGTGACGCTGAAAATCAGGCTGACGGCATATGCGATGACGATACGAATGATCGAGAACATCGCGTACCGCGGTAACGCGCTTGGCCGCAGATCGATTTCGGCTTGCGCCGTTAGCGGAGTGAGCCAGTAGTGCGCCACAGCCAGAAACGCGTAGAACACGGAGAAAGAAGCTACAAAAATCGGCAGGTCCTTAAGCAGTGACGGAGCCGCGTGAGGAAAGAGCCCCCAGGCGAACGCCTTGGCAGGCTGTGGCTGCTCCTGTGCGCTCATTTATCTGCCAGAACGTCTTCGCCTTCGAGCGGTTCGTCCGACTGCAGCCCGATGGTGTCGCTCGTGCGATCGTAGCTGAGGATCTCGGCATAGCGTCCCCAGTTCAGCGCGGTTTCCATCTGCTTGACGACGTCTGGTTCGGTGAAATGCTCGTCCAGAAGATCGTGGAAAAATTCCAGCGGCATGACGTGACCGGGCTTCGCGTCGAGTGCGCACTTCATTCTTTGTAGAAGAGCCACATGAGCCAGCGCCGCTTCCCGGAATATCGCTTTGCGGCGGGGAATGTCGCCCTCAGCGAACGCCCGTCCCACGTCGGTGACCTTCACGTCGCCTTCGTGCGCCGTCGCGAAGCCCAGCAGCGTCGCCGCCTCGATGATTGGAAGCAGGTCGTCAACTTCGAGCTGAAGCTCCTCCGCCACATGGTAAAGATCCTCTTCTCCGCCACGGCCGATGAGCAACTCGAGCAAACCCGCAATGCTGCCCGGCCGCGCATGCGGAAGCATTTGCCAGCCGTGCTTGGCCTGTGCCGCCTCGGGCGTAGGAGGCGCAAGCTGCAGTTGTGGCTGCGTCATGACCTTATAGATGTAATCAACATAGGTGAGAAACGCCGCCGACTTTCTGTCTCGCGGGTGTGTCAGGGGAATAGAGAAATCGGCGCGGATTGTAGCCGGGTTTGCTCCCAGCACAACGATTCGATCCGCCAGCAGTACAGCCTCTTCGATGTTGTGTGTTACCAGAAAAATGCTGCGTGTGGAGTCTTTCTTCTGCGACCAAAGCGTGATCACTTCGCGCCGCAAGTTTTCCGCGGTCAGAACATCGAGTGCGGAAAACGGCTCGTCCATGAACAGGACTTCCGGGTCGACGGCGAGCGCGCGCGCAAACCCTGCTCGCTGTTTCATGCCCCCGGACAACTCCTTCGGGTACGCCGTCTCGAAACCGCTTAATCCCACCGCATCTAGGGCCTTCAGCGCCTCGGTGTGCCGCTCGGCATGAGCGACGCCACGCGCGACAAGTGGTGCCTCCACGTTTTCAACCACAGTGAGCCACGGAAATAGCGCGAAGCTTTGGAACACGATCGCAACATTCGGCTGCGACTTCGCCAAAGGCTGCCCGTGCCAAAGCACTTCTCCTTTTGACGGCGGCACAAGCCCCGAAAGCATCCTCAGTATCGTGGATTTGCCGGAGCCGGAAGGACCGAGCAGCGCCAAAATCGTATTCGGCTTGATCGCTAGGTCCATCGGCGCGACAACTTGAATTTCTCTTCCTTCCGGTTGCTGAAAATACTTTTCGATTTGCCGAGCCTCGATAATTGGCGCGAGTTCCGGATGCGCCAGCGCCGGCGCCGCCTCTTTCTCCGCTTCGAGTGTTGTCGCGCCCGAAGAAGCGGACTCGAGGTGCGCGGCATCCAGCGTTTTCATCACGTGCTGCCACGCCTCCTCGGGCAGCGCATCCAGGAACTGGTAGCGGTCGCCCGGGTCCATGGCATTAACGATTGCCGCGCGCTGCTGGTTCGGCAGGAAATAGAGCAGAGCGTAAGCGTGAAAATACGGGAATTCGCCCGCAAACTCGGCCGCAACATCCATTGGCAAACGGCGAAACAAGACGAGCTGTTGCTCGAAGGGAAGAGACAGGAGCGCAGGGGCCGCTTCATCCGGCTTGAGCCGATCAAGCAGTTCCGTTGCCGCGGCCCAGTGAGATTGGGCGATCAAATCGCGAAGTTGCTGGACTGTTTCAGCCATAACGGTCGAATAGGCTACTACAGGTTCGGCCCGAGCCCGGAGACCTGGCACCCAGCGTTGAGTGACTTCGGTCCCTATCGAGCGGTGGTTTCGCCCGAGCACGTACAAGCCGGAAAGAGCCGGATTACTTCTTGTTTCCTGACAATCCGCCCGCGATCCGGCTGGAAACCTGGCCGATTCTTCCCATATCAAACCCGACAAAGGTGCCCTCTACAATTTCGCCGGGTCCTTGTCGAGATTCAGGAAATTCGTCCTGGCCGACTTGGCCCTTTCCGTCGGGGACAGCCGGTCGCGGGCTTCCTTCACGGCAGTGAGAAACCTCCGGGCGAGCTCCTGAATTCGCTCGGACTCGCGCTTCTCGATTGCGTCCTTCGGAATCAGTTCGGTACCCACACCGATGGCTGAAGCACCCGCCAGAATATAGCCCGACGCCGTATGTTGATTTACACCGCCTGCCGCGATCAGCGGAATCTGCGGCAGTGCCGCCTTCAAAGCTTTGATGTACCTGTCACCGCCAAGCTCAGCGCAAGGATAGACTTTGATGTAGTCGCCACCAGCTTCCCATGCCGTGATTATTTCCGTAGGCGTCAAAGCGCCCGGCAGCACGGCGATTCCCTTCTGGGCGGCAAAATCGACGATTTTCTGATTGAGACCGGGACTCGTCAGAAAATCAGCTCCGGCATCCAGGCAGTTCCCGGCCATTTCTGTATTCAAAACGGTTCCCGCGCCCACAACGATGTCGGGATGATGCCGCACGAGATGGGTCATCAATTTACACGCCTCAGGAACCGTCATCGTGATCTCGACAATGGGAATACCGGCCTTGGCCACGGTGTCGGCAGCGAAATGCGCGTCCTCCGCCGAGGACACCCTGATCGCGGGGATGACGCCAATCTCCTGGATGACGCGAACCACATCCGCCCTGTTCATGTCTCTCAACGGCTCCTATACGGCTCCTTCCGTCCCAGGCTCAGGGAGCACATCACCAGGTCTCGCGAACCATGTGTACAGCGTCGGGAGCAGGAAGCTGCTGATCATCAGCGTGGAGATCAAGCCCCCGACAATGACGATTGCGAAAGGCCGCTGGGAGTCGGATCCGATCCCGTGTGAGAGCGCCGCTGGCAACAAACCCAGAGTCGCTACTAGCATGGTCATCACAATGGGGCGGAGCCTGAGAACAGCCCCTTCGACCGCTGATTTTTGAATCGTGTATCCCCTCGCGCGAAGCTGATTGATGTACTCGACCATAATCACACCCGTCTGCACCGATACTCCAAAAAGGGCGAGGAAACCGACGCCCGAGGATACGCTGAGGTTCGTGCCCGTCACAAGCAGGGCCAGCAGTCCTCCCAAAGGCGCCATTGCGACGTTTGTGATGATAAGCAGCGCCCATTTAACGGAATTGAACATGATGTAGAGGATGATGAAGATCGCCAAAAGAGTGGCGGGTAAAATGATCATTAACCGGCGTTGCGATCGCTGCTGGCTTTCATATTCTCCCGCCCAGTCCAGCGTGTAACCCGTTGGCAGCTTGACCTGTGAGTTGACTCTTCGGATTGCCTCTCTGACCGTGCTTCCCAAGTCCCTACCGCGCACGCTGAATTTGACAGCGACATAGCGTGAATTGTTCTCTCGATAGATTTCCGACCCCCCATCCGTCTCGGTTACCTTAGTCAACTGTGCCAGCGAGACACGCTCGCCGCTCGGTGCCACAAGCCGGATTCTCTCGATCGCCTCCTGCGTGTCCCGGTATTGAGGGAGATAGCGCAAAACCAAATCGTATCGCTGTTCCCCAACAAGTACTTGAGTCAGTGCGTTCCCTCCCACGGCAGTTTGAATGGCATCTTGCACATCGGAAATGTTAATCCCGTAGCGTGCCGCCTGGTCCCGATCAACTTCAAAGTTGAGGTTCGGCTGGCCGAGGACGCGGAACATTCCTAAGTCCTCCACGCCTCGAATCTTGCGCATTACCTCAACGATCTGGTCCCCGGTATTCTCCAATTGCTTCAAATCATCGCCGTAAATCTTGACGGCAAGCGCACCTTTCACTCCGCTCACTGCTTCTTCCAAATTGTCCGAGATCGGCTGCGAGAATCCCCAAAACACCCCCGGAATCTTCTCCAGTTCGCGATCCATAGCTGCAATTAGCAGGTCCTTGTTCTGGCGGAATACGGGCCGCCACTGTCCCTTCGGCAACAAATCCACGAAGAACTCCATATCAAAGAATCCAGTCGTGTCCGTGCCGTCATCCGGGCGTCCAATCTGATTCACCACGCGAGGCACTTCAGGAAAAGAGCAAAGCACTTCGCGAGCTCTTTCCGCGACGCGCCCGCTATCGGTTGGACCGACGCTCATCGCCAGCGTCCCTCGAACCCAAAGTGCCCCTTCATCGAGATGCGGAAGAAACTCCGAGCCAATCACCCCTGAGAAACCCAAAAACACGGACAGCACAACCAAAAGGATGGCCGTCCCTACGGTGACTGAGCGATGGCGGATCGTCCATGTGACGCCGTGACGGTAGCGGTCCGTCAGATAGACCATCACAGGATTCCTCCATTCCTTTACGCCCGAGCGAAAAAGAATGCTGGCCAGTGCAGGAGCAACCAACATGGAAAAAATCAAAGCGCCAAGTAGTGCAAACGCCACCGTCCAAGCCATCGGCTTGAACAACTTCCCTTCGACGCGCTGCAGGGTAAAAATCGGCATATACGCGGTGATGATGATGGCGATGGCATAAAAGACAGGACGCTGGACCTCATGCGCGGCCTCCCGAATCCGCTCCATAGGGGTGCGGTGATCCTGTTCCGGGCGATTCAGATGGCGAGAAATGTTTTCGATCATTACCACGGCACCATCGACCACCATCCCGAAATCCAACGCTCCCAAAGACAGCAGGTTGGCGGAAATATGCCGAGCGTCCAGGCAAATTGCAGCAAAGAGCAAGGCGAACGGTATCGTGAAGGAGACAATGATCGCGCCGCGGACGTTACCAAGAAAGACAAACAGAACGATGATCACGAGGATCATTCCGTCCGCGAGATTATGCAGCACCGTATGGGTGGTAAAATGCACCAGATCGTCGCGATCCAAATAGGGCACAATCTTCACGCCGGAAGGAAGGATCCGGTCGTTGAGCTTTTGGACGGCCGCGTGGATGCCGTCCATTGTTGTGGCCGTGTCTGCGCCCTTGCGCATGAAGACGATGCCTTCAACCACATCGTTATCGTCCACAACTACGCCATCGGAACGATGAATCGCCCAGCCGATTTGGCCAAGCCGGACCTTCGGTCCTTGGGCGACAGTGCCGATATCCTGGATGCGTATCGCCGTACCGTTTTGGGTTTTGAGAACGGTTTTCTCTATGTCTTGGATGTTCCGGACTAGACCGACCTCGCGAATATTGACCTGCTGTTCGCCTTGCTCAATGAAGCTGCCCCCGCCATTTGCATTTGCGTTTGATAACTGTTGCTCGATTTGAGCAAGACTCAGTCCGTAGGAAACCAACTTGTCCGGGTCTACGCGAACTTGATACTCGCGCGTAATTCCTCCGAACGATGAATCGTCGACAACATCCGGCGCTGCCTTAATGTATTTGTTAATGACCCAGTCCTGCAGCGACTTGAGATCCATGAGGTCGTAATTGGGATTTGTGCTTTTGATCGTGTACCAGTAGATGGAGCCTATCGGGCTGAAATCAGGCCCAATTTGTGCCGACACATTGGGCGGTAGTGTTACTTCAGACAGTCGTTCCAATACTTTCTGCCGATCCCAGTCGTTATTCGAATCGTCGTCGAAAATAAGGTTCACTACCGATAACCCGGCCAGCGAGGCTGACCTTACGTGCAGCAGATAGGGAATCCCATTCATCTGAATTTCGATTGGAATCGTGACCTGTTGCTCGACCTCTTCGGCGGCGCGGCCCGGCCACTGGGTAATCACCTGAACCCAGGTATTGGCGACATCGGGATACGCTTCGACCGGCAACCTCTTGAACGAGATGATTCCCCCGACGAAAAGAACTACGGCCAAACCGAGCACCACAAAGCGGTTATTGAGAGCGAAATCGACAAAGGGGCGAATCATTGCTGTTCAACCGTGTTCTGAAATTCAAGCGCATTGGCAACGACCTGTTGGCCACGCTTAATTCCACTGAGGATTTCCTGCACGTTTCCAGGAAGCATGTCGCCGGCAGTCACTTCCACACGGCGGAACTGCTTGTCACCGGCGGGAACGTAAACCCAATCGCGATCGTGCAAATGCAAAATTGCAGTCGCTGGCACGGCCGCGAACCGTTCCTCTTTTTGCCCACGGAATGTGGCCATAGCAAACATCCCGACCCGCATGATTCCGGGATTACGCACCTCGATTCGCACCTTTGCTGTGCGGATGTTGGGGTCGAGAACTGATCCGATGTTGCTGACCCGTCCGGCGAACGTTCTGTCTGGATATGCATTCAGACGAACCTCGGCAGGATCACCGACGCGTACGGTTGGAAGGTCGTTTTCATACACGTCGCAGAGAACCCAAACCGTTGAAAGGTCCGAAATCGTAAAAGGATTAGGAGCGCTCAAACCGGTAATACCAGCGGCATTGGTCACTTCTTGATCGGTGATAACCCCCGAAATCGGGGCGCGGATATCGAGGATGGAGCTAGGGTTGTCTGGCTCACCGCCGAGGACGTGTATGCGCTCAGTCGTGTTTTGCAGATCTACCTTTGCTTTATCCTCAGCGTCCTGCGCAACCTGCACGTCATTCAAAGAGATGGCGCCTCGACCATAGAGGTCCTTGGAACGCTCAAGCTGTGTGCGCGCGAGTTGTTCATCAGCAACCGCTTTGCGGTAGTCCGAAAAAGCTCCGGCGAGGTCCGCGCTCTCGACCCGTAGCAACACCTGCCCTTTCTTAACCACGTCGCCGAGGCGCGCTTTTATCTCAACCACACGGCCCGTTGCTAACGTCACGACTGGCACACTTCTCGAAATATCCGGGTTAATCGTAGCGGTAACCTTCAGTTGCGAGGTACTTGTGTGCTCGACCGCGGTGGCCAGCGTAAATTGTTCCGGGTGGTCGGCGTGGAAAATGTTCGGGTCCCTAAGCTCGACCCGAAGCGGTGGCGGCGCACCGGCTTGAGCGGCGTTGTTTGCGTTACCACAACCGGCAACAACCAACCCTGTTATCGGCAATAGCGCCACAGAAATGAACCCAGCTCGCCGAACCCGTTTCATTGGATCTCCAATGGATCGCGACTCCACCATCGTGCAGTTTCTGCCGAAGACTTTACAGCATTGTTACACCGCTGGGTTACCCGCTCGCGCATGTTCCAACTCCTCTCACAGACAACCGGATACTGACAGACCGACATGCACGTATGGCTATGCGAGCTGCCCGCGCGGGACCTTACGGAAACTGAGAAGATTCCCACTCGCTCGCTTTAGTTCTTTTTCAAGAGCGAGGGGATCCGGTCGGAAACGCCCTATCCTTGCGCTCGCTTCTCGCCGGCTTCAGGGCAGCAGCTACTGCTCGCAGGTTCTGGAGGTTCTGGTTCTTGAATTGAAATATCCGTGCTCCTTCTCTATTCTCGGACCGGCATTTGCTTTTATCGGACTGTCTGATACCATACCCCTATAGGGTAGGTCAAGAAAACATGTCACACTTATCGAAAGAAAAATTGGACTTGGTAAACCGGACAAAAAAGGTCATCGGACAACTGGAGAGTGTGTTGCGTGGCCTGAACGAGGATGAGCAGTGCGCGGATGTGTTGCAGCGCTTGGCCGCAGCCAGAGGAGCAGTCAACAGCCTCATGGGGGAGCTTCTGGAAGACCATATTCGGAATCACATGCCTCGGAACTCCAAATCCGCCGAAGAAGCCGCCGAGGATGTGATCGAAATCGTAAAAATGTATCTGCGGTCATAGAACCAAAGAGGCCAAGGAGCCGAAGGCCGCGCTTCGAAGGCAGACGCTCTTTCCAACTGAGCCACAGGCCCGCTGGTCACCTCAGATTCTAAGGTATTTACCTCGATCGACGGGACTGTTTTATCCCTAACGTAAAGTCAATTCCGCCATCAGAATGTACTCGCGCTGCGGAAATCTCCCGACACTACGACCCGCGGAAACATGCCTTGAAGTCCGCTCATCCGCAGCGAGAATCAAATGCTGCGCGGAAATCGCCGAGCCCGGGATCCCCGGAGTCTATTGGCCCGGCGTAAAGAGCTCCAGCCGGACGTGCCATGAAACAGACTCGCCGGGTTGCAGGAACACCATTCCTGTGTTCCGTTTGCCCCATATTTTGGTGTTGAACGGATCCGCCAAATTGAACTGCGGCTCAACGACGACGTAATCCTTGTCGGGAGGCGCGTAGACCTGAAATGCTTTCACCTGAGGTGACAACGCAATGAGACGCAGACCATAGTGCGCTTCAGGATCAACAATACTGACGACAGCGTTGCCGGCGGAGTCTCTCTTGACGTCGGTGAAGCAGTCATCCATGTACAGGTCTGGCCCCAGGGCCGCACCCTGTGGAGATGTGAAGTCGTATGGCGTGCCTTTCACCGGGACAATCTTTCCCGTTGGGAACACGTCGTCATAGTTGTTAACGATGACGCGCATGTCCGCCGGCACGTGCAATTTGGCCTGTGCTCTTTGCCCGCTTGGAAAATGAAAATAAGGATGAAAGCTAATGGCCATCGGGAGCCGCTCGTTGCCGACATTCTTTGCGGTCACGATCAGGTCCACAGCATCGCTCTTCAACGTTACGCGGACTCCGACGTCCGTTTTGGAGGGCCAGTGTCCATCAAAATTGCCGCCATGGAAGAGACCGGAGACAACCGACTCCGCCGGTCCATTGTGTTCCTTCACATCCTCGAAGTGAGCAGACATGATCAAGCCGTGCATGGCGTGAACTTCTGCACCCGGCTTCTTACCCTTCCAATTTGCCGGAAGCGACATCATTTTCCCGTCAATCATCGTCTCGATTGTCTTGCCATCGGCGGAAAGTTTTCCGCGGATCCGATTTGGATAAGGCAGAAGAATTGCGCCGCCCATCGAGAAACTCTTATTGCCGAAAGCATCGTTCTGGTTTTCAAGGAGGTTCTTAGCCTCGGGCAAACTCGGAGCGGCCAGCAAGTCGATGTCCCCTTTGCCGGGCAAGTACGCCTTTACCTGAAGCAGATTCATTCCATTACCGGGGAGTACGGCAGCCTCGAGAAAGCTCGGTTTGCTCTGGTCGGCTGGCCTGGGTCGCACCAGAGTCACAGCCGGTTCACCGCCGATCAAAATGGACGAGGCTTCTGCAGATAACATGGCACCCACCTTGGGAGGATTGGTCTTGGTTGCGTGGCTGGGAGCGGCCCGGACAGACGCAAGTACAACGGCTAGCAGCAGAAAGACGAAGATCCTGGGCTTTCGCACTGGACACCCCAGTTACAAGTAAACGTTTTCTACTAAACTCCGATAATCACAGAACTACAGATTCCCGGGCCTTTATACTGAGGTTCTGGGGATTGAGGCAAGCTATTTTTAAGAGAAAACCTAGCGCCTCGACCCGCTCTCAGGCCGAACCGATTTCCGGGGTTGACGAGTAAACGTTTTCAGCGTAAGACACTCTCTCCAGGATCTTCCGATTCGAAGAAGCCGGCGTTTCGTCATCGTGGATTCCGGCGTTTCGGAGATGTGAGCGTGAAAAACAAAGAGATCGCAAGGCGCGAATTATTGAGAAGTGGCGCAGCCGCATTCCTGGGAGCTGCGGTCGTTCCGTTTGGTGCGCCTTTATTGATACCAGCGGTGCCGCAGACGTCCGCCGCCCATGCAGATGCCGGCAAGGCCAGAATCAAGGTGGACTTTGATCGAAGAATTGGTCTGATCGATCGCAATATCTACGGCAACTTTACCGAACACTTGGGGCGCTGTATTTACGGTGGCATTTACGATGAGGGATCTCCTCTGTCCGATAGCGAAGGCTTTCGACGCGATGTATTGCAAGCGGCGCGGGCGATGCAGGTCTCCATCCTGCGATGGCCCGGAGGGAATTTCTCGTCCGGATACAACTGGAAGGATGGCATCGGCCCAAAAGACCAACGGCCGCGACGCTGGGATACTGCGTGGCAAGAAGAGGAGTCAAACCGCTTCGGCACCGATGAGTTTATCGAGTATTGCCGCAAACTGGGTGCGGAACCTTACATCTGCGTGAACATGGGCACGGGCACAATGCAGGATGCAGCGGACTGGGTGGAATACTGCAATGCAACCACGGATACAGATTGGGCCAATTTGCGCAAGAAGAATGGCCACAGGGAGCCGTATAACGTGAAGTACTGGGCGCTCGGCAATGAAGTTTACGGAAGCTGGCAGGCCGGCCACAAAGATGCGGCTGACTACGCTGCCGATGCACTGGAATTTGGAAAGATGATGCGTTGGGTGGATCCTTCGATCAAGCTCGTTGCTTGCGGAGGGCCCGGGGTGGATTGGAATCTGCCTGTCCTCGAGAAACTCGTCTACCTCGTTGATTACATTTCTCTGCACCACTACGGCGGCAGCACAGACACGGCCAAGGAGTTCGCCGATGCGCATTCGTTTGAAAAGCAGGTCGAGACGCTCGACGCAGTCATTACTGCCGCTATGTCTCGAACGGACAAGAAAGAGCGCGTCGCCATTGCCGTCGATGAATGGAATATCTGGTTCCGTTCCTGGTTTCATCGCGGCAACAATCACATGCTCGAAGAAGTCTACAATCTGAGGGATGCGCTCTGGATTGCGTCAGGCCTCAACATGTTTCACCGGTACTGCCAAACGGTGAAGCTCGCAGACGTAGCGCAACTGGTGAACGTGATCGCTCCCCTCATGACGAGCGCAACGGGAATGGTCCTGCAAACGACGTACTACCCCCTGAAGCTATACGCAGAACACTGCGGAAGCGTTGCACTGGATGCGTTGGTGCGATCCGACACTTTTCCAGGATTGCCCGAGGTCCCCTATCTGGATGTGTCAGCAACGACAGACGAGCAAAATCAGAAATTAACTTTGGCCGTCGTCAATCGCCATCCGACAGAGGACATCTCCGCTGACATTGTCATCGAAGGCTTCAAACCGCAGGGTTCGGCTGATGTGCACGAGATCAACGGGCCAAACCTGGATGCGGCGAATACCTTTGAACATCCAACCCAGGTGACAGCGAAACAGACCACTGTTCCAGCAGTCGGAACAAATTTCCGGCAGAAATTTCCGGCGCACTCAATCAGTGTCTCTGTGCTGCGGCCGCAGGGCTAGCGATTCAGATCCGCGTCCCGCTTTTCCTGCTGCAGAGATAGCGAGATTGGGCTGTCTCGAACCGCTCGATTCCTCAGCGAGATCGCGCTGCAATCCTTCGCGAGCCAGTCCGCGCCGGCACGCCGAAGTTCGATCTCGGGCATCGTCGTCGAAAAGGCGATGACTCGACACCCGGCTGCTTTTCCAGCCTGGACTCCGGCAGGCGCATCCTCGATTACCAAACAATTCGTAGGCGCAAGGCCGAGCAATTCCGCCGCTCGAAGGTATGGATCAGGGGCGGGCTTTCCGTTCTTGACGTCATCTGAGGTGACCAGGACCTTGGGCCAAGGCAGCCCCCCCGCGCGGACCCGGACTTCAGCGAGCGGGCGCGTGCAAGAAGTCACGATGACCCAGCGATCGCGCGGAAGGGCCTGCAATAATTCAACCGCACCGGGCAGGGGAACAACTCCGTCCAAGTCGGCGATTTCGCGGCGTTCCACTTCGCGGTTCTCGGAAACATAATCGGAGTCCGGCAGGTATTCGCGGATTGTCGTGACGCTCGGACGACCGTGTGCCGCGCGTACAACCTCTTCAGGATCGAATCCGTGCTCGATGGCCCATCGGTGCCACACACGCGCTACAGCGGGCGTCGAATCGAGAAGCACGCCGTCCATATCAAACAAAATTCCGCTACATAAAATGATTTCGCTGATCTGTTCTCCATTCTCCTTCGTCACCGAACTGTTCATAGCACCGGCATTCGAGACACGACGGATTCCGGTTGTCCTCGGCAGGGATGCACCGCGCCAAATCTATCAGGCCTTAAGGGCCTGATGTTGGACCTCGCGGCGATCCTGGCGTGCAGCAAAGGCTTCTTTGGCGATGCTCATCAGGCCGGGGAGCACATCGCCGAAGGCGGTGCTGGCATTCGGTCTACCCAGGTCAAAGTATAGCCGCCGATAGAGCGAATAGAGGCGATCGTAGGTTTTTTCGGTTTGGGCCTGCGGGTTGTACACCGTGTGAGGCGGGCAAACTTTCTGCTGCGCCTCTTCAATGGAACGGAATGTGCCCGCTGCGAGGAAGGCGAAGATCGCCGAACCAAGACTCGTGACCTTTCGGCTCGGCACCAGTACGGGCCTGCGGAGTACGTTGGCATACACCTGATTCAGGACCGGGTTCGTCTGCGGAATACCTCCTGCGTTGATCACCCGCTCGATGCGAGCTCCGTGCTCGGCCATGCGATCCAGTATCACGCGGGTATGAAATGCAGTGCCTTCGATCGCAGCAAACAGTTCGTCTTGCGCGGTGTGATGCAGATTCCATCCGAGCGTGACGCCGCGAAGATTTGCGTTGACGAGAACGGTGCGGTCCCCATTGTCCCAGGTCATACGCAGCAAGCCGGTCTGCCCCGCCGTGTAATTCTCGAGGCCAACGCTCAACTCGGAAATCGTGGTATGCGCGCGCCGGGCGATGGCGTCGAAAATGTCGCCTGTCGCTGAGAGCCCCGCCTCAATGCCGGTGTATCGAGGATGGACACTTCCCTTCACCACTCCGCAGACACCGGGAACGAGATTCGTCTCGCGAGTGATCCCGATGATGCAAGTGGATGTACCGACGACATTGACGATGTCTTTTTCCTTTGCGCCTGCGCCGATGGCATCCCAGTGCGCATCGAAAGCGCCGACCGGGACGGGAATGCCGGGGCGCAAGCCAAGTTTTTCGGCCCAGAAAGGCGACAGCGTGCCAGCGATTTTGTCGGAGGTCTCGTAGGAGCCTTGCAGTTTTTCCCGCACGCCTCGGAGCAGCGGATCGACTTTGACGAGAAACTCCTCCTGCGGTAACCCGCCGAGATCCGGATGCCACAGCCATTTGTGGCCCATGGCACAGATGCTGCGCTTGGCTCGAGAGGGATCCGAAACTCCGCAAAGCGTGGCAGCCACCATGTCGCAGTGTTCGAAGGCGCTTGCGAACTGCGTTCGCTGCGATGGATTATGGCGAAGCCAGTGCAGCAGCTTGGCGAAGCCCCATTCGGAGGAATAAACCCCGCCACACCAGCGAATGGCCTCGAGATTCTCACGGTGAGCCACTTCGGTGATTTCTGCGGCTTCGGTCTTTGCGCGGTGATCACACCATAAATAGTACTCACCGAGAGGGGTCATTCCCGCGCCGACAGGAATGACGGAAGAACCGGTGGTATCGAGCGCGATCGCTTCGATTTGTTCTCCTGGAATGCCGGCCTGCTCGATTGCGTCGTGCGTCGCTCGAGTCAGCGCTCGCATGTGATCTTCGTGAGCTTGCGTCGCCAGCTCTGGATCTTCGCGCGTGCGGTGCAAGGGATATTCGGACACCGCCGACGCGACCATGCCCTGCTCGCTGTCCACTATGGATACGCGGACACTTAGAGTGCCGAAATCAACCCCCGCGACGATGGCCATGAATCAGTATCCAGTTCCTAGTTTGCGTGCCAATACATCTCCCAGCCCAGATAGCGCGTGGCCGCTTCGTGTATGGCACCAGCGACGGAAGAAAAATTCGCTGCGACATGGTGCTCAAAACCGTTCTCGCAAATATAGCGCAACAGCTTCTGCATCTTGGCAATCTCAACAACACCCGCACCCCCGAATGTTTCGAGCGGATCGTCGGTAAATTTTCCGCCGCCGACATATCCGCGCACGCGTCCGGCACGATCGTTGGTCGAAAAACGCGCAAAGGTCATGGCGCCGGGTCGGACCAGCCCAACGCAAGTACCAAACGTGTTTTCCTTGCCCACGGTGCCCGCAATAATCGCCTGGTAATCCATTCGCACATTTCTCAGAAAGTGTTTGGGCAGATTGCTGCAATGAAAACAGACGGCCTTGTCGGGATTATCGCCGTAGTTGTTGTTCCAATCCAATAGTGCGCTGGGCGTCTGAGATGCCAGTCGCAGCGCATGCATGCTGAGAACGCCGCAGATATCGACTTCGCAGGCGCTGGACATCAAATCGTCGCTCATCATGCTCATCACCGTGCACGGAACAACACCGAGATTCTCTTCGATCGATGTCCAGCACTGGATGGCGCTGATGGTGACGTCGGTTTGTTTCATCCACTGATCGATCACCGCGCCGAGCTTGGCCATCTTAAGCAAAGCAGGTTTCGGCACGTCATTTGTAGAAACATACCTTTCGATCGACTGAAGTTTTGCAACGGCGGCATCGTCGGAATCTTTCATTCGCTGTATGCGGCCGAGGACTTCGGAAAGGTCAAGCGTCTCAACGGAAATCCCCTGAGACTCCAGGATCTTTTCGCTATAGCGAACGGTATTGAATGCGGCGGGCCTCGCGCCAATGCTGCCGATGCGGAGGCCCTGTAATCCTCGGACGACGCGGCAAACAGCGGAAAACCACTCCAGATCCTTTTTGAATTCCGCAGAAGCGGGGCTAACCGTGTGCGATGACGTGAGGGAATAGGGAATGCCGTACTGCGAAAGGTTGTTGCAGGCGGACATCTTTCCGCAAAAGCTGTCGCGCCGATGCGAAATGGACATTTTCGACGGCGTATCCGGAGTCGCCTGGACAAGCACCGGAACGCGAAGCCGGGACAAACGCAACGTGTCAGCAATGGCGCGCTCATCGCCGAAATTGGGCAACGTTACGACCACTCCGTCGATTTGGTCGCTATGGGCGCGGAACAGTTCGGCACAGCGCTTGGCTTCATCGTGTGTTTCGACAGCTCCGTAGCGGCTTTGCTCTGGGTTGAGAGAGACAACTTCTATGTTGGCCTCCTGTAAGGAACGCATCATTTCCTGCCGGCCAGACTCTGCCAGATGCCCCGGGAAAAAGCCTCGATTCCCCACAATCACGCCCATCGTCATTTTGTTAGGAACAGACATTCAGTGCCTCTCAGGATCCCGCTCAGAACCTCAAGTTTTTTGCCCAGAAGCCTGGCCGTAATACGCCTTGCTGCCATGTTTTCGAAAGAAATGCTTATCATGGAGGGCCGACGCCAGCGGTTTCGTCTCGTTTGCCAACGTCGCCGTATAATAAGCCATTCGGGCTATCGCCTCTAGAATCACGGCGTGGTGAGCGGCCTCGGCCACGCTGGCGCCCCAGCAAAACGGTGCATGACCTCGAACGAGCGCGGCTGGAATCTGCGCCGGATCGAGGCCCTCAAATGCCTTGCAAATAGCGATGCCCGTATTCTTCTCATAGTCGTCAGAAACTTCCCGTGCACTCAGATCAGGGGTCACCGGGACCGGCCCGTGAAAATAATCCGCGTGGGTGGTTCCCAAACAAGGTATTTCGCGACCCGCTTGGGCCCAGGCGGTGGCGAACTCGGAATGGGTATGCGCCACTCCGCCGATACTTGAAAAGCGCTGATACAAAATCAAGTGCGTGGGCAAGTCTGACGACGGGCGGAGACTCCCTTCCACCGTTTTTCCGGCCAAGTCGGTCACAACCAAGTCGTGCGGAGTGAGATCCTCATACCGAACCCCGCTGGGCTTAATGACAACCAGCCCTTCGCCGCGGGAGATTCCACTGGCATTTCCGAACGTATAGAGAACTAAGCCCCGTCTAACCAGTTCGAGGTTGGCCTCACAGACTTCATTTCGCAGACGTTCAAGCAGCATTCGGAATCAGTTGTTACCCCGTTTCGAGGAAACGTTTACAGCATATGAAAGTACCGAGCCGACTCAAGTCTTGTCAAGAATCCATCCCTGCGAGCAGCAAACCGGCTATTGGCGCACTCTGCGGCTCGTCCCACCGTCCTGGCGCACGCCCTGCGGGGAAGATTTCGAGGCCATCGCGGTCGAATCACGCAAAACCAGGCTCGTCCGAAGCGCGTATTCACTGCGATTGGGCGTAGAGCCTTTCCGCTGCAACTCCGAAAGAAGCGCGTGAAACGCCAAACGGGCAATCTCCGTCTGCGACATCTTTACGGTGGTCAGCGGAGGAATGATGAATTGGGCGAGACGAATGTCGTCGAAGCCGATAACGGACAAATCATCGGGAACCCTGACGCCGTCTTCATACGCCTGACGCATCACACCGATGGCTGTCATGTCATTGGAACAGATCACGGCTGTCGGCGGTTTCGGCAACTTGAGAAGTTGTTTCAGCGCCTCGATTCCTCCCTCCATCGTGTGGTTCCCTTCAATCTGATATTTCGACTCTACTGGCAGCCCAACCTCCTCCATGGCCTGAAGGAAAGCTCGCTGCCGGGCGACGGCTGTCTTCAACACCAAGGGTCCGGAGATAAACCCGATCTCTTCGTGGCGCAACGCCGCGAGGTGTTGGACGGCCTGGCGGATCCCATGCAGGTAATCAATACGGATGTTGCTTACGCGGGGCAGTGAAGGCCCGACATCAATGAAAACCAGCGGAACTTGGCGGGACTTCAGGTCATCGAACAGCTCTTCTTCCATGCCGAAGGTAACAATCGCCACGCCGTCCACGCGCCTTTCGATCATGCGTCGCACCGAGAGCGCCATGCGTTTTGGATCGTGCACCGTCGAAGTGGTCAAAATCTCATAATTGTGCTGGACAGCGACATCCTCAAAGCCTTGAACGATCTCTGGAAAGAAAGGATTGGTGATCTCAGAGACAATCAATCCAAAGATGCGGCTCCGGCCGGAAACGAGCGCCCGAGCCTGTGTGTTGGGATAATACCCCAGCTCTTTGACGACCTTCCAAACGCGGCGGGAAAGCTGCGGAGTGACGGTTGGGACACCATTGATCGTGCGTGAAACCGTAGCGATCGAAACCCTGGCGCGCCTCGCGACTTCGTGGATACTCAATGACCGTCTCCAACGTGCACGGTTCTTACATCTGAACCACCGCTTTCAAAACCCGAGAGTCTCTTGCGACCGAATGCCATCACGACGGCCACAACCTGACGGACTCATTTTAAGATCCTGATTTTCGAGATCCTGGCTGAGCCCGATCGCTTTGTCAATTACGGGCGCCGATCAGCCCTGCCACCAACGCGGCCGGCTGACTTTCCAATAGACGCCATAGCGCTCGCCGAAGACGCGGTAGAGCGGAATCAGGTTTGTCGGATTCGAACCGACGGTACGAAAGGTCAGAGACTGGCCGGGAACCGGCTCGACCCACGCAGCGTTGCGAATGTCCGCGAGAGACTTGACGTCGACTGACATGGCGCCCCGCGGCGCTCCACTCGGAGCCAGTTGCGTCTCGCCGTGGTCGGCGTCGTACTGCATTTGTCCGGTCAGGCCATCCTGGCCTAATCGTCCTGCCAGAACCAAAGGGCCGTACAGGACCGCTTGTTGCGTCGAGTCGCCCGCCAGCGCTTCGGTATGCAGACGCATCGGCAGTTTCAGCTCAAGGCGGTCACCGTCCGACCATGTGCGATCTATCTTCAGGTAACTGCCTGGACTCGCAAAGGCAGAGAGCGCCTTGCCGTTTAGGGACACGGAGCCTCCCTCAACAGCCCAGCCTGGTATCCGAACATTAATTCCCGCGGCAACAGGAGCATCGGCCTTGAGGATGAGAGCCGTCGCTTCCTCATCTGGAAAACGAGTTTCCTGGCGGATCGTCAAACCCTTTTCGGGCCAGCGAACCTCCGAAGCGATGAAAAGATTGACGAACGCTTCGTGATCGTTGTGGAAATAAATTGAGTCTCCAAACTTCGAGAACTCCTCGGCTCCGGTTCCCGTGCAGCACCAGAAGGAGTTGAAGCGTGAATTGAAGAATTTCCAGTATCCCGTTTCGAGCGGGAGATAATACATCTTGAAGCCACTGTCAGGATGCTGGGTACCGAGCCTGGAGTTGAAAAGCGTCCTTTCGTAATAGTCCATATAGCGAGGATCGGCGCTCCATTGATGCAGATGACGAGTGAGCTTTAGCATGTTATAGCCGCAGCAGCACTCCTCCGAAGAAACGCTCAATTGTTTCGACAAATCGCCGGGATCGCTAAGCCAACGCTCTCCGTTACTGGTGCCGCCGGTGGCGTAGCTGCGTTCCTCAACGACTTCGTCCCAAAAGTATTTTGCGACTTCCTGATAGTAAGGTTCCGCGGTCAGCTCATAGCGGCGCGCAGCGCCGATCACTTCGGGTATATGCGTGTTCACGTGCAGACCCTTGAGCTCGTCGCGATGTGCGGCGAGCGGGTCGAAGAATGCAGGTTTCTCGAACCGGCCACCGGTAAAGAAATACCCTCCGTTGCCAGTGATTGCAGAAAGGTTGAAGAGCGACTCATTCATGCCGCCGTATTCTGTCTGCAAAATACGCTGCATGTGGGCATCGCTAATGCCTGTTGTCCAATGCCCGATCCATCGAGCCATGCCCTCGGCAACCGCCAAGGCCTGCTGGTTGTGGCAGTAGGTGTACATGTCGAGAGACCCGGCCAGAATCTTGTGCAAGGTGTAAAAGGGAGCCCAAACGCCGTTTCCGTCGCGTAGACGGTCAAAAAAGCTCTCGGGAAAGGCGCTGATATACCCGTTGCCAAATTTTTGCTGGCATTGGGCGAGTTCCGAGACGATGGCGTCCCCTTTTGCCTTGACGGCCTGGTCCCCTGTGCTCGCGTAGGTGAGCGCAGTTGCCGAGAGAAAGTGACCGGTAAAATGGCCGCGAAGTTCGCACTTCGGATCTTCCCATCCGCCCAAAGGTTCAGCCGAACTCGGCAATCCAGCATTGACTCGAAAGTTGTGGACGAGGCGGTCTTCGGGCAAGGAATTCAGGTACTGTTGATTGGTGCGCGCCGCATCCAAAAAAGGCCCGTCGAGAAGCCGCACTTGTTCGAGCGGAAAGGGTTCAACCAGCATCGGAATCCGGTTCTGGCCCATGCGCGGACGCTGCGGGGGCCGAGGGGGTGTCCCGACCGCCGGCGGTTGTTCGGCAAAGGCTGCCTTTGGCAGGCAAGCGGCGGCTGCGGTGGAAAGGGCGGCAGAGACAAACTCTCGCCGGGAAATGCCGTTTCGAGGTTTCATTGGGCGGACACCTAACTGTTTTCCTCGACCCGGCGCAGAGTGAAAACACTCACGCCAAGCCTGACTCACTCAATTTCGTGAAAACGTTTTCTCAAGATAGACATATAGAACATCGTCGCCTAGCTGTCAAGGAAGCCCGGGGGGGCGCGCTGATCCTACAACCCAACGCCAGCAGCTAGCCTTTCCTGGGCGCAAAACGGAGGCAATAAAAGATGCCCAGCAAGCCGAGGAAAGCTCCCCACCAAATATTGGCATGAAGTTGATACAGGATTACGGGATTCTCAGGCGGGTGCGAAAGTTGATAGACTCCCGCGCCGAGAATCAGCACTCCATCCACCAGCAGGGCAATTCCGATAAAGAACCAAATGGAAATCGAGGTTCGCGAGTCCACGGCGTCACCAGAAAATGATATTCAAGATCACAAACACAAGTCCCACGATTGTTGCCCAAAATGCCGGACGCTGATAAATCGCAGCGTCCTCTTCCTCGGGGATCTCCGTCGCTCCGTAGACGAGACCGTTCAGCTCGGTGACTGGCTTCGGGCGCGTGCCCATGCTAACCGCGATGGTCACGACCATGCAGATGATCCAAGACCAGAGAGCACGATACATGTCGGCAGCCATTGGGCTGGCATGACTGGAAAGCGCGACATAACGCAGGGCAGCCGGGTCAAACTTGTCCCAGAGGAACATACCGCCGGCGGCGAGCGTGCCCGTGAGCAGACCCCAAAAGCCTCCGGCCGACGTTGCGCGTTTCCAGAACATGCCCAGGATAACCGTGCCAAACAAAGGGGCAATGAAAATACTGAAGAGTGCCTGAACATAATCCATGATGCTCAGAAACTGCATCGCAAAGTAGGCGGTCCCGATGCTGATCAAAACTCCCAAGATCGTGCACCATCGACCCATGGAAACGTAATGCGCGTCGGAAGCCTCCTTGCGGATAAGGGCTCGATAAATGTCGTATGTCCAAACCGTGGAAAACGCACTGACATTGCCGGCCATCCCGGACATGAAGCCGGCAATGAGCGCCGTCACACCCAAGCCGAGCAAACCGGGGCCGCAATAGCGAACCAGCATCAGAGGCAGGACGGCGTTGTAACTGTGGCTGCCTGCCGCCGCAATGCTCGCGCCGCTTAGCTTGAACGGCAGCACCGCGAGACCGAGCAAGCCAGGAAGAATGACGATGAACGGGACAAACATCTTAAACGCGGCGCCAATAATGGGAGCCATTTTGGCGGCCCGCAGGTCCTTGGCTGACAGTAATCTTTGCACCTCGAGAAAATCCGTCGTCCAGTATGCAAACGAAATGACAAGACCCTGACCAAAGACGACGCCTACCCAATTAATGCCCTCGGGATTGTTAAAGGAACCGAGATAACGCCACAGGTGCACGTATTGAATGGAGGTATTGTGGATAATCTGAAGCTTCAAAGCGTGCCAGCCACCTGCCTCGATCAGTCCGAGAACGGGGATGAGCAGCGCTCCCGCCCATATCAGGACGAATTGCAGCACCTCGTTGAAGATTGCAGACCGCAGGCCGCCCAGCGCCACATATACCGCTACGGTAAGCGCGGAAATCCATATACTGAAACTCATATTCCAGCCGAGAACAATATTCATGACCAAAGCCATGGCATACATGTTGACGCCGCTCATCAGCACGGTCATGAAGGCGAAACCAATGGCGGAAAGAGCACGGCTGGACTCGTCGAAGCGAAGTTTCAAATAGCCCGGCACAGAATGGGTTTTGGAGATGTAATAAAACGGCATCATGACCAGACCCAGAAACAGCATGGCCGGAACAGCCGCGATCCAATATGCGTGGGTCGCCAGGATGCCGTATTCATAGGCCGAGCCAGCCCAGCCCATCAATTCGATCGCACCAAGATTCGCAGAAATGAAACTAAGGCCGGCGATCCAGGCCGTCATTTCGCGGCCGGCCATGAAAAAATCCTCTCCGGTGCTGGAACGCCGCTTCAAGTACCAGCCGATCACCAGAACGAGCGCGAAGTAGAAAATTACGATGATAAGGTCGACTGGGGAAAGCCGAACGAGGCGCGCAGAACCTGCCAGCAGTAAGGCCGGAGTCACAGCTGCCTCGTCATAACATTCCAGACAACCAATACCTGGTGGCAGATTGTGCGAATCTGATGACTGGCCACAGAGGAAACGCGCGACGGGCTAAGTATTGAGGGATCTTTTGGGTCAGCGATTTGACGCCGCAAAGGGATCAAGTTCACCAAATCCACCACTTATTTGGCTTTGACTCTGACCAGCACGACACCGTGCATGGGCACATAATCGCTGAATTTATCGCGAAACGTGCCGAGATCTTTCTTCCGCCAAAGATCGCGAACGGTAGCTTCCCCGCCGAGTCCGATATCAGAAAAACTCACCGTCATTTGTTCGGTGGTTCGCTGGCGGTTAAACAAGCCCACTACCTTGCTACCATCGGCCATGGGCTTCATCCAAACCTCGAACGGTCCTTCTTGGCTGATGCGGTAGCCCTGCTTGCCGAGCGGGTCCTGGTCAACGGCAATGACCTCGGGATTGGTGAGCAATTCAACGGTGTAAGGGGTCATTTGCGTGAGGTCGTTGCCCGCCATCAGCGGCGCGGCGAGGATAGCCCACAGGCTCATGTGCGTGCGGTATTCGTCCTCTGACATTCCACCGTTGCCGACCTCGAGCATATCCGGATCGTTCCAGTGTCCGGGACCGGCGTATTTCTCCAGTCCATTTTGGTCAAAACCAATCTCCGCCATCGAATAATAGCGGTCGCTGATGTCACCGGTGGTGCGCCAAAGATTGCCGCCTACAGACGGGCCCCATTCCCAAACCTTGTGCCACCCATACTCGCAGAGGCTTAGAACGATCGGGCGCCCTGCCTTCAATAGCGCATCGTGCATTTTCGTGTACGCGGCCTGCATCTGATCGACGCTCGCAGGCTGTTGACACCAATCGTATTTAAGGTAATCCATTCCCCAGTTTGCATAGGTCTGTGCATCCTGCTCTTCATGGCCCAGACTGCCTTCATAACCTGCGCATGTCTTGGCGGCCGGCGACGAGTAAATCCCGAGTTTAAGACCCTTGCTGTGCACGTAATCGGCTAGCGCTTTCATATCGGGGAACTTGCCGTTCGGCTGGATATTACCATTCGCGTCGCGCTGACCGGCCCACGTGTCATCGATGACGATATACGTGTATCCCGCAGCCTTCATTCCGCTCGACACCATCGCGTCGGCTTCGGTCCGCACGATCTGATCATCGATACGATTGGCGAAGTGGTTCCAACTGTTCCAGCCCATGGGCGGCGTCGCTGCGAGATTCGACTGCTGTGCGGAACAAGAAAGGGAAAACGCAAGCGACATAATAAGAACAGGAAAGTACCTGAAGACCCTTCTGCTCATTACTGGATTCCTTCCAAGTAGCAGCGCGAATCACGATGCGCGGGCGGAAGCGTAACATCCGCTGGATGCGAAACCATCTCGCATCCAGCGAATCAATTCTAAGCCGTACCCGGGGAGGGCTCAAAACTCAATATTGGCCCGGAATTCTATCGCGCGCGCGGTACTAATCACCCTCGCCTCGCCGAAATTGGCCTGTATGTTGTCGTACGGATAGTAATCGTGAATGGCCCAGTTCGGATGATTGAACGCGTTCAAGAACTCGCTCTGGAAAACGAATCGGACGTTCTCATAAATTGGTACTGACTTAGTAACCGCAAGATCCGTGTTAAAGAAATGCGGTCCATAGAGCCACGGGTGGGCCGCAAAGACGCCCGGAGTAGAGTTCGGATTTATGAAGGTCGGGTTACCGCCGCCCGCACTCCCGGCCAGATACGTTGGGTTAACGCCATCTGCATAGGTATGGCCCGGAACATGGAATACGCCGACTGAACTCTGAAGTTGCGAAAGCGAGACACCGGTCAATCTGATGCCTCCGTCTGCGTAGTCGTTAAAAGTGTTGTATCCGCCCAGGATCATAAAGGGCGAACCGGTTTGATAGGTAACGATCGTGCCGGCGTTCCACCCGCCAACGATTTTATCAACCACACCCGATCGATTCAAAAAATGCCGGCCATTGCCGAACGGCAAGTCGTAACTCCCGCTGACATGCACAACATGGCGAACATCAAAAAGAGTCGGCCCGTAGCTCAATCGCAGATTGCGCATCGTGAACTGATTTGTAGTGCCGAGCCACTGGTTGTCGGGCTGCTGGCCAAGACTGTGGCTCCAAGTGTAGTTGGCGTCGAATTGCATCCCGTGCCAGTCGTGCTGGCGGAAATCGATTTGCAGACCGTTGTAATTGCCGTAACCGCCGTCGGTCATATAATTGGTGCTAGGTCCGCCGCTCCCTTCACCGAAAGCATTCGCCACAAAGAAATTGACGGGATAGGGACCCGGCGAAGTCATGGTGGCGTAAGTGCCGTTCGCGCAATTTGGTACGGCCGAGCCCAGCAGATTGCAAGAATAGGGCACCGTGCCAAAAGGCATTGCCAACATGCCTGCTACTGCGCCTGCCGCCCCTTGCTGTAACGGTATGATAAAGTTACCGTTGGCGTAGTCGGCAAAGGGCACGCCCGGGCCGCCCGACGCCTCACCGGCGAATGCCGCGTCGAAAATGGGCAGTGGCTGCTGTCCAGCAAAACCATTGTTCGCAAAAGAAGTAATCCCGTTCGCAGCGTTAATTGCCAAATTCGACTGCGCATTGGTGAATTCGGTCAGGAACCCATTTTCGAAAATGTTGACTTCGTTGGGATCCTGATTGATCCATTCATGAAGGCTGCGGCTTCCCAGGTAGCGCACTTCGAGAACATTGTTTTGGCCAAACTGGTGCTGAATGCCGAGATTCCACTGCTGCGTGTATGGCTGGCGAATGTTGGGATCGACTCCGCCGGCGCCCCAGAAGTTCACCCATGTGGCGATTGATTCCGGAAGGATCGGTGAATACGACGGCGGCGTAAAGAGAAATGGCGGCAGAGCATCTCCCAGAGCCAAAGTGCCTGGCGCAAATGTACCGGTGCCACCGCCACTCACCGCCTGCAGCGAGTAGTTTTGGTAATAGCCGAAGCCATGATTGGACATGTCATTCCAGACGTACTGTTGCGGCTCGGTGAAGCGACGCAACTGAAAACCGGCACGAATCACGGTCTTGCCGCCACCGAAGAACTTGCCCAGCAGCCCTTCGGAGTAGTTCGGATTCCACGCAATGCCGATTGTTGGCTGAGGACTTACGTTCCACGGATTGTACTGATGGCTGCGCGAGATGTATTGCGGATTCAGATCCGCTGCGTTGGTGGAGAGAACCCCGGGCTTGAACAAATTATTTACGCCCGACGGGCCAAACATACCGTCCGGCGTGGCGCTCTGATACTGATGGTTCCGGTCGAAATCGTCCCCCGTGAAATCCCAGCGCAGGCCGTAGTTGAGAGTGAGGCTTGATTTGATACGCCAGGCATCCTGGAAGTTGAGCCCCCACGCTTTCTCCAGCTCATTCAACTGGATGCCGCTGAAGTTCGGAGCGGTGTTGAAATTCCCGGTCTTCGGATTGTAGGAAAAGCCCGGTCCGTTGGGGCCGACAGACGAGATCCTTCCAACGAGGGTAGCGTACAGGGCTTCGGCGGTACCACGGTCAAAGTTGGATGCGCTGGCGAAATAGCTGTTGAAATCGGCAAGTGCGGGATCACCACTCACTAGACCGAGATTGAAACTCTCAAGTGCGTTTGGAGCATCCGAGTAGTGGTCCTGCTCGCGCCACCAGCTAATGCCGAAGGTCACGCTGTGAGCACTATGTTGCCAGGTAACGTTGTCCGCAAAATTGAAAATTGGGTACCAGTCGTTGACTCCCAAATTGTAAGTTTGACCTGAATTCCCCTCCGCCCAGTTTACAAACGGATTCTGCGTGTAGAGGCTTGGCTGCGCGTCATAACTGTAATCTTCGAAGTTATAAAAATAGCCGCCACGGAATTCGTTGACCATGGTCGGTGTAATGGTCCAGTCGACGCCAAGCGAGCTCGTATAGTAATTGAACTTGTTTGACGCCCCGTACGCGGTAAACGTCGGACCGGGGAATGGGGTCTGCGCCGCGTTCAAGTCAACGAGGTAGGTCCGGTTAAAGGCTACGTTGATGCGGACTTTCGGCGAGAGGTCGTAGTCCACTCGAAATGACGGATAATAGTTGGTCCGGGGTGCGGTCTGCGTCCAGGTAACGTCACTCAGATTCGGGTCGGAATCCGGAGAAACAGTGCCAAATTTTTCCGCACCGGTGACGTTTGCTTGCTCGCTGGCAACCATTGCATTAACGGTTGTCGGCAGGCTATTCGGTGCCGCCACCTGCGTGAAGAGGTTTACAGTTGTGCCAGCGTTTGGCCCGTCCCGGTAGGTGAAGATTCCGCTGGCGGCAGCCGCCGTAAGAGCCGTATTGGTCGCGGTAAAACCACCAGGCTCCTTGGACATTGAAAAGCCGCCAAAGAAGAAGAGCTTGTTCTTCAATACTGGCCCGCCAACGGACCCGCCGAAGTTATTGAGAATGAGCGGATCCCTGGGTCGACCCAAGGCATCGTTGGTCCAACTATTGGCATTCAGTGCAGCATTTTGAAAATCCTCATAAACACGGCCATGATAACTATTGGATCCGCGGCGAGTGACGAAATTCGACTGCATCGCCGACTGGCCGAAACCTTGATTCAAGTCAAGGTTGCTCGTCTGCACGGTCATCTCTTGTATATCTTCAATACGCGCCGAGACCTCAGGCCGCGTGTCACCGTCGAATTTCATTCGATTGGTTGAGGAGATGACCCCGTCAATGTTGTTCCCCTGTGCAATTTCGGGCAAACCGTTCCATGTTCCGCCGGAATCAGCCGTCGATGAGGCAAACCCGGGCGTAAGACTGGCCAGGCCGCTGATATCTCGGCCGCCGACAGGCAAGTCCTCGATTTCCTTCATGTCGATCGTGGTTCCGATCGCGTTGGAGCTGGTTTGGAGAATCGGAGAGGCAGTGCCGGTAACAACGACCCTTTCCGATGCGGCGCCGACCCTCAGAGACGCCTTAACGTCAGTCACTTGGCCAGCTTGGACGACCACGGAGTCGAAGACCTGGGTCTGGAAGTTCTCCTTTGACACGGTAAGTTTGTAGGTGCCGATCGGGAGACCGGTAAAACTATATCCCCCGGAGTTCTGGCTGACGCCAGTGCGGACAGTGTTTGTGGCGAGGTCGGTCAGCGTCAGTGCGGCATTACCCACGACCGCACCGCTTTGGTCGAGGACCGTAACACTTATAGTCCCTTGCGTTCCCATTTGCCCCCACGCAGCTGGCGCAGCCAAGGCTGCCACGAACACGCAAATGGCAAGCAGATTAAAAAGCAAAGCGCGAGAAAAAGTCCGCGACATGATACCCTCCTTAAACACAGCTAAAACTCCGGGGCTCCCGCCACGATCATTCGTCTTCACGCAAGAACGAGAAGAAGGCAACGACCGAGCAGGTCGGGCTCGCAGCGAGGCAGAGTCAAGTAAACGTTTACTCAAACAGCTCACCCCAATGACACAGACCCCTCAACAATGGCCAATTTTTACAATCCATTCATAGCCCCTGTCAAGCAAATTTTAATGTTTTTCGTCAGAGGGGACGAACCGCCCGGTTCGATGGACAGAAGGACGCGGCAAATCTCTCATTCCAATTTGCAGGTATTTCAATTGGGTGGTAAACGTTTACCAGTATCCGGCCGCGCTTCGAAGCCGCATGGCCGAAGGACGGTCAAGGCGAAAAGGATATGAACTTCGGCAAACCATCGGAAGGGTCGCTCTGAGATGAACAAACCTTCCCGCCTTGTCGGACCTGTCATCTTGCTGACAACATTGGTTCTTTCGGCCGGCCTGGTGGCATGGCCGTCGTCCGATGTTGCGTCCCTTTTCGGGCCGCCCCAACCGCAGTCGAGCCCGTCTGAAAGAGCGGAGTCTGAACTACAAAGGGGGATCGCGCTGAGCCAGCTAGGTCATTTTCAGGAGGCAATTCCGCATTTCCTGGCGGCGCGCGGTCATGTGGCTGACGAGTATGCTGCGAGCTTCAATCTTGCGCTCTGCTATGTCGGCACAAATCAGTTCGATCAAGCGATCGAGACTCTTAACTCACTGAAGAGCCAAGGGCGTGCAACTCCGGCAGTGAATAATCTGCTTGCGCAGGCATATGCCGCCATCGCGCAACCCGAGAAGGCCTTCTCCGCGTTTGAAGAGGCGGCTCAACAGACTCCACTCGACGAAAAACTCTATCTCCTCGTGGCTGAGGCCTGTATGGACCATGCGTCTTATGACCTTGGCCTTGAGATCGTAAATACCGGATTGCAACATCTGCCTCGCTCCGCGCGATTGCACTACGAACGAGGCGTCTTCTTATCCTTCCAGAATCATCCGGATCAGGCAGCGTCGGATTATGAAGCAGCGGCGAAGTTGGCTCCTCGTACCGATATCGCATACATGGCTCTCGGACAGGATGATCTTCTTAAGGGTGATGTCCGAGGAGCGATCGACGTAACGCGGACGGCAATTCAAAAGGGAGATGACAATTACATTCTTCTGACTATTTTTGGGAATGCCGTGGGTCTCGCGGGCACGTCGCCACAGCAGCCGCTGTTTGAAGAAGCGAAACGAGCGTTGAAACAGTCGATCGCCGAGCGCCCTCAGTATGCAATTTCGCGGCTGGCCTTGGGCGAGCTTTTCCTAACCGAAGGGCGCCTGGACGACGCTGTTGCTCAGCTTGAGCAAGCACGTCAACTTGCACCGGCGAACGCGACTGTCTATTCGCGCCTGGCGACGGCCTACCGCCGGGAAGGACATACCAGTCAGGAACTACAGGCCCTTTCGATCCTCTCGAAGCTGAATCAAGAACAGGCTCAAAAGTATAAAAGCGATTCACCGAACAAGCCCGGGTATATTGCATCAGGGCGCGCCCCGCGAACGCCGCAGGAAAAGCAACGTTAAGTCGGTGGATCGTCCGCCCCTTCTCTCGGATGGAAATTCACTTCGACGAGGGGATTCTCGGAAAGGATTTCGCAATCACACCTTGTCCCTCTTTGACTGCGACGATCTGGTTTGCTTTCAGATTTGAGAGCGTGGTTTGGCTGCCGCTCGGCCACCAAATCTGCAACGACTCCACGACTTGGCGTTTCCCTAGTCCGAAATGCAGCCTCGGATCCTGTGCGGACTCGTAACTCATCCCGCCTTTCCTTTGGCCAGAGAGAATCAGGTCACCGGCCACAAGTTTGATCCGCGCACCGACGGCGTCGCGGTTCGACTTCGTTCCGATTAGAAAGAGTTCGAGCCAGTGATTCGCATTCCCGCCGTCATTCCGGAGCAACTGAGGCGTTTCGCCGTTGTTGTTCACCAGAATGTCCAGGTCGCCATCGTTGTCAAAATCGCCGATGGCCGCACCTCGGCTGACGCGCGGCAGAAGAAAATCGGCCCCGAGTTGGTCACTGACATTTTGGAAGGTGCCCTTTCCCAAGTTCCGGAACATCAATTTCGGCTCGGCGTAATGAACCAGGGAGTTGTAGCGTTCGATGTTGTCCAGAACATGGCCGTTCGCCATGAAGACGTCGCACGCGCCATCGTTGTCATAATCCATAAAACGTGCGCCAAAACCGCTCCTATGGAATGTTGCGTAACCGAGCTCAGATTGGACCGTCGCGTCATCGAACGTTCCATCGCCATTGTTGCGATAGAAACGCGCGAGTTGCGAGTCCAGGTGCGTGACGATCAGATCCATCCGACCGCTTCCCGTGGCATCCGCTGCATCGGTTCCCATGCCGGCCTCCGGCAGGCCGTCGCCACTCACGGCAACGCCAGCGACGTAGCCGACCTCCCGGAACGTACCATCCCTGTTATTGTGGAACAGAAAATTGGCCATCGAGTCGTTGGCGATAAAAACGTCCTGCCAGCCGTCGTTGTCATAATCAAACGTCACGATGCCAAGGCCATTACAGGGCCTCAATCCCAAACCGGATTTCTTGCTCACATCGGTAAAGGTCCCGTCCCCATTGTTGTGATAGAGCGTTGGAGGCTCGCCGTTATAGTCGTCCGGGTGACAGTAGCTGCGCATTCCCGGACCGTGATCCCCGCACCAGAAATTACGTTCCGGAGACCAGTCGATGTAGTTCGCGATGACCAGATCCAATCGCCCGTCATTGTCATAATCGAACCACGCCGCGCTGGATGCCCAGCGGCCGGTGTTTGCAACGCCGGCGCGTTCGGTCACGTCGCTGAAAGTACCGTTTCCATTGTTATGGTAAAGAATGCACCTTCCATAACCGAGAACCAGCAAGTCCGGAAATCCATCATTGTCGTAATCCCCCACCGCGACGCCCATGCCAAACAAACCTTCGGCTCCGACGCCGGCAATCTCCGTCACGTCAGAGAATGTACCGTCTCCATTGTTTCGATAAAGAGCGCTCCGCAACGCATGAGGTGGGGTGTAGATTCGCGTCGCAGCTCCATTTACAAGATAGAGATCGAGCAAACCATCCTGGTCGTAATCGATCCACCCGCATCCCGATCCCATGGTCTCAACGAGATACTTCTCTGCGGATGCGGCATTGTCATGCCGGAAATGAATTCCCGCAGACTGTGCAACGTCAACAAACTGGACCGAGCCATGCCCGCCTGAACTGAACCGCGACAGCAGCGGGGGTGTTAGAGCCAGATACTTCAAGAAATCTCTGCGAGAAACTCTTGAGAACTCTCTCACAAATCGTCGTCACCAATCGAGATTGAAACGTCGCCTGAATATACCAGCGAGAATCGAAGCGTCAAAAAGTTCCCTTCATCGAGATGCCAAATTTCGGCAGATTGTTGATATTCTCTCCGCGCTGACCCGGGCAAGATCGGTACTTACAATTCGGGTGGCCACTGGCCTGCGGGCCTGCGGTTACCTGAACCTAAACGGAAGGAACGGAGTGCTCACCGGACCAATAAATCGAGGCGCGGTGCTTTCCCGGCGACGCCTGCTCCAGATGCTCGGGTGGTCGGGGTTCGTAGGTGCCTGGAGGGGTGGAACTGCGCCTCTTCGGCGGATGGCATCTCCGGGAGCCGATGTCCCTTCATTCGAAGTAATTCCCAACTCAAAAAACGGCATTTCTTGGGTCCATGTTGCCGGAATCTCTCCCCACATGTACGAACCCGAGACTCTCGGTGCTGGCTGCGCCTTTCTTGACTACGACAATGATGGCTGGATGGATATCTACCTGGTGAACAGCGGGAAGTGCGATTTTTATACTCCTTCTCGCCCTCTGCGCAACGCCCTCTATCACAATAACCGCGATGGCACGTTTACCGACGTCACGGAAAAGGCCGGGGTGCAGGGCACCGCTTACGGGATGGGCGTCGCTGTCGGTGATTTCGACCGCGACGGTCTGCCGGATATTTATCTTACTCAATACCCGCGCAGCATTCTCTACCGCAACAATGGCGACGGGACGTTTACCGACGTTACCGAAAGGGCAGGCGTCGCCGCACCGGGGTGGGCCACCAGCGCTGTTTGGTTCGACTACGATAACGACGGGCGCTTGGACCTGTTTGTTTGCCGGTTCGCAGACTGGGACAAGGCGAAGAACACATTCTGTGGGAATACCCTCACTGGCGAAAGATGGTATTGCAAGCCAAACGTCTACCCGCCGATGCGGTCGTGGCTGTACCACAACAATGGCGACGGGACGTTTACCGATGTGAGCCGCGAATCGGGCATCGCAGATTCACCGGCGAAAGCCTGGGGAGTGGTCGCCTGCGACGTTAACAACGATGGCCTGACCGACCTTTTTGTGTCGAATGACACGGTTGCGAACTCGCTTTTCGTCAACAGCCGGAACGGGAAGTTCTCGGACCTCGGCCTTCTTTCGGGAGTCGGCTACAACTCATTTGGAAGGGCGCGGTCCGGCATGGGCGTGGACGCCGCCGATTACGATCAGGATGGTTGGATTGATCTGTTTGTTTCGAATGTGGATCACGAGATGTTTTCGCTATACCACAACAATAAGGACGAGACGTTCACAGAGGTATCCCTTTCCGGCACCATCGGAATGACCACGAGAATGATGAGCGGCTGGGGCGTGAAATTTTTTGATTACGACAACGACGGCGAACTGGATCTCCTGCTCTGTAACGGGCATCCGGACATTGCCGTAGAAAAACACATGCAGGGAGTCACCTATCGCGAGCCGATGCTTTTGTTCCGTAACGTCGAACATCGTTTTCACAATGTAGGTAATTCGTGCGGACCGATATTCTCTGAGCCAATCGCCGGACGAGGCATGGCGTTAGGGGACTTCGACAACGACGGGTCCGTAGACGTGCTGGTCGCGGTAAATGATGGCGCGCCGATCTTGCTGCGAAACAATGCCGGGCGGGAAAATCACTGGCTTGGCGTGCGCTTGATCGGACGGAAGGCGAATATCGACGCGATCGGCGCCAAGGTTACATATCGAACGGGCGATCTGACCCATCACAGGTTCAAAGTCGGCGGAGGAAGCTATCTCTCGTCGCACGATCCGCGAATGGTCCTAGGAATTGGCAAGCGAACTAAGATTGATTCACTGGAAGTAACCTGGCCTCACCCCGGAGGCACTACGGAACGCTTCACTGAACTTCCCGTCGATCGATACATCACAATCGCCGAAGGCGAGGGGAAGTGGCGATGAAGAGGGGTGCCGTCCAAGCTCTGACCGTTAAAGGCTACGATTACCGCTGCTGTGACGGTGGATCCTGAGGTGCGGACTGCGACTTTTTCTCGGCTTCGTGTTGGAGCGCAATTTCGCGATTGGCGTCCTCGATTCTGCCGACGCGAGCGTAGGCAATCGCGAGCTGATAATGACCTGCCGGGTCAGACGGCTCCATTTTCACGTACTTTTCGAGCGGAGCAACGGCCTCCGCATGCCTTCCCGCAGCATTCAGCGACAAACCTAATCCCAAGAAGGCTTCAGAAAACCCGGCATCCAGCTTCGCAGCACGGCCGAAATGGTCGATCGCATCGTTCCACTGCTGTGCCTGTCTGTCCAAATCGCCGAGCATAAACTCAGCGGACGCAGCGTTCGGGTCAATCTTCAGTTCCTCTTCGAACTCTTTCCTGGCATCATCCACCGAACCTTGGGTTTGCGGTCCAGCGAGAAGGAGCCGGCCAATACGGTAATGGATGCCGGGCTGTTCCGGATATTGCTCGAGAATCTCACGATACGCCTTCTCTGCTTCGTCCAGTTTCCGCTGCGACTCGAGGGCCTCGGCATTCAGTTCCTGCACTTCAGCAGAATGCGGAGCGGTCGCGGCGAGCTCATGAGCAGCACGCATTGCCAGTTCAGAATAGAAATGAGTTGCGGTGTAGAGAACCTTGGGATCGTGCGGGAATTCGCGGCGCAGAAAAATCAAAGCGTCGACTGCGGCGTCTTCCTGGTCAACGCTCATACCGCACTGCGCCATGGCCATCCCAGCATCGTAGGCCACGCGCTTCTGCGTGATGTGTGGCAGGGATCTTTTCAACAGCGGCAATGCTTCGGTACAGCCGCCGCCGGAAGCGAGTTGAATTCCTTTTTGAGCGGAGGCCGAGGGATCAGACGAAGCGGACTTCGCAGAAGCCTGCGCCCAGGCAAAAGCAGGAAAGAAAATAAAGACCGGTAGCGCAAAAAAAGCGGCACAGGCGATGCCCTTCGCGATCCGACGAGACTTTCGCATGAGCAATTATAGTCTGAGGCGAGCCTATAGGGACACTTCCATCGGATGCCCCTCGAAGACAATTTGCCGTCTTGCCTCACCGGCTTTGATTTCAATGCTTCGTCCTAGCGGCGGCAACATGCGCGATCCCGGGGCGAGGTGAAGCCGCAGCAATCGACGCGAATCATTCCACGCCATCTGGATGCCCATCCACTCGCCCTTGCGGTAGTCGAACGATTTACCGTCATCCTCATAAAGCAGGAAGGAGCCGTCCGCGCCGGGATAGATCGTAACCGATAACGGCCCTTCCACCTTTTCGTAAGCGTATTGTTTGACTGGGCCAAGCGGAACAATCGCTCCAGCGCGTACAAACAGCGGCATCGTTTCAAGATCTACAGCGCGGCTGATTTCGCGGCCCCCATCGGCAGGTTCGCCCGTCCAGAAATCGTACCAGTCCCCCTGCGGCAGATAAACTCGGCGGGAAGCCGCTCCCCTCTCGTATACCGGCGCAACCAGAATGTCGGGTCCCCAAAGGTACTGGTCGTCCCGCGCAACCGCGACAGGATCGTCGGGATAATGCAGCCACAGCGCGCGCATGATTGGCATGCCGGTGAGGGAGCATTCGCGAACTGCGCTGTAGAGATATGGCATCATGCGATAGCGAAGTTCGAGATATTTTCGACAGATCGGCTCGACCTGCGTGTTGTGCAGTTCGCTCGCATCCGGTATGGCCGCACCGCCATAGTTGCTTATCTCGACTGGGCCGGGGTCGCCGGTGTCCCAACCCCACGGCAAACGTAATTTCCAGGTGCGTCCGTGACAGCGGAACAGTGTGCAGAACGCGCCGAATTGAAACCACCGTAAATAAAGTTCAGCGGTGAATTCCTTTGTTGGCACGAAGCCGCCAATGTCGGTACCCCAATAAGGAATGCCGGAGAGCGCTGTGTTGACGGCGTTCGGAATGTGGGTCTTCAGGGTCTCCCAAGTGGAATACACGTCTCCTGACCATAGAAACGAAGCGTACCTCTGCATGCCCGCGTAGCCGTTGCGGTGCAGCGCATAAGGACGCTCGTTCGGACGATCGATCTGTGGGCCTTCCCAATACATGCGGTTGCGAGTCAAACGCGACGCGGCGTCGAGCGGATCACCTTCATCCGGCCACCAGCCATCGACGCCCATCGCAAAATCCTTGCGGTGGGCGTCCCAGTAACAACTTGCCTCTTCTTCGTCGAATCGCGCAAGCGTGCAGCCATCGTGCACGGTACCGCGCAGGCTGCGTGTGAGAATTACGGCGTGCAGAACCGCGCGGAAATGGTCGTCGTGGAATTGCTTGAGAATCTCTCTGGGATCAGGAAAAACTCGCGAATTCCACTGGAACGAACCGTTCTCAGTGTTCCATCCGGACGGACAGAAGCCCGTACCCAAATAAATCAGAGCGTCGCACGGGAGCTTCTTTTCGCGGAACGTTTTGGCCTCGCCCAGAATCTCCTCGCGGCTGGCAAGCGTGCGATGAGACTGCTGATAACCCAGACTCCACAGCGGAGGCATCTCCGCATGCCCGGTCAGGCGAGCATATTCAGCCATGATTTTTGCCGGTTCGCGCGCAGCTACAAAGAAAATGTCGAGAGGCAGGGCAGTATCCGGGTCCTTCGGTTGGAATTTGCTGTTGTCGCCGGTGAAATCAAACGTGCCATACGGCTGGTGGACGAACATCGCCCACCCGGAAGTCCCGATCAGCCAGGGTATTGGAAGCCGTCCGCCGTGCGTGGCAAGTTTGTAGCCGCCCTGGCCACTGCGCATTGCGTCAAACGAGCCACGGCGGTCAAATTGTGGGCCACCCTCGCCAAGCGCAAGCAACGGAGAATTCCCCGTTTCGAAGGAAACAACGCCGCTTTCTCGGTCGATGGTCAGTTGCTGAACCGCCCCCGCCGAGGCACTTTCGATCGCGAAGGTCAACGGCTGATCACTGATGCGGATGGTCACACCTTGCGACCTAACTGTCTGCGGGTGCTGAGTTCCGCGCCATTTGGCGACTGGTTCTCCCCATGATTGTCGAACGAGAGAACCATCCATGGGAATTGCTCCTACCGAACCAGCTTTGAGTGGAAGGATGCTCAGCCGGAAGGTATGCTCGCTGACTGTAGTAATTCGAACTTCGACATCGCGGCCAGCAACGGGCGAACTTTCTGAGACGGCTCTTTCTTGCGTGGGCAACATGTACGCTGCGCACGCCGCGGTCATTCCTTTCAACACCTCCCGGCGCCCGTACTGTTTTTTCACTTGGACGTGTCCTGCCCGCTTCTCGTAGTGAGTTCCACCCAAGTCATCCCTTTCCCGAGTGGCACAACGTAAGCACCGCGCGCCGTCTGGAGCGACCCGGAAGGGTGGTACGTTCCGACACTGTCAATCCTCGCAGGTTGCCGGACGCGCAGGAACGCCGCCCGCGTAAAAGCTGTCGCCGGAGCAAGTCCCACTCGCGTCAGCCCCGTCCTCGAATCAAACTCAACCAAGCCAAACTTGCCAGCATCCAACGTCAACCAAAGCCCAACTGGAGCGATGTATACGCGCATGCGGAAGGAGTCAAGCGGAGCTACGGTCACTTTGTCGCCGCGGGTCGTCACATTGCCGCCGAATGCCAGCCAGCCAAATTCAGGATGCTTCACGATGTAGGTGGCCGTATCGAAGGCATGCCCGAAAAAATTCGGGCCATAGTCGCCGGAATAGGGATCGAACTTCATCCTGTCGGGAAATGAATGAAACGCTGCGGACGCAAATCCATCCTGGTCAATGTCGGTGAGAGCGCCCGTCGTTCCGCCGTAACCCACGCGCAGGAGATAAAAGTCATCGGGATGCTCGCGGTATTCGGCAAGCAGCGGAATGGCATTGATTCCGGAACCGTAGTGATGAAGCTGGCGCTCGAGTCGCTCGACTTTGCCCGCATAAATGAAATCCCAATAACGTCTCGCACTGCCGTTGTATCCCCAGCTTGGTATCGTTGGGTCGTAACCGAGGATCGCCTGAAGCGTTACGTCGGCCTTGTCCTCGTAGCCGAAATACTTCATCCACGCGTAAACTTCCTCCTGTCCCGTCGAATCCCACGGCATTTCGCTGCCAAACGGGTACGCTTCCTGTTTCCATCGGTCCGCGCGTTCGCGCATCACCTGCGTGAGATAAGCTGCCTGTCCGCTCATGCCCTCGCGCTCTAAGTCTTGCAAGATCTCGAGAAAGATATCGCCTTCCATTTGACCGAAGCGTGCCAGACCGGGAGCAAACTCGGTCATCGCGATGGACGTCCGGTAGGCGTGCATCAGATACCATTGCCACGGATGGCCTGTGACCAGCCCTTGATGATAGCGAGCCAGCCGATACATCACCCAATACGCTGCGGCCACGTGCGGATAGTTATAAGAGCGGTCGACTGCTTCGGATTGCTCCTTATTCCAACTTGTCCAGCTGCCCCAATCAACGTCGCTTCGGTAATAACTTCCGAGCACGTCTCCTGGCTGATAGTAGAAGAGGCTCTTCCTCACGCCATACCGGTCTTCGTCCCTCTTATACTGAATGCCGCCCCACAAAACCTTGTCGACAAACTGCTGATACTTGCCGAGCTCATCCTGATCTGGCTGGCCGAATTCTTTCATGGCTGCCGCAAGCCACGAACCGGCGCCGCCTTCATCACTGAGTCCTGCGATCCAGACACGCGGGTCTTCGGTGACTATGGCATTCGCTTGCCGGTCGTAGGTCATCACCGAGGGGCTGCGACGGAACGGATCGTTCGGGTCAACAAACCATTGCTTGGTCATCAAGAAATGTCCCAAATCGGAGACCACCTGCGATTCCGGCTTGATCACAAAGTAGTTGATTGTCTCTACCAAGCCATCCTGATATGTGATCGTCAGCCGCGCTCGGCCCCACCTGTGACCGCGGAGTGTGAAGGCCTTCCAGCGGTTTGCCGTAGGAGAATCCTTTCGTATCGTGATTGCCTCCGGGGGCTCCACGGTCATCGAACGAATTGCGCTTGGATCCTTTAAGAAAAGACGGGTGTCCTCATCCGTCGGTACGACATAACCCGGGATTCCCACGGCGACAGGGCGCCCGTCTTCCGCAAGTGTTTTTTCGATATCCGGGATGGAGTCAGAGACCAAAAACTTGACTCCATAGATTCTCGACTCGCCGGGGGCGAGTGTGAGCATGCTCGGAGGATTCCACGGCTCCGCATTTTTCCATTCATTTTCGGCGTACGCTTCGCTGTGAACCATCCAGTCGTAAAACCCCTCGAACGTCACGCCGCGCGGCGTCGGATCATTAAAAATCTCGACCGAACCATCCGCACCGCGTTCGTCCAGGATTGGTTTGTAGGCTTCGAACGGCGTCTTGCCGTCAGGCACAACCAAGAGCGCCGGCCCATGACCGCTCAACCGAGTCACCTGCAAATAGCCCGCGTCTTCTCCAATGTAAGGGTCGTAAAAAGAACATTTCGCGTGCGCCTCCTCAAGACTGCGGCCTGTCAGGATGTTGTTGAAGATCATCGGGATGCCGAGCGCACCGATCTGGACAACTTGATTGGTTTTGTTTTTCAGTTTGAATCGCAGCACGAGTTTGCCGCGTTCGAGTGCCCAAGTGCGCGTGACCTGCAGCGGAAAATCCGAGGGGAGCGTCGACGCTAAGTCAGACGCTGCCAAGATACTGGCGGAAGCGGGCAAGGAGGTGACAGGGGCGCGGGTGAACGAGGTGGAATAGTCCTTCCAAGCGCCTGAAGTGCCCTGCCGCAAACGAAAATCAATATCGCCGAGATGATAGTAGCCATTCTGCGAGCGCCGCACGAGCAAATCGCCAGGCGTGAAGTCAAATCCGCCGGCGCCCTTGGGCTTCAGTGAAGCCACAGTCTGCGACGAACGCACGAGGCTGAGGTCAAAATCCGGCGTGTCGAAATTGACCGTTCCCTGCGCCAGCATTGGCCCCGGCGTGGCGACCGGTTGGCGTCTTAGGCCTTGTGCGGCAGCTTCGTGCCGAAGCGCCGCACCAAGTCCGGCAAGGATCAAGCACAGAAAAACGAGGAGCGCGAATCGACCGTTTATGTATCTCAAGACTGGCGAATCCTCATGGCTAGCCGCATCCGATTCACGTCGAAATCGGGAAAACGTTTACCCGACCGCCGAGGATTGTGATACAACTCCTCGCGAGAAGCAAAAAAATCTGGTTCGCGCTCGGCAAATCACCGAGGCTACCCCGGAGAAGAATTCATCATGGATCGCAGAGATTTTCTCAAGAACCTGGCTGTCACAACAGCTGCGGCACGCTATTTCCCGAAAATGACCGCGAGTGCGGACGATGAAAAAGACGCACCGGATGCAGCATCCGCCGATCGAAGCGCGCCGGACGTCACAGGCCACACACAAATCTGCGAGTTCAAGGTTGGCTCCGTGACCTGGAAGGTCCTCGAGGACCTGCGCACACGCGATGGCGTCATCACATTTATTTCATCAAACGGGAGCAGCAAAACCCTCCCGAAAACCGCGGAAGCTGTATTTGCAGAGGCCGACCCACCGTATCTAGGACTCAGCCTAAAGGACATCGGAATGTCTGGGCGCGATCTGCTCGCTGAAAAACTTCTGGAAAACGGGGACCCGGACCCCGAATTAGTGAAATCGGCTGCTCCGCCTATGGGATCTGCCGCAGGCCCGGGATCCATCCGGTTTCGCCTGCCATGGAATACCTTTGTCGGAACCAAAGAATGCTTCGACACCATGCCAGTTTATCCGAGCGGTAGCACCCGGACTTACCACCCGGGTCAGTACTTCCCGGAACTGAATTCCCCAGCTACGGCCGAAAAGCGACTGGAGGGCCTCGTCGGCGGCTGGATGCCTGCGGTACGGAAAGTGATGCCGATTTCCGACACATCTTATGACGAGATTATCGTGTTCGGTGATGTGAACGCGCGCGACAAGTTCATTGTGCAGACCTGGCACCGCACCGCCCATGTCGAAAACGGCGCCATCAGCAAGGTCGTCTATGGATACAGCTACCCGGCTTTTCCTCCTGGCCGCGAGGATCCTCAAGCTGAAGACTTCTATCGCGCTCTTTTGCAGTTTGCGAATTACTGGGAAACGCAACTGCACGATATTGCTCCGACCACTCTCCCGCAAAGTGACTGGGTGAGCATGTCTCGGCATGCCTTCGTGAAGGAGTTGATGGTCCGTCCCGGTGGTGTTTATCCAAAATACGGAGCCGTAGATCGTGACTACTACGGCTCAGAATATGACGGCTTTCAGGACATTTTCACCATGTCTGTTGGCGCGAATCTTGAGTGGGGCCGCTTCGGGATGGCGCGCTCTGTCATCGATAACTATCTGAACGACTTCACGGACTCGAAAGGAATGATCAACATGCGCGGTCCGGAAACCGCGCAATTCGGCATGGAACTCATGCTCTTCGCACGATACTTCAATTACACCCGCGACAGCGCCTTGCTGCTCGAGCATCAGGAGAAAATCGCGGCCACTGCCAAGCTGCTTTGCGAAATGCATGATGCCAGCCTCCGGCTGGCAGTGGACGATCCCGGCTATGGATTAATCCATGGATGGAGTGAGTCAGACTCGTGCTTGGCCCCGAAGCCGGAAACTTGGTGGCTGCCCTATTACGCGAACAGCGCTTTTGCCGCGAGAGGTCTAAAAGATATCGGCCAGGCATGGCGGAAGATTCGGGCGAGTTCCGAAACAGAGAAAACAACAAGTGATTGGTTCGGTCGGAGCAAGGTTCTCCAGGAGGCTGTCGTCGCCAGCATCAAAAAGAACGTCCGCAACGATATGAATCCGCCCTACGTTGGCACCTATCCCGGAACGACGGTCACGGTTTGGGAATCGATGGAGAAAGAAAGGCCCAGCCCTCAGCAGTGGGCTCACCGTCCCTATAGCGAACTGTTGCACGCCGATATTTTGCCAGCGGATCTCGCCAACCTTGTGATCGATTGCATGCGCGCGTATGGCGGCACCACACTGGGCATCGTTGCAAACATGGAGCGACCCCATCCCACCGGACGCGACATCCTCGGCTTTATCTCGTACGGCTACGCACTGGCCTTACTTCGTCTCGACCGCATTGAAGAATACTTGCTTTTCCTTTACGCACATCGTTTTCACGATCACACGCGCGGCAGTTGGACCGCCGGCGAAGTTTCCGGGATTGAAGGCGGCACGGCAACCTTCTGCATTCCGGCGCAACAGACAATCCCCCTGCTGGTTCGCTGGATGCTTGCGCTCGAAGACTCGGATGAAGATCGGCTGTATCTGGCAAAAGGCGTGCCCCGAGAATGGCTTGCCTCCGGCAAGGAGATCGGAATCGAGCAGACGCCGACGCGCTGGGGCCGGGTCAGTTTTCGAATGAAAGCCGACATGACTGCAAAAAAGGTCACCGCGAATGTCGAGCTTGCCCGCGCCGGTTCACCCAAGGAATTGCATCTGAAGTTCCGTTTGCCGAAGCAAAATGCCTTGCAAAGTGTGAGCGTCAATGGCCGTCCTGCGAAGCTCGGCGGCACCCATAGCGACGTTGCGATTTTTCCGGCGGGCAATCGGGATCGATTCGAGCTGACCGCGGAATTCATTTGAATCGAGGCGCGTGCAGAAAGGAGAAAATCGGTGACTTGGATTCGAACCGTGCCGCTTGCGGAAGCGACAGCATCGTTGCGCCGCGCCATTCAAGAACAGAGCCAGACTTACCCCGCCGAATACTCTTCGCCCGTTTTCCCCACGAAGGATGGACCATCGGCGATCGTTTCCTCGCACTCACTCATTCCGAGCGCGCTCCTTCACGCGTTCTCGACCTTTGGAGCTCTGATGGCTCCGGACTTGCCGCTCTCCCGCCGCCAGCATGAGCTGATCGCGACCATGGTTTCGGTCACCAATCAGTGCCAGTATTGAATCGAATCCCACGCAGAGTTTCTGCGGAGAGTAACGATGGATCCTGCACTGGTCAAAGCCGTGCGTCGCGACTATCGAACAGCTCCTTTATCCGACGCAGATCGCGCGATGCTCGACTATGTAGTACGCCTGACAAAGGACGCCACAGCCATTACACCCCACGACCACGAGCAATTGAGAAAGGCTGGATTCGATGACACGGGCATCCTGCAGATCACTCTGATCGCGTCGTGGTTCAATTACATCAATCGAGTGGCGGACGCGTTGGGGGTGGGACGCCAATAGCGACGAGCAAGTTTATTCGAGCAGCGGCTCTGACAAGCCTCCGCACGCGGATTCGATTTCCTCCGCCACGGCCAGCACCACTTCTTCCTCGAACGGCCTGCCCACGACCTGCACACCGATCGGCAGGCCGTCCGGCGAGCGCCCCACGGGGACCACGACAGCGGGGCTGCCCAACGCGTTGAACCACTGGCAATAGCTCATGGCGTCCAAGTATTCGACGGTGCGGCCGTCGATTTCCCATTTCCTCTCGCCGTGCGCGAAAGCGGGCACTGCACACACCGGGCAAATCAGAATTGGGTATTTTTCCGTCTGGCGAAGGAACCGAACGCGTACGGCGTCCCGCTCAATCAGCGTGTTCATGAATTCCCCAAGCGTCAGTCTCGGCTCGGCGCGAACAATGCCCATGAACTCTGTCAGAATTGGGCTCAGTTCTTGTTCCTTTCCTTCATACAGCGGCCCCAGCGCAACCTGACCCGCGCGCCCGAAGAGGCCCCACCAAATCCGACGCACCAATTCCAATTCAGCCGGTACAAACTCTTCGACCGCGTATCCGTTGGCCCGCAAGCACTGTGCGGCGCGCCGAACTGCGGCGCGCGTCTCCTGAGTCACCGGAATCCGGCGATCTTCTTCAAAGTATCCAATGCGTACCGGTTCCAGGCGCTTTTCCGATGGTGCCGAGAGCGGCACCGGAGCAGCCATCGGATCTCCGTCATCGGGGCCCGCCATGACTTCAAACAGCATTCTCAAATCGCGGACGGTTCTTGCCATTGGCCCCACAACTCCCAGGGATGCAAATGGGCCTGCGGACGCCGGAAAATGTCCTGTTGCTGGAATGCGTCCCGGGGTTGGCTTCAGTCCGCAAATCCCGCTGTAATGCGCAGGCACGCGAATCGATCCGCCCCCATCGCTGCCTACTCCTCCGGCCGAGCATCTCGCCGCGATCGCCGCAGATTCTCCTCCACTCGAGCCGCCCGGCGTTCGCCGCAGGTCCCACGGATTGTTCGTTCGGCCCATGAGGCGGTTATCGGTTTCGTAAGCCATCAAAAATTCCGGCGCGTTCGTGTTCCCAAGCAAAACTGCGCCCGCAGACCGCAAGCGGGAGACGAGCGGAGCATCCTTTTCCGGCACATAATCGGCCCGCAACAGCGAGCCGCATGCGCACGGCCAACCCGCAACATCAATTGAGCTCTTGATGGTGAGCGGCACTCCATGCAGAGGGCCCAGCGGCGCGGCGGACTTCAAGGCAATCTCAGCCGCTTCGGCTTGCCGCCGCGCTCGGTCGAAGTCGACATGAACAAACGCGTTCAGTTTCGGGTTCAGCTGTAGAATTCGTTCCAGGTGGGCTTCCACCAAACTCACCGGGCTTATTTCGCGAGTCCGAATTGCCAACGCCATCTCAGTCGCTGAAAGAGAGGTCAGTTTCCTTTTGCTCTTCTGAGCACTTTCCCGCATCTTGTCCCCTGGCATGAATCTTGAACTGCGAAGTCTAGCATTCCATTCTGCCGGGCGGTCTTTTGTTCTTTTAGGCAAGGTGCAGTTACGACGCCGGACATCTGGACATCCAGGGCTTGCCGGCACGCCTGTTGAATCCTGTTGCAAGCCGGATTCCCCTTCGATAGGCTCGTGCCCATCTCGAGGCATCAGTCTTTTGCCATCGGGTTCAAACAAACGCGCACGGCCCAAGGGCAAAGAAGGCGATGGTTTTGAGAAAACGTTTCCTCGCGCTGCTCATCGTACTCTTGGTCACAGCGCTCTACGAGTACGCATGGCCGACCCCAACAATCCATTACTACGTTTTCGTTGTTCTGCATCTCGTTTCTGGAATCGTTTTTCTGTCACTCGTGTTTTTTCTTTTCGGCAGAATCTGGCACGAATCCCATGCACTGGATCGCTTCGCATGGGGACTCCTCGTTGTTGGCGGATCGATCGGCATCGCGCTGATTTTCACCGGAACGCTGCGGAATGATCTTCCTTTGCTTTCCATGCACATTTTCTCTTGCATTGCCGGAATCATACTGCTTCTCGGTTCGTGGATCGGACGCAGAGACTCAGTTGCCGGTCGACCGGTCTTGATCTCAGCGCGCTGGGTAGTCGTGGTTCTGGTCGCTGCGATCGTTTCCTACGCTGCCTGGTGGACGCGCAATGCTCGCTGGCAAGCTTCTTTTGAAATCAAGAATCCGGCGATTGCGCCTGCGACGATGGATGGCGAGGGCGGCGGCTCGGACAGTCCATTTTTCCCGGCTTCCGTACAAATAGCCAACAACGCCAAAATCCCCAGGAATTTCTTCCTTGAGTCCGAGACATGTAAGCAGTGTCACGCGGACATTTATCACCAGTGGGAAGGCTCCGCGCATCATTTTTCCTCGTTCAACAATCAGTGGTACCGCAAGAGCATTGAGTACATGCAGGACACAGTCGGTATACGCCCTTCGAAGTGGTGCGCAGGCTGCCACGATCCTGCATTGCTGTTGACTGGAATGTTCGACCGGCCGGTGCGCGAAGTCGAGAACACACCGGAGGGTCAGGCGGGACTTGGATGCGTCATGTGCCACTCGATCACGGCGGTCCAGTCAACCATGGGGCAGAACAATTACGTTCTTCAGTATCCGCCGTTGAACGATCTCGCCAACAGCAAAAACCCAGTCGTTCATCACTTGGTTGATTTTCTATTGAAATTGAATCCCGAACCCCATCGCCGTGTTTTCATGAAGCCGTTTGTAAGAAATCAGACCGCGCAATTCTGCTCTGCATGCCACAAAGTGCATCTCGATTTTCCTGTGAATCATTATCGATGGACACGAGGTTTCAATGAATACGACAACTGGCAGGCGAGCGGGGTATCCGGTGAGGGGGCGCGATCATTTTACTATCCTCCCCATCCCCAGACTTGCACCGACTGTCACATGCCCAAGGTGCGCTCTGCCGACTTCGGGAACTATTCAGGACTGATTGATTCGCACCGCTTTCCCGCGGCCAATACGGCGCTGCCCTATGAGAATGAAGACACCGAGCAGTTGAATACAGTCGAGAGTTTCCTGAAAGCGGACCAGGTCACCGTCGACATTTTCGGAATTTCGCCTGAGCCATCACAAAGCGGAAAAACGAGTGCGCGATTGGCCCCGCAACTGCCGGGCGGCTTTCCGCAAGCCCAGACGACGTTTGGCGTTGGTGAAGAATCGGAATTTCACGCCCCCACTGGCCAGCAACCGTTCGCTACTCGCTCGTCCGAACTCAGCGCACCGTTCGGCCGCTTCCCAATACAGGTCCGCCGCGGCGACACCGAACGCATCGGCGTGGTCGTCCGAACGCGCGGCGTGGGTCACTTTTTCCCTGGCGGAACGATCGACGCCTTCGACATATGGCTTGAACTCCAGGCTGAAGATGAAAACGGGCGCACCATCTTCTGGAGCGGCGAGGCGGGGAGCAACAGCAACGAGAACGGCCCGGTGGATCGCGGGGCGCAATTCTACCGCGCTCTACTTATCGACAGTCACGGCAATCCGATCAATAAGCGCAATGCATGGTCCGAGCGCGCGGTCGTTTACGTCCACCTCATTGGGCCGGGTTCAGCCGATACAGTTCACTATCGCCTGTACATCCCGAAAAATGCAGGCAATCGCATTACCCTGACGGCAAGACTGAATTACAGAAAATTCAGCTGGTGGTTTACGCAGTTCTCGTTTGCCGGGGCACATGACCCAGGCGAGCGAGGTCCGAGCGTTTCTTCGAACTACGACGACACAAAGTGGGTGTTTACAGCTAGCACCAAGGATGACTCTGGCAAAAGGCCGGGCATTCCGAACCTGCCGATTGTCGTGATGTCGGAGGACAAGGCCGAACTGAATGTCGAGCCCGCGGATGTGCCTCTGCCCAAGCCGCATATTGACGTCGAGCCCGCCGATTGGCAGCGGTGGAACGATTATGGGATTGGATTGCTTCTTCAGGGCGATTTGCAGGGTGCCGAATCCGCCTTCGAGAAGGTGGCTCAGGCCGCGCCCAATCGTGGCGACGGCTGGGTCAACATGGGCCGAGCTCGTTTGCAGGAAGGCAATTTAGCTCGAGCAGAGGAGGTCTTGAAACAAGCGCTCAAGGTGGCACCCACGCTTGCAAGCGCGCATTTCTTTTATGGAGAGGCATTGCGGGACGAAGGACAATACGATGCCGCGATCGCGCAACTTAGAATCGCGCTCGAGCAATATCCGAAGGACCGTGTCGCGCGCAACGATCTTGGGTACACTCTCTTTCTCCAGCGGCACTATGCCGGCGCCGTCCGTGAATTTCAGGCCGTGCTTCAGATTGATCCCGAGGACGTCGAGGCGAATTACAATCTGATGCTTTGCTACAACGGACTCGGACAAGTCGGGCTCGCTCATGAATACGAACTGCGGTATCTGCGTTTCAAGGCGAATGAAGCGGAAGATGCTCTTACCGGCCCGTACCTTCGTTCACATCCCGACGACAACAACGAGCGCCAGCCGATTCACGAAATTGATTCGGCGCCGCTCGAACAACCCGCCACCCGCTCTGCCGCACCCGGGAAGTCGAGGGCCTCTCGCTAATGGAGCGGCTGATTCGTAGAGTCTGGTTGGCAACGGTCGCCCTGACGGTCGCCTCCTCCTTCGCCGCTTCGCCGGCCAAGAAAAGCCCCCCATCGCAAATTCGCTTTGAAGATGTAACCCGAGCGGCCGGGATTCACTTCATTCAGAATAACGGCGCGTTTGGCAAAATGTGGCTTCCCGAGGCGCTGGGTTCAGGCGTGGCGTTTATCGACTACAACAATGACGGCTGGCCCGACATTCTCCTGATCAATGGCAGCGACTGGGTGGGGCACGTGCGGCGCCACAGTTATATGGCGCTGTATCGCAACAATCGCGATGGCACGTTTACCGATGTCACGCGCAGAGCTGGCCTGGACGTGGAGATGAACGGCATGGGCGTGGCCGTGGGGGACTACAACAATGACGGATGCGAGGACATTTTCGTCACGGCCGTGGGGCAAAACCATTTGTTCCGCAACCATTGCGACGGCACGTTCACTGACGTTACCAAACAGGCGGGTTTGTGGGGTCCGAACGGATTTAGCACCAGTGCCGCGTGGATCGATTATGACCGGAGTGGTCGCCTCGGCTTGCTCGTCGCAAATTATGTCCAGTGGACTCCAGAGACGGACATTTACTGCACGCTCGATGGACGCACGAAATCCTACTGCACTCCTCAGTCCTATCGAGGCGCGTCCTTACAGCTTTGGCGCAACAATGGCAATGGAACTTTCACTGATGTCACCAAGCAAGCGGGGCTTTACGATCCGACATCGAAGAGCTTGGGTATCACTGTTCTGGACGCCAACAATGATGGCTGGCCGGACATCTTCGTGAGCAACGACACTGAGCCCAACAAGCTCTACATCAACAACCACAATGGAACATTTACCGAGAAGGCCGTAATGTCGGGCGTTGGTTTCAGCGAAAATGGCGTTGCTCGCGCAGGCATGGGGACCGCTTCCGCTGATTATGACCATTCCGGATACTCGAGCCTTCTGGTATCGAACTTTTCAAACCAAATGCTCGCGCTCTATCACAACGAAGGGAACGGTCTGTTCGTCGACGAAGCGCCGCATTCTCAAGTTGGGCACTCCAGCTTGCTGACACTTGGCTTCGGCTGCTTTTTCTTCGATTACGATAATGACGGCTGGCCGGATATTTTCGTCGCAAACGGCCATATCCAGCGCGACATTCAGACCGTGCAACGCGACGTGCACTACGCCGAGCCGCCGCTCCTCTTCAGAAACCTCGGCGGTGGAAAATTCGCGGACGTGACCGCCGAAATGGGGCCCTCGTTTAACCAACCGCGTGTTGCACGCGGTGCCGCCTATGCGGACGTCTACAATAACGGCAAGCTGGACATTCTGGTCTCCGCGAACGCGGGATCGGCAGCTCTTTTTCGCAATGAAGGTGGGACGAATCGCAGCCTGCGCATCAAGCTGGTTGGTACGAAATCGAATCGAGATGGCCTCGATTCCGTGGTGCGTGTCACCTCCGGCGACATCACGCAGGATAAAATGCTTACCAGCGGCTCAAGCTACTTGTCTTCTAGCGAACTTGTGCTTACTTTCGGTCTTGGGCAAAACAAACGCGCCGATCGTGTGGAGATTCGCTGGCCCAGCGGCCAAGTAGACCATCTCAAGGATGTCTCTGCGGGCCAAACGGTCACCGCCAAAGAAGGGACCGGAATTGTCTCAGCCAAGCCCTACGAAAAAGAATGAGTTGCGGGCAGCAGCTCGTACGCTCGCATGGATAACCGTGCCTCTTCTCATTGTTCTGGCTCCTTCGCTCTATTTCTTTGCGCACGCGCAGGCCTCCGCGCAAAACACCTTGCCATCAGCGAAAATCGAAGCAGCGAAAGACAATAATCTCGGCGTTGCCTACATGAACCGCCAGCAGGAAAAGACCGCGCTTGAAGAATTCAAGAAAGCATACGCCATCGATCCCCACCTTTACGCTGCGCGATTGAATGAAGCGATCGCACTTCTCAACCTGCAGCTGCTTCCTGAAGCTCGATCGATCTTGAACGAAGCTTCGACCCGCGAGCCGAAGAATCCGAAAGTTTGGTACACCCTCGGTCTGATCGAGAGTTCTCTTGCCCATCCGGAGGCTTCCGTCACTGATTTCCAGCGCGTAGTCGCCCTCGACCCGAGCGACGCCGATTCACATTATTTTCTCGGACAGGATTACATGGCGCTTCACAAATACAGCAGCGCCATTGCTGAGTTTGGCGCCACCCTGAAGCTGAATCCATTTCACGCTTCCGCCGCCTTCGCGATGGCGCAAGCCTATCAGCGTTCGGGGGACGCTTCCCGAGCGCGTCAATATCTGGAGCGTTTTCAAGACGAAACACAAAGGAAAATCGCAACGCCGATGAGCGCGAACTACGGCGACCAGGGCCAGTATTCTCTCGTCGAGGTCGTCTCGTCGGGCGTCGAACCCGTTCCGCCCGCAAGCAACGTGCATTTCGCGAACGTGACTGCGGCATCCGGACTGCCGACACAGAAGATACCTCTCGATTCGTCATTGCGTGAGGATGCGGACACGAAATCCCTCGGCTCGGGTGCGTGCGTTTTGGACTTTGACGGCGACGGTCGTCCCGACATTTTCCTCGTCAACGCAGACGGCAGCGGCCATCCGGCGCTCTACCACAATCTTGGCAGTGGCCGCTTCGAGAATGTCACGCAGAAATCCGCCATTGTTTTCACCGGAGTGGGCATGGGGTGCACCGCGGGCGACTATGACAACGACGGCCGCACCGATCTCGCCGTGAGTTACGATGGCGGCGTCGCGCTGTTTCACAATGAAGGTGACGGGAGGTTTCGCGACGTCACTCAGTCCGCCGGAATTCACGTGACCGGCCGCGCCTTCGGCCTGACGTTTGTCGATTACGACCACGACGGTGATCTGGACCTTTACGTCTCGCGCGGACCTTCGGAGGTGCGGTCGCCTTCGAACGCGGCCAACGAAGTGTGGCGCAACAATGGAAATGGAACCTTCACGGAGGTAGCCTCGCAGATTGGTCTGGGTGCTCCTGCAAGCTGGGGCGCGACAGCCAGCGACATCAACAATGACAGGGCCGTGGACTTGGTCGCCACAACGGTTTCCTCATCACCGATCATTTATCTGAATCCCCGCGAAGGCCGGTTCCAGGCGCTCCGGCCATGGCTTTCTCCGATATCTCCCGCTCTCGGCGCCGTTGCTTTTGACTTCAACAAAGACGGCTGGATGGATATCGCGTTTACTCACGCCTCCGCACCCGCGCTCTCTCTCTGGCGCAACATCGATGGCCAACGCTTTGCGAACGTCGGTTTGCCCAAACTGAATTGGACTCGCGCATGGGGCCTCGCCGCCCTCGATTACGACAAGGATGGCTGGATCGACCTGGCTGCCGTGGGAGAGGATTCCGCCGGCGATGGTCATGTCGCGATTTTACGCAACGAAGGTCCAGGCGGTTTCCGTGATGTTTCGAAGGAGACTGGACTCGATAAAATCCATCTGAGTCACCCCCGCTCGATCGTCACCGCGGATTTCTTCGGTGACGGATCTCCGAGCCTCCTGATTGCTCAAAATGGCGGACCGCCGGTCCTGCTGCGCAACACGGGAGGGAGTCGCAATCGCGGGATGCGGCTCGCCCTCCACGGTCTGGCAGATAACAGAAGCGCGATCGGAACGAAGGTCACCGTTTTTGCCGGCACTCTTCGGCAAAAACTGGAAATCCCCTCCGCATCCGGCTATCTGGGGCAAAGCGATTCGATCTTGACGGTTGGTCTTGATGGCGCCAGCCGCGCCGACATCGTTCGCATGTTATGGCCTACCGGGGTGTTGCAGGATGAGATCAATCTGCCCGCCAACGTTACGCAGTCAATCACCGAGCTTGACCGCAAAGGCAGTTCCTGCCCGCTTCTGTTCTCGTGGAATGGACGCACCTTTCAATTCATCTCCGACATGCTCGGCCCAGGCATCCTGGGACATTGGCTTGCTCCCGGTGAACGCAACATCTCAAATCCCGAGGAATACTTGAAAGTCGATTCATCGGCCGTGCGGCTGAAAAATGGCCTCCTGGGTTTTCGTCTCCTCGAACCGATGGAAGAGCTCGACTACCTGAATCAGGTTCGTCTCCTCGCCGTCGACCATCCCGCTGATGTCGAAGTTTATCCAAATGCGCACTTCGCAATGTATCCGCCGTTTCCTCGGTTCAAGGTAATTGCCGCGCGCGGCGCGCATCCGCCTTTGGGGGCGTGGGATTCCGAGGGTCGCGATGTTCTGCCTCTTTTGCGAAAAACCGACCATCGCTTTGTGAAGGGTTTCACCGCGCTGCCTTACGATGGTTTCGCAAAGCTGCACTGGCTTGAGCTGGACCTCGGCGACTGGAATCCTCGCAATCCTTTGTGGCTTGTGCTCGACGGCTTCACTGACTACTTCTCCGCGAGTTCGCTCTACGCTGCCTGGCAAGCCGGCCTGAAGCCGGTTTCTCCTTACGTCGAGGCGCTCGATTCAAGCGGACATTGGCGCCGCGTTGTCGATGACATCGGATTCCCCGCCGGCCTTGAGCGCACAATGACGGCTGACCTCACCGGTAAGCTTCCGACGGGCACGCGCCGCGTTCGCATTGTCACGAATCTGAAGATCTATTGGGATCGCATTTTAATCGACAACGCGCCAGCGAACACTCCGTACCGGGTCTCCAAAGTCCCGCTCACAAGCGCGCGGCTCGAATATCGCGGTTACCCCAAGTATGTCGAAAGCAGCACACCCGCCGATCTGAGCTACGTCTATGATGAAGTCAGCGCGACCGGCCCGTATGCACAACAAGCCGGAAACTATACGCGCTACGGCGACGTCCTTCCGCTCCTCTCACGAGCTGATGAAGAATACGTAGTTTTTGGATCGGGAGACGAAGTCGCCTTGAATTTCAATCCTTCAACTCTTCCTAAATTGCCGCCCGGCTGGGTGCGCGACTACTTCTTCTACGCGGACGGGTTCGACAAAGACATGGATTTCTACGCAAAATTCGGAGGCACCGTCGCTCCACTGCCAACCCATTCTCTTCATTTCTATCCGTATCCACCGGGAACTGGATATCCTGACGATCTTCGCCATCTCGAGTATCTCTTGTTCTATAACACCCGCGCGGTTTCCGGCGCTCCGCCATCCACATATCGTTTCCGTTATCGCGAGGATCTGGCAATTCGCCCGCAATAACAATCCAACCTTTGTGAATGGGCCGCAACGTGCTTCGATACGTGTCGGCTGATGAGGAAGAATGGAAATAGCGTTGTTGTACGACATATGGAGCAACATAATTCAGCCGCAAAAGAGATCGTTTGGTCGTTTTTGGTGCAAGGAGTTGCAATCCAGGCGGACTGATGCAAGCGCGCGGGGGCACCATGAAAGCAGGGGAGAGACAACAAGCGGAATGGAAGAAGCTGGGAGTGATGTTCACCTCCCTGGTGATGCTGGCGGGCTTGACTGCGGTCGAAAGCATGAGTCAACCAATGCCATCCCAGGTCTCGACCTTCCCGGTTGGTTTCGAGGCAAATAATCGTCCTGACAGTCCCATCAAATACTCGGCCCGGACGGCCTGTTACACTCTTTTCATCTCAAACGAAGAGGCTGACGTCGTTCTGCATGGCGAAAGGGCACCGTCGAACGAACTCAGGCGTGGAGGGCTGATCGTTGTGAAGGCGTATGCCAGCCTTGTGCGTATGCGATTTCTGGGTTCGAATCTGCCCACAGCGATCATGCCACTCGATGAAAAAGATCGGCCGCATCCTCCTTACACTGCCGTCGCCTACCGGGGAATTTATCCCGGTACGGATTTGCTCCTGCGCCCCCAGCAGCGGCGAATTGCATTTCAGGTGAATCTGAGCGCTGGCGCTGATCCTCAAACCATCGTTCTCGAGCTTGCAGGCACGACCGGAATCAAATTGGACAACGCAGGCAATGCCATCGTGAAGGTCGGCCACGCATCGTTGGTGCTGCAAAGGCCCGTGATCCGCATCAGGGCGAATGCGAGCCAGCAACCGGCCCCAGGGGCGTACCGAATCGAGCGCGGGAACCGCCTCAGATTTATGGTGCCTGACGGCACCCCGGCCAACCGTCAAACCATCGGCGATTAACAGAAGTCTCTGCTCCCCTCGTCTCTGCGGTAGAAAATCCCGCGCACTTCGAGTATCTTCGATATTGACTGCGACATCGGAGGAATGAATGGCGGATGAGAAAGACAAGCCTGCGGAAACAACTGTCCGGATGGTGAAATGCGTCAAGTTCGGCCGCGAAATGCCCGGACTCGACCGGGCTCCCTGGAAAGGCGAACTCGGTCAAAGGATCTATGAAAACGTCTCCAAGGAAGCCTGGAAGATGTGGGTCGAGTACTCCAAAATGGTCATGAACGAATACCGCCTCAATCCCCTCGATCCTCAATCGCAGACCATCATCGCCGAACAAATGGAAAAATTCTTTTTTGGTGAAGGCGCACAGTTGCCGCCGGGATACGTCCCACAAAAATCGAAGGGGTGAACCGGCGCACAAGCGTTTGATTTTATTCAGATCCTGCCCGCAGCTGGATGTTCGACAGGCAATCGCCCGGAAAAATCAAAATACAGACTCGCATATGCCTGCCGCAGCGCGGCTTCAACGTCATGAGGCCGAGCGGCACGCGCGAAAATAAATCCCAGATAACTCGCGCCTTCGGGCCATGCTGCGATGTAGTCCTTAAGGCGTGCGGTGATCTCGATTCCTGTTATGTTCAGGATCTTCTTCGCCGTTTCGATGCCTTCGACTTTTTCAAAAACTCCGCTCCGCGGCACCGGAATCATCATCACGCCGGAAGAGTCGGATTCGCGTTCGGCATCGGCCCCGCCCAATCCGAGCGCCGCGCGCACCAGCAGCTCCTCCAATAAGATTCGCTCCGGACCAAAACGCAGGGCGCGTGAGCAGAGTCCGCCAATCGGCCGGGGCGCGATTTCGAGCACCCAAGGCCCGTTCTCGTTCACGCGAAACTCGGCATGAATCGGCCCATGATCGAGGCCGAGCGCCCGAACGGCATGTTCGGTGCAATCGCAGAGTGCGGCTTGTTGTTCCTCGGAGAGTCGCGATGGCGTCACATAGATTGTTTCCTCAAAATAGGGGCCTTCCAATGGGTCCGGCTTATCGAAAACCGCTAAGATTCTCAGCCGTCGGTTCTCGAGCAGGCCTTCGACGGCGACTTCATTCCCCGGGACATAACGTTCCACAAGCAAACGATCCAAACCTTCCTCGCGAGTGACTTGGATCTCGGGCGACCGGAGCAACGCGCCGATCCTCGACGCCGCTTCGCGAAACTCCGCGTCATTATTCGCGCGTATCACGCCCTGACTCGCCGCGAGCGACAACGGCTTGATCACGCACGGAAAACCGACCTTCGGCAAAACGGCTGCCATGGCATCGGCGACACCAAAAGAAAAGAAGTGCGGCACGGGCAGGCTGGCATCGCGCAAAGTCTCGCGTTGAGTCAGCTTGTTTCGGCAACGTTCGACGGCCCTGGGGTCGTTTCCTCGAAGACCCAGCGCGCGACACGCGTACGCCGCGGCCGTCGTGGGACGGTCTCCGAGGGCCAGAATCCCGTCCGGCGGACTCGCTCTTACTTCTTGCAGGATTTGTGCGGCTGCTTCTTGCGGAAGCGCGAAATTCAGTGCGAGCGCGCCATCGCCCCAAGGGTCCGCGAGTTTGTGGCATCGGTCCGTGCCAAACTGCACATCGACGCCGAGCTTCGCGGCGGCCGCCACGAAACCGCGGGTCTGATAACCCAGCTTGCTTGCAAGAATCAGAAGCTTTTTCTGCGGGATCTTCATCGGATTACGGGGCTGCTCAAACAAACGCGTCGCCCTGTGGCAACGACTTTCTCGCACGAATGATGGAGGCCAACTGGTCTCCGGTTGGCTCGGCTCAACAGTACCAGGGCTCTGTCAGGTAAGGGATTGTCGCGCGCGACGGCAAGATCGGCTGGCTTTCTCGTTCCGGCAGGCCAGCCGCTTGCCTCGCCGCCCGCTCAACCAATGCGAAGAGCTGTGCGCGCGTTCGGTTCATTTTTTCGCCGAGATGAACGATCCGTTGCACTTCCTCGCATAAATCGTCCACTCGTTTGTCCGCATGCTTCCACGGATACACCATGCCCGCTTGATCGAACGGGCCAACACTGGAGCGAATCTGATCAACTTCAAGCAGCCGCGAACCTGCCGGAATCAACAAACGAATCGCCAACTGAATCGGTGCAACATTCTCGATGAGTTCATTCCGGCGCAACACGCTGAGAAGATCGAGATAATCTTCCACTGTCGTCCAGGGTGTGAATGGCAGAAAGGTCGGCTGCAGAACCAGCCCTTCGGCCCGAAACCTGCGGACGACTTCGAGAAAATCCGCTCTCGTATGATGTTTGTCCAGCTTCTCAAGAATTGCATCATTAACGGACTCGACTGCGCTGGTCACGAAAAGACATCCCGTCTCACGAAGTGTTCGCAGATGCCCGGACTGTTGAATCAAGTGCTCAATCTTGATGGTCACATCGTAGGTGACCCTCGAAAATTCCTTGTGCAAGGCCTCCATCAGCGGAACAGCGTGGCCAATGCCGTTGAAAAAATCAGGATCGCCGAAGGTGATGTGCTGTGCTCCCGCCGCAACTTGCTGTCGAACGTCCGCGAGCACAACGTCCTGTGCCACAACGCGAAATACGCCGTCATAGACCGGGACGATAGGGCAGTGGCGGCATCGATGTTTGCAACCCCTGCTGGCTTCGGTATAGCCGGTCGTAAGTTTTTGGCCATCCGGCAGCGCGACGCGAGCGTACTTGCTCAGAGGCACCAATCCCGCGCGACTCGGCAGCTTGAATGTCTGGCGTGAAACGGAAATAACCGGCTCTTCTTGCGCCGCAGGAGTTTGCCTGCCTGCAAGCCTGCCTGCAAGGTGCGCCAATCCCTCCTCAAACTCTCCTCCAAGGATTGTCTGTACGCCGAGCTTCCGCAGCCAAGCTTCATTCACAGGAGCATAGAGTCCGTAAAAGCAAATATGCGCGCGCCTGTTGAGTCTCTGAACTTCGCCGAGGAGTTCAACTGCGAGGCGAGCCGCTGTGTGCATTGGCACATAAAATCCGATCAGCGCGGCATCGCGAATCACTTGCTCGTTCAGTTGTTCGCGCGAGGTATCGACGCAAGTGACTTCCGCGCCCATCTCGCCCAGCCACGCCGCAGGCGAGGCCAAACCAAACGGCTGGCGACCGAGTTCGTAGGTGGAGATCAGAAGCGCTCTCATCGTCTTCTCTGTCTCTAAAATTATGGCACGCGCGGAGTACGCGCAGCAAACTCGGAAGCCAGCGCACGAGCAAACTTGGGCGGCGCAGTCGGTGATTGCGCTATCATATTCGTGGAAGATTCGCGGGAGGCGTTCGCAAGCTCATGAGCAAAGTTTCGAACTCGTTCAATGCGCGTTCCACTTTGAAAGTCGGCGGTGAATCGTTTGAAATCTTTCGTCTGGCGACGCTCGAAAGCAGCGGCGAAGCGAAGATCACCTCGTTTCCTTTTTCCCTGAAGGTCTTGCTCGAGAATCTGCTCCGGCATGAGGGCGGCCCATTCGTTCAGGCGGATGACGTTCGCTCGCTCGCCTGTTGGCGCCCAACCGAAGAGCCCTCCCGGGAGATCTCGTTTCTTCCTGCGCGCGTCTTGCTGCAGGACTTCACCGGCGTGCCGGCCGTCGTGGACTTGGCCGCCATGCGCGAAGCCATGCGCAAACTGGGTGGCGATCCTGCGAAGATCAATCCGCTGTTTCCCGCCGAACTCGTGATCGATCATTCCGTGCAGGTCGACCAATTCGGAACGCCGCAGTCGTTTGCACTGAACTCCGAATTGGAGTTCCTGCGCAACGTCGAGCGCTACGCGTTTCTGCGCTGGGGACAGGACAGTTTCCGAAATTTCCGCGTCGTGCCTCCGGACACGGGCATTTGCCATCAGGTAAATCTGGAATATCTGTCGCGCGTAGTCTTCCGCACCGGAGAAGGCGGCAAGCAACTCGCCTATCCGGACTCGCTGGTCGGCACCGACTCCCACACAACCATGGTGAATGGCCTGGGAGTTTTTGGCTGGGGCGTCGGTGGCATTGAAGCGGAAGCGGCGATGCTGGGCCAGCCGCTCTCGATGCTGATTCCGCAGGTGGTCGGCTTCAAACTTCATGGCCGTCTGCACGAAGGAGCGACGGCCACCGATCTTGTTCTCACCGTTACGCAGATGCTGAGGAAAAAGGGAGTCGTGGGAAAGTTTGTTGAGTTCTACGGCGCCGGGCTTTCCAGTCTGACCCTCCCAGACCGCGCGACCATCAGCAACATGGCTCCAGAGTACGGCGCGACCATGGGCTTCTTCCCCGTGGACTCCGAAACACTCGCTTACCTTCGATTCACGGGGCGTGACGAAGCCCACGTGAAACTCGTCGAAGCCTATACGAAAGAGCAGGGGATCTTCCGCACCGACGCGACGCGCGATCCTGAATTCTCCGACAAGCTGGAACTCGATCTTGCCGACGTGGTCCCGACCATCGCGGGGCCGAAGCGTCCGCAAGACAAAGTTCCGCTGACCGAAGCCAAGACAGTCTTTGAAAAATCGCTGACCGCCGCCCGGAAACACACCAACGTCCAAAACAATGGCGACCGGTTCGATCTTGCCGATGGTTCCGTTGTGATTGCGGCCATCACCAGCTGCACAAATACTTCAAATCCCTCGCTCATGCTTGGCGCAGGCATTCTCGCGAAAAAAGCCGTGGAGCGCGGCCTGCGCACGAAGCCCTGGGTGAAAACAAGCCTCGCTCCGGGTTCGATGGTCGTCAGCGACTATCTGAAAAAGTCGGGACTCACCCCGTTCCTTGAAGAACTGCGCTTTCATCTGGTGGGTTATGGCTGCACGACGTGCATCGGCAATAGCGGGCCGCTCTCCCTGCCAATCAGCAACGCGATCAAGGAACATGACCTTGTTGCGGTCTCGGTCCTCAGCGGAAATCGCAACTTCGAGGGTCGCATCAACCCATATTGCCGCGCAAATTATCTTGCGTCCCCGCCTCTGGTCGTAGCATATGCCCTTGCCGGTCGAATGGACTTCGACATGGAGAAAGACGCGCTCGGCGATGACAAATCCGGCAAACCTGTTTACCTGCGCGACATTTGGCCCACGCCTCAGGAAGTTGAAGCACTCATGCGCTCGTCCGTCTCGACCGATATGTTCCGCAAGGAATATGCGGACGTTTTTACCGGCGACAACCGTTGGCGTGCGCTACCCGTTCCGAAGGGAGACCTCTACGCGTGGGACGCAAAATCCACGTACATCAAGCTGCCTCCGTTCTTCGAAGGCATGTCCGCAAAGCCCGGTACCGTTCACGATTTGAAAGGGCTTCGCGTCCTCGCATTTCTTGGTGACAGCGTCACCACGGATCACATTTCTCCGGCAGGCTCGATTCCCGCCGACAGCCCCGCCGGCGAGTATCTAATTGCGAACGGCGTGCAGCCCAAGGATTTCAATTCTTATGGCGCGCGGCGCGGCAACCACGAAGTCATGGTTCGCGGAACCTTCGCCAACATTCGCCTGCGCAACCAACTTGCGCCGGGAACCGAAGGCGGCTGGACGCTTCATCAGCCCAGCGGCCGGAAGATGACCATTTTCGATGCCGCCGGGAAGTACCATTCCGAGAACGTCCCGTTGCTCGTCATTGCTGGCCAGGAATATGGGGCAGGTTCCTCGCGCGACTGGGCCGCAAAAGGAACGTTGCTCCTCGGCGTTCGAGCCGTCCTTGCCGAGAGCTTTGAGCGCATTCATCGCAGCAATTTAATTGGAATGGGCGTTTTGCCTTTGGAATTTCAGAATGGCGACACGGCGAAATCGTTAACTCTGACGGGACAGGAAACGTTCGAAATCGAAGGCCTCGCCGAACAATTCAAACCCCGAAAAACGGTTTGTGTTCGCGCGCGCGACGCGGCAGGAAAGGAAAAATCCTTTTCAGCGTGCCTTCGCATTGACACCCCGGTCGAGGCTGCTTATTACCAGCACGGCGGAATCCTGCAATATGTGCTGCGGCAAGTATCCTAGCCGCTGCCAACCGGCCCTACTGCGAGTGCACCACGACGGGAAATGACGCAATCGAGAGGCCGCCTCCGGGGCCAGGGCTGCTAACGTTCACGACGACGGTGACGCTGTTTCCGCCTATGTGAATGGGATTCCCCGACGACCCGCCGCCGCACCCCGCAATCAATCCCGCCAGAAGAATCGCGCCGGCAAATGCGCCAATCGCAACGCGCCGCCTGCGCTGCATAGCCAGGCACGTGAGCAAACCCAGAATCACCACGAATAATGCGAGAACGAAACGAAGAGCAGGAGTTGCTGGCCGCAACCTCGGCATGCCAATCGGAGCGACATGTCCCAGAGTCGACGTCAGCAGACTTGCAGGGACCGTTACCGAGAACGACGTGCTCGTCCCGCCCGGCAACTGAGCCAGCGCCGTGCTTACCTCCGCATTGGCGCCTGAATTCGGCGTCCATATCACTTCGGAGTTGGCCGTAAAGTTCGCGCCATTCACCATCAGCGTGGCATTATTCCCCGCCGTGATCGATCCGGGGGACACGTTAGACAACGTAGGAACCGGCGCCTCCACGCCAAAGTTCAGCGAGTTCGCCGCGCTCGTCACGCTGACAGGCACTTCCGCCGAATTCGTCAGCGACGATGCCGGAATCGCAACGGTGATTTGCGTTGCGCTTGCCGCCGACGGCGTCAATTGGTCACCGCCGAAATTGACGGTCGGCGCCGCCGGGAATCCGAATCCCGTGAGCGTCAAGGTCACACCCGAAGAACCCGCCGCTGTGCTGGTGGGCGAAATTCCCGTCAGCGCAGAGGTAACGCCCGCTGCAAAGGGTAGTTGCAATTGCCAATCCCCGCGGCCGTGAGTCCCTACCATCAACACGCGCGCCGTATTGTTGAGCTTCAAAGAAGTGCACTCGACATGCGGCAAGCCCGAAGCGAGTTCTGTCCAGCTGGTACCGCCGTTCGTCGTAACGAACACCCCGACGTCGGTCGCGACGTACAGCGTACTGTTTGTCACGTCATTTGGATCCACCACCACGTCGTTCACTGGTGTATTGGGAAGATCAGCAGCCAATGGGCTTCCGCAGTTGCCGCTGTTGTGGCAGCTGATGTCTGTCCACGTTGTTCCGCCGTTCGTGGTCTCGAACAGGTGCCCGAACTCATCCGAGAATGTCCCCGCAAAGCCCGAAAACGCCGCAAACGCGACAGTCGGACTCGCGGGGCTCGCGACCACCTGCGTAACGACGCGCCCGGGCGTATTCGGTTGATCAATCTCCGTGAAAGTCGGCGACGCGGAAGTTGCGTTCGTGGAAACCCAGATGGCGCCCCCGTCGGTGCCCACGTACACCGTGTTCGAACTGCCCGGCGCCACCGACAGACTCGTAACCACGCATGCTCCGCCGCCGCATTGGGGATTTGTGGTCGATCCCGTCAAATCCTGCGACGCGATGTTCCATGAAATGCCGCCATTGGTCGATTGCCACACGCGAAACGTGCCAAAGTAGATGTTCTGGGGCGTCGTAGAGTCAACAACGAGTGGAGGAACAAAGTTCGCATTGTCAGCATCCATGGCAGGCGTGTCGAGAATGACCCAATTCTGGCCGTTCGTGCCGGGGACACCATCGAATTGATTCTTGTTTACGAGCCCGAGTTGACCGACATCCTCGCACGCCGCGTAAACCGTGCTCGGCGTGCCCGGATCAATTGCCGTCCAGCCGCCGTCGCCGCAGACTTCCGCATCGGCCCAGTTCAACTGACCGGTGAACATTTGCGTGCCATTGTCCTGCGCGCCTGCAAATCCCGCTTGAGCGTTTGAAGGATGAATCGAATTGCCCGGGTAGAATTGTGTGAGGTTTAGAGTCGTATTGAGGTTGTTCCAGGTCTGCGCACCGGCTGAGCCGCCGACCACGTTCGGCGAAGCCCAAACTCCGCCGTCGTTTCCTATGTAGAAGCTGCCGTTGGGGCTGAACGCGAACGCGTGCGTGTCCACGTGAATGAACGTGCCAGTCGAATTGTCGCAAGAAATATCGTTCCACGTGTTCCCGCCATCGGTTGACCGAATGGCTGCAGAAATGCCGGTTCCTCCGGGGAAGTTGCCGCAGCTTTGCGGATCCGCGCTGCCGATCGCAGCGGGCCCGCCGCCGAGGAAGATGACTTGCGGATTGGTCGGACTAATAATGGCTGCCATGTCGTAAAAACATTGTGCGTTGCAAAAAGCCGGGGTGGGAAGCTCCGCGAACGTATTGCCGCCATCGGTGCTCTTGAACGCTGCCAGCAAGTTGCTCGACCCAGTCGTGATGTCCGCGATCGAAACGACCAACTCACCCGGCTTGCCGGAACCGGCGGCCGGGCCCGTCGCAATGGTAATGCGTCCGTACTCGCTTTGGTTCAACCCCACAGCGCTGGCAGCCGTGTCCAGCGCCGTCAGTCGAGTCCACGTCACTCCACTGTCGCTCGATTTGTAGAGGTCATTATCCAGCTCCTCATCTCCCGGTGCGTCGCATGGAGAGCTTGCACAGAAGGGAATGCCCAGCGCCGCGTACACCGTATTCCCCGTCGCGTCGGTTGGATCGAACGCCACGCCCGTGCCGTAGTCGTTCGGCCCCGGGAAGTTGGCTGTGTTGCTCGTTGGAATCACGCGCGTCCAGTCCGCCCCGCCATCGGTCGAGCGCCAGATCCCCGAGTTCGCCGTACTGCTTATTCCTTCAATTCCAGCCAGCACAACTTGCGTGGCCCCGCTCGTCGCCGGATCAACAGCCAGGTTGCCGATGAACGGTCCCGCCGCTCCCTCATTTGTCGGAACGATCGTCGAGGGTGTTCCGGCCGTCACCGTCACGAATGTATTGTCTTTTGTCCACGTGCTGCCGCCATCGTGCGAAATTAACACGCCCGCTCCGTAAAAACTGTCGAACGCAAAATTCTCTTCGCCAGTCCCGTAGTAAATCGCGCCTGTATGTCCGCCCGTGCAATCGCCGGAGACAGGATCGAGGGCAATCGTGCCCGTCGAGATGGAAAGTTGCGCATCGGTCAGCTCAGCCCAGTTCGTTCCGCCGTTCGTCGTCTTCCAGACGCCGCCTTGCGCTCCTCCGGCGTAAATTGTATTGCCCGTCGAGTCGCACGGGTCAACCGCGAGCGCATTCACGCGTCCCGAGGTCTCCCCAAAGATGGCGCTTGAGGTCGGCTCGGGGCCGACCGGCGTCCAATTGCTCATATTGATGGTGATCTGCTGCGGGTTCGCGTTGGTTTCGCCAGGTGCACTTCCCGGTCTTGCCTGTGCGAGAAAATGCTCCATGAATGTTCCGCGATTCGCGCGCATGCGCTCCAGATGCTCCACAGCTCGCACTCGCGCGTCTGCCGGAATGTGCTTCAGAGGATAGGCGCGCTGATGAAAGAACCACTGCTCGCGTCTCTTGATCTGTTGTGCAGAATCTTTCTCTCTTCCCGGCTTCTCGCGCGACGGCCCCTGGCCAATCAAGGGCACCATGAAAAGCACCAGCAACGCAGCACTCGGAAGCAGCAAAGAAAGAAATCTGTGCGCCACCAAGAATTCTCCGGCTGCCGGAAACAGCGATTTCACTCGACGCATGTTAGCGGGCACGTTTACTCCTCCTCATGGAACTCTCGGCGATCCAAAATCCCAAAGAGCAACCAAAGCAATTGGTCGATGCGAAGACAAACCAGCAAAACTCACGCACCGAACGCGGCCGGGGAGGACGCTCGGTCAAATCGCGACTTTCCATTTAACTCACGGGTGCAGCTAATGCTCTTGGCGGTAAGCAGATGATAACCCGAACGGGGTTTAACAGTTGCGCAGTTTTTCGTGGTTGCCCAACGAACAAACAAGCTTCTTGCTCGCGGCCCGGGAGGGATTCTCAGTGTCCGGTAGCGGGACAGCTGAGTCCCACTATCGGGCGTGCAAGGTCGACTTTTCGCCAGCGTATTGCATCTAACCACCAGTATAAGCTAGGCTTACGGCGTGCTTGATGTCGGCATCGGAATTGCGACTGCTACTACCGATTGAGGAGAAGTGACTTTGGATATCGTTCGCCCTGATGTCAAAAGAAAAAAGAGGATCCGCAGGATTATGTACATTGTTGCCATCGCGATCCTTCTTCCTTTGGTTACCTACGGCCTTTCTCGCCTGAAACCGGCCCCTCCGTCCGTGGACGGCTCCACAATTTGGGCTGGCGATTCCGGAACCGTGAAGCGCGGCGAAATGGATATTGATGTTCGCGGGTTGGGAACGCTCGTGCCGGAGACCATTACCCAGATTTCCATCAGCACCGATGGGCGGGTGTCCCAGCGTCTGATTCTTCCGGGCGCGCCGGTTAAGCCTGATTCTGTGATTATGATCTTGACCAACCCCCAGCTGAAACAGCAGCTACAGAGCGCGCAATTCACGCTCCAATCGGCAGAAGCGGCGCTCGCAACTGCAAAAGCCACCGCCGAAAACCAGCTCATGACCTACCGCGCCGCCGCCGCCAACACAAGGTCGCAGTATAAGCAGGCCCAGATGCAATTAGAGGCCGACGAGACTGGTTTCAAGCAGGGCGTGGTTGCAAAGATTACCTATGACAAGGACGAGGTAAGCGCCACACAGCTGAAATCGGAAGACGAAATTGCCCAACAGCAAGTCGATACTTATGCCGCCTCGGTGCAGCAGCAATTAGCACAGGCGCAAGCTACTGTCGATGGGGACAAGGAGCAGGTGGCGCTCTACCAGCGGGAAGTGGAAGAGTTGACCGTACGCGCCGGCATCGAGGGCGTACTCCAGGACGAACCCGCCAACGTAGGCCAGGAAATGACTCCTGGCCAGGAACTTGCCACGGTAGCTCAGCAGACCAAGCTGAAAGCGCAGCTGCAAATCGCAGAAACGCAGGTCGGAGACGTCGAGCTCAATCAGCCAGCGCAGGTGGACACCCACAACGGCATCATTCCGGGCCATGTAATTCGAATTGATCCGGCTGTGACCAACGGCACGCGTACCGTAGACGTTCATCTCGACGGGCCGCTGCCGGCCGGTGCCGTACCCAACCTGAGCGTCGAAGGCACCATCCTGATCACGAAACTGAGCAACGCACTTTATGTCGGGCGCCCTGTGCACGGCGACGCAAATACGACGATCACGCTCTTTAAGGAGATTAATGGCGGCACCGAAGCCGTAGCAACGAAAGTCGCCATCGGGAAGGTGTCGGTAAGCCAAGTCCAGATTCTCAACGGCTTAAACGTGGGCGATGTCGTCGTCCTGTCGGATATGTCCGCCTACGATCAATTTGATCGAATTCGTATTAAGTAAGAGTTATGATACCGGCGATTGATTAAGGAGCGCGTATGAACAGCACCCAGACATTGATTCACCTGGACGGCGTTACCAAGGTTTTTTATACCGACGAAATCGAGACCCATGCGCTGGCGGGCGTCCATCTGGAAATCAAGGTGGGCGAATTCCTCGCCATTGCCGGGCCTTCGGGCTGCGGCAAGTCGACGCTGCTCTCAATTCTCGGCTTGCTGGATTCTCCGAGCGATGGCAATTACACGCTGAACAGTCAGCCGGTTGCGAATCTTTCGCTCTCCGATCGCACGCGCATCCGCAATCGTGAAATCGGCTTCATTTTCCAGGCGTTCAACCTCATTGGCGATCTCACCGTCTTCGAGAACGTCGAACTGCCGCTGACCTATCGCAGCATGGCCTCGGCGGAGCGCAAGCAGCGCGTCCAGCAGGTTCTCGAGCGCGTTGGAATGGCGCACCGCATGAAGCATTATCCTTCGCAACTCTCCGGCGGTCAGCAACAGCGCGTCGCCGTCGCTCGCGCTCTGGTCGGCCAGCCGTCCATTCTCCTGGCTGACGAGCCGACTGGAAACTTGGACTCCAAGAACAGCGAGGCCGTCATGGACTTGCTGCGTCAACTGCACGGCGAAGGCGCAACGATTTGCATGGTGACGCACGATCCGCGGTTTGCGGGCGTGGCGGACCGGTCGATTCACTTGTTTGACGGCCGCATCGTTGAAGAAACCGTGCGCGCGCACACCCAGGCCGTTTAAGAGATTTTGAATTCCCCCCGGCAGCTTTCGTGCAGTCGGGGTGTGTCTCGACGGCTCGGAGGCACCGCATATGTTCTTGCAAGACCTGCGCATCGGCATTCGAACGCTCACCAAGAATCCGGGCTTCGCTTCTGTGGCAATTCTTACGCTCGCCCTTGGCATCGGCGCCTCCACCGCGATTTTCTCGGTCATTGATGCCGTCTTGCTCCGTCCGCTTCCCTACCCAAGTCCTCAACAGATTGTCACGGTCAAAGAGCAAGAAGCCCATGGTCACAGAGCGCACTTGGCCGATCCGAACTTCCTGGACTTTCGCTCGCAGAACCACACACTCGCCGGGCTAGCAACTTTCGGCTCGGGCTCTGCCTCGATTTCTGGCGGCAGTGAGCCTGTTCGCGCGGATGTGGGCTACATTACCCAGGATTTCTTCAAAGTGATGGGCGTCGAACCATTTCGAGGGCGGGAATTCGCGAGCGATGAACTCGTCGAGCATGGGGCACCGGCGATGATCGTCAGCTACGCTTTCTGGCGGCAATTTCTCGGCGGCACGAAAGATCTGTCCGGCGTGCACCTGACCATGGACAAACAAAGCTACTCCGTAATTGGCGTAATGCCGCAAGAATTTGATTTTCCGGAAGGCGTTTCCGCCTGGGTCGCAGACGAACGCTTCGGCTGGCAAACGAGTCGTGACTCGCACAACGGAGAAGGAATCGGGCGGCTTCGCCCGGGCGCGACTTTGGCGCAAGCGCAGGCAGATTTGAGCACGATTGCCAAGCGCATCCATGCGCAGTTTGGCAAAACCGAGAATCCTGACTACTTTTTGTCGGATGCCGTTGTCACTCCGCTCGCCGATGAGCTCGTTGGTCCTGTGCGACCGGCGCTGCTCACGCTATTTGCAGCGGTCATCGTTTTGTTTCTTGTTGCCTGCGCGAACGTTGCCGGGCTGCTGCTGGCGCGAGCTTCGGCGCGGCGCAAGGAATTGGCTGTGCGTGCGGCTTTAGGCGCAGGACGCGGCCGGCTGATTCAGCAATTGTTAGCGGAATCTCTGGCGCTCGCCGCCGCTGGCGGCATCGTCGGAACCTTGCTGGCGCTTTGGACGACGAATCTGCTCCCGGCCATTCTCCCGTCTAGTCTTCCCCAGCAAGGAATTGCGATCAATGGAATTGTGCTTTTGTTCACCTTGATTGCCACTTTGCTTGTTGCCGTATGCCTGGGTTTATTCGCCGCATGGCGCGCGAGCGGAGTAGACCTGAGCGAATCGTTGAGCGCCGGGTCACGCAGCTTTAGCGCGGGAAGCCAGAACGCGCGCAGCGCACTGGTTATCGGGGAAATTGCAGCCACGTTGATGCTGCTTGTAGGTGCGGGGCTGTTGGGCCGCAGCTTCATACGTTTGATTTCCGTCAGTCCCGGCTTTAATGAGCAGAATTTACTGGTCATGAAATTCTCGTTTCCGCTGAAACAAGGCTTCGAGATCACGCCTGCGGACATCGCACGGCAGGCTCAGTTTGTTGACGATGCTCTGGCGCGTGTGCGGGCCATCCCCGGCGTAGCCTCTGCGGGTATAACTGGCGCTCTTCCCATTGCCGACGCCGACGGCTTTCCCGATGGGCTCTTTGTGCTTCTCAATGGCCGCGCCCTGCCCGCAAGCATTGATGCGCTGCGGCCCATGTGGCTGGACTCAAATCAGACCGGCTCGGCCGATTATGCCGTCGCCAGCGCCGGATTTTTCCAGGCTTCCGGGATCCCGCTCCTTCGAGGCCGCACGTTTACTGCGCAGGACGGCCCCGACGCCCCCCATGTCGCGCTGATTACGGAGAATCTGGCGCGCAACAGATGGCCGCACTCCAATCCCATTGGCCAGCAGATTTTCTTCGGCAACATGGATGGCATCATGAAGCCGCTGACGATCATCGGCATCGTTGGGGACATTCGCGCCGACGGCCTGGACCAGCCAGCCACTCCTGTGGTTTTCGTCGACTATCGCCAGCGCGGTTTGGCTCCTAACTCATCGCCTGCGATTGTTTTCCGCACAACGGTTTCCGCGAGCGCGATTATTCCTTCCGTCCGCTCAATCTTCCATCAGCTGGATCCGACTGTTTCGCTGGAGTTCTCCACTTTTGCGGAGGCACTCGGCGGCTGGATGGCGCAGAGGCGGTTCTTGCTTTTGCTCGCGGGCGTGTTTGCGGGAGCGGCTCTGTTGCTTGCGGCGGTTGGGATCTCGGGACTCGTGGCGCAGTCGGTCACGCGGCGGACGCGGGAAATCGGCGTGCGCATGGCGCTCGGGGCGCAACGCACCGATGTGCTGCGACTGATTCTCGGGGAAAGCGCACGTCTGGCGGCAATCGGATTGGTGATTGGCATTGGACTGTCTTTTGCGGCCACTCAGCTGATCTCGAGCTTGCTCTTCGGTGTGAAGGCCACTGACCCGCTCACGTTCTTCATCGTTGCTGTGGTTCTGTGCGGAGTCGCGCTGCTCGCTTCTTACATTCCCGCGCGCCGCGCCATGCGCCTCGATCCCACCGAGGCTCTGCGCTACGAATAGGTCATGGTTTTTCAAAACCACAACCGAACCATGAAAATGTTCGAGAGATGAGAGTAATGTAGAGGCTCCGCCATGTGGACGAAGGCCGAGTTATTCTGGCGCGGTGAGAGCCCGAGTACGAATTCATGGTTCTTCGAACCGCAACGGACGATGAGAATATTTGAGAGATAGAGGTATCTGTAAGGGTCCAAAGCGACGCTGGAGCCTGCCGCCCAGGCCGCTTGAAGCTATTTTTAAGGAATGGGAGCGGCTGGCAGAAATCTGGGCGCGAAAAACGAGACTCGCGTAGAATCGGGAAGCCTCGACGACCCGCAGTCGCCGGATGGCGTGTACGAGGGCGAGTTCCACCAATGCTGACTTTCGGGAGGACTTGATGCACCGGTTTTTTCAGGGATTCGACAGGACGCAAGTGGCCGCAAGAATGCGCGTTTTGATCCACCCAACTTTGCTAGCCGCCGCCGTAACCATGGCTCTTTCCGTCGGCCTTGGCGCGCAGGCTCAGCAGTCGCAATCGGCGGCGCCAGCCGAAAAGACCGCCGCGCAGCAATTCAAGAATATTCAAGTCCTCAAGGACGTCCCCGCATCCCAGCTCATTCCCGGAATGCGTTACATCACCGATGCTCTTGGCGTTAAATGCGATTATTGCCATGTGCAGGATAATTTCCCTTCCGACGACAAGCGCCCCAAGCAAACCGCGCGCCAAATGATGACGATGCTCTTCGCCATCAACAACAATAATTTCGGCGGGCGTCCGCAAGTCAGTTGCTTCACCTGTCATCAGGGACATCAAGAACCGATGGGCGTTCCCGCGCTTCCAGCCGAAGCCGTCGAGCCGCAATTCTCGCCCTTGCCGCAGGGGGCGCCAACGGTCGATGCTATCCTGGCCAAATTCGCGCAAGCGAAGGGCGGCGCCGATGCGCTGAACAAAATCAACACGCGTGCCAGCCAAGTTGACGAAACTCGAGATGGCCAAACGCTTTCGATTGAGGCCTACCAGAAAGCTCCCGGAGAAATGTATTCCGTCGTAACCACGCCACAGGGAAACGTGACCACGTTCACCGACGGTACTCACGCCTGGTTGACGACAAATCACGGAAGCCTCGAACTTAACGGCTTTGACGCCATTGTCCTCAGCCGCGAAGCGCAAATGAATCCAATCGCTGCATTCGAGGACTACAAGGCGAAACGCTTGCGTGGTCAGGGAAAGATCGGCGACCAGATGACCTATATTGTCCAGGCCACCGCACCGGACGGCGTTATCGAGTTTCTTTTCTTTGACCAGGAGTCCGGCCTTCTCGTGCGCCGCATGATTCGCGATCGCACGATCTTTGGCACCGTGCCCATTGAAGCCGATTATTCCGATTTCCGGCCGGCGGACGGCGTCCGTATTCCGTACAAGATCACTTGGTACACCAATGGCCAAACGGAAACCTTCGTGGTCAAAGATGTGAAAGACAACGCGCCGGTCGATGATTCCAAATTCGCCCCGCCGCAAGGAGAAGGACGCCAATAGCTCCGCGATTCAATATTTTTGTTTGGCGTCCTGGAACGGCGTTTCTGCAAGCCGTTCGAATGGAATGATTGCTTTTTTCTTTTCCGGGAGACGAACGTGATTCGAATGTTGGACGTCGAAAAATTCTACGAATCAGGCGCAGGCAAGACTTGGGTTCTCCGCCGCATTAACCTGGACGTGCGCCAGGGGGAATTCATCACCATCATGGGTCCTTCCGGCGCGGGCAAATCCACCCTGATGGGCATCATCGGAATGCTCGACGGCGCGTGGAAAGGCCAGTTTTATTTCGCCGATCACGAAGTCCACAAACTCGACAACCGCCGGCGCGTCGAGCTCCACAAGAAGTACATCGGCTTCGTTTTTCAGCAATATCATTTGCTTGACAATCTCACCGTAGCCGAGAATCTTGACCTGCCCCTCTCCTATCGCGACATCAAAAAGTCCGAACGCGACGGCATGGTTGCGGACATTCTCGATCGCTTCCAGATCGTTGGAAAGAAAGCGCTCTATCCCAACCAGCTTTCCGGCGGACAACAACAACTCGTCGCCGTCGCGCGCGCGGTAATCGGCAACCCAAAACTCATCCTTGCCGACGAGCCCACCGGCAGCTTGCACTCTAGTCAGGGAAAAATGATCATGGATCTGCTGAAAAGGCTCAACGACGAAGGCACCACAATCATTCAGGTCACCCACAATGAAGCCTGGGCCGCCTACGGTAATCGCGTGATCCAGCTTGCCGACGGCTGGATCGTCGAGGGCGGCAGCGCACAAGCCACAAAAGCCTGACTGTCCGAAAACGCGACGATCATATCCCGCAAGCGAGCGTAAAGAACCATGCAGAAGCCGTCCGGAACATCCTAAGTTATTGTTTTAGTTTATCTTACGTCTCGGAGCAAAGTGGCTTCATAGCTGCCCTGTTTCGCAAGAGGGAGAGAACTTTGGTTTGGGAATGCGCAGCGCCTTCTGAATCGCATCTGATCTCTGGTTCGAATTCAACGCCAGCCCCGTCCGGTCTTCGCGTTCTCATTGCGGACGACCAGACTGACGTTCTCGAGGCCCTTCGTCTCCTGCTCAAAGGAGAAGGCTACGAACTCGAGTTGGTCAGCTCTCCCGCCTCGCTCTTGGAAGCTTTATCGCGGCGCTCTTTCGACTTGTTGCTAATGGATCTGAACTATGCGCGCGACACAACTTCGGGACGCGAGGGCCTCGACCTTCTTTCCCAGATTCACGAACGCGACCCGCTTCTTCCCATCGTAGCCATGACTGCGTGGGGAAGCGTCGAACTCGCTGTCGAAATCATGCGCGAGGGCGTCCGTGACTTCGTCCTCAAGCCCTGGGACAACCAGCGCATTCTCCGGACTGTGCGAACGGAGATCGAGAACGGTCAGCGCGCGCGCAAAGCACGGCAGCAGCAAGCGGAGAGTGAAGCCCGCGATCTCGCTCAGGGAAGCCAGTGGGAAGAAGCGGAACGCACGCAACTCGGCTTCCTGCCAAAGGAAATCCCTGAGATTCCTGGCTGCGAGTTTTCCGGCGCATGGCTTCCCGTGCATGGTATTGGCGGTGACTACTTCGACGTTCTCCAGCTCGACCGAGCTCACTTTGCCATTTGTATTGCGGACGTTGCGGGCAAAGGCATCGCCGCTGCCCTGCTCATGTCCAACTTGCAAGCTACCGTACGCAGCCTGGCCGCGCAGGATCTTGAGCCCGCTGTGCTGACCGAGCGTGTCAATCGCTTTATACGCAGCAACACAGCCTCGGATCGTTTCATCACTTTTTTCTATGCGATTTTCCACGCGCAAACGCGCCGCATCGTCTACACAAATGCAGGCCACAACGCTCCGGTTGTGCTCAGCCGCGACGGAGCGGCTTCTCGTCTCGCCAGCGGCGGCCTGGCGATGGGAATTTCCGGTCGCGAAGACTACGAGCAGGCCGCTGTTGATCTTCGCGTGGGTGATCGCCTGATTCTTTTCACTGACGGCATTACGGAAGCCTCGAACGCCGCCGGCGAAGAATTTGGCGAGCAACGTCTGCTCGATGCTCTTCGAGACAGCCGCATTCTGAGCGCGGCGAGAATCCAAGCTTCCGTCCTTGCCCGCGTCGCCCAATTCAGCGGCGACAAATTTCAGGACGATGCCACGTTGATCGTCCTCGCGGTCGGGTGAGTCTCCCGTCAGATTGGCTCATACTTCGCCTCCAAAGGACTCTAGCCCGTCGCCTCCACAGAAAGCCGCAAACATTTGGTGAAACGGTAAAGACAATCATGTATAACATGGGCTGCGCCGCGTCCCTCTTCAGGGCATACCAGCATGTTCGTGGCGGCCGCAGCAAGACGCCGATGAGAACACTGTGGCAGGACTTACTCTATAGCTTCCGTACGCTCCGCAACAGTCCGGCGTTCGCGTTATTTGCTGTCCTGACGCTGGGCTTGGGCATCGGCGCCAACACGGCGATCTTCGGCGTCGTCAACGCGATATTTCTTCAACCCATGCCCTACCCGCACTCCGACCGGCTTGCCATCATTTGGGAAACCGACAGTAATCGCAAACTCACCCATGGCACTGCGCCGCCCGCTGATTTTATCGATTGGCGTTCGCAAAGCCATTCGTTTCAGGGCATGGCCGCGTACCAGCAATGGTATTTCAATCTCACCGGCGCAGGGGAACCACAGCAGCTCCCGGGTGTCCACGTCTCGCCGGGTTTTTTTTCTATCGTCGGGGTCAAGCCCATTCTGGGCCGTGGCTTCCTTCCGGACGAAGAACAGTACGGTCACGGCAATGTTGTCATTCTAAGCCACCGGCTTTGGGCCCAGGATTTCGGCCGGGATCCCGGCATCATAAACACTTCCATCACCATCGACCGGAAACCCTACACGGTCGTTGGAGTTCTCCCGGCTGGATTTGATTTCCTCGGATACAACCTGCCTCTCGATCTGTGGATGCCTTTGTCTTTCGCACCAGGTGACATTCGGCGCGACAATCCTTCGCTCATCGTGTTTGGGAGGCTAAAGGACGGCGTCAGTTTGGCTCAAGCCAATGCGGATGTGAGTGCCATTGCGCAGCGGCTGTCCATGGCATTTCCTGCCACCAATCAGGGCACCGGCACCAATGTCGTTTCTATGCACGACGATTTGTACGGAGGAACCGGTGACCCTCTGCTGGTCCTCCTCGCGGTTGTCGGCTTGGTCTTGCTGATTGCCTGTGCCAATGTGGCAAATTTGATGCTTTCCCGCTCCGCGTCGCGTCAGCAGGAAATCGCGATTCGCACGGCATTGGGCGCTCGGCGTTCTCGTCTCGTTCGACAACTCCTCACCGAAACTACCCTTCTCGGATTGCTTGGCGGCGCGCTCGGCTTGCTGATCGCTTACGGCGCGTTTCACTTGATGCCCCTTCTTCTTCCGCCTCCCGGGACAGCCGGGTTTCCGCATGAGAATTGGATCGGTGTCAACGCGCGGGTTCTGGAGTTCACGGTTCTGATTGCCGTAGTGACAGGAATTATTTTCGGCCTCGCTCCCGCTCTTCAGTTCTCAAGGCCCGATTTGCACGAATCGCTCAACGAAGGTGCGCGCGGCTCGACCACGGGACGTCACAGCCGCATCACTCGAGACATTCTGGCCGTGATCGAAGTAGCGCTCTCTCTGGTTCTGCTCATTGGCGCCGGCACGTTGATTCGGAGTTTCCGCGCGATCTTGAATGAAAACATAGGATTCAATCCGAAGAACGTGCTGTCGTTTCAAGTGTGGCTCCCAAGCTCCAAAGATCCAGCTCCCATTCAGGCCAGCCACTTCTTCGAACAGGCCTTGCAAAGAATGCGCAGCCTCCCCGGAGTGGAATCTGCCGGTGCCGTCAACTTCTTGCCTCTCACGGGATGGAGCGACGTCACGAGCTTCGACATCGACGGCCGGTCTGCGCCTTCGCCCAAAGAGGAATTCGTCGCCGATTACCTTGTTGTTGATGATCATTATTTTCAGACCATGCAAATTCCGCTCCTCAGCGGGCGGCGCTTCAGCGACTCCGACACGCCCAACTCTCTGAGCGTTGCAATCATCAATCAGGCGCTCAAACACCGGTACTGGCCAAACGCTAACCCGCTTGGCCAGCGCGTTCGTTTTTCGCAGTCGAATTCCGTGCCTTATTGGCCTGCCATTGGCAATCAGTCTTTCACGATTGTCGGCGTTGTCGGTGATTTGAAAGACCATAGATTCGGCAACGTAAAACTGGGAGAACTGTATCTTCCCTACATGCAAGCCCCGTCGCGAATTATGCGCTTCGTTCTGCGCACCTCCGTCCCGCCCGAGTCAATGGCCGAACCGGCGCGGCAAGTCGTATTTTCACTGGATAAAGACCAGCCCGTCACCGACGTGGACACAATGGAACATCTGCTGTCTGCATCGGTGACCACCCAAGCGCTGAACGCCAAGCTCCTGACTTGTTTTGCGGTCTTGGCCCTCGTGCTCGCCGGGATCGGAATCTATGGCGTCATTTCCTGTGGCGTTGAGCAGCGCACCCACGAGATCGGAGTTCGCATCGCCCTCGGCGCTCAGCCGCGCGACGTTGTCCATCTGATTGTCGGCCGAGGCGCTCGCTTGACCCTGATTGGCATACTCCTCGGCATCGGCGGTGCGTATGCGCTCACTACCGTGCTGGCAGGGTTCCTGTTTGGCGTCAAGTCCGTCGACATCCCTTCTTCCGTCATCGCATTGCTGATCCTCGGGGGCATAGCGCTCGCCGCCTCATACATCCCTGCGCGTCGCGCAACTCGGGTTGACCCGCTTACCTGCCTTCGTCACGAGTGAACAGATCGTTCGTTCACTTTCGAGCGTGTCCATTCTAGCCACGCGACTGTCCGATATCGGACACCCTGGCGCCATCCATTCCGGCTTCATCTGTGTTACCCTATCAAAATAAGGCATTTGCTCGCTTATCGTTCGCGAAGTGCGCGGCAAACGACGTGCCCGCAAATCGCAGAGGCAAAGCCCAAATGAAAGACCTATGGCAAGATGTCCGCTACAGCCTTCGGATCATCGCGAGGCAGCCTGGGTTTGCGGCAATTGTGATCCTCACTCTCGCTCTGGGCATCGGCGCCAATACCGCCATGTTCAGCGTCGTCTACGGCGTTCTTTTGCGGCCCTTGCCATACCCGCAGCCGGACCGCATCACTCAGATTTCCGTGAGCTATAACGGCCAGTTAGACTATTCCGGTTTCAACGCTCGCGAGTTTGACTTCTGGAGGGCCCACAGCCAGCCTTTCGCCTACGTGGCCGCGACCACCGGCGTCGGTTTCAATCTTTCGAGCGGCAGCCAGCCTTTGCGCGTTCGCGCCTTGCGCGTTTCAAAAGACTATTTTCGCGTGATGGGCGTGCAGCCGATGCTTGGCCGCGAGTTTACGCAGGACGAAGATAGGGCCAATGGTCCCAATGTGGCGGTTCTGAGCTATGGCCTGTGGAAGTCCGAATTCGGCGGCGACACCGGCATCCTCGGCAAATCAATTTCGCTCGACAGCAGGCCATTCACGGTCGTGGGGGTCATGCCTTCCGGCTTTCAGAACGTAAGCCTCCGCGGAAATTCCGACGCCTTGATCGATCTCTGGACGACCATCGGCCAGGTCGCCAATTCCATCGGTGGCGGAATCAACTACACCGTCATCGCGCGCCTGAAACCAAGCACCACGAGTGAACAAGCTGACGCCTACCTCGCCATTGCTATGGCCGATTTCGCGAAGCAGTTCCCGGCGCAACGATTCTCGCCCAACGCTCACGCATCGTTCAGTGCTCAGCCCCTGCGCATGATGATTTCCCTTACTTACCGCACTCCGCTGCTCGTGCTCTTCGGCGCCATCGGATTCGTGCTGCTCATCGCGTGCGTTAACGTTGCAAATCTGCTTTTGTCCCGCGCCTCCTCTCGCGCCAAAGAGATCGCCGTTCGCACGGCGCTGGGTGCCAGCCCTTCGCGCCTCTTTCGCCAATTGCTGACGGAGAGCCTTCTCCTGGCGCTTCTCGGCGGTGCATTGGGACTGCTCTTCGCCAATTGGGGCCTGCATTTGCTCCTGTCGATTGCGCCCACGGATTTGCCTCGCGCAAACGACGTCTCCCTCGACAGTTGGGCTTTCGCGTTCACCCTGCTCGCGTCCCTTGTAACCGGAATTCTCTTCGGCCTCGCTCCGGCGCTGCAGACTTCGCGGGCTGACCTGAATCATTCGCTCAAGGACGGCGGAGGACGCGCTACCGCGGGATCGGCTCCCAGCCGCATGCGAAACGTTCTGGCCGTCGCCGAAATCGCACTTTCTCTGATTCTCCTGGCTGGTGCGGCTCTTCTTATCGAAACATTCGCCAATTTGCTCCACACCAATCCCGGCTTTGATCCGCATCCGATTCTTGCACTCCAAACTTGGACCACTGGTCAGAAGTTCACGCCTCTGCCCGACAAAGCCTCCGTAGCCCAGATGAATGCCCGCTCTGCCGAAATTTCCCGCTTCTATGAATCAATCTTGACGAAAGTGCGGTCGGTACCCGGCGTCGAAGGTGCTGCGGTCGTAGGTGCGGGGTTGCCGCTGGACTTCGGCGGCAACGAATTCATCTGGCTCGCATCGGAAGGCGAATCCCGCGGCATTTCCGCCGATTTTCGCTCCGTTACTCCGGATTATTTCCTCACCCTCGGAATTCCTCTCTTGCAAGGACGCCTGTTTTCCAGTGCGGACTCTTCCGATGCCGCAAGGGTGGCGATCATCAATCAGGAGTTCGTGCGCGAGAAATTTCCCAATACCAACCCCATCGGACAGGACCTGAGCGAAGGTGGGAGCGAAGCTCTGCGCATCGTAGGCGTAGTCGGAGATGTGAAAACAGATATAGGACAGCCCGTTCCTGCCACATTTTTTATTCCCGTCGCGCAAGACGCTGGCGACATTCAAGGATTTCAAGCCTGGTTCCCGGTCTCAATCGTGGTTCGCACGGCCCAGCCGCCCCTCACGCTCAGCCATGCTGTTGAAACTGCTGTCCATGACGCCGACCCCGATTTGCCGACTGGCCATATCCAGTCCATGGAACAAATCCTCTCCACTTCGCTTGCCTTTCAGCGATTCTCGATGGTCCTGATGAGCATCTTCGCCGGCTTGGCGCTAATTCTCGCGGCCATTGGAATCTACGGCTCGATGGCATACTCGATCGCCCAACGAACGCACGAAATTGGCATTCGCATGGCTTTGGGCGCGCGGCCCGGTCAGGTCTTGCGCATGGTTGTGCGCCAGGGCATGACGCTTGCCGCAATCGGTCTTGCGCTCGGCCTGGTCGGAGCGCTGGCCACTACGCGCTTGCTAGGGTCTCAGCTCTACGGCGTCAAGCCGGCCGACCCGACGGCGTTGGTCGGCGTTCTCTTCCTGCTCGGGCTTGTGGCCTTTCTCGCCTGTTACATTCCCGCGCGCCGCGCCGCTCAAGTCGATCCGTTGATCGCCTTGCGATACGAATGATGGAAACAAAAAATCTTGCAGCAGTCATAAGGGGCTAGTTTTCAATGACCGGAAACAATTCATACCGCTGGCGCATTCTGGTAGCCGACGATCAGCCTGATGTTCGCGAAGCTCTTCGCTTGCTTTTGAAAGGTGAAGGCTTCGACATTGACGCCGTCGCGTCGCCCGCAGCCTTGCTTGCCGCTCTCGACACCAAGGAATTCGACGCCATTCTCATGGACCTCAACTACGCGCGCGACACCACTTCCGGACAGGAAGGCCTCGATCTTCTCACCGAGATTCGCACGCGTGACGGCAGCCTGCCGGTTATCGTCATGACCGCGTGGGGCAGTCTCAATCTCGCCGTCGAGGCCATGCGCCGCGGTGCGAAGGACTTCATTCAGAAGCCCTGGGAAAACGCCCGCCTCCTCGCCATTCTTCGCACGCAAATCGAACTCGCTCACGCCATCCGCCAGAGCGTGCGCCTCGAGGCCGAAAACCGCCTGTTGCGCGCCGACGGCCGTCCGATGCTGATCGCCGAGTCCGCCGCCATGCGCCCGATCATGGACCTGATTGCCCGTGTCGGCCCTTCCGACGCGAACGTCCTCATCACCGGCGAACACGGCACTGGCAAAGAAGTCATCGCCCGGACGCTCCAGGCTCTTTCCCCTCGCGCGGGAAAACCATTCGTCATCGTCAACGCCGGCGGACTCCCCGAGGGGGTCTTCGAAAGCGAGCTTTTCGGACACGTGAAAGGCGCATTTACTGATGCCAAGGCCGACCGCGTTGGCCGCTTTGAACTCGCCGAAGGCGGCACGCTTTTCCTCGACGAAATCGCCAACGTGCCGATGAACTTGCAGGCCAAACTTTTGCGCGCCCTCGAAACTGGCGAACTCGAACGCGTCGGCTCCTCTACCACGCGCCGCGTCGACGTCCGCATCCTTTCCGCAACGAACGCCACCATTCAAACCGAAGTCGAAGCCGGCCGCTTCCGCGAAGATCTGCTCTTCCGCCTCAACACTATCGAGCTCCATCTTCCGCCGTTGCGCGAACGCAAGGAAGATGTTCCCCTTCTCGCTCTTCACTTCTTGCGTCAGTCCGCTCAGCGCTATCGCAAGAATCTCACCGGATTCGAGGCCACCGCGATGAAACTCTTGCTCGACCATCCCTGGCCCGGCAACGTTCGCGAATTGGACCACTCCATTGAACGCGCAGTCTTGCTCGCCGAGGGTCCCGAAGTCCGCGCTAGCGATCTCGGCTTGCGGCCGGTTCGCGAGGGAAATCTGCGAATCGAGGATATGAGTTTGGAAGATGTCGAGCGCGCGCTGATTCAGAAAGCCATGGGCCGCTACGGCGGCAACGTCAGCCACGCCAGCAAAACTCTTGGACTCAGCCGCAGCGCACTTTACAGGCGGCTGCAAAAGTACGGATTGTGAAGCCTCTTGCTTACGAACGCCGCATCCTTCTCCGCGCCCTGCTCGCGGGTCTGCTCGGATCCGCTACCGCATTGATTCTTCTCTGGACCGGGCAGCACGACGCCAAGACTGCGTGGACTCTTACCATACTGATCGTCGTCGCCTGGTTCGGGTTCGCCTTCAGCGCCCAGAACCGCATCACATTTCCGCTTCGCACTCTCTCCAATATGCTTGCCGCCCTTCACGAAGGCGACTTCTCCATCCGTGCTCGCGGCGCTGAAAAGGCCGACGCCCTCGGCGAAGTCCTGCGCGAAGTCAATGCTCTCGGCGAAACGCTGCGCCGCCAGCGTCTCGGCGCCCTCGAAGCCACCGCGCTTCTGCGCAAGGTCGTGGAGGAAATCGACATCGCCATTTTTGCTTTTGACTCCTCCAACATCCTTCGGCTGATCAATCGCGCCGGCGAGCGAATCCTGAACCGCCCTGCGGAGCGCGCTCTTGGCCGCACCGCTGAGGAGCTTGGCGTGCAATTCGTTCTTACCGTCGAGACGCCGCATGTCGCCCAAATCGCTTTCCCGGGGAAGATGGGCCGCTGGGAAATCCATCGCGGCAGTTTTCGCGAAGGCGGAAAGCCTCATCAGCTCATCCTTATTTCTGACCTGAGCCAGGCCCTTCGCGAAGAGGAGCGCCTCGCCTGGCAAAGATTGATTCGCGTCATCGGCCACGAGCTGAACAATTCTCTCGCTCCCATCAAATCTGTGGCGGAGAGTCTCTCGGGAATGATGGCGCGCTCGCAGCGGCCGGCCGATTGGGAAGATGACATGAGTCGCGGTCTCGCCGTTATCGCCAATCGCACCGACGGCCTCGCCCGTTTCATGAACGCTTACGCCCGTCTCGCGCGCCTTCCCGCTCCGCAATTCCAGCCCATGCAAGTCGCAGCATGGGTGCAGCGCGCGGCCAGCCTCGATCCGCGCATGCTCATTCCCGTCAACGCCGGCCCGGAGTTGACCATCCAGGCCGATCCGGATCAGTTGGACCAGGTCCTGATTAACCTCGTTAAGAACGCCGTCGATGCAGCCAGCGAGACCGGCGGCGGCGTGCGCGTCGGATGGAGTACTGTCGACAGCTCTTTGGAAGTTTGGGTCCGCGATGAAGGCCCCGGAATCCCCAGTGCCGCGAACCTCTTCGTCCCCTTCTTCACCACCAAGCCCGGCGGCTCCGGAATCGGCCTCGTGCTCAGCCGTCAAATCGCCGAAGCCCATGGCGGAAGCCTCAGCCTTGAAAATGTCCTTTCAGGACACGGTTGCGAAGCGCGCCTTCGCTTGCCTCTCGCGAGAAACTAACCAAGATCGATACGGTTGAATCGTGCAGTTTCCGCCGAAGGGCTGGTGCTTTTCGTGAACGACAAACGTGAGATGCTCGGTCACTTCCTCGCGACATTGGCCTGCCGCGTTACGAAGGCACTGCGGGGCGCGCTGCCCGATTTCCCGGCTTTTCGCGTCGCGACGGCCGATTCGGCCGGAGAACTACGTCCGTGGCAGCGATCCGGGCCGACAATGTCGGACTGGACCAACCCGAACCAGTGACAAAAGAACTGACTAGCTGCGAACTCCCCAAAATCCGGGGCCGGGTTTGGCCAAAGCTACGCCTACATGACGATCGGCGCGCTTGGGTCGTTTCGCCAGAGTCACAACGTAGCATTCCTGCTCTTCTTTCGTCACTCGGTTCATCAGCAGGAGCTTCTGGCCGAAGTGCACATTCGCGTCCAAGCGCAGCAGGCCGCCGTTGGCGTTTACTTCGAGCGTATTTGTCTGTTCGTGGAACGGTTCGTCAGGTGCGGTGTAACCATAAACAAAAACAGGCACATACTTGCTGGTCCGCGGACTCGATCTGCGCTCGCTTAGGTCGGCACGCACTTCATCCACTGAATTGGACGCGGTGTTTCCGCCCCTAGTGCTGGACTTGCCTAACAGATCCCGGATGGCACTCATACTGCACCCTGGAGGGGGACGGGCCTCTGTCTGGAATTATACAAGGAGGGAGGCCGGTGCGGCAAGGTACATGCGGGTTACGGGGGTTACGGCACACACGCCTGGCAGTCAGGCTTGGCTTTGAACCGTGCATCTCAAAGCCAAACCTAAACAATTGAAAAACATACGGCTACTTGCTGAAGCTCTGTACGGCCGCCGTCTCGTTATCGTACACGTCGAACACCGTCATCAGCTTGGTAACCTGCAGCACTTCCTTGAATTTCGACCCCAGGTTGCACAGCTTGAGCGTACCGCCCTGCGAACGGGCGCTGTGGAACGTCGCCACCAGCGTGCCCAAGCCTGCGCTGTCGATGTATGTCACATTCGACATGTTCAGGACGATCTTCTTGTGGTTATTGGCCAGCAGGCCTTTCACTCGTTCACGGAAGGAGTTACTCTCCTCTCCCAGCACGATTCTTCCATCCAGATCCACCACCGTGACCCCGCTCACTTCTCGTTCCGTCATTCTCAACGCCACGTTATTCGCCTCCTGGCAAACTCGATTTCAACCCGCGTGGATTCCGCTCTCCAAGTCTTAGTAATAATCCGAACAGGACATGTAGTAGCCGCAAGATTTACAAATCAACTTGCAGCGATGCTGCTCGAGCGCGCGGAAACACACCGGGCAGTACGCCGAAGCGTTCGCCGTAGGGGAAATCGAATCACGAAACGGAGTCGGACGCGATTCCGCTCTGGCGGCCGCTGCCGTTTCCCGTGCCTCTCCCGTCCTCATCGGCCCAAAGGTTATAGCACATCCAGACTACTCCGCAAAGCAAGCGCTGCGAAAAGGGTGCACGACGCAGAAGTGTCGTCTAACAGGTTTCCCTTTCTTTGTTGTATGATTCTGAGCGTATACATACGTCCAGATGAAATACGATACAGAAAGGACATCTCTATGCCTGACGATCTCGCTGCCTTAGAAGCCCAACGATCTGAGCTTTTGCAGAAATTCCTCGGCTTGAGTGATCTTCGTCCGGGTTCCATCACCGCAGTGACCCGGCGCTGCGGCAAGCCTAGCTGTCACTGTGCCAAGCACAACGACCCGGGGCATGATCCGCAATTCCGCCTTACCCGCCGCGTGGCCGGCAAAACGGTGACGGAAACCTTTCCGAATCCCACGGCCCTGCGCAAGGCGCAGCAGGAGGTGGCCGAGTTTCACCGCTTTCAGAAGCTCAGCCAGGAGCTGGTGACCCTCAACGAAAAAATCTGCCGGCTCCGGCCCGCCGAGCTACAGCGCGGCAACTGGACGGAGCAGGAAAAAAAACGCTTGTTGCGATCCATGAGGAAGTGGCGCGGGAAGTAAACCAACTGCTCGGCCGCGTCTTGGCGCAACGACGTAAGGACGGGCGAACCGATCTGGAGGCTGTCGAGTCCGCTCTGCGAACAGCTCTTCATCACGCCGGAGCGGCTGTCTTAAGTGAACTATTGCAGTTCGCAGCCCCCGCAGAAAAGCAGCGCCAGGTGCCTTGCCGATGTGGGCAACAGGCGCAGTACCAAGGAATGCGCTCGAAAGCGGTGCTGACCATCGTCGGACCGGTGCGCCTCTCCCGTCCTTACTATTTGTGTTCCCACTGCCATGAGGGCCAGTTTCCTGTGGATGTCGAGCTGGACATCGAGAGAACGGACTTTTCTCCTGGGGTGCGCCGGATGCAGGCCTTGGTGGGCCAGCAGGCGCCGTTCGAGCACGGCCGCGAACAGCTGAAGGTCCTGGCCGGCTTGCAGGTGACGGCCAAGTCCGTGGAGCGTACCGCGGAAGCGATCGGCGCCGATATCGCCCAGCGAGAGGAGCGAGAGGGTGAAAAAGCCCTGCAGTTGGATCTGCCCCTCCCCATCGGCCGGCCGATTGCTACTCTGTATGTGCAAATGGATGGCACGGGAGTTCCCGTGGTGAAGAAAGAGACCGTGGGTCGACAAGGCAAGATCGAAGGTCAATCCGCGCATACGCGCGAGGTGAAGTTGGGCTGCGTGTTCACACAAAGCACCTGGGACCAGGAGGGCTATGCGATCCGCGATCCGAATTCCACCACCTACACCGGGGCCATCGAAACCGCCGTGCAGTTCGGCAAACGCATCTATCGAGAAGCTTGGAAGCGCGGATGGAGTCGCGCGAAAAAGAAGGTCGTGATCGGCGATGGGGCGGAGTGGATCTGGAATCTGGTTGCCGAACACTTCCCGGACGCCATCCAGATCGTGGATCTCTACCATGCTCGCCAGCACCTCTGGGAGGTGGCACGACAGCTTTATCCGCAGGCAGAAGTCCAACAGCGGGCTTGGATGAAAGTCCAGCAGAAGCGCTTATTAGACAAGGGGAAGATCAAACAACTGGTGGATGTGCTAGGTTCCATCCACCCCGCTAATCCTCAGGTAGCCGAGAAGATCCGCAGTGAAGCCGATTACTTCGAAACCAATGCGGAACGGATGCGCTATCCCCAATTCCGTCGCCAGCACTTGTTCGTAGGCTCCGGTGTCATCGAAGCGGGATGCAAAACGGTAATCGGGTCCCGTCTTAAACAATCGGGAATGTTTTGGACAGTGCGGGGAGCCAACACCATCCTGGCCCTACGCTGCTCCCATCTCAATGGCCGCTTTGAAGATTACTGGGAAGGGCGCCGGGCGGCATGACCGCCACTTCTATGTCGTGCACCCCTGCGAAAAGCCGTAATCCAAACTCTACGCTTGTGACGCCCTTACGTTAGACACCAGGCCGCCGGTTTTGTTGCGATCCTCCGCATCCTGAAAGCAATCGCACCTGGAAAACCACGCTCTCCGATCATCAATTGGAACAGTCGCCTTTTCGAGATCAGCGTTCCGATCAAGGTCTTGGCCTTTTTGTTTTTTTGCAGCGAATTCGTGGATCAAAGAGAACGCCCGATCGATCCAATTGCGGTAAAATGGATGCAACCGGCTCTCGCGGGAAGGCATCCCCTGTAATGGGGTAGGGCGGTACTTGAGGCGCGCACGCGCCGGGAGTTGACCATGATCCGTCATCTGAAATTCGCCGGCATCGCCTTTGGTTTGCTTGCAGTTCCGCTGGCCGCATCGGCGCAAACCAGAGCCACCCCTGCACCGATGACGCCAGTCCGGGCTGCTGTTCAACTGGTGCATCCCAACGCTGCCGTTGCAAATCAGTCCGCCCGCACCGCAACGGTCACACGTCCAAGGATCATCCGCTTGCCTGCCGCTCCCGCCGTGCAGCGCGACGGAACATCATCGACGCAAATGTTGTCAACTCCCGACATTTCCGTCTTCCCGAACGGAACGAATGGCGTCATTTTCCCGGGCGCAACATCGTTTGATCTGAATCAGCTTCTCAACAGCGGCGCGCCAGGATTCGGTTTTGACTTTACGCATCTCGCAGCGTTGAATGGCAACTTCGGAGAGAAGGCGTTCATCGATCCCGTCACCCAGCAAGATATCGCGTTGGCGGAACAGTTAGCGCGAAGCACGACAGGATTTTCGGGTGGTTTCATTCCGTTTTGGAGCGCATACGGCTATTCCGAGCCGGTAGAACAAGAGCCTCAGCCGCAGCAGCAACAACCGCAGGTCATTGTTTTGCAGCAATCGGTTCCCACGCCAGGTTCGGAGGGCACGGCTTCCCAAAAGGCCGCTCCCGCCGAACCGCAACCACCCCTTCCTGACGTGGGCGAATTTACGCTCGTGCTGCACAACGGGAATAAAATCAAAGCCGTCGCGTTCACGCACCAGAATGATCGAATCGTCTACATCACCAAAGACGGCCTGCGCAATTCGTTTGCCGCCGCCGATCTCGACGTTGCCGCGACCGAGCAGCTCAATCAAGACCGCGGCACTCCTTTGCATCTTTCGCTATAATTTGCGTCCCGGCCGAATTGGATCCGGCATGAAGTAGCCCGAGTCCTGCGGCAGTCCCGCGCGTTCAAATTGAATGGTCGTATGTGTGATGTGGAACTGTTCGTTTAATCGCGCGCGAATCGCCGCGAGAATCTTTTCGCTTTCTTCCATGTGCATGTCGGGGATGCACACGTGGCAGGAGAGAGCTTGCAGTTCCGCGCCAATCGTCCAGACGTGGATGTCGTGAACCTCTTCCACACCCTGCACCTCGAGAATCGCATGCGCCACATTTCCAAGCTGCATATTTCGCGGCAAACCCTCCAGCAAGATGTGGCTGCTTTCGCGCAAAATTCCGACCGCACTCCACAACACCATCACGCCGATCGCGATTCCGATGACCGGATCTACCCAAGCAACGCCGGTCCATCGCATTGCCATCGCTCCGATGATGATGGCGACATTGGAAAGGGCATCGCCAAAATTGTGAATCAGGATGCTGCGCAGATTCAGGTCTTTTCGGTCGCGCACCAGCCCGAGCGTGATTCCGCCATTCACGAAGAGCGCGAACACCGCAACTGCAACCATCCATCCGGTGCGAACGCTGAGGGGCCGCAGCAACCGCTCGTAGGATTCGAAAAGAATGTACAGTGCCACCAGAACCAGCAGGATCGCGTTGACGAACGCGGCGAGCACTCCCGCCCGTTGATACCCGTACGTTTTTTCCGGCGTCGGCGGCCGCACGGCCCAGCGAGCGGCAGTCCACGAAATCAAAATCGTCGGCAGATCGGTCAGATTGTGAACGCCGTCGCTGACGAGCGCGATGGAATGGCCCAGCGTCCCGGCAGCAAACTCAACAACGACCAGCGCCAGCGTCGCGAACATCGCGCCGCCCAGAACGCCGGACGATCCCGCGCCGTGACTGTGCGAGTGGCCTTGACCATGATTAGGATCGTGGAAATGCATAAGGAAATTCTACCTGTCCGCAACCAACCAGGCGAAATTATCCTGTCCGCGCGTTGCTGGATTCCGCACGGAATTTGCCAAGCTCACCACCTCGACACGTCGCGGAACATCACATTTGACTTCGGCCAACACCAACCCTAATCTGTTTTTACCGTATCGGGGGCGGGAATTTTCGGAGCACAGAGTCCATTTAAAACCCCTTCCATGCATCCAAACAGCGCGAAAGTGCACTTCTGGGGGGTACGCGGTTCCATTCCGACGTTGGATCGCGGAATGTGGCGCTACGGCGGAAATACGCCCTGCCTCGATTTGATCGCTCCGGACGGAACACGCTTTGTTCTCGACTGCGGCACGGGCCTCCGGACACTCGGCAACCAATGGGCGAACACCGAGGGCGACCGCCCAATTCAAGCGCACGTCTTCGTGACCCATTACCATTGGGACCATATTCAAGGCGTTCCATTTTTCCGGCCGTTCTATGCGCCGCAGAACGATTTTCACTTTTACAGTTTCCAATCGAAATATTTGGGACGCGACAGTTTGCGGCAAGTGCTCGAAGCGCAGCTCGCCCGTCCGTATTTTCCGGTGGATCTCACGCTGATGCCGTCGGGCCGCAGTTTCTCGGAAATTAATGGCGGAGATCACTTCGACATCAACGGCACAAAAGTGATCGCGCGATGGCTCAACCATCCGCAAGGCTGCCTGGGATATCGCTTCGAAACTTCTGCCGGAACGATCGTCTACGCAACGGACAATGAACCCGGGGTTCCCGAGTTCGACGAAAACCTGCGGCAGCTCGCTTCCGGCGCCGACGTTCTCATCAATGACGCGCAGTGCTCGCCCGAACAGCTGGCGTCGTCGCGAAAAGGATGGGGACATTCGAGCTGGCTCGAAAGTGTGAAACTTGCCCGCGAATGCGGCGTGAAAAATCTTGTCCTCTTTCACCACGACCCGGACTCGAACGATCGCGTCGTGGACGGCTATTTGTATGCGGCGCGGCAGGAATTCCCGAATACCTGGGCGGCGACGGATGGAATGGGACTGTCGCTCCACGGCAACCGCACGGACTTTCACCTGCGCCCTTCGCGGCTGGGCCAGCGCCGGCCAGTCCACTTTTCGGCGACCGTCAGCGGGCAATCGCGCGACGGAGCGCGCTTCCAGGAATACGCGGTGCTGAAAGAAATGAATCTTCGCGGCGGATATTTGTGGCTCTCGCATTCGCCGCAACTGCAATCGCAGATGGACATCCGGGTGGACTGCGGAACGGCGGAACATCCGAATCATTTGGTGCTGCGTGCTTCGGTGGTTCACTGCGACGTAGGATCCGAAAAAGACCGCGTTGGCGTGGGTGTGGTGTTCGTGGACGAAACGGAAACGGCGCTTCCATTCGACTGAACGCCGGGCGCAAAACTTCACGGTTTCAGCCCTGCAATCTCATGCATGCGCGCGAAGGCGCGGCGCACGTGCGGAATCGCGATCGAGCCGCCCACAACCAGCGCGACATTGAGCGCGTCGATCACTTCGTCGCGTTTCCATCCTTCCTGCGCGCACTGCTGCAAGTGATAAGTGACGCAATCGTCGCAGCGCAGCACCGCGGACGCGACCAAACCAAGCAGCTCTTTCGTTTTTCCGGGGAGCGCGCCAGACTCGTACGCCTGATGGTCGAGCGCAAAAAACCGTTTCATTCCTAAATGACCGCAGCCGAGTATTTCCTCGTTCATTTCTGCGCGAAATTTGTCGAAATCCGAAATTTTGTCCGCCATGCCGGCCTCCCGCCACAAATAAAAAATTACCTGCTGAAACAACGCTGCCATTATGCGCAAACCGGCCAGCGGCGCGCCAGTCTGCGGGAGCTTCTATCCGAGCGAGCGACGCTTGCGAAATCGCTCGGCGTAAATGCCCAGATTGGAAGCGCACACGAGGACGGCGACGGTGATCAGCAGCGCCGGCGATACATTCGGATACACGGTGGCGTCCAAACAGTGAAGCAGGAACGGCCCGTGGTACGGAGCGAGGCGGGCGCGGGCTTCGCACCAGTTTTCTGCCAGGGTGAGCGGGCACGACGCGGAAGTCGTCTCGGCGATAATGCCCCAAACAATCGTAGCGATGTGAACGGCCGCGAGCCGCGGCCGGCCGCGCGTGAAAATCGCGCCGAAAATCACCCAAAGAATGTAGAGTGCGTGAACAATCAGCGCCGTGTCGGCCAAAATAAGATAGGTTTCCCGACTCATGTGGATGCCTTCGCGTGATTCTAGCCCGAGCCACGGCGCGCCAGAGGGTGTCCGAAAGCGGACGGCTAGTTCTTCTAAAAGCAGAAAGTTCCGCGATTGGAACTGACCTCGGCCGTATTTATAACAGAATGGCAAGTGATTCGAGGGATCCGGCTTTATGCAGTTCGCAAAACTTCGTACCGCCGCGCACGGGATGGAAAAAGGACACAAAACGAGGGCACCCAAGGGTGACTAACATGGGAAACCTGGTCGTTTCCCTCTCCGTTTCGGACCCCGGCGACTTTCAGGAGGAGAACGAGTCCGTCTTGCCCGGGAAATCCCGGCTTCGCTTCGGCCATGGATAAGATCGTAAATCCATAAGCGTTCTTGGCAGCCACATCGCCCATGCCATTTCCGTATTCAGCCAGTTCCAGGGCCGTTTGAAACCTAGACGGTCGGGGATTTCCGGTGTAAACGGACGGCGCGGCTTGACCGACGGGAGGAAACAGGCTAAGAAAGAATGCGAGCCCGGGTTGCCGTAGTTTCGCGCCTGAGGCCAAGCTACCAATGTCTCCAACGCCCGGATCCGAATCCGCGAAACGAAACGGCACTCGCAAAAAGAAGAACTGGGTCAGCCTGGTGCCCTACGGCCTGAACGAGCAGCATCCCAACGCTTACAAAGACATCCTTGAGACCATCTGGGAGAACCGCGACCAGCTCAGCTACGCGTGGCGCATTCTCACGAATGGCTGCTGCGACGGCTGTTCGCTGGGCACCTCGGGGATGCACGACTGGACGATGGAAGGCGTGCACCTGTGCGCGCTGCGGCTGAAACTGCTGCGGCTGAATACCATGCCCGCGATGGATTTACGCCTGCTGGAAGACGCGGAGGCTCTGCGGAAGACCCCCACGCGGCATCTCTCGCGACTGGGAAGGCTTTCCGCGCCGATGGTGCGGCGCCACCGAGAGAGGGGTTTCCGGCGAATCGCCTGGGACGAGGCGCTGGATCTCGCCGCGAAGGGGTTGCGCGAAACCGATCCGAAGCGAATGGGATGGTTCTTGACTTCGCGCGGGCTGACCAACGAGTCGTATTACGCACACCAAAAAGTGGCGCGGTTCTTTGGCACGAATCACGTGGACACCAGCGCGCGCATCTGCCACGCGCCCAGCACGGCAGGCTTGATGGCGACGGTGGGATGCGCGGCGACGACATGTTCGTATTCGGATTGGATCGGAACGGACTTGCTGATTCTGGTGGGCACAAACATCGCGAACAATCAGCCGGTGAGCACGAAGTATCTCCATTACGCGAAGGAGAAGGGCACGAAAGTTTTTGTGGTGAATCCGTACTTCGAACCGGGGCTCGAGCGGTATTGGGTTCCGTCCGTGCCGAAGAGCGCGCTCCTCGGGACGAAATTCGCGGATGATTTTTTCCCCGTGCATGTTGGCGGCGATGTGCCGTTTTTTTATGGCGTGCTGAAACATTTGATCGAGAACAACTGGCTGGACCGCGCGTTCATCGCCGAGCGGACGGTGGGATGGAGCGACGTGGAGGCGAAGGCAAAAAGTTTTACATGGGAGACGCTGGAGCAAAGTTCGGGGCTCAGGCGCGCGGATATGTTCCGGTTCGCGGAGGCGTTCGGCAAAGCGCGGCACGCGATCATCGTGTGGAGCATGGGCATCACGCAGCATCGCTATGGAAGCGACAATGTACGGGCGATCGTGAATCTGCAACTGGCCAAAGGAAACACGGGGCGGCCGCATACGGGCTTGATGCCGATTCGCGGGCACAGCGGAGTGCAGGGCGGCGCGGAAATGGGCGGGCAGCCGAGCGCCTACGTCATGGGTGTTCCCGTGAACGAAGGAAACGCGCAAAGGCTGGCGCAGCCGGAGATGTGGGGATTCACGCCGCCAACCTGGAAGGGCTTGACCGCGGCGCACATGATCCTGGCGGCGGAGCGCGGCGAAATCGATGCGCTGTGGCAAAGCGGCGGGAACTTTGTGGACACTCTGCCGGAGCCGGAGCGCGTGAAAAAAGCCGTGGGCAAAATCCGCCTGCGGATTCATCAGGATATTACGGTGAGCTCGAACATGCTGGTCGAACCGGCCGATACGGTGCTGTTGCTGCCGAGCCGGACGCGCTACGAGCAGCGCGGCGGCGGAACGGAAACGAGTACGGAGCGGCGGATCATCTACAGTCCGGAGATTCCCGGGCCGCGGCTGGAAGAAACGAAGGACGAATGGGAGATTCCGGTGCTCGTTGCGCGGAAGGCCGAGCCGGAACGCGCGGGGAAGATTTTTGGCTGGAAGGACACCCAGGAGATTCGCAACGAAATTGACCGCGTGTGTTCCGCGTACAAAGGAATCGCGAACCTGCGGAAGAAGGGCGACAACTTCCAGTACGGCGGCGAGCGTTTGCTGGTGGATAAATTTCTGACCCCAGACGGCAAAGGTCATTTCAGCGCGGTGGAGTTGCCAGAGGAAAAAGTTCCGGCGGGACGATTCCTGCTGGCAACGCGGCGCGGAAAACAGTTCAACAGCATCATTCACGGCAAAAGAGATCCGCTGACGGGAGCCGAGCGCGAAGACATTTTCATGGCGGCCGAAGATGCCGAACAGCTGGGCGTGAAAAATGGCGAAGCGATTGTCGTGCGCAGCGAACGCGGCGAGTTTCGCGGGCGCGTGCACATTGACCGCATCAAGCCGGGAAGCGTGCAGGGGCACTGGCCGGAGATGAATGTGCTGGTCGCGGCGGGATGCCTTGACCCGAGCGGCGTGCCGGATTACAACGCGATTGTGGAAATTTTGAAAGCTGCAGATGGAACGCGCCTTCGTGAGGCGTCTCCTGACGGCTGAGACGTTCCGGTAGCGGCGACAGGGGCAAGCAGGTCTCGCACACGAGTCGCGAAGGACGCGACTCGGTTCAGGATGACAAACGAAGAATGAATGTGCGCGATATCGACGTGACGCTGGTGCATGAGTGGGAAGAGGGGCGGATTCGTGCGCAGCAGGATTATCTGGTCGGCGAGGAGCCGCTCGAGATTCAAGTCGGCGGGCAGCCGCTGAGCGTGACGATGCGGACTCCGGGCGATGATTTGGATTTGGCGGCGGGATTTCTTTTTACCGAGGGCTTGATCGAGCGGCGCGAGCAGATTCTGTCCGTCGAACACGCAACCGAGTGCAAAGCGACGGAGCGCGGGAATATTGTCGACGTGAAAGTTTCGGCAGACGTGGCGCTGGATCTGGGGAAGACGCGGCGCAATTTTTTTGCGGCGTCGAGTTGCGGGATTTGCGGGAAAGCTTCAATTGATGCGGTTCGCGCGCGGGGCGTGCGTCCTCTTAAGGCGGATTTTCGCGTCAGTGCGGAACTGATCTGCCGTTTGCCCGAAGCGCTGCGCGCACAACAGCAGATTTTCGGGCGCACCGGCGGGTTGCACGCGGCCGGTGCATTCACCGCGAATGGCGAGCTGGTCGCGGAGCGCGAGGACGTTGGACGGCATAACGCGGTGGACAAAATTGTGGGATGGGCGCTGCGCGAAGGCAAGTTGCCGCTTTCGGAGTGCGTTCTGATGGTGAGCGGCCGCGGCGGATTCGAAATCGTGCAGAAGGCCGCGATGGCGGGCGTGCCGGTGGTCGCTTCGGTCTCGGCGTGTTCGAGCCTGGCGGTGCAGTTCGCGCGAGAAATGGGAATGACGCTGATTGGGTTTTTGCGGGACAGGCGGTTCGTTGTGTATTCGGGGAGCGAGCGTCTGGGCATGGCTCGAGAGGCAACTTCGCGGCCGGCCAAATTGTAAAGGTTGCGGAAGCAGGTGAGGGCAAGTCGGGGCGTCAGGCGAAGTCGGGTCAAATGAAATGCGCGGCTATCTGCCCGGATCGAGCCGCGAAATAAGGAGAGACCGATGGCATCGGAACGCCTTGCAAATCGCTGGGGAATTGCCGCTGCAGCCGTGTGCATGCAGATCTGCCTGGGCGCGGTGTACGGATGGAGCGTTTTCAAAAAGCCGCTGATGGGCACGGAGCATTGGGCTGAGACGGCCGTGCAGTTGAACTTCACGCTGGCCATATTTTTTCTCGGCGTGGGAACAATCATTGGCGGACTTTGGCAGGACAAGGTCGGGCCGCGAAAAGTTGCGACGACGGCTGGAATCATTTACGGGATCGGGTACATGATTTCGGCGATGGCGGCGGGGCAGCATTCGCTGAACTTGCTCTATCTCGGATACGGCGTGCTGACGGGCATCGGGATGGGGATGGGCTACATTTGCCCCGTGGCAACGCTGGTCAAATGGTTTCCGGATATGCGCGGGCTGATGACCGGCGTGGCCGTTTGCGGTTACGGATTTGGCGCGGCAGTGATGGGTCCGTTCGCCGCATGGGAAGTGAAGAATTACAGCGTGGCGACGACGTTCTGGACGCTGGGCGTCGTTTACCTCGTGGTTGTGGTCATCGCGGCGCAGTTTTATGCGAATCCGCCGCAGGGCTGGCGGCCGGCGGGCTGGGAGCCGCGCACGGCGGTATCGAAGTCGGCGAGCACGGTTGATTTCACGGTGGGCGAAGCGCTGGGAACATGGCAGTTCTACCTGTTGTTTGTGCTGCTGTTTTTGAACGTGTCCGCGGGAATCATGATCATCAGCCAGGCGTCGCCGATGGCCCAGGAAATGGTGGGCATGACGGTGCTGAAGGCCGCGGCGATGGTGAGCGTGATTTCACTATGCAACGGGATCGGGCGCGTTTTCTGGGCGTGGGTGTCGGATTTCCTGGGGCGCGCGCGCGTTTACTTTCTGCTGTTCCTGATTCAGGCGGCAATTTTCTTTCTGCTGCCGCGGATTCACGACTGGACGCTCTTCACCGTCTGCTTTGCAATCATCGGGCTTTGCTACGGCGGCGGGTTTGGCACGATGCCGTCGTTCACAGCCGACTTTTTTGGAGCAAAGGCCATGGGCGGGATTTACGGGATTATTTTGCTGGCGTGGGGGCTGGCGGCCATTCCCTCGCCGATTATGATTGCGCACATTCACCAGAACCTCGGGCGATACGCCCCGGCGATCAATATCATCACCGGCGTAATGGTGGTTTCGCTGATTTTCCCGATTCTGGCGCGGTGGCGTCCGGGGAAAACTGCAACGGCTGCGGTTGCCGTTACTCGTTGAAAAGAGGGCAGCCGGCTGCGAAATCGAAGTTCCGAGGGTTGTGCTGTCTTGGGACGGTCTTGGGATGTTCTTGAAAATAGGGCAAAACACATGAATTCCCTTTCTGCCTCAGCAAGTGTGTACGGATTTCTGCTGGACACGTATGAAACGGAAGTCTTGAAAACCCTGACGATATGGTCGGCGTTCGCGGACGATACGATGAGTTTCAGCCCGGCAACGAAGTCGCGCACCGTGCTGGAGCAGATCGACCATCAGATCCAGTCAGAAGGCGGATGGATGGTGAAGATGCTGGGGGTCGACGTGGGAGATTTTCGGCCACAGGAAAAAACGCGGCGTGGGTACATCGAAAAATACCGGGCGGACGCGGCGAAACGGCTCGATATTTTGCGACAGAAGCCGGAGAGCTGGTGGCGCGAAACAACGGCGTTTTTCGATGTGCAGCGGTCGCGTGCGTGGATCCTCACGCGGCGGCTGAACCACTCAACGCATCATCGAGGACAACTGGTCGTGTATCTGCGCCTGCTCAGAGCGAGAGTACCGTCCGTGTACGGACCGACGGCGGACACCAACGGAGAAGTGATCTACCAGTTCTGATCCCGAGATGTTTTCAGATATACTCGGCACATTCGCATCTCTTCCGGAGGCTCCACGATGAAACGCGCGGCTTTGCTTTTGCTCTTTGCTGTTCCGCTTTGCGCTAACGCCCAAAATAAAAAACCACCGACCACGCTTCGCGGCATCTTGCTCGAGCAATTGCGCACCACGCATACGCAGGAAGATTGGTTTGCACCCGCTAGCGTCGCGGTCGAAGGATTGACGGCCGAACAGGCCAAGTGGAGCCCCGGGCATGGCGGCCATTCGGTCGGCCAGCTCGCGTATCATCTTTGGTTCTGGGACGCACGATCGCTCCAGCAATTCAAAGGCGAAAAGCCCGGCGCCTACAACGGGAATAACGACGAGACTTTCACCGATTTCAACGACGCGCAATGGAATGATCTGGTGAAGAAGCTGAATCAGGTGATGAGCAACTGGGAAACAGCAGTCGAGACCGCTGACGACGTAAAGCTGGCGGCAAACGCGTCGCTGATTGAACACGTGGCGGAACACAACGCCTATCACATCGGCCAGATTCTCTATGTCCGCAAGCTTGAGGGCGCGTGGGATCCATCGAAGGGCGTGAAATAAAGGGCCAAACGCAAATTGCAGCGGCGGCTACTGCTCGACAGGTTTTCCCGGGACGGCGCGATTGCCGCCTTCGCCTTTGGCCTTGTACAGCGCTTCGTCGGCTACGCGCAGCAGTGCTGCCGCGGACGCTCCGTGCGCGGGAAATGCACTCACGCCGAGCGACAGAGCGCCGGGATTCAGAAACATGTCGCCGTATTGAATGACGATGCGGCGGAACTCACGCAGGAGCAATTCAGCGCGGCGCTCGGCTGTTTCAAGCGAAGTGTCGAGGAGAATGAGCACGAACTCGTCTCCGCCGTAGCGGCAGGCGATGTCCCCGGCGCGGACCACTCTCGCCACGAGTTCGCCGAATGAACGCAAAAGGGTGTCACCGGCCGCGTGGCCGTACGTATCGTTGAAGGCCTTGAAGTGATCCAGATCGCACATGATGATTCCCAGGTTCCGGCCGTCGCGGCTGGCGCGGTGGATTTCGCGCGGGAGCGTCTCGTCGAGATAGCGACGATTGAAGAGGCCGCTGACAGGATCGCGAATCGATTGCGCGCGGAGGCTTTCGCGCAGCCGCAGGTTGGCGAGAGCCAAACCGATGTGGCCAGCGAGAGTTTCGACAAGTTGCTGGCGCGCCGACAGCAACCTTTGCTGCACATCGGCTGGCTGGCTGAGTTCGTAGGGCCCGCCCTGCACGGTGAGCACCCCAAGCGTTTCGCCGGACGCTACTAAAGGCGCGCAAATCGAATTCACGGAGTTGAGGCGCGACAGATGCGGGCACAAGAGCGGCGTGGCAGGATCCGCGACGCGATGGACGTGGCCGCTGCGAAGCGCCCAGCATTCTTCGGGCGAAAAAACCACCTCGGGCAATGGCGGCTGGCCCCACTTCACGGTAGCTTCGAGCAAGTTCACGGAGGTGTTCCATTCGAAGAGCGCGCCGGTTCCTGCGGGGAAAAGCTTTGGCAAAGACTGACTGAGGACAAGATGTGCCTCGCCCGAAGTCAGGCAGGTCTGCAGCAGCGTGCTGAGCTGCTGGACGAAATTCATTTCACGGTTGCGCTGCTCGAGGTTGCGGACCGTTTCGGAAAGCTGCCGGTTTATGCTGCGGAGCGCTTCTTCTTCGTGCTCCGGAGATTCAGTCTCACGAGCAATCGCGGCGACACCGGCGACGTAACCGGAAGGATGGCGAACCAGCGAAAGCGCAATGGCAACGGAGACTCCGATGCCTTCCCTGCGCACGCACGTTATACGGCGCAGTGGCACTCGCGAGCCGGCCGCAACGTTGCCGGCGTCACGAAGAAAGGCATTCCACTCTTCTGGAGGACAGAGCAGTGAAAAGGAGCGGTTGATCGCCTCCGCGGCAGCATAACCATAGATCCGCTCAGCGCCACTGTTCCAACTGAGAATGATGCCGTCGAGAGTCAAGCAGACAATGGCATCTTCAGCCGACTCGACGATGGCCGCAGCCAATTCAAAGGGCCGACCCGAGGGACGAATCATGTCCGTCCCGTTTTCCACGCGCGTGGACTCGTATTGAGGGCTGTGTTCCATTCGATTTCGTGCCAGCCGGCTCGCCGCTGGCTCAAATGCTTGCGGCTCCAGGACCGATGGAGCGTTCTGCGCGGATTTGTCTAGAGAAGCCATCGCTGCGTTTGCCCTTCGGATCGGGCTTCCAGAGATGCGGAAGCACCCGTTCAGCAGCCTTCTGGCATCGTTGTTGCGGCGCAACGCCGAATGCGCGAGAACAACTCTGAAACCAGCACGTCTTTCGTCAGAAAATCGTCTGCGCCGTACCGGGCCGCGGCTTCGCGGAGCGCGTCTTCCTCCACAAGGGAGAGGAAAATCACGGTCGTCGAGGCCATTTCGGCTTTGACGCGACGCGCTCCCTCGAGACCGGCCATACCGGAAAGCGCAATGTCGACGAGAATGACGTCAGGCTTGAGCTGCCGGGACAACAGCAAAAACTCGCTTCCATTGAGCACCTCGCCGACGACTTCGAAATCCGCTTCAGAGTCGAAACGGCGGCGCATGAATTTTCTGAATTGCCGGCTCTCGTCGGCGATCAGGATTCTCAGGGGGTACGGCCTCTTGCCCTTGGTCCTGTGGGCAACCGTGCCATCGACCGACGGTTTCTCGTATTCGAAAAACAACGACTCGCTCCCTGTGCCGAGGGTACGAGAGCGGGACGAATGGAACAATACAGCGAGTCACGGACGAGTAAACGGGCGTTAACCTGAGCCGTTCATGGAACTGCCGGACCCGGCGAAGGCAGGCGATCTCAGTACTTGCGTTGCCTAGTACTAGATGGTTTCACTGCTCGTCAATAGAGGAACTACCGGATTGCTCAAGACTGCGCCGTCTGTAGGATAAGGGGCAAAATGATGGGAGTTTCGCATTGATAACGAAGGAGAAGAGTCTGGGAGGACTCCTTGCCACCACCGCAGGGATCCTTGGAACTCACTCCCTTACCAGTTCCCCACGGATTTCTCCTTTGCGAAATTCCCATCTCCTACTACAGGCATACTAAGGGCATCTGCAAGGGCATACATCATCCGATTCGAGTGACCACACGGGGCTTCCGGGAGGGATGTTGTCTTCTAGCTCCGATAGGAAGCAGGTCCCAAGTCCTGGAGAGCATGGGCGACGCCGCGCAGGCGGAGCTTCAGGTTGGCAGAGAGGTTGCGTATCTCCTTGCGGTGACTTTCCAGGCTCGTCGATGAGACCTTCTCCAGGCGGGCGGCAAATCGATCCAGAGCGGAGTGGCACTCCGCATCCAAGAGCACGCGGTTCTGTTCGGCCCAGTCAGACATCAAAGAACTGAGCGCTTCGGTCGCTTGCTGGCTGAGGGCCTCGGTGAAATGCCGGACCGCTTCCTCTGAAAGCAAATCCAGCCGCGTCGATGTTTGTTCACAAAACGAGTCGAGACGGCGCTCCAAGCGGCTCGAAAACTCCTCGCATTTCTTCGCAAAAAGATCCTCAAGCAGCATGGCTACTTGCTGGCCGGTTTTTGGTTCGGTGACGGGATTAACCTTCACGCGCACGGGTGTTTCCGTACCGGAAGAAAGCGCCGGCTCCGCGGTTTTTCTGGCGGACTCGCGCGCGCCCACATCGAAAATCGGCAGGCGCTGCACAGGAGGAGCTATGGCTGCGGCAGAAAACCGATTCGGCCGCATGAAAGTGATCGGGTTGGCGGAGATCTGTTGGGGCAAGCGACCCTCGGCGACTGTCGCTGCAGGTGTAGTTGCCGGCCGAAGCGCCTGCGCGGGAAACTTTGCCGGAAGGCTTGCCTCCGATTGCCGGCGAGTGCTGGTAGCGCCGTAGCGGCCATCCCAGGAGGCCGCCAGAAACCCTCCGCCAAGCCGGGCCAGGGCACGCAGGCCGCGCCCGGCGCCCTCGAATCCAGTCAAGACGGCCTGACGACAACGGTGCCCCGCGACTGTTAAATGATCACGCTGCGCCTGCATCCAGGTCTTGCGATGGTCCTCTTGATTCGACATAGCCGTCACCTCGCCGCGAAGGGTCATTAATCCCGTATCGACGCATCTTGTTCCACAAGGTCTTCGTACTAATGTGGAGCGCACGGGCGGTTTCCGTGCGATTCCAGCGGCTCTTTCTGAGGCACTCCTCAATCATCCGCTTTTCGGCCTCGGCGCGAATCGAAGCAATGCGCGGCTTAAGGCCTCCGGATTTCTCCTCTTTGTTATTCGCGTCCGGCGCTGTATCACCATTGCCTGAACGCAGTTCGGCAATCAAGGTCGCATCATCCTGGAGGATCAGATGACGGCAGATAAAACTCTTAAGCTCCCGGACATTGCCGGGCCAAGAATGCTGCATGCAAGCGTCAAAGGTGCGCTTCGACAGCGGGCGGGGAAGGCAGCCCAAGTCGGCGGAAAGCAGGCGGATGAAGTAGTCGATAAACAAAGGAATGTCTTGGCGCCGTTCCCGCAGGGCGGGAACGCGGAGCGTGATGGTGTTCAGCCGGTAGTACAGGTCGGTGCGAAACACTTTCTGCTCAATGGCCCGCTCGATATCGATGTTCGTGGCAGCAATTACGCGTACGTCGACGGTCAGCAACCGGCGGCCACCGAGCCGGGAAAATTGCTTGTCTTGGAGAACATGCAGGAGTTTCGCCTGGAGACCCGGTGGCATTTCTCCGATTTCATCGAGAAGGATGGTGCCGTGGTCACAAATCTCGAACAGGCCGGGTTTCGACCTTACGGCGCCTGTAAAGGCGCCCGGCTCGTAGCCGAAAAGTTCACTCTCGAGCAACTCGGAAGGCAGGGCCGCGCAATTGATTTTGAGAAACGTGCGCCCGGCTCGGGGCGACAGCGCATGAAGTTTCCTTGCCGCGAACTCTTTTCCCACACCGGATTCCCCCAGAAGGAGGACCGGCACATCAACGCCGGCCACGCGGTCGATCTGTTGCTGAAGCTCGACCATCGCGGGGCTGCAGGAAGCGGATAATTCCTCCAACTCAGGAACGCCATCACCGGATGCACGGTTGCGGGCCGGGGCAGGATTCCGCCGGACCTCCGGAGTCGGAATCGATCGGTCAAAGTCAATCACACGTGCTGAAGCGTTCATCCAGGACTCCCGAGTTCCGGCCCGCATCAACCGCCAGAATTCCAGGCGGGAGGAATCTGAAAGGCTCTAAACCCCTTTGTCAGCAAAAAGTCGCTGATGCCGTTCAATATCGTACTGAGAGCGGAGGAGTTTCACCATTAGGTGCATCGCTGAATTCCACGTGGGAAAAATCCCTAAGGAGATGTAGGGCAACCTCTCCGTCTCCTACAGCGCCCAACTACGCCTGCACCAGCCCGCGCCGAATGGCATAACGGACGAGCCCCGCGGTCTCGTGAATGTCGAGCTTTTCCATAATGCGGGTACGATGCGTCTCGGCGGTCTTGACGCTGATGTTAAGGACTCCTGCTACTTCCTTAGTGGTTTTGCCCTCGGCGATGAGCTGCAGAACTTGCCGTTCCCGCGGACTGAGCGGTTCGGATGAAAGTTCGGTCTTGTTCTGATAGGCCTGGACCACGGCGCGCGACACTTCGGGGCTGAGGTACACACCGCCGCGGGAGGCTTCGCGGATCGCCTGAACCAGATTCTCCGCGGCGTGCGTCTTGACCACGTATCCTTTTGCGCCGACACGAAGGGCATCGAGCAAATACGGGTCCTCGTCGTGCACCGTCAGGAAAATGGTTTTCGTTTGCGGCGAAACCTTCTGAATTTCCTTGGCGGCATCAATACCATTGAGGACCGCCATGCTAACGTCCAGCACGGCGACGTCGGGATGCAGCGACTCGGCGATTTTGACGGCTTCCTGTCCATTGGAGGCTTCGCCAACAATCTTGAGTCCTTCCTTTTCCAGCAATACTTTCAACGACTGGCGAACGATTTGGTGGTCATCAGCGAGTAACACTTGTATCGGCATGGCTTAAGCCTCCACGGGGATCAGAATCTTAAGTTCCGTCCCCTGTTGCGGTGCAGAATCGATCTGCAGTGTTCCTCCGAGAACATTCAAACGCTCTCGCATTCCCAAAAGGCCCAATGCATTCCTACTTCCCTTTGCGATGGCGGGATCGAAGCCGACCCCGTCATCCCGAATGGAACAGTGAAACTCGCCGGGGCTCCTCCAGAGCCGGATATTGACGCGAGAAGCTTTGGCGTGCCTGGCCACGTTGTTCAACGCTTCCTGTGCCACGCGGTACATTGCAGCTTCGACCGACTTCGTCAGGCGCGGGCTAAGCTTTCCATCAACGCTCACGGGCAATGCAAAACGCTTTGAAAACTTCTCCGCAAGAGTTTGCAGGGCCGGCAAAAGCCCATAGTCATCCAACACGGTCGGGCGAAGTTCGTGCGAGAAATTCCGCAACTGCTGCTCGACCTGTTCGAGCAGCGACTCCACTTCTCCGAGGTCGAGCTGCACGGCCGGAGAAACGCTGCGCGCCATTTGTCGCAACTGAATGTGAACCGCGGCCAGTAGCTGGCCGGATTCATCATGGAGCGCCCGGGCAATCCTGCGGGTCTCGCTTTCTAGAGATTCATTCAAGCGGCGCAAAGTGTCATTGGCCTCGCCGAAGGCACGATGTGTCATTTCGAACGGAGACATCGACTCAACCAGAAACTCGCCGGCAGGCCGCAGCACTTCATCCTGCTGATCCCTGTGGCCATTCGACAGAATCGCTTCCAACGCGTGCTGATGCACACCGATCATGTCCAGAATTCCGCGGCCTTCGCTCAGCGCGCGGCGCCCAAGCTCATAGGCCTGCTTCAACGAAACTTCGCCGCCCTGGCGGAGATAGGTTCTTAGCGCGCGTTCATACTCACCGTGCAGCCCATCCACTGGGCACCTCCTTTTGCGGCCCGGTGTACCGCGCAACGAGCACCAATGCGTCGTCGGTTCCGCGCGCGAATCGCGCGAGAACAGCGTCGGCGGTGGCTTGCGCGGAATCCGCTTTGAGCCTGTCGGCAAAACCCAGGCGGACTCCATCGGTCACAAAAATCAGCGTGTCGCCTCTCGACACAGGAACAATGGAAGCAACCAATGAGGGCAACTGGTCGCCGACCACTCCGCCGCGAAGCGGGAGCACCTCCTGGCTCGTCGTTCCGTAAGAATCGCGATGAAGAAGCACGCCTTCCACGTTTCCGACACCGAGCCAGGTGACGGTGGCGTCACTCGCGTTAAAAGAAGCCAAGCTCATCACAACGCCGCGCGTCGGTTTCAGTTTTTCGTGGCACATCCGCACCAGGGTCATGACCGACTCCTGCGCATTGTGTTCGAGAACTTCGGTGGCGATTCGCGCCGCCGCCGCAGCTTCCGTCCCGTGACCGAGGCCATCAACCACAGCAACCAACGCTCCTCCGTCAAACTGTACGATGGCGTGGCGGTCGCCTATTTCCGTCTGTCCAGGCAAAGCCTGTGCCGCGACACCGCAATCGACGAATGACATTACCTTTTCCATTTGCGCGCGGTCACCGTGGTGCCGTGTCCGACCCTCGATTCAATTTCGAATTCGTCCATCAGCCGCCGAACGCCGGGCAGGCCAAGTCCCAAGCTCCGCGATGTGGAAAACCCTCCCTGCAGGGCGCGGCGAATGTCTGGAATGCCGGGGCCTTGATCGCAAGCGCGAACCATGACGCCGCGCTGCTCGCCGCGTTCGAGCACGCGCAGCACGATTTCACCCTGCTTTGCGTAAAGCACGATGTTCCTTGCCAACTCGGAGATTGCGGTGGCTATCAGAGTCAACTCACTTGAAGAAAAGCCCAGTGTTGCAGCGAGCACGCGCCCTTTTTGGCGCGCCGAAACAATGTCGGTATCTTCGTTGATTCGCACGGCAATTTCTTCGAGCACACGATCGCGCGAATGTTCGAAGGAACGCTCTGCGGACGCCGCAGCCGCCATAGGATTCCGCTCAGCGTCCACGGGAGTTCGCTTCCTTGGCGGGGCTCGCGTCCTTTTTGCTGAGAAACGCGATCCCTTCCTCAAGGTCAAGTGCGGTAGGCACTCCCTCCAGTTTCAATCCAAGCTGCACCATGGTGAACGCAACGTCGGGCTGTATGCCGACGATGACCGTCTCGGCGCCACGCAACCGAATCATGAAAGTGATGTCGCGGAGGGTGCGGGTGGCGAACGAATCCATCACATCAAGGGCGGTAACGTCGACAATCACGCCGCGCGAACGCAGACGGCCGACCTGTTCGACAAGCGCGTCGCGCAACTGCACAAGATCCGCGTCGGAAAGCGCCGACTGAATCGATGCGATGAGATACGGGCCTTGTTTGAGAATGGGGACTTCCACAATTTGTCCTTAGGCGTGATCCGCTGATTCCGTGAAAGGCACGACTTTGTAGCCCAGTAGGCGCTCGGCTTCTTCGATTCCGCCTTGCAGGTCGCCGACCGTGTTCATCTTGCCCAAATCGACGCCAATGGTTACCAGAGTCTGCGCGATTTCCGGGGACAATCCGGTAATAATGACGGTGGCGCCCAGCAAACGGGTGGCCTCGACGGTTTGCACCAGGTTATTCGCGACGTTTGCGTCCATTACAGGCACGCCGGTGATGTCAATGACGACCACTTTTGCACGGTTCGTGCGTATGCCGCGCAGCAATTGCTCGGTCAACTGGCGGGCGCGCTGCGGATCGATTACGCCGATGATGGGAAGAATCAGAAGGCGCTCGCGGACCTGCAGCACCGGAGTGGACAGCACGCGAATCGCTTCCTGCTGTTCGCGGATGACGCGCTCGCGCTCTTGAACGAAGCCGACCGCCACGGTGTTCGCGATGCGGTTCGCGGCGGGCTCGTAAGCGTCCAGGATGCGGTTGAGGAGAGCGAAGTCATTCTGATACTTGGCGAACAAAGAGCGCGCGAGCACGTCGCGCAACAGAAGCACGATGCCGACAACTTCATGGGTCTCGACGCCTCGAGGAATGATGCGTTCGGAAAGGTTGCGCGCATATGCTTGCAGCGCCTCGAAGGTTCCGGTTTCCAGCGCTTCCACATAGTTGTCGTACACGGATGTAGCTTCGGCGAAAATCTCTTCCTTGGTCATTGCCGTCAGCAACTTGGCTTCGGTGATGCGGCGGGCCCATTCTTCGCGCAATTGTGTTCGATTCTGCCGGAGGTGTGCGACCAATTGACGCAGCAGCTCGGCCGTTGGCGCGGTCATCTGATGCGCCGGCCCAAAGGTGGTTCGTATCTCTCGCGTCTCGCGTGTCTCTCGCGTCTCGCGTGTCTCTTGTGCCATCCGGTCTCCTCCTGTTTTTCACACGCCAGTGAACCGAGGCATGTAAGGAAACTCTCTGACCAGCCTGTAAGGCACAAACATTCTTGCAGGCCCGTAAATACTGTGGAATCGGGGAAGCACCCTGAATTTGCCCAGTATTTTACTTACAGCGTTTACTGTAGAAACTGCATGTAATTCAATTTATGGCGGTTGCGGCTATTTTGGAACCGGATCTCGGGCGGAATTCTTTGCCGGCTAGTACGGCTTTTACCGCGGCAATCAGATCGCGGCCTGCCTTGCCTTTCGACAGAAAACCGTGAGCGCCCGCGTGGAAACTTTCTTGCGCCGTCTGTTCGGAGTCGTGAACGGTGAAGATGAGGATCTTGGTTTCCGGACGAGCGCGGAGAATCTGGCGCACCACGGCGAGTCCGTTCAACGCTGGCATATTGATGTCGAGAATGACCAGGTCCGGCTTGAGGCTCAGCGCTTTTTCGACGGCCTCAATGCCATCGGTGGCTTCACCGCAGATTCGGAGACCCGCTTCGCTTTCCAGCATGGAGCGCACTCCGCGACGGAGCATCTCGTGGTCATCAGCCACTAATATGCGATGCGCCGCCGATTTTCGTTCGTCGGTGAGTCTCTCTCCGGGAGCACCCAGGCTCTCGAGGTCAACCGGCAGGAAAAGCTCCTGAAGGGGCAGGGTGGCGACTACTACGGTGCCCTTGCCGAGCTGCGAGAGAATCTCCAACTGGCCGGAAAGCTGGCGGATGCGCTGCCTCATGCCCTGAATTCCAACACCCAACGGCGCAATCGCACCGCCCGGTGCTTTGGCTTTTTCGACCGGCATGCCCTTGCCGGAGTCGCCGATCTCCAGTTTAAACTCATCTTCATCGACGCGAACGCGAACGTATGCCGTGCGGCTACCGGAATATCGATGAACGTTGGTGAGACTCTCCTGCACGACGCGAAACAGCGCGACCTCGGCATCGGGCCGAAGACGAGGCAAATTGCGCGCAATATCCACATCGACGCGAATTCCCGTGCGCTTCTGAAAGCCCTGCGCATACCATTTAACCGCCGCAGGCAATCCCAATTCGTCAAGCAAGGGAGGGTGCAAGAGATAGGACAGTGTACGGATTTCCTCGCTGATTTGATTCGTGAGGTCCAGACACTGCGCGATGGATTCCCGGGTCTCCTCATTGGCCGTGGGCGAAACGAGGCGCGTCATACGCGAAAGGGCGATGCACTGCAAGGCGAGTTTCTGGCCGGTTACATCATGGAGATCGCGCGCAATGCGTCGCCGCTCCTCGTCCTGAAGTTCGAGGAGGCGCGAGGAAAGCTGCCGCAGCGCTTCTTCGTTCGCCTGGAGGGCTTCGTTTGCGTCGGAAAGCTCGGTCAAATCCGTCGCGACAGCGCACACGGTTTGCAGTTCCGCGCCTTTGACAGGACTCAGTGACAAGCGAATCGACGTCTGTCGAGAACCGTTCAACTGGAGATCAACTTCTCCTTTGACGCTGCCGCGAGTCCCGCTTTCGAGGAGGGCCTTGAGCCTGGGCGCTTCGGTCGCCGCAACGTGGTCTTGCAATCGAGTGCCGATGAACTTCTCGAGCGGAAGGCCCGCAAGCTGGGCGAAGCGATTGTTGGCGTAAAGAACCGTGCCGTCGCCGTCGAGGGTGGCCGCGCCTTCATTGATGGTCTCAACAAGAACGCGATAAGGATGTTCCGCGCCCTGCAAAAGAAAAATGCGCTCGCCCTCGGCCAGCTTTACGACTACCGCGTCGACCTCGCCTCGGCGAATGGCAGTAAATATCTGCTCGAGTTCCGCGATACGCCGGCGCAACGCGGCGTCTTCGCGTCTTCGCGGAACGGCTCCTCGTTGGGAGCGTGCGGAATGGTTAGTTCGGTTTTTCATCGCGGATCCCGAGCCCGGCTAACAGCTGCGCTTGGTCTGAAAGATTGCCGACCAGTTTTCGGACTGGAACTGGACGAGCTCTCACAAGCGTGGGCGTAGCTATGATTTGCGCCTCTCTGGCCAATTCGGGTTGTTGGCAGATGTCGATCACTTCGATGTCGTACTGCCCCTCCAAGTGGCTCTGACAAGCGCGCACCAGATTTCGCACCGAAGCCGATGACAGGCTGCTCTGGCCAGTTATGTACAGCCTGAGAACGTAGGCCTTTGTGCGTACCGCTTTCGGCTTGCCGGCACTTGTCCTGCGCCGAGTCTTGTTATGTCTAGTCACTGGCCGCCTCGGCTTTTCCGCCCACTCTCTGGATGTCTGACAGATCCAGGCCCACCAACACACGGTCTGTATTTGAAAGATCGCCAATGATCTTTCGCACGGGCACCGGCAATTTTTTGACAAGCGTGGGAATCGCCAGTATTTGGTCTCCCTGCGCGAGTTGCGGATTCTTGACCAGGTCGATCACTTCGATCCGATATCTACCCTTGAGATGCTCGTCGCAGATTCTCTTGAGGTTGGACATTGCTGCCAAAGACTTCGGTGTCTGGCCGGCAACGTAGAGCCGGAGCTTGATGACTGTGAGCGATCCCTTGGTGCCCTTCTTGCTCATCGTGAACCTCCCGCGGCCTTCGCTTTCCGTCCATTACTCGTGTTCACCCCACGGCTGTGCGACATCGCTTCTTCATCCGTTACTAAAACGCGCTCACGCTGCTGCGCCTGTTCGATCAGGCGCTTCATTTGATGCTCTTTCGCCACAAACTCCGATTGCAGCGCAGCAATTTGCACCTGCAAAGCCTGGCGCTGCCGGTCCAGTTCGACCTTTTGCCTTTCGATCTCTTGCTCGCGCGATAACATCTCAGACTTTTCTTTCGCTTGTTGAGCCAGACGGGAAGAACCCGTGAGCACACCCCCGACGCCTACGTACGCAGGTATCAGCCGGATTCCGTTCTTGCCCATGACGAACTCGCGAAGCTGGTTCGAGTGAGCCATTCCGCGGGACTTCACCAGGTACACAGCCCGATTGCGCTCACCGTTCAGCTCGATATCGCGAAGCAGGACCCAGGTGTCAATCAAGGACGAGATCGCGAGATTGGTGTGCTCCAGCGATTCTCGCGCGGCAGTCAGCGAGGTGAAGAGAGCCGTGACCTTTCGCATTTTCAAGAAATCCAGCAAACGCGTCAGCATCGCCTGCACGTCTTTCGCTGTGCTGCCGCTGATCAGATTTGTCACGGGATCGATCACCACGGCCTTCGGCTGGAACTGCTCGATGAGCTTGTGGATTCGCAACAAATGCATTTCCATGCCGTACTGTGAAGGCCGCCAGGCCCCATGAATCAGCAGCCCCTTTTTGATCCAGGGATTGAGTTCAAATCCGACGGATCGCATGTTCCGCGAAAGCTGCCCAAGGGACTCCTCGAATGCAATGTAGAGACATTTCTCGCCGCGACGGCAAGTAGCGTCAGCGAAGCTGGTGGCCAGCGTTGTTTTTCCAGTGCCGGCGGTTCCGCTGATCAAAACGCTTGAGCCTCGGAAATAGCCCTCGCCTTCGAGCATGTCGTCCAAGTCGCCGATCCCCGAGCTGACCCGCTCAGTGGATGCCGCGTGCTGCAATTCGAGCGAGGTGATAGGCAATACCGACACACCCTGCTCGTCAATTAGGAAGGGGTATTCATCGGAGCCGTGGCTCGAGCCGCGGTATTTCACGATGCGCATGCGACGCGTCGAAGTCTGTTCGCTGATGCGATGATCCAGCAAAATAACGCAATCGGAAACGTACTCCTCGAGTCCGTGACGCGTGAGCGTCCCTTCCCCTCTTTCGGCCGTCACCATCGTCGTCATGCCGCGGTCCTTCAGCCACCGGAACAGCCGGCGGATCTCCGCGCGCAGAACTCCAATGTTTTTGAAGCCTGAAAAAATGGCTTCCACCGTATCCAACAGAACGCGCTTGGCACCCACAGTCTCGATAGCGTTTTGCAGGCGGACGAATAGCCCCTCGAGGTCATAGTCACCCGCCTCTTCAATTTCGCTTGGCTCAATGTAGACGTATTCGAAGAAAAGCTTCTTCCGCTCGACGAGCCCGTTCAGGTCGAACCCGAGCGAAGCTACGTTGCGAGCCATCTCCTGCGGCGTCTCTTCAAAAGCGAGGAGGACGCCTGGTTCATTGAACTCGGTGGCGCCACGAACCAAAAATTCAATGCCGAGCATCGTCTTGCCGCAGCCCGGGCCGCCGCAAACGATGGTTGTCCGGCCCTTCGGCAGCCCACCGCCGCTGATTTCATCGAGTCCCTTGATTCCCGTGCAAGACTTCTCCAGTGCGGAAAGAAAATGACTGCCATTATTTGCACGCTGGGGCATACCACTCCTTTTTGGAGGCCAGGAGGTGTGAAGGGCGGGGAAGCCGTGTCGCCTGGCGCGAAAGGAGGGATATTAACTGAAAACAACAAGATGGGCAAGCCAACCAATCGCCAACCAATCGCCAACCATCGCGCCGCGCGCCGCGGCGGCCCGAGGGTTTGCTTGCCCCCTGAACAAATGTGAGCGTGCTGTGGCTGCGAGGGCGCCGCGAGTGAGCTAAGACGTCTTCTTCCGTGGAACTTTCGCGCCTTTCTTTCGCGCCTCCGAGAGTCCAATGGCAATCGCTTGCTTGCGGCTCTTCACTTTGCCACCTTTGCCTCCTTTTCCCGACTTCAAAGTGCCGCGTTTTTTCCGGTGCATCGCGCTCTTCACGCTCTTCCCCGCGGCCTTTCCATACTTGGGCATCTGAATCCTCCTATCCGGGCAAGCGAGAGTGCTACTGTCTTCTTAGACTTCACCGGCAGCAGCTTGGTGACGTGCAAACGCGGCTTCTCCATTACAAAGAAATGCGAGTAGTACTCAATGAATGTGACATCCGTCGGATAGCGGGCATCAGCAAGGCAGGAGCTAAGTTTTGTTCGGGCTTCCGCAATGCCAACTGTCGTCACTTGGCAGGCAATCGCAATTCGATTGCTTCTGACCATTCTCTGCGCCGGCGCGATCGGCTTCAACCGCGATGAACGCGGGCATTCCGCAGGTCTGCGCACAAATCTCCTCGTCGCACTCGCTGCCTGCGTCGCCATGATTCAAACGAACTTGCTGATCAATTCAGCAGGAAAGCCGAGCGACTCCTTCGTCGTCATGGACATCATGCGGCTTCCGCTCGGAATTCTTTCCGGCATCGGCTTCATTGGCGCGGGCGCAATCATTAAGCGGGGAGAGATGATCGTCGGAGTGACCACGGCGGCCACACTTTGGTTCGTCACGGTCATGGGACTTTGCTTCGGCGGCGGACAAAACGCCCTGGGGCTGGCGGCATTTGGGCTGGGTTTTGTGATTCTAACTGCCTTGAAAAAGATTGAAAACGAGATGCCCAAGACGCAAAGCGCAATCTTAAGAATCAGTGTCTCCCCGCAGGGCCCTAATCAAACGCAGATTGAATCGCTGTTAACGGCCGCGGGAATACGCTTAGCAAATGCTTCGCTGACCTATGAAACTTCGTCGGAGGGAATTAGACTCTTCGGGTGGAAAGTCCGCTGGAAGGCCAAGCACGACGAGACGGCTTTGCCTAACGTCATTCAAGACTTGGCGAAAACCCCCCGAGGTGCGGCGACTGGACTTCATCCGATAAATAGCGCCCACAGCGAGCGCCGCACCTTGCGGCGGCGCACATAAGAGTGCTCGTCAAGGTAAGATGTGGCTTCTCCGGATCAAGAGGCTTACCGATAGACTGATGGAAACTCTATGAAGGCAGCTTTCCTTACATCTCCCAAACCAATTTCGGAGCGGCCGCTCACGATTATGGAAGTGCCGCGCCCGAAGCTCGAACCCGGGCACGTGCTGCTGCGTGTTCGCGCCTGCGGAGTGTGCCGCACCGACCTGCACATCGTCGAAGGCGAGTTACCGTCGCAAGGAAAGCAGATCATCCCCGGCCATCAGATCGTTGGAGAAATCGTCGAAGGAATAACCAAGGAATTGCCCGCAGGATTGCGCGTTGGGGTTTCCTGGCTCGGCGGCGTTGATGGAACTTGCACCTACTGCCGGCGCGGACTCGAAAACCTGTGCGATAAACCGACCTTCACCGGCTATACCGTGAACGGAGGCTATGCGGAATTCGCCTCCGCTCGCGCCGATTTTGTTTTTTCCTTACCTGCAAGCCTCGACGACGCGCACGCAGCGCCGCTTCTCTGCGCCGGCATCATCGGCTTCCGCAGCCTTCGCGTTGCGGGTGTGCAAACGGGCGAACGCATCGGACTCTTCGGATTTGGAGCTTCCGCGCATCTAGCCATTGCCGTTCTGAATGCGTGGAAATGCGAAGTCTATGTCTCCACGCGCGGCGAATCTCATAGGAAACTGGCGGCGGCGCTCGGGGCAAAGTGGGTTGGAACCGAAGATGAAAAACCGCTGGTGCAACTCGATCGCGCCGTGACGTTCGCTCCCAGCGGCGCCGTCGTGATTGCCGCGCTCAGCAGCCTTCGAAAAGGCGGAGTGGTCGCCATCAATGCCATTCACCTGGATCAAATGCCGCCGTTCGATTACGACAAACTGCTCTGGGGAGAGCGCCAGATTCGCAGCGTCGCCAACATGACTCGGCAGGACGCGCGCGACTTTCTGGAAATCGCTTCGCAGATTGGACTGCGGCCCAAGTCAACGGTTTTCCCTCTGGCGAATGCCAACGAGGCCCTTGCGGCCGTAAAGAGCGATTCGATCGATGGCGCTGCCGTCATCGTGCCGTAGTTTTCCGAAACATCCATCCTGACCTTTGTCCCCAGAGTTCGGGTCTTGTACTATGTTTCTCACGCAGGGCCCGTAGCTCAACGGTTAGAGCAGCGGACTCATAATCCGTTGGTTCTAGGTTCGAATCCTAGCGGGCCCACCAAAATTTCTGGGTTCGGCCCGGAGACATGGGTTACACGACGTACTTAAGACATAGATAACACTTTCGACATCGATGCTGCCGACATGAGCTTCCTCTGCCTCCGATATAAGCAAATCCGGTACCCACCCTCCAACAACAACGAGGCAATCGCGAAACGAGGCCAAAACTTGGCCGACGTCCACCAAGACACGGCGTGCCGCCTCTACCTGGCGGGACTCGTACTCAGCGTAGCGGCGCGGCTCATCGTTCATGGGATATGCTGCGACTCCATTGGGGCCTGAGGTTCTGTTGCAATAGGGCGTCGGCTGCTTCCTCGCCACGGCCACCACAATGATAAAGATCGACGTAAGTCTGAACAGGGTTGGTCGAAGCCAGTCGGTGCTCTCCGACAGTTCCGCCATCCGCCAAGTAAAAAACACCCGGGTCGTCGGGTATCAAAACAACAAGGTTATCCCCGGTGTCCAGGCGTTTCGCTTCAGCCAATTCTTCAAGCCGTTTGGCGTATTCAACATCGAGATAGATCCAAGTTTTCGGTTGGCGTACGTGAGGGGCCGGAGCATCGGCCGCTGAGAATGCGGCGTAAGCTGCAAAGCCTCCAGAATCCAGACCGAGTCGCGCCAACGCGTTACGCAGCTGTCTTCCTTGCATCAGACTGAAATAGTTGCGACGTTCGTGCCTGTTGAAACGATAAACGTTTCGCCAGGCTATGAGTAACTTTTCCGGCTCTGGTACGAAAAACCCGCCGTCAGGTGAAACTTCGATGAATGCTTCGTCCCTCAGGTACCTGACGACCTTATTGACCAAACCCAGGCTCGGTTCTGGAACCCGTGGATTACGTGAGCCAAAATGGGTTTCCATGCTTCTCTGTGTCCAACGTATGCCGAAGTTCTCCGGCGCCAAAAGAGCCCGAATGACTCGGGCCGCTTCCCGGGTGCTCAGATTTGCGGGCGGCCGACTTGGAGAGTAGGAGGATTCGTTGCCGTGGCGATCAAGATAAATAGCGTTAGGCACATCAATATGGCAATTTCCGGCCAGGTCATACCACCCCCACCCGTGCTGGATGCACAACTCACCTATGCGGGGTGAGACAAAGGGCATGGCTAATACAGGTACGACCGATTTGAGATGGCGGACCTGAGAGCTCTTTTGCAGAGCCCAAGTGTGAAATGTGCTGGGTCGTAGTTCCTTCTTGCATTCGATGGCAAGGGTGGTTTTGCCGGACGGCAGGGTAAGCACCGCCTCTATATCGTATCCTGGATCTGAGCTGCCACCGACGCGTTCTATTCGCGAATCGTGGAGCCATGGGATCGCACCGAGCAGCTCTTTGAGCTTTGAGGCCAGTACCTCCTCTAGACCGGAATTGCTTACTATGCTCATATGTTCACGAAATAAGGTCTGTTCACGTATACGTGAACATAGCACTTTACATGAACATACTGCAAGTACTATTTCGGGTCCAGAACGATGCCGGCGGTTTCCGGAAGCTGTGGTCCGCGAAGCTTCCGAACAAAGCGCTTCACCGCCTGATAGCCGCCGGTAGAGCCGTGGTCCGACACCAAATCTTGCCAGCTGGCCGTGGCATTGCGGCCACGGGCGAGGCCCTGTTCGATCCGTTCGCGGTACGCTGCACAAACACTGGCCGAGGGTGGGAACGGGCCACTGGAAGCCCCCGGTTTTGGTGAAAAAGGCCCAACAAAGTCGGGGGTCACTCGTATGGCCGGTTTTGCCCCAGAGTCGGGAGTCACCTATATGGCCGGTTTTGCCGGCACGCGGCGTCCCCATCCAGCGGTTTAAGACGCGGACTGGCACAGATGGGCCACCGCATGAACCGGGGCCATCTGGTGTGAGGCGTCATTGCACTCATTCTGGGAGCCAGGTTTGACCGCCGTCATCGCTGATCCACCGCTTGCCTGCGCTGTTGGTGAGCACGAAAGTGACTCTCGCCGACGCAAGGCGCGCAGCCATGCTCGGTGGCTTCGCGGCGGGGCCGGCAGCCGAATTATTCGTCCCTGTGTTCGGAGTCAAAGCGGGACGCGCGGCCTGCTCGGCTACAGCAGCCGACGACCCCGCGCCGGTGCCGGAGAAGGCTTGCATTCCGGGGAAGGGTTGGGAAGGAATCACCGATTCTGCCTCCAGTGTTGCCGCTTTGCCCTGCCACTGGGCGTGCACCTCTGTCCAGTGCTCGCCAAGATCCGTACTCCGATAGACCTTCCGGCTTCGAGAAAGCACCAGCACGATATCCGCACTGTTCGCAACTGCTTTTGCCTTCGCGCCTTTTGGCAGTCGAAGCTTTTGGAACTGGCTCGCGTTCCACCGTTTCAACTCCCCATTTATGATGGCGAATTGAGGGAAGGAATTCTGTGGCGGAACCAAGCCGCCAGCGACGGCTGCATCCGAGCCTAGCGTTTCCGCGTTCATCTTCGCCTCAGCTGTTGCAGTCACCCTCTCCGTGTCGGGGCGCACCGCAGGTGGCGGTGCGGGCTGCGCAGTGGCCGGGAGCTGCGAAACGAGTGGAACCGATTGTTGCGGCGATGCAGCGCGTGTCTGAGGCAGTCCCTCTGCGGCGCTGGTTGCACTCGCGCCGGGCCCGCTCGACGACGGAGGGGCGGAAAGACGATGAAACGCCAGTTCCGGAGCGGGAGGTTGCTTTGATACGGCTCTTCTCTGCCGGTTCCTTGCTTGTGATTCATGCTTGGCTTTGTGCGGAATCGAGCCCGGCTCTGTCGCGGGAGGGGTTTTCGTGGCAGGCATGTCGGAGTTCGAAGTTTTGTACTGAGGCGTGACTGTCGCGGCAACCTCACGGTTGCTATTGGGGAAAGAGAGCCGCCGCCCATGCCAAATGAGCAAAGCCGCACCGATCACCGCTACTCCAGCTGCGGTGGCAACCGGGACTTGCCATCGCCGCGCCACGGAACCAGCGTGCGCGACCTTGCCCTGGACAGATTCAGAGCCTGCCACAGCTTCGCGGGCCAGGAAGACGATTTCCCGGCAACGCGCGCAGTCGGCGAGATGCGCGACCACGGCTCGGTGCTCAGCGCCCTGGAGCGCCCGCTCGGCGAATGCCGCGAGCCGGTTCTCGTCCGGATGGATCGTTCTCGCCTTTTGCTCTGTGGTCATTGACCCGCTTCCGCACCTCGTTCCTTGAACGAAGGCTCGTGCTCGCTTTGCAAGAGTTTTCGCAGATTCACCGTAATGTCACGCACATCCGTTCCCATTGCTTCCTGAGCCGCTCGCTTGCTGAGGCCTGACCGCTGCAGCTCTTTTATTAAAGCCTTTCGAAGTCTCCCGGTCAGCCGCTCGATTCGCCGGCTGATCGTTGATTCGTGCACCGAGAGTAGCCCGGCAATCTGCTGGAGAGTTCTACCGTCCAGGTAATAGGATACAACCAGCAGGCGCTCCCCCGCGTTCATCCGCGCAAGGACTACGGCAATCGAGCTGGCGAGGCAAGCCAGATGATCGGCAGTCGGGGTTTGGGGATCCGAAACGGACGCGGCAGAGGGCTTTTCGCTCTCCAGTGCGTCCAAGCTGGTTTCGCGTCGCGTCCGACGCGAGTTATCGACAAACCGCTGCGCGAGCACCGCACGAAGCCACCCGGCCAGCGAGCCGCGACCCGTATAGGACTCAAGACGCGAGCGGCGCTGCCCACCGCGCTCCGCCAGCCCGTACAGGTCGGCGTAGAGCGAGTCGGCCAGCTCGCGACCCGCGGACTCCTGCCTGGCAATGGCATACGCGGCGCGATAGAGCATTTCGCGGTACCGAGTGAGGAACAGCTCCCACGCTACTTCGTTTCCGGATGCGCACGCTCGGGCAAGAATCAGCTCCTCGATTCTGAGCGACTTGAGAAAGTGAGCCTGCATGGAAGGAGAGTTTTTCCCCTCGGCTCCGCCCCACTCCTGTGCCTCCCCGGCCTGAAGCAGTATTTCCGCGAACTGCCGTTGGGAGAACCCAAACTTAGGCGAGTCACTGGCGCGCCAGAGTTGGTCAACTGCGCGTTCGACCTCATACGGGAGGCTCGTCGGAAGGCCGATCGCCGCAGGCAAGCTGGCCCCAGTGTCGGACAGGGAGTCCGGGATCACTGCTCCGATCGCGCTCTCTTCAGAATCTTGCTGCAAGAATTCTCCCGTCCAGCGTTCCACAGTCAGCCGGCCATGCCGAGCTCAGAAAGGAGAACCAAGTATGCTTGCTAATATACCCATGAAAAACCAAGGGGGCACGTGTTTCAGCCGACCGCTGATTGCTCTCGGCGTCCTCGTCTGCGGTTTCGTCCTCCTACCCGGTACGGGATCACGTTCAAGCGCCTCCCAACCGTTAGACGCCGAAAATGGGAATCCGTATCGCGTGCTCGCACCCCTCCAAAGCGGCGATCTCGCTATTTTCCCTGTTGTGCAAGCGAATGGAGAGGCAAAAGCGCAGCACTGGCAGTACATCACTCTGGACGAAGGTCTGCGAACCGGCCAAGTGGTGGTTGCGGAAGCTGGACAGGTCGTGGGACTTGTCCGTTCGCGGCACCCTGTTCTGGCGGCACCCCCCGCGACCGGTGACGAGGTCAATCGTCTTGTTCTCGTCAATAATTCTTCGCGACCTCTGCTGCTTCTCGCTGGCGAGATCGTCGCCGGAGGCAAGCAGGATCGAGTGATCGGCAAAGACCGCATCGTTCCTCCGGAAAGTGACCCGATCGATTTCTCGGTCTTCTGCATCGAGCCCGGGCGATGGACGGGCGAGTCGCCGGAATTTCATGCCGCGGGGAAAGTGGGCGAGAGTTTCATGGTACAGCCCGAGGTACGAAGCAAGGCGATGGCCGCGCAGAATCAGCAGCAGGTATGGAACGCCGTTGGCTCTGTAATTCAGGAGATGGCCGCAGCGGGTGGTGCCATGTCCAGTCCGACGCCGGCGCCTACGACTTCGTACGCGCGGGCAATGGAGAGCACGGCTGTCGAGAATGACGTCAACAAGACTGCGGCGCCACTGTTGCAATCCGGAGAGGCGCTGCGTGCCCAACTTAGCAAGGAGCATGCGGTAGGTGTGGTGGTGGCGATCCGAGGAGAGATCATCTGGGCAGACGTTTTCTCCGATACTGACATGCTGGAAAAGTATTGGACGAAACTCATTCGCTCTTATGCCGCCGAAGCATTGACCGGACGGGAATCACGCAACGGTTCGCCCACGACGGAGGACGCGGAACGCTTCCTCGCGATCGCGAACACTGGCCACGTTAGCAGCGAGGGAGACACAGGCATCTACCGTTACAGCACCATCCGCGCGGGTGATGTCGAGTCTTTCGTCCTTCGCGCCTTGCTTCCAGATACCAGCTTCGATGTGCATATAAGCAAGATCCGGACCGAACAGACTGCCGACCGCCTCCGGCCGGTCAGATAGACAACGCACGCCCGCGTCAACTGGGGCATCGCGTTTCGCAATTGAACTCAGTCAGGCCGACAACCTTCGTTGCCGTTCGCGGGGGCGCGTAACAAAGATGGAACCGTGCAGAAGGAGCACTATGAACTGAACATGACGACGAATTAAGCGTTTCGAATGCGGCCTTCGAATAGAGAGATTTGCCTTGTGATCTCCATCCGACCTCTGATAACTCGCGTTGCCTAGAAATCCACGTGGAGGCGGACACCTGGGACCAGAACAGGTCCGCGGTCCTGGTTGTAACCCGGATTATTGATGTGCTGCAGATCGAACGACGCGAACACGCCGCGCCAAAGGTGCGCAGTGTAATAGCTCTCGAAAATTTTTTCCCGTCCGTAATTGAGCGCGCCATCGCCCAGCAAAAAGCCGGTCCCTCCAAGAGCGAGATATTCCCTGTGGTCTGCGGAAATGCCATTCAGAGAAAATGCCGCCCCGACGCGGTCATTCTTCCGATGCCACGAATCGCCGCGATAATCGGCGCCCAGCTCAAACGCGCGATCCACTTCCGTGTAGACGAAAGACTCATTGTGACCGTCGCTCCATCCCCAGCGACCAAAGGCGCGAACGCGATCGGTTAAATTCTGCTCGAAGTTAAGTCCAACGCCGTATTTATGGCGGCCCTGGCGCCGCGTGGCAATGAGATTGGGCGAAGGACTTTCGCCTGCAAGGAATTCGTCGATGGCTCGGCGATAGTTGCCCATGTCCGCATGGTTGAGGTAGGTGAGCACGCGTAGAGCGCCGTCGCGGTGACGCAGGAATCCGGCGTTGTAATCGACCTCGAAATTCTCCGAACGCGCGCGGGCAATATCAGCGTCCAGCTGAACACCGTTCGCGACCTTGGGCATTAACGCCTCGACGAATCGCGCAGTCCAGCGGCCATCGTCATACTCCAGCATGGCGCCATCGGTGTACCCGCGAGTGTTCGCGGCGTAGTCGTAGACGCCGTTATCGTCCACGGTCCAGTTCAAGAACTGAAGATGGGAATCGCTGCCGGGTCCGTTGTTATCCAGAAAGTCCGGAATTGTGAACTTGCCTATCCAGAATTCCAGCCGACGCTTGGGTAGTGAAGTCACAAGATTCAGAAAGGAACGTTCGGCCGGCACCTGTTCAGAAGAGAGCGGAATGATTTGCCGGAAAAGCAGTCTGGCGAGATACGGCGAGTGCGACAGCGGCACTCCCGCAGCCGTACGAACGACGTCCAGGTTCGTATAGCCCGCGAGCCCGAGAGCGTTGCCGATTCCCGTGCCGGTCGAATCCTCGAGATCGAGAAAAACCTCCGTCGTGTCCGTGGCTTGGTAGCCGGTATAGAGTGTTAGCACGCGCGAAGTGGCGCTCTGCGCCGGCGCCGAAAGGCTGTTTGGCCCGCTGTAATCAGCGGGAAATGATGGATGCCATTGCAGGACGATGTTGGCTTGGCCGGAGATCCAGAAACGGCTGGAGTTGGAATGAGGAAAGATTGTCGTGGTTGTGTCTTCGGAAACTGACGAGTTACCGGAAGTGGATTGGGCCGGTGCGAATGGCTGGCCTTGCGCATAGACGCGCCGGGAAACCGCTGCGGCGAGAGCCACAGCCAGAAGCAGCCTCAAACAGACAGTCCGATAACGCACAACGCACGTCCCTTGCGTCAACCATTAATGGAGGATCGAATTCCACGCGCAGAGAGTAAATGAAACTCCGCAAACAAAGCCATAGAAAATGCGCCTCGCGCAGAATATTTATGGAATTCTAACGAAGTCCTTACGGCAACCGGTTACTTGAGCCGATTCAGAACTGGCTGTAATCGTCCCACGAGCGTCACGTCAGTATCATCCCGGGTATCGAAAATGATCACCTCATTTCGTCCTTTCTTGAGCCAGACGCCTGGAACATACAGTGTTTGCTGCGGCCCGATGTTCCAGAACCGGCCCAGATTATGGCCGTTGACCCACGCCACACCCATGCCCAACGAACTTACATCAAGGAACGTGTCGCCCGCCCGTTTCAGTCGGAATGTACCCCGGTAAAATGCTGGCCGCGCAGCAGCACCCGTCGAAAAGTCCAGAGAGCCTGGATCATTCATCGGGAGCGGATAGATCTTCCATCCGCCCAACTCGCGTCCATCGAGCGTAACCGACTGAGTTATCCCTTTGCGGTCATCGCGCAACTGTGGCCCAAAGTTTATTCGGCCGAGATTTTCGACCAAGATATCCAGCCTGCGCGGGCCCGGCGGAATCTCGATGGGGACACTGTTCTGATTCAGCCGCCGGTCAAGCGTTCCAACGCGATAGCCGTCCACGAAAACTGTCGCGTAGTCGCGTACTTCGTTGACCGTCAAACTGCCCTTTGCGGGTCCGTCAACGCGGGTGCGATACAGAATGTAGCCGTATGCTTGCCCGATCTGTTCCATCGTCTTCGGCTGCACGCTTTCGACCGCTCGACCAAGGTTCTTCCAGAGCGAAGCCGACTCCGTCAGCTTGAATGCAGGAATTTCGATCACAGGGATGGAATCCGGCACTGGCGGAAACTCCGCGCCATGTGAGCGACGCAGAATCACGTCTCGAAACAGAGAATACTTCTGCGTGGGCCGTCCCGCCTCGTCCAGTGGAGCATCATAGTCGTAGTTCGTTGTGTCCGGCTCGTAGGCCTTGCCGTAGTTTGCGCCAGCCATGAAGCCGAACGAAGTCCCGCCCTCAAACATATAGAGATTCACCGAGTAGCCGCGCGACAACATCCATTCCAATTCTTGCGCCTCCTGCTCCGCGTCAGTCACATTGTGGGTTTCGCCCCAGTGGTCGAACCATCCGTCCCAGTATTCGCCGCTCATCAACGGGCCGTTCGGACGGAGTTTGTGAAGCGCGGCGAACGCCTGCTCCACATACCCAGGGCCGAAGTTCACGACCGCCGGCAAATCCGGCAGCGTCCCGCTCGGCAATTCGGACGGCCCATCGGCGGTATACAAGATCGCGCCATCAAATCCCGCCTCCGTGATCAAATCGCGAATCCTCGACATGTAGGCGGTGTCACTACCGAACGAGCCGTACTCGTTTTCCACTTGCACCGCAATGATCGGACCTCCTCGCGTGACTCGCAGCGGCGCGAGCTCCTGTCCCAGCCGTTTCAGCCATTTTCCAGCGGCCTGCACAAACGCTTCCTGATTGCTCCGCAACTCCATCTTCGGGTCCGCCAACAGCCATGCTGGCAAACCGCCCAGGTCCCATTCAGAGCAAACATACGGACCGGGCCGCAGAATCACGTGCAGCCCCTCCTGCTGCGCCTCGCGAATGAATTCAGCCACGTCGAGCTGTCCGCTGAAGTCGTACGTTCCCTGTGTTGGCTCGTGCAGATTCCAAAAAACGTACGTCGAGATCGTGTTCAGTCCCATCGCCCGCGCTTTCCGCAAACGATCCCGCCAATACGCGCGCGGAATTCGCGCGTAGTGCATTTCGCCGGAAATGATTTGGAGGGCCTTCCCGTCGACCATGAACTGATTGCCTTCCAAGCGAATGGAATGGCGTTCTCGGGGCGATCCAAACATTGTGGCGGCTGCACAAATCAAAAAAAGTAGCGTTAGAACCCGCATCGGCACGCGCATCGGCTGTAGCATAATGGCGCTCGCATCTCGCAGCAAGACGGACTTCCGCAGGGAGGCGTCAACGAAGGAGATCACCAAAGCGGTCATCCTCGCGCGTGGGTTGGGCAAACGCATGCGTTCCTCCGAGACGACTGCGCAGCTCGAAGACAGTCAGTCCCGCGCAGCGGATAGCGGTATGAAGGCCATGATTCCCATCGGACGCCCGTTCCTCGATTTTGTCCTGAGCGCGCTTGCCGACGCGGGCTTCACCCAAGCATGTCTCGTCGTTGGGCCCGAGCACACCGCGATCCGCGAATATTACGCATCCACTCCGGCGCGGCGCATCAGAATCAGTTTCGCAATTCAGAAAGAGCCCATCGGCACCGCGAATGCTCTCCTTGCTGCGCGGTCTTTCACCGGAGGCGAAGCATTTCTCGTGCTGAATTCCGACAATTTTTATCCCGTTGAAATCTTCCGCGCCCTCCGCGCGCTCGGCGAGCCGGGGCTTCCGGCGTTCGAGCGCGAAGGTTTATTGCGCGAAAGCAATATTCCGCGCGAACGAATTCTCGGCTACGCCTTGTTGAAAATTAACGGTACGGGCTATCTCGACCAGATTGTCGAGAAGCCAGAGCAGATGCCAGCCGCACCGCCAAGAGGCGAGGAGATTTTCATCAGCATGAACTGCTGGCGATTCTCGCCGGAAATCTTCAAAGCCTGCCGCGAAGTTCCTCGCTCGCGACGCGGCGAATTCGAATTGCCCGAGGCGGTTCAATTCGCCATAAGCTGTCTCGGCCTTCGCTTCAAAACCATTCCCTTTCACTGTGGCGTGCTGGATCTCTCGTATCGCGGCGATATCGCCGAGGTCGCGCGGCACCTCGCGGGAATCCACGTGGAACTATGACGCGGTTTGGCGCGCAGCTTCGCTCCGCTGGAATGTCTGCCGAAGAATCGGCAGCCAAAGCCGCGCTCTTCGAAAAGCTCAGTCACGAACTGGCTCTGTTCCGACAAGGAAACCCTTCTCCGCACTTTGCTTCTTTCGTTCCCGGCCGTCTCGAGTTCTTGGGCAAGCACACTGACTATGCGGGCGGACGAAGCATCGTCTGCGCTATCGAGCGCGGCCTCTGCCTTGTTGAAGCGCGGCGCGCAGAGGCCCAGATCCGCATTCTCGACGTCGGCCGCGGCTCATCCCTGAACTTCAAACTCGCGCCTGACCTCGAACCAACGGCAGGCCACTGGTCGAATTTTCCCATGACCGTCGCGGCGCGGATGGCGCGTGATTTTCCCGAAGCAAGATGCGGCGCCGACATTGTTTTCACGAGCGACCTGCCACGCGCCTCCGGCATGAGCAGTTCCAGCGCTTTGGTTATCGCCATGTTCTTCGCGCTCGCGGAAGCAAACTCGCTCTGGAACAAAGATGCTTACCGCCGCGCCTTCCCCGATCGCGAACATCTTGTCGGCTACGTTTCTGCGATCGAAAGCGGCGCGAGTTTCGCTTCGTTTTCCGGCGGACGCGGCGTCGGCACGCAAGGCGGAAGTGAAGATCACGCAGCGATTCTCTGCTCACGCGCCGGATCCTTGCGGCAGTACTCCTTCTGTCCGATTCGCCTAGAGAACGAAATCCGTTTCCCTGGGGATAACGCGCTCGTCATTGGCGTCAGCGGCGTCAAGGCCGACAAAACGGGCGACGCCCGCGACGCCTACAACCGCGCTTCCGGCGCAACGCGAAAAATCCTGGAGTTGTGGCGAAACGCAAACAGCCGCCCGAATACCGACGACGATTCTTCTCTCGCTACTGTCTTGGCGCAGCCCGGCGCTCTGGAACGACTGCGCCAAATTGTGCGCGATTCCTGGGATCCCGACTACTCCGCGGACATCCTTCTCAAGCGACTGCAACAATTCACCGAAGAAACAAGCGAAATCGTCCCTCAAGCCGCAGGCGCGCTGGCTCACAGCAACTTCGAGCATTTGGGAGCGCTGGCTGACCGCTCGCAATTTCTCGCGGAAACCTGCCTGGCAAATCAAGTGCCCGAAACGATTGCGCTCGCCCATTCAGCGCGCCCGTTAGGCGCTCTCGCCGCGTCCGCGTTCGGCGCTGGATTCGGCGGCAGCGTCTGGGCGCTGATACCGGCCGGCAGCGCAGAAGAATTTCGTCAGAACTGGGCCTCGCAGTATCATCAGCGCTTTCCTGCGCGGACGGACGCCAGTTCTTTCTTCATCGCTCGCCCTGGGCCCGGGCTGATTCAGTTCGCGTAATTTGTGCTGCGTCAGGAGGCGCGTGAACCGTAAAAAAGAAGAGATACGCTCTGGCTTGCACACCCCTGAAGATTTCCTGACGCGCCGTCACTTTGTACGCAACGGCGTGCTGCTTGTAGGAAGTTTGCCCATATCATCACTTCTTTCTCGCGCTCGGCTCAATGCGTTCCTCCAAAGCCCCGGCAACGCTCCGGATTCGTCGCACGCGCAGATACAGGGCCGCAAGATTTTGCTATCCAACGCATTCGTAGCGACGGAATGGAACATTTCTTCTACCGGTTTGCAGCTCATAGAAATCCAGGATCGCCGCAACGCTCAAATAATCACCAATCCGGCGCCAGTTTTTTCACTGGCGCTCACCGATGGCTCTCGGATCGTTTCTTCAGCAATGCGCCTCGTGGCACAGCCAAGAATCGAAACTCTGCCCGCACAACCTCATGCAGCGCGCTACTCCGACCGCCTCTCCGGCCACGCCGTAAGCGCAACGCTCGAAGACGAGCAGCGCGGCCTGCGTGCTCTATGGCGCGCAATTCTCCGCGAAGGCTCGCATTACACTCGCCAGGAGATCGAATTCTCCGCGACGAAAGACCGCCTGCCCATCACCGAAGTGGCCATGCTCGACCTCCCTGTCGCAAACGCCGAAGTGAACGGTACCGTCAAAGGTTCCCCGGTAACCTCCGGCACGTGGTTTTTTGGATTCGAGCATCCGCTTTCGGAAAGCTCTGCCCAGAATGGCCGATTGCGTTGTGCACTAGCGCGCCAGTTGCCGCTCGAACATGGCCGTTCCGCCTCATATTCCTCGGTAATTGGAACGACGGCGCCGGGCCAGCTTCGCCGCGATTTTCTGCGCTATATCGAACGCGAGCGCGCCCATGCTTACCGCACCTTCTTGCATTACAACTCCTGGTACGACCTCGGCTATTTCACTCCGTACGACCAAACCGGCGCCCTCGACGTGATCCACGCGTTCGGCGAAGAGCTTCACGTGAAGCGCGGCGTTCACCTCGATTCCTTTCTCTTCGACGACGGATGGGACAACCACAAATCCCTCTGGAATTTCAATTCCGGCTTCCCGAATGGATTTACGCCCGTAAAAAGCGCCGCGACAAAATACGGCGCCGCGCCCGGCATCTGGCTTTCGCCCTGGGGTGGTTACGATGGTCCGCGCACCGAACGCCTCGAATACGGCAAGCAGCGAGGCTACGAAGAAAACTCCGGCGGCTTCGTACTTTCCGGCACGCGTTATTTCCGCCGCTTCCATGAAGTCTGTCTAAAAATGATTCGAGACTATGGAATCAATCAGTTCAAATTTGACGGCACCGGCAACGCCTCCACCGTTTTTCCCGGCAGCGAATTCGACAGCGACTTTGCCGCCATGATCAGCCTGATCGGCGATTTGCGCGTGGCGGAGCCCGATCTCTACGTGAATCTGACAACCGGAACCTATCCATCGCCATTCTGGCTGCGCTACGCCGACTCGATCTGGCGGGACGGCGACGATCATTCATTCGCCGGCGTCGGCTCATACCGCCAGCAATGGATTACGTATCGCGACTCTGCGACTTACCAATATGTGGTCCGCCGCGGCCCGCTTTATCCTCTAAATTCCCTCATGCTGCACGGAATGATTTACGCGCGTTTCGCCAAAAACCTCAACGACGACCCGCAGCGCGATTTTCCTGACGAAGTTCACTCATACTTCGGCACGGGAACACAGCTTCAGGAAATGTACATCACGCATTCGCTGCTCTCCGATTCCGATTGGAATACGCTCGCCGAAGCCGCTCAATGGTCGCGCCGCAACGCAGATACTCTTGTCGACACGCATTGGATCGGCGGCGACCCAGCGCATCTCGAAGTTTATGGGTGGGCTTCCTGGTCGCCGCGCTGCGGAATCGTCACGCTCCGCAATCCCGACAGAGTGCCGCACAGTTTCGAACTCGATCCGCAATCCGCATTTGAGCTGCCGACCAATGCGCCGCGCAGTTTTATTGCGCGCAGCCCCTGGACCGGCGCTCGTCCGCTCGAAATCAAGCTTCGTGCTGGCCAACCACACGCGATTGCGCTGCAGCCATTCGAAGTTCTGACGCTGGAAATGGTCCCGCAATGACTTTCACGGTTGCCGACTGGCTGATCGTCATCGGCTATCTGACTGGCTCCGTCGCGATCGGACTGCTCGGCAAGCGCTACCTTGGCGACGTTTCCCACTACCTGGTTGCGGGCCGCGAGCTCGGTCTTTACGTTGGAATCGCCACTCTTGCCGCCACGGAAATCGGCACCATCACCTACATGTACAACGGCGAACTCGGCTACCGCTTCGGGTTCGCTTCGTTCGCCGCGGCGTTGATTTCCGGTGTGGTGATGATCGTCGTCGGACGCACCGGCTTCATCATCAGCCGTTTCCGCCAGCTCAAACTGATGACCGTGCCGGAGTTTTTCGAGGTGCGCTACAGCCGCGGGTTGCGCCTCGTCACAGGAATTTTGGTCGCGCTCGGCGGAATTCTCAACATGGGCGTTTTCCTGAAAATCGAAGGCGAATTCTTGACCATCGTCAGCGGCATTCCTCAGCGCTACCTCATCGCCGTCATGACCGCGATCCTGCTGCTCGAACTTCTCTATACCGTCATCGGCGGAATGGTCTCCGTGGTCATCACCGATTTTTTGCAATACTCATTGCTCTCCGTCGCCACAATACTCATCACGATCTACGCCGTGCACTTTGCAGGATGGGGCAATATCGTCCACAAAGTGACGCTCACCATGGGCGCAGCCGGCTTCAGCCCAATCATCAGCCCGAAATTCGGCTGGACCTTTCTCATCTGGCAAGTTTTGCTGTGGCTTTCCGTCGTCACCTGCTGGCAAACCACGGCAATGCGCATCTTCTCAACACGCGATCCTCGCACCTCAAAGCGCGTCATGACCTGGACTGGCTTCATTTTTCTCGGCCGCGGCATGCTGCCAATGTTGTGGGGCATCGCCGCGCTCACGCTCTTCGGCACAGGCATGCTCGACAAAGGCATCCCGCTGCCCATGATTCACGGCCACACGATGGCGCCGATCGACGCCATGCCTGCAATGCTCGCGCAAATCCTGGGTCCGGGTGTGCGCGGCATCGTCGTAGCCGGCATGCTCGCCGCAACCATGTCGGTGAACAGCTCGTATCTTCTCGGCTGGAGCGCCGTGATTTCGCAGGATGTCGTCCTCCCGCTGCGCGGCATGATGGGAAAATCACCGCTCGGTTCGCGCGCCCAGCTGGTCGTGAATCGCATCGCCAATCTTTTCGTGAGCCTGTTCCTGATGTTCTGGGGCTTGTATTACACGCCTCCCGGCGCCGTTTATCTCTACCTAAACATCACCGGCACGATTTTCCTGGCCGGTGCGTTTGTTTCGGTAGTGGGCGGTCTGTACTGGTCGCGCGCCAATATTCTCGCAGGCTATCTGGCCATGATTCTCGGCGCAGCGGGCGCGATCGTTCCGTTCTTTTTCCTCCACTGGAATGAGAACGTCACCGGCTTCATGGCTTTCGGACTTGCCGCTTGCGGATTCTTGCTCGGTTCGCTCGTCGGACGCCGCTCACCGCCGTCGGAAGCAATTCGCTCAGCCGGAAAACAACTCAGGGAAGCAGCATCATGAAGCGCTTCGAGAGAACGCGATGAAATACTGGGAAGCCTTTTGGACGCTGTGCCTCATTGTCGCTGGCGCAACCTTCGTCTTCATCACGCTGGTGGTAATCATCAAAGGCGTTCCGGACCTTCGCGAAACGCTGCGCCAGCTCCGCCGCCAAAACCTTCAACGTTAGTTCCCCATCAGCGTTCCGCAATCCATGCGTCAAATCGCTCCAGCGCCTTCTTCAGTTTCTCCCGCCCTTCTCCAAATCCGATGCGTATATATCCGGGCATCGCAAACTGATCGCCGGGAACGATCAACACATCTTTCTTTGCGCGCAACTCTTCGGCCAGCTGCCCCGAATTCCACTTCTTCAGCAATCCAACCCACGCAATGGCGCCGGCTCGCGGCGAAACATGAGAAAAAACATCGTTGTGCTGCTCCAGCCATCCGCCGACCACCGGATAATTCTCTCTCAGAATCTGCCGCGTCCGTTCGAGCAGCCCCGCATGTCTGCGCGGCTCAAGCGCCAGCGACGCAATGCGATCGGTAAGCATCGTCGGTCCAATGCTCGTGTAATCGTGATAGCCCCACAGCTGGTCGGTCATTTCCGCCGGCGCAATCACCCACCCCGTGCGCAACCCCGGCAACCCGTACGCCTTGGAAAGTCCCGCATTGCACAGGACGCGTTCATATTGGCCCCAGAAGCTCTGTGTCGTTTTCCCATCGAACTCTGCGCCGCGATAGACCTCGTCCGCCAGAATCCAAGCACCCACCTTGCTTGCCGCCGCGCAAATCGCGTTCATCGTTTCCTGGTCCAGCACCGCGCCTGTCGGATTGCTCGGGTTGCATACGGCAATGATCTTCGTGCGCGGCGTCACTAACGTCTCCAGCTCATCGGCGTCCGGCGCCCAGTTCAACTCTTCGCGCAACCACCACGGTTTCACGGTCGCGCCGAATCCTTTCGCCAGGCCCGCCACCTGCATGTAGTTCGGCTGCATAAAAACAACTTCATCGCCGCGTTCGACAAGCGCCCACGTGCTTACGTAATTCGCCTCGGCACCTCCGCACGTCACCAGCACGTTCTTCGCCGCCGCTCCCGGATAAAGCGCTGCGATGTGCGCGCGCAACTCTTCGCTGCCGTTCGTTTGCGCATAACCAAGCCGCGCGTCGAGCACACGCTCCACGTCGGCCGCATCCTCGAGAAGCTCGCGCACGCTCAGCGGGTCCACGCCGCTTTCCGCGATGTTCAGCTCGATGCGGTTCTCCCAAACCGATTGCCATCGTTCCAGTTCAAATGTCTCGATCTGCATTCCTCACCTCACTCGTTGCGCACAGTAAACTATGCCGCGCGAGACCACAGGTCAACTCATCTGCTGAGCTCCCTGCCGCCGTGCATTCCGGTTGCCTCGATTTGTGCCTTGGAGCAAAATGTCGCCGCCGCTAGCGCGTCCTCGAGCCGCAAGCGGCAGCCAATTTCACAAAATGGCTCTTCGAAACGGAGGTTTCATGTTTTGCCGCAGCTCTTTTCTTCCACGCACTGAAAGGACGACCCTATGAAAAAGACAGAATTCTTCGCGTTCCTCGCCGCGCTCCTGCTATGCGCGACGCCTTCGCTCCACGCGCAATCCGCCTCGTCTCTCGCTCCGGGCGTTCGCGAATTCGTCAAAGTCAGCGCGCCGGTCATCGCGCTTACGCATGCGCGGGTGATCGACGGCACAGGCTCGCCCGCGCGCGCCGATCAAACCATCGTCATCTTGGACGGAAAAATTCAATCGATTGGCGATTCCGCCAGCACCGCCCCGCCTTCCGGCGCGCAGGTTCTCGACCTCTCGGGCAAGACCGTCATTCCCGGCCTCGTCGGCATGCACGAGCATCTTTTTTATCCCGCCGGAGGCCGCACGGCTGTCGCGCTTTATAACGAAATGGGCTTCAGTTTCCCGCGTTTGTACCTCGCCTGCGGCGTCACGTCGATGCGCACCACCGGCAGCATTCAGCCGTACACGGATCTCGAATTGAAGAAACTGATCGACACTGGCAAACTCGCCGGCCCGAAAATCCACGTCACCGCTCCGTACCTCGAAGGACCGGGCGCATTTACTCCCGTCATGCACCAACTGACCGGGCCCGACGACGCGCGCGAGACCGTCAACTACTGGGCCGATGAAGGCGCCACTTCGTTCAAAGCGTACATGAACCTCACCCGTGCCGAACTTGCCGCCGCCGTCAACGCCGCCCACAAGCGCAACATCAAAGTCACCGGCCATTTGTGCTCGATCGGCTTCAAGGAAGCCGCCGCGCTCGGCATCGACGACCTCGAGCACGGACTCATGGTCGACACGGAGTTCGATCCGGGCAAAACTCCCGATGTTTGCCCCTCGCAGCAACTCACCGCAAAAACACTCGCTGATATCGACATCGAAGGCACGCCCGTGCAGGACACAATTCGCGACTTGGTCGCGCATCACGTCGCGGTCACATCCACCATCGTGATTTTCGAAACCAGTGTTCCCAATCAGCCGCCGCTTGAGCGCCGCGTCATCGACGCAATGCTTCCCGAAGCCGCCATCGCCTATCTCAGCACGCGCTCGGTCATCGGAAGCAACGCAAGTTCTCCCTGGCCAACGCTGCTCAAAAAAGAAATGCAGTTCGAATATGACTTCGTCAAGGCCGGCGGCCTTCTCCTCGCAGGCGAAGACCCCACCGGCTACGGCGGCGATCTCGCTGGTTTTGGCGACCAGCGCGAACTGGAGCTTCTCGTGCAAGCCGGCTTCACGCCTGCGGAAGCCATCCACATCTACAGCGAAAACGGCGCGCGCTTTCTCGGAGAAGATGACCGCGTCGGCACTCTCGCGGCCGGCAAGCAGGCCGACATCGTCGTCATCGCCGGCGATCCGTTAGCCAACATTCACGATATCGAAAAAACCGAGCTCGTATTCAAGGACGGAATCGGCTACGACTCCGCCAAACTGATCGAATCGGTTCGCGGGTCCGTCGGCCTCCAATAATTTCGGCCAAATAACGATCAGGCTTCAGTTCACGGAAAAGGGGAACGCATGAAAAACTTACTCGCAGAGTCTTGCCTTCTCGCTCGCGGATTCCACGGCACTGTGCTTCTCGCCATCCTCGCGCTGTGCCCATTGATGGCACAGGCGCAAACATCCGCGCCATCTGCGCCAACGAGCGGAATCTCCGCGCAGCAATCGCAAGTTTATTCTTCTTCGCTGACCAGCGATCCCGGGCCGCTGCTCTTTGGAAAAGGATTCCTGCGCGGCTTTGGAGACTTCGAGCTCGCGCCGCCGCACAACGAACCCGACCTCGGCCGCTGCAACCAGCCCCAGCCAACCTGCTCGGCCTTCGCGCGCTACATCGCCGAAGGCTATGTCGAATTTCAGCCTTTCGCGCGCACCCCGCTGCGCCACGCCTACCTTTTCCTCGATTCGCGCTTCTTCTTCGGCAAAACCATCCCTCAGGTCGACTACACATATTCCATGCAGCCGCTCGCCTGGGAACGCACCCTGGGCCTCGCCATTGCTTTGCCGAAACACTTCGAGCTTCGCGTCACCAATCACGGCGTCACTTCGTTCAGCCCATTCGACAAAAGTCTTGGAGCTTTCGACTCCGGCCCCAACAAAGAGCCTCTCGGCATCTACAACACCATTGGCGTTCGCTGGTATTTCGGCGGATACGCCCATTCGAGTTCTTCGTGGTAAGAGGAAGTTGCGGCCACTGCGAAGTAGCGCGGAAGGGTCGGACGGAACTCATTCGAAGTGGTTTTTGAAATTCGCAGGCCGCGGTTAGCTTTTCCCGGTGCCAAACGCAAGCGCCACGAGCGTCTTCTGCTCCATCTCATGCGCTTTCGCTGAACCTGTCGCCGGACTCGCGCTCGCCGAACGCTTGACCGACCGCACCGCATGCCCGCGCAACACGCGCTCCAGCCTCGGCATCACGAAATTCAGAGCGCCCATATTCGCCGGCTCTTCCTGTACCCACACGAAATCGCGCGCCGACGAGTACTCTCCGAGCATTCGTTCCAGTTCTTTCTCCGGGAATGGATAAATCTGCTCCAGAAAAATGACCGCCGTCGAACGGTCCTGTCGCCGTTTCCGCTCCGCTGCGAGCTCGTGCCCGATTTTCCCCGTGCACATCAGAATTCGCTCCGCTTGCGGCGCTTCCGCGTCCGGCAAAACCGTCTGAAATCTCGGCAACGAAAAATCGGCAATGGCCGAAGCCGCCGCCGGATTTCTCAGCATGCTTTTCGGCGTGAACACAACCAGCGGCTTTCGCCATCGCCGCCGGGCCTGCCGCCGCAGCAAATGAAAATACTGCGCCGCATTCGAAGGCTGGCAAACCTGAATGTTGTCGTGCGCCGCAAGCTGCAAGTATCGCTCGATGCGCGCACTCGAATGCTCCGGCCCCTGCCCTTCATATCCATGCGGCAGCAGCAGCACCAGCCCCGACAGCAGTTTCCACTTGTCCTCGCCCGCCGCGATGAACTGGTCAACAATCACCTGTGCGCCATTCGCAAAATCGCCGAACTGCGCCTCCCACAACACCAGCGCCTCCGGGAAGTCTCGGCTGAACCCGTATTCGAATCCCATCACCGAGGCTTCCGAAAGCGACGAACTGTACACCTCAAACCGCGCCTGATTCGCCGAAACATTGGCCAGCGGCACGAACTCCTTTTCCGTCTGCGTGTCAATCAGCACGGAATGCCGCTGGTTGAAAGTTCCGCGCTTACTGTCCTGCCCGCTCAGCCGCACCGGCGTTCCTTCCGCGAGCAACGAACCAAACGCCAGCGCCTCCGCCATCCCGTAATCCACTGCGCTTTTTCCCGCGCCCATCGCCGCGCGTTGATCCAGCAGCTTCTTCACCTTTGGATGAATCGCAAAATCGCTCGGATAACTCGTCAGCTTCACCGTCAACTGGCACAGCGTTTCCTGCGCCACGCCTGTCTCAACGTCGAACTCCGGCTTGTAAATCCCTCCTTCGTAATTGTCCCAGTACGAAGGCAGCCGCCACATCTTGGGGACTTTTTCCAAACTCACCGCGTTCTTCTGCGCCTTCTCGAAATCCGCGCGCACTTCTTCCACCGTACTGGTTGGATCGCTTCCCGTTCTCTCCGCATATAGCTTCCACAGGGCCGGGTGCGCTTGAATCTTGCGATAGCGCAGCGGCTGCGTGATTGTAGGATCGTCCACTTCGCTGTGCCCGTATCGCCGGTAGCCAATCAAATCAATCACCACCGGACTCTGAAACGCATACCGGTACTCCACTGCCATCCGCGCCACGCGTACCACCGCATCGGGATCCTCCGCGTTCACGTGGAAAACCGGTACTGGAATGCGCTTCACAATATCCGAAGCGAATCGCGACGACTGGCACTCCGACGGCACCGCCGTAAATCCGATCAAATTATTCACGATGATGTGCACGCCGCCGCCGACGGAAAATCCATCAATGAGCAAAAAGTTCAGCGTCTCCGCCCAAATTCCCTGCCCCGCAAACGCAGCATCGCCGTGCATCACCACGGGAAGCACCTGCGCGACTCCTTTTTCTCCGCGCCGCGTCTGTTTCGCGCGCGCGCGGCCTAGCGCCACCGGGTCTACCGCCTCCAAATGGCTCGGATTCGACACCAGATGAATGCCGATCGGCCGCCCGCTGAGCGTTGTGTATTCCCCTGTCGCGCCGATGTGATACTTCACGTCGCCGCCGCCCAGCTCGCTCCGCGCATCCACTTCCTCGAACCGCGCGAAAATGTCCTCCGCTGGCCGCCCGACAATATGAATCATCACGTTGAGCCGCCCGCGATGGCTCATCCCCAGCACAATTTCTTCAACGCCTCGCTCTGCCGCGCTCTCGATCGTTTCGTCCAGCAGAGGAATGAGCGACGTCAATCCTTCGAGCGAAAATCTTTTGTTCCCCAGATAGCGGCTCTGCACGACTTGCTCGAACAGCTCCGCTCGCACCAGCCGTTCCAGAATGCGTCCGCGGTCCGGCTCCGGCGCGGGCGACTCCATCCGTTGCTGAATCCACCGTCGGCGCCCTCCGTCCAAAATGTGCATGAAATCCGCGCCGATGGTTCCGCAATAAATGCGCCGCGCCTCGTCAGCATCCTCGCCGCTGAGCTGCGTCAATTCCGGCACAGGGCACGGCTTGAAATCTCCGAGCGGATCCAGGTCCGCTTCGTAATATCCCCAGCGCCGGAACGCGTCGAAAACCGCTTCGCGTTTTCCGTTCCGCTTTTCGGCTGACGCGCTTTCTTCGATCACCGCTGATTTGTTTTTCAATTGGGTTCCTTCGTATGAATGCAAAATCGGGTCACCAACACTGGGTTTCGCTACGATTCCCGCCACGCTCCCAGCAATTTCCGCACCAGCACAATCTGTCCCAGATGATAAGCGCTGTGATCGGCGGCCAGCAGGGCTTCGCGCAAAATCGTTTGCCCATCTCCGTGCGCGATCTTCTCGAAGAGATTTGCCTTCGGATCGCTCACCAGTTTCTTCATTTCCGCCAAATCCCTTCCGAACGCCTTCGCGCTCTTTCCCCACGCCTCCGCATTCGGCGGCGCATCAGTAGATGGCCAGTAGCCTTCCGGGAACTGCGGAGAAACGTGCTTCGCATTCCGCGAAAATTCCAAAATGTCCCGTTGCGCGATTCGCATGTGCTCCAGCAATTGCCACGCCGTGTGCGGCGCTCCATGCGCCTTCGCCCCTTGCAGATTCGCCGGTATGTCGGCCACAACGTCCTGCCACGACGCATGCGCCTGGCCGCCATCCAGTAATTTCGCAAGCTGCTCGCGCAGCGCCTTATCATCCGCCGAGCCGACGCCCTTCGCAGCCTTGGACGGAACGGTGCGCTTGCGCGCTTTCTCTTTTCCTGAGTGTTTCATCTCAATATTTTAAGACCCAGCCCTCCGCCGGTCAACGCATCCCGAAGCTCGCTAGCTGCGGGAACTGTTTGTACCTCTTCCGAACTCTTTTTCCCAACAAAGCCTCTATTACAATTGAACACACAGCGTGGCTACGCCAAGACAAGAAGCACAGTGGGCCCTGAGAGCGCAGTGCAACGACCGTGAAGCTCTTGAGCTTCTGCTGCGCAGCGTACAGCCTTCGCTTCACCGTTATCTTAAAAGGCTGGTTGGCGCCTCATCGGCCGATGACGTCTTGCAGGAGGTCCTCATTATTATTTCGCGCAAACTGAAGTGGTTGGATACGCCAGAGTTTTTTCGGTCTTGGGCTTATCGAGTTGCAAGCCGCGCTGCTTTCCACCACTTGAAGAAGGAAAAACGGTGGTGGGAGCAGTTTCGCGACGAGTCCGTGCTCGAAGAGGTCGCAGGTCCCTCGTTATCGCCTGCGGTGGAGCTGCTACCGGAGTTATTGAATTCGGATGCGCTCTCGTCAGCGAGCCGCGCCGTATTGGCGCTCCACTTTCAGGAGGAGTTGTCTCTTCCGGAAGTCGCCGCAATCCTCGGGATTCCTCTGGGTACCGTCAAATCGCGCCTCGCATATGGTTTGGCCACCCTCCGCAAAAAACTCGATTCAACAAGGAGCGTGTAATGTCACAGGAAATGGAAACTATTTTGCGCAAGTCGCTGGATGAAATGGACCGCATCCAAAAATGGCAGGTCGTAGGTCTAGTGATCTTTCTCCTTCTGTTCTTGCTTCAGGCCTTCAGCTTCTTCGCGACCATGAGTCACGCTGCTGCAAAGACGATCCCCGCCTATGGAATCGCGGGTTTAGGCGTATCAGTTATCTTGTTTACTGTGGTCTTTTGCACACTTGGAATTACGCTGTTTATTGCTCGCATGACCAAGAGAATCTTGAAGGCCATTGAATTATCGTCGAGGCCGTGATCGCGGGGTCAAGGCCTGGAATGCGAGCCGTGTCGTCCGCTTGGTTTCGCCGGCGCGGGTGAGTCAGAGGTTACTCGGAACGAATCGCACCTGAATTCGAAACCCCCGCATCCCTTGCGCGCTTCCTCGGTCGGACGGATAATCCGCCCAGCGATCCTGCGAGGAGAATCGCACGCGCGGCTGGAGGATTCGATGCAACCAGAGAATACAGGAAGCAAGGTTTCCCGTCGTCAATTCGGACAATCTCTCAGCGCACTATTTGCTGGCGCTTATCTTTCTCCGAAACTCGTTCAAGGCGTCACCGGCGGCCGCCTCAAAGGCTTCTCGCGCTCCGACGCCATCCTGCTCAACTCCAACGAAAATCCTTACGGCCCCGCGTCAAGCGCCATCGCCGCGATCACCGGCTCCGAAGCCGTCGCCTGCCGCTACCCCGACGACCTTTACTCTCGCGCCGTCCGCTCCATCGCCAACCTGCACCACGTGGACCCCGAAAACGTCGCCCTCGGCTGCGGCTCGACCGAAATCCTCCGCGTCTGCGACGCCGCTTTCGTCGGCCCGGACAAGCAACTCGTCGTCGCCGAGCCCACCTTCGAAGCCGTCACCTATTACGCGCAAGTCTCCCGCGCGAGCGCCGTCAAAGTTCCTCTCACTTCCGATTTCCGCCACGATCTTCCCGCCATGGCCCAGGCCTGCGCGAATGGCGTTGGACTGGCCTACATCTGCAATCCCAATAACCCGACTGCTACAATCAACACACGCGACGAGTTCTCTGATTTTCTCTCCAAAGTTCCGCCCTCCACCTACGTCCTGGTCGACGAAGCCTATTTCCATTTCGTCGAAGACCCGCGCTACTCCAGCGTCGTCGACATGATTCCTCAGCACGCCAATCTCATCGTCACGCGCACGTTCTCGAAAGTCTACGGCATGGCTGGCATGCGTCTCGGCTATGCCGTCGCGCAGAAAGAAACAATCGAAGCCATGCATCGCGAGATTCTCTTCGACAACGGCAACGCCGCCGTGCTTTCCGCCGCCGTCGCCAGCCTCGCCGACGCCGAAATCGTCCCCACAAACAAAAAACGTCTGAACGGCACGCGCAACCTGGTCACTTCGGAACTTACGAAATCCGGCTACACCGTCATTCCTTCGCACGCGAATTTTTTCATGGTCGACACTGGCAATGACGTCAAACCCGTCATCGAAGCCTTCCACGAACGGAAAATCATCGTCGGGCGCAAATTCCCGTCCATGGGCAACTGGCTGCGCGTCTCCGTCGGCAAGCCGGACGAAATGCAAAAATTCCTCGCGGCCTTCCGCGAAATCGTCCCCGCTCCCCGAAAATCCGTCGCCGCGTAGTCGAGGCTTGCGTGTATGGAAAACGTGCGGCTTGAGTCGATCCGAATCCGCATTGCGGATATGCAATTCACGGCAAGACTGGAGTGGTCGCTGTCGCCAGTCACATGCCGAAACTTCTCCGCTATCTTGCCTCTCCGCGCCAAGCTGCTCCAAGCGCGTTGGAGCGGAGAGGCGGCGTGGGTTCCCCTGGCTCGACTCGACCTGGGAGTCGGACGCGAAGCCGCTCTGACCTCTCCGAGTGCAGGTGACATACTTTTTCACCCGCTCGATTGCTCCGAATGCGAAATATTGATTCCGTACGGAAAATCGGCCTTCCGCAGCAAGGACGGCGACTTGACCGGGAATCACTTCCTGACCATCGTTGAAGGCAGAGATCAGCTGACCAGGGTCGGACATCTCGTACTGTGGCAAGGGAGCCAGGACATCGAATTCTTTGCTTTCACTGGATGAGGTCCTTGTCTTTGTTCCGCTGGACTGCTGCAGTCTTGGCGAAGAATCTCGAACTGAAACGCTCGTAAAAACCGCTGTAAAACAAAAATCGCCTCCGCGCGGCCACCTACACCGCAACGGAGGCGAAACAATCCCTAACCCAAACTCACAGCCAGCCCTCGGACGCGTCGCTCCGCGTCCGCCCTGCCCTTATCCCGCCGCTTCCGACGCCGTCGCCGGTCCCCCGATCGTCCGCCGCTGCTGGAAACACTCGCGGCAGTAAACCGGGCGCCCTTGTGTCGGCTTGAACGGCACCGTCGTTTCTTTTCCGCACTGCGAGCAAACAGTCTTCGTCTCGACGCGCTGCATGCCCGTTGTGGCGCCGGCGCCCGCGCTGTTTCCTCCCTGCCCGCGCGCCGTCTTGCACGGTTTGCACCGTTTCGGTTCGTTCTTGAAGCCTTTGTCGGCGAAGAACATTTGTTCGCCGGCGGTAAACACAAACTCCGAACCGCATTCGGCGCACTTCAGAACCTTATCGTGGAATTCCATGGATCGCTCCGGGCCGTAGCCTGAGCGGCGATTATAATTATCGCGCCGCCCTGAATCGGATGATGCCGAGAATGATGGGAACTCCCTGCTTTTCCCGACGGAAGATCGGAACCAAGCTGGAACGAAGTACCCAAGGATTTCCGCCTATTTAGTCCTGCTCTCTGCGCTGCTTCTTACGGAGACGCTTGCGTGATAGCGCTTCTTTGGCCCGGCGCTTCTCTCCAGGTTTCATGTAGTAGCTGTGCCGCTTGATTTCCTTGATGATGTCTTCGCCCTGGACTTTTCTTTTGAACCGCCGGAGAGCATTCTCCAAAGATTCGCCCTCTTGTATAACAACTTCAGCCACGCAAATTCACCCCCGTTCGGGAACGCAGTTATTCGATAGTTGCTGAGTGGGGACCACCAGGATACCCGCCACAGGACAACATCTTAGGGCGTTTCTAACCAACCCTATCTGGTAAGTCAAGCACTATATTTTCTCGGACCAACTACAAACCCTGGCTCTCGCGCCTTCCCTCTATTTTGCGGTTTAGTACACATTTTCGCAAGCTTTGGACATCGGACGCGGCCCGGCTCGCGCACTTGCTGCCGCGCAGGCAGAATGTCCCTCTTGCGCCCGGATATTGCTAGAATGGTTTTGGCGCCTGGCCACTGGAAACCATGTCTTTGATGAAAAATGCGATCGGCGTGCTCATGGCGGGCGGACAGGGCGAACGCCTCTGGCCTCTCACGCGTGACCGTGCCAAGCCCGCCGTTCCCTTCGGCGCCATTTATCGCATCATCGACGTCACCCTTTCCAACTGCCTCAACAGCGACCTCCGCCGCGTTTTCGTCCTCACGCAGTACAAAGCTCTCAGCCTCAATCGCCACATCCGCCAGGGCTGGTCCGCCCTGATGGGCGTCGGCGACTTCATCGAGATTCTTCCGCCGCAAATGCGCGTCTCCGCCCACTGGTATCTCGGCACCGCCGACGCCGTCTACCAGAACATCTATTCCATCGGCAGCGAGCAATCGAGCTACGTCATCATCCTTTCCGGCGACCACATCTACAAAATGAACTACGAGAAAATGCTCGAGCAGCACGTCGAAACCGGCGCCGACGTCACTGTCGCCACCGTCGAGATGACCCCAGAGGACGCCGCCGGCAAATTCGGCGTCATCGAAACCGACACCGAGGGCCGCATCCTCGCCTTCTACGAAAAGCCCGCCGACCCCAAACTCTCCCCGCGCCATCCCGGTAAAGTCGACGCGTCGATGGGCATCTATGTTTTCAACACCCAGTTCCTTCTGCCCACGCTCATCTCTGACTCCGAAGACCCCAATTCCTCGCATGACTTCGGCCACGACATCCTCCCCAAGGTCATCGGCAAATTCCGCGTCTATGCCTACAACTTCTACGACGAAAACAAAAAAGAAAATCTCTACTGGCGCGACGTAGGAACCATCGACGCCTACTACGACGCCAACATGGATTTGGTCTCCGTTTCTCCCGTCTTCAACCTGTACGACAAGAGCTGGCCGCTCAAAACGTGGGAGCAGCAGTATCCCGCCGCGAAATTTGTCTTCGCCGACCCCGAGCGCACCGGCACGGCCGTCGACTCCATCGTCGCAGCCGGCTCCATCATCTCCGGAAGTCGCGTCAGCCATTCCGTGCTCGGCTACGACGTGCGCATCAACAGTTTTTGCAACGTCGACGACTCCATCATCTACAACCACGTGAATATTGGCCGCCATTCGCGCATCCGCCGCGCCATCATCGATCGTCACGTCAGCCTGCCCGAGCACACCGAAATCGGCTACAACCTCGACGAAGACCGCAAGCGTTATCACGTCAGTGAAAACGGCGTTGTCGTCGTCGTCCGCGAAGAATCCATGCTCGAAGAGCCCGAGTGACGTTCGGTGTCCTGTGAATTCCAATCCAAGTTTGGCCACATCGCCGAGGAATTCGAGCGCTACCGTCCAGACTACCCGGCCGAACTTTTCGAGCACATCCTGGCCGCCGTTCCCGCCGCTCCCCGCGAACGTGCGGTCGACCTCGGCGCCGGAACCGGCAAATCCACTCGCGCCCTGCTCCCGCACTTTCAAGAAGTCATCGCCGTCGAGCCCGACCCCGGCATGGCCGCAAAACTGAAACAAGAAACTCCTGCGATCATCGTGCACAACATCACCGCCGAAGATTTCTCCCGAACCCCCTCGACCGTCGACCTCGTCACCGTCGGCAACGCTCTTCACTGGATGGATCTCCCGCGCGTCTTCGCCAACGCCCATTCCTGGCTGCGTCCCGGCGGAATCTTCGCCGTCTACGACCGCCCTCTGCCGAAAACCATTCCCGCGGTCGACACCATCACGCTCGCCGAAATGCGCGGCCCATGGAAGCCTTATCGCGACCAACGCCTCAAGCACGACAAAAACTGGGAAGAAAAAGTTCGCGCCGCTCCCGGCTTCCATATCGTCGAAAGCACCAGGTTTTCCTACATCATTCCGATAAGCCCGTCCGGCTTCACCGGCTTCTGGCGCTCCACTTCTTACGGCAGCGCCTACGCGCGCGCTCTCTCTGATCCCGAAACTTACTGGCGCTCTCTCGAATCGCGTTTCGCCGAAGTCGCCTCCGGCGCCACCATTCCCGTCGACCTCAGCCCGACGCTCGTCATTGCATGCAAGCTCTGACTCACCTCGATTCGCTCGCACCCTAGTGAGGGATCGGTTTGGGATGTTCTTGATCGTGACACGAAGAGTCGAAATTCAGACTGGCCCACTCTCACCCGGACCTGCTCTTGCGAAGGATCGCTGTCTTTATCGTACAATCGCCTTCTGTCGCGTTAAGGAGAGTCGCAATGCCGCGTAGCAAGAAAGCAGTGATCGAAGCCCTAGCAACGGGCCTGAAGGCCCACGAAATCCTCGACGCGAAAGGCAAACGAGTCGTCGCGAAAATCGCTCACGTCATTGGCCGCGAAATTCTTGATTCGCGCGGCAATCCCACCGTCGAAGCCGACGTTATCCTTGCGAATGGCCTGCGCGGCCGCGCCGCCGTTCCTTCCGGAGCGTCCACAGGCGAGCACGAGGCCCTCGAACTCCGCGACGGCGACAAATCGCGCTATCTCGGCAAGGGCACTCACCGTGCCGCCCGGAACATCAACGGTGCCATCGCCAACGCGGTCACCGGGATGAATCCCTCCGATCAGCAGGCCCTCGACCGCCGCATGCTCGACGCCGACGGCACCGAAAACAAATCCAAATTCGGCGCCAACGCCATCCTCGCCGTCTCCATGGCCGCCGCCCGCGCCGCCGCAAACGACTCCGGCCTGCCGCTGTTCAAATATCTCGCGCGCTTTTCCTCTGTAAAATCCGCAAACACGCTTCCCGTTCCCATGATGAACATCCTCAATGGCGGCGCGCACGCCGATAATTCCGTCGACGCGCAGGAGTTCATGGTCATGCCGGTCGGCGCGCCAAATTTCCGCGAAGCGCTGCGCTGGGGCGTCGAAGTGTTTCACAATTTGAAAGCTGTGCTGAAGAAAAACGGTTACTCGACCGCCGTCGGCGACGAAGGCGGCTTCGCGCCCAACCTAAAGTCGAACGAGGAAGCCATCGAACGCATCCTCCAGGCCATCTCCGCCGCCGGCTACAAGCCCGGCGAGCAGATCGCCATCGCCCTCGATCCTGCGGCCAGCGAATTTTACGACGCCGCCTCGAAAAAATACGCCTTCAAAAAATCCGACAAGTCCCGGCGCACATCCGAGCAGATGGTCGACTTCTGGGCTTCCTGGGTGCGCCAGTATCCCATCGTTTCCATCGAAGACGGCATGAGTGAACTCGACTGGGACGGCTGGCAACTGCTCACAAAAACTCTCGGCAAAAAAATCCAGCTCGTCGGCGACGATATTTTTGTCACCAATCCGAAAATTTTCTCTCGCGGCATTCAGAAAAAAATCGCCAACGCCATTCTCATCAAACTCAATCAAATCGGCAGCGTCACCGAAACGATCGAAGCCATCGAAATGGCCCGCCAAGCGGGCTACGCCTCGATCGTTTCTCACCGCTCCGGCGAGACCGAAGACACTTTTATCTCGGACTTCGTCGTCGCCATGGGCACCGGCCAGATCAAGACCGGCTCCGCCTCCCGCACCGACCGCATTGCCAAATACAACCAGCTCCTGCGCATCGAAGAGGAACTCGGACGAGAGGCAAAGTTCACCGGCCGCTTGCCCTGAGCTGCGGGGGGCCGCGCCCTCTCGTTCGGCAATTCGCCCACCGGCAACCAGCGCCGCCAGGCGCCATTGTCCTATTTATTGATAGGCCTACAGTTCCCCAGCCGGAACACGCACCGTGCTAGTCTTATGATGGGTAGGCGTCCGCAGCCAACATGAAACTGTCAAAATCAACGTGGTTGATTATTGTCGCTTGGGCCGTTTTTGTTGGCGGATTTGCCCTTCTTCCAGTAATCCTCCCCGCCGGATCCACACGCGAGGTCGTCGCTAACATCGCCCTCTGCATCGTGCCTCTTTTCGCCAACGCTTGCTTGCTCTGGAACGCCTCTTCGCCCTATCGACGCCAGAATAATTTCTGGATGCTGCTCGCCCTTGGCTGCACTCTCTGGCTTGCCGGCCAGCTCATGTGGACTTACAAATTATTGGTCCTCCACTCCGTCACCCACTCCATCACAGCCGTGGACGTCATTTTCTTCCTGCACGCCGTCCCCTTGATGGCCGCCCTCGCGATGATGCCCCATGCCCGCAAGATGCGTGAAGCCTTACGCTATGGCCATCTCGACACGTTGTTGCTGGCCGTCTGGTGGTTGTTCGTCTACTTGTTCATGGTCGTCGCCTGGTCGAAAGACCCCGCCAATTCAGGCCTCGCGAATATCCGCGACCTGCAGGTCTATGTCCTGGCCAATCTCGTTTTTCTGCTTGGCACGGGCTTCTTTGCTCTTCGCGCCAATCGCGAATGGCGAATCATTTATGGCAATCTGTTCGGCGCCTCCTGCCTGTACGTCTCCAGCCTTTGGCTCGCCACCGCGGCCTTCACCAGGGGCCATTATTCTGCGGGCAGTCTGTTGAATGTTCCGCTCATGGCAGCGTTCGTTTGGTTCGGCACCGTCGGCATCCTCGCCCACCGCATGTCGCCCAAGCCGGACCTCACGCATAGCGTCAAAATGCGCGACTCCCAATGGTTCGCCCGCCTCGCCGTCCTGTGTGTGCTTTCCATGCCCTTGATGGCGGCATGGTCTGGTTTTGCCAGCGATGCGCCTCCCGTCGTTCGGCACTTCCGCTTGCTTCTGACTCTTGCTGTCATCATCATCGGCACAGGCCTCGTTTTCTTGCGGCAGCATCTGGTCGATCGCGAGCGCCTTGCGCTGCTCAAAGGCTTGCAGGATTCCGTCGACAATCTCAAGCGCCTCCAAATGCAGTTTGTCCAGGCGGAAAAGCTCGCCTCGCTCGGCCAGCTTGCCGCCGGCGCTGCGCACGAAATCAATAATCCCCTCACCGCCATCCTCGGCTACGCCGACTTGATTCAGGCCGATTCGAGCGCTTCTGAACGCTCCCGCAGCCTCAGCGAAAAAATCCGCGACCAGGCCCGCCGCACCAAAGTCCTCGTCACCAACCTGCTCAGCTTCGCGCGCCAGGTCCCTGCGGAAAAACAGCTCCTCGATCTGCGCTCCGTCATCACCAGCGCCATCGAACTGCGCCAGCTCGACCTGCGCGACAAAAAAATCCGTATCGAAGTCGAGAATCCCGGGACCCTTCCCGCCGTCCGCGGCGATCCCAACCAGCTCCTCCAGGTCTTTTTCAATTTAATCAACAATTCCGTGGACGCCATGGAAACCGTCGGCGGCGGCTCGCTCACGGTCCGCATGCGCACCGAACGCGGCAGCATCATCCTGGATTTTTCCGACTCTGGCCCGGGCCTCCGCGAACCCGACCGCGTATTCGATCCCTTCTACACAACCAAGCCTGTCGGCAAAGGTACTGGCCTCGGTCTCAGCATCTGCTACGGGATCGTTCAGGAACACGGCGGCCAGATTTTTGGTTTCAATCGTCCCGAAGGCGGCTGCACTTTCCGCGTAATTCTTCCTGCCGTCCTCGCTCTCTACCCCCAGCTCGCCACTTCCGCCACCCCCGTCGGCTCCCGGCAGTCTTAAGCCTATAAGTCGCACACTTGAAAGTGGTAAATGGCAATCAGCAATGCAATCAACAGGTAGAAGCCCGCATATCCGATCATCGCCGCGCTCGGGATCGAAACATTCGCGAACGGCGAAAATGGCAGCGAGCCCGCCAGCGGCGTCTGCATTTCAAACGCAGCCCGTCTCCATATCGCTTCGCTTGGCATAATGAGGCTCGTCGTCACTCCCACCGCCACCAGGCGCGCGCTCTCGGTAAATCCGCTCATCTGTTCCAGCCAGCCACCCATAAACGCCAAACCGTGCAACCCAATAACGATGACCCCATTCGTCAAAGTCGAAAACCATGTGCCAAATAGAAATGTCACCGTCAGTGTCAGCAGGCACTCCAGCAACACCAGCGCGCCGCCAAGAATTCCGTGCTCCGGAGCCACGCCGCCCATAAAGTAGGCCACCGCAATCGTCCCGCCGAACGTTAACGCAACAAACCCGGCGATCATCCCCGCGAATCCGATCCATTTCCCCGAGAAGATCTGCCACCGCGGCACCGGCTTGGTCGCAATCGCATGAATCGTGCCGGAACTGATTTCTCCCGAGATGGTGTCCACCGACGTCAGGATGGTCATTACCACTGCTAGCAGGTCCACCACATACAGGCCAATCATCAGCATCGCGCTCAATATCTGGTAGCGGATGAATGGAGCTGTGTCGTGAGCTTGGAAATCCTCGATTTGAAAATGCACCGCCGCTCCGAACAGGACCAGAAAACCAACGCCCGCAATAAGCGCCGTCCACAGAATCTTCTTCCGCGCTGCCTCCCGAAATGTGATTCCGGCCATAATCCAGCAGCCCATCACAATCCTCGGTCCTCGCCCATGATTCGCATGAACAAATCTTCCAGTGAAGCCTTCTCCGCGGTAAATGAGAAAATGTCCGCGCCCGAAGCCGCCAAATGTCGCACGATATCGGGAAGCACCTCGCTGCATCGCGCGCTCAGGGTCAGAGATTCTCCCTCAAGGCTCGCCATCGTGGTCCACTGCCGCAACCCCTCCAAAGCGCCGGCGGGAAGTTTTCTGGCACGTACATTGACGTGGACTTCCTCTTTGTCGCCAGTGGCGCGCAATTCCTTTGCCTCAACCACTTCGCCATCCTTCAAAAACGCAACGCTGTCGCATGTGATTTCCACTTCACTCAACAGATGCGAATTCAGAAACACTGTCGCGCCGCGCTCGCTTTGCGCCCGGATCACGTCGCGAACCAACCTCCGGCCCATAGGGTCCAATCCCGAAGTTGGCTCGTCCAGAAACACAATCTCTGGCTCATGAATCAGCGCCTGTGCGAGCCCGATTCGCTGCATCATCCCTTTCGAGAAGTCATGCACACGCTTGTCGCGATGCGGCCCGAGTCCCACCATCTCCAGCATTTCAGGAATGCGCGTCTTCAGCCGTCCTCGGGACATCCCACAAAGGCGTCCGTGGAGCCTGAGCAATTCGCCGGGTGTAAGCCAGTCGTAAAACCGGAAATGCTCCGGCAGAAACCCGATTTTCTGCCGCGTTCGTACATCCCCAGCCTCCTTGCCCAGCAGAAATGCCTGCCCGCTCGTCGGCTTCACCAGCCCGAGCAGCATTTTTATTGACGTGCTTTTCCCGGCTCCATTCGGGCCAAGAAACCCGAAGATCGATCCACGCGGCACGCCCAGCGAGAGATTGCGGACGGCGACCTTCTTCCCGTATTCCTTGCGGAGATTGTCAGTTTGGATTGCGAGATTCTTCCGGTCGTCCAGGGCGCTCTCCCGCGACTACCGAACCGAATTGGCCAGCGAAACTGCGCTCCCCGAGTCTCCGTATCCTGTGAGCGAATATACCCTGCCGTTTTTCGCCCAAAGCAGCGTATACGTCGGCCCGCGCCGGCCGGCCATATTCAACAGCGTCCCTTGCACTCCGTTGACTTTCACGCTTTCGTAGGAGCGCATATAACGCGGCACAGATACTCCGAGTGTGGATGTCCAGTTGACGTTGCGCAGAAATTCCTGCGCCTGGCTCGGCGTCATCCCTGCAAGCTCCAACCCTACTTCTGCCAATTGTTCCAAGTTGAGGCCTTCCGGCGCGTTCACTGTCGGGCTCGGCCCTTGGCTCAGGATCACGCAGTCGTTGTATTGCATGGACGTTGGCGTCGGCGTCGCAATGTCCGCAGTTGCGCTCGGTCTTCCCGGACACGTGCCGTACCGCGCCCTTACCTCACGAGGAATGCTAACGTCCACATTCGCCCCGTCAATCGAATCCGGCAGCGTAAGCTCGGGCCGCCCCGCTTCTTTCAGGATATCCTGTAGCCGCGCGCGGTCCACCGTCAGCGTGAATGCATGGGCTCCGGTAACCACCAGGCTGGGTTTGTCTTTGCGATTCCCCAGCAATTCTGCACGAAAGCCCGCCAGTTGGCTTGCCGCTCCGGCGTCGGGGGCACTCTGCGGGTCTTCGTTCTTCGTGGTTACTACCTTATCGGAAATCATCTGGCTGACCATGTTCTGCAGCGTGGAATTCGCATTGGGGCCGACGAAGTTCGAAAGATCCACGTTCACCGCCTGAACATTCTGCACGCGAAGCGAACCGAAAAACTTTTGTGTCAAGCGGCGCGTCGCCGGCAGACTGATCCACAGGATGACAGCCACCGCTGCCACAAGAATCGCCCAAAACGCGCCGCGCTTTTTGCCGGAACTGGCTGACCCCATAGATCCCTCCTGCCCTGTGAGTTATCTCGAACTGTAGGACGCGTCTCCAACGTCATCCGTTGCGTCCGCAGCTCTTACACTTTCAGCTCCGGCGATGAAACATCCTTGTCCCTTCGTCTCGCTGAGCCTCCGCCTCCCGCGGCAACATCACGAGCCACTCATCGCTGTCTTTCTGTGTTACATTCACCCGCATGCCCAGTAACATCGCCATCTCCACCGAAAATCTTACCCGCCGGTTCGGCGAACTCGTCGCCGTTGACACCGTCAACCTTTCCGTCCAGGCCGGCCAATTCTTCGGCTTCCTCGGACCCAACGGCGCCGGCAAATCCACGATGATCAAGATGCTCACCGGCCTGCTCGCCCCGTCCTCCGGCGGCATCCGCGTCCTCGATCTCGAACTCGCAACGCACAGCGTCGAAGTCAAGGCCAGCATCGGCGTCGTCCCCGAAGGCCTTGCCCTCTTCGGCCGCCTCACCGCTTCGGAATATCTGAATTTTGTCGGCCGCATGTACGGGCTCGATTCTGCCACTGCCGCGCAGCGCACTCAGGAACTGCTCGAATTCATGCAGCTGGCCGACCGTCCCAAAACCCTGATTACCGATTATTCCCACGGCATGCAGAAAAAGCTCGCCATGGCCGCCGCCGTCATTCACGGCCCGAAAATCCTTTTCCTCGACGAGCCCTTCGAAGGCGTCGACGCTATCGCCGCCACGACCCTCAAAGCCATGCTCCAGCGCATGATCTCCCGCGGCGCCACCATTTTCCTCACCTCGCACGTCCTCGAAATCGTCGAACGCCTCTGCAGCCACGTCGCCATCATTGCCAAAGGCAAACTTGTCGCTCAGGGTTCCCTCGAAGAACTTCGCGCCGGCATCGAAGCCCGACAGGGCGCCACAGCCTCCGGCGACGGCAAGCTCACTCTCGAACAAATCTTCTTGGACATCGTCGGCGGCTCGCGCGAAACCGATCGGGAGCTCACGTGGCTGGGCTAAACGCCATTCCCGGCGTCTCGCAACAGATCCGCCTCATTGGCCGCCTTCGCTGGATGCTCTTCAAGAACTCCCTCCGCAACGTCAAGGGCCGCCTCGAAGCCGTCTCCACCGTCATTCTCTGGCTGATGATGAGCGGCCTCGTCCTTGGCGGCGGCATTTTCTTCGGGGTCGCCAGTTATTATCTCGTCGCCCAGGGTCGCTGGGAGTGGCTTGCCGGCCTGATGTGGATCGTTTTTCTTTTCTGGCAGATTTATCCGATTTTCGCCGCCTCGGTTGGCGCGCAATTCGATTTTTCCAATTTGCTCCGCTTCCCGCTGCGCTTCACAAGCTTCCTGGTTCTGAGCGCCGTCTACGGTCTGTTCGATCCCGGCGCGGTTGCTTCGCTCTTCTGGCTTTTTTGCATGTGGATCGGCCTTGGCATCGTCCGGCCGGCCATGCTCGGCTGGGCGCTGCTCGTCCTGCTCGCTTTTGCGGCCATGAATCTGTTTTTCGCCCGCATGCTTCTCTCCTGGCTGGAAAAGTGGCTGGCCCGCCGCCGCACGCGCGAAATCCTCGGCTTCATTTTCATTTTGATTATCATCGGCTTCCAACTCATCGGCCCCGCCATCGAACATTTCCAGCATCACCGCGCGCAGCTCCAGGCCGGCTGGCTCCCGGCGCTCGTTTCCGTCGCCAACGTTCTTCCTCCGGGCCTCGCCGGCCGCTCCTTGCAACTCGGCCTGGCATCAAGCTTCGCCCATGCTGCCTCTTTGCTCGTGTTTCTTCTGATTTACGCTGCGGCATTTTTCTTCCTGCTGCGCATTCGCCTCGTCGCCCAGTTCCACGGGGAAAATCTCGGCGAAACTTCCGCCGCCTCCGCGCCCGTCGCTCCTGCTCGGAACGCGCGCCCCGTACCCGCTTCAAAATCCGCAGCCGCATCCTGGGAAATCCCCGGCCTCTCGCGCCCCATCGCCGCCGTTTTCGAAAAGGAGGTCCGCTACGCCTTCCGCAGCGGCCCCATGCTCCTCAATTTCGTCATTCCTGTTTTCCTCGTCATCTTCCTGGGCTTCACATTTCGCCAGCAAGGCGCGTTGAAACACTTGCCCCAATCGATGGTTTTCCCCATCGCCATTGCTTATACCTTCCTGATTCAGATGAACTGGGTGTTTAATTCTTTCGCCTTCGAGGGCACCGGCATCCAATTCTTCCTGCTGGCGCCCGTGCGTTTCCGCGACATTATGGTCGGCAAAAATCTTTTCCTCGGAGCGATGAGCATTGTCGACGCTCTTCTGGTCTTGGCGGTGATCAGCTGGATGTTTGCTCCGCCCTCGGCCGCCGTCACTGTAGCGACTTTCATCGCGCTGCTCTACGGCACTCTCGGCAATTTCGCCCTCGGCAATCTCCTGTCTGTTTGTTTTCCCCGCCGCCTGGAATTCGGCGTCTTCCGCCAGAAAAAACAGGCCGGCGTGACCATGGCCGTCGCCTTCGCCGCACAAATCGTTTTCATCGGCCTGGGCGGCCTGATCTTTGTACTCACGCGAGTCACGCATCGCCCGTTCCTCGCTGTGCCGGTTTTTATCGTCCTTGCCGTTCTTACCGGCATCGGCTACCGCATCAGCCTCGGCCGCGTGGATGCGCTCGCCATGAGCCATCGCGAAACCCTCACCGCCGAACTCTGCCGCCAGGAGTAGCCCCTAACCCCTCCCTCCGCCGCGCAGCCTTCTCAACATTTGAATCTGTCCCGCGTGATACACATCGTGCATCGCGATGCCGACAACGTTCTGCTTCACCGTTTGCCGGCTCCCGCGGCACCGCCCGCCGAGCTCCGCATCCTTCATCTTCGCAATCGTCCCCCGCAATTCCTTGTGCATCTTCGCCAGCAACGCCAAGTCGCGCTCCCACTTTTTCTCCGCTTCGCCCTTACTCAATCCTCGCGCGTCGCGCGCAAACCAGTTTCTTCCCTTCTCCGGAAACACGTGCTTCTTGCTCCCCGTCAGCCGCTTCGTCACCGCATACTTCCAATACGCCGCATGCACCGCAATCTCCCAGATGTTGTGGCGATTCTTCCCGGGACGCCACGATGCTCCCTCCGCGCTCACCCCGCTCAGTGAACGCCGCAAGTTCGGTCCATGCCACGCCGCCGCCTGAAATCCTTCCTCCACCAACCCCAGCAGCTGCTCTTTCATCCTGCCCTCCATCTGCCCCTCTTTTCCGGCGCACGCCTGCTCGCGCCGCCCTCGTTCCCTCTAACTTTGCGCGCCCCTCTGGGTATTCTTCCTATTCGCACCTGCTTTGCGCGCGATGGATTCGCTTTTCGATTTTCGTACTGCCTTTCGCGCCAGCCACTCGCCACGAATCACTCGCCACTGCTTTCTTCTCCGCCAGAATCTCCTTCAGCCTTTCAATCGGCAGCGCCTCGATCAGGTGCCCATCGCGCCCTTTCACCGTCGTCGCGCGCAGCAGCGAGTTGTCAATTGCCTCTTCCGTCGCTTCAATGGTTGCCTCAAACAGCGGTGACAGCGACTCTTCGGAAAGCATGGTCGTCTCAGCGCTCTTCTCCGATCCCTCCGCAATTCTCGTCGTCGTCGAGAATGCGATGACAAAGTCTCCGCTGCCGTTGCTCCCCGAAGATCCCGTCCGCGCCAGCCCAAGGGTCGCCCGTTTCCCGAGGCGCATCAATTGACGCGCATCGAGCGGCGCATCCGTCGCCACCACCATCATGCACGAACCATCCGCCTCATTGCGCTTCTCTCCCCGCGCCGCCGCGTGCTGCGAAGGACGCAGCTCGCGATACACCGGCACACCCGCAATCGTCAGATTCCCGCCGAAATTCGTTTGCACCAGCACTCCCACCGTGTATCCGCCCGCATCGGCGCCCAGTTTTCGCGAACTCGTCCCGATTCCACCTTTCCATCCAAACGCCACCGTGCCCGTTCCCGCTCCAACCGTGCCTTCCTCGACCGCACCGCCCCGCGCCGACTCTAGCGCGCGCCGCACATCCTCGGCCTTCACGTGCCTTCCGCGAATGTCGTTGAGCCATCCGTCATTCGTCTCGCCCACCACCGGATTGATCGACCGCACCTCTTCATTCCCCGGCAGCGCGAGCATCCAATCGGTCAGCGCCGCGGCCGCGTCCCACACGCTCAGCGTATTCGTCAGCAAAATCGGAGTCTCGATCTGCCCCAGTTCGTTCACCTGCGCCAACCCAACGAGTTTTCCGAACGCGTTGAACACATAAACCGCTCCCGCCACTTTCTGCTGAAACATATTTCCCGCATGTGGAAAAATCGCGGTCACCCCCGTGCGCACAAGGTCTCCCTGAGTGATTGTCGTCTGCCCCACACGGACGCCCTCCACATCCGTTATCGCATCGAGCGGCCCCGGCTCGTACACGCCGATGCGTATCCCCAAATCCCTCGCCCTCGGCCGTGCATTCATCGCCCCGCTCTCCTCTGTTTGCCCCACCGCAAGGGCTTGCGCGTCATTTTTCAACGAACTTTTCCGCGGGACCGTGCTGGGCCGCTCCTGCGGAAGCGAAGCTGCGTTTGGCGGCGAGATTTTCGTAGGGGCGGGACTTGCCCCGCCCGGGGCAACTCTCCGACTGGCGTTCGCTCCATCGTGCGCTATCGCACCTCCAGCCGCCAGTGCGATAACGCAACTCAATGCCACAACACTCGTGACTTTCATCGCTGTTTTCCTCACTCACCGTTGGGGCCGCCTGTTCAGCCGTGTCCGGTCTCTGACTGGCCTGCGACCCAGTATTCTAAGTCCTTGCGGCGATTTCTCCCCTGCGTTACATTCGCGGCTTCGCGCGTCGCCGCTTTCGCGAATCGCACACAGTTCATAACGCAGAAGCTCGCAGCAAGATGTCGACGCACCCGAAGGGAAAACAATCCGCCATGATCAAGCGACTCTCATTTTCATTTTTTGCAGTAGCGCTCATCTCCGTCGCGCCGTCCTCGTTCGCGCAAGCCACTTCAAGCAACGGCTTTGACAATACTGTTATGCGCGACTTTGTGGAAACTCCCGCGATCCCCGGATATGAATCCGCGCTCGCCACGCAAATTCGCGACCGCTTGCAAAAATTCTCCCCGAAATCCGATACCCTCGGCGACGTCATCGTCACCATCGGCAGCGGCGGCCCCACCCGGTTCATCGTCGCGCCCATGGACGAGCCCGGCTACGTCATCAGCAACATCACCTCCGACGGCTACCTTCAAGTTCAGCGTCTCCCGCAATTCGGTGTCCTTCCTCTCTTCAACGAACTCTATTCCGCCGAGCCCGTGAAAATCCAAACCGCCTCCGGCAAATGGATTCCCGGTGTCGTCGGCGGCCTTTCTGTGCATTTGCAGCCGGGCCGCTTGAACCCTCCCGACCCCGACTACATTGAAAACATGTTCGTCGACATCGGCGCAACTTCTGCGGCCGACGCCAAGCGCCTCGGCGCCGACAATCTCAGCCCCATGGTCATCGACCGCACGCTCTACGACCTGGGCCCGAATTTCGAAACCGGCACAGCAATCGGCGACCGCTTCGGCGACGTCGCAGTTGTCGAACTTCTGCGCCGCATCGATCCTTCGAAAATCAACGGCACTCTTGTCGTTGCCTTCGTGGCTCAACAGTGGGCTGGCGCGCGCGGCCTCGAACGCGTTCTCAATGAAATTCATGCGGACGAATTGATTTACGTAGGCCGCCTCACCGCCAGCCCGCCGAATCCCGCCGAACCAACTCTGCATCGCGGCCCGCACGAGCCGCTCGGCAGCGGCGTGCTCGTCGGCGACTCGAATGTCAGCGACGAGCTTTCCGGCTTCGCCGCCACTCTCAAAAATCTCGCCGATCAAAACCAAATTCCCATCGCGAAGGATTACTCCGCGCCGCTCATGCCGCAGAGCTATCTCGCAAACCCGCAAACGCCGGAAAAAACGGTCCATCTCGGCATCGCCACCGCCTGGCCGGACACGCCTGCCGAAATGATCAGCGTCCACGATCTCGCCAATCTCACCAACTTGCTCGAAGCCTACGCGCAAGGCTCCGTGGCGCAGCCTTCACAGAGCGCCCCCAGCACGCGGTTTCAGGAAGGGGGACCGCCAAGCACGCCGCCAACAAACGAGCAAACCATTTCGCGCCTCGTCGAAACTTACGGCGCGAGCGACCACGAAGGCCGCGTGCGCGACATGGTGAAGCGTCTGTTGCCCAAATGGGCGCATCCGGAAACCGACGACGCCGGCAACCTCATTCTCCAAATCGGCACCGCTCCGGCTTCCGCTCACGCGCCCAGCATTCTTTTCGTCGCGCACATGGACGAAATCGGCTACGAAGTTGAAAAAATCATGCCCGACGGCAAGCTCGCCGTGGAATCCAAAGGCGGCGGCGACCTCGACTACTATCTTGGCCACGCCGCGCTCGTTCACACCGCCGACGGCAAAGACGTGCCCGGCGTCATGGAGCTTCCCGACGGATGGGACGAGCCGAACTTCAAATGGCCGCGCGGCCGCGCGCTGATGTACAAGGTCGACATTGGCGCTCGCTCGCCCGACGAAGTCGCGCAAATGGGCGTCGCGGTGAAAGATTTCGTCACCATTCCGAAACAATTCCGCCGCCTGGCCAACGACCGCGCGAACGCGCGCAGCTTCGATGACCGTGTCGGCGATACGGCACTGATTTCCGCCGTGTGGGCGCTCGGGCCGAATCTGAAAGACCGCGATGTAACTTTCGTGTGGTCCACCGGCGAAGAGCTTGGCCTCGTCGGCGCCGGCAAAGTTGCGGCGCGGCTTGCCACCCAAGGAAAAGAACCGCTGTACGTCTTTGCCATCGACACGTTCGTCAGCTCCGATTCGCCTCTCGAATTGGCGCGCTTCGGCGACGCGAAAATCGGCGACGGCTTCGTGGTGCGCGCCGTGGACAATTCCAACGTCGTGCCGCGGAAGCTGGTCGAAAAAGTCGTGGCCATCGCGCGCGCGAACAAAATTCCCGTGCAGTACGGAGCCACGGGCGGCGGCAACGACGGTTCCGCGTTCCTCCGCTACGGCTCCATTGACGTTGCGCTTGGCTGGCCGCTGCGCTACTCGCATTCGCCCGGCGAAGTGATCGATCTGCGCGATCTCGACGGCCTCGCGCGCATTGTCGTGGCGCTCTCGCGCAGCTGGTAACGCAAATCCGCGCGTGCATGGCGCTCTGCCGCGTGTCGTGGACGCGTTTGGTATAATGCGCCGCTGTGCCGGAACCGAAATTCAAGCCGCCGAAGTATTTCGCCGTCGAAGGCCCCATTCGCGTGGGCAAATCGACCCTCGCGCGCATTCTTGCGGAGCGCTTCCACGCGCGGCGCATTTTCGATTGCGAAGACAATCCGTTTCTGAGCGACTTCTACGAAGAAAAGGCCGGCTCCGCGTTTCGCGCGCAGATGTACTTCCTGATGGAGCGGCACAAGCGCCTGCTCGATGTGGACCGCGACGCCGCGCCGTCGGCCGTGGTCAGCGATTTTCTCTTCGAGAAAGACAAGATTTTCGCGTACGTCAATCTCGACAACGAGGAGCTGAAGCTCTACGAACGCTACTACGAAATGCTGGCCTCTTCGCTGGCCGTTCCCGATCTCGTCATTTATCTGCAAGCCAAGCCGGAAGTCTTGAAAAAACGCATTTCCAAAAAAGGCGCGCCGGAGGAATCCAACATTTCGCCCGAATATCTCGAAACCGTCGCCGAGGCCTACGAGCATTTTTTCTTTCACTACTCCGGGTCGAATCTGCTCGTCGTGGACACGTCCGACATTGATTTTGTGGAGCGCAACCAGGATTTGCAGGAGCTTCTCCGCCGCCTCAAGCAGCCCGTTAAAGGCACGCAGTACTTCCTCCCCCTCGGCCCAGAGTGAAAAAACAGCAGAGCCAAAGGGGAATTTCCGGCTGGACAGGAAAGGCGAAATGTGAGAGAATCGGGTTGCGTTTGTTGCTCTGTGAAAACCTTTAGATTGTCTGAAGGCACCGCGCGCCCACACGTGCGGTTTTTTTTTGGCTAGAGGCAGTGGAAGGAAGCACCAAATAGCTCACATAGAAGAGAGAAACACAGTTGAAAGAACAAGGAACAGTAAAGTGGTTTAACGCCAGCAAGGGTTTTGGATTCATCCAGCGGCAGTCGGGCGAGGACGTTTTCGTCCATTTCTCCGCGATTCAGTCGGAGGGATACAAGTCGCTCAATGAAGGCCAGGCGGTTGAATTCGACGTGACCAAGGGCCCCAAGGGCCTGCAGGCCGCGAACGTCGCTGCCCTCTAGCATGGAAGCGGAGCCCGCCTTCGGGCGGGCTCGCTTTTTTCCGTACCGACAGAGCAGTCCTTTCAGCAGCCTTGGAGGGCCCGCAGAGACTTCGGCGCAAGCGGCAAAAATGAGCCAAGAAATTCTCATGCAATTCGTCGGCTTCACGTCGGGCGTCCTGGCGCGCGAATACACATTCATGGTGCGCGAAGTTTCGATTAAGCCCCGGGAGTTTACAGTGACGATTGCCAATGAAGCCTTCAGCGAGCACCGGCTGAGCTTTCAAGACGCGCCCGATGTTTGCTCGCTTAAACTGCGACGCGAACTGACCAACGGAGCGAATTTGCTGCCGGAGTCTCATTTTTGTGTTACAAACGCCGAGCTGGATGATTATCGAACCAGCCATGAGTCTGCTCGCCGAATTCCGTTTGCGCGCAGGACTGCCAACAAGCCTTAAAAATATTAGGGAAGCGTTCCAAGAACAGCCGGAGAAGCAGATGAAGAATCTATTCGTAGGCAATTTGAACTTTCAGACGACAGAAAGCGACTTGCGGGCGTTGTTTGAACCGTTCGGGCCAGTGGGACGCGTTCACATGGCGATGGATCGCGAGACAGGACGGGCGCGAGGCTTTGGGTTCGTGGAAATGACGAACGACGATGATGCCGCAAAAGCCATTGCAGCTCTTGAGGGAAAGGATGTGGGCGGGCGAAAGATCAAGGTAAATGAGGCGCGTCCCAAAGAGCGAGGTGGCTCGCCGCAACCCGGCAACCGTGGCGGAGGCGGCAACCGGGCCGGCCGCGGACGGAGCGGTTTCTCCACCGAGGATTATGGCGAAGCGGCGCGACAGCCGCGCGAACCGCGTTGGTAGCGTGTCGCTGAGGCTCCAAAGGAGATGCCCGTGGGCAGAATCACCTTTCAAAAACGTCAGAAGGAAATGAAGCGCCAGGAAAAGCGGCAAAGAAAGGCCGAACGCCGGGCGGAGCGGAAACTGGCCAAAAACGCAGCGGACAAAGGCGTGAACCAATCCGGCGAAGCCGTTGCTTCGCCCGCAGAAGTTCCCGCTGACATCCTCTCGAATGTGCCCTAATCAGATTCCACGTCGTATGAATTCCCGCTTTGAAGCTTAACGATACGCACCGATTGTGGCTCACCCCTGACCAGCTAACTCGCACATAACAAAGGGAAAATGCGCCTCGAATCGCCGGTTTCGGCAGCGCGGCGGACAAGCGGATGACTGAGAAGGCACCTCAAAAGGGGAAGCAGAAAACGAAAGTAGGGCCAGGTATGGTACAATAGTTCCATTATGAGCTTAGCTTATCGAATGATTTTTGAGTGCCCTAAGGGCCATCACAACATCAACTTACAGCGCAAGTGCAACGCGTCGCTTTCGGAAGCCGAGGCGATGAAGGCGTTTGGCAACGAGCAGCTCGCCTGTACGAGCCCCAATTGCGGCTGGCATGGCAAGGCGTCGAAGACCAGGCTCCTCCGGCTGATGCCTTTCAACTGGATCTTTTCCCCAACGAGTTAACGCGAGATCCTTCGCCACTCTAGCAAGCGCCATCCTCGGACGGAAAGGCCTGTGAAAGCTTTGCAGGACACCCCGAGGCAAGGCGGAGCTTGCCCCGGTGTTTTCGCGCTAGAACTGGGCCGGTGACTCCTCCCCGGCCGCTTAGCGCGAGGCGACCGCGGTTTCGACCCATTTCTTGGCGTCGGCGGACTTGAGCCACTCGCCGGCCACCTGCCTGGTTGAGACATTCAGCCGATTCCACACGTTGATGAGCGAAATATTGAGAAGCAGCGCGGCGAGGCCTTTCTCGTCGAAGTGGCGAGCGGCTTCGGCCCACACGTCGTCCGGGACAGGATCGGGCCGGTCGCTCAGACGCGTTACGGCTTCGGTGAGCGAGAGAGCGGCGCGTTCGGCGTCAGTGAAATAAGGAGCGTCGCGCCAAGCGGCGACCGAGAACAGGCGCTCGTCGGTTTCGCCGGCATTCTTGAGCATGCGCGCGTGCATGTCCAGACAGACGCTGCAGCCATTGATCTGGCTGGCGCGGAGATGGACAAGATCGAGGGTCCGCGCGGGCACGCTGCCGTGTTCGGTGGCCTTGCCGAGAGCCATGAGGGCCTGCATCGCCTCCGGGAAAATCATTACCGGGTTTTTCATTCTTGGTTGCATGGTGTTCGTCCTCCTTGTCACAACAATTGAGTTTGCTTCGTCACTACCATGACGAAGCAAACGGGGAAAATGTGACCGGCGAGGAGGAATCAGCAGAAATGAAAGCGATGGGTTATTGGACGGCGACGGGAATTCTCGCGCTGGCGTTGCTGGGAGGAGGAGGAGCGGAGCTGGCGCGCTGCCAGCCCACCGTGGAGGGCATCGCACATCTGGGCTATCCGGTGTACTTTGTGATGATTATTGGGACATGGAAAGTGCTGGGCGGCGCGGCGCTGCTGGCGCCGGGTTTTGCGAGGCTGAAAGAGTGGGCCTATGCAGGGGTGTTCTTCAATATGACGGGCGCGGCGATTTCGCACGCGGTGTGCCGCGACGCAGCGTGGCATATTGTGGTGACGCTCGGATTTGCGGCGCTGGCAGTAGCTTCGTGGGCGATGCGGCCTGGGAGCAGGAAGATAGAGAGGTTGTCTCCGGCAATGAGGCAGGGGATATCAGCATGAGCGGAAGCGACTGGCTGGCGGAGCGGTTCGAGCGGAATCGAGGGCACCTGCGCGCTGTGGCGTACCGCATGCTGGGGTCGGCGACCGAGGCGGACGACGCGGTGCAGGAGACGTGGCTGCGGCTGAGCCGTTCGGACGTGAGCGGCGTTGAGAATCTGGGCGGATGGCTGACGACGGTGGCGGCGCGGGTGTGTCTGGACATGCTGCGGGCGAGGAGTTCGCGGCGGGAGGAGCCGCTGGAGGAGCAGGCGCCGGAATCGCCGGCGATGGCAGCGCGGAAGATTGATCCGGAGCAAGAAGCGGTGCTGGCGGACGCGGTGGGCGCGGCGCTGCTGGTGGTGCTCGACCGGCTGGAGCCGGCCGAACGGCTGGCGTTCGTGATGCACGACATGTTCGCGGTGCCTTTCGAGGAGATTGCGCCGATTGTGGGGCGTACGGCGGATGCGGCAAGGCAACTGGCGAGCCGGGCGCGGAGGAGAGTGCATGGTGCGGCAGCGGGCGGGAGCGCGAGCACGAACGCCAATTTGCCGGAGCAGCGAAGGACGGTGGAGGGTTTCATCCGGGCGTTGCGCGCGGGCGATTTCGAAGGGCTTTTGGCGATGCTCGATCCGGATGTGGTGGTGCGGATTGATGCGGCGGCTGGGCGCCCGGGCGCAGGGCCAAGAGAGGTTCATGGCGCGCGGAACTGGGCGAGAGGAGCGATTGCGTTTTCGCGGACGGTGCGGCTGGCGTTCGTCGAGCCGGCGCTGGTGGATGGAGTGGTGGGACTGGTGCTGGCGCGCAGAGGGCGGCTCTTCCGCGTGCTGCGGTTCAGATTCGAGCAAGGGAAGATTGCGCAGGTGGATATCCTGGCCGATCCCGAGAATCTGGAGAAGGTCGAAGTGCGGCTGCTGGAGGATTGAGCGGCTCGGAAGAACTACCCGGGGCGAGGGGGGAACTCGCCCCGGGCTTCCCTGTGGGTTGGCTGCTTGGGGAACCCGTTTACGCTGTGCCTGTCCGCTGTTGCCCTTCGACAGGCCCAGGATTGCTGGCGCTTTCGCGCCAGGAAGAACCCGCGTTTACCGCCCCAAACGCCTGAGACCGGCATTTGCGGGTCCTGCGAAAACCGGCAAATAACGCGCGGCGTATGTCAGTACGGCCGCGATGAAAAACAAGAGCACGGCGCTAGGCGGAGTGCGCCGGACCGGCGAAGCGGTGGCGCAGGCGTCCAAGGAAGACGTTCACCGGATTGGAGCGGTGCAGGAAGGTGAACACCGGTCCGCGGCGCACGCCGATCCGTTCAAGGGCACGCCGGATGCGGAAGTCGCGTCCGGCGGAGACCATGCCTTTTTCGAGGGTGTCAATGGCGTCAGTAGTTCTGCCGGCCTGAGCATAGACCTCGGCCAAGTTGAGGTAGAGCTGGGCGTGATTGCATTTCAGGTTGAGGGCCTCGCGGCAGAGAGTCTCCGCGTCGCCAAAACGGCGGTCGGCCATTGCTGCCAGCAGGCCTGTGTAGGAGAGGTAGAAGGGGTTTTTGGGTGCCGCTCCGAGAGCGCGCCGCGCGTGTCCGAGAGCATCTTCGGGATGGCCGTCGCGCATGTGCTTCAGGCATTCCTTGAATTCGAGCATTCCCGCATCGACTGGCGAAGGTCCCGCCATCGCGCCTGCCGCTGCCACGTAGGAGGTTTGGGCCATTTGCCGCATCCTTTCTCGCCCGAGTTACGTTGCGAGTACCGCGAAATTCGGTGGTGCTTTGGTGCTTGCCGCTGCGCTGCTTGCCGCTTCTGTCGCTGCGCCAGCGAGTGCCCATGCCGGCGAGTTGGCGACAAGACTAGTCCCATGCAGGTAACGATGACTACTGGGCGTCGGTACAGTTTTGGTTCATCAGGAAGCATGGGACGCGCGTTTGGACTTGGGGACAGGCGAAAAAGTGTCCACAGGCTCAGAGGCATGGTTTTTCGCATGATTTTACTGGGGTTTACGGGCACTTCGGCGCAAATCATGGAGGCAAAATTGGGCTACAGAATTTGGCCGGTGAAAAAACGAAAGGACAGGAAGGCGAGCGATGCGCCTCGAAAGCGCTGGCAAATCGGATCGCGGCATAAACCGATACGCGCCGCGGAAACCTCGAGCGGCGCGTAGGGGTCGGATTTTCTAAGGTTTTCCAACAAGGAAAAACTTCTCTTCCTGCAGGAACCTGGCTATGCGACACCTCTCTTTCGGCGCATGATGACGCCGCTGACGAGTAAGCCGATGCCCAACAGCGCGAGGCTAGAGGGCTCGGGCGTCGCGGAGGATCCGGCAGCGAGGAAGAAGGTCTCGGGACCGCCACTGGCTCCAGAGACGGTTGCGGACAATCCGAGGAAATCAAAACCGCCGTTGATGGCAAGCTGCGCCTGAGCAGCCTCCGTTGCGTCCAGCATGAATTCCCATCCGGATTTTCCGATGCCTGTTTCAAACGAAGTGCTGGCGAACGTCATCGAGGAGGCGAAATCACCGGAGGTGAAACCGACACCACCTTGAGCGTTGTACAGGGTCAGGACGAGGTCATTCAGCACGATGGAACTGCCACCCGGCTGATCAGTATTGAAAACGATGGCAAGTTTGGCGGCGTCGGAGACTTGAAACACCTGATTATGCGGAAACGCATCGGGTGGCTTCTCGTTGCCGCCGGCGTTGTTGCCCTGGCAAGCTCGGGAGCCGTCGATCTGCTTTCCGCTCATGTTCAGGCCGACACAGCCGGATTCTGTGCCGCCCATGCCCTGTCCCAAGGCCTGAACGGTAAGAATCGTATTCACATTGCCGAAGCCGGTTCCTTTCAGGTTTACCGGGCCGACAAGCACGAGGTTGGCGGACGCGATTCTGGGCGAAACGACGACCAAAAGCGCGAGGCTTCCCAGAAATAGAATCAACTTAGTGATTTTCATCGAGATTTACCTACCCTATTTTCTGCTGGCGGCCGGTCCATGGCGAGGCTGAGGGATGGAGCCGGAAGCCTGGCGTGAGTTGCAAGGTTCGATACTTCTAGGGCCTGCCTTCCGGACGAAGGGCCCGAAATTTCGGAAGGCGCCAAGCGTCTCGGCTGGGCTGCCGGCCGAGTGGCGTTAAGAAGAGTAAGAAGATTGGTCGCGCCGGAATAGACAGGGAAAACTGTCAATCTTGCGGGGAAAATTACGTAAGTCGGATTCGCCAGTGACCTGATGAAAGCATTTGCACGAATCATTCCGAGCGCGCTGGGGCGACTGCAAACTTATTCCCCGGGAGGATGATTGTCTGCAAGGCGGTCTCAAGGCTGTGGCGGAGGGGCTTCGCTCCGCACGACGAAACGCGCGGATGGCGCGGGCGCAGGGAGACTGATTCGGTTGTGACATTCGCGGAAGTGTCACAAACGCGCCTCTGTTGCGGAGATGGTTGCGCCAAGCTGCACAAATCGAAAATTCGAGAGGTGCAGAATGAAAGCCATGACGAGAGTTGCGGCGGTCTGTTTGCTGTTGGCGATGACGGCAGGAGCAGGCGCGGCGGAAACCGAGGGGGTGAAATACCTGGGCGGAACGGCGAAGGTGCTGCGGGAGGGCGCTCGGGGACGGCTGAACACATCGCCGGAGAATTCACTGGTATTCGAATCTGCCGGCAACAAGGTCGAGATTCCGTACGCGGAGATCGAGTCGTTTACGTTTTCAGAAGAAGTGGCGCACCATCTGGGAGTTTTTCCGGCGATTGCCGTGGCGCTCGTGAGAAAACGGCAGCGCAAGCATTTCCTGCGCATTGTTTATCGCGACGAGCTGAGCGTATCGCAGGTCGTCGTCTTTGAGGTGCCCAAGCGGGCGCCGCAGGCCCTGCTGGCAATTCTGCAAGCGCGGGCTCCCCGGGGATGCAGGATAGTGCGGTTACCGTTGCGCGAATCGCCGCAATAGGAGAACGGGGCGGAGCGAGGCGCGGATGGAATGCGGCCTCAGGCGAGGACGGAAGGTTTTGATTTGGCGAGGCGCGCGGAGACGAGCCAGTAGACGAGGTAGCCAGCGAAGCTCGCGGAGGTGATGATCCAGCAAAGGGCTTTGCTGAAGGTGATTGCGAAAACGACCACACCGGTGGCGAATCCCCAGATGAACATTTCTCCGGCGAATGCCTGGCCCCAGCGGGGCTTGGCGCCGCTTGATGGGAGGCGCGGACGAAGAGCAGGAAAAAAGCGCGGAACGGCGGCGCAGTAGTCGCGGAAGGACTGGCCTTGGGAGGCGTTGAGTGCGGCCTCTTCGCGGAAGATTAGACGGTAATAAAAAAACAGCAGGCCGAAGGTCATGACGAACCAGCCGATGCGGCTGGCGAGGAATCCGCATCCGGCGGCAAGAAAGACGCCGCCGAGATAGAGCGGATTGCGAACGTAGCGAAAGGGGCCGTCGGCGACCAGCGCTTCGGAGTGCAGCGCGTGGTCATGAACAACGGTGCTCTTGAGGTACGCGGCGGCCCAGGTACGGATCAAACCGCAGAGAACGCAAAGAAGCGCAGCGAAGGCGAAAACGACGTGCAGCGGAAGCGCGTAAGAGGCAGGTGACTTGAGATCAATCGAGCGGCGCCAGAGAAGTTGGGCGAAGGCGATCCCGGCGGTCTGGCGGTCGAAGCTGTAGCACAAAAATCCGAGCCAGAAAATTCCGCCGATGAACCAGAAGCGGGCGCGAAATTCGATGTCGGTGGCGCGCATCATGAAGGCAGTGGCGAGTGACGAGTGAAATGCCGGGAAACGCGCACAAGCTCAGAGCCAGGGCCACGGAAGCTGGAGGCGCGGATCATAGAGATGCGCTGGCGGGGGCGTTCATGGAGATGGACGAGGCGTGGGGCTGCAGTTGGGCGAGCGTGCGCCGCTGGAGCGCTATAAACACGACGCCAGCGGCGATTTGCAGGGCGAGGGCTGCGATCCAGACGCCGAGGTGCGCGGACCAAGCAGCGGTGTCCAGGCCGAAAAGCGGCGTGGGAAGGAAAATTGCTGCGAAAGGGCTGTGCTGCGCGTGGAGCGAGGAGACGATGATGATGGCGCAGGCATAGTACACGCCGAGGTAGAGGACGCCCATGAGCAGCGGATGGCCGGCGCGCTGGAGCTTCGTCCATTGAAGAAACAGGAAGTCGCAAATGAGCCAGAACGCGAAATAGGCGACGCGGAAGATGGCGATGGCGACGCTCCATTCGAGCGACGGGTCGCGCTTCCATTGGATAACGAGAATCATGGCGATGCCGACGATGAGCCCGCCGAGAAAGAGGTAAGGCGCGGGCCAGGTTTCAAGACGCCCCGCAGTGCCGCTATGGAGCAACCGGCGGGCCTGGTTGCGGTTGCGGAGCAAGATGAAACCGAAGATGAAAAACGGGATAACGTTGGCTTCCAGAAATACCGATTGTGTATCTAGCGCCGTGAAAGGGTGAGGCATTCCAAGCAGTCCGCGAGGCGCGCCCGGCACGTACCACTGGAAAAAAGCAAATAGGATGAAGTTAAAATAGCAAAGAAAGCCAAGCGCCTGCGCGGGTGTGTAGAGCTCGTAGTTCGTCGGATCACGCTTGATGTTGCGCGCGACCGCTGACAGGAGCCAAGCAAAGATGGTGACATCCAAAACAAAAAGGACAAGAGCGTGATGTACCGGAACACCGAAGAACAGATCCCGAAAAGGATTGGTTGTAGGCAAGGACATAGAGCCGACATGTGTCACGCCAGGAGCTAAACTCCACGAAGTTTGCTGTGCAAGAGAAACGGCAACGAAGGGGCTGCCTGAGCCGAGCGCCAAATAAGGTGAGAAGGAACTGCCACCGCTTCCTGCCCCGACCAATGCCAAGAAAAACAGGATGGCCCAGGTAACGGCACCGCGACGAAGAAAGAGGGAGATGACAAGGGCAAAAGCGTCACAGACGATCGCGCCAAGCATAAGAAGCACGTAGGCGGCCAGCAGAATCGTCCAAGAGGCGCCACCGGAGACAGCGCCGACGATGGCCGCAGGAATGAGGCAAAGAAAGACGAAGAAAACCATGAGCGGCGTACCGAAGAGCTTTCCAAGCGTGAGTTCGAGCGGCGAAAGACGCGTGATGCGCTGAAAGTCGAATGTGTTCTGGTCTTTTTCACGCTGAATGGCGTGGATGCAGGCGATGCCGCCGCCAATGACGAGCACCAGGGCCTGAATCCAGAGAATTACGTGCAGCAATGCACGTCCGCCACTGTAATCCGCACCCCCGATGTCGATGTCACTCCTGCTGTGAAAGAAAGCGTAGCCAAGAGCGACCTCGACGACGGCGCACATGCCGGCTGCGATGAGCATTTTGCGCGGGCGAAGCTGGATGCGGGCGTTGCGGAGAATCTCGGGATTGGAGAAGAGATTCATGGCGCGCTCACATCACTTCCCCGCCGGAGAGGCGCGCGTAGATCTGTTCGAAGGATTCGGACGAGCCTTCGACAGCGAAGACCGGCGCGCCAGCCGTGACCAATTCGCGTACCAGTACGGCAAGAGCGGAATCGGTTCCAGCGAAGAGAAAGTCGACGCTCGAGGAGCCTTGGGCCGCGCTGGCGGATGGGTGCGCGTCGGAAACGCCTTCGCGTTTGGAGAGCCAGTCCATTAGCTCGCTGCCCGTGGCGGCAACGCGAATGCGGATGCGGCGCTGAGCCGGAGTTTCCGCGGCGGACTGCTCCATGACGGAAGAGAGTTTGCCGGAGCGGAGCAGATGGCCTTTCTCCATGATGGCGACGGAGGTGCAGATTTCCTCGAGGTCGGAGAGAACGTGAGAGCTGATGAGAATGGTTTTGCCCTGGCGATTCAGATTTTTGAGCAAGTCTTTCAGTTCGACGCGAGCTTTGGGATCGAGGCCGGAGGCAGGCTCGTCCAGAACGAGCACGGGCGGATTATGCAGGACGGCGCGGGCGATGCCGAGGCGCTGCTTCATGCCGCGCGAAAGGCCCTGAATGAAAGCGTCGCGCTTGGATTCGAGGCCGACCCAGGCGATGACTTCGGTGACACGCGCGGGAATTTGCGCCGAGGGCATTTTGTAAGCGCGGGCGAAATAGTCGAGATATTCCCAGACTTTCATGTCGTCGTAGAGAGAGAAAAAGTCGGCGAGGTAGCCGATGAACTGCTGGGCGTCTTCGGGACGGTTCTCGACATCGATGCCCTGAACTTCGACGGAACCGGAAGTGGGGACGAGCAGGCCGCAGATCATTTTGAGAGTGGTGGTCTTGCCCGCGCCGTTGGGTCCGACGAAGCCGTAGATTTCTCGGTCGGCGATTTGCAGATTGACGCGATCAGCGGCGACAACTTGCGCAGGCTTTCCCTTCACCGGCGGGAGGTCGTATTCCTTGGTGAGATTTTCGAGGCGGACCATGTTCGTTATTCGAGACGCGAATTGCGCGGATTGTGAAGCGCGCGCAGCCATCTGTCAATACGCAAGATACGCGGAGAAAGTTTCCCTGCAGAGCGCGAGCGGGGATGCATCAGAATCCCAGCCTTCGCGCCTTCTTCACTTTGGGCTGCTTGCCGCAGCCCCGGACGCGAAGGCGCACCCGGAAAAGCAATTACTGCAAGTGCGAGTCGAACCAGGCGACGGCGCGATAGATGATGTCGCGGCTGTGCGCGGGATTGGAGAAGCCGTGGCCCTCGTGCGGATAAATGACGAATTCGGTGGGCACGCCAAAAGTGACGAGCGCGTGCCAGAACTCGAAGGATTGCGGCGGCGGACATTCACCGTCGCTGTCGCCGACGACGATGAGCGAAGGCGTCTGGACATTCTTCACGAAGTCGATGGGCGCGGATTTTGCGTAGACGGCGGGATCATTGTAGACGGTGTCGCCGAAGTAGAACGTCATCCATTTGTCGATCTGATTTTCGCCGTAATAGCTGAGCCAGTCGGAGAGGCCCGCGCCGATGACGGCGGCTTTGAAGCGATGGGTCTGCGTGACGGCCCACATGGACATGAAGCCGCCGTAGCTCCATCCGGTGATGCCGAGGCGGTCGGGATCGATGGGAAGCGAGCGAAGAGCGGCGTCAGCGCCGGCCATAATGTCGCGAAAATCGCCGCCGCCGAAGTCTTTGACGTTGGCCTTGGTGAAGGCCTCGCCCTGGCCGTAGCTGCCGCGCGGATTCGGGAAGAGAACGAAATAGCCAGCGGCGGGTAGAGTGGCGTAGTAGGAGCGGATAGCGGGCCACGCGGGCAGAGTGGCCGACGCCGGGCCTCCGTGAACGGTGACGATGAGGCCGTATTTTTTCGACGGATCGTAATTTGTGGGATAGAGAAGCCAGCCCTGGATTTTTTGGTCGGCGTCCATGTCCGATCCCCAGTGAAGGCTTTCGGATTTGCCCCAGGCGGGATGCAACGCACTGTTGACGTGCGTGACTTGCTTCCAATTGCCGATGGGCCCGGCCCAGACTTCGGGCGGCTGACTGTAGGACTGGCGCACCGCGGCGGCCGTCTTGCCGTCATGCGAAAGAGAAACGGCCACGCCGTAGCCGTTGGAGCCGAGGCGTTCCGCGCCAGTGTAAAGCTGGGAGATTTCGCCGGAGTCGACGTTGACGGAAGCGACGCCGCTTTGGCCGTCGATGATTTCGCCGAAGACGATGGAGTGCGAATCTGAGGACCACTGGAGCGAGCTTGGCGAGGCCTTGATGTCCGGCGTGACGTCGCGGGCGTCGCTCGTGGCGTTCGAAGAATTGGCGGGCACGGTGTAAATGTCGCCGCCGATCGAGCCTTCGTCGCTCATGAGTCCGGCGATGAAGGCGACGGACGTGCCGTCGGGCGACCATTTGGGCGTGCCGATTTGCATGCCGGACTTGTAGATGGATTGCGGTGCGGTGATGTGGAGCGCGTCGAAGATGTAGATTTCGGCGTCGTACCAGTTGTCGTCGCCGTTGCCATGCGCGGCAGTGGCGGCGATTTTCGCGGAGTCCGGCGACCAGTCGTATTCGTAGACGTACATGTCGGCGGGAGAAATAAGACGGAGCTGGCCGTTCGCGGTGTCGACGAGGGCGAGACGCTGTTCATAACTGTCGGTGCGGATGACTCCTTCAGGCTGGGTTTCCGCGGCGAGCGGGCCGGCGGCGCGAGGCGCGTTGGGAATGTAAAGGAACGAGATGGTTTTGCCGTCGGGAGACCAGAGCGGCGAGGAGACGTCGCCTTTGACGTGAGTGAGCTGATGAGGCGAGCCGGTGAGTGTGCTCACATAAAGTTCGGACTCGCCGGGGTGAGCAGCGTCAGAAAAAAATGCGAGGTGCGTGCTGTCGGGCGACCAAGCGACGTCGTGTTCGGAGGCTGCGGCTCCTGCCGAGGAGGCGGTGACGCGCTGCGGTGCGGCGCCGGATTTCCGGTCCGCGACGTAGATCGCAGAATTCGACGAAGGCGCGCCGTTTTTTTCGGTGAGCGATTCGACCCAGGCGACGCGGCGGCCGTCGGGCGAGATTGCGGCTTCGGAGATTTCGTGCGCGCCGGACATGGCGCGAATGGCTTGTTCGACGGCGGGCGAAGGCTTGGGTGGCGTGTCGGGGCCGAGCGCGGGCGCAGCGAAGGCGGCGGAGCTTACCAGTGCGGTTACGAAGAAAATGGATGCGAGTTTCGCGAGACGATTCATTTCACGCCTTTCTTCAATGATGTGCAGACCTTAGCAGGCGGCTACTGTGACATTCGATGGAGATTGAGGCAAGAGCAGAAAAACGTGGCAAGCGTCGCGAATCAGTTTCTTTGTTGAGAAAGCGGGTGCGAAGGATGGGACGCCTGAGGACCGATCATGACGAGGGGGCGAGGGGGGCGCTTTCGGAGGGGCGGCGGAGGCGGCGTTCGAGGGCGAAGCCGAGTCCTACGAGGCTCCCTCCCACCAAGAGCAGGTGCAGCCACCAGAGGCTTCCCGACCTATCCACGACGAACTGGAAATAGAAGGTGTAGACGTTGATGATCAAGAACGTCATGCCATAGCTTTTCAGAATCTTCTGACCGGTCGCTCCCGCGAGCCAGAGAGAAAACACACTGACCAATGCCCACAGGGCGCTGAACGCAGCTCGCTCGCCGTCGCTGGCGTTCCAGCGAACGGTTCGGCTGAAATAGCCAAAGACGGAAAGAAACCACAGAGCGAAATGGATGTCGATGAGTCCGAGGTGAGCGTAGACGCGCGAAAAATTTTGACAGGCACGCTTGAGCACTGCTGCATGGAGCCAAGCAGCGCCGAGAAACACAAATCCCATGGCAAGAAAACGAATGGGATAGGTCATTTCGAGCCAGTAGGCGCCCCAGCCGGAGTCATAACCGCTTTCGCCACCGAAAAATACAAAGAAGCAAATGCCCGCGTGGATGAGCACGAGGCGGTTTTTCAATGCGTAGGCGAGGATCGCCAGCGCGAGAGACTGAATCCCGACGAGCGCAGGCCAGTTTTTCGAGCCATGAGAAAAATCGATCGCGAGAACGAAAATCACGCCTTGCAATGCAAAGCCGCCGGCCATTTCCAGCGCGGCACCCGTCTTGACGAGGCCCTTTGCGCGCGCCAGATGGCGTCCGAGCCAAATGAGTCCGACAGTGGCAAGTGCAAGCCCAAGTTCGGCAAGGTGAATGGCCTTCACATATTCCTTCGCGAGAATTATGGCGCCTGCGCCGGCAGCGACGGCCCCGAGAATGGTGAACCAGCGGACGAGGACAAGCATGTCCCAAGGCGTGGTTGGATAGCGCTCGGCGATTCTGCGGGCTTCGCGCGGCGACAGTACGTCTTGAGCGACGAGAGCATCGAGCTCGGCGTTGATGCGGCGATTGAGTTTCACGCTCATGCGGGTCCTCGTTGCGATCGCCGCAGCGCTACTTCGCATAACGCGCCCGCTGCGAACAGGACGGCTCCGCCTAGCAGGAAGAAAACGCCCTTGTGCATGCGGTTCCAAAAGTCCTCGTAGTAGCGAGTATAGGAATTGATGGCCATTGCAGTGACGCCGAAGCCGGTGAAAAGTGAATTGTGCTGGAGCGCGCCTGCGATGATCTGCAACAGCGCGGCGATGAACCAGAGGCCGACCCACAGAGTTTGCTCGCGAGTTCCACCGGGAGGATCGACGGTGAGGATCAGCAACGACAAATTCAGATACATCAAGCCCATGACTTCGTAGGCCTGATAAAAGCGGACGGTTTGCTCACGCAGAGATCGCTCGTGGTAGAGGCCGACAAGCACGGCGGCGAGCGCGGCAAAGCACATCAAACGAGGGTCGTCGATGGCGAGTTCGTACGTGGAGCGCCCGTACATGTCCGTCCACGAGCCGACCCAATGGAAGAAAACGATGAGGGCCAAGTAAAGGAGAAAAGAATTCTTGAAGCGATACGCGAGAATTCCGGCAGGCACGACGACGAGGATCCCGGTCAGGAAGAGAGTGCTCTGATCGTTCGCGCCAAGAGCGTTTATTACGGCGCCGATACCGAGCGCTGCGGTGACTACACCGAGACAAAGAAGAGCCTTTGAGGAAGTGGGATAGCGGCCGAGCTTGTCGCTCGAAAGGCGGATTCCTGCCGCAGCGATGGCCGCGCCTGAAAGGAGCAGCAGGAAGCCGACAAAAGTTCGCGAACCGGAGGTGGCGGCGATGAGGCCGAGGAGTCCAAAAAAGGCAACGATCCCGCCGGCGACGCCCAAGGACTTTACGGCTTTTGCGATACCGAAGGCCTGGGAGCCGTAACGTTGGCGGAGAAGATCGTGGGTGTCCTTGGAAACGAGGCCGTCAGAGAGCCAGAGACCAACATCATGCGCCAAGCGCTCCTTGACTGTCTCGTTTGGCATATTCGCACAACCCCGTGACGATTCGTTTACGTTCGAACGCGGAAACGCTAGGGATGCAGTGAAAATACCACAGCGAATCGGTCAATGGATCAAAGAAATCTCAGGAAAGCGACAGAGAATGAAGAAGATCAGCGCGGCGAATGGTGCGCGGTCGTGCTGCGGGAGGGGCGGATGAAGAAGTGCTGTTTGTCGATGGAGGCGGGGACGGCGACGTCGAAGAAGCCGACCATCATTTCGTCGGAGGTTTGGTCGCCCCAGCGGACGGCGACGTCCGGATCGGGATTGTGCGGATTGTTTTTCGAATTGTCGAACCAGGCGACGGCCTGGAGCTCGGTTCCCGCCTTCAGGAAAAGAGGCTGCGCGAGGCGGTAGCTCAGTTGCCAGTAAAAACTGTAATTTACGCGGAGAAGCGGTTCGATGGTTTCGCGGCCATTGGGTTCGTCGAGAACGATGTTGTATTCGAATTTCTTGCCGCGCAGATGCATGTGAGGAAAAAAGCTCAGCAGAGTGCAATCGTTCGGGAGCGTGCCGTGGACTTCGGCGCGATAGTCTGGATCGTTGGGCGGAATGAGGAACCAGTCGTTGGTGAGCTGCAGAGTGAGCACGCGCTGCGCGGGCGGCTGCTCGGAGAAAACGAGGCCGATGCTGGTTTGGTCGGTGGCGACGCGGCCCTTGGTGATGTAATGCATTTGAAAAACAAGATCGGATCCCGCGGGGATGAATTTTGCCATTCCGGGCGGCCAGTTGTCGGGTGAACTGCCGGGCGCGTAGACGAGAAGGATGTCGCTGTCGGTCCATTTTGCGTCGCGCTGGTCTTGCGCGTTTTTGAGCGTGGAAGCGGTGAACGGAACGCCGATGGGTGCGTGCTCGAGCCATTTGGAATTCGGCGGGCGAATATAAACGACGGCGTGATGGACGTTGGCGCGGCTGGAAGGGCGGATTTCGGATTTTTCGACCCATTCGTCTTTGGTGAAGTGCGTGGGCACGATTTCGTAGGTGTATTCCACGTCGCCCGTGGCCGGGATGGAGACGGGCGCGGGCATGGTGATGACTTCATCGGGCTGAGGAACGATCCAACCATTCGCCCAATGGCGCGGAGGAGGGGCGTCGCGCGGATTGCCCGCGGGAGCGCCCGCGTCGACCCAAGCGGCGAGGGTGGAGATTTCCTGCGCGGTGAGCGATGGATCGTTTGAAAAATGGCCGCAGCAGTGATCGGCAAACCACGGCGGCATGATGCCGTGCGTGACGTTCAATTTGATTTGCCCGGCGAAGCGGCGCGTCTGCGCGTAAGTGACGAGAGGCATGGGAGCAATTTCCCCGGCGCGATGACAGGCCTGGCAGTGCTGCTGCACGATGGGGAGGACGTTGTTATAGAACGTGGGCGAAGATGCGGCGTTTTGACGCGGATCCGATGCCGCCGGGCAGAGCGCGATTGAGATTGCGAGAACAGCGGCGCAGGTCGCAGGTGCTTTAAGGCCCGAAAGCATTCGGAAAGAAAACTAGCACGAACGCGGAAGGGTGGAAAGGCGCACGGCCTCGGACGCGCGAAGCTAACGCATGTGTCCGACGGAGCGATACTGTTCGTGAACGGCCTCGAGAAATTTTTCCGTTTGCGGCCAGCCCCCGACTTGAACGCCCAGCTTTTCGGCAATGCGCTTTGAAAGCCTGGCGGCCATGGAAGTTCGCAGGGCAGGATCAAAACTATCGCGGCGATTGAGGAACGCTTCGATGACGTTCAGTTCATCCAAGGTGATGCGCGAAGTGTCGTACACCGGGCCGGATTCCTCAGACTTTGCTGTTTGCAGGAACGGGCGGGCTTCCTGGATGGTTTGCTCGTGAATGACGACGGTGCCGGCGACGAAATCTCCCAAGCGTTTATTTTGCTTGCTGACCAGGATGCTGACGACGCCGACCATATACAGAGCGGGCAGCTCGTCGGCGATACGCAGGAAATTCCGAGCGACGGAATCGAAAGCACTGATGGGACGGCCATCGTCCTTAATGACGCGAATCTGGAACTGGCGCTTGCCGGGAGTTTGGCCGTTCCAGACAGCTTCGAAGAATGCAAAGTAACCCGAGTTCAAAAGAAAAATCACGAGCACGACGAGAGCGATGGTCCACTGCGTGCCCATTGCGGGCATCCAGCGAAACAAGTGGAGAAGAGCGGCGAAGAGGACCACCGCCGCGCCCACAATCACCTGGATGACTGTGTCTGCAAACATAGCGACGAACCTGCTGCCTACTCCGGCAAGTGGAAACTGCAGAGAGGTCTGCTCGGGAGTGTCGATGGTAAGATTGTCGCCAGAGGAGTTCATTGCTCTCCACTCGGTGGCTTGAAAAACGGCGGCAACACTGGACCCGGCTCGAAGAGCTCGTCGGCACACGCGCGCGCCGCAGCGTCTCGACCTTGAGCCCCGCTGAGCTTCAGGAACTGGCGCTATTATATCGTCAGACCGCGTCCGATTTGGCAACGGTTCGCGAAGATGTGACCAGCGCGCAACTTGCGATTTATCTCAATCAATTGATGGGACGCGCGCACAACCTGATTTATGCGGGGCGGCGCGCGAAGCCGAAAGGGATTTGGACGTTCTATAAGGATGAATATCCGCAGATATTCAGGGAAACATTTCCGGATACGCTCGCCGCGTTCGTTATTTTCCTGGCGGCGGGAGCGGCGGGGTTTCTAACGGCGCTGGGCGACCCGGGGTTTACGCGATTTCTGCTGGGACCAAACATGGTCGACAGCATCGAACACCATCAGATGTGGACGCATTCGATTGTGACGATAAAGCCGCTGGCGTCGAGCGCGATCCTGACAAACAATCTCACGGTTGCGTTCACGACGTTTGCGCTGGGCATCACCGCGGGCATCGGCACGGTATGGATGATGCTGCTGAACGGGCTGCTGATCGGCGTGGTGGGAGAGGCATGCTGGCGCGAAGGCATGAGTTTGCAGCTGTGGAGCTTCGTGGCGCCACACGGTGTTCTGGAGCTTCCGGCGATTTTCATTGCGGGAGGAGCGGGGCTGGGAATCGCGCGAGGATTGTTGTTTCCGGGCAGGCTCCCGCGGCGCGCGGCGCTGGCAAGAGCAGGAGCGCGCAGCGTTCGACTGGTGCTGGGCTCGATTCCGCTGCTGCTGGTGGCGGGATTCGTGGAGGGATTCGTTTCGCCTTCGAACCTGCCGGTTCCGGTGAAATTCCTGGTGGCAGCCGCGCTCGCGTCGTTGCTGGTGCTGTACCTTTCAAAAAAACCTTCCGATGCGGGACCCATTACCGCGGAAATCAGGACGCCAGGGTAATGGGTCGGTTGGAATACTGATTTATTGTGTCACGGAAGGAAATTCAAACCGACCCACAACGGACGCCGGAGCCGGCGTTAAATAACTCCGCGCTCTTTGATGCGCAGGTATTCGTTGACGACCGCTGCGGAAGCCTTGGAAGGCTCGATCTCGAGCGTAAGAGCGCCGCGCTGGCGCAGCATGCCGAGCAGCGCGTCGCGACGATGGACGATTTCTTCGGCAGCGACGTAGTGAAACATCGCGGACTCGTCTTCGGGGCGCGAGCGCAACAGTTCGCGGAGTTCAGGCTGCGCCATGACCACCAGCAAGACCAGATGGCGGCGCGCGAGCAATAAGGAACTTTCGATTACGTCGGGCACTGCGGCGGTTTCCGCCAGATCAGTGAACCAGATCACCAAACTGCGCCGCTTTTGCACCGAGAGCAGGGTTTGCGCTGCGCGCAGATGATCGGCTTCGAGATTTTCGGTTTCGATCTGCGCCAGGGATTCGATGAAAGCGCGCAAGTGGTCGCGACCGTGGCCCGGCGAAAGACGCTGCTTGATGCGGCGCCCGTAACAGAGAAGAGCGACGCGATCGCCCGAGTACAGGGCTACTTGGGCCATGGAGAGCGCGGCGCCGACGGAGTAATCGAGCTTGGCGAGGCTCTGATCACGGGCGCGCAGCAGGCGGCCGGTGTCGAGCACGAGCCACACGGACTGATTGCGCTCGAACTGATGCGTTTTTGAGATGAGCTTGCCGCGCCGCGCTGTGGCGGTCCAGCAGATGTTGCGCCATTCATCGCCTTCCTGATAATCGCGAAGGCTTTCGAATTCCCTTCCCTGGCCGCGAAGATGTTTGTGGCGCGCCTGCAGGGCGACCTGCCGGCTGCGAATCAGATAGATGGTGTCGCGCTTGGCTTCGTCGAGATTGGGGTAGATGCGGATTTTTTGCGAGAGAGGAACGACGGCCCAGCGTTGCGCGAGGCGCCAGGAAGTTCCGTACTTCAGAAAAATCTGGCCTACGGTGGCGTCTCCGCGTTCCTGCGGGTTCACGGAATAGCGGACGCCGGCGGTTTCGGCGGGCGGGACTGCGATTTCCGTCTCAAAACCTTCGCTGCGAAAAGCCGGCGGAAGGTCGTCGAAGAGCTCTGCGAGGATGAACTCTTTGCCAAAATTGCGTACTTCGACGCGCACATGGCTTTCGACACAAAGCTGTACAGGTTCGAGCCAAATCCGGCGGATTTCAAGCTGCGTGGGAGGCGGAATGCGGCGGAGATCCCATAGCCAAAACAGCAATGCCGCAACGTCCCAGGCAAACATTACACCGATGTATTGCGGGTGGGCCCAGGCAGGTCCCAGCCAAACCAAGCCAATCAGCAAAAGCAGAAAAAAGCGCCGGCCAAAGGCAAACGGTGCGCGCGAAGCGGGCTTGGCGCGGGCGCCGGCTGCCGGAGGAAGAAGATGGCCGGGCTCGGTCACTTGGGAATTTCCACGGCGTGGACCACTTCGCGGATGACCTGGTCGGCGGTGATGCCTTCGAGATCGGCTTCGGGCTTGAGAATCAAGCGATGGCGCAGCACGGGATGAGCGGCGTGCTTCACGTCGTCGGGAATGAGGTAATCGCGCCCTTCCATCGCGGCCACAGCTTTTGCCGCAAGCATGAGGTAGACGGCGGCGCGCGGGCTGCCGCCGAGGTTGACAGCGGGCCAAGTGCGCGTGCGCGCGACTAAAGAAACAGCGTAGCGAAACAGCGCCGGTTCGACTCGAACGCGCGCAATTTCTGCGCGCACGGCCTGCAGAGCATCGGGTTCAACTTTGCCAAGCCCGGCATTCTCCGGTTCGTATGCATCGAAGCCCTCATGGAATCTTTCGAGCACACGAATTTCCTGTTCGGCGTCCGGATAGCTGACGCGGACTTTTACGAGAAAGCGATCGAGCTGCGCTTCCGGGAGGGGATAGGTGCCCTCAAACTCGATAGGATTCTGCGTCGCGAATACGGAAAAGAATCGCGAAAGAGGGTGGCGTACTCCGTCGATGGTGACCTGGCGCTCTTGCATGGCTTCGAGCAAGGCCGACTGGGTACGCGGCGGCGTGCGATTGATTTCATCGACGAGGAGAAGGTCAGTGAAAATCGGGCCCTTGTGAAGCGAGAAGGCGCTCGAAGCGGTATTGAAAACGTTTGCGCCGAGCACGTCGGCAGGCATGAGGTCGGGCGTGCACTGGACGCGCTGAAATTTCAAATCGAAAACGCGCGCGATAGTTTTGACGGCGAGCGTTTTCGCGAGGCCGGGAACTCCTTCAAGCAAGGCGTGGCCGCCGACAAATAGAACCAGGAGCAATTGCCGCAGGACTTCGTCCTGGCCGACGATTACTTTCGCGCATTCCTCATGGACATAAGCAGCCAGCTCCTGTGCATTTTTCATTCCGTGTGCCTTTCTGTTTGTGTTTCGCCGGCGTGGACGCGGCGGACTTCGAGAAGCGCGGAGTAATCGTGGAGGTGCTGAACCAATTTCGCCGCCTCAGTGTCGCTGATGTTCTCGTTCTTAGAAGCAAGTTCGCAGCGCTTGAGTGTATCTGCGAGGGGCACTTCGTCCCAACCCAAGCTTTCTGCGGCGCTCTTCGCCAGGTCGGCTGGAGATGTGTCGAGGGCAAGGCCCAGCTTGCGGGTCAGCACAAATTGGAAGCGGCGGTACGCGATTGAGACCGCGGCGGATGAGACGTGGGCAAAAGCATACAGATCGCCGAGAGTATCGACGAATTCCAAAGGCGAAAGGCGCGACTGTGCCAGCGGCGCGCGGACTGGCCCCAAACGCCGCGAATACGAGACGAAAATGGCCAGAAGGATCAGGCCGAATTGAGCGGCGCCCCACGGCAGAGGAGTCCGTCCAAGAAACGTAAAAAGAGAGCCGTGGACGCCATGAAAGTATTCGTCCCACAAAATCTCGTTTTCGCGGGATGCGCCGACACAGTTCAAAAAGAACGCAAGATTGCCCGAATTGCGGATGGCCTGATTCGTGAGCGGAGTGGCACCGGCCCACCAGATGACTTCACCCCTGCCGAATGGATAGGCCACGACGGCGGCAGTATCTTCGTCTCCGTAGACGACCAGTTGCCTGAACGAATCGGGCTGCCAGGAAGCGGGCGCCATCATGGTGATCTGCGGCGCTCCGCGTGTGATTGGCGAAGGAATGAGGGCGTGGAAGTTTTCGGGCTGCTCGAACGGGTCTCCCTCGTGGAATGCTTTGGCTTCGGGCAGAAAACCACTGGCGGAAGGGCCTGTGGCGATGACCCGGCCGCCGCGCTGAATAAACTCGCTGATGGCATAGCGCTCTTCTTCGGAGGGCGATTGGAAAGGATCGGCAAGGACAAGAACTTTGCCGGACGCGTCGATTGGCAAATCCGTCGGAGGATGCTCCCAGCGAGAGACGCGGTAATCGAGTTTCTGGAGCAGCAGGAACGCGCCTTCCGCGCCGTCCCACGATGGAGAATAGCTCGAGGGAAAACCCGCGCTTCCGCTGCTCTGGGCAGGGGCAAACAACACCGATACGGCGACAAGGAGAGCGAAGACAATCCCCGTACCGATCAGGAGTTTGCGGTCGGCTGAGTCGAGGCCGCGAGGCATCCGATTTTCTCCAACTGCATTCTTGCGCCGGACCAGTCCGCTGCGGAGGGATTCCGGTAGCCGTACCAGACCAGTTCGAAGCGCGTCGTTAAATCGCGAAGCAAACCTTGTTCGTGCGCATGAGCGTGCAAGAGACGCAACGATTCACGGGGCGTTCGCGAACGGTCGCGCGAAAGAATCTTCTTGTCCTCTAGCCTCACGATTGCAGCCCAATAGGCGCAGCGAATGGCCTCCCGGTACTCGCCGCGCTCAGCGGCAGCCAGCGCGTCGGAAGCCCAGGCGCGCGAATCCTGCGCTTCGGATGGCTCCGCGGAAGGCATTTCAATTCTCTGCGTGCGCGTCGAGACGGCGCGGTAAGCCCAGTAGACAATCAGGAGAAAGACAATAACGATAAAGGTCCATGCCAACCGATTTCCCATTTTCGCGCTGATGTGCAGCCATTGCAACAAACGGTCCACCCACCCAAAAAGCCACCGTATGATGCGCTCTTCCAGGCGTTGAAAAGCGGTGGGTCCGGTGGCGCCGGCAAATTCGCGGCGCGCGAGGATTTCGTTCAGGTCTGCTCGCGCAGCCGTCTCGGAAATTCCAGTTGCGGGCTTCTCGAGTTCGAGAGCCGCTTTGCGCATCGCAGCCAGACGGAATTTCAGATCGTGCAGAACGCTATCGGCCTTTTTCGGGTGCACTTGCATGTCCGCCAAGGCGGAAGCGAGCCAGTCGGCGGGGACGCGGTATTCGTCGCCGTCGACGCCGACGACCCATTCGGAAGGCAACGCACTTCGAAGACGTGAAATCTGGGCGGGCTGCGATCTTATCCGGTCGAGCTCGAGAGAAAGGTCTTCGAGTTGCGCTTCATACGCATGAAGGCTCAAAACGGCAGGGCTGGCAACGTCCTGCGGCGCAGAATAAGCCCGAACTCGCGGAGACGCGACCAAAAAAGCGAATGCTGAAATGCAGAAGAACATGAAAGGGAGTTTGGAGGCCGTTTTTATAATCGTGCACCGTTGCAAATCAAATTCAGGCTGGCACAGGGCCGGCACTGGAACTGCCGGCAGCCGGGCCTGCGTCCAACGACGCCATGAGATGCTCCACGTCGAAACCTTCCTTGCGGACCCGCAGGTTGTAATACATCAGGCAGAAAGCGATTGCGCCGATCGGCCCCACGAGCACTTGCCCAATAAAGCTGAATGCATATTGCAGTATCATCAATCCGAAAGGGAGTACGTGAGGGCGCGGAGTGGCGGCCAGGATGGTGAACGGCATTTGCAAGGCGATGGAAACTCCAAACGACAGCGCGAAAACCAAAATGAAAATGAGAAACATCTGCATGGCAAAGCCTTTTGTCAATTCCATGCTGCGGCTAATGGCCCTGCCGGGCCAGCAATCTTCGAGCATGGCGACCGGAACGCTCACACCCAGGCGGCAAGCCAGAATGATTCCGGGAACGATCAGAAAAATGCACCCGACAAATATGATCAGGCCGGTCACGAAAATCACGCCCAAAACCTGCAGGACATGCCCGCGAAGATGAGCGAAGGCTCCCCGAACGCTGACCGGACGATCCAGATAGAGGTCGGAAACGGCAAAGGTAGTGGCAGCGTGACCGACGCCGGTGACCACAAAGGTCACAACGAGCACCAGCAGGGAGGCGCCGAGGATGGTCAAGCCTGCGGTTATGGCCGCATCTGGACTGACGCTGCCAGCTTGCGTCAACGCACGCGTATTGCGAGCCAACAATCCAAAGCTGGTGTTCACAACAAAAAGGACGATGTAGGGAAAGCACATGATTCCGGCGAAGAGCCAAAACCTCTCCTTGTACAACCGGAACATGCGGTCCAGAACTTCGCCAATGGTCATGGGGCGCAAATCGGCATTCGCCATGGACGCCACCTCGAAGGCAACCCAAGAATGAGCGCATCTAAACACAGCTCAATCAGGAAAACAAGTAACGCGACGGACAGTTGAAGCAAGAAGGCCAATGGATCGACTGGGAGAAAGAGAGGAGTGAATTGCGTCGCAATTGGTCCGGTGCTCGACGACTGGGCGATTATTGGAGCGGATGAGAGCGCGGGCCGAGAAATCGCAGCCAGCTCTTGGGCACTGCCTGGGCGACACGGCCGGAGCCAAGAACGTAAGGATTTCCGGATAAGAGGACGATGAATCCCACAAGAATGAAAGCGACGACCGCAGCGAGGAGAATATGCAGCTTGCTCATATTCCAAACTCTCGGACCGAGCTTAGCACCGCCGGGAGTGTGGTTCAAGCGGATCTGCACCTGATAAGCGGGTCAGTTAGAATCCTGACTTGTTCTGCCCCGATCCAGAACCAGCGACGATCTTCAAACTTGCGTGACAAATAACTATGGTGTAATGACCATGGAATCGGCAGGAGGGAATCGTGCGGCAGATGGCGGCACGTTCGTTCAAAAGCATGTCTTGCGGTCATGGATGAGGTTCAAGCAAAGCATGAAACCGTGGTAATCACGAAACGGGGAAAAGCCGTGGCAAAGCTCGTCGGACGATATTTGCGAGTTCCTCGCCGGCAAGGGGACCGTTGCCGGGAATATTATTGCTCCAACCCTTGGCGCGGAACAGTGGGGCAATCTCAAGTGATTCTCGTTGATACGCACGTTGTGGCGTGGCTGGCCTTTGAACCGAAACTGATTTCGCGAGCGGCGACTGATGCGGCGTGTGTCGAGGCGGAGGGGCTAGCCATTGCGAGTTTAGAGAGGCGAAGATGAAAAACTGGCCGATTTGGACAAGGCGGAAATTCTGCGTGAGCGCGTTGACCGGAGGAATTGCAGCGAGTGCCGGCGGTGTGTTTGGTGCGGTTGCAGCGAAAGACGAAAAAAATGCGAGCGGCGCGTTTGCCGCGGTTAAACCGCAGCAAGCGGCGTCGAATGGAAAGCGGCCGTGCATTATTTCGGCGATGAACGGGCTGCATCATCTGGACGCGGGGATGCAGGTGTTGCGCACGACGGGCGACACGATGGATGCGGTGCTCGCTGTCGTGACGCCGGTGGAAGACGATCCGAACGACAACACGGTGGGATACGGCGGATTGCCGAATGAAGACGGAGTGGTGCAACTCGATGCGTGCGTGATGCACGGGCCGACGCAGAAGTGCGGCGCGGTGGGCGCGATCGAGAAGATTAAAAATCCGGCGAAGGTGGCGCGCGTGGTAATGGAGCGGACGAATCACACTTTCCTTGTGGGCCAGGGCGCGACGCAGTTTGCGATTGACGAAGGATTCGAGCCGATGGATTTGCTGACGGACAAATCACGGCTCGCGTGGCTGGCATGGAAGGCACAAAGCTCGAAGGACTGGCGGCCGGGGCTGGACTCTCCGGAATTCAACAAAGAGCTGGCGGAATTGCTGGATACGCCGGAGCGTGAGGCGTGGGCTCCGTGGATACGGCACGTGGTGGCGCATCCGCCGACGGGAACAATCAATTGCCTGGCGGTGAATGAAAAGGGAGAAATGTCCGGCGTGACGACGACTTCGGGGCTGGCGTGGAAAATTTCCGGACGCGTCGGCGATTCGCCAATCATCGGAGCGGGATTATTTTTGGATCCGGAAGTGGGCGGGGCGGGATCGACGGGGCGCGGCGAGGAAAACATTAAAATTGCGGGCGGACATACCGTGGTGGAAATGATGCGGCGCGGAATGTCGCCGACGGATGCGTGCATGGAGGCGCTGCATCGCGTGGTGCACAACTATGATTTCGACAAGGCGCGGCTGAAGCTGTTCGATTTGCAGTTCTATGCGATGAACAAAGATGGGGTGCACGGCGCGGCGTCGCTGTGGTCGGATGGCGAGGACGGACACTCGATCAGCTATGCGGTGCACGACGGAACGGAAGCGAAAGCGGTGGAGTTTACACCGATGTTTCAAGGACACGGCGGCGATTACTGAATAATTCTCCTGGGCTCAATTTTCCAGCTCATTCGCGCGACGCGGCTGAATCGACGCGGTAGGAACGGGCTCGCCAAGCACCCTTCGAAATCTTCGCAGGTTGTGTTCTGCATACCAGTCGCGAAGACGATAAAAAGCGCGCGGCGGCATCAGCAGCGTAGAGACGAGGAGCACCCACTTGTAAAGGGCGTAGCTAACGCTATAGCTTCGGTACGCTTGCCGGAAACCTCGCAGTTCCGTACGAAAAGTTTCCCAGGGCCACCCTCCATTGTAGCGAAGCTTGAGCTGTTCAGCTTCCAATTGATCCGCACGCAGCAAGGCAGACGTAATTCCCGGAGATGTGCCCACGGCTGCAAGTGCGACTGGCAACACTTCCAGAAGCTTTCTGAGAATCATGTATCTGCGCTGCTGTTTCGCTACGTCCTTCGAGCGGAAGGCGTGGAGATTTTCCGTGTGCAAACGATAGAAGCACAGCGGCTCCCGGAGGACATAGGCATCGGCAAGGGCCATCGCCACAGTGAAAACAAAAGCATCCGCGGAAAAAACAAGGTCATCGGGAATGGGCGGCAAGCGATCAAGAATCGTTTTGCGAACGGCGAGGCGACTCGTTCCGAAGAAAACGCGAAGCGGGTCGGCGCGACGGGCGCCTTCGCGGTTTGAAAGAGTGATTCGCGTGGAAGCGTCGGGCGAGACGATTTCGGTCAAGTTATTACCGGGACGGTCCTGCTCGTGACAGCAGTAATATGCGTGGCCGACTGTGCCGATGGATGGGTCATTTTGGAAAACGGCGAGCACTGCGGATAGTTTGTTTTTTGCCCACCAATCGTCGGCGTCAAGAAAAGCGACAAATTCGCCGTGGAGTTCAGGAATGGCGGCGTTGAACGCAGAAGCCTGACCGCCGTTTTTTTTGCGAATGTAGCGGATGCGCGGGAGAAAAGGCTGGAGAGCCTGCGGAGTGCCGTCGGTGGAACCGTCGTCGACGACGAGGATTTCCATTTGATCGGGGGGAAAGTCCTGATCCAAAACGCTTTGGATGGCCTGGGCGATGAAGCGCTCGTGATTGTAGGTATTGACGAGGACGGAGACGCGCGGAGGCATGGGCTAAATGGCCTCGAAAACGGCATGTCCGGAAACGGACAAAGTTGAAAAAAAAACGCAAAAAAACTCGATTAGAAATGCCTCCGATCTTTTGTTTTGTGTAAGTTGCATGAGGTTCTAATAATCCATATTTCCTCGATTAGAATTTAGAAAGCGCATAAAAAGCGAAAAGGCCGCCGATTTCTTCAGCGGCCCTCCCAGAAACGAAAACCCAGTATACCACGCGATTGAAAATTGTCAATGGGGCGGTCATGGGCGTCATGGGCGAGCCTCCTCGGGAGCCGCGAATTCGAGGTCGCAGCGGCCCGGGCCGACGGAACACACGCGCAAGAACGCTGCGCAATAGGAAGAAAAACACGAAAGGCAAGCCCGTTTAGTCATGTGCTTCCAGGGCGCGCTGAGGCGCGGATTCAGTGGCCGGGGCGGGCGAGCCGACCAGCGCGAGGAGTTCGCGGACGAAATCTTCGACCGGGTCGGGGCCGACGAATTTGCGGACATCGACGGCGGCTTGTTCACCCATTTCTTTGAGGCGGTGACGATTCTCCCAAGCGCGGTTCATAGCTTGGTCGAGGAGTTCGACGGTGGGAGCCTTGGCGAGGAAGCCGTTAACGTTGTCGCGGACGAGTTCACGGGCGCCGGCGACGTCGGTGATGATGGCAGGGCGACCGCAAAGCATGGCTTCGACGAGAACGAGAGGCATGCCTTCCCAGCGCGAGGCGTGAATCAGAGCATGGTGGGTGCTCCAAACCTGTTCGATGTTTTCAGAAAAGCCTCCGAAGGTCAGGTTGGGAAGCTTGAGCACTTCAGCCCAGCGGCGCAGGGCGCGCTCGGTTCGTCCCGAACCGAAGAGCGTTACGTGAACGCTGCGTTCACGCCAGCGCGGAAGATCCAACACCTGGAAGAGGATGTCCTGGCCCTTTGAGGCGGCATCCAGGCGACCGACGCAGGCGAGGCGCAGCTCATCGGAGGAAGTTGAAGGCCAGCGGGGCCGAGCATCGTAGCGGACATTGAAGGGATTGCGGACGACACGGGCGTTGCGGAGGGTGGTAACAAATTGCTGGCGCGTTAAATTGAGATTCGCTTCGGAAACAAAAAAAGCGCGGGAAGCGCCTTCGTAAGCGGCCGCTAATCTCTCGATGGCATCGTCATCCGGCCACCACGCCTCGGCAGCTGTCTGTGAGATGACCGCGTACCTTAGACCGCAAGAGAGAGCGGCTTCCATCCATTCCAGGGATTCACTGGTGCTTCCCTGGGACAGGACAACCAGGTCGGCGCCCGTGGCGATTTTCTTGACATGGCGCCGGGCGTAATCGTGCCACGGAGGAAGTTTGCGAGCGACGCGCCGCAGAAGAGCGGGAACGGGCCGTTTGAAAATGCGACAGCCTGCGGCGCGAAGCTGCTCGACTTGCTTTACAGGGATGCCCCAATCTTTGACGCTGACGGAGACTTGCGCGCCGCGACGCGCGAGCTTTTCCGCAGCGCCGGCCCACAAGAATTCGCTTCCACCCCAGAGGCTGTCTTCCATTGAGGTGATGAATGCGATTTTTCTCAAACGCTCGGCGTTGAGCAAACTCAGGCACCATTCATTCGAAGCTTCTGTTTGATGCGAGTCTTTATGATGCGACGAAGATTGCGAAATGTAGCTTTGCCGGAGTCGTGCTCGAAGGCCAGTTGCAAAAATACTTGCCTATAGAAAGCACTATGTTTAGCGACGATGAACTGGGCGATCTTGTCTTCGACTTTGCAAGCGCGGATATACATGGAGTCTTCGGCTTTTCGATAATCAAAGAGGATCTCGGGGACATAGGCAAACTGCCAACCGTGTTCCACGGCGCCAATCCAGAACTCCCAATCCTCGAAACCGTCGGTCATTGTTTCGTCATAACCCTGATTCTGCTGCCAGACGGCGCGGCGGAACACGGCGCAAGGATTGATGTAGTTCTGCTGCATCAGGCGGAGAGAATCGAGTGGGCCGACAGTGCGGCGATGGTTCATGGTGCCAAAGAACTGGAGGTCGCCGTAGACGACACCGACCTTGGGATTCGCATCGAGGATGCGAATTCCGTGCTCGACATAGGCGGGACGGAGACGGTCGTCAGCGTCGAGCGGCAAAATGTATGGAGCCGTGGAGGCGCGAATGCCGATATTGCGAGCGGCCGGCAGCCCCTTGTTCTCTTGGCGGATGACGTGGACGCCCCGCGCGGCGAGGGCGTCCATTTCTTTGCGCGTGCGTTCGTCGGTGGAACCGTCGTCGACGACGATGAGTTCGACGTCGTTTCGGGGGATAGAGGTGACGCTGGCGACGGCCTCGGGCAGAAATTCGCCGTGGTTAAAGCACGGGATTACGACGGAGACTTTGGCGGCGTCCGCGCTCACGCACTTCTCCTTGCCGACTGAATCGAATGCCAGTGGCGCACAAATTTCCGCCGCAAGGCACCCAGCCCTGCCGGAATTACGCCTCGCAGCGTATTGGAGGGATCCACTGCGATTGCATCGCGAAGAATTGAAAATCGCGTGCGCAGAGGAAGGTGCCAGGATGAAACGGCGGGAGTCCAGGACCATCGGACCACTTGAGTCATTCCTTGACGTGCTGAATCCGTTGGCCTCACTTTGCCGAGGAGCCAGCGCATCACGCGAAGGTATTCCGCCTGAGCCAGACCTTCGCGCTCGCTGCCGGAAGTCACGGTGGCATGGTGAACTCGACGATAATTGAGCTCCTTGCTCACGTAAACGATCCGGCCACTGAGAGCCATGGCAGCCCACAACTTCCAATCGCCGCAGAAGCGAAAAGTTTCGTCTGCACCGCCGACCTGATCGTAGACGGACTTGCGGAACAAAACGCTGCTGGCGTTATACACAGTATTTATGGAGACAAAATGATTCCGGCACTCCTCACGGCCGTCGACTTCAATCGTGGTGTCATAACGCACCAAGTAAGGGAGATCGATCTCGGCATAAGGCTGCGGCTGACCGTCTTCTCCCACGTGCAAGGAGCGGCAGGTGACAAAGACGACTTCAGGCTTGGAGTCGAGCGCAGGGACCAGGCGTTCCAAGAAACGCTCGTCGGCATAATCATCCGATTCGGCGATCCAGACATATTCACAGCGCGCAAGGCGGACGCCCTTGTTCCATTGTTTGTAGGTGCTGCCGGAGTTTGCGTCGTTGAAATCGAGACGGACGCGGGGATCGGAGGAGTAAGAAGAGAGGATGGAGCGGCTGTCGTCGGTGGAGCAGTCGTCGAGGAGGATGAGTTCGAAATCCTGGAAAGTTTGGGCAAGGATGGTGTCGATGCGCTGGCGAAGGAAGCGCGCATGATTGTAATTGGGGACGATGATGCTAACTCTCATTGTCCGCCCTCAAGAATAAACTAGCACCGCACATGTTACTGACTCTTCAGGAGCCGCGCGGGCAAATGTCGGAATCTGAGCCGCAAGGCATACACTCGTTGCAAGGTCCGAAGGGAAACTCCCAGTCGTGAAGACCAGTACATCAGGCGGGCCCGTTTATTTCCCGTCGTTTGCCAGAGGTCCAATAAAACGTTGGTTGTCTCTGGGTCATTTCGGCTGTACACCTCCCGCGCACAGTTCATCATCGTTCCAGCCAGCGTTGATTTCTGCTCTTCTGTCAGACTCCCGAGACGGAATTGCTTGACGGAGATTTTGAAAGAATCCTTATACATACGCGCCGGATCGGAGTGTGAATAAGACTGCCCGTGAAATCTATATTTTGCTGAGGGCGTAGACGAATAAAGGAATGAATAGTGACGGGCGATGCGCATCCACATATCCCAATCTTCCCACGGCAAGTTTTCGTCGTATGTGCCAACTTGGCCGTAACAGTCTCGCCGTATCAACGTGGTCATTCCCGGAATAAAGTTGCCTTCCAATAGTGTATTCAGTATTTGACCCTGTGGCATTTCAGGCAGATCACGGTGGGCGGCGACGAACATGCCAGGGGAAGGACAACCGTTTTCGTCGATTTGGAAAGCGTCGCTGTAAAGGACGCCGACGGAGTCGGGCTGGGACTCCATGATGGCGACTTGGCGCTCGATTTTGTCGGGGAGCCAGAGGTCGTCGGCGGCGATCTCAGATATGTACTTGCCAGTGGCGACGGCGAGCGCGTCATTGAGCGATCTGCAGACGCCCTGATTTTTCTGGTGACGAATGAAGGTGCACTGAATTCTGTTTTCAGTGAGCCAACGCTCGATGACGGCGACGGAGTCGTCGGTGGAGCAGTCGTCGACGATGATGAGTTCTGTGTCCTTGTAGGTTTGAGCTTTGACGCTTTCGAGGGTTTCCACAACGAAGCGGGCCTGGTTGTAGCAGATCACAAGCATGCTGACCAATGGAGCGGAGGACGGCTGGACGGCTTGGGATGGCGTCAGCATGAGAGGCGGACCGCCTGGATGACGGAGTCCTGCTGGGCGGGCGAGAGGTGAGGGCCGATGGGCAGGCTGAGTTCAGTTTTAGCAGTTTCTTCGCTGATTGGGAAGTCGCCGGGTTTGTATCCGGCGGAGGAGTACGCGCCGGAGAGATGCGGAGGAATGGGATAGTGGACGAGGGTGCCGATGCCGGCTTCGGTGAGAGAGGATTGCAGCGAGTCGCGCCGGGGATGGCGGACGGCGAAAATGTGCCAGACAGGTTCGGCGTATTGGGGGACGAAAGGCAATTCGAGAGCAGGCACAGAAGAGAGCGCGGTGAGGTAGCGCGAGGCGACGGCGCGGCGGCGGGCGTTCCATTCGTCGAGTTTGCGCAATTTGACGCGGAGGAAGGCGGCCTGGAGGTCGTCGAGGCGGGAATTGAGGCCGAAGCAGGCGTGGTCGTATTTCTGACGCGAGCCGTAGTTGCGGAGGGCGCGGAGGCGGCCGGCGAGTTCGGGGTCGCTGGTGGTGATGGCACCGCCGTCGCCGACAGCGCCGAGATTCTTGGCGGGGTAGAAACTGAAGGCGGCAGCGTCGGCGAGCGAGCCGGTGCGGCGGCCTTTGTAGCGCGCGCCGTGGGATTGCGCGGCGTCTTCGATGACTTTCAATTTGTGGCGGCGAGCGACGGCGAGGATGGGGTCCATGTCGGCAGGCTGGCCGTAGAGGTGGACGGGAACGATGGCGCGAGTTTTCGGCGTGATGGCGCGTTCGATGCGGGCGGGGTCGAGATTGAAAGTGCGCGGGTCGGGTTCGACGGGGACAGGCGCGGCGCCAGCGTAGGAAACGGCGAGCCAAGTGGCGATGAAGGTGTGGGTTGGAACGATGACTTCGTCTCCCGGGCCGATGCGGTAGGCCCTCAGGATTAGATGCAGCGCGTCGAGGCCGTTGGCAACGCCGATGCAGTGCGCGGCTTCGCAGCAGGCAGCGAATTCGGATTCGAAGCGCTCGAGCTCGTCGCCGAGGAGGTAGCGTCCGGAGGACATGACGCGGCGATAGGCGGCGTCGAGGCCGTCGCGAAGCTCGGCGTAGGCGGGCGCGAGGTCGAGAAAAGGGACGTTCATGGCTGGCGCGCTTTGACGAATGACTGGAAATCGCGGTAGTAATCGCCCTCGTCGTAGAGATTGGAGGCGAGGACCATGCAGACGGAGCCGGAGGAAAAGTTATCGAGTTCGCGCCAGATCATGGGGCAGACGTACAGGCCGAAATAGGAGCGATTGAGATGGAAGCGCTTCTGCTGCGCGCCGTCGTTGAGGATGACGTCGAAGCTGCCGGACATGGCGATGATGAGCTGGTGGAGGTCTTTGTGAGCGTGGCCGCCGCGTTCGGCGCCGCCGGGAACGTCGTAAAGATAGTAGACGCGTTTGATTTCAAAGGGGACGTGGCGACCGCCTTCAATGAAAGTGAGATTGCCGCGAGGATCGTTGACGCGCGGAAAGTCCAGGATGCGGCAGTCGGCGAGGCTCATGAGTTAGCGGTTCCTCATTGGCCAATTATGATGACGCGGGCGGGCGGTTCGCGTCATCGGAAAGATATTACTGTGAAGGCGCGGGCGGAGGCAATTCGGGGGGAACTCGCCCGGCGCAGAGGCATTGGATATAATCGGGAGATTGGATCAACGATGCCGTTGCTGAACTCCATCGAAGAAGAAATCCGAGCGGCACCGTCGGTAAGACGTGCAGATCTGTTGCAGCTGAGCGAGCCGCCGGGATTGCGGGAAGTGCGCGTGCAAGTGCACCGGAACTATGCATTTGAGCTGGTTGGAAGCGTCGTTGGGCCGTTCCTGTGGCTTTCCGGGCTGAGGCCGGTGTTCGTATATGGCGACTATGACGACAGTCTCAGTTTTTCTAATGTTAATCCCGACGCGGTGCAAATGATTGCGCTGGATTTCGACAGATACGGAGAAAAGCCAGGTACGAAGGAGTTCGGCGAGTGGTTTGCGGGCCGGCTAAGGAATCTGCGTAGCAAGACGGATAAGCCGATAATTGTTTGTAACTGGGCATCGGTGGACGGGCGCGCCGAGAAGTTCAATCGCGACCTGGAAAGAATAGCGGAACGGCTGCCGTCGGCGTTTACCTGGAATGTGGCGGGAATTTTGCAGGAGATGGGCGACAGGTTTTTCGATGAACGGACGACCGTGACCGGAACCCGACTGAGCAACAGCGCCAGCATCGAGATGGGACGGAATCTCGGGCTGGTACGGCTGCCGAGTGCATTGCTGCCGAGGATCAAGGCTGTCGCGGTTGATCTAGACAACACACTTTACGACGGCGTGCTGGGGGAGGATGGAGCAAGCGGAATACGGATAAGTGCCGGGCATCAAGCTGTCCATCAGGAACTGTTGCGGTTGAGAGGAGAAGGAGTTTTCCTAGCGGTGCTATCGAAGAATGACGAGCGCGACTTCGCTGAATTATGCGAGAAACGAGCGGATTTCCAGATCAAAGAGACGGAATTTTCTGCGAGGAGCATCGGCTGGCACTCAAAAGCAGACGGGTTGCGGAAAATTGCAGAGCAACTCCGCATCGGTACGGATGCAATCCTTGTTGTGGATGACAATTTGGGTGAAATTTCACAGCTGCGAGCGGCATGCCCGGACACGCCGCTATTGCATTCGCAGAATCCCGAACAGACCTTGTTTTGGCTGAGACATTATCCGGCCCTGAATGGGTACCGCGCGCACGGCGCCACAGCGCTTCGCTTGAACGACCTTGATGCCTCGCGAGAGCGAGAACTGTTGCGCGCCACGACCACCGAAGCGGATTACGTCCGCGAAATGCAGATCGAGTTGACCTACGCGCTGAATCCGATGAGTTTGTGCGGGCGACTGGCGGAGCTTTCGCGGAAGACAAATCAGTTCAATACGGGACTTCGGAGGTTTTCGGAAGTGGAAGTAGCGCGCAGCCTGGAGGCACCGGAGCACTTCACGATAGCAATCGGCATGCGCGACAGATTCTGCGACAGCGGCATCATCGGGGCAGTTTTTGCGCGGAAAGATGGCGATGCGCTGTTGATCGATGAGGTAGCTATAAGCTGCCGGGCGCTGGGGAGGACCGTGGAGAGTCCGATGATTGCACTGGCACTTGCTCCAATCCTAGAAGAGCATCGGCTGCAGGATGTAGCCTTTCGCTTTCGCGAGGGGCCGCGGAATCTACCTGCGCGGATGTGGCTGGCGGCATTCACGGGAGCCAAGGAAATTAATGACGGGAGCATTATAAGGATCTCCTGGGAAGAGGTTCCGCAACGAGAGGAACATGTAAAAGCCAGCGTTACCGCACGATGGGAGAACTTAGCAGGATGAAGCGCAGTGAAATCAAAAATGGCGTTGCGGAACTCTTAAGCATCACGGTGGGGCGTCCGATTACGGGGAACGAATCGATTACGCGTGAGTCCGAGCCAACTTGGGACTCGCTAAAGCATGTACAGCTGATTTTGATGCTCGAAGAGCGTTTCGGCGTTCAATTCAGTGAGGAAGAAATGGCTGGGCTGCGCGATTCGGACGAAATCGCGCGGGCGATTGAGAAGAAAAGTGAGGCATAGCATCCGCCTTGCGTGTGTGCGCTACCGGCTGCGTCCGGTCACAATGGAAGACGCCGCGTTCATCGTGGAGCTGCGGACGGATCCGATGCTGAACCGATTTCTTCACGAGGTTTCGCCGCGAGTGGAGGATCAAGTTGCCTGGATCGAACGCTACTTTGAGCGTCCTGACGACTACTATTTCATTATCGAAGATACTGATTCCTGCAAGCCGCAAGGAGCGATAGGGATTTACGACTTTATTGAAAATCGCGCGGGCGCCGAATGGGGACGATGGATTCTGAAGAGCGGTTCGATGGCTGCACTGGAGAGCGCGTGGCTCGTCTGCGAAGTGGCCTTCGCTGGGCTGGGGCTTGGAAGCTTGTGGGCGCGGACACTTGCCGACAATCCGCGGGTCGTCTCATTCCACGATAGCTTTGGTGCAACCCGAACCACCACGCTGAAAGACCACTTCAAGGTCAGAGGAGAAACGAAAGCAGCCGTCGAACATCGGATCGTAGCTGCAGAATGGCCCGAGCTGCGAGCGCGGCATTACACAATCATTTCCAGGCTGGCGAATCGTGTACACCAATAGGCTGGTGTTTCACCATATTGGAGTTGCTTGCGATTTCGACGCATTTTCCCGCGGCGCCGAGCGACAGAATTTAGAGATGCTTGGCTATTCCCCGGAGGGAAAAGAATGGGTGGACCCTCGTCTTGGGATGAGAGGGCAATTCATGGTTGCGTGCAACGAGGGAGCGCCGCGCATGGAGTTAATCGCCCCCCACGGTGATCACAGTCCCGTGACGCCATGGCTCAAACAGGGAGTCAAGCTGTATCATGCGGCGTTTTTAACCACTAACCTAGCAGCGGAAATCGAGCGCCTGCGGGCTCAACGGGCGAAACTGATGTTCCCCCCGACAGCCGCAGTTGCTTTTGACAACCGCCAAGTCGCCTTCCTGATGCTAGCCAATTCCCTGCTGGTTGAATTAATCGAGGGGGATCACGCAGACCGCGACCCGACCACGTAGATTTCTCCGGCAATATCTGGATAGCGCTCGCCAAGAGCCATGAAGGCTTCGACCATTTCGCCGGTCCAGGAAGCCTCAATCTGGGCGTTAGATACAGGTTTTATCCAGTAGCCGCCAAAAATCTCGACTTTCAACCCCGCTTGGCGGAAGGCGTTGCGAAAGCTTTCTGGATTGAAGACGCGACGATGACCGTGGTGAAAATCCATTTCATTCAGGGTGTCCTCCTGGCGAAGAATCCCCATAATTACGGCGGCTTGGCGGTGCAATGATCGGGCGTTCGGAACAGCTCCGAAGAGCCGACCAGTGACGGGCCTCAGCCACTGCTTGGCGCGCGACAGAATGTCTACTGGATCTTCCACGTGCTCGAGAACATGGCCAAGAACGACATTGTCGAAAAGCTCGTCGGACTGAAATTCCTCAAAGAGAGCATTGACTACGTGAGCGTGAGGAAAACGGGTGCGGAGAGATTCGCAAAACAAGCCCGAGCCTTCGACTAGAGTCAAATTCTTCCCGGTGGCAGCCAGCAGTTCTGTCATTACTCCTTCGGCTGGCCCTAACTCCAGGATGCTGTCGCCAGCGATGTAGCGCTGGGCTACCTTGAAAGAATATTTTATGCTGGCCGAATTGACTCCTGCCGCGTAGAGCGACACATTGCTGATTTCTTCCAATCGCGTCTTTTCGCTTTGATTAGGCACGATTCTTAACCAATGAACATTCTTCCTGGAAGGAGTGACACCAGGAAAGCATGGGACGAACTACGCCGGGTGCAACGCTCATGTTCAGGCCTCGGCCAGTAGCGGTGTTTTCGACTTCAAAGGAAACAGCGCCGTCGATCCGGAATAGAGCATATCGCTGATCTTTGCCGAAGAGGACGTCCAAAGAATAGCGGCCAGCGTTGAGCAGATGGCCGGGGATGTTGCCGGTCAGATGATAAAAACCGCAGCGGGAACCACGGTTGGAACTGATGATATAGCCGGATTCAAAGATCAAGACTCCTTCGTTACTGCTGACGTAAATGGTGCAGTCGAGATTAATGTTCTCGCAGAGGTTTTCGAAGCCGATATCGATGAGAGCGCCTGTATCGATGGTGATACCGGCCTGGTTGTCGGGTGGCGTGACGCGAACATGGGAAAGGCGAATGTTTTCATTGCCCGGAGCCGTGGCAGGATCCGGCCACTCGGTGGCGTTCGATTGAGGCGCGACGCTCAGCGAATAATCTGCGATTACATCTGCGACTGCGCCAGAAGAAACGATGACGCCGCTATTCAAAAGAATCGCTCTCTCGCAGAGGACCTTCACTGCGGCCATGTTATGAGAGACGAAGAGGACGGTGCGGCCGGAGTGGGCGACGTCGCCCATTTTGCCGAGGCATTTCTTCTGGAATTCAGCGTCGCCGACGGAGAGGACTTCGTCGACGATGAGGATTTCGGGTTCGAGATGGGCGGCAACGCCGAAGGCCAGGCGGACGTACATGCCGGAGGAATAGTATTTTACGGGCGTGTCGAGGAATTTTTCGGTGCCGGCGAAGGCGACGATTTCGTCGAAACGGGCGGCGATTTCGGTGCGCTTCATGCCGAGGATGGCGCCGTTGAGGAAGATATTTTCGCGGCCGGTGAGTTCGGGATGGAAGCCGGTGCCGACTTCGAGGAGGCTGCCGACGCGGCCTTCGATTTCGATTTCGCCTTCGGTGGGGTCGGTGATGCGGGAGAGGATTTTGAGGAGGGTGGATTTGCCGGCGCCATTGCGTCCGATGATGCCGACGATTTCGCCGCGCTGGACGTCGAAGGTGATGTCCTTGAGGGCCCAGAACGTGCGCGGGGAGGGTTCGGGGGCGTGGCCCGCTTTCGCCGAGGCTTCGGCGGGCAGGCCGTTGGAGTTGTGGCCGTTCTTGCGCGCGCGGAAGGGACGGCGGATGGCGCCGACGAGAGATTCGCGAAGAGTTTTGTAGCCGTAGCCGCGCTCGCCGATTTCGTAGCGTTTGCCGATGCCGCGAACGCGAATGGCGACGTCAGTCATCGCCGAGAACCTGCGCGAGCCAGGTGCCGAGCATTTGCCCGTTCATTTCCGGTAGCCTCAGAGGTTTAGACCCGCGAGAGGGCTGGCGGGCAACCGCGGGAGACATTTATTGCGACTACAATTATAGCGGCAAAGAGCATCAGACGAAATCGGCAAAGGTCTTCTCCATGCGGCGGAAATAGAATAGCCCGCCGGCGAGCAAAACGAGAATTGCCACGGCGGAAACGGCGATCATGGGGCCGGGCGCGGAGCGTCCAAAAAGCGACCAGCGAAAGCCTTCGACGACGCCGGACATAGGATTGAGGGCGACGACGACTTGCTCCCAGCGTTTTTTGAGCATGCTGGCGGGGTAGATGACCGGGGTGGCGAAAAACCAGAATTGCACGATGAAAGTGAGAACGTAGCGCACGTCGCGATATTGCACGTTGAGAGCGGAAAGCCACAGGCCAACGGAGAGAGACGCGAGCACAGCCATGATTACGAAAACGGGAAGGAAGAGCAGGTCGCGCGTGGGTACGATGTGATACCAAGCCATCAGCGCAATGAGCAGCAAAAACGAGATGGCAAAATCGACCAGACCGGTGACGCAGCCAGCGATGGGCATCACGAGGCGTGGGAAGTAAACTTTGGTGATGAGGCTCTGGTTGTTGGTGAGGCTGTTGCCGACGTTAGTGAGAGAGGAGGCGAAAAGCAGCCAGCAGATCGAGCCGCTGAAATAAAATACGGGAGGAATGATGCCGTCGGTGGAGAAGCCGTTATTGGCAAAGAGGAGGGTGAAAATAATCATTTGCGCGAAAGGCTGGACGATGGCCCAGAGGATTCCGAGGACGGTCTGCTTGTAACGGACCTGGATGTCGCGCTTGGCGAGAATCCAGAGAAGTTCGCGATAGTGCCAGAGCTCGGCGAAGTTGACGGGCTGCCAGCCGGATTGGGGCCGCAGCTTGAGCTTGCGAGGCGCGGGGCCGACGGGAATCGAAGCGGTGGTCAAAGAAGATTCGCCCTCCGGATATAGTAACCGCTCCTCGAATGAAGGAGCAATCCTTCTGGAGAGAGGATGATGCTGACGCGGGCATTGCGGTCACAAGCGGAGGCGCGGGGGACGGGTGGAGCGTGAGCGCGTAAGGGGAGGAAATGGACCGGGCTAATGTTGTCATCATTGGAGGCGGAGTGGTGGGCTGCGCGATTGCGGCGGCAGCGGCGGCGAAGTGGAGCGACGTGTTTCTGCTGGAGCAGATGCCGAAGCTCGGGATGGGTGCGAGTTCGAGAAACAGCGGAGTGATCCATTCGGGACTGTATTACACGCCGGGATCGCTGAAGGCGCGGCTTTGCGTGCGCGGGAACCGGCTGACACATGAGTTTTGCGCGGCTCACGGTGTGCCGCATCGCAACACGGGCAAATTGGTGGTGGCGACGTCGAAAGAGCAAGTGGCAACGCTCGAGGAGTTGATGCGGCGGGGCCAAACAAATGGGGTCGAAGGGCTAAGAATAATTGATGCCGCGGCGGTGCGGGGGCGAGAGCCGCACATCACGGCGACGGCGGCGATTGAAGTGCCTTCGACGGGAATTGTTGCGAGCGAAGAGCTGGTGAAAGCGTACGCGCGAATCGCGACGGAGCACGACGCGGACATCGTAACGCACGCGAAAGTGCAGAGACTCGAGCAGCGCAACGGACTAATGCGCGTAACAAGCGAGGCGGGAGAAATTGAGGCGCGATGCCTGGTGAACAGCGCGGGGCTATTCGCGGATGAAGTGGCGGCACTGATGAATTCGCCGATGGCGAAACACAAAATTTATCCGGTGCGCGGAGAGTATTGCGAAATCGTCCGCGGGCGTAGGGACCTGGTTCGCGGGCTGGTGTATCCGTTGCCGCATCCGGAGGGATTGAGCCTGGGAGTGCATCTAACGAAGACGCTGTGGGATGGCGTGCTCGTTGGGCCGACAGCGCACTACGTCGCGGACAAGAACGATTACGAGAGCAACCGACCGCCGCCAGAGGATTTCGTGCGTATGGCGCAGCCGATGCTGCCGGAGATCCGGGCGGAAGATTTAGTTCCGGCGTATACGGGGATTCGCGCGAAGCTTGCGGCGCCGGAAACGCATCACGCAACGGATTTCGTGATTGAGAGGGACCCGCAATTCGCGAACGTGGTGCAATTGATTGGAATGGAGTCGCCGGCGCTGACGTCGGCGGGAGCAATTGCGGAATACGTGACGGGAATGATGAGCGAGATTTTGAATTGAGCCGACGCTGACACTGAGAGGATGCCGGGCACTGCCCGGCGTTTAGCGGAGGCAAACTCGATGAGCGCATTTTCCCCTCTTTGGGGGCGTCCAGAACATCTGGCATGACAAACCTTTCCGCCCGGCCCGTGCTGCCAAAAATAATTTGTGGAAAGAAGAGGTCCGTCGCGAGTAGGATATCGAACGGAGGGCGTGCCCTCATCGATCGTAGGCCGATCCGTAGCCCGAATCGCAACCTATGCCAGCCTGGTTGACTCTCGTCACTCCGAATCTAACTCTGAGAGAGAACCGTGCAAACCAAGAACATATTCCGAATCGTTCTTTCCCTGTTCGCCCTGTCGATATGCGGTTGCGGAATGACGTCAAGCCAGTCGGTTTCAATCAGCCCTCAATCAGCCGCCGTAGCGCCTGGGCAGACGATTTCCTTCACTGCCACAGGCGGTGGTAGTGGATCCGCTCTTAGTTGGTCGGTCGATGGAATCTCGGGCGGCAATGCAACGTTTGGAACAGTGGATTCTCATGGAAATTTCACAGCGCCTTCCAGCTCCCAGGGAGCCGTGGCATACGTCGCGGCCCAAGCGGGCAAGAGCTCCGCTTCGGCGAGCGTCGCCATCATTCCTGCTGGTCAAGTTACGGCCACCAACAATCCGCAGGTAGCTCAATACACGATCTCGCCTCCCTTGAGCGCATCCGTTTCGGTTCAATTCAGCACGGACACGTCATATGGATTCACTACGTCGACACAAATGGCGTCTGGGAATGACGCTCCTCTTTCCATGTACGTCGCGGGAATGCGTGCCTCGACTCCGTACCACATGCGTGCGGTTCTAATTTTATCGAACGGGGCACAGTTTACGGACACGGATCACGTCTTCACGACAGGAACTCTCAGTGGGGTACCGCAAATCTCCATTTCGACACCGTCTGGCTTAACGCCGCAGTCCGGAGTTGAGATGGTGAATCTTCCCCAGGGACCACCGATTCAGGCTTTTGCTACGGATCTCGCTGGCAATGTTGTTTGGAACTATGTGTATGCAGGGACGTCAGCGGATTTTATCAATCCGATCAAACTCTTGCCGAACGGCCACTTCATTGTCAGTATTGGTGCAAGTTCAAGTTGGCCGCTGACCGGTGCGCCCACGACAGGGACGATCGAAGTCATCCGCGAAATCGATCTGGCTGGAAACACAATACGCGAACTGGACCTTAATACTCTCAACCAGAGACTCGCGAGCGCGGGCTTCAATCTCGTTGCCGACACAATGCATCACGATGTAACTCCGCTTCCGAACGGCCATCTTCTCGTTATCGTCAACTCGACTCAGCAATTCAGCAACTTGACGGGCATACAGGGCACAACGACCGTCCTGGGCGACCAAATTGTAGACTTGGATCCGAACTGGAATCCGGTTTGGGTGTGGAACTCGTTCGACCATCTTGACATAAACCGCCATCCCATCCAGTTTCCGGACTGGACCCACTCGAATGCCGTGATCTATTCCAAAGACGACGGGAACATCATCATCTCCATGCGCCACCAGAATTGGCTTCTGAAAATCAATTACGATAATGGCCAAGGCGATGGCAGTGTCATCTGGCATCTCGGCTACGGCGGCGATTTCACTTTAGAAGGAGGTACCGATCCAACGGACTGGTTCTCAGCTCAGCATGGTCCCTCGTTTGTCAGCACGAATACTACGGGCACTTTTACGCTTGCCGTGTTTGACGATGGCAATTTCCGACAGTTGGCGCCGGGGGCTGCGTGCGGAACCCCAGTTCAGCAATTTTGTTACACGAGTTGCGCCTGCTACAGCACTGGAGATGTGCTTCAACTCGACGAGAACGCCAAGACGGCCACGCTTGTGTTTCAGGATGTGCCAAATCTTTTTTCCTTCTACGGCGGCAATGCGGAGGTACTCGCGAACGGAGACTTGGAATATGACCTAAGTGCCGGCGGACCAGGGAATAGCGCTGTGGTTCTTGAAGTGACGCAGCAGCAGAATCCGCGCCAGGTTGTTTGGCAGATGACCATCCCGACCATTTCTGCATACCGCGCCTTTCGGCTGCCGAGTCTTTATCCCGGCGTTCAATGGTGAAATGGCGGCGAAGATTTAGTCGACATGCACGGGCGGTCGAGGCCGCTTTTTCTCAGTAGTATTCGCGCCTTTTGCCCGGGCCAGCGCGTCCGGATTTACGTGCGGTTGTCTAAGACGAAAAAAAGGAGACGATGATGAAACACAAGACCCTGTACTTCGTTGCTGTTTTGATTTTTGTTCTCGGGTTCGCTTTCGGTGGGGTGATTTTTGCGCAGCGTCCGCTCAATGACATCAATCCTACGCGATGGCCGAACCTCGCGGACGCTCAGCACCATATTTCTCAGGCTTTTGACAAAATTGACGAAGCGCAAAAGGACAACCGAGACCAGCTCGGCGATCATGCGGCAAAAGCGAAAGATCTTTTGGTTCAAGCCAGCCGCGAGTTGAAGGCCGCAGCCGATTATCTCGCGCATCACCACTAGAAGGCACGCACCCAGCGTGAATCGGCTAGTCGGACATCTCTAACGGTGCCGACTTACCAGGCGTTCCTTTGCCGAATGAGTTGCTTGAGCGCCGCTGTGCCGAACCAGTCCAGACAGTGAGGATCTTGCACAGTGGTAAGCATGGATCGATCCTTGATCGCAGGTGTCTGGTCCTGCTCGATCGAAGTTGTGGATGCTTCAGCGATCGAGTTGACGGGCGGAATTTAGCCTGAACTGATCTGGAACGCTCAAAAAACAACCGATGCCCCTACGACAAAGGAGAAGGATGCCAAAGACTCGATCGATTGTACCGACCGGGCGAATTGAGTCCCGCATTCTCCTCGTTCGCGGCCACAAGGTCATGTTGGATTTGGACCTTGCCGAGCTTTATCAGGTGGGAACGAAGAGGCTCAACGAGCAGGTGAAACGAAACCAGGACCGTTTTCCGGCTGATTTCATGTTCCAACTAACGGCCAAAGAGAAGGCGGAGGTGGTCGCAAATTGCGACCACCTCAAAAGACTCAAATTTTCTCCGACATTGCCCTACGCCTTCACTGAACACGGCACCCTTATGGTCGCGAGCGTGTTGAATTCTCCCCGGGCGATTGAGGTGAGCGTGTACGTCGTCCGCGCATTCATCAAATTGCGCGAAGTGCTCGGCACGCACAAGAAACTGGCGCTCAAACTCGCCGAATTGGAAAAGCGCATTGAAGCCAACGATGAAGAAATCACGGCGCTATTTGAGGCGATCCGGCAATTAGTGGAACCGCCCTCGAAGTCTGAAAAACGCATCGGATTCTTGCCAGCGACAAAACCGGGAAGCAAGTAATCTTTTGCAATTATTTTGATTCGGCCGCCTTCGCGGCCGCGCGTGGCGCGATCATCGGCGTGCTTTCCTCGCGCGTCATGCGATTCAGGTTCGCGAGATCAGTCGAGACAATCGACTTCCATTGATCGGCCAGGTCAGCGACCTGTTTGCGGTAGACCTGGTAGAGATCCCAATCCTGCTGTGGCGGCGCTGAATCCGCGCTGTCGACGCCGTTGACCAGATATCCGATTTTGCTGTTCAGTTCGATCGGATAGTTCAGCATGTCTTCACTCGCCGATGCCTTCGACTCGATCAGTTTATCTTCAACTTCAGTCATTTTCTTGTCGACGCTGTCCGCCTCGTCGAGGACGGCTTTGGCTTTTTCGTCGCCCGCCAAACGCGCACGGAGAGCGTTGATTTGGGTGCGAACGTCACGAATCTCGAGCACGGTGACGTGGTCCTGCTGCATCAAATCGTTCAATTGAGTGACCAGGTCGAACTGCCTGGCCAAGTCGGCTTCGCTCGCTTTCACGCGCGGATCCGGCACGATTTGAATCGGAGCGGTGTACGTCTGACCGTCGACGGTCAGCCGGGCCTGGTAACGCCCGGAAAGCGCAGGCGCGCCGATTGGACTGCCTTCGTCGTAGATCGCGCATGGAACTTCCACGGGAGTTTCATAGCGCATGTCCCAAACAAACCTATTGAGTCCGACCGCATCCGGCAATGCGCCTCGGGGAGGCGCTGAGTCGGGCGAATCGGCGTGGCAAACCGTCTCGGGCTTGGGCTTGCTGGAATAATGGCGGACGACTTTGCCCTTGGCGTCCAGAATTTCGAGCGAGATGTCGCCCTTCGGTTTGCTGGCCAGAGAATAATCCAGAATCACGCCGTCGGGAGGATTTGCGCCAACACCAGCGCGCGCTCCGAAGGAAAAGCTGGGGCCGCGAAAGCGCACGGCAGGCGCGGGCTGATACAGATGCACGGGAGCGGCAAGAGTCTCGGCAGTCATCTGCCGCAAAGGCGAGATGTCGTCGAGGGACCAAAACGCCCGTCCGTGCGTGGCGATGAGGAGATCGTCGCCCTTGATGATCAGATCGCGCACGGGAACGGTTGGCAGATTGAGCTTCAGCGGCTGCCAGTTCGCGCCGTCGTCGAACGAAATGTAAACGCCCTGCTCGGTCCCGGCGAAAAGGAGTCCCGGGCGCTTGGGGTCCTCACGAACGGCGCGGACGAAAGCACCCTTGGGAATGCCGGTGGTGATTAACGTCCAAGTCTTCCCATAGTCGGTTGTTTTGTAGGCATACGGATCGAGGTCGTCGTTTTTGATATTGTCGACCGCGGCGTAGGCGGTTCCTGCTTGCTTTGGCGAAGGATCGATCAGCGCGACTTCACCCCAGTCAGGAATGCCTTTCGGAGTTACGTTGTCCCAATGCTGTCCGGCATCGCGCGTGACCCAAATCAGTCCGTCATCGGTTCCGCCCCAAATCACGCCCTGCTGCACAGGTGATTCCGCAACAGTGTAAATCAGGTCGTAATACTCGGCGCTGGCTTGCTCTTTCGACATCGGGCCGCCCGAGGGACCCTGTTTCGACTTGTCATTGCGGCTGAGGTCGGGGCTGATTACCGTCCAGCTCTGCCCGCCATTGGTTGATTTGAACAAAACTTGAGAGGCGAAGTAGAGGACGTTGGGATTCTCAGGCGAAATGGCGATGGGCATGGTCCAAGTGAAGCGGTATTTCTGCAGAGAGGCTGGTGTGCCGTCAGGATCGTCGGGCCAGGGCGAAATCAGCAGAGACTGCTCGGTGCGTTTGTCGAAACGGGTCAGAATGCCGAAGTAAGTTCCGCCATAAACAATGTCTGGATCGGTGGGATCAGGCACGATGTAGCCGCTCTCTCCACCGCCTACGTCATACCAGTCCGATTGGCCGACATAACCATGAGCGGTACGGCTGGCGATGGCGACGCTCGAGGAATCCTGCTGCGCGCCGTAGATGTAATACGGAAAGCGATTGTCAGTGTCGACATGATAGAACTGCCCGGTCGGCTGGTTTTCCTGAGTGCTCCAGCTCTCGGCCCGGTCCGTCGAGATGGTCGCGCCGCCGTCGTTCCCGACAATCATGCGCTTCGAATCGGTTGGGTCGATCCACATCGCGTGGTTGTCGCCGTGGGGCACGCGGATTTGCGAAAAGAGGCGGCCGCCATCGGTCGAGCGGAAAAACTGAACGTCGAGAATGTAAATCGTGTCCGTGTTTTTTGGATCGGCGAAAATGTGCGTGAAATACCACCCGCGTTGGTAGAGCCGGTGGTCACCGTTCACGAATTGCCAACTCTCTCCGGCATTGTCGCTGACATACAGGCCGCTCTTGTCGTTCGTCGCTTCCAGTAGCGCGTAGACGCGCTGGCCATCGGCGCCTGCGGCGAGCCCAATCTTGCCCAGCGGTCCAGGGGGCAGGCCGTGGCCTTCGATGTGTTCCCAAGTTTTTCCCTCGTCGGTGGATTTATAGATGCCGCTGCCTGGCCCGCCGCCGTCGAACGTCCACGGATGGCGCACTTCCTGGTACAACGCAGCGTAAACAATGTGAGGGTTCGCCGGATCGAAGACCAGGTCCGCTGCGCCGGTGTTTTCGTCCTTGTAGAGAACTTTCGTCCATGTCGCGCCTCCGTCGGTCGTGCGGAAGACACCGCGCTCTGCGTTGGGCCCGAACGCATGGCCGATTGCCGCGACCAATACGATATTTGGATCGTGAGGATCGACCAGAACCGCGGAGATGTGCCGAGTGTCCTCGAGGCCGATGCGCGTCCACGTCTTTCCCTGGTCTGTAGACTTGTACAAGCCGTCGCCATAGGTGATGTCTTCGCGCAGGCACGGCTCACCGGTGCCGACGTAAATGATATTCGGATCGGACGGTGCCACAGCGACCGCGCCAATGGACTGCGTTGGCTCGTGGTCAAACAGCGGATCCCAGTTCAGCCCGGCATTCGTCGTTTTCCAGACGCCGCCCGCGACAGCTCCCAAATAAAATGTGTCTGTGCCGGGGACGCCAACGACAGCTTCTGTGCGTCCGCCGCGGAAGGGGCCTACGAGGCGCCACCTCAACCCGGACAATGAGTTCTTAGCAAGCTGCTGGGCCGGCGTGGTGCTTCCGAGCGCAAGAATGATCAGGATGAATAGGAAGGAGCGAAATACAAAAACAGTGCGGTTCCCTGCTGGCATTTTGCCTCCGTCAGAAAAACAGGTGATTCTACAACCGCTGGTCAAATTTCCGGGATGAGATTTGAAAAATCGGGAAGACAGGGCCGGTCCGCGCAATCAGCAAATCGCCCTAATGGACCAGGGTTGATGCGAAAACAAGCCGGACGCGGGACTTGAGCCGCGGCAAACCTTCCGCGAGCGCGGCGATGGTCGCGGGATGGGGATGGCCAATCGCGATTGTGGAGCCCTCCGCAGCGGCGTCATGGGCGGCGAGATCAAGCTGGCGAAGAATAGCGTCGCGCGTTTCGACATCGTCGAGAAAGACCTTGCGCGAGGCGGCCGGAACGCCGGCCTGTTCTGCCGCGGTGTACGCGACCGTCGCAGGCGTGGTGCGGCTGTCGATGAAGAAAAGATTTTGACGGCGCAGGCTTGCCATCAGTTCGGCCATGAGCTGCGGCTGCGCCGTGGCGAGCGAGCCTTCGTGATTGTTGACGCCGATGGCGTGAGGGACTTGGGCGAGCATTTCGTCGAGGAGATGATTCACTTCGCTTGCCGACATTCCGACGCGCAGCTCGACAGGCTCGGCCTTCGCAGCATTGCCCTGAAATTCCATGGGAAGGTGAAGCATGACCTGATCGCCGCGGCGATAGGCTTCGCTAGCGATTTCGGTGGAGTGGGCCTGGGCGGGGAGCACGGACAGCGTCAGCGGATACGGCAGTTTGAGGAGCGTCTCAGCGGCGGCTTTGTCAGCGCCGATGTCGTCGATGATGATGGCGAGGCGCGGAAGATTTGATACCGGCTTCGACCGAGGAAGGAAAACGATGCGGATCGAGTGGGTTCGCTGTCCGTCGAGCAAGTAATCGAATTCAAGCGCACCGGGAGACTCTGCTCGCGAAACGTGCTTGAGGTGATGGCGCGCAGCAGTGTAGTCGAGGATCCGTTCGACGGCAACCCGGCGGCTTGGGTCGGCTAGCTCAATCGAAATGTCGTCGGCGACAAGGTAGGGACGGTTGTCAGCAGAACGGCCCATCTCCGGGCGAATGGAAATCTGCGCGTTGGGGCCAGCGGCGGACTGCGCGGCGGCGGCCAGATCTTGCGTAATGGCGTTTATTTGCGCGCTGGAAAGGGGTTTTTTGGCGCAGCCAAAGAGAACAAATGCGGACAGAAAGAAAATGAAAAGGCTGAGAACTACGCGCTGAAGTGTTCCCTCGCGCGGGCCAGCGACTACGCGGGCTTCAGGCAGCTTTCTGGCTCGAAGAAGCGTTTTGCAGGAGCTCGACCGCCTTCTTCACGACCGGGTCGTCGGCTGACGGAAGTTGTCCCGGCGCGGGAGGAGCGAGCTGGTCCTGATTCAGTTGCGCAACGTCGCTGATGGCTTGCGGATTGACTTCGACCGTAGGCGAAACGCCTTCCTTCGGGATGGACTTACCATTCGGAGTGAAGTAGTTGGCCACGGTGAGAATCAGGGCGGCGCCGCCATCCAGTGGAATTACCTTTTGCTCGGAAGCGGTGCCGAAGGTGGTTTCACCGACGGTGTCGCCACGATGGTTATCGGCAATGGCGGCAGCGAGAATTTCGGCGGGACCCGCGGTGCCATTCGAGATCAACACTGTCATCGGCTCTTTCCAGACAACTTTTGAGGGATCGGCAGAGAAGGTTTGAGCGGCGACGGTCTGACCCTTCAGTGTCGCAACTGTGCCGGAGGGGAGAAAGAGCTGAGCCGTATCCACGCCCTCGCTTTCGGAACCTGTGGCCGAATCACGCAAATCGAGAATAAGTTTTTTGGCGCCCTGACGCTGGAACTGCTGAAGTTTGTCACGGATTTGACGAGCCGTATCCGCCTCGAAGGCGGAAATACGCAGATAGGCGATGCCGTTCTGCATCTGTTCCTGCAGGAGGCGCGGAGGCTGGAGCTTGGCGTAGGTCATGGTGACGTCGAAAGGTTCGGTCTTGCCGCGTCGAATCACTTCGCACATCACGGTTTGGCCGGGATCGCCAGTAAGCAAAACTTGCGCCTGATTGATGGACATTTCGGTGGTCGAGATATCGGCGATGGATTCGAGCAAATCGCCATCGAGGAGGCCAGCCTTTTGCGCGGGGCTATCGGGAAGAACGGACACGACGACGACATAACCGAAGCGCTTGGACAGGAACGCACCGACCTGGCCGCGCGTCTTGTCGTCGATCTTCTTCTCGTAGTCCGCGTACTCCACGGGGCTCAAGTATGCGGATTGCGGGTCCAAAGAATCCAACAGGCCGTGCAAGGCGCCAGAAGTGACCTTGTGAATGTCGGGATTGTCGACGTACTCGTCCTGAATGTAATTGAGAACTTCGCTGTACACGGTGAGCGAGGCATAGGATTTGTCGCTGGTCTTGCCCCGGACATAGCCAACGGCTACGTAGGCAAAAATCAGAATGGAGACGACGACTACAGTTTTTTTCCAAAATGAATTCATGGCTTCTTCCTATGCCGTGACTTTGGGCCACCCGGACGAAACGCCTGGCCATTATAGCATTCCGGACGCGCTTACGGCTTGTGCGCCCTCGTTTTCGCGTCCAAAGGCTTCGATGCCCAGGACTTGGGTGAGGATGGCCGCAGACGGGCTTCGGATTTCAGCAAGGCGCTGCGGCGGCTGTTGCGCTTGCCGAGCTTTTGGTTGACGAATCGGTCGTTTGCCACGATTGTCTCCGGGTGTTGCGCTGAGACAATTATATTGGCGATGTGTGTCGAGGAGCGGGAAATGATTAGTCGGGGGAGTGTTCGTCGACGGGAGCCGACGTAAGGTAAGTGTGCGAGATGCGATCCTGCCAGGCCAGGTGGTCTTCGTCCCAGAGCGCCCAAAGGAAACCGAGGAGAAGCGTGCCGCCGGACAGCACATAGCCCACGCTGCGCCAGACCAGATGATGGGTATCGGGAAGTCCGCCATCCATGGCAACCACCGAAAGGCCGCGCACTTGCATCCCAAGGGTCGTGCCGGAGAGGAGCGTAAACAAACCAAAGTAGAGAATGTAAATCAGGAAGAAAATAGCCGCGTAAATGGCGAAATTGATTTTCAGAAATCCGATCTGGCCGCCGAGAGACCGGAACATTGCGAAGAAGCCGGCGAATACGGCGGCGACAACGGCAGCGTCCAGCAAACCGGCAAAACGGCGCGTGCTGAGATCGGCAACGGGCAGCGACACAGTGGCGGGATGAGCGCGATGAGTCTCGACCACGGAGAAATCGAGCTGTGGCTGTGAAACATGAATTTCAACATGCTGGGTTGGCCGGATGCGCGCAATGGTACGCGGAGCAACGGCTGTGGTGATGACCGCAGGAGGAGGGGGTTCGCTCGCAAAAGAGAGCACCGACTGGGATTCGGCGGGAGTCTTGTCGTGGCGACGCGAGCGATAGACTTCCATGCGACGGGCGACTTCACGGCGCCACTCGGGTTCGTCGGAAGAAGAAGCGGAGACAGGGGAAGGTGGCTCGGAAGTGAACTGGGCTTCGCAAAACGGGCACACTTCAACGTCTTGATTGGTAACCGCGCCACATTGCGAGCAGACCTGAATCACTCGGTTCGTTTTGCGCTGCGGACCGAAGACTGGTGGACAAGAGCATCGTAACAGATTCCGGAAGAGATGAAGCGCAAAATCAACGGGAAGCCGCTAATGGATAACCGGCGCCCAAGCGGCCGAGCCGCTATTTCTTTGCGAGGTTTTGTGGGCGTGTTAGGCTTTGGGACTCTCTTCGACGCGATGCCGGATTGGACGGAAACGAATCTTCGGTGGCGGAGCTGTCAAATAGGCCGGAGCGCAGTGTTTCTCGCGCTGGCGGCGGTAATTCCCACTGCCGCCCGCGCACGCACGCCGCAACAGAATCAGACGCTCACGCACCTGGTCACAAAAAGAGGCGAATTTACGCTCAAAGCCGACTCACAAAGGGAGTCGGCGAAAGTCTTCTTTGCTGACGGCAACGTGAGTATAAGCTACGAAGACGTGAGCCTGCGCGCGGACCACGTCGAGTACAACGAACAGACCAAGGTAGCCGACGCGCGCGGGCACATCCAGTTTGACCATCAGAATCAGCACCTCGAAGCCGACAGCGCGAATTACAACTTCGAGACAGAACGCGGAACATTCCAGAATGTGCGAGGCACGGTGAGAGCGCAGCACTTTGCCAATCCCAACGTGTTGGTCAGTCCGAACCCGCTGACCTTCGCGGCAGTGGAAGTGGAACGGACGGATGCGGAAACGTTCGTTGTGAAACACGCGTGGCTGACGGTGTGCAAGCCAAACCGGCCGAAATGGAAATTCTATGCGCCACGCGCGGTGATCCATTTGGAGAAATCGGTAACACTCGAGAATGCCACGTTCCACCTGTTCTATGTTCCCGTGATTTACCTTCCGCGCGCGTCGATGCCCGCGGGGCAGAAACTGCGGCAGACAGGATTCCTGCTTCCGGATGCTACGCATTCGACGACGAAGGGCTACGTGTTCGGAGATTCGTTCTATTGGGCACCGACGGAATGGATGGACACGACCGTGGGTGCGCAATACCTCAGCCGGCGTGGCTGGAGCCAGAACGGCGAACTTCGCATGAAGCCGTGGCAGGACGCGACGTTGAACGCGAGCTACTTCGGCGTGATTGACCGCGGAATTGCCGGGCCGGATGGGACATTGACGAAACAGGGAGGACATGAAGATCGTTTGTTTTTTGACGCGCTGCTGCCGGGCGGCTGGCGCGCGGTTGCGGATGTGGACCAACTGTCGTCGCTGACGTTCCGATTGGCGTTTGCTGAGACGTTTGCCCAGGCAGTGAACTCCGAAGTGCGCACCACGACGTTTTTGACGAAAAACACTGACGGGTTCACGCTGAGCCTGGCGGCGCTGAGCTACAAGAATTTCCTGAGCGCGTCGCCGGATACATCGATCGATATTCGCACCGCCCCGGAGATTCGCGCGAGTTCAGTGGAGCGCGCACCGTGGCGGAATCTGCCGATTTACTTCAGTTTCGATGCTTTCGCGGACGCGGTGCACCGCGAGTCCGATGTTTTCCCGGAATTCAGCACGCCTTCGTTCGTGTCGCGGATGGAATTTGCGCCAAGCGTCACCGCGGCGCTGCACTGGGGCCGGTGGCTCAGCCTGACGCCGACGTTCACCGTTCGCTCGACGCGCTATGGAGGGCAGTTGCAGAGTGACGCGTTTGCGGATGAGCCGTTCGTGCGGACGACGGCGGAGTTTTCATTGCAAGCAGCACCGCCCACTTTCGAACGCAGCTGGGAGAGCGGAAGCACGCAATGGCGGCATACCATCGAGCCGGAATTCGAATATCACTATGTGAATGGAGTGAACGATTTTGCGAGAACTCCGTTGTTCGACGAGGACGACACGCTGACGGACACGAACGACGTTCAGTACGGAATCACGCAGCGATTGTTCCGGCGGACAGGCGACAATGATTCCGAGGAATTCGCCAGCTGGGATTTGCGGCAAAAATACTACATCGATCCGACGTTCGGCGGCGCGCTGGTGCCGGGAGAACGGAACGTATTTCAGGCGCTCGATTCACTGACGCCGTTTGCGTTCGCAGACACGCTGCACCGATTCTCACCGATTATCAGCGATATCCGCGTGGAGCCGGGAGGGCGTTTCGACTCCGAGTTCCGCGTGGATTTCGATCCGAAACGCGGGCAGATGACGGCGATTGGAACTCTCGTGAAAATGAAGCCGTACAAAGAGACGTTCTTCACGCTTGCACATTTTTCGACCATCAATATTCCGCCGCTGTCGCCGACGATTCCGCCGGTCTTCGAGCCCTACTCGAACCAGGTGCGCGCGCTTCTTGGATATGGCGACTTGACGCGGCGGGGCTGGAATGGCCAGTTCGGGTTCAGCTACGACATCAGCCAGCAGGTATTTGAGAACCAGGTAGCACAGGTTTCTTATAACGGGACGTGCTGCGGTATCGGGCTCGAGTACGAGCGGCTGTCGCTCGGAGCAGTGCGGAACGAAAACGAGTGGGGAGTCGTGTTTCGCATTGCGAATATCGGCTCGTTCGGAAATATCCGGAGACAGCAAAGCATTTTCTGAGACCGAAGCGGGATGAGCGGCGAAAGAGCGTACTGGGCGATTGCGGAAGCTGCGGCGCAGTTGCGTCGGAGGAAGTTGTCGCCCGTTGAGCTGACAGAGCAAGCGCTCTCACGCATCGAGCAACTGAATCCGCGGCTGAACGCGTTTATCACTGTGACCGTGGAACGAGCATTGCGCGAGGCGAAAGCTGCGGAGCGCGATATCCGGCGCGGAAAATACAGAGGACTTCTGCACGGGATTCCGATCACGCTCAAGGACAACATTTGGACGAAGGGAGTACGCACGACGGCCGGTTCGAAAATATTGAAAGACTTCGTTCCAAGCGCTGACGCGGATGTTGCTAAGAGATTGTCGCAGGCTGGCGCGGTGCTGCTGGGAAAAACGAATCTGCATGAGTTCGCGTACGGAATCACAACGGAGAATCCCCATTACGGAGCCGCGCATAACCCGTGGGACGTGAAGTGCATGCCCGGAGGGTCGAGCGGCGGTTCGGCGGTGGCGGTTGCGACAGGGATGGGATTCGCCTCCGTGGGAACGGATACCGGCGGCTCGCTCCGAATCCCACCGTCCTTTTGCGGAGTTGTCGGACTTAAACCAACGTTTGGATGTGTGAGCTGCAACGGCGTGGTCCCGCTCGCGGTCACGCTTGACCACGTGGGGCCGATTGCGCGGACGGTCGAGGACGCGGCCATCATGCTCGACGGGATTTGTGCCTGCGAAAAGCACAGGGGAAGCTTTTACCGCGCGCTGCGAGCGCCTGCGAGCGCGAAGAAGCGGCGAGCAAATTTCCGGCTGGGATGGCCGCGGGATTATTATTTCAGCCGCGTCGACGACGAAGTGAAGCGAGCCGTCGAAGACGCCGCCCGGCAATTTGAAAAGCTGGGCGCGCGGATTGAAGAAGCTTCCCTGCCGCACGTCGAGGAATCAACCGAGCCGAGTACGCAGATTGCTCTGGCGGAGGCCTCGGAGTATCACGAAAGCCAGGGATATTTTCCGGCGCGCGCGGCGGATTACGGAGAGGACGTGCGCGGGCGCTTGCAGATGGGCAGCACCATCCGGGCGGTTGATTATTTGAAGGCCCAGCAGGTCCGCGAGCTGGCGCGCGAGGATTTTCGCAGGGCGTTCGGCCGGTTGGATGCGATCATTGCTCCGACGACGCCGGTTGCGGCACCGCGGATCGGCGCCAACTCAGTGACGATCGCAGGCGAATCGCAACCGGTGCGCGGTGCCCTGGTGCGGCTGAACCGGCCGGGAAACTTCACCGGATTCCCGGTGATTTCGATTCCCTGCGGATTTACGCGAAGCGGATTGCCGATCGGCATGGCGCTGCACGGGCCCGAATGGGGCGAAGCGAAGCTGCTCGGAATTGCGTTCGCGTACGAACAAGCGACAGAATGGCATTTGCGGCATCCGGAATGAACCGACCGACCTCGGAATTACATCCAATGGGCGGATGGAAAGCGTAGGTGAAATAGTGATGACGGCTGGCGTGAACGCGAACGCACTGGGCGCGCTGGGCGCGGGCGTCATTTCGTTTCTGTCGCCGTGCGTTTTGCCGCTTGTGCCGGGATACGTGTCGATGCTTTCCGGCGTCGGCGTGGACCAATTGCGGCAAGGACAGGGCCCGCGCGGAGAGTTGCTAAGGTCTGCGCTGGCCTTCGTGATTGGGTTCTCGATCGTGTTCGTGAGCTTCGGCGCATCAGCCAGCGCCGTAGGGACTTTCCTGCAAAGCCACCGGAGCTTTCTTACGCCACTCGCTGGCGGGCTGATCCTGCTATTTGGCCTGCACCTCCTCGGCTGGCTGGCCAAGATTTCGCTGCGCGTCGGATTTGTGATTGGCGGCTTGCTGGTTGCGGGAGCTATCGCGATGTTTTTCGCGGCGCCGGACGGGATTGGCTACTTCCAGCCGGTGCATTTGATCGCTCTGTCGCTGATCTTTCTGCTGGGGCCGGGATTGACCAGATGGCTCAATCGCGACGTGCATTTTCGCAGCATGGGAGGAAAGCCCGGGGTTGTGAGTGGATTCCTGATGGGCTTCGCGTTCGCGTTTGGCTGGACGCCATGCATTGGCCCGATCCTGTCGGCTGTATTGATCCTGGCGGCGGCTCAAGAGACAGTTACGAAAGGTGTTTTTCTGTTAATGGCGTATTCCGCCGGACTGGCGATTCCCTTCCTTCTGACCGCGATCGGTATCGGGCAGTTTCTGAAGTTTTATCAGCGCTTCCGCAAGCATATTCATCTGGTGGAAGTCTTGAGCGGCGCGCTGTTGCTCGCCGTAGGCGTGCTGATTTTCATGAACCGGCTGACATGGCTTTCAGGTAAACTGGCATTTCTGAATTATTTCTCGCGCTAAGGAGAGGCTTCCGTGATTCCTCGGATGATTCCGCGATGGGGAGCGAGCGCAGTGATTATCATCGCGCTCCTTTTTGCGCTCGCGGGATGCAAGCAAACCGCTTCCACCAACGCGGCGGGAAAAGCGTCTCCCAACGCCAACAAACCGAACGAGCCGAACGTGACGTTCCCGGAACTCGAGGGCGGGGATCTGGCGCTCTCCAGCCTGAAAGGCAAAGTTGTGCTGGTGAATTTCTGGGCGACATGGTGCGAGCCGTGCCGGGAAGAGATTCCGTGGCTGATTGCGTTCCAGAACCAGTATGGGAATCAGGGATTTGAGATTCTGGGCGCGGCGATCGATGTCGAGGGGAAGCCAGTCGTGGCACCCTTCGTGCAAAAAACGGAGTTTAACGTGGACGGCAAGCAGATGACCATGAGCTATCCGATCGTGCTGGCCAACTTCAATGTTCAAGAAAAGTTCGGCGGGTTAATCGGTTATCCCACGAGCATTTTGATTTCGCGCGACGGGAAAATGGTCAAACGGTTTATCGGTGAAGTCGACCGAGACGAATTGCAGAAAGACATCCAGGCACAGTTGGCTAACCGGCCATAGAGTTTTTCCCAAGGGACACACCACGCTACATGATGGATGAGAGAGAGTTCGAAAAGAAGTACACGGTGGCGTTCGAGAGCCTTCGCAAGAAACTTGCGACGCTCGGGGACGAACACGATTTCGAGGTCGAGGGCGCCAGCGGAAAACTCGAGGTCCTATTTGAAGACGAGGACGAAACGCGATTCGTGATCAGTCCCAACTCACCGGTGCGACAGATTTGGATTTCCGCACTCACTACAAGCTTCAAACTGGGATGGTCGGAAGCCGCCAATCGATTCGTACTCGACAAGACGGGCGAGACGCTGGATCAGGTGATGAGCCGGATTCTGAGCGAAAAACTTGGGAAGCCGGTGAGTGTATGAGCAGCACGCGAAAGCGGTGGGCGCTGGGCACGCTGGTGGCGGGCTGCACTGTTTTCGCGTGCCTGCAAATGGCGCGGGCGCGGGCGCCGCAGGGAGTGCCTGCCGCGTCATCCGTGGCAAGCCCGAAAACCTATGTTTCGATTGCGCCGGTACCGCGGGGGAATACGTTCGAAGTGGCCGTAGTGGTCGGGATCCAGTCAGGGTTCCACGTGAATGCGCACAAGCCGTCGGAGGACTATCTGATTCCAACGGTGCTGACGGCAAAGCTGCCAGCGGGATTCAAAGACCTTGGAACGATGTATCCGGACGGCGTCGCGAAGAAGCTGTCGTTTGCAGACAAGCCACTGCTGGTTTACACCGATCATTTCACGGTGCGAGCGAAATTCACCGCGGAGCCGAGCGCGCCACTCGGGAAAGTGAAATTCCCTTTTACGCTTCAATATCAGGCGTGCAACGATTCGGTGTGCCTGCCGCCGGTGAGAATTCCCGTGACGACAACGATTGACGTTGCGGCCGCGGGAACAAAGCCGCAGCAGATGTCCCCAGAGATTTTCAAGCCATCCGGCCAGAGATAACGCCCGAACTTTTTCCAGCTCGGAAGTCCATTCACGTTTGAAACCCTACGCAGAAACGACAGGGGCGGCGCGGCGCAGGCGCGAAACGACGCGGGATTTGCCGAGAACGACCATGGTGTCGAACAGCGGCGGGGCGACGGCACGTCCGACGATGGCGACGCGCGTGGCATTGATGAGCAAGCCGGCTTTCACGCCCGCGGATTCAGCGAGAGCGCGGAGAGCGTGGTCGCAGGAGTCGTGGTTCCAGTCGGCGAGCGCGTCGAGAGCGTCGGCTAGCTTCGCAAGCAAATCCGGCACCTTAGGATCTTTCCAGAATTTCGCGCGGGCTTCCCCATCGTAGTCAAAATCGTCGGAGAAGAAGGCGCGGGACCAGTGAGAAAAATCCGGCAACAGGCGCGTGCGTGGACGAAGAAGATCAACGGTGTGGGCGAACCATTCGTGTTCGGAACCATCCCACGAGTCGCGCCAGAGACCGGAGCGCTGCAATTCCGATTTGACGTACGGCAGCAATTCGCTGACGGGAAGCCGTTGCAAGTATTGCGAATTGAACCATTCCAGTTTTGCGCGGTCGAAGACGCCGTTGGTGCGACTCACTCCGGAGAGCGCAAAACGCGACACCAGTTCCGAGGTCAGCAAGAATTCCTCATCGCTGCCCGGCGACCATCCCAACAGAGCGAGAAAATTGCGAAACGCCTCGGGCAGGAAACCCTCGTCAGCGTAGAGGCTGACGCTCGTGGCTCCGTGGCGTTTGGAGAGGCGTGTGCGATCCGGGCCAAGAATCAGCGGCACATGCGCGAAGATCGGAAGCGTGCCTGCAAGGGCGCGATAGAGCAGAACTTGCTTGGGCGTGTTGGAGAGATGGTCGGCGCCGCGGATGACGTGCGTGATGCCCATGGCCGTGTCGTCGACCACGGCGCCGAGCTGATAGGTCGGCAGACCGGACGAACGCAGAATGACGAAGTCCTCGATTTCTGCGTTCTGGACTTCACGCGGGCCGAAAACCGCGTCCTCGAATTGAGTCACGCCTTCGCGCGGAGATGCAAAACGAATCGCGTGCGGCGCGCCATCGCCAATTCTCTGTTCGCGACGCGCCGGGGCGAGTTCCCGGCAAGGGCATGGAGCGCTGCGCGCCGACTTCTCTCCTTCTTCGCCATCGGGCCCGGCGTCGGCACCGGCATATTGCACAGCCTGGCAAAAGCAAGGATACGCAGAGCCATCTTTCAACAGGTTTTGTGCCGCCGCGCGGTAGGATTGCAGCCGTTGCGACTGAAAATATGGCCCTTCATCCCACTCGACGCCAAGCCAGCGAAGGCCTTGCAGAATACCCTCGACAAGCTCCGGACGATTGCGTTCGACGTCGGTGTCCTCGATTCGAAGGATGAAAGTGCCGCCTTGGTGGCGGGCAAAAAGCCAATTGAACAGAGCGGTGCGCGCGCCGCCCACGTGCAAATAACCGGTGGGCGAAGGGGCGAAACGAACGCGCGGTTTGGAGTCAAAAGCCATAGAAACAGAGCGAAAGACTGCGAGCCGAAAAACGTCCATCTTAGCGGAACGAGGCCGAAAAATCGAGCGCGGGCATTGTCGCTCAATTGTCGCTCCGCACGCCACCGAGGGAGCGCACCTGTCCTTCGGCAAGTACGGACGTACCGTTGCGCAGCGTTAACATTTATCCGTATACTCGACATTCCACAAGGCTTGCGAGACAGCGGGCACGTCATTTCGGATCTGAGTGTCGGGGAGAACGCTGCGGAGACCGTTGTGCAGAACGTCAACAGGGCCACAGGGAACCCATCGCGCGCCGATGAAGTTTGCTATCCTCGAATTGCATCCTTCCTGGATCCTATTGGAGCCGTGAGTTGGTGACTCAGACGAGCATCGTCGGCGGCGTCTTGCTGGCCGGTACACTGTTACTCTCGGTATTTTTCTCCTACATCTACGTTCTGAAGCGGCAGAGCTACCTGCTGATCTGGGCCGGAGGCTGGTTGCTGGTCGCGCTGACATCGCTCAGCCGCATCGTGGGTTCGCGGTTCGGACACCCAGCGGCCGTCTCGGGACTTGGAGATTGGCTGGTGGCACTGGCGGCGCTGCTGTTCCTGGTTGCGGCGCGTGTTTACGCGCGAGCCAAGATTCCCACGACGGCAACGCTGGGCATCGGCGCAGCCGCGGCTCTTTGGGCAGTGGCGTACGCGGAGGACTGGGTTTCCGTGTCGCTTTACCTGGGAGCAGCTTTGCTGCTTTTTGCTGTTGCGCGCGTGTTCTGGCAGGAAGGGCGGAAGCGGGAGTCTCCCTCGGATTTTCTGCTGGGAATTTCGTTTGCGACGTGGTGCGTATTGGACATTGGCATCGTCATGCAAAACAAGTTTGTGTGGTTGCGCGCGGCGGACATTCACTTCGTGCTGCTTGTACCGCAACTCTTTTGCGGCGTGTTGATGGTTATGGCCGTGTATGAGGAAGAGCGCCATAGGGTTGAGAGAAACATGCTGGCGCTGTCGAATTTGAACCTGGCGACTTCGAGTTTCGTCGGCGGCGAAATCCAAAAGATGCTGGCGCAAGCTTTGGACCGGGTGCTCAATGTAGTACGAATCCCGTGCGGCGCTCTGTGCTTGCGCTATAGCGACGGCGAGGGCCCGATTTCCGTCGTCACGACGGGCTTGCGGGATGAATTCAGCGCAAAGGTGCTCGAAGAAAAACTGGAAGACAGCATCGTGAAGCTTGTCGCCCGGTTGGGCGGGCTGGTCGTGCTGCGGGACCTGGGCAAGGCGACATTGTGGGAGGCGCTGGAAAAAGAACCTTCGTTCAAGCGCATCCGCGAGCTCTTGCTCGAGCAGGGCTTGCGGACGGTTGTGGGAATCAGCTTGCAGGCGAAAGAACGGGTCCTCGGCGTTGTATTGCTTGGAACTCCCGACAGCCGCCAGTTCACCGCGGCGGAATTACGGTTGCTGCTGGCGCTTGGCTACCAGATCGGAATGGCGGTCGAGAACAGCTACCTGATTCAGCAGACTTCCCGGCGCAGCGAAGAATTACACATCCTCAATGAAATCGGCCAAGCGCTGAGTTCGACGCTCGACAATGATGCGCTCTTCGAAACAATTTACTCCGAGATGCGCCGGTTGTTTGATGTGGGAAGCTTTTACATCGCATTGTACGACAGCGCCAGACAGCAAATCCGATATGAAGTGGAAGTCACCGATACCGTGCGGCAGCCGAAGCGATCGCGGCCGGCGGGTAAGCGATTGACGGAGTACATGATTCGCGAGCGGCAGCCATTATTGATTCGCGGAAATTTCGAAGAGGAAATCGAAAAACGCGGAGTCGAATCGAGCCGGAGGGCGGGATCGTTCTGCGGCGTGCCGCTGATTCTCTATGACCGCGCCATCGGCGCGATGGCGATTCACAGCGAGCGGGAAGGGGCTTTTGACGAGGGGCATCTGGAATTAATGCGCGTGCTCGCGAGCCAAGCAGGAATCGCGCTGGAAAACGCGCGGCTTTTCGCGGAAGAACAGAAAAAGGCGCGCCATTTGACTCTGCTCAACAAAATATCGGAGCACGCCATCGCGACGCTTGATCCCAACGAAATCCTGGTGAAAGTCGCCGAAGAAATCGAGCAAGGCTTGCAGTACGACCACATCGGAATCGGTATTCTCGACTATCCGGCAAAGGAGGTGGTGGTGCAGGCTGAGGCCGGAAAGCGCCGGGACGCTATCGGACGGCGGATCGCGATCGGGGACGGATTGATCGGGCAGGTAGCGCGCACAGGCGAGATTGCAATCGTGCGGGAAGTGAATGCAACCAGTTTGCGGCCGGTGCTGCCCGGATCCGTTTCGGCCATCGCGTTGCCGGTGACTTGCGCGGAAAATCTGCTCGGAGTGCTCTATGTGGAGTCTTCCGAGGCCGCGGAATTCACCGATGAAGAAATCCAACTGCTGAGAACTCTGGCCGATCTCTTCGCCGGGGCCCTTCACAATGCGAAGAATTTTCAGAGGGCGCAAGAGCAGGCGATCACCGACGGGCTGACAGGAGTGAAAACACACCGCTACCTGATGGAAGCCCTCTCGAGCGAATGGAAGCGGTCAACACGATCCAGCCGGGCGTTCTCGCTGGCACTGATGGATCTAGACCGATTCAAGTTCGTCAATGATTTCTACGGACATTTGGAAGGCGACGTCGTTTTGCAGCGTGTGGGGCTGATTCTGGAGCAGAATTGCCGGCGATCTGACATCGTCGCGCGATACGGCGGGGACGAATTCGTAATTTTGATGCCCGAAACAAATGTGGAACAGGCCCGCCAGATCGCGGCAAAGTTGCGGAGCTGGGTCGCTGCGGACCCGCTGCTCCGCGACAAAAACATTACCGCCAGCTTCGGAATTGCCTGCTTCCCGCTCCATGGATCGACGCCGCAGGAGCTGATTCAGGTGGCGGACGCGTCGATGTATCTGTCAAAGCACCAGGGAGGAAACGCGGTGTTCGTCGCTGAGTGCCGCGAACCCGGCGATGCGACGAACTGGAAGCGCGATGTTCTCGAAGCGTATCTCGGTGTGATGCTGCACCGGCAATTCAGCACCGGTCCGGCAGCTTTCGAGGAGATTTGCCAGAAGATTAAACAGTTTTCCCAATCGCTCAACGATCGCGGCCAATCTCCAAGCTTTGAGCGTTTACCGGCTGTGGTGATGGATGCGATGTCTTCCCTGGCCTATGCGGTGGACGCCAAGGACCAGTACACCCAGGGACACTCGAAGAAAGTCTCGACCTATGCGGCAATTATTGCGCAAGCCGCCGGGCTGAAACCGATCGAGGTGGAGGAGGTCAAGCTCGGCGCGCTGCTGCACGATGTGGGAAAGGTGGGAATTCCTGAGGACATCCTGAACAAAGCGGGCCCACTGGATGCCGAAGAATGGGACACGATGAAGTCGCATACCGTTCTGGGCTGGCAGCTTCTCGAGCCGCTGGTGACGCTGCGGAACGTACGCGAGATGATCAAACACCACCACGAATTCTTCGACGGGTCGGGATACCCGGACCAATTGGAACGGGAACGCATCCCTCTGGGCGCGCGAATCATTGCTGTTGCGGATGCCTATGATACGATCACCTCGCCCCGCGTTTATAAGAAAGCGCGCGACGCGGAAGCGGCATTGGCCGAGATCGAGCGATGCGCGGGAGCACAGTTCGACCCCAAGCTTGTGGGCTTGTTCCTCGAAGCCATCCGGAAGCGACCGCACCCAGTGCTTCAGACGGTCTCGGGTTCGGACGAAATAGCTGACCGCTCGCTTTAACGTCCTCCGCAGGCGCTTGTTTGTTTTCCATATATGATTTTGAGAGGGGGTTGGTGCGGTTATGCAAAAAGCGGTCGTGAACTGGGTCAGTGGAGAGCAATTCCTGGCGACGTTGCCGTCCGGGCACGCCGTGCCGGTCGATTCGAATCGCGAGCGAAACTCGGCCCCCGGCCCGATGGAACTCATGCTGGCGGCTTTAGGTTCGTGTACGGGAACCGATGTCGTTGAGATTTTGGCGAAGAAGCGGCAGAAACTGGAATCACTGGAGATTTTGATTGAGGGTGAGCGCGCAAAGGAGCCGCCGACGGTGTGGGTTAAGCTGCAGCTGGTATACAAATTGAAAGGAAATGTGGATGACAAGGCCGCGAGGGATGCGATCCAGCTGAGCCTGGACAAGTATTGCGGCGCAGCGGCAACATTGAAAAAGACCGCCGAGCTTACATTTCGTTACGAGATTCTGCCTTGACGCAGTAAGAATTTTTCCTTTGTCCGAAATTACCGCCTTTTCATCGTACAATCGCGGTTGCTGCTTGGGGGCGCAAAACGACATGGGCAGACATATAGCGGCAAAGATTACCGGAGTGACAGGATATCTTCCTCCGCGAATTGCGACGAACGCAGACCTCGAGAAAATCGTCGACACCTCAGATGAATGGATTCGCACGCGCACCGGAATTCGTGAACGGCACTATGTCGAATCGGGCATGGCCGCGTCGCATATGGCCACGGCAGCGGCCAACGAGCTGCTGAAGAAAAAGAATGTGAAAGCGGAAGAAATTGAAATGATCATTGTCGCGTCAGTTACGCCGGATATGCTGTTTCCGGCAACGGCCTGTCTGGTGCAAGACCGCATTGGCGCAACCAACGCATGGGGATTCGATCTCTCGGGCGCGTGCTCGGGATTCGTCTACGCACTGACTGTGGGAGCGCAGTTCGTAGGAGCAGGAACGCACAAGAAAGTGCTTGTAATTGGCTCGGACGTGATGACGTCGATACTCGACTTCCAAGATCGCGCAACGTGCGTCCTCTTCGGCGACGGAGCCGGCGCGGTTTTGCTGGAGCCTTCGGAGAACAGCGCAGAAAGCATCATCGACTTCATGAACGATATTGACGGCTCGGGCGGGTGCAATCTTTACATGCCCGCAGGCGGATCGCTGCATCCTCCATCGCACGAAACCGTCGATAAGCGCATGCACTATGTGCATCAGGAGGGGCAGCAAGTATTCAAATACGCGGTGCGGCGGATGTGCGAGGTATCGTGCAGCCTACTGGAGCGGAACGGGTTTTCCCACGACGATCTGGCGCTTGTGGTTCCCCACCAGGCGAATCTACGAATCATTCGTGCCATGCAGGAGAGGCTGGGAATAGACGATTCGAAAGTGATGATCAACATCGACCGCTACGGCAACACTACGGCAGCGACGATTCCCTTGGGCTTGCGCGATGCAGTGGACGAAAAACGGCTGAAGAAGGGCGACCTAGTGCTGCTCGTGTCCGTGGGCGCAGGATACACGACCGGTGGTGTTTTGATGCGCTGGGCGTACTAAGACGCCGCATGGGAACAGGCGGTTAGGAGGAGCGCAGGGCCGCCAGGTAATCTTGATTGGATTGCAGGCAGCGATCCATGGAAACCGCGACGTAACGAGTGCAGGAGGCCATTTCCTGCCGCGCCCAAGAGCTTGCTTGGGGCATCGCGGCAACCAGCCGCGAGATGACCCGCATAGCCTGGTAATAAGCACGGACGGGCTGCAGTTTGGCCGAGGAGAGCGTAACGCTTGGGCAGAGCTTGCTCATCGCGGCTACCGCCTCAAAATCACTGAGATTCAAGGCTGCTGAGAAACCAGGCTGCGCCGAGGTCAGTCGTTCCGACAGCGGCTCGGCGGCGACGGCGAGCATGTTGGCGCGCCAGAAGAAGACGACAAACTGGCCGAACATGGCTCCGGAGATGACGAGAATGAGCGCTGCCACCATTGGTTTCGTCTCCGAGAGATTGTGCCAAGAGGGCCGGCCGGCTCCAATGGAGCGATAGTACCGGCAGAATAGAACTCGGCCGAGGGAAGTACCAGGAAGCGATTCCGGTAAGTGATTGATACTAATTAGCTTGCAGGGGTGCTCTTATGATTCGAGGGGTTACGGCTCTTTGCACGATTGCAGCCCTGGTTGCGGGTTGTGCTGTCTTAGGTCAACAGACTCCGCCCAAGCCCGATTCGCACGCGGACGCGCAGACGATCAGGAGTCTGCTCAATAAACAAGTGGCTGACTGGAATCGAGGCGATATCTCCGCGTTTATGGGTGGATACTGGCTATCCCAATACACCGAATTTGAGGGAGAGTCCGGGATTTATCAGGGCTGGTATGACGTCCTGAAACGCTATCAGAAGTCGTATCCGAATCGCACGGCAATGGGGCAATTGACGTTTTCCGGACTGGAAATCCATGTGCTGTGTGCGGATTCCGCCTACGTTATTGGAAAATACAGGCTGGACAGAGACCATGACGCGCCAGAGGGAGTATTTACGCTGATTCTCAAAAAGCTGCCAGAAGGATGGCGAATCGTGAACGACCACACTACGGCGTTCCGGACGTCGAAATAGCCCGCGGGCGCCGCTCGGGACAGACGGGCTGTTCGGTTGTCACTGCTCGCGATCCCTCGAGAACCTATATAATTGCCTGCCTAGGATGAATCGCCGAATCTCCATTCTCATTCTGCTTCTGCTGTCCTTGGGTATTTACGTCGGAACGTCGGGCTGGCCGCCGCTGCTGGACAGCTCGGACGCGGGACACGCCGAAGCCGCGCGCGAAATGCTCCAAAACCACAACTGGGTGATCCTGCACATCGATGGAATCCGCTATCTGGAGAAGCCTCCCTTGCAGTTCTGGATGGTAGCGGCGAGCTATGCCGCATTTGGCGCCACAGCTTTCGCGACGCGCTTTCCGCTGGCTCTGGCGGTAGCGGGATTGGTGCTGATGGTCTACTTCTTTGCGCGAAGGTGGTTTGGCGAGCGCGCAGGATTCTATGCGGGCCTGGTGATGTGCACCGCGCCCGGAGTGTTTCTATTCACTCGCATCATGATTCCCGAAGCGATTTACGCGCTGTTTTTCACCGCGACGTTTTATCTATTTCTGAGGGCGTGGCAAGGGTCGATTTCGCCGCACAAAGGGTACTGGGGTGCAGCGGCGCTGATCGCGCTGGCAGTGCTAACCCGGTCACTGATCGGATTGGTTTTCCCTGTAGGAATCATCTTCTGCTTTCTGCTCGCTACCGATGGATTGAAAAAATGGCGGCGATTACCTCTCCTATCAAGCGCCATGGTATTCCTGCTCGTCGCACTGCCGTGGCACGTTGCCGCGATATTCAGCGGGCGCGGATTTTTCGGCGGGTTTTTCTGGTTCTATTTCATCAACGAGCAGATCTTCCGTGCGCTGGGGTGGCGCTACCCAACGGACTATGAAGCGGTGCCTTTGTGGCTGTGGCTGGCGGAAAACATCGTTTGGTTCTTTCCGTGGATTGCCTTCCTGCCTTCCGGCATACGCGAAATACCACACCTTCGCGATTGGCGAAAGCAACTCGATGAACGAGGACAGGCACTGGCGCTGCTGGCGGTGTGGGCTTTGTTCATCTTTTTCTTCTTTTCGTGGACGAAGAGCCGCATGGAGTATTACAGCTTCAGTGCGTGGCCTGCGGTTGCGATTCTGCTCGGCCTGGGATTGGAACGCGCAGAAGCGCGCGCCGCTCACTGGCTGCCGCGCGTGCAAGGCGCGCTGGCTTCGCTGGGGGTCCTTATCGCGGCGTTGCTGGGAGCGATGCTGTGGCTTTCGCGCGGTGTCGCATCCACAAATGACATTTCTTCACTGATGCAGAGCCATCCGACCAGTTTTTACCGCGTGGCGATGTCCGATTTTATGGATCTGACGCCGCAATCTTTTGCAGACTTGAGGCACCAGGCGCTGGCAGCGCTTCTTGTTGTGCTCGTCGGATTTGTCGGCGCGTGGATTCTCCGGCGCCAAAAGAGGGGCTTGGCGACAAACATGACCCTGGCCTGCGCGCTGGGAGCGTTCTTCTTCTGCGCCAACTGGGCACTCGGTGTATTCACGCCGCGGCTCTCGTCGGAGCCGCTTGCGAAAACCATACTCGAGTATTGCCGGCCGGAAGACAAGATTGCGTTGTACGGAGAGTACGATGCGGCGACCAGCGTGGGTTTCTACACGAGGAAGAAAATCCTAATTTTCAATGGACGCTATAACGGCCTGGAATTTGGCTCGTATTATCCGGACGCTCCGCCTATTTTCCTGAATGACCACACGTTCTGGCGGGTCTGGGACCAGAGCGAACGGGTTTTTCTGATTGTGCCCTCGAGCGAAGTGGATGCCGCGCGGGTAAGAATGCCGCCGACGAAGACTTTCTTGTTTGCACAGATGGACGACAAGACGGTTTACGTGAATCATCGCGTGCGGCCAGACGAGTCGAGCCTTGCGGAGCTTCATGAGCACGGAGTTCCTGGCGGCAAATGATAAATGTTATGAGAGGATAATTCCGTGCGAGCTGTGATTACCGGCGGTGCCGGATTTTTAGGGTCTCATCTCTGCGACGCGATGATCGCACGGGGATGGGAAGTGCTGTGCATCGACAATCTGATCACCGGAGCTGAAGAGAACATCCGCCATCTGGAGCACAACTCGCACTTCAGATTTGTGCGGCATGATGTCTCCGGATCCATTGACGCTGGGGATCCGGTTGATGCCGTGCTGCATTTCGCTTCCCCGGCCAGCCCGGATGATTACCTCGAGTTTCCGATTGAGACTCTCAAGGTTGGTTCCCTTGCGACGTTTCACGCACTCGAGCTGGCGCGGGCGAAACACACGCGTTTCCTGATGGCGTCAACTTCTGAATGCTACGGCGACCCGGAAGTAAGCCCGCAACCGGAAACGTACTGGGGGCATGTGAATTCGATAGGGCCGCGCAGCGTGTACGACGAAGCGAAGCGATTCTCCGAAGCGGTTACGATGGCCTATCACCGGAAACACGGTGTGGACACGCGCATCGTGCGCATCTTCAACACCTACGGGCCGCGCATGCGGCTGAACGACGGGAGAGCGCTGCCCAACTTCCTGTATCAGGCGCTCTCCGGCCAGCCAATCACCGTGTACGGGGACGGAAAGCAGACGAGAAGCTTCTGCTACGTTTCCGACCTGATCGAAGGGATTCTGAGGCTTCTCGACTCCGATGAGCACCTGCCGGTGAACATTGGGAACCCGCAAGAGATAACGATCCTGGAGTTTGCCGAGCGTGTTCGCGCTCTTACCGGAAATCAGGTGCCGCTCACATTCAAGCCGCTGCCGCAGGACGATCCCAAACGACGGCGACCGGATATCGCCAAGGCCAGAAGGCTGCTGAAGTGGGAGCCGAAGGTAGGCTTAGAAGAAGGCCTGCAGCGAACCCTGGAATATTTTCAGGCGAAGGTGAGCGAGAGGCAAGCCAGTTCAAACTGAGGCTGTCGGCATCGCCTGCTCTGCCTTTGGCCTTCCCACGGAAACATACTCGAATCCCAGAGCGGCCATCTCTTCTGGAGAAAGCAAATTCCGGCCGTCGAGCACGAGCGGCCGCGCCATGCTCTGACGAATCCGTTTCCAATCGAGGCCACGAAACTCGGGCCACTCCGTGACGATTAGTAGCGCATCGGCCCCTCGGGCCGCTTCGTAACCATCTGCCACGCAATTGAGGTCCGGGAAATGCTCTGCAATCTTCCCCATGGCCTGCGGATCATAAGCGCTGACTTGAACGCCCTCTTGCTGCAGCCTCTTGATCAACTCAATCGAAGGAGCAAAGCGGATGTCGTCCGTGTTGGCTTTGAAGGCCAGCCCTAGAAGAGCGATTCTCTTTCCCTTGAGAACCCAAAGCGAGTGCCGAAGCTTTTCGACGAATTTCTCGATTCGCTGATGATTGATCCGCTCGGCTTCGCGCAGCATGGAGAAATCGATTCCGTGCCGCTCCGCAAGCCGGACGAAGGCTTGCAGATCCTTAGGCAGACAGAATCCGCCGAAACCAAGTCCCGGTTTAAGAAAGTGAGCGCCAATGCGCGGATCGAGCCCCACGCCGTGCATCACCTCTTCAATGTCCGCACCGAGCCTTTCGGCGAGGTCGGAAACCATGTTGGCGTAGGAAATCTTGATAGCCAGAAAAGAATTTGACGCGTGTTTGATCAGCTCCGCGCTATTGATTGTCGTAACCAGCCAGGCCGGCTGAGCTCCGCGCGGGCAGCATCCGTTGTGCAGCGGGCACGGGAAGGCCTGTTCAAGAACGGGACGGTAGATTTCACGAAGCAGTTTTTCCGCGGCTTCGTCATCGACGCCGACGACGATTCGGTCCGGATGCAGAAAATCGCCCACGGCGGTCCCTTCGCGTAAGAACTCCGGATTGGATGCGACGCGAAAGCGTATGGATCTTCCGCGGCCATAGATCTCCAGAACGCGCTTCAGTTGCTGTCCAGTTTGGGCGGGAACGGTGCTCTTCTCGACCACCAGTTTGTCGGACTTCGCTTCTGCGGCGATCATTTGCGCAACGCGGTCAATCGAGCTCAGATCCGCGTCGCCGTTGGGAAGCGGCGGCGTACCGACACAAATAAAAATAACGTCGCCCTGCGCAACCGCTTGTGCAGGCTGTGCAGAAAATGAGAGACGCCCTTCGCTGCGATTCTTGCTGACGATTCCATCAAGGCCCGGCTCGAAAATCGGCAGTTTGCCGCTCTCGAGGATATCGATTTTCGCGGCGTCGTTGTCTGTACAAAGAACTGTATGGCCCAGCTCTGCCAGGCACGCCCCGGTCACCAGGCCCACGTATCCAGCACCGATCACTGATATTCGCACCTGCCACTCCTTCCCAGCGGTTTACTGGTCATCCAACACTGAAATCAGGGCTTCTATTGTCGTACAACTGGGGTGGTCTGCAATACGGGAATCTTTGTACCGGTACGTTGTGATGCACGGTCAATAAATATAGTAGAATCCGCCGCAATTCGGGGGGACTGGTTCGTGGCCTTGATCGCGCGGGCGGGAGCGTGATGGACATCCTGTGGGCAGCCATGGCGATTTGCGCCATCGTTTCGGTCGTGTTTTACGTGCTGGCCATTTCCTGGCAACGAACCCTGAGAAATCAAGCTGCGGCGATTCGTACGCTGGTTCAGCGCCTGGAAGCTTTCGAGTCGATGGAAGATCCGGTCATGAGGCGAAAGATAAGCGAACTGATGCCGTCCCCATTGGAAGAGGTCTCGATCTTGAGCTTCCGGTTGAGCGACGGGTTTTGGCGGAACACGGCTGGCCTGACGGAGGCCCAAATACGTCACATCCATGAGCAGGGAACGTTTGTTGGGTCAGTGAAAATTGAGACTTGGCGGAGCCACGTCACGGTCACACTCAGAGAGCTTCCGCCCCATACTCAGTCCTCAGGCTGGCAAACCCGGACAGTAGATATCTACGAAACGGGCTCCGATGCGGGAACGGTGCTTTGGGAGCTTGATCTGGAGCCGGCGCTTACCCTTTCAACGAGAAGACATGCCACACTGGAGCTGCGCTACGAGAACAAGACGGTCGTGCTGGCGATGAGACACGCCATGAAACAAGCCCGCACAGAAATAGCGAAGGGCGAGAATCCAGAGGAAAGGATCGTTTTTCGGATACCGCTCGAAACCGAGCAACTCGTGGAGTTTCGGATGCCCGAGACGGACAGGGGGACTGGCACCGAAGGCGGGAAAGAAGAGGACACATCCGTGGCTTCCTTTGCGTTTCAGGACGAGCAGCAGGGAGTGGACTGGCAACTTCGTCTTCGCAGCTTTGAGCGCCGGATCTCTTCCGGGCATTGGACCATTGTGGAACCCCGGCGAACACGACGCGTCTCTTAGAGCGCTCCACGCAAAGCCCCCCTCGCTTGGAGTCCGGCCCTTGACCACTTGATCGCAGCAGTTGTATATCGCTCGTCGGAGGGTTCATGCACTTAAATCGCCTGCAGGCCTTTTTCATTTCGGTTGCCATTCTTGGCACGGGAGCGAACTGCTTCGCACAAAGCAAAACCCCATTGACTCTGGATGCTTTTTTCAATTCGGTTTCGTTTTCGGCCGTCGCCGTTTCGCCCAACGGGCAAGCGGTCGTCATCGAGACAGAGCGAGCGGACTGGAAGGCAAATCGTTTTCGAGAGGATTTATGGCTTTATCGCACGACGGACGCCTCGCTCGTTCCGCTGACGAGTTCGGGCGAAGACAGCGATCCCCAATGGTCTCCGGATGGACAGTGGATTGCTTTTCTTTCTCATCGCGAGCCCGAAATCCGAGACCACGGCGCCAAAGACAAAACGCAAGTATTTGCCATCTCGCCGCGCGGAGGAGAGGCCTTTCCGGTGACCGCGGCGACTGAAGATGTTCACGCGTTTGCATGGTCTGCAGATTCCAAGCAAATTTTCTTTGCGACCCCTCACGAGTGGACTGAAAAGCAGCAAAAGGAGTACGGAGACGAGTGGAAGGACACGATTCAGTATCGGGAAAGGGAGCGCAGCGGGGACATTTTTGCGATCGACTTTCCAGCGGTCTTGGAATGGAACCGCGAAGCGTCTTCGGACGAAGCCAAGAGGCCAAAGGAACGACAGATCAGTTCGACTCCGTACCGCGTGCAGGAGCTGGCGAGTTCGCCGGACGGCCAGTCGGTAGCATTGGCCACCGAATCTCGGTCGCAGCGAGAGGAATCACTCGATGACGATGGCATCTATCTGATTTCCCTGAACAACACTGGAGAAGCGAAGCCAGTGCCGCTACTTCGCCACCCACGAGCGTTTTTTGATCGGATTCAGTGGGCGCCGGACAGCAAGCATCTGTTCTTCTCGTTTCTGAATGGCGGTGTGGAGGGATCCTACCAAGATGCACAGGAGCGGATCTACTGGGTGCGCACGGACGGAAGCGGACCAGAAAGCTGCGGGGCTCCTTCGAGCGGACAAGGGTGCGAGCGATGGGCCAGCCAATTCACGGGATCAATGAACGGCTTCACTGCACTGCCAGATGGAAGCTTGCTCCTGTCCGGAAGGCTCGGCACCGAAGTAGAGCCATACTTGGAGCGTTCACCTTCGGCTGCATTTGAGAAACAGCCGGGGCAGGCTGGCACGTACGAACTGTTCTCCGGCGCCCGTCACGGAGCAGCCGTCGCGTTTGTATACTCTTCGTTGCAAAGTCCTGCGGAGGTTTATTTTGCCGAGGATCCGTCGCAAATCCGCGACGCGCGACGAATCACTTCATTCAACCAAACGCTCGCGCAGGATGAATTGCCAAGAGGCAAACCTTTTCGCTGGAGAGCGGACGACGGCGCGACGGTAGAAGGCATGCTGATTTACCCTCCCGGAAAATTCGAGGAAAAGAATCTGCCGATGTTCACGTTCATTCATGGAGGGCCGGAGGACGCGGACGGAAATCATTTTGAAGCGGACTGGTATCAGTGGGCCGACTTGGCAGCGACGGATGGCTGGCTGGTATTTGAACCGAACTATCGCGGCTCGGTCGGATATGGCGATGCCTTTGCGCTTGGCATCATTCCCCATATTGTTTCGAGGCCCGGCAAAGACATTCTGGAAGGCGTGGACGCGCTGGTCGAAGCGGGCATTGCTGACGAAAACCGGTTGACCGTCGGAGGATACAGTTATGGCGGCTATATGACCAACTGGCTGATTACACAGACGACTCGATTCAAGGCGGCGGTGACCGGAGCCGGAGCGGTTGAGCACGTGGTGAACTGGGGCAATGATGATACGACGTTTGATGACGCCTATTTCCTCGGCGGTCTGCCGTGGAAGACGGAGGAAAACTACAACCTAGAGGCCGCGATTTGGCAGATCGGCAAAGTACGCACGCCAACACACATGGTCGCCGGAGGAGACGATATCCGCGTGTACGTGGGCGAAGACTATCTGCTCGAGCGCGCGCTGCACACGATGGGGATTCCGTCAGCACTGCTGATCTTTCCAGGAGAGGGCCACTCGCTGGGCAATAATCCGTGGCACGGAAAAATTAAAGTGCGCGAAGAATTGAAATGGCTCGGCCGTTATGGGCGCGACGAAAAGAGTCAGGACTTGACCAGCAGAAAATTGCCGATGACCAGGGCATCCACGCCGGAACAGAAATAGCTGCGCACGGCGTCACGCGGAGAAACAACCAACGGCTCGCCAAACAAATTGAAAGAAGCATTGAGCAGAATTGGCGCGTCCGCCTGCGCGCCGAACGCTTTCAAGAGCGACCAATAGAAGGGATTTCCCTCGCGCTCGACGACGTGCAAACGAACTCGGTCTTGCGGTACGGCGTGAGCTGACAACAGCTTCCTGCCCTCGGGACGCAGCCGGGACATGGTAGCCATGAAGTGCGCAGCAGGCGTGGGCGTTTCGAAGTATTTCGAAGCATCTTCCTCCGGCACAGAAAGAGCAAAAGGCCGAAAAGGCTCGCGATGCTTCACGTAGTCATTGAGATTCTCTTTTACGTAGGGAGCCCAGGGAGACGCGAGCAGGCTGCGATTACCTAACGCGCGAGCGCCAAACTCGGCGGCGCCCTGAAACCAGCCTACAATTTTTCCAGCCGCGAGGAGTTTCACGGCCTCCTGAACTGCCTGATCGTCCGAGGCCGTCCACCGATAGGTGGCCTTGCAATTGTCGAGCACTTGTTTGATTTCCTCATTAGGAAAAGACGGACCAAAATAGACATGCGGCAGTCCCGGCGTGCAAAGCGAAGGATTCACGTGTTGCTGCGCAAGCCAAGCGGCGCCGAGTGCCGTGCCTTCGTTCCCGGCGGCAGGCTGGACAAACACGTTCCCAAATCCCGCGTTCCTCTCGAGTTCAGCGACGAGAAGAGGATTCAAGAACAACCCGCCAGCCAGGCAAAGATTTTCGGTATTGTGTTTTTTCCGAAGAGATTGCGCCAACCCGGTGACCACGATTTCGCAAGCCCGCTGGAGGCTACTTGCAAGGACGGCACGATCTTCATCATTTAGCTTTTCCGGTGAACGGGACGAGATTCCGAGGCCATCATAAAATTTACGCGAAAATGCCAAACGGCCCGCAAAACCCCTGGTGAAATAACTCGGATCCAGTTTTGGATGGAGACTGCCGGAGCAACGAATCATGTCCAGAAAGGTTTCTACATACTTGGGCTCTGCCATAAGGCTCAGCCATTGCGTTTTATGTTCATGCGAATGCGGCCGGAATCCCAGCAGCTCTGTCACTTGGGAATAGACCCACGCCAAAGAGTTGGGCGACGAAGTCCTGTGGACCGGACGAATCTTGCCCGCTTCACCAAGGGCTACAAGGCCCGATTCACCGCCGCCTTGCTCATCGAAGGTAAGAATCAGGGATCGGTCGAAGTCAGAAGCGTAATAGGCACTCGCGGCGTGGCAAAGATGATGATCGAAAAATAGCAGCGGAACGTGCGCATCGCCGGAGAGCAGGCGCAGGATCCGGTGGTTGTTCAACTCCGCGGCGAGCTCACCGACGGCTTTGCTCTCATAATAGCCAGTAGAGACAGGCGCGAGCGGCAAGAAACGCGCTCGCAGGGCCGTGCGGCGCGCCCACAAACGCCAGGGGCGGCTGGCGATTGCAATGGCGCCAACATCTCGCCATCCGATGGCTGCGCGTTCCATGCAGAAGCGGATTGCCTCACGCGGAATGCCGGCGGTAACGCCGGAGCGAGTGAGCTTCGATTCCTCAATTGCGGCCAGAAAACCGCGATCGCTAAGGAGGGCGGCAGAGGTATCGTGACTTAGCGCAGACAGGCCAAGGAAATACATACAAAGCGCTTCTATGAATCTCGCTGACCGAAGCGCCGCCCGGTCAGAAGCCCGCGAAGACCCATCAGAATCAGCCGTGGCTGGCTGACGCAAACACGCCACAGTACTTTGAGGGCTTCGTCCCGAGAAACTTCGCTGAGCGAGCGCCTGGCCGGGGGATTCAGCGAATCGACAAGACGGCTGTAATCATCCTGCTGAAAGTCGTGAAGAGCGCGACGAACGAGGAGATGCATGTCCAGCTCCCTGCGCAGCCTCCGCAATTCGCCCCGGGAACCGGGATTCAGAATCGCTTCCGCCACGCCGACGGCCCCGCGCAAACCTGTTACGATGCCTCCGACGGTGCTCACTTTTACCTGTGCTGCCGCGTCACCCACAACAAAAACTCGCGCGCTCCCAAGTTTCTTTTCCACGGGAACCCATCGTTTGTAAACAGGAATTCTCGCCGCTTGAAAGGCCAGCGGTTTGAGTTTACGTTTTATCAAGAACTGATCGAGAGCCTGACGACTTCCCGAGCCTGATTCGCCGATAATACCGAGCGCACCGCGTTCTGCGGACTCGGGTATGAGCCAGTAAAAATAGGGAGTATCGTTGGGTACGAACCAGACACGCACGGTATCGGGCGACATGTCCTCTGGCAAAGGCACAATCGCCTGGACCAACGGGACTGTGGACTGCTTCGGCCATCCGGCCGCTTGCGCAACGGCGCTCGAAGCACCGTCGCTGCCGACAACCGTCTCCGCCGTAAATTCCTCGGGCGTATTCGTTCCCGGTTGCTCCAATTCGAGTGTAATTTTTCTCGGCTGCGGTGTAAGGCGGCGAAAACTCCGGCCCAGATGAACTACGGCTCCTGCCTCTTGCGCCTGTTCGGCGAGCGAACGGATGAGCTTCGCTCGCTCGATGATCAAGTCCGGTTGAGCCAGATCGATGCTCGCGACACGCCCATCGGTGAAGAGCTCGAATCTATGGACTTCATTAACAACGCTGGTCTTCCCGGCCTCGCCAAGGATTTCGTTCATACGTTGTGTGACGATGAGTGTCCTCTCGGCGGCACCCAACTGCTGTGACTGCTCAAAGAGGTGGACGGAAACGCCCTGGCGCGCGAGCAAATACGCTGTAAAGAGACCTGCGGCGGAGCCGCCGACAACGGCGACATCTCCGAGGGCTGCGTGAGACGTCCGGTGACTACTCGGTGGACCGATGGGAGCTGACAAAGGCATCCTCTTCTACGGGAATTCGTTGCCTACTGGTGATTCGCGATTTCGGCAGCCAGGACAGCCGTTGGTGCGCTTTACCCCAAAGAAAGGCAGTATAACGCGGCTGCTGGGTTCCGCAAATAGAAGGCCATTAATCCATAGTGGCGAGATCTTCCTTCGGTGAGGATGAGTTAAGAGGTTGCCGTTGGTCCTCGTAAGGCGACCGTTCCAGCGCGATTACGGCGATGGCACCAACAAGGAACAGCAAACCGCACAGAAGTGTGATTTCCAGGCGAGACATGCGAGAGAGCGCCAGTCCCAGTGCCCCGAAAACGGCCCCCAGAGCGTACAACCCTAGCACCGCGCCCTTATGCCCGAAACCCAGGTTCGAAAGCCGGTGCGCCGTATGGTCTTTGCCGGGTGAAGTAAACGGGAGCATTCTTCGGCGCGACCGTGAAATGCTGATCAAGGTCGTATCGAAAATCGGAACAGCGAGGATCAACACGGGCATGAGCCAATCGACGAGAGGGTGCGGTGAAGTGGGGCGGAGTTTCAGCCCGAGCGTCGCCATGAGAAAGCCCAAGAACATTGCGCCGCCGTCGCCCATGAAAATCTTGGCTGGAGCAAAATTCCAGCGCAAGAAACCCAAGGAAGCGCCCAGTGCCGCGGCCGCCAGGGTGCACACCAACCGCTGTCCGTTCAACGCGGCTGAAAGCGTAAAGAATGCCGCCGCAACAGCTGCGACTCCTGCACACAGGCCGTCCATGTGATCCAAAATGCTGAACGCCGCAGTGATTCCTACAACCCAGAAGACCGTAAGGAAAATATCCAGTAACGTGCCCGCATTTCCGCCAACGATCTGAGAGAAAATTTGAGTGCGTACTCCGGCAGCCACAAGAATACACGCGGCCAAAGGCATACTGACAAAGAGTTTCACCTGATGATGAAGCTTGCCGCTGTCGTCCAGAATGCCTGTTACCGCCAGCAGCGTTGCTCCGAGAAGAATACCCACGACCTCCATCCTCATCGCCACTGGCACCGTGACAGCAACGGCAATAACGAAGCCTGTGTAAATTGCCACTCCACCGAGAAGCGGCATCGGCCGCAAATGCACTTTGCGCGCGCCGGGCTGGTCCACAAAACCCGCGTACAAGGCAAATTGCCTCACCGGCCAAGTGAGCGCGAAGGAGGCCATCAAAGCAATTGCAAAGGCGATCGAACTGCTTAGTACCACGAATCCTCCAAAATCAACGTGCGGTCAACATTGTTTCCAGGCGTTCCTTGACCTGCGCGGGCTTGCGGTCCGCGAAGTACCAATCCATCGTTCGGCGCAAGCCGTCGCGAAACATGACCTGCGGTTCCCAGCCGAGAAGCTGCTTCGCCAGGCTATTGTCCGCCACGCGATTTGCGGGACCCGTAGGCATGTTTCGTAAGAACTTGAAGTCGGCTTTTTTGCCTGCGTATTCGAGGGCGAGTTGGGCAGCATCAATAACGCGAACGCGTTCCATCGTACCGAGGTTCACCCTAGTTCCGTCACTAATCTTCTCAGCGGCGAGGATTGTGCCGTTCACAATATCGTCCACGTAAGTCCAGTTGCGGATCTGTTGACCATCGCCCCAGATTTCAAATGGATTTTGTCCAACGAAGGCCCGCGCGATCATGGCGATGACGGCGTGGTTCTCCACGCCGCGCGGCCCGTACACCGTGAAATAACGGCAGGAGGCGGCGCCAAGTTTGTATTCGTGATGGTAGGCTTGCAAGGTCATTTCAGCCATCAACTTGGCCCAGCCATACATGTTGTCGGCATCATGAGGCGGCTTCACGTCGGCTTCCTTCAAATAGATTTCTTTGGTTGTGTCCGTCTGCATCGAGTTGGGATAGACGCAGCCGGATGATGCGTAGCAGATCTTTTCTACCCCTGCTTTGACTGCTTCCCAAAAAACGATGCCGTCGAGAAAAAGGTTTGACGCTGGCCCTGCTTGATGCAAATCGACGTATCCCCGCCCTCCATGGTCCGCCGCGAGATGGAAAACCACCTGAATGTCCTTCATCACTGCGCGGGCAACGCCGGGCTCGCGCAGGTCCGCCTCAATAAAGCGGACTTTCCCGTTTTTAACGTGCCCTTCGATATTTTCGAGCCTGCCACTCGAAAGGTCGTCGACCACGCGAACAGCAGCGTCACGATCCAGCAGAGCGTCCACCAGATGCGATCCGATGAACGATGCGCCGCCGGTAACCAAAACTTTCTTACGATTCCATATCATGAGTACCCCTGGCCCCCCGCGAGTGTGCTGCCTGTTCCAGCACGTCGATAAACTTCTCAAGTTCGTTCGCGCTAGCATATTTTTCCGATGCCTGACGTGCTCGCTGCCCCATCGCCTGAAGGCGCGCCGAATCGCTCTTCAGCATCTGGATCGCGTCGGCGACGTCCGCAGGCTTGTCCGGATCGACCACTACACCACATTCATGACGGCGCACGATGCGCGCCACATCGGTATCTTCGGGAGCAACAGCAAGTACCGGACGGCCTGCAGCGAGTATTGAATACAACTTACTTGGCACGACGACGCCGCTAAGTCCGCGGCGGATCGTGACGACATGCACATCGCCGGCAGCCATCACACACGGAATCTCGTTCGCAGGACGAAACGGCAGAAAACGCACGATGGGACATCCTTGATTCGATTCTTCGAGCTGCTGGCGATTCGCGCCATCGCCGATGAAAACCAGGCGAATGCCGTTCTGCGGAAGAATCTTCGCGGCGTTGAGCAGCGCAGGCCAGGCTCCATAAAAACCAAGATTCCCGGCATGCAAGACAACAAATTCCGCAGAACCTCGAATTTCGCGAATTGCGGGATGATCGGACGGCGGGTCCGGCGCTGGAATCGAGGTGCCGTCGCGAATCACGGCGACTCGCGCCGGGTCGACGCCCTTGGAGATCACAAGCTCGCGCATGTCGTCGCCGAGTACGATCACTCGGACGGCTTGTCGCAACGCGGCCCGATGCAGCCTTTCCCATGCCGCCACCCAGCCTTGCGGCCGGACAATGTCACCACCGATTGCCATATCGGGGTAAAGATCACGAATGTTGTAGACGAAGGGCACGTTCTTCATCCTCGCAATCGCCGCGCCCACGATGCCTGCAAACGGAGGGTCGGTCATGGCCAAAACCACGTCGGTTTTTATCGCCAGAGCGCGCGGCATTGCCAGAGACACATAGGACAAATAATTCGCAACACGCCGGCGCATCTGATGGCGAGGATAGGCCGTGGAGCCTACGCGTTCCACCTCGACGCGATCTCGCTGGTCACGGCGAAGAAACGAAAACGGATAACGTTCGTCTGGATCGTAGGAAGGTCGCCCGGCCAGAACCGTGACATCGTGGCGCTGCGAAATAGTGCTCGCCACCAGCGCAGCCACTTTCGCCGTCGCCGATGTGTCCGGCGGAAAATACTGGTTCAGAAGCAGAATGTGCACAGCGAGTATCCCAAGTTGCTCACCGCGCGTGCCGGGCAGGTTCTCGAAACGAACCCCACGAGAGGTTGCCTGTCACCTGAACTACGGCCTAGTTCCCAGCATTTCGGCGGAAGTTTCGTCGCCCGATTTCTCGGCTGATTTCTTCTCCAGAACAAAGTTCCCTAGAACCAAAACATCCATCTTGGTGCGTTCAAAGCATGCCAGAGCTTCTTGCGGGCGGCAAACAATCGGCTCGTTGTCGTTAAACGACGTATTCAGAAGAACTGGAACGCCGGTCAGGTCTCCGAAGGTCCGCAGCAACCGCCAATAAAGCGGATGAGCGGCGCGATTTACCGTTTGCAAGCGGGCCGTACCATCAACGTGCGTTGGGGCTGGGATCACAGTGCGTTTCGACGCGCGCACCGGATAAGCAAACGTCATGAAGGGCGATGGGTGCGTTTGCTCGAAATATTCTCCCACGAATTCCTCCGGAATTGAAGGAGCAAAGGGGCGGAAGATCTCACGATGCTTGATACGCCGGTTCAGGGTGTCCTTCATTTCAGCACGGCGCGGGTCGGCAAGGATGCTGCGGTTTCCGAGAGCGCGCGGACCCCATTCCGCGCGTCCTTGGAACCAACCTACAACTTTCCCTTGCGAAATATGCGCCGCCGTAGCGCGCAAAAGGGCTTCTTCATCCAGCTCCGCAATTTGAACGTCATTCGCACCGGAACGATGTTCCGAGATCGCCTTACGAAGCTCCGCCGTCTCGAATCCGGGGCCCCAGAATGCATGGTCCATTTGGAAAGACCGGGGCTTGCCCAGGATCTGATGATAAACGGCGAAGGCTGCTCCGACAGAAAGACCACCGTCGCCGGCGGCGGGTTGAATGTAAACGTGCTCAAACGGCGTCTGCTCCAGAATCTTCCCGTTCGCAATGCAATTGAAAGCGACCCCACCAGCGAGGCACAGTGTTTTCGCTTTGGTCTGCTGGTGAAGCGCATTCACATTTGCCAGCAACACTTCTTCCAGGCGCTGTTGCATGGTGGATGCAAAATCTTTGTGATGCTTCCCGATTATTTGGTCTGGCCCTCTGGAAGGACCGAACCGCTTCTCCAGTTCCTTCGAAAAGAGATTTCCTATCACCGGCGTTTCGTTCGAATGCTTCCAGGTCATCTCCGGACCGGTTTTATGATGAGTGAAATACCGAAGGTTCAGCCGCACACCGAGAGGATCGTCTGCTCGCACGACATCACGAAATTCTCTCTGATACGCCGGCGAGCCGTAGGCTGCCAGTCCCATGACTTTGTATTCGTCGCCGAATTTGTGGAATCCGAGGTACTGAGTCATCGCGGTGTAGAACATTCCGAGCGAGTGAGGAAAGGCAACCGATCCGGTAATGTCAAGGTTCCGTCCTTCGCCGATGCCCCACATGGTGCTCGCGAAATCCCCCAAACCATCGGCAGATAGGACCGCGGCACGCTCAAACGGCGAGACAAAGAACGTGCTGGCCAAATGCGCGCGATGATGCTCAACGCGATGGAACTGCGCCCGGATGCTGTGCGGATCAGTGTCCAGAGCAGCAGCCAGTTCCTCCCTGATTCCGCCAAAACGGGCCACGACTTTGGCACGTTCCATGGCGAAGCGGGGCATGCGCAGCGCGAAACGGAGCTTTGTCCCGAGGCGCGCCCACGGATCACGAGGCACGGCGATATCGTCCACGTCGGTCAGCTTCACTCCGGCGGCCTGGAGGCAATACTCGACCGCCCTGACGGGCAGACCGGCGGCATACTTGATGCGATTGAGGCGCTCTTCCTCGACCGCAGCGATCAGCCGACCGTCGACGACGATTGCCGCCGACGCGTTCGCATGATACGCGTTGATTCCAAGAATAATCATCGCCCGGTTCTGAGTCCTCTCGCCGCGATGCTTTGGCTCTAGAGAATCGCTGCCGCTCGAGCCTCATCGCTCATAGGCGCCGTCGTGTCCGGCGTAATTGACAGGTTGCGCCGCACCCACTCATTCAGAACAAACAGACTCCATGGGCGCGACCAACTCGTGCGGCCTGTGAGGAAATCTTGCCATACCCTGTTTACTTCCTTTATATCGATGATTGGCGCGAGGGCGGGGTCACAGTTGCTCAGCCCGCGCTCCACCTGTGCGCGCAACGGTCCGCGAAGCCAAATCGCCCAAGGCAGGGTAAACGTCCGCTTGGGCCGCTGCATTACCCTTTTCGGGAGCAAATCTCCAACAGCCTCGATCAGCAGAGCTTTCCGCACAGGCTTTTTGTCCTTCGCGGAGGCTGGAGAACCGAGAGCGGTCCTCACAACAACATCATCCAGAAACGGAACGCGAACCTCCAGTGAGTGGCACATGCTCATCGTGTCTGTGTCCCGCAGAAGCATGTTAACAAGATAGGATCGCGTTTCCAGCCACGAAACGGAAGTGAACGGGTCAAGGCGCAAGGCTTCCGCGGCGGCATTTGACAGCCATTGCCAGCAATCTGAGTCTGCTGACCGGAGTCCTGCGCCGCGCAGCAGCCGCGCCGCCTGTTGCGGCGGGAAAAGCGTCCGCGTAAAAAAATAAGGATGTGGTAAAGCCGACGGCTCCAGAAACGCCGCGGTTGCCTTCCGAACTGCATCGGATTGGTTACGACGAAAAGCGACAGAAGACACGAATCGCGAAGCCGTCTTGCGGAGCTTGCGCGGCGCGCAGCGAGCCAAAGATGCCAGCATCGCGATTCGCGAAGTCGATGCAAAGGTGCTGTATCCCCCGAAGAGTTCGTCGCTCCCGAGCCCGGACAAAGCTACTTTGAGACCTGCCTGCCTTGCTGCCCACGACACGAAATATGCATTAATCCCGTCGGCGCTCGGTTGATCGAACGCAGCTAGGGCTGCGTCTAACCGCGTGCGCATCTCGTCGGCGGTCAGCAGCAGCTCAGAATGGTCTGTGCCAAGAGATTCCGCCGTGGCCCGGGCCGCAGCACCTTCGCTGAATGACTCCTCAGAAAAAGCGACCGTGAATGTCTTGACGCCGGGATGCTGCCTGCTGGCAATCGCCGCGATCGCAGTTGAGTCGATCCCGCTGCTCAAAAAAATGCCGAGCGGCACATCCGCAATCAAATGATCTCTGACAGAAAGCTCAAGTGCCGAGCGCACTTGTGCCGCCGGGGACTGTTGCGGGTTAGAAACAGGAAGCTTTGTTGCCGCCGTGACATTCCAATAAGGTTGAGGAGCAAACGACGTGGCGGACGCGGCATCGCAGGACACATAGCCGCAATGTCCCGGAGGCACAGAACAGATTCCGTCAACCAGCGTTACAGGCTCTCCGACTGCGCCGAACAGAAGGTAGCTCGCAACCGCGGACGCAGAAAGGCGCCGGATGAAGCAGCCACTGGCGACCAGCGCGCGCACTTCGGAAGCAAAGAAAAAGTTGCCCTCGGCTTTGCCGTAATACAGCGGCTTGATGCCCATCTTGTCGCGCGCCAGAAAAACACGCCGCGCCGGACTGGCCTTGCCATCTGGGGTTTCCACGATGGCAAAGGCGAACATTCCGCGCAGGTGTCGGACGCAATCACTGCCCCATTTTTCGTACGCATGGACAATGATTTCGGTGTCGGACTCTGTGCGAAACACGTGCGTTTCGCTCTCGAGAGAGCGACGCAATTCTCGAAAGTTGTAAATCTCACCATTGAAAACCACAGCCAATGTGCCGGCCTCGTTCCAAATCGGCTGCTGGCCTCCGGGAAGGTCAATGATGCTCAATCGCCGCATGCCAATTCCCGCGCGACTTGTGACGAACATTCCTTCGCCATCCGGGCCGCGATGCTTCATGGCCCTCATCATGTCCTCGAGCCGTTTGGCGGTTTCCGTTCGATTTTCACTGCCGATGATGCCGCAGATTCCGCACATAGCGTTAAACCGTTTGCAAATGACGCTCTGGATTGTGTTCCACAGCCTCTCGATACAATCGGAGCATCTCGGAGACGGGCCCCTCCCACGACAATTCTTTCACGACCGATGGACACGCATTGCGAAAGCGAGCCGTGGCATTGTCGTCGTCCAGCAAAGTCTGCAGTGCATCAGCAATCGACGCCAAGTCATGCTGGACGACGAGGCCAGTCCTGCCGGCAACAAGCGGAGAAATGCCGCATTGATCGGTAACGATCACCGGCGTGCCGCAAACCATGGCCTCCGCGACGGAGTTGCCGAAATTCTCGTTTTGCGAAGGCAAGACGAAGACATCCGCGTCGCGATAGGCGCCCCATTTACGTTCGTTATAGAGCGGACCGGTGAAACGAACGGCCTCCGCAATGCCGAGAGCAGAGGCTAAGGACTTCAGTCGCACAGAGTAGGTACCATCGTCCCCAGGTCCGGAGATTGCGAGGATAGAATTCGCACCGAGGCGTGAAGTTTTGCGCCATTGTGCAAAAGCCTTGATAAGCAAGTCTGGGCTTTTCTTTGGTTCCACTCTCCCCAAGTAAAGCACCAGTTTTGCGTCAGGCGGAACACGCCACACCGTACGAAAGGCGCCACGGGCAGGAAAGGATCGAGGCGCTTCCACACCATTACGTCTTACGACAATTCGGGCCGAATCGATTCCGCCATCCATCAGCTCCTGTTTTTCCTGATCCGACGTGGCAATCAACCTATAGGCACTCGCAAGGAGGCGATTTCCTAGAACCCTATGATAAGCCTTCTTCAATCCAATATTGCGGACGATGGGCCGAAACATGCCCATCGGCTCTACTACATAAGGAATAAGAGTCTTTCGGCAATAAAAAGTCACAGCGGGCCCGAACAGATCGTACAGTCCGTAGACATGGGCGAGGTCATAGTCGCTCAGACGCTCGCGGCAAAATCCCAACATGCCCGGATTCAGCGACAGGGACCGGTAATGCCCTGCGGTTCGCAAGAAAATGACCTCCACGCCTTCCTCCTGGGCTCGCCAGCCCCAAGAGGACTTTTCCGCAATCATCTCTGGAGCCATTCGAGGCTGGAATCCCCAGTCCGCAGTCAAGATGGTCACCGAATGCCCGCTTTGCACCAACCTCAATGCGATGGATCTCACTTTGACCGCAGGGCCGCCCTTTTCCTGGAACGGATAATATGCTTGCGCTGTCTTCAAGATTTTCATGACTCAGGAAAATTGGGCGAAGAGTCGCTTACCAAACGCTGTCGACAATTTCTCCTAGCCTTTGCCGGAATTTCTCAAATGTGAATTCTCGCTCGACGCGCTCCTTCGCGCGTGCGCCCAGTTCAGTGCAGAATACACGGTTAGAAAGCAGCTTCCTCAACGCACACGAAAGAGCGGGCAGGCTAGGCTCGATAAGCAGGCCTTCCCGACCGTCCTCAATCACGTCAGGAATTCCGCCTACATTTGTTCCAATGACCGGTCTCCCGAAGGCCATCGCCTCCAGAAAAACGAGGCCGAACCCTTCGCCCGTGCTTGGCAACGCAAAAATATCGGCCGCAGCATAGCAAGCGGCGAGACGCTCGCGCGAGAATTCAGTGAAAAAGTGGACCTTTTCACCGATGTGGAGTGTTTGCGCCAGCTGTTGGAGCCGCGGCAGATCATCGCCGGAGCCGACCAGCACAAGTTGAAGCTCTGTGAAGTCGCGCGAAAGTTCCGCAACGGCTTGAACTAGCAGATCGGCGCCCTTGTAGCGTTCGCTCGCATCCCAGCGCCCCACTGACAGTACGACCCGGCCGTGGGGAAAGTTCTCAGGTCGAGGAAACTGATTCGGATTCCTCACGAAGTCCGCAAACTGAGGGTCGAGCGGCCACGGCAGGCGGTGGATTTTCCGCTCCGGCACACCTTGAACTGTTTCCAGTCTTTGTGCAGTATCTGTGCTTGGAGCCACACAGATATCCGCGCGCTGCAGCGTTTTTCGCCGTACGACGGGCAAGGGCCGCCAAACCTCGACGCCATGGGCGCCAACGATTGTCTTTGCGTTCTTGCTGGCAGCCTTCATCATCGTTGAAATCGGCGCGAGATTCGGATGCCCCGCAAAAATTACCCGGGGCTTTCGATGAGCAAATTGAAGCGCCTTGAACGCAAACCGTGCTCTTGAGCGCGCAAATCCAATATAGCGGAACCTCCACTCTGCCAGGCGCCCTTCTTGTTCACCACGCGCGTCATTGAGGCTCAAAAAAACGCAAGGCCATCGGCGGTCACGCGCAATCGCAACAAGCGCCGCGACGGTCTCGCGCCCCGCCAATTGCACGCCGCCGATACCCGCAAGCCCGGTAAAGAGGCCGATAATCATGGCAATCTCAAGGGTCCAGAGTGCCAGAGACAGCTGCCCGTCCTGGTCATTCAATCCTCTTGCGGAATCCGCCTCTCTGCTGCGAGACTCTTCTTGCGCAGGGCCTGCTGTACCCGATCAACGAACTCATGGCCGCCGCGGTCCCAGTTATACTGTCGAGCCGTTGCCACCGCTTTTTCGCATAGTCTGCGCCGCAGAGAGCAGTCCTCATAGAGTTGCCGGGTTTTCGACGCCAGATCACCGGCGTCCAGCGGATCTTGCATGACCATTCCATTCTCGCCATCGACCATAATTTCCGAGACGCCGCACTGCGCGGTGACGATTACCGGCAAGCCACAAGCCATGGCCTCAGCGGGAGGAAGCGGGAGGGCATCTTCTTTCGACGGCCCGATGTAGACATCCGCAGCCGCGTAATAGAACTCAACATCTTTTCGCGGCGGCAGAAAATGAACGCGGCCCCCGAGAGATCTTTCTCCGATCATTTGCTGATAAGGCGAAGGATCGTCCGTTCCAACCACAAGAAGATGCAAAGGCAGCTCTCGCAGCCGGTCCATGGCCTCCAAGAGCAAGGGAAGCCCCTTGTTCAGCCAATCGTTGCCGATCAGAAGAAGGACAAACTGACCGGCTTGTAAGTCCAGGCTCGAGCGAGCGCCTTCGCGCAGCTCGAATCGCCGCTGCGGGTTGAAGATTTCCCGATCCAATCCGAAGTAGACGACAGGAGAAGCGCTCTCACGGCCATAGAATTCTTGCAGCCCCTTCGAAAGCCTGCGCGAGATAACGAGAATGCTCACCGCCGGATCCCGGTAGATTCGACGTTCCAGGCTCAGAATCAGCCGGTAGTACAAATGACGATGCATAAGCCTCGGCCATTCGCGCAAGCGATGGCGGGGGAGCCGCATCGCAGGCAAGTTTCGGCGCAACAACTCAAAAAACATAATGTGCACAGAAATCAGATCCGCATCAAAGCAATTCACTCCGGGGCTGTAGACAAGGTCAGGCTTGATACCGCGAAATCTCTTGTCCCAAATGCGCCAGAGGTGATTTGAGAAAAACCACCACACGTAATTGAATAAGTGCGGGCCGCGCAACTTAGGAATTCGATGCCAAACCATTTTGGACAAATCGACGTCGCGAATCTCCTGGCTGTACAGGTGGATTTCAAACGAGTCGGCGGCACGAGCGAGCCATTCCACCACGGGACGCTCGGTGCCGTGCTGTTTGTCAAGAAATGGAGAAACTACGGCGATGCGCGGCTTTCTTTGGGTCATGTTCAGGTCGAAGAGTGAGCGTCTACAACTGCAAGAGTCGCGTTCTGCCTTGCCAAGTCAGGCAAGCGAAACAAAACGCCAATGAGCAGCCACAGAAAAGCATTATTGACGTAATTCTGATAGGCATCCATGCCCATATACACCATGGCAAACAGCAGCAGAAAAACGTACCAAACGATGGCCATCGCGATCGGGAAAAAGCGCGTCTCCTTGAGGGAGCGAGTGATTTTCCAACAGGCGCTGACCGCCGCAGCCGCCCAGAGAATCCACAGCAAAGGCGCCAGAATGCCCATCTCAGCGATCAACTGGCCAAAACCCTCCTCGACCGCCACATCGGGCATCGGTTCCTTCAAGAACTCGCTTACATACTGTGCACCAAGGCTGTCCGTTCCCGTTCCGTTTCCCACCACCCAGTGCGGTCCAGAGAGCGACTTCGCAAGCTCTCCCATTGGGTAGCTCCACGACCGCTGGCTCAGCTGATAGGCGGAGCTGCTTGGTAAAAGTGTTTCAGAAAAGAAACCCAGCCGGGAGGCCGCCGCTGAGGGAAAAACCAACATGAATCCAGCAAGACCGAGGCCGGCAAAAATAACGCTTCGGCGGATCGCTTTGACGAGCCGGCGTCCGCGCCCCCAACGCCAAGGCGCGCCCCAGAGAAACCCGGCTGACAGCGCGGCTCCGCTGATTAGAGAGAACAGCAGAACGCCGCGGGAGCCGCTCATCACCCCTGCGATTGCGAGCGTACCCATACCGATATAAACGAGATTTCGTCCGCGCAAGGACGAGAGCACAAAATATCCGGCGCTACCCAGCGCGACAATCACAGCCAGAATCAAATACAGACCGAATCTTCCCGTGCTTACGAAGACCGAGCAAGGAAGAAAAAACACCTCATTGGTTAACGGCGTGACCTTTTCCAGCGTACTGAGCTCTCGAATGTCATGTTGCAGGGTCGGCGGGTTCAAGAATTGCGGACCTGCGATTCCCTGGATGATGCCCAGCCCTGCGATGACAACCGCAAGAACAATGAATACGAGCAGGAATCGATGCAAGTCGGCCTCGTCGCGTATGAGCGCGTATGCGAGAAACATAAGCGGGATGTAGAAGAAGTCGACCTTGAGCGCGAGCACGCCGTAGAAAGGGCTCGGTGAATATGGATTGAATACCTGCAGAACCGCGAGCCAGAAGAACAAACTGAGGACAAAAAGGAAGGGCGGGCGAAATGATTTTGCTTCCTTGCGGCGGATTGCAATCAAAAGCGAAATGTAGCTCAGTCCGGCCAAGCAGTCCTTGGCAAAAAAAATCACCATGTTGTTGCCGAGGTACTTGCGGATCAGGTCTTCAAATAACAGCCAGACGATGAAGGAATAAAAGCCAGCGCGCCAATTCCGGAGAATGGCCAAGGCGATTGCCAAGAACACAAACCCCAAAGCCGCGAATTCAAGCAGGTTCGTCTGGCCGTTCGCGATCCAGCGCCCGACAATCCAAGCGGCCCACAAGCCGGCCAGCCAAATGACCGCCGTAATGGCGCGCTGCTTGCCGCGCTCCGATAGCTGCGTCAATCTCATTGGAATTCGGACACAGGGTCGTGTCTTGGCAACTTCTGTCCGATCGCTCCTCTGTACAAGCTGAGATGTTCCTCAATCATTCGATCCAGCGCAAAGAGCTTCAAGGCGCGCTCACGTGCCTTGACACCCAGTTCCGCCACAAGGTGCGGATTCAGCACGATTCGACGCATCCATGCGGCAAGAGCCTCCGCATCTTCCGAAGCGAATTTCAGTCCAGCCCCGTTCACGACCTCCCCAAGGCCGCCGATGTCTGAACAGAGCACCAGGCGGCCGCGCATCATCTGCTCGATCGCCGACAGGCCGGCCGTTTCCTCGCAGCGGGAAGGCATGACCGTCACTGCAACGTCATCAACGGCACGCTGAAATTCCTCGCCTGTGAGAAAACCAGTGAAGTCGACGAAGCCGCTTAAGTGCTGCCGTTTTGCGTTTGCTTCAAGACCCTGGCGTTCGGGTCCGTCGCCTATGAATTTCAGCCGAAAATTCAGTTCGTCCTTTTTTAGCATCGCTGCAGCATCCAGCAACGCGCCCAGCCCCTTTTCACTCACCATTCTTCCTACATAGGCAAAGCATACGGGAGATGAGGTCACCGGTCCGCGCACTCTGCCTTCGACTTGCGCGATGGTGTCCGGAATCCCGTAGTAAATCACCGAAGAGTTCCGCAAGCGCAACCGCTCGTCCACGTGGTGGGTCACCGCGACATTCGCTGCAGCGCGGTTGGACAGCCATCGCCGCAAGAACGTAAGAATCCACATCTTCAGGCTGCGAAGAATCCCTTCACGGCGATTGCACTCCCAGCACTTTCCGTAACGCTTGGCCATGAAATGGCCGGGACAGACGCTCTTCGTTGGCTCGAAAAACAGCAGTCCATTCGGACATATGGCTTGGTAGCCGTGCTGCTCGACTAGGAATGCCCTTCCCAGGAGCCACGCCAAGAACATCGGGACGATACACGGGCCTACGATCTGGACAATATCGGCCCGGCGTATCAGCCGAAACAACGTCCGCAGTCCCGGCTGACGGACGACGCGGAAAGGAAGCGATGAATCGTCGAATCCTTGTCGATCTGTCGGCGTCGCAACCGTGACTTGAATCCCGTCCCGCTGAGCCGAGCCGGAAACACCGGCCAGTCCCCGCGCAAGCAGCAAAGCGTAGGTTTCGGCGCCGCCAATGCGCGGCGCAAAAGAATGTGAGTAAACCAGTACTTTCATCGCATCACGCGTGCTTCTTGTGCCGGATCGCCTTCGCTATCGCTTCGAGCGTCGCTTCAACATTCATTTCTGGCGACCATTCCGACATTCTCTCGCGCGACGCCTTCCCCATCAGCTTCAGCCGATCGCCAGACTCGAACGCCTTTCGCAGCGCACAGGCCAGCGCTCGGACATCACTACAGGAATAAACGAAACCAGTTTCATTTTCTCTGATTAGGTCAGCGCGAGCCCCGACGCGATCACTGACAATCACAGGGCACTGGCAAAGCATCGCCTCATTCACGACCACCCCAAAAGGCTCATATTCCGAGGGCAACACCATCAGGTCGCACGAGCAATAAACCTGCGGCAAGCCAGATTGATTCACGAATCCCAGGAAGCGAACCTGTTCCCGAATCCCCAGTTCAATCGCCTCGCGCTCCAGTTCCCCGCGCATCGAACCATCCCCGGCATAAACGAGATAGCCGTTCGAAATGTGTGCCTGCGAAAATGCGCGCAACAAATCCTGTGGACGCTTCCACGGCTGCAGCTTTGCGCAGAAGAGGATGACTGATGCGTCCTCGGGCACTCCCCAGCGTTGCCGCACGGCCTTGCGGTCCACATGTCTTGCGTTTTCCGTCCACCAATCGTTGTCCACTACGTAGGGCGTCAACTGAATTCGATCCTGTGGAATTCCTAACGAGTGCATTAAAGCCGCCGTCCCCTTGGAGGGCACGATGACAATGTCGGCCAGTCGAAACAACCGCGGCCAGAAAAACCTCTTTACGCCCGCTTTCCACGCGCGCCCATTCTGCGGATGGAGCGTTGTGCTGTCCGTGCCGAACAAAATCGGCGTACCGGTGAGTTTCGCCGCCGTCAATGCAAGCCAGAACGTCGCGCACATGTATCCGGTCAGGACAACGACCGCATCAAAGCGACCTTCACGAATTAGCTTCCATACCCCAGGATTGATCAGCCCAAAAAGACCGCCGACGCCGGGGCGCGGAGAAACATTTCGAATCTCGGTCCAGGCGTAGTCATCAAGCAGAGCCACATCCCAGGCGACCTTCACGCCAAATCCTGGATCCTTGTACGACTCGGCGCCGTCCAGGCTGCAATACGCGACCATCATATCCACTCGCGGGTGCCGCGCCATGCGACGCCACAATGGCGAACTGTACTGCGTCGGGTGCGAACACAGCATCAGAGCACGGACTTTCTTCTCGTTCTGTACCGGCGCGACAGGCGCCGCCGTCGTCGCGACAACCTCAGATCGCTCGTGCATATGCGGCGTCCCTGGGCGGCGCTAGAACCTCGGCAAGAACATCGGCGAGCGCCTCAATCGAATGCTCTCTTGCGACGGCGATCCGCTTCGCTTTCAGCGGACTGTCTGCTGGTTCATCGAGCGCCAACTCGACGGCGCGACTGAGCTCGGCAGCATCGTCTCCAAAATAAATCGTGTCGGGGAATTCGAGCAAGTTCAGGATTCGCGTGGACACAACGGGCAGGCCCTGAGCAAAGTAATCGAACAGCTTCAGCGGCATGCAGTGCAAGTTCTTATTATCATTGCGGGCGTAGGGCATGAAGCCGATATCGAGCTTTGCGACAACTGTTTTCAATCGATCCGGAGCACGCCACCGGAGAACATGAACGTTGCAGAGAGGGAGACATTTTGAAGCGCCGAAATGCAGGAACTGCCGTTGTGGGTGATCGGTGAGGAACTTGCTCAGGATCCCCAAGTCGACGCGCCCGTCAACCGGGCCAACGTAGCCGAGCCGCGGTCTCGGTATTCCCACAAACTCAATTTCGTCAGACGAATTGCCAGTAGAGCCGGGACCGGATTCAAACGACCGCGCCACTTGAGGAATGGCGTGGATTTTGCTGCCGTATCTGGTTCTCATGCCATCGTACAAACTCTTGGGGATGAGCAAGGTCAAATCAGACAATTCAATCAGCCGCTCCTGGCCGATCTCCGGGTAATCCATACAAAGGTGAACCAACAGAAATCCTCTTCCCTTCAACTCCGAACACAGTGGAGCAAAATCTCCGTGAGGATAAATGAAGACAGGATCTTCCAGGCCGAGATCGGCGGCGTGACGAAGAATCTGCGAAGCCAGCAGTTTCGACTGCATTCGCGGCACAAGGACGGAAATGCGGTTCAACCGGTGACCCAGGAACTCAAGTCCAGTCCGATAGACGCCACTCTCAACTTCCTGCCGTGGATGACCTTTATGGCGAAACAGCGAGACTGGATTTTCGCAATACAGCACTTTCGATCCCAAGTGCGCGAACGCTAAAGCGACTCTCTCGGGAACGTTGAACGCTTCCCAGGTCCAGCCCGACATAACAATCGCGTCGGGGACTGGGCGATTTCCTTTTGCCGGCGGCTTCATTGCTTAGGACTCGGCTTTTCCTCAGGATCGGCATCGCCCAACTGACGCAGATCCTTTTTCTCAATGCTCTGCATCAGAGCGTGCCGCGCAGTGAAATAACGAGCAACGGATCCGGAAATATCTTGCGGCACCGCGCGAAACTGATTTGACGCCATTTCGCGCCAGGAAAAAGTTCCGCGCTCGGGAATCAAATGCATCCCCCACTGAAAAATCAGTCCACAATTCCACAAAGTCAGGATCGCCAGGAACACGGCGGCGGTTGAAACGGCCGCCATTCTACTGCGCCAGACTCGCTCGGACGCGGCCGAGAGTGCCGTGAGGCCCAGGACAAAGACGGGCGTCAGTGAGACGAAGAACCGGTTTCCAAAAGAAGAAATGCCGTCCCAATTCTGGAATGAGGAAATCAGGTAATAAAAGGCGATCGACGAAAGGATCGCAACGGTTCCAATCCTGCGATCTCGCAGGAACAAAAACACGAGTCCGGCGCACGCTAAAATCAGCACCGGCGTCCAACTGAAGAGTCCATGGTCGGTTGAGAACAGCACTCGGCCCAAAAGCGGAGCCTTAAAATGCCACATACTTGGCCCTTCGTATCCCGTCGTGAAAACGCTGCCGTAAATGACTCGCCGTGTGATCAGTGTGGGCGAAAAGGCCAGTAACAGGGCACCCGCAAACAACGCATAGTTCTCGAACACCTGCGTTATTCGAACTGTTCGCGGCGCGGAACGCACCCACTCTCTTACACCGGCACAGCATTCGACTGCGATGGCGAGCAGAAACAGCGCGTTTGGGTAGTACATGTCAATCATCAAGCCGCCGGTCAGCCCAAGCAGGAACCATTGTGCCGGCGTGCGCCTTTCCCGCGTGTAATCCCAGTACCAGAGGAAGAGCGCGACCATGAATGCCGACTGCGCATGAGACCAGGACGGATTGAAATACATATAGACCGGCAAGGAGCTTGCAAACCAGATTCCGAGAGTTGCACCGAACGCCCAGCGTTCTGGAAAATACTTGCGAGCCAACCGGAATGAAATGAATAGCCCCAAGAATCCGGCAAGCGCGGTGACAAACGCCATCGTGTCGAGATACGGCCATGAATAGCCAGTCGGTGGAATGCCGGCGCCCAAGCGGTTCGCGCAAAGCACCATCAAATGGGTCGCCTCTAAGAAGGGAATCCAAATCAATGCTGGCCCGACCGTGAAGTGATTGTCCAAGTATCCGGTCGAAGTGTACTGGTCTGCGCGAATACGCCCTTCGGCGTCCACTCTGCCATCGCGATAACTTGGATTGGCGTTCCGCCAGTCCTGCTCAAATCTCAAATTGTGATCGATAACAAGCGCGCGAGCGTAGGCGTAGTACCCGACACCGTCTCCTCGCACCCACGGATTCACGAAGGCCAGCGATATGACGAAAAGCAGAACCAGAATTTTCTCGTAGCGACCCAGCGTGCGGTTCGGATTCACGGGTGTCACTTAATGGCGACTGCCAGCAGGCTTTGACCCAGGGGCGGCTCGCACATTTGCTCGAGACTGAAACTCCAAGGAATGATCCACCGGTCGTACCAGCGCACCTGCGCGGGCTTGAGCGTCGTCTGGCGCAGCACTTTGCCTGCAAAAAACCACGACGCAATGCCCATCATGTTCATGTAACGCACTCGCTTGATGCGGAATCCGACGCTCTGGATTTCCCGCGTCAATCCTTTCTTGCTGTAACGACGGTGATGCTCGAATGCCTTGTCCAGCGAGCCGTAATTCCATTCCAGCGCGGGAACAAACAGGAGCAAACTGCCGCCCGGACGCAAGGACTGGTAAATCTGCGAAAGCAACTCCCCGTCGTCGGAGATGTGTTCGAGAACGTTCACGAGCACGACGGAATCGGCGAGTCCGGGCAGCCGTGAAAGATCAAACGGCCCGCAGTGCAAGCGAACATTGCGGTCGGCGAACCGCTCGCGGAGCAGGGGGAAAAGGTTGTGTGCCGCCTCGAAGAGCACCAGTTCCTGGGTACCCTCGCTATCGAGCAAGAGTTCGGAGAAGGTGCCGGTTCCCGCACCGATTTCAACAACTCGTTTGCCCAAGTAAGGAGCAAAATACCTGTGAATCCAGCGGCAGTAATTGACCGCCTCCGCCATCGCGTCGAGTTCCGTCCCGGAGTAGGCGAATGCCTCGGCTGCCAGCGCGGATGCGGCGTTCCCCTGCGCCATTGCTTTTCCTTCGTGGCGGATCGATTCTATGGAGCTACCATCCCACCGGCATCGCTTGCTGCTCTCGCGAGCAGGGCGACTTCGGCATCGGCTGGAACCGCCACCGCTTCCCGCTTTTCTCGGAAATGCGCAATTACGCTGTCCACGATCTCGGGGAGCGACGTTCGTGGAGAAAACTTCGCAATGCTCGCCAGCTTCTTCAGCGACGGCACGCGACGCAGCATGTCCTCGAAGCCGGGCTCGTAGGCCTGATCGTACGGAACATAAACGATTTCCGAGCGGCTGCCCGTGCGCTGCTTGACCAGCTGAGCCAATCCTTCGATGGTCACTTCTTCGTCGCTCCCTATGTTCACGACTTCTCCCACAGCCAGGCCGCTGTCTACGAGTCGAAGGATAGACTCGACCGCGTCGCGCACGTGGCAGAAGCATCGTGATTGCTTCCCCGTTCCATAGATCGTGATCGGCGCACCCGCCAGCGCTTGCGATACGAAGTTCGGCAGCACCATGCCGTAACGTCCGGTTTGCCGCGGGCCAACCGTATTGAAGAATCTGGCTACGATTACTGGAACCTTTCTTTCCTTCCAGTAGGACAGGCCGAGAAATTCATCAAGAGCCTTGGAAGCCGCATAACTCCACCGCCCTTTCGTTGTGGCGCCAAGAACCAGGTCCGAATCTTCACAGAACGGGACATTGGTGCTTTTGCCATACACTTCCGACGTGGACGCGGTAAACACAAGTTTGCGCTTCTTGCTCGCTGCATCGAGAACCAGCTGCGTGCCATTTACATTGGTTTCGATGGTGCGTACCGGGCTTTCCACGATCAACCGGACCCCGACGGCCGCTGCCAAATGAAAAACCACGTCTGATTCGTCCACCATCTCGGCCAGCAGATGTCGGTTTTGCAGAGCGTCAAAAACGTAGTGGAATTTCGGCGAATGCTTGAGATGACGCACGTTTTCGACACTACCGGTGGACAGGTCGTCCAGAACAAATACGTCGTCGCCTCGCGCCAACAGTGCCTCGGCAAGATGCGAACCGATGAATCCAGCTCCTCCAGTGATTAATGCCCGCATGGACATCTCCTCTCAAGAACAGGGCTAGGAAATCTTGTCAGACCCGCGGCGGATGTTCGGCACTTCGTCGCCTTCCTCATCTTCGCCGTAGCCGTAGGAATAAGGGTAGTAGCGGTAGGAGTAATAATAATCTGGGGCTCCAGAATCCACCGCGTTGAGAACGACTCCGAGCAGGCGCCCCTTCACAGCCGCAAGCAATTCCCGAGTACGCGAGAAAGCCTCCTTTGGGGTTTCGTTGCTCCACACCACCAGAAGCACTCCATCGGTCAAGGCGGAGAGTATGACGGCATCCGTTGCCGCCATAATGGGAGGCGAGTCGATCACCACAAACTTGTAGTGCTGGCGCAGGTCGTCGATCGCTTCGGCCATTCGGTGCGAAGAAAGGAGGTCGGCGGGATTCGGCGGAATCGGACCTGTCGGAACTGCGTCCAAATTCGGCACGGTTGGGTGGGACACAATAATGTCGCGCAGCGGCGCGACCCCTGCGAGGTAGGAGCTCAATCCTATGTCGCGACCATGCCCGTTCGGAAGATTCAAAGCGCGACGGACTCCCGGTTTGCGCAGATCGGAGTCCATCAGCAATGTCCGATCGCCGAGCTGCGCCAGCGTAATCGCCAGGTTTGCAGCAGAAGTCGTTTTCCCTTCGCGGGGCAAGGCGCTCGTTACCAGAATCACTTGCGGCGGATGTTCTGCCTGCGACAAGAGTAAGGATGTTCTCAGCGCACGGAACGCCTCGGACACTACTGATTTCGGCTGCTGCAAGGAGACAAGTTCCACACGACTGCCGTTGTCAGCTCCAGCTTGTCCCGAAATTCGCGCAAGTGAGCGATGGCCATTCCGGGCAGCGAACGATGGAACCACTGCGAGGCACGGAAGACCCGTCAGATTCTGTACGTCGTCTGGCGACTTTACCGTATTGTCCAGATACTCGCGCACGAATGCGAGACCTACACCACCGACGAGACCGATCAGGAAAGCGAGGGCGATGTTGCGCGCCTTTTGAGGCTTGGCAGGCATTGATGGCACTAGTGCCGGATCAACAATTCGAATGTTGCTGGAGCGCAATCCAGCCGAAATGCCAGCCTCTTTCAGTTTCTCCAGTAGTCCGTCGTACAACTCTTTGTTCGACTCCGCGTCATGCTTCAGCATGTTGTACTCGACGAGTTTTTCGGCCATATTGTCCGCCAGCAACTCTTGCCTGTTGAGATCCCGTTCCAGCAACGCTTCTCGCGTCTGAAACTGCTGATAGTCATTGTCCACCAGACGGATGGCCTCATCTTTCGCCGTCTTCAATTGCGCGGAAATGGCATCGTCCTGGGCCTTGAGCTGCTGCACCTTCGGCCAGTTTGGGCCGAATTGCGTGAGGGCCTCCGCGTATTGGGTATCAAGGCTCAGTTTCGTCTTCGTCAAATCTTGCACTTCCGGATTGACTTGCACCGCCGACAGGGCTCCATTGTCGGAGTGGGCCAGCTGGAACGCCGCCTCTTTTTCGGCGAGTTCTGTTTGAACGGCAGTCAGTGCGTTGCTGAGCTCCTGCAGCTTCTGCGTCGTGGTGTTTTGCGTTGCGTCCACCATCCAAATCTGATTCTTCCGTTCGTAGTCGACCTCGGCCGCGTCTGACTTTTCCATCTTGATCCGCAGTTCCTCCAGTTCGGACGACAAAAAGTCAGAGGCCTGCATCGTGGCGTCGTATCGGCTCTTGAAGTTCTGTTCTTTGTAAGTTTGCAAGTGCGAATTCACCACCTGAGCAGCAAGTTGCGGGTCCTGTGCGGCGAACTGCACTTCGATCAACCGGCTATCGGGAACGCGGCTCACCGTCAGCCGGCTCAGAAAGTCACTGAGAATCGGCGGTTCTTTCTGATTTGGACCTGCATTGACCAGCGCCTTCGGATCCGCTCCGAACTCGGGATAACGCGGAAGGTCGAGGGAACGAATCGTGTCCATAGCCAGCGTTTGGCTCTGGATGATTTTGGTCTGCGTATCAATGTAGGTGTCCAAATCCACATACTCCTCGAGCGCGTTCCCCTGTTGGAATGGCAGCGGATTGTTGCCCTCCGGGTCTACTTCGACTCGCGCCGAGGCCACATACACCGGTTTCATCTTGAATGTCGCAATCGTTACAATCGTCACCACCAACAGAAGAAACGTCAGGATCATCCATTGGTGCTTCCTCAGAATCATCAAGTAGTCGAGCAGATTTATTTCGTGTGACGGCGGACCCCAGGCGGTGGGCGGCGCCGGAGACACCACCGCCAGCGAATCTCTCTTTCGTTCAACGGGAATCAGCTTCGGCGCTTCGTCCATTAAATGAGAGGAACCTCTCTGACCTTTCCTGGCTTACTGAATACGGTAGATTGCGATTCCGGTGCCAACGCCGAGGGCGGCGGCGCCAGCGATGCCCAGAGCGTGTTTCAGGCCACTCGTGGGAATGTACACGATGTCGCCGGCGTAAAGCCGAATGTCTGGGTCTTTGCGCTGCAAAATTCTCTTCACTTTCACGGGGATCTGCTTCGTTTGCCCGGTTGTTGGGTCCTTGCGCAAAACCACGGCGGAGTTTTGTTTCGCATTCGACGCCAGTCCGTGCGCCAGAGCGATCATCTTCATCATATTGAAGGTCGCACCCGGGTCGTTCAGCGCGTATCCGCCCGGTTGCACCACACCGCCAACCATGTAAATGATTCCAGCGCGCGGCACTGTAATCACATCACCGCCGTAGACAGGGATATTAAAAGTGGGATCGCCCTTCTCTAAAAGGTCAGACACCTTGACGTGGATCATTTCCGGATCAGCCTTAGGGTCGGCGGGAGGGTCCGGTTCGCCGCACGTCGGCTTCGGGACCTCTTCGCGGGCGACCAGAATATTATCTCCCGCATCGTTCGCCACACCGCCAGCGGCAGCCAGCGCCTCAATTAAGGTCGTGCGGCCGGACTGCTGCAGAATCGCGGGACGCACCACGGCTCCGGAGACGGAGATGGGCTCGCTGGTCTGATCTTTGACAAACACGGAGACTTGCGGATGCATCACCAAGCCATTGGTCTGCAAAAGCCTGTCCAGCTTCTCGCCCAATTCATATGGGGTACACCCGGCCACAGGAATGCGGTCGGGTATGAGAGGCAAAGCAATCAATCCTGTTTGGCTCACCCGAACGTCGCCAGACAGATCCTGAACCTGGAAGACATCAATGTGCAGAAGATCGCCCGCCCCGATGGGAACATCGCCTGTCGGCCCAGACGCGGCCGCCGCGAGCGCGGCGATCCGGGCATTCGTTTGCTGGGCGGTCTCGGTCTGGCTCTGCGCGAACGCACATGTGCACCCAAATAAAACCAAGAAAATCAAACCAAATCCCGCCCGGGCGCTCTCCAGCCGCCTGCGGACCGTGGAAGCCATAGATTAACCCCGCAAAACTATGACGTAGGGTATCTCAGAATGTCAATGGCGGGAGTCTTGTAGACGGGTCAGGTCACTAAAGCTCGTTTTCTGGGGTGAAACACGGGGGAAATAACCACCGTCGTTTGTAGTAGAAAGAGCAGGCCGTTCGAGGGAATGTGCATATTGAAGTCAACTAAACTATGGATAAGCAGCCCGACGCAAGCGACGGTTCCGGCCGCATGGAAGGCTTGCGAAAATGCGCTCTGTTCCTCCGCCAAGCGCCTTGCCGATTCCCGGAAAAGCACAATTAGGAAGACCAACCCGCACAACCCACCAGCAACTCCCGTTTCCGCCAGCAGTTCGGCGTAATCATCATGGGCATGGTCAACAATCTTGCCGTCGTAAAGCGTTTCATACTTTGGATATACGGCCACCAAGGTGCCCAGCCCCATGCCGCTCAGGCGATGGTCCAGGAAAACGCGCCAGGCGCCCCTCAACATGGACATCCGACGGCCCGTTGAGATCTCCCCTACGTTCGAGGCCTCGATCCTATCTAGCGCTCTCCCGGCGCCGAGCCATCCCAATACGGCCACAGCAGCAAGCAAGACAGAAGCGACCGCAACGGCCTGGAATCGAACCCGGCGCGCTCCCATTAGCACACCCAGCAATCCCACTTCAACCGCAAAACTCACGATCCCGCCGCGAGACGCGGTCAGAATCAAAGCCGCGATGGGAACCAGTGTGAGAATCCCAACAAAGGCCATCTGCTCGCGCCGTACGCCTCGGAACGCTATGAGCGACATTCCCACAGGCACGATGAGTTCCATGAATCCGGCAAAATGATTACGATCTACATAGGGCCCGAACGGATTCCCTCCTTCCGTGAGCGGCCGGAACCAGTAAAGCAAGTAGTGCGAAGTGTAGTTCTGAGCGAGTCCCAGCACCGCCACAGCAAATCCAAAACTCATCAGAAACCAGGCGAAGCTCTTATACTCTTGACGTGTGCGGAATGCCTGCACCGTCAGGAAAAACAGGAGGACGCAGGCCACAAGTTTCAGCAGGGCAACGCGCGTCAAAAAAGGGTAAGCGGTCCTTCCGTCCACCAATTGCAGGCCTGCGATTCCAATAAACGCAAGCAACGGCCAAAACGTCTTGTTCCAGCGAATCTCAATTTCGCTTCGAAAAAACAACAGCAGCGCCCAGCACAAGAAGAGTGTTGCCGCACCGATTTCCAGGATTGCGGTCGACCATATCTCGACAGTGCCAAATGCGAGCACGGCGAAAACCACTAGCACGCAAATGCCGATACGAATGGCCCTCACGGGCGGGATCCTGTCAAGGACCCGGGCTTCGGTGAAAGACTCACGTCGTCCACCCACACGGTGCCGCTCAATTTATTGTCGAACAGCCGGCTGGGCAACCGGCGCAACCGTATATCGAGGAAGTGCGTTTTTTGCCCGGTGGCGACGTCGATTTTGACCAAAGTCCACGGATTCGTCCCCGTCAAGTCCCGGGTCATGAGACTTACCTGGTTGTCGTTCAAATCCAGCACCTCAAATCGTAATCCGCTCTCGGTCGAAATAGACTGCGTGCGCAGGAAGTACTGAAAAACATAATCTGTGCTTGGCGCAACTGGCACAATCTGCTCGACATACCAGTAATCCAGATTGACTCCCCCCGTGAAGTCCACGCGCAAGGATTTCTCGCCCGAATGATGAACACTCGAATCCTCTTCGGCATATGCACCGGGCACCTGGCTAATGCGCCAGTCGAGGCCGCCATTCGCGATGGGCCCTTCGAACCCGCCGTTCCAGATGCGCGAACGGTCCGCTGCTTGCAATTCGGGCCAGCGGGCGGCGGCAAGCGCTTGGTGCCAGACGGATTCGGCCGCAGTCGCTTGGTCCGTTGTGATGAGGTACTGCAGATAGGGAAATGCATCCTCGAGAGCGATCGGCTTCCCTCTCGCAGCAGATGCAACCTCCTTCCACGTCAGAAGAGCCGCAGCCTGTTCGTGTATCCCTGAAAAAAAATCTAACGCCTGAAGCCTCTCGTACTGCCCAGGCGGAAGCACATCATTCAAAATGACCTGCACATTGGGATCAGAATTCCAGACCCGTCGGAGCGCCAGCGGAACCAGTTTGTAATCCGTGACCAGCGCGCGATGCACCTGCTCGAGCCCCTGGGAGGTTTGCCCTTGCCGCAGCAGAAAGTTTCCATACTTCCACGAGACCTCCGCGGAAGCCGGATAATCCTCCCGAGCCCGGTCGTATGCTTTGCTTGCCGCCGGAACATTTCCATCAGTTTCGTAAGCTTGCGCCAGATCCATCCAATCATTTGCCGACCGAGGGTCCGTCGCGACGGCATGTTGGAAGAACGGAATAGCCGCGCCCGGCTGCGCGTCAAAATTGGACGCAATTGTCTCCCCGATTCGATCCCAGGCTTCCGCGTCTCCCGGTGTCAGGCTCGCGCCACGGATCTGCTGGCGAAGCGAACTGGAACACTCCCAGCTCCAGGCGAGCCACAATCTTGTCGATTGATAAACTACCGCAAGGAAAACCGCTACCGCGACGCAGAGAACGACCGCCCGCTTTCTGGCGTGTTCCAAAACATCCCCCAGTTCATCGCGGTAATCTGCTACGGAGGCCTTTATCCGTGCAAGAACAAAAATCGCGAAATCAGTCGAAGAATCGATATCGCAGAATGGCGAACAGAGTGGTCAATCCGTCCTTCCAAGTGATCTTCTTCCCTTCCTCGTAAGAACGGCCGGCATAGGAGATGGGCACCTCATAAACTCTCCAGCGTCCCTTTGCGACCCGCGCCGTCACCTCCGGCTCAAAACCGAAGCGATTCGACCGCAAGCGCATGCTCCCGATCACCTCGCGCCGAAAAGCCTTGTAGCAAGTCTCCATGTCGGTGATTTTCAGGTTGGTGAGCATGTCGGACAGCAGTGTCAAAAACTTGTTCCCGATGTAGTGCCAGAAGAAGTGAACGCGCTGCGGCCCGCCCAAGAATCTCGACCCATATACGACGTCGGCACGCCCATCCTGAATCGGCTCCAGCAGTTTGGGATAGTCTCGCGGGTCATATTCGAGGTCGGCATCCTGCACAAGCAGAATATCCCCGCACGCTTCTGCAAAGCCTCGTCGCAGCGCCGCGCCTTTTCCCTGATTGTGGTCCTGAAACAGAAATCGTATCTGCCCCAGTTGCAGCCGCTCTTCGCCATCGAGGATTTCGGTTTCTGTGTCGCCCGCTTGTTGCCGCCGATGCATCTCTGTCAACCATTCGCGTGTGCCGTCGCGCGATGCATCGTCCACAACCACAATTTCATGCGCCAGACCCACGGATTGCACGCGGAAAAGGATTTCTTCAATGAACGGTCGTTCATTGTAGGCGGCAATGATGACTGACAGCGTGAGCTGGGGCCTCGCTCTCATTGCGGCTTCCGGAGTCGCCGCCTGAACTGCCATTCGCGGTAAAGCCATAGGCGTACTCCTTCAAAAGATTATCACGGCGCTTCTGAGGTCACATAGAAAAACAGGCCGCCTCGCATTTGCGCCAAGTCGCGCGAAACAGTAAAGTTATGGCGTGAAAACGATCACTGAAGTTCCTTACTATGACCTGAAACAGCAGTACGCCTCGCTTCGCACAGAGATCCTCGAAGCCCTCGACCGCACTTGCCGCAACACCGCTTTCAGCCTGGGTGATGAAGTCGCGTCGTTTGAGAAGGAGTTCGGCTCGTATTGCGAAGCGCGCCACTGCATCGCTGTCAACTCCGGCACCAGTGCTTTGCACCTGGCTCTCTTGGCCGCGGGCGTCGGCCCGGGAGACGAAGTCATCACAACGCCAAACACGTTCGTCGCTACCGCTGAGGCAATCGCCTACACCGGCGCTAAAGTCGTCTTCGCGGACATCGATCCACGCACCGCGAACCTTGATCCGAGTCTCGCTGCTGCAACCATCACCTCACGAACGAAAGCCATTCTTCCGGTCCATCTCTATGGACGGCCCGCCGACATGGATGCCTTTCAAAAAATCGCCGGCGCTCATAAGCTCGCGCTCATTGAAGACGCCGCCCAGGCTCACGGTGCGCGCTTCCGAGGACGCCGCATTGGCACTCTCGGTGTCTCCGCAGCGTTTAGCTTTTACCCCTCGAAAAACCTCGGCGCGTACGGCGAGGCGGGCGCCGTCACCACCAACGATGATCGCGCCGCTCAATACTGCCGCGCCGCGCGCAGCCATGGGGAAATCCGGCGGTATTTTCACGATTTCATCGGCTACAACTACCGCATGGAAGGCTTTCAGGGAGCAGTACTACGAGTGAAGTTGCGGCATCTTGACGACTGGTCCGCTCGCCGGAAGGCCATCGCGCAGCGCTATCGCGAAAAACTCACCGGGCTTGCTCTAACTCTTCCTCAAGACGACTCACGCGACGAATGCGCCTACCACCTTTTTGTGATCTACGTCGAAAACCGCGATGGCGTCCAGTCAGAACTAAAGAATGCGGGCATCGGTACTGCGGTGCACTATCCCTTGCCGCTTCACCTGCAGAAAGCGCTCGCGCACTTAGGTTACAAGCTGGGTGATTTTCCCTGTGCCGAGCGGGCGTGCGAACGGGCCCTGGCTTTGCCTTTGTTTCCGGAGTTGACCGAGGAGCAGGTTGACTGCGTCTGCGACTCGCTTCGCGCAATCGTCGGACGCGCGTAGGGTACAACTCCTTGCAGGAACTGTTTTAAGCCGAGGCGCGTTGTTCTTGTGGGTTCGTTTCCCCGCCCGGCACCGCAGGACGAAGCTCCAGCGCGCCCTGCACTTGCTTCTTCATCGTCTGCGCCACGCTATCGAAAACATCTGCGCATGCTCTGCGTACAGCGCTTTCGGCTGCACGGACGGCGGCATCGACGCGCTCTTCGCTTCCTCCGTCCAGCCGCTCCAGCGTTGTTTCCAACCAGGAGTGGCTTGCCGCACCCAGTCGCTCATTGTGACCCTCCAACGCCTGCTCGCTCAGCAACGCCTGTTTCTCATACCAGTCGGCGAGTCGCGCTTCGCCCTGCGCCCGGAGTTTTTCGAGGACCACTTCGAACTGATGCTCCAGCGTTTTGCTCGTGTGTTTCAGTGCCTCTTCGACTCTTATCGCCAATTGCTCCTGGAAATGCTCGAAAGAGCTTTGCGCATGATTCTGGACTCCTTCGAGCGCATTTTCCGCGGCAGCCGCCAGCCGTGCGCGCCCCTCTTCCGCCCTGGCTTCGCTCGCTGCTGAAAAATCCCGCAGTGCACTGTCTGATGTTTCGGCAATCACTTCGCCAAGTGTCGCAGCCGCCCTTTCTGCCGCCTTGGTAAATTCATTCTTCGTCGAGTCCAACTGTTCTCGAGCCGTGAGTTCCAGCTTTCCCCGCGCGACACCAAGCTGGTTCGCCTCCATTTCGTCCAGCTCGCTGCGGAATTTCCCGGTAATAATGTGAACTCCCTTGTGCATTCGCTCGGCCGCCGAATCGACAGCCTGCTGCGCCTGCACCAAGAGCTGCGCGTCCGCTTCAACCAGCTGTCTCGCGGTTTCCTTCGCCAGGGCCTCCGACGCGTTTTCGGTTGCACGCACTCCATTCGCCTCGAGATCTGTGTTCCACTGCGCCAGCGCCTGCGCGCGCACGCTTTCCAAATCCTTCTGCAAAGTTGCCAATTCCGACGTCAGGTGCGCCGTCCCTTCCTTCTGCACCTGGTCGGAAACCTGCCGCAGCCTCTCGCGGTGAATCCGCAAAATCCCCTCGGCCTGTTCCTCGCGCGCCGCAAGTTCTTCGGCGGCTCGCTTGGCCTGCTCCAGCCCCGATCCTGTTCTCGCGCCTATCTCCTCGGCGCTTCTCTCGATCGCTTCTTGGCTCATGCGCTCCAGCAGTTCTCCGGCGCGGCTGCTGAACTTCTCTTCGAGTTCCGCCGCATGCCTGTCCAGCTCCGCACATTGCCGTGCGACGCTTGATTCGAGCCACTGGCGCATTTCGTTCAAACTATCCTGACTCGCCGCCTCCAGTTGCCGCGAGTATTCGGAAAAGCGTCCGGCCGTTTGCTCGATCTCTCCGAGGGCCGCTTTGGCGCGCGGCACTTCCGTTTCCAGCGACGTTTTCAACTCACCCAGTGCCGCACGGCTTGCTTCGGTCGCGAGCCCTGATTCCTTCTGCAGTTCAGCCAGGCGCTTCGATAGTTCCTGCTCCGTCCGATGCTGCAACTCCTGAGAGCTGCTGGTCAGCCGCTCATTCAAACGCTGCGCCGCGCTGTCTAGCGACGATTCCAGCAGTTCATTCCACTGTATGCGTGCCGTAGCGGCCTCGGCGAGCAATCGGGTTCTAAACGCCTCAACAGTCTCTGTGGGCGCATCCGCTGCTACGCCCGCCACCCGAGAAACCTCCAGCTCGCGCCGAATCTCCGTGAGCTTCTCAACGAGTCGCTCTTCGCTGCGTTTGTCGCTTGCCTCGACCGTTGTACGCACCTCTTCGCGCAACGCCTGCACTTCCGCTTGCCAGTCCGGCGGGTCCACTTTTGAGTGGCTCAGTTTTTCGACCCACTCGCTGCGCACCTCTTCCTGGAAGTCAGCGAGCTGCGCTGCCAGATTCTCCGTCAGCGCTGACACGATTTCCGCCTTTGTATCCACTTTCCCGTGCTCAAACTCCTCCACCCACTTCTTGTGAAACGCTTCCGAAGTCGCCTCTTGCCTGATCTCCAGGTCCCCGCGCAATTCGTCCGCTTTTCGCTCCGCTATTTCTCCGGCGGCCGCGCGAGCTTCGGAGATCATCCGCTGCGATTCCCCCAAGAAGTCCTGGCGCAGCTGCTCGACGAGCGTATTGTCCTCGGCCAGAGCACTCTCTCGCTCCTCAACCGCCGTGGCGAAATCGCGATTCGCGTGCGCCAGCGCCATTTGCAAGTAGACTTCCAGCGAACTGTCGTGCCCTGTTTCTCCCAAAGAGGTTTCCTGGCTCGCGGGTGATGCGGTCAGCGGAGCGGTCATCGTCACGACGGCTCCGCCATTCCAGTCGCTCGGCGGCGTCACGCCCCACACATTCTTTCCCTTCTCCAATTCCACGCCCACCTGAAACAGATCCCTCAAAGTTTGAGGTCTCTGAATCCATGCCACTCGCGCGCGTACACAAGCGGCATCGCCTCGCGATTCGCCCGAAGGCACTTCGAGCGTGATCCACGTATTCCTTGGCAGGTGGTGCTTCGAAGCGTACCGGCAGCCGTGGAAGCTCAGATTCTGCGCTGCCGTCCGTTCCTCAAATGGCTGGCCGAGCAAGTCCACGCCACGAATAATTACCGGAGAAGGCTGCTCGAGACGCGTGCTCCGACGCCGCTGCTCTCCGAAGTATGCGGAAGCTGCTTGTGCCAATTCGTCCCCCTGTTGAGCGTGTCTGTAGTGCCGAGCAGCATAGCATTCTCACGCCGCGCGGTCGAGCGGTGACTGTTTCATCTCATTTTTGCTTTTTTGTTGCGGGAAAGTTGCGCAAATAAGAAAATACGGCGCCCACCACGGTGAGTGCCGCCAAAATCTCACACCATTCCGGGTTTCTTGTTCTTAACCGTGGTCGTGGCCTTCTCGCCGTTCATTTCCATCACCGTCGCCAGCGATTCTTTCGCTTCCGCCGCGTGCGGTCCATTTGGTTGCAGCTCCAGATACTTCTTGTACGCTTCCTCAGTCCCGGGCGGCACCACGTAGACCTGCTTCCCGCCTTCTTCTTTGGTATCAACGCCCGCCACCAGCGCGTTGCCGAGCATGTACCAGGATTCTGCATCATTTGGATCCAGCTGCGTCACCTTTCGCAGCGGGACGACTGCGTCGCTCATTTTTCCTGCGTTTGTTAAGACGATGCCGATGTTCCGGTAGCAGCTAACCCCCTCGCTCTTGTTTGCGGGATCGAAGGTTGCAGCTTTATCGCACGCAGCCATGGCGTCCGGTATCTTTCCCGAATAGGCAAGATCGGTTCCCAACTGCATATACAATCCCGCGGCCGGCTTGATGGCGATCGCTTGTTGAGTGGCGTCGACTGCCTGGTCGTACTTTCCTGCGCCTGCGTATGCCGCGCCCAAGTTCCCCAGGATGACTGGCAAATTGGAGTCCGTCGGCGCAGCGCCCTGTTTTGCCTGCTCAAACTCAGTCACCGCGGTCTGATAATCCGTGTTTAACGTCGCCTGTAAAGTGGCTTTTTGGTCCGCCGGCGCCGTGCTCAATTGCTGTTTCGTGGTACCGGCGTCATTCATCGCTTTCACGCCGTTGTCGAAATGTCCCTTCATGGCCTTGAACTGCGCGGCTGCGGCTTGCTGCTTTTTCACCGCTTCCACATCGATTCCCATCTTCTTCGCGATCACCTGGAAGTTTTCGTCTTTCACAATGCCGTGATCGGCCGTATCTCCGTTGGCTATAAAGGCGTCTGTGTAATTGATGTTGTCTTTCTTGAAATTGATTGTATATGTGCCCGGTGGCACTCCGTTCTGCACATACTTGCCGTTCGCATCCGTTGTAACCGTGTAAGTTGTTCCTTTGTCCTTGGCCACGATCGTAATGGCCACGTCAGGGTACGGCTTCCCCTCCATGTCCAGGACCGTTCCGGTAACACGCGTCATCTGCGCTGACGCCCTCGGTGCCAGTGAGCAAATCGCCGCCAATAGCAGCGCCACAATTCCAAACCTCGAAAGCAGTGGTTTCATGAGAACGCCTCCTACATTAGGATGTCCTATTCCATTATCGCGCAACTTGCGCCCGGTAGGCGATAGGATCCGCATACCCCGCCTCCGCGAACGCCCGCAGCCGCAAATGGCAGCTGTCGCACGCTCCGCAGGCTTCCTCTTCCCCCTGGTAACACGACCACGTGCGACCTAGCGGCGCCTTCAATTCCATTCCGCGCCGGATGATTTCGCTTTTTCGCATGTGAATCACTGGCGTGCGAATTTCAATGCGTGTCTCCGGCCGCGTTCCCTCGCGCACGAGTTCATTGAACACGCGGTAGTATTCCGGTCGGCAGTCCGGATATCCCGAACTATCCTCAGCCACCGCTCCAATAAAAACCGCCGTCGCTCCGATCACTTCCGCCCAGCTCACCGCCATGGATAGAAAGTGTGCGTTACGAAACGGCACGTAGGTCACGGGAATTTCGCTCGTGCTCGCGTGAGAATCTTCAGGCACTGCAATGCGCTCGTCCGTGAGCGCCGAGCCACCAATCTGACGCAGCGCATCGAGCCTCACCGCCAGTTTCTCCGTCGCTCCATAAAACTCGGCAATTTCCTCGAACGCCTGCCTCTCCCGCCTTTCCGTACGTTGGCCGTAACTTGCGTGCAGCAGCGCCAATGCGTGCGTTTCATTGGCAATCGCGGTGGTCACGCAGGAATCCATCCCACCGCTCAGCAGCACCACCGCTTTTTCTTTCGCGCTCATTCTTCTCCCAGCCAGTCGCTACACTCCGTGCATCGCCGGGTCCCAGATGAACTTGTGTATCTGTAATCCCAGCCGCACCTGCAACCCATCCGCCAGTATCCATTCCGCCAGCGCTCGCGCATCCATTGCCGGCCATTTCCCTTCCGGGTCGGCGAACACCGGCGAGAACAGCACCTCGCGCACGCGTTCTGCCAACCCGTGCTTCGCCACAAATTCTCGCGCGAACTCGTAGTCGCGCCGGCTTGCAATCACAAACTTGATTTCGTCCTTCGGATCGATCGCATCTAGGTTCGCCAGATTGAATTTGCCGCTCTCCCCCGAATCCAGGCATTTCACGTCCACAATTTTCACCACTTCGCGCGGCAAGACGCTCACGTCCCGCTCTCCGCTCGTCTCAATCAAAACTGTGTAGCGTTCCTCGAGCAATCGCTGCGCCAGCTCCGGCGTTTCCGGCTGTAACAACGGCTCGCCTCCGGTAATCTCAACCAATCTCAGTTGTTTTCCAGCCTCTTTCGCGCCGCCGTGCAATTCCCGAACTCGCGTCATCACCTCCGCAACGCTGTACCGCGTTCCTCCATGAAACGCGTATGCCGTATCGCACCACGAGCACCGCAAATTGCAGCCCGTCAGGCGCACGAACACGCAAGGCAACCCCGCGTATGTGCTCTCGCCCTGAATGGACTTGAATATTTCCGTGATGAACATTTCGCCGCCTGAAGGAACTACCGGTTCGCCGCTTGTCCGCCAGCGTGGGATTGCGCTGTCTTTCGCCGCAAGTAAACCACGCCGCCAATCGCCGCTGCCAGCTCCCCGCCAACCACAGGCACCGCCACCCACAAACCCCACGCGTAGTACATCCACAAGAACGACACAATAAATGCCGGCGCCGCGATAATGTAGAATGCTCGATTCACAGTTGGTCTTCGCCGCTCACATGCCGATCTCTTAGGGACGAAACGTGGCCGCGCTCGTGTCTGTCTCCCAAACCGTAATTCCCGAAATCACCGCTCCATTCGCCGATTTCCGCATCTGTTTCGCTGTCTCGTCATAAATATACTTCGCGATGTTCTCCGCAGATGGATTCACCTTGTCGAAGGGCTCGCAATCATTCAAATTCCGATGGTCGAGCGATCGGATCACCAGCTGAATCACCTGTTTCAAATGTACAAAATCGTAGAGCAGGCCGCTCGAATCGAGCTCGCGTCCTTCTACCATCACACGGACGCGATAGTTATGTCCGTGCTGGTTTTCGCATTTGCCTTTGTACCCGCGCAGGTAATGCCCCGCAGCGAAGGTCTCGTCCACGCTAATTTCGAACATTCTTCGGCTCGTCTTTCGGCAATCCCCGCGCCCGCCACGAGCAGATCCGCGCCGCAGACTTAAAGTCGCTCGGCAAAGCGCTCTACTTCGGCGAAGTCATGCGTCAGGGCGTATTCGGGCAGCGATTCCATAAAAATTCTACCATACTGCATTCGCTCAATTCGGTTATCGAGGAGCGCCAGAACTCCGCGATCCGTTCTCGACCGGATCAGCCTCCCAAATCCCTGTTTGAGGGTGAGCACCGCCTTCGGCACTTGATATTCCGCAAAGGCATTCTGTCCTTCCTCCGCGAGCGCCCGCACTCGCGCCGCCACAATCGGGTCCGACGGAACCGCGAACGGCAGCTTATCCACGATCACACACGACAGCTGCGAACCCGGCACATCAACCCCTTGCCAGAAGCTCGCCGTCGCCAGCAGTACCGCTCCCGGCGTCGCACGGAATCTCTCCAGCAGCGCCGACCTTGGCGCCGTGCCTTGCAACAGCAGCGGAAACGACACGGTTCCCGTCAGCCGTTCATGGACCTCCCGCATCTGCGCGTAGCTTGTGAACAGGCAGAACGCCCGTCCGCGCGTGGCCTTCAATATGGCCGCAATTTCCTCCGCCGCTTTCCCCGCGAACCGCGCGTCTCTCACGTCCGGCAGCGTCTTCGGAATGTAGAGCAGCACTTGGTTCGCGTAATCGAACTCCTGCGGCAGAACTTTCTCCTGCACCGCGGAAATTCCCAGGCGCCGCTTCGCGTAATCGAATCGTCCGCCCACCGCCAGCGTCGCCGATGTGAGCACGATGGTGTCGAACTGCTCGAAAAGCCTCTCGCGCATGATTTCGCTGACGTCGATCGGCGTGGCCACCAGAAAAGTCCCCTTTCCTCGCCGCTCGAACCAATACACATACCCCTTCTCCTCGCTCTCCAGCAAAAACGTCAGCTCCCGTCGCAATTCCGCCGCACGGCGCGCCAGGTTCATCACGTCTTCCGGTTTCGAACTCAGCCCTGCAAGCTCCGTCTCCAGCCGCTTCAGTGCCGTCAGCAGACCGTCATACGCCTCGCGATTTCGCTCCAAGAATGCCGTTCGTTCCTGACACTCAAACGGAAATCTTCCTTCGCGTTGCGCGAATCCCTCGAAAAACGTATGCGCTCGCTCGCGAATCCGCGTCAGCGGCCGCCGCGTCGCTGCCGACCCGGCATTTAACATCCGCAGAAGCTGTTCTCCGTCGCGCGCCAGTTCATCAAACTGATAACTCGAAACCGCACGCCCGAAATAATCGCTCGCTACATCCTCAATTTCGTGCGCTTCGTCGAAGATTACCGCCGCGTACTCCGGCAAGATTGACCCGAAATCATCCTGCCGCAGCGCCAGATCCGCGAAAAACAAATGGTGATTCACGATAATCAGGTCGGCTTCCCGCGCGCGCTGTCGCATCGCCGTCAAGAAGCACTGCTGAAACTGCGGACACTTCTGCCCTGTGCACGTTTCTTTTCGCGCATCAATCCGGTTCCACAGTTCCGCGTCGTCCGGCAGGAAATTCAGCTCCGCCCGGTCGCCCGTCTCGGTGAGCTTTTCCCAGTCGCGAATCTGCGCGAACCAATCAATCTCCTCCATCCCGCGCAGCACAGGCTGTCCTTCCATCAAGTGAACTTTCTCGCGGCACACAAAATTGTTCCGTCCCTTCATCAGCGCCACGTTCAGGTCCGGCGCAAAGTGCTTCCTCAGAAACGGAATATCCTTCTCGAAAAGCTGCTCCTGCAGAGATTTCGTTGCCGTCGAAATCACCACGCGCCGCCCGCTGCGTATCGCCGGAACCAGATACGCCAGGGTCTTCCCCGTTCCGGTTCCCGCCTCAATCAGCGCGTGCTGATGCCGCGCGAAAGCCTCATCCACCATCTCCGCCATTTCCAGTTGCGCCGCGCGAAACTCATATCCCGGATGGCACTTCTCGAGCATCCCTCCCGGCCCAAAAACGTCTGCCATCGTCACCATGGCCTTTTCGGCGGTGGAGTTTTTATTCGCCATCTTTTTTGCTGAGGAGACTGAGCTCATGCTCGACCCGCGATATATACTATAACCCGCATGCATCCTGCTCAAACCACGTACCGACAACTCAGGCCTTTCCCCCGATAGATGTCGGCGGGCTTTCTGGTAAACTGCTTGCTCCTCAGCCGCCGTTTTTGGAGGAGGTCCATGACTGAAAAGCCCAGTACCACCAAGCCCGGCATCGTGGAAAGAATCATCAAGCCTGTCGTCCCGGAAGAGCCCGAAAAAGCGCAGATCGCCGTCGAGGGCGCCGATCACCTCTATCGCGAGATTCGCATTGAAAATACGCTGATCGACGACAAGGGAAAAGAAGTGAAGCTCAAGGAAGGCGCTGAAGTCGAGGTCATCGTCGAGGCTGATCCGAAGGACACCACTCCAAAGAACAAGGGGAAGAAGTAGACTCTCCGGCGTGACCGATCGCCGCCGCTCCGTCCGGCGGCTTAACCATCCATTTCTCTGCCAGCAGTTCCTGAATCTCCTGCTCCCACGCCGGTTTGTCCACCACCCCCGCATGCGAGTCCGCAATTTTCCCATTGCGATCAATCAGCAGGGTCAGCGGCATATTGTTCAGCCCGAATTTCTGCCCCAGCTCGTCGCTCCCAATCACGACCTCATAGTTCATCCTTTCCCCCGCCAGGAACGGCTTCACCGACTTCCATCCGTCTAGGTCCATCGACACGCCAATCACGGCCAAGCCGCGCTGCTTGTATTTGCTTTCGAACTCCATATACCAGGGGATTTCCGTTTTGCACCCGTGGCACCACGTCGCCCAAAAATCCAGCAACACCACACGCCCTCGATAATCCGAAAGCCTAAGTGTCCGGCCATCCTGGTCCGTCAACACAAAATCCGGCACTGTTTTCCGCGTCTGCGCCGACGCCAGCCCACTGCGCATCCCTGCCCGCGCCCCCAGGCCCGCTGCCGCCACCAGAAATCCCGCCGCTATCGCGCACACACTCCATTGCGCCGCCGTAGAGAGTTTCATCACTCCTCCCCTGAACTCTGCTACGCGCTCATGGCAGGTTTCGGATTTGTTGCGGCGACCAGTTTTCACGCTCTTGGTTTTATTTCTTGCTCGGCGCAGCGATACCATCCTTTACGGCTTGTGACAGTGACCCCATATGTTTGATGTAAGCCGCAGTCGCCCACAAATCCTCGTCCTTCGCATAGGCCCCGTTTGCGAACATTCCTGACCGCCGAATGCCGTGTTTCGCCACCCAAAAGACCTGTGCCTCCGTCAGCTCCGTCCCTACGACCGGAAATTCCGGTGGCTGCGGAACGAGAGGTATGCCGTGCGCACCGAAAGGTTTGCCCGGATATCCGTGACAGCCTTCGCACGCCTCCACATAAAACTTTCCGCCCCTGATCAGATTCTCATCCGTCGGCGCCACAGGATTCGCCACTTCCGGCGCTTCTCGCCGAATGGACGCATGCACCCCCGCGTGCATCAGCGACGTTTCAACGCCCGGCACCGGCTGATCGCCTCGCACTTCAGCAAATCCAAACCGAATGTAGCCACACACCACAATCGCAATTAACGCCAGTGTGCAAACCATCCCAAGCAGGAAGCTTTTCATTTTCGTTCCCCTTAAGGAAATGAAGGTGGGTCCCGAATGCTGCGGGGATGGATTCACACGGTGACAGGCGGGTTGCACCTCACGGACGGGTGCAATTCCTTATTCGGTGGAATCTGGCAAATGCAGGCTTTCCCGGCGTCGCTTAAAAAACATCTACGGAAACAAGCCGCGCACCAACGTCGCTTCCGCGACGCGACCGACCGCCAGCATGTAGGCCGCTGTCCGCATGTGCACATGATTTTTCCGCGAAGTCTCGTGCACTTCCTGGAACGCGCGCTTCATGACCGCTTCCAGCTTCGCGTTCACTTCTTCCTCGCTCCAGAAGAAACTCTGCAAATCCTGCACCCACTCAAAATAGCTCGTCGTCACGCCGCCCGCATTCGCCAGGACGTCGGGCAAGACCATGATTCCCCTCTTGGCCAGCGCTTCGTCTGCATGAGGCGTAGTCGGCCCGTTCGCCGCTTCCGCAATAATCTTCGCTTTGATCTGCTCCGCGTTGTTGAGTGTAATCGCCGCTTCCAGCGCTGCCGGAATCAAAATGTCACACTTCATCGTAAGCAGATCATCATTCGAAATCCGCGACGTCCCCGGCATTCCCACCACCGTCCCCGAGCGTTCCTTGTAACGCGCCGCCTTATAAGGATCGATTCCGCGCGAGTTGTGTACGCCACCGCGCGAATCGCTGATCGCGATGACTTTCGCTTTTTTCTCCGTGAACAGCCGCGCCGCAATGGAGCCCGCGTTTCCAAATCCCTGGATCGCCACCGTCGCGCCGCGCAAGTTGATCTTCTTTACTTTGCACGCTTCTTCCACAACGAACAGACATCCGCGCGCTGTCGCTTCATTTCGCCCGAGTGAGCCGCCGAGCCCCACGGGCTTTCCTGTCACCGAAGCAAATTCCGAATGCCCCACCGCCGCTGAATACGTGTCCATGAACCACGCCATCGTCTGCGCGTCCGTGTACACGTCCGGCGCGGGAATATCCTTGTCCGGTCCGACGATTGGCAGTATTTCCGAGCAATACCGTCGTGTCATCCTCTCCAGCTCCGGCTTGCTCATGCGCTTCGCGTCGCAAATGATTCCGCCCTTCGCCCCGCCAAACGGAATACTCACCGTCGCCGTTTTCCACGTCATCCACATCGCCAGCGCTTTTACTTCATCCAGCGTTACGTTGGGATGGTAGCGAATCCCGCCCTTCGCCGGCCCGCGCGCCACGTTGTGCTGCACGCGATAGCCCTGGAAAACTTTCACCTGTCCGTTGTCCATCTTCGTCGGCACGGACACTTCCATCATGCGCTTCGGCGTGCGCAACACTTGCCGCAAGCCTTGGTCGAGCTTCAGGTGCTCGGCGGCAATGTCGAACTGAATCTGCGAAATCCGGAAAATATTCAGGTCTTCGCGCGGCGCAATCCGCGGTATCGCCTGGGGAACCGCCTTGGCGCTTATGGCCATTCGGTGTTTCCTCCTCGCTTATGCTCCCGCTGCTAACCGGCTGCTGGCGCGAAAGTGCTCCATGCAATCGCGCGAACAGAAATGCAGGCTCTCTCGGCCCACGATGAACGAATACCCAACATCCTCGGCCACGTACGTTCCGCAGACCGGATCGCGAAACAGCTCTTTCGTTTTTGTCGCTGGGGCGTTCGGGTCACTTCGCTGGCCGACCGATTTGCTTTGCCGCGCCGCCGACTGAAATGCTCTCCTGATCACCCAAGCGATCGTCGCCGTCACTGCTACCCAAAAAATATACCGAAAGAACCGCTTCACAGATTTCATGCTTGGCCCCGTCCTGCGCCTTCCAGTACCTCTGGAGTGCCGCAGTCCTTCGTAACTCTCGCTAGGCCCGAAGTTTATTCAACCCGCCTATGTCAGTCAATTGAAAGCGCTCAGTTTCAGAGATTTCCGTTCTTCGCCCGCAACTGGCTCATTTTGCGCGCTTTAAACTGAAGCTCATTCTATCTACCGGCCTTTCAATGGTTTACACGAAGGCCGTCAACCAATTGAGCGGCCAACGCCAGCATTCGGACCTTAACCGCCGCCGATGGGAACCCAGATTCGGGATGCCTGGCCTGCCAATCCCTACATGATTGTGGCGATTGTCAAAGGCTCTTTTGTATCTTATCGTCGGCCTTCGGCAGTTTTTTTTCGGGCAAACTTTAGGCGCATGAGCACCCTCAGGAAAGAACAACCTGCCTCAGTCAGCCCTTTGGAGGAACGCTTCCACCTCTTCGTGCAGGCGGTGCAGGACTATGCCTTGTTCATGCTCGATCCCGAAGGTAATGTCGCCACATGGAATTCCGGAGCGGAGCGCATCAAGGGCTATCAGGCCTCGGAAATCATCGGGCGTCATTTTTCCGTCTTTTATCCGGAAGAAGACTTGAAGGCCCGCAAGCCCTGGCGCGAACTCGAAGTCGCCGCCAAAGAAGGGCGGTTTGAAGACTACGGCTGGCGGGTCCGAGAGGATGGTTCCCGCTTTTGGGCCAACGTTGTCATTACTGCGGTCCGAGATGATACCGGCACGTTGATCGGCTTCGGCAAAGTCACTCGCGATCTCACCGAACGCAAACAGAACGAAGATGAGCTACGTCGCAAAGAAGAGCGCTTCCGCATGCTCGTTGAAGCTGTCCAGGACTACGCCATCTTCATGTTGGACCCCGAAGGCTACATTCTGACCTGGACTCCAGCGGCGCAACGCATCAAGGGCTACAAGCCCTCGGAAATCATAGGCAAGCATTTCTCGGGCTTTTACCCTCGGGAAGACATTCTGCGCGGCAAGCCGGCATGGGAGCTCAAGGTTGCCGCGAAAGTAGGACGATTTGAAGATGAAGGCTGGCGCATCCGCAAGGACGGCTCCAAATTCTGGGCCAACGTTGTGATCACGGCCCTTCGCGATTCCCATGGCCATCTGGTTGGCTTCAGCAAAATCACTCGTGATTTTACCGAGCGCATGCTCGCTCAAAAGGCACTCGAGGATTCGCAGCGACAGTTGCGAGAGTCCGAGAAAGCCCTTCGCGAACTGTCCCTCCACGTCCTGCATTCGCAGGAGGAAGAGCGCCGCCGCATCGGCCGTGAAATTCATGACAGCCTCGGCCAGTACTTATCCGTCCTGAAAATGAAGCTCGACTCCATGAGTTCCTCTCCTGACGCCGCACGGCAAGCAGCAGCGTGTGCGGATCTGGCGGAGGATTGCTTGAAAGAAATCCGCACCATTTCCTACCTGCTCTACCCTCCGATGCTCGAAGAAATGGGCCTCAGATCGGCAATTCCCTGGTACCTCGAGGGATTCTCCAAAAGAAGCGGAGTCGACACCACGTTCGATGTTTCCGCGAACTTCAGGCGTCTTCCTCGCGAGGCGGAACTGGCGTTGTTCCGGGTTCTTCAGGAGAGCCTGATCAACGTCCAGCGCCATTCCGGCAGCGCCCGTGCCGACATCCGGCTTTCCCAGACGAATGACGCCGTCACATTGCAAGTTACCGACCAAGGCAGGGGGCTGCCCGCTGAAATACGGGAACAAGGCGCTCGGAACTGGGCAGGCTCGCTCGGAGTGGGTCTGAGGGGCATGAGCGAACGCATGCATCAGCTGGGAGGAGACCTAAAGGTATCTTCCAGCGAAAATGGCACCGAACTGCGTGCTACTCTAACGGTGCAAAAGGAGAGTTCGGCAGCCGCTGCTTGCAGTGAGGAGCGATGGATAACCCTTTCCAGCCCCAGAAAGGATCTCTGATGAACGCCCGCATTCTGATTGTTGACGACCATGAAGTCCTGCGCGAGGGGCTGAAGGCGCTGCTTGCAAAAGCACGCCCGGAGTGGAAAATCTGCGGCGAGGCCATAGAAGGGAAACAGGCGATTCACCTTGCTCGAGAGCTGAAACCGGATCTCATAATCCTAGACATCAGCATGCCCGGCATGAGCGGGCTTGAAGCGTGTTCTGAAATGCGCAATATGGGCATTGCCATTCCCGTTCTGATTTTTACTACGCATTCCTCCGGACTCCTGGGCGCCGAGGTGCGCGATGCGGGGGCGCAGGGCTACGTCGTGAAATCGCAAGCGGCGCATCGTCTCATGGTCGCCATTGAAACCCTTTTGACCGGCGGAACCTTTTTCGACAGCGCAGAGAAACCCGCGTCGGTAAAGAAAGATAAGCCGATTCCCGGAATCGTCCGGTGCCAGGGCTTGGCCTTAGCAACCTGACGCGCGGCTGCGAGAAAATCAAAATCGGGACTCTCTGCCGACGCCACCGGCCGTCCAAGGGCCTCTCAAGAACAGGCTCGAATAACGAAGTTCCAGAATCCTTGTCGGGCCATCCTGACTCTTAATTCTTAAGCAAATCCGCCGGTGCCGGTTCCGGCGTAATAGACTATGAGCGCCTGAGGATTTGTGAATCGCGCGCAAGGTCCTGAAAACGGTGCATCTGATTGGTCGCTGCTCGAGCGCGTCGTCCGCAAGGATGAATCCGCGCTCGCCGCTCTCTATGACCGATACAGCGGACTCGTGTACGCTGAATCGATACGCATTCTTCGTGACGCCGGCGCCGCGGAAGAAATCCTCCAGGACCTTTTTCTGCAGGTTTGGCGCACGGCGGAAAAATTCGACCCGCAGCGCGGCTCGCTGCCCGGATGGCTCCTGGTCGCTGCGCGCCATCGCTGCATTTCCCGCTTGCGCCGCCGGGACAGCCGCGCGAATGACGAATTGACGGAGACCAGCGTCGTGCTGCCTTGCAATCTCGAATCGGCCGCCGCGCAGAATCAATTGCTTGGCCGCGTCAAAAAAGCGCTGGGCGGTTTACCCAACGGGCAGCGCGAAGCGATCGAGCTTGCGTACTTTGAAGGAATGTCTCACAGCGAAATCGCCGGCCGCACCGGTGCGCCCTTGGGCACGATAAAAACCTGGATTCGCACTGCGATGGATACTTTGAAACGGGAGTTGGCGTGAGCGCGCAGCATCCAATTCGCGAAGAAGATCTCGAGCTGCTGGCTCTCGGTGTCAGCGACGGCGAGGAATGCAAGGATCTCCGCGCGCACATCGCTTCCTGCGCGGAATGTGCGGAGAAACTTGCCGCCGCGCAGGGCCGTGTTGCGCTCTTCGCCTTCGCGGCTCCGTCGCAAAATCCTTCGTCCGTTGTGCGTGAACGCTTGCTCAAGAAAATCCGCGCCGATGAAGTTCCCGTGGCAGAATCTCGTTCCGAAAAACCCGCTCCTTCCACCGTGCGCCCAACGATTCGCTGGTGGAATTCTTTCTGGATTCCCGCGACTGCAATCCTGGCCCTCGCAACCGTCTTTCTCTGGGTCAATGACCGCCGCATGAACAATCAATTGCAAGAAATGCGCAGCACCGAACAGGTCTTTGAAAATGAAATGCATCGCCAGCGCACGCTCGTTTCCCTGCTCGCCGCCGGAGACACCAAAGCGGTTTCGCTTTCCTCTACGCAAAAAACGTCAAACGACTGGGCGCGCGTGCACTACAATTCCCGCATGGGCATGGTCTGCTATACTGGCGACCTGCCCACTCCCCCGCCCAATAAGGAATACCAAATGTGGATTGTTCCCATGGTGGGAAGTCCCATCAGCGCCGGACCTTTTATGCCCGCGGCTTTCAACAATGGCCGGGCCTGCATTGCGAAGATGCCCGAAGGCATTACCTGCAAATCCTTTGCCGTCACGATCGAACCGATGGGCGGAACTTCGCGCCCCACTGGTCCGGAAGTTTTGAGCGGTGCTGAGTTTTGAATTTTTCAAAAAAAAATGATGAAGCCATTTTCTCTGCAGATCATCCAAATGTCGGCCTCCGGCGTACTCTCAGCGAAGCACTACCGTTGTGCAGAAATGCCGGCGGAAGCCCAGAAGCAATCCCAAAAGGGAGGAGTCACAATGAAAAAGCTGTCGAATCTGCTCGGCCTAGCCGCCGCGCTGCTGTTCACCATAGGCCTGGCCTCCAACGCCAGCGCCAAGGCCCGGACAATGACGGGCTGGATCAGTGACAGCTCCTGTGGCGCGAAGGGCATGAGCGCGGACCACAAGGACTGTGCCGTAAAGTGCGTCAAGGAAAAGGGTGCCTCGTACGTTTTCGTTAGCTCCAAGACCAAGAAGGTGTACGCGATCCAGAACCAGGACGCCGTCACCGATGCGGACCTGGGCAGCGAAGTTACTTTGACCGGCGCCGTCAATTCCGACGGTTCGATCAAGGCCGACTCGATCAGTCCCAAGTCAAGCATGTAGTTTTGGCAAACCACAGCGTTTCTCAGGGCGCGAGCGTAGCTCTTAATCTCGCGCCCTTTTTGTTCCGGGTTTCGGTGCTCCGACCTCGCTACTTGAACGGAGCAGGTTTGCGGTCGGCGATGGTTTCGCCCCGTTCGAGCAGCGCCTGCAGCCAGCCGAGCAGTTGCGGCCATCCTTGATAGCTCTTGGCCAGCTCCCGATGAGCGGCAAGGCCGCTGTGGCGAATCCGCAGGAGCGTGCCCTGGGCGATGAGCTCCAGTTCCCAACTAACTGTAGTTTTCACCTCTCCAGTCCAGCTTGCCACCCAGGAATGGACTAACTGCCGTGGCGGGTCGATTTTCAGGTACTCGCCGGTGATCTCGAACGCTCCGCCATCGCTGCTGACCCCGGCGCCGCGCCATTTTCCGCCGACGCGTAAATCGTTCTCATATTCGGAGCACCGGTAAACGCCGACCTTGCCCCACCATTTCAGCACCTGCTTGGGGTCAACCAGGGCATGAAAAACGCGCTCAGGAGGCGCGGCGATCTGAATTTCGTTGACGATCTCATCTCGATCGGGACGGGCGCCTGAAGTAGCCATTCTGTCCTCCGTCGTTTCTTACTTGAACTTCTGTTTGGATTTTGTCGTTTGAGGCCTGGCCGCTTCCTTCTCATATTCCGATTCGACGAATTGCTTCAGACCAGTTACGTTGGCGCTCCAGAAGGAGCGGTAGTGCGCAAGCCAGCCGTCAACAACCCTTAGAGGCTTGGCATTGAGACTGTAGAGCCGCAGGCGGCCTTGGCGGCGTTGTTCCACGAGACGCGCGCGGCGCAGTAGGCGCAGGTGCTTTGAGATGGCGGGGCGAGAAACAGGAAAGGCCCGCGCGATTTGGCCGGCGGGGAGACTGCCGCGGCGGAGCAGGTCGAGTACGGCGCGGCGAGTTGGGTCCGCCAGGGCAGCAAAGGCGGACGCGCCTGAATATGTATCCATTCGGTTACGCATAATATGTAACTATACGGCTTCCTATTCAGAATGGCAAGCGATTTTTAAGGCAATACGAACGGTACGGCCGGTTCAGCGCCCGGGGATGCGGTCGCCGCCCATGAAGGGACGCAACACGTCAGGAATCGCAATTGAGCCATCGGCTTGCTGACAGTTCTCGACGATGGCAATCCAGGTCCGTCCCGTGGGCAGGCCGGAGCCGTTCAGCGTGTGCACAAGCCCGCTTTTTCCGGTCTTGCCCTTGAAGCGGATTCCCGCGCGGCGCGCCTGAAACGCTTCGCAATTCGAGCAGCTGGAGATTTCCATGTACTCGTTGGCGGAAGGCACCCAGACTTCCAGGTCGTAGCTCTTCGATGACGCGAATCCCATGTCGCCCGTGCAGAGTTGCACGACGCGATAGTGTAAACCGAGACGCTGGAGCAAATCCTCGGCGTCGCGGACCATTTTTTCCAGCTCCTCATAACTCGTTTCCGGACGCGTGAACTTGAACATTTCGACCTTTTGAAATTGGTGCTGACGCTTGATGCCCCGAGTATCTTTTCCAGCCGCGCCCGCTTCCGACCGGAAACAGGCGGTCCACGCGCAGACGTTGATCGGCAGCGAGTCTGCATCGAGGGTTTCATCGCGATAAAGATTCGACAATTCCGTTTCGGCCGTGGTCGTGAGCCACAAATCGGTGTTTTCGAGATGAAACATATCGCCTGCGAATTTTGGCAGCTTGCCGTCGGCAACGAGCGATGCGGTATTTACGATGAACGGCGGCAGGACCTCCGTATAGCCCTGCTCGCGGGTGTGAACGTCGAGAAAAAAATTCGCGAGAGCGCGTTCGAGCCGCGCCCCCGCACCACGATAGAGCGCGAAGCGCGTTCCCGCGATCTTCACGGCGCGTTCCAAGTCCAAGATCCCCAGCGACTCGCCCAGCTCCCAATGCGGCTTGGGCGCAAAATCGAATTTCGGTGGTGCGCCCCAGCGGCGGACCTCCACGTTATCCTCCGCACCGCTGCCGACCGGAACAGACTTGTGAGGAATATTCGGCACCGTGAGCATGAACGCGCGAAGCTTTTCCTCAAGCTCGGCTGCTGTGGCGTCATCGGACTTAATCTCCTCGGCAATCTGCTTCAGGCGCGCCATGAGCGCGCTCGCCTCACCGCCGGATTTCTTCAGCCGGGCAACCTCCTCGCTGCCTTTATTTCGCTCGGCCTTCAGCCGCTCAACCGACGTGATGCGCTGGCGCCGCTCGGCATCGAGCTGGCGAAAACCTTCCAGATCGAGCTTGGCGTTGCGATTGCGCAGCATCTGCTCGATTTCGTCGAGGTGTTCGCGGAAATATCCAAGGTCAATCATGGCGTTGGCCCGCGCGAGGCGGTGTAGCAGGATACCTCACTGAAAACATTTCACCAACGCCCCACTCCGAGATTGCACTTTCGACCGTTTTGCCGTATTTTCTGTGGAAACATTATGGACATCTCACTTGCTATCTTCCTCGTAGTCGGCATCCTTGTGGTTCTCCTGGCTCTAAGCATCGTTCTCGGCTCGTTTTTTACCGTCGAGACGGCGCAGGTGGCCGTCGTCCAGCGCCTCGGCAAATTCGCGCGCGTGGCCGGCCCGGGTTTGAACTGGAAAACCCCGTATCTCGAAGTCGTCGTGCAACGCATGAGCATGCGGGTGCAGCAGTTCAACGTGCAGGTGGAGACAAAGACGCAGGACAACGTCTTCGTGCAAATTCCCGTTTCGATTCAATACCGTGTAATTCCGGAAGGGGTTGAGAGCGCCTATTACAAACTATCCGATCCCGTGAAGCAGATCGAATCCATGGTCTACAACGTCGTGCTCGGCCATGTCCCCAAGATGACACTCGACGACACCTTCCTAAATCAGTCGAACATCGCCAGCGATTTGCGCGACAATCTGGACGCCTCCATGAAAGAGTACGGCTACGCTATCGTGCGCGTGCTGATCTCTGACATCGTCCCCGATCAAAAAGTGAAAGCCGCCATGAATGACATCAACGCCGCGCAACGCGAACGCGAGGCGACCGTTTCGCGGGCGGAAACGAACAAAATGCTCGCCGTGAAGCAAGCCGAGGCGGAAGCCGAGTCCAAGCGCCTCCAGGGCGAAGGAATCGCCAACCAGCGAAAAGCGATTATCTCTGGACTGAAGGAGTCCGTGGAGGACTTTTCAAAGACCGTGCCGGGATCAACGCCGCAGGACGTCATGCAGCTGGTCTTGATGACTCAGTATTTCGACACGCTCAAGGACATTGCGGCAAACGATCACAGCAACACGATTCTTATTCCGCACACGCCCGATACGCTGACCGATCTCTTCGGCCAGCTGCGCAACGCCATTATCACCGGAGCGGAAATCGCAAAGCACTCCGGTATCGCCGGATCCAACGACAATTCTCCGAAATAGCAGCTCAAGACGAGGCCCTTCCATGGCAAAAGCGGCCGCGGCAAGAACCGCATCGCTCTACGGCGTGAGCCCGAGCGTAATCACGTTCCAAAAGTGGGCGGCAGGTCTAAGGGAAAAGACCGGGCGGTCGTTTGACGAATGGGTTGCGCTCGTCAAAAAGGAAGGGCTCGAGGACGAAAAAGCCCGCGCCGAATGGCTGAAGAAAAAGCACAAGTTCACCACATTCAACGCTGCCTGGATTGCGGAACGCGCCGGAGGAAAAGGCGGCGACCATGACAGTCCCGAGTCGTATCTGAAGGCCGCGCCTCGATACGTTGACGAGCAGTATTCCGGCGCGAAGGAGAATCTGCGGCCGATTTACGACGCGCTCCTCGCTCTCGGCCGCTCGATCGGCCCCGATGTGAAAGCGTGCCCGTGCAAAACGATTGTGCCGCTGTACCGCCAGCACGTGTTTGCTCAAATCAAGCCAACGACAAATACCCGCGTGGATTTGGGATTGTGTTTGACCGATTACAAAGGCAAGCTGCCCAAACGGGTTATCGACACCGGCGGCGCGGCCAAGAAAGACCGCATCACCCACCGCATCGGGATCAAAAACATCTCGGAAATTGACGGCGAAGTGAAAGCCTGGCTGAAGACCGCCTACCAGCTCGACGCCTGAGGCAATGCCTTCGGGCCGCGGCTCAACGAACGAAGCTTCGCATTCAAACCTCGCAAGCCCTCTCACGACCCCGCCCCGAAAATATCCTCCCCGCCCCACTCGACTTGGAACATTTCCGTGCCGCCAGTCGTAACTAGGAGCAAGTGAGTGCCGGCTCAGGGGATCGGCCGTCAAAGGAGTGTCCGATGAACACGTTTTGGCAGGATGCCCGTTACGCGCTGCGAATGCTCTTGAAGTCACCCCTGTTGACGGTCATCGTGGTTCTCACGCTGGCTCTCGGCATTGGCGCGAACACTGCGATCTTTGGAATCGTGAACGGCTTCCTGCTGCGTCCCTTGCCCGTGAGGTCGCCTGAACAAATCATGGTTGTCGCTGGAAAGATTGCCAATGACACGATCGGGGTCCCTACACTTTCCTATCCTGAACTCGCCGACCTTCGCAAACAAGCCACGGTATTCTCCGACGTCTTTGCGTCCCAAGCCGGCATCGGCGGGCTGAGTTTCTCAGGAAAGACTGAGGAGTTCATCTTTTCCTATGTCACGGGAGATTATTTTACGGCTCTAGGCCTCCAGCCGGCGCTGGGACACTTCTTTGCTCCTCCGCAGGGCGAAACAGGCGGCAAAGACGCGTACCTCGTCTTGGGCTATTCCTACTGGCAGAAGCGCTTCGGCGGCGATCCCAACATCATCGGCAAGCAGGCGCTCGTCGATGGCGAGGAAGCCGTCATCATCGGCGTCACTCCGAAGGGTTTTGAGGGCACGCAATTCGCCGTCGACATGGAAGGCTACGTCCCGCTGAATATGCTGACCAATGCGACCACATTCTGGCCCGACCGAACTGCCCGCAGCCTGTCAGTGATGGCCAGACTCCAATCAGGAGTCAGTTTGATTCAGGCGGAGAGTTCTGTAAATCTGATCGCTGCGCGACTAGCCGAGCAGTATCCCGCGACGGATAAGGGCGTCTCGCTTCGCGTGATCCCCGAGCGCTTCGCGCGCCCACAGCCCATGACGACGAACATCGTTCCCTTCATCGCCGGCTTGTTCCTCGTCTTGGCCGGCCTGGTATTGCTGCTGGCATGCATGAACGTGGCAAACATCCTCCTCGTGCGCGCCACGGTGCGCCAGCGTGAAATGGCCATTCGCGCGGCGCTCGGCGCCGGCCGCTCCCGGCTGGTGCTTCAACTCCTCACCGAAAGCATGGTGCTCGCTCTTTTCGGCGGCGTTGGCGGCCTACTGCTTGGGAAATGGTCCAGCGCAACGATCCCCCTGCTTCTTCCAAAAACAAAAGGCTTCCCCATCCACTTGGATTTCAGTTTTGATTGGCGGGTATTTCTCTACGCGCTTGCTGCCGCGCTGCTCACGGGCATGGTGATGGGGCTGTGGCCGGCCCTGCACGCGAGCCGCGCCGATGTGAACGCGGTCTTGCATGGGGAGGGCAGAAGCGACAGCGCCGGAAGCAGCCGGCATCGGTTGCGCAGCGTGTTGGTCGTCGCGCAGGTCGGCGGCTCGCTGGTTCTCCTGATTGTCGCAGGACTATTCGTCCGCAGCCTGATTGGAGCACAACGCACTTACCTTGGATTCGACCCGGATCATGTCCTCAATGTCACGCTCGATCCCAACGAAGCCGGTTACGACGTCGTCCGCACCAACAACTTCTACAAAGAGCTGGAACGAAGGGCCCGCGCGTTGCCCGGAGTGAGCGACGCAAGCCTGGCAGTCACCGTTCCGATGGGCATGTCATCAATCACAAGCAACGTTTACATCGAAGGCCGCATTCTGCCCCCCGGCCAGCGGCCTCCGCTTGTCTTCTACAATGCCGTTGACGTCGGATATTTCGACACCCTGCGCGTCCCATTGCTCCGCGGCCGCGCCTTCACGCAAAACGACAACGAAAAAGCTCCGCTCGTGGGCGTCATCAATCAAACGATGGCCCAACAATTCTGGCCAAACGAAGATCCGATCGGCAAACGCTTTAGCGTGAAGTCTGCAACGGGACCCTTCATCGAGGTCGTGGGTATTGCCGCCGACGGAAAATACATCTTCCTAGGATGGAGCCATCAGCCCTATTACTATGTCCCGCTCGCGCAAGACTATCAATCCTTCAGGACCCTAGAGCTTCGCACCTCCGTGCCGCCCGAGAGCATCATTCCGCAAGTGGAAAACGAAATCCACTCCATCGGTCCCGGTGTCCCGGTTGACGACATTCGCAGCATGAAGGAATCCCTCTCTGGCGCGAATGGCTACTTTCTTTTCCGCGTCGGCGCAACACTCGCCGCATCCATGGGGATTCTGGGTCTCATCCTGGCAGTCGTTGGAGTGTACGGAGTGGTTTCCTACGCCGCCAGCCAGCGCATCCATGAGATCGGCATCCGCATGGCGCTCGGCGCGAGTCGCTGGAACATTCTGCTGCTCGTCTTGCGTCAGGGATTACTGCTGGTCCTCTCTGGCGTGGCTGTCGGCTTGGCGCTTGCCTGGGCCCTCACACGTTCGATGGCTACGATTCTCGTCGGCGTCGGCCCAACTGACGCCTTGACGTTCGCGACCACCACACTCTTGCTCGCCGCAATCGGGTTCTGGGCTTGTTACGCCCCGGCGCGCCGCGCCATGCGTCTCGACCCGATGCGCGCTCTGCGCCATGAGTAATTCGAGCGTCATTCCTTTCCGGAGCGCGCGTAGTCATCCGCGCCCATGAAGTGCAGCGACACGTACGGTGCGTCTCCGACCACCCAGCTATCGTGTCCCGGAGGACCGGAGGGAATGTAAAACAACGTGCCTGCGCGCAGTTCGTGAATTGTGCCGTCCTCCATCGCAGCAGTGGCGCAACCGGAGAGCACCAGGCCAACGTGCTCCACGTTGCAACGCGACGCGCCCATCGCCGGCCCCACGTGCACGGACCATTTCCAGCCGGGCTGATAAGTCGCGCGCCCGATGGTCATCCCCCCGACGCGCACAATTTCGAATTTCCCCTTTTCGAACGCGCGCACTTCGTCCGGCTCGTCAAATCGCTTCAAGATCGTATCTGTTGGAAGCATAGCGAGAACCTCTCCGGTCAATTGATAGTGATAGCGCAGATTTGTTGCGATGTAAATCGCGCCGGTTGAAACGCGTGATTCTGTGCTCCTGCGTGTATGCTAGGATTCGCGAGGGAGACCGTCCATGCCGTTCGTAGACCTCAGCAATCTGCGCGTCGTCGAGCGACTGCCGGGCTGGTTCGGCCGCTACTTCCAGTCGGCAAACATGACTTTCGCGCATTACGATTTTGTGCGCGGCTCGTCGATCCACGAGCATTCTCATCCGCAGGAAGAAGTCTACGAAGTGATCGAAGGAGAGCTTGAAGTGACCGTCGACGGTGTCGCGCGAGTTCTGAAACCAGGCTTGGTGGCGATCGTGCCCAGCAACGCACGGCACTCGGTAAAAGCGCTGACCGACGGGCGCGCAATCATCGTCGACTATCCCGCTCGCCCAGAATTCCACTGACGAGTCATTTTCCAGTATGCATCGCGGGCAAATCACCGCGCAGCCCGATGCGCTATGATGGAAGCGACTTAGGTGTTTCACAGGAATACGGAAGAGAATCAGAACACGATGAAAAACAGCAGCGTATACCTGATCAGTGCGGTACGGACTCCCATCGGAAAATTCGGCGGAGGTTTGGCCGAGTTCACAAGCTCGGATCTGGGCGTAATTGCCGTGCGCGCCGCGCTCGAACGAGCATTTGGCGCACCTTTGCCGGAGCGCGAGCCGGGGACCGGCGGAAGCATCGAGGAAAGTATAGCGCGCGCAAACGGCAAAGCATCGTCGGACGGAAACGGCCCTCGCTGGCATGTGGACGAAGTGATCTTCGGCAACGCGCGACCCGCGGGTGTCGGACCGAATCCGGCGCGGCAGATTGCCTGGCGCTCGGGGCTGGGCGACGATGTTCCGGCCTACACAGTGAACATGGCCTGCGCTTCGGGGCTGCGCGCGATCCTGCTCGGCTGGCAGCAGATTCTGCTTGGTGAAGCCGGAATCGTCGTCGCGGGCGGCGCAGAGTCCATGTCCAAGGTGCCCTACCTCGTGGAAGCCCGATGGGGGATGAAAATGGGCAATCAGCCGCTCGTGGACGCGATGTACCGCGACGGGTTTTTGTGCCCCATCTCGAAGATGATCATGGGCGAAACAGCGGAGACGCTCGCAGAGCAGTACAAAATCTCGCGCGAGGAGCAGGACGAATTTGCGCTCGAAAGCCATCTCCGCGCCACACGTGCGCAAAATGAATGCCGGTTCGGCCGCGAGATCGTTCCCGTGGAAATAAAAAACAAAAAAGGCAACGTGACACACATCGAGAAAGACGAGCACGTGCGCGCCGACGTTACGCTGGAGAAGCTCGCGAAGCTGCCGCCGGTGTTCAGCAAAACGGGGACCGTCAGCGCAGGAAACGCGAGCGGGATCACCGATGGCGGTTCTGCTGTGGTGCTCGCCAGCGAAGAAAAAGTGCGAGAGCTGAATCTGAAGCCCTTGGCGCGAATTGTCGACGCGACAATCTCCGCGGTCGACCCGCACGTGATGGGCATTGGCCCTGTTCCGGCGGTGCGCAAGCTCCTCGCGCGCACGGGAACAAAGCTCGAAGACTACGCCGCAATTGAACTAAATGAGGCTTTTGCCGCGCAGGTGCTCGCATGCGACCGGGATTTGCATTTTCCACGCGAGCGGCTGAATCCCAACGGAGGCGCGATCGCGCTCGGCCATCCCATCGCCTGCACCGGCGCTCGCATCACCACTACGCTGCTTCATGAGCTGCGCCGCGAACAGAATTCCTCTGCAGGCAAGCGCGGTCTCGCCACGCTCTGCGTCTCCGGCGGCCTCGGCGCCGCTCTCGAGATCGAAACGGTCTGAGATAGCTTGCAGAAAAACTGGGCGGCTGGATCAGAGAACCCCGCCCGGCTGCTTTGCGGGAATTTGAAGCTTACGACTCGCGCGTGACGCTGAGACTCACGGTGGCGGTCACGTCGCGATAAAGCCTGAACGTGATGGGATACTCGCCCACAAGTTTGATCGGATCATTGAGCTGGATTTTGCGCTTGTCGATTTCGTAGCCCTGCGCTTTGAGCGCGTCGGCGATGTCGCCCGCAGTCACCGAACCAAAGAGCTGGTCGTTTTCTCCCGCCTTACGCGAAAGCCTTAGCGCAACGGTGGAGAGTTGCGCGGCCTGTTGCACCGCGCTTTCGCGCTCCGTGGCTTCCTTTTTCGCGAACGCCGCGCGCATTTTTTCCAGCCGCTTCATATTCGAAGCATTCGCGGGAACCGCCAGCTTGCGCGGCAGCAAATAATTGCGCGCGTAGCCTTCCTTGACGGTCACCACCTGGCCACGATTGCCGAGCTTTTCCACGTCTTCTTGCAAAATGATTTCCATGTCTCCACCCTCAAAAGTTGTTTGACTTCTTGGTCCGCTGGCTACAGTTCCGACGCGAACGGCAACAGCGCAATATTTTGCGCACGCTTGATGGCGACAGTCAGCCACCGCTGATGGCGCGCGCACGTTCCCGTGATGCGGCGGGGCAGAATCTTTCCTCGCTCCTGCACGAACGACTGCAGCATCTCCGGCTTTTTGTAGTCAATCAGGTCGATCTTATCCACGCAGAACCGGCAAACCTTCTTCTTGCGTACATAATTGCGCTTGCCGCGGCGATGAGGTCCGCCGGGCCTTCCGCCGGGTCCGCCTGGGCCACCCGGCGGTCTCCCTCCCGGGCCTCCGGAAGAATGATGTGACGGCCCGTGCTGCGACGGCGGGTGCTGCGGTGCTGCCGGTGTTTCTTCAGGCATCGATTTTTCTCCTATCCTTTGGCCGCAGCCTGCTCAGGCGCGGCGGGTGCGCCCAGAGGCGCCGGCGCGGCGGCGGGCTTGCGCGGGCGGCGCGCAGCGCGTCGTTCACGCCGCTTTGTAAATTTCTCCTGGCGCTTGATTTCTTCGTCGAGGCGAATCGTCAAATACTTCACGACGGCATCAGAAACGCGCAAGCGGCGCTCCAGTTCCTTCAGGAGCTCGCCGTGGCTCGAACGCAGCAGCAGATACACGAAAAAGCCTTCGCGCAATCTTTTCACGCGATAAGCCAAACGCCGTGTGCCCCACTTTTCGATTTTCTCCAGCTTGGCCTGCTTTTCATCGACGGCGTGCTGGAGCGTTGCAATCAATTTGTCGATCTCTGTCTCCGGCGTGTCCGGCCGGCAAATGAAGATCAGATCGTAAAGTCTTTCTTCCATGTTTCCTCTTTTCCTTCGCTACATCAGGAATCTTTTTCGCCTTCAGCGTCTTCGTCTGCCGCATCGCGGCGGTTGAAGCGCGACATCGCCCGGCTCACGCCCTCGGCTAGAATCATCTCGATCGCATCGGCCGCCCTCTCGATCATCTTGCCCGCTACTTCCCGCCGATCCTTGCCCATCGGCGCCAGGTCGTAGGCCGCCAAATCCTGCACCGGAAACTCTGGCCGAATGCCCAGCCGCACTCGCAAAAACTCGTCCGTTCCCAGAGCACCGATCACCGACTTCAACCCGTTGTGCCCCCCGGCACTGCCGCGCTCGCGAATCCGAATCACGCCCCAGGGAAACGCGATTTCGTCGCTGATGACAACCGCCTCGGACGCGTCCGCTTCGTACTTCTCGAGCAAATCGCTGACTGCGTGGCCACTGGCGTTCATGAACGTCTGCGGCTTCGCCAGCGCCACATCATGGCCGGCGATCTTGCCGAGTCCCACGTAAGACTGCGCTTCCGGCCGCGTGACGCGAATTCCAAACCGCTCGGCCAAACAATCAATCGTCAGGAAGCCCAAATTATGCGGCGTCCACGTATATTCGCGACCGGGATTGCCAAGGCCAACAATAATTCGCATCGAGCATCCCCGTCGCGCAAACGCGCCGCGCGCGCGTTACTTCTCCTTGCCCTTCTTTTCCTTTTCGGCCTTCTCGCCTTCCGCCGCGCCCTCTTCGCCTTCCTCGACTTCCTTCTTGCCCTTCTTGATGACTTCGGGCTCGACCGGCGCTGCTTCCGTAGCTGCGGCAGCCGCTTCCGGCGTCGCAGCCTCCTCTTCCTTCTTGAGAACGACCACGTGAGCCAGCACGCGCTGCGGATCGGTGACCAGCTTTACTTTGTTCGGATCAATCGGCAGGTCCACAGCACGCAACTGTTTGCCGATGGTCAACCCGCTGACGTCCACTTTGAATTCCTCGGGAATGTCTGCCGGCAAGCATTCGACTTCCACTTCACGCGTGACGGTTTCAAAAATCCCGCCTTGCAGCTTCACGCCTTCCGGCTCGCCGAATGTGTGCACCGGCACTTTGACGCGCATGCGAACGTCCATCGCGATGCGCAGCAGATCGACGTGCAGGAGCGATCCGCTCACCGGATCGACTTGCCAATCCTTGAGCATGGCGCGCTCGTCTTTGTGTCCGGAAACCTGCACAGTGAAAATGGTGTTGTGACCGGTCTCTGAACGCAGAATGCGCGCGACCTGGCGCGCGTTCACAGTCATCGCAATCGGTTCTTTCTTGCCGCCATAGAGCACCGCAGGGACCTGTCCCGTGCGGCGCGTGCGCCGTGCAGCATGCTTGCCGCGTTCCTCACGGGGCGCGGCTTCCACGACAAATGCTTCCATACGTCCTTCCTTCGGCTGCCCTGAATTAAAATCTAAATGAACAGCTCGCTGATCGAAGTCTCTTCGTGAATCGAACGGATGCCCCGCGCAAGCAGCGGCGCCACGCTGAGCACCTTAATCTTCGGAACGCCCTTGGCCTCTTCGGTGAGAGGCACGGAGTCGGTAACAACCACTTCCTTGATCGGCGATTTGCAGATGCGCTCAATCGCGGGCCCGGAAAGAATCGCGTGTGTGCATCCGGCGTACACTTCCGTTGCGCCTTCCTGGAGCAACGCTTCCGCAGTTTTCACGAGCGTGCCCGCCGTGTCGATAATGTCGTCGATCACCAGCGCCGGACGGCCCTTCACATCGCCGATCAGATGCATCACCTCGCTGACGTTCACGTCGATGCGCCGCTTATCAACGATCGCCAGCGGGGCATCCATCCTTTTCGCGAAGAATCGCGCCCGCTCCACGCCGCCCGCGTCCGGCGAAACTACCGTCGCTTTGCGAATACCATTGCTCTGAAAGTATTCGACGAGCACCGGCGCAGCGAACAAATGATCCACGGGCACGTTGAAGTAGCCTTGAATCTGCGGGGCATGCAAGTCCAGAGTGAGCGCCCGGCTCGCTCCGGCGGTCTCGAGCAAATCGGCCACGAGCTTTGCGGAAATCGGTACGCGCGGTCGGTCTTTGCGATCCTGCCGCGCATAGGCGTAATAAGGAATCACCGCTGTCACGCGCCACGCGGAAGCCCGCTTGAACGCGTCGATCATCAGGAGCAACTCCACAAGGTGCGAATCGACGGGCTGGCTGCACGCCTGCACCACAAAGACATCGGCGCCGCGCACGTTTTCCAGAATCTGAAAACGCGTTTCGCCGTCGCTGAACTGGCCGCGTTCCGCCTTTCCGCGAGGCACTCCCAAATACTTGCAAATTGCCTCGCAGAGAACAGGATTCGCACTTCCGCTGAAAATTCTCAGCTTATCGTCCGCCAAAATAATCCTCGTTTGCGATTTACCGCGCGAGCATAGCTCGCTGGTACGAACTTCGTGAGAGAGTCCGCGCGACAAAAACCTGGTCGTCCGGAAACGCCCGAGCGGCTCGGCGCGCCTGCGCTGGGTTTCGGAAAAATCCGAACACCGCCGACCCGCTACCCGCCAGCGCGGCTTCCGCGGCTCCTCCCCGGAGCAATCGCCGCTTGATTTGACCCAAGCGGGGATGGCGGCTGAACACGGCAGCCTCGAAATCATTCACGAGGAGGCCGCTCTGCCGGCTCCAGCACAGAGCGCAGAAACTCCACATTTTAGGGGTTGCGGAAGGAGTTGTCAATTGCCGATCAATCCACAAATAGGCGTCGCGCGTGCTGACGCCGATGCTGCGCGGTGAAACAACGAGGAGGGTCCGCGAGGGAAGATCAGGGAGCGGATAAATCTCATCGCCGCGGCGGACTCCGAGCGCCCGGCCGCCCAGAAGAAAAAACGGCACATCGGCGCCAAGCGACGACGCAATTTCGAGCAACCGGGCCTGCGGTAGTCCTCGCCGGGTCAAACGCAAAACGCCAACCAGGGCCGCGGCCGCATCGCTTGAGCCGCCGCCGAGGCCGCGCGCGATCGGCACGTGTTTCGTCAGCCGCGCGTGAAAGCCCTGCCGCAGTCGAAGCTCATCTCGAAGCGTCTCGATGGCCCGCCAAACCAAATTGGTGGAGTCCGCCGGCAGAGCAGGTGCCTCTTTGTCCGTCTTGATTTCAAGTGTAATGCCGCGCGAACGCGACAACGTCAGCTCGAGCGAATCGTGCAGCGAAATGGACTGAAAGACGGTCCGCAGCTCGTGGTAACCGTCGTTCAGCTTGCCCAGAACGTGCAGTGACAGATTGACTTTGGCGAACGCGGGAAGGTGAACCGTTCTGTTCATGCGGCTGGGACTAGAAAGGAACGTCGCTGCTCGGAGTGCGCTCCGCTACGCGATGCTTCAGATTCTTCAACTTATTCTGCAGTTCATTCACTTTCGCCGGCTCGTAATCGGCAGGCAACGCCTTTTGCCAGCAAGCTAAGGCGCGCTCCCAGGTTTGCTCGGCACGGTCGGATTGGCCCATTTTCGCGTAGACGTCGCCCAAATGGCTCAGAATCGTAGGGTCAGTTGAATCGTGTGATATCGCCTGCTGCAAATACTGCTGCGCCTCGGAAAGATTGCCCTGCTTGAAGTACGCCCAGCCGAGACTGTCGAGGTACGCCCCGTTTGTCGGGTCTTGCGTAACCGCACTGTGAATCATGGAAATTGCTTCATCCAGCCGCACGCCACGGTCCACAAGCATGTAGCCGTAATCGTTCAAAACCTCGGCATCGTGCGGATTCACCGCCAGTGATTTACGGAACATGTCCTCTGCCTGATCGTAGTGTTTCTGATCGTTGTAAATCGCGCCGAGCAGGAACCATGCACCTTCTTTGTCCGTTGGACTGTGCGAAAGATCGAGTGCCGAATTGGCGTCGCGTTCTGCATCGGAATATCGCTTGCCGCGGTCTTCCACTTGCGCCAGTTCGAGATATGTTTCGCGATCGGGCTGGCCATTGCTGTTGAGTCCGCGCAATACTTTCGTGGCTTCGTCGACCTGGCTGTTATCGCCGAGCAGCATCGCGTATTCGACCGCGAGGTGCGTATCGCTTGCGTCCGCGGCGCGAGCCTTTTGCGCCTCGGCCAGAGCGTGCTGGATGTCGCCGCTCGCGCGGTAGGTGTCAATCAGCAGAAGTTCTCCCTGCTTCTTGCTGGCCGGCCCGAGTTCCTCCATGTCCTGGAAGGTGCGCTCCGCAGATGCGAAATCGCCAGATTCGCGATGTGCCATCCCCAGCTGTTCATACAGTATCGAGAGAGCGCTCGGAGCAGGCTGCCCGGCGTCATGCTGCGCCTTCACACCCGCGATGGCGTCCGACAGCACTTCAATCGCATCCTTGTAGCGCGCTTGCGCTTCATAAAGAAGCGCTTCGTTGTAAAGGACCTCCAAGTCCCCCGGCGCGTACTTCTTGGCCTGCATAAGCGCCGCTTCCGATTTATCCAGCTGGTTCATGTGGCGGTAGATTTGCGAAATGCGCAAGTAGTCCTGCGCATTTTCAGGCTCCCTCTGCGAAAGCTTCTGGAACTGTTCGAGAGCGCCCGGGTAATCGCTGTTGGCGAGCATCGCGTTCGCCAGACCGCGGCGGTGGTTGGCCTCTTCCGGATCGAGTGCTACCGCGCGCGCAAATGCGGCTTGCGCCTTGGTATTGTCGTTCGTCTTGGAATAAGCATTGCCAAGAAGATCGTACAGCGCTGGATCGTCCGTCGCACTGGCGGCATCATGAAGCAAAGCAATCGCATCCTGCGGACGGCCTTCTTCGAGATAAAGCTGGCTCAGCTGCTCGAGTGCGCCTTGGTTGTCCGGCGAATGGTTCAGTATGCCGCGCAGCTGCTGTTCCTCACGCTGCGGTTGGTTCTGAAAACCGTAAAGCCGCGCGAGCCACAGCTGAGATTCGATATCCGAGGGGTCAAGGCGCTCAACCGCCTGCAGTTCTGTGACCGCTGAAGCAATCGTTCGTTTTTGTGCGTCGTTGTCCGTCGCGTCGGCGAGCTGGTGAACGTAAATGCGCGCGAGCAGGCGATGAGCCCCCAGATTGTCCGGATCCTGTTGCAGCGCGGAATTGGCCAGCCGAATCGCCTCTGTCAGGCGCTGCGATTCCGCATAAACCTCCGCGAGACGCTCTGTAATGGCCGGGTCTCCATCGAGCGCGAGCGCTTTCTTGTAGTAATCGATCGCTTGCTCGGCGTCCTCAGCTTTGCCGGAAGACTCGTATTGACGCTCGGCCAAAGCGCCGAGCATGAAATCGGAATACGCTTCGCCGCGTTTCGCCTGATCCTCCTGCGAGTAGAGCGAAGAACCAGCCGGAACAGTGGCAGAACCGGACGGGCGTGGAACATTCTGTGCTACCGCAACGCCGGCGCATAATGTGACGCCTGTGACGATTTCTGCGAAATGGATCCTCATACCCGCTCCCCGATTACACTTCATTATTGTACACGCCGCGAGGCGCGTCAAAGTGTTCCTCGCCGCCGATTCCTGAACCCAGTGACATTGGATGCGTGCAGGCGCGCTGACGGTTAGTGAGGAAGGGCTAGTGGCGAAAATGGCGGACGCCGGTAAAAACCATCGCCATCCCTAGGCGATTCGCTGCCGCAATCACTTCATTGTCACGAACGGAGCCTCCCGGCTGGATGACCGCCGCGGCTCCAGCTTTCGCCGCTTCCTCCACGCCGTCAGGAAACGGAAAGAACGCATCGGAGGCCACCACGCTCCCCTCGAGCGGCATTTGCGCCTTCATCACCGCGATCTTGACCGAGTCGACGCGCGACATCTGCCCCGCACCGATCCCCAGCGTTTGCCCTTCCCGCGCAAAAACAATCGCGTTCGATTTGACGTGCTTGCAAACAATCCACGCGAAACGCATCGCGCGCCGCTCAGCCTCCGTCGGCTGGCGGCTCGTGACCGTCTTCCATTCCGATTCCGCGACCATCCGGTGATCTGGCTCCTGCACCAGCATTGCGCCGGTGACGCGCTTCACATCCAGATCCCCCGCGGGCGCGCCAGCGGGCATTTCAAGCAAGCGTAAGTTCTTCTTCGCGGAGAATTTTTCTAATGCAGACTTTCCGTATCCCGGAGCCGCGATGCATTCGACAAAGAGCTTTTCAAGTTCCGCAGCGGTGGCTTCATCGACGGCGCGATTCAGCGCGATCACTCCGCCGAATGCAGAAACCGGATCGCACGCAAGCGCCTGGCGATACGCCTCCGCCAATGACGCATTCTCCGCTGCTCCGCACGGATTGTTGTGCTTGATGATCGCAACCGCAGGCGAGGCAAACTCGCTCGCAAGCGACCACGCGGCATCGAGATCCACAAGATTGTTGTACGACAGCTCCTTGCCCTGAAGTTGGCGCGCGGCTGCAAACCCGGCGCGCGGACGCCCCGCCGGAACGTACAGCGCCGCTTGCTGATGCGGATTTTCGCCGTAACGCATCGTTTGCTGCCGCTCGAAATCGAAATGCAATCGCAGCGGAAGCATTTCGCAGGCGAGCGCAATCTCTAAGTGCTTATCCGCAGACAGGCGTTCGAGCTGTGTGGCGATTAATCCATCGTAGCGGGCCGTAAGCGCAAATGCTTTTCGCGCAAGATCGAGTCGCGTTGCAAGATGAATTTGGCGCGTGGCGTCAAGCTCCTCGAGCAGCACGGGATAATCGGCGGGATCGGTCACCACGGCGACACTTTCGAAGTTCTTAGCCGCCGAACGCAGCATCGTCGGCCCGCCAATGTCAATGTTCTCGATCAATTCTTCCGCGGTCACGCCGGACTTGCTCGCCGTCGCCGAAAATGGATACAGATTCACCACTACCATGTCGATCGGCGTGATTCCGTGCTCCGCGGTTTGCTTGCGATCCTCGGCGTTTCCGCGCCGGAAAAGAATCCCGCCATGCACTTTGGGATGGAGCGTCTTCACGCGCCCGCCGAGCATTTCCGGAGAACCCGTAAGTTCGGCGACGTCGCGAACCGTTATGCCCGCGTCGCGCAAAAATCGCGCTGTTCCGCCGGTGGACACAATCTCGACGCCGAGTTTCGCCAGCCGCCCGGCAAATTCTGCGAGCCCTGTCTTGTCATACACACTGATCAGCGCGCGTTCCACCGCCACAGCCACCTCCGCAGTAAAAAAAGCATTCCAGTGTATGCGCTCACGCCGGAATGGGAAAGCAAAACAGTAGGGGCAAAACCCGTAGTCGTGTTCGGTCAGTCCGTCGTCTGCGGAACACTTCTCATCCATGAACGGAATGATTCATCAACATGCAAGAAGGGCGGCAGCGCCAGTATTCCTGCGTTTCTGTCTTTGGGCGTGATCACTTAGCGAGAGATCCCGCGATATCCTGTGACGAAGCGCCAGCCCGGAATTTCGTCGCGCCGGAGTTCACGCCTGGAAAACCAGGCGTGTGCCTCGATTCCGTCTTCGTAGAGAATCACCTTCCCATCCCGCCCGTGAAATACGGCAGCCAGAAGAAGCAAGAATGCGCCGTTGCCTAATAACGACAAGACCCGCGGCGGCGGATGTTTCACAACGCCGGTCAGGTCCGCTATCGTCACCAGCAAAAAGAATCCGAAAACAAACATCGCGATTCTGATGACGACCGGAGACGTCTTCCTGTCCATTTGGTAGGTGCGCGCGTACGGGGCCCCAGAAGCGTTTCCCGCCATCGGGTGTGCATCAGAAACTCCGCAGGGCGATTCCCCGGTGACGAACGGCCTTCTGTATAGATCGTTTCACCTCTTTGGGAGAGCGGTGTTTCTGAAACGGGCTTAATTGTCGGAGTAGTAGCCGTCGCGCACTTCTAGGGTCACATCCTTCTTCTTCGCGGTGAGGGCAAGCTTGTGAAAGCCCGGGCCCGTATTGGAATGATCCGGCGTGTAACCCAACGCGTATTGGTTTCTCAACTCTTCCGCAATCTTCGCATATACCTGATCAATCGGCAGCTTTTTGGAAACTTCAAATAGCTGCCCGCCGGTCTCACTCGAAATGCGCTTCAAAATGTCTTTCCCGTTCGTTCGCGACTCCTGCGGGTAGCGGTTCCCTCCTCGTCCGCCGCCGGGCCATCCACCGCCTCCGCCGGGCCAGCCCCCGCCACGACCGCCCCATCCGCCGTGATGGCCGTAACCGCCATTCGATTCGTGATCCGCGAAGTAAATGCAGTAGACCGTCGTGTCCGCGCGCTGCGCCGCTTCAATTGCGTTCGCGAGAGTTTCTTTGCTCCCACGGTCCACTCCGTCGGACATGACGAAAACCGCTTTGCGCCCCTGCTGCTTTTTCATTTCATCATTCGACGCCAGATAGATCGCATCGTAGAGCAGCGTCCCTCCGCCGCTGTTCGAATGGTCGTGCTGCCGGCCGCCGCTGGTCGGCCCATCCTCATCGGGATTAGAGGTGTTGCCGCCATCATTGCCATCGCCGCCGTCGTTGCCGTTGCCGAATTGCGGTTGCGGCGTCTGCAACTGCCGCAGTGCGGCGTTCAGCTTCGGCCGCGACCCCGTCAAGTCCTGCAGCAGCTCGACTTCGTGATCGAAATGAATCACAAACGCCTCGTCCTTGCCCTGGCGCAGCATCTGATCCAGAAATTTGTAGCTTGCGTCGCGCTCCGCATCGAGCGTGTTGCGTTGGCTGAGGCTCGTGTCCACCAACAAGCCGAGCGTGAGCGGCAGATCGCTCTGGCTCATAAAATGAGTGATGTTCTCCGGACGCCCGTCTTCTTCGAGCGCAAAATCCTGCTGCGTCAGCCCCGGCACGATCTTTCCCTTCTTGTCGCGTACCGCGACATACAGATATACAAGCTTCGCTTCAACATTTATCTTCGGCGTTGGCTGCAGCTGCGCAGGTTTAGCTGGCGCAACTTTCGGCGGAGGTGGAGTGATTGGCCCCGCCGGCGATTGCGCGCGGGCAACACCGCACGCAAAAAGAAACGCGCTAATCAGTCCAAACGCTTGCCATAGGCGGCGCGGTAACATCCCCGTTTTTCCTCCAGCGCCGCAACGCGCAGTATGGTCAGTGGGCATGGCTTACTACAGGGATTCGTGTTGCCTTGGAGAGGTTGTCCCGGCCGGTTACGCGCTGATGCGCGCTTTGAGTTTCACGCGCCCGCCTTCCGTGCTGACCGTGTATTCAACTTGCGCTGCGGTTCTTTTCGACTTGAGCTGCTTCGTCTTTTCGCGGACGAATTTGCTGAATTCCTCAAAGCTCGGCGTTCCGCCTTTTTCGCCGGCGCTGGTGCGCGCCTCGACCAGCTTGCGATAGAGCTTGTCAATTTTGTCGGCTTCGCGTTCCGGATCCGAAAAATTCATTGTAAAAGCGCCGCCGTTCGCTGCCGGATGCCCGGACCCTGCGGTCCTAGCGCGCTCCGCCTCGATCGCTTTCGCGGCAGCGCCAAAGTGCCGGTGCGTCCTGCCTTCCTCGCGCTCTTTCAGCTTCTTGCGCCAGATTTCACAATACTTCGCGAACGTCTGCGCAAGGTTCGTATAGCGGAAGCGCTGCGCATAGTTCATGTCCCCGCCCCGGTCGCCGTAGCGCTTCATCAGCGACTCGACGCGCCACTGCGTATCCGCCGGCGGACGCTTGCGCCCGCCGCCGAAGTACTGCTCGTACTCAATTTTCAGCGTGCGAATGTCTTTTTCGATCTGCGAGAGATCTTCGTCGATTGTCGGCATAGTCTCCGCTCTCGCGGAAAAGAAAGGGTTTTCCCAATTATCGTACGGGGCGCCAAATTCCGGGTCAATGATGCCGTCAAAAATGAGTGTCGGAAGAGTATTCGCACGCCGACGCAGGCGGTGGGCCAGCTTGAATTCTCTTGATCGTGACGCAAGGGGTCAGAATTCAAAACTGACCCTGTACCTCGCGGCGCGAAAGTTGCGCGCGTACAGTGCGTGTGCTGAAATAGCAGCGTTGTGGCCAACACCCTAGAAAAAAGACCCTACGCGCGAAAAGAGCAAACCTCGCTCCTGCGCCAAATCCCCTCCGTCGACGAAATCCTGAGCGCTCCCCAAGCCGCGAGCCTGATCGGGTCGGCAGGGCGAAGCATGGCCGTTGCCGCGGTTCGGGAAGTTTTGTCCGCCCTGCGCGTCAGGGTGCGCAACGGCGCACCGCCGGCAGCACTCTGCACACCTGAAATTCATGCCGCAGTCGCGCGAAAAATCGAAGAAAAACTCGCTCCATCTTTGCGTCCGCTCATCAACGCAACCGGCGTCGTGCTCCACACGAACCTCGGCCGCGCGCCGCTCGGCAAACAGGCCGCCGAACGCATCGCCCTTACCGCCACTCGATACTCCAACTTGGAATACGCCGTTTCCGCCGGCGAACGTGGCAAGCGCGACGCGCATACCAGCCGCGCTCTCGCCGAGCTCACCGGAGCCGAAGCTGCCATCGTGGTGAATAACAACGCCGCCGCCGTTTTCCTGGTCCTCAACACCTTCGCAAACGGCGCCGAAGTAATCGTCTCGCGCGGCGAACTCATAGAAATCGGCGACGGCTTTCGCATCCCGGAAATCATGGCCGCGAGCGGCGCCCACCTGCGCGAAGTGGGCACCACGAACCGCACGCGAATCGGCGACTACGAGCGCGCGATCGGCAGCGAGACGCGCCTGCTTCTCCGTGTGCATCCTTCGAATTTCAGAATTGTCGGATTCACCAAGCGCCCCGAACTCGAAGAATTAACTGCGCTCGGCCGCCGGAAACGCATTCCTGTGTTTGAAGATCTCGGCTCGGGTTGCTTGACCGACCTCGCAGATTCCGGCGCGGGCGAGCCTGTCGTGCGCGCGAGTTTCCTTGCAGGAGCTGACCTCGTCGCATTCAGCGGAGACAAATTGCTCGGCGGCCCGCAGGCCGGCATCATCGCCGGCAAACAAAAACTCGTCGAGCGGGTCCGCCGCAATCCGCTCTTTCGCGCGTTGCGCGTGGATAAGCTCGCGATCGCCGCTCTCGAAGGCACGCTCAACGCCTATCAGCGAGGCGCACTCGACGAAATTCCTGCGCTGCGCATGATTCGCTTGAGCGCCGGCAAAATCGAACGCCGCGCGCGCGCATTTGCCGAAAATCTGCGGGGCAAATGGCCCGAAGGCGCGCGCCTTGAGGTCATCGCGGGTTTTTCTGTGATCGGCGGCGGCTCTGCTCCTGACGAGAAACTGCCGACGGCGCTCGTCACGGTGCGCAGCTCGCGCCATTCCGCCACAGAAATCGAAGAGCGTCTGCGCAAGCCTTCAGTGGGCACGCCCGTCATCGCGCGCGTCGAAAAAAAAACTCTGATGCTCGATTTGCGAACGGTCTTCGAAGAGGAAGAGCCGGCCCTCGCCGCCGCCCTCGCTGCCGCGTTACAACCCGTCTCATAAATACAGTTTAGGAGGTCGGAGCTTCCGCTCCGACATAGAGTCAGGCGGACATTGGGCTTTAGCCCCTGAAGGAGGGTCATTCGCCTCGAATTAATCTCACAAATGATTGATGCAGCTGGCGACGCACGCCGCGCCGAAGCCATTATCAATGTTCACCACGCTGATGTTTGACGCGCAACTGTTCAGCATCGCCAGCAGCCCCGCCAGCCCCGAAAAACTCGCGCCGTAACCCGTGCTCGTCGGTACCGCAATCACCGGCACCCTCACCAGCCCCGCCACCACGCTCGGCAGCGCGCCTTCCATTCCCGCGGCGCAGATGATTACGTGCGCCGACGTAATCTTCTCGCGATGTGCGAGCAATCGGTGCAACCCCGCCACTCCAACGTCGTAGAGCGCCTCCGCGCGATTGCCCAGCATTTCCGCCGTGACCAGCGCTTCTTCCGCCACCGGAATGTCGCTCGTCCCCGCCGTCACGATGAGGATCAGCCCTTTCCCGGTCGGCTCCTTCGCGCGCCGAATGGTGATCGCGCCGGAAAGCTCGTGGAATTTCGCGCCTCGCGCCACTCGGCGCACCAGTCCGTACACTTTCGCGTCCGCGCGCGTAATCAAAATATTGTGCGAAGACTTCGCGCGCAGCATTCCGCGCACAATCTCAGCCACTTGCTTCGGCGCTTTCCCCCGCGCAAAAATCACTTCCGGATATCCCTGCCTCAGCGAGCGGTGGTGGTCAATCTTCGCGAATCCCAGATCCTCAAACGGCAGCTTCCTCAGCCGCTCCACCGCCTCGTCGCACGAGACGCGCCCCTTTTGCAGCGCCTCGACCAATTCGCGTATGTCTTCTGCATTCATCCGCGCACTTTACGAAAGGACACTCCTTTCTCTTGGAACTTCAACCAGTGAGACAGGGAAAGACGCGCACTTCGTGTCTAAGGCATTGTGCTCGATGTCCAAAACATTGCAGGCCCAATACACACTATAAGAATGGGAGCAATCAAACGAGGTCGCCCAAAAAGGGCCACCACAAAAGAAACTAAACTACTGCGACGGCTTTTCGAGCAGTGCATTCTAGCATTGGTAGTGTTTCAGTTTGAAGGAACATGACCAGACAGGTGGGCGCGTGAGTTTATGAACGACTGCGCGAAGCGTATTCGCGGGCGCGTAAAGATTCCCACTGACGGCCACAGGGTCCAAATGGACGCGGTAGAGGGTGCGTTCGGAGCCGACGTGGAAGCAGTCAAACTTAGACACTCCCGCCGGTTCAACCCTACACGTAGAGGCTTAAGGGGCCGCGTAACCTCGCCGTAACATTCCCGCGTTAGGCTCGGCCCTCTCTTCGAGGTCTGCGAATGCGCCGTAAGCTAATAGAGAAAGAGCAGCGCCGTTTCTTCAACCGGCACCTCTCTTGGCTTCAATTCAATCGACGCGTGCTCGAGGAAGCTCTCGATACCCGCAATCCCCTGCTCGAAAGAGTCAAATTCCTGGCAATTACGGCGAGTAATCTCGACGAGTTCGTGGAAGTACGCCTCGCCGGTCTTCTGCAGCAGGCGGAACAGGGGCACGGCGACACCGGACCGGACGGTTTGCCGCCGCAGCAGGTGCTGGCGCAACTTTCGGCCGGAATCCACCGATTTGTGGAGGACCAATACCACTGCTGGCGTCAAAGGCTAGTTCCGGCCCTCGCGGAGAAATCCATACGGGTGCGGACCTTCCCGCAATTGAAGCCCGACGCGAAGCGCGCCGTGAAGCGGTTCTATCTGGAGCGCGTAGAACCGCTGATGACGCCGGTCACCGTGGATCCTGCGCATCCCTTCCCGCGGGTGCTGAACAAGGCGCTCTGCGTAGCGTGCCTTCTCCAGCGGAAGCGCAACGATTCGCCAATTCTTCTTGGAGTCGTGACCGTCCCGCGCGCGCTTCCCAGGGTTTTCCGCATTCCGTCACCGGAGGGAACGATCGAGTATATCTTCCTGCACGATATCGTGGAGGCGTATGCCGGCCGCCTCTATCACGGATACAAGATTCTGTCTTCCGCTGCATTTCGCATTACTCGCAACAGCAATCTTTATCTGCGCGAAGAAGAATCGCGAAGCATTCTCGATTCCGTAGACCTGCAACTTCATCGCCGGCGCAAGGGAGCTGCCGTGCGCTTGGAGATCGAAGCCGGCGCCGACGCCGAGATCATCGGCCGTCTCAAATCGAATTTTCATCTGGCGGACTGGCAGGTATTCCACACCAATGGACCGGTGAACCTTTCTCGTCTTTTCAATTTCTATGACCAGACGCCGAGGCCTGATCTGAAATTCGATCCGTTCGTGCCGCGAGAGTTGGCTAATCCACTTGAAGCGCGCCCTCTCTTCAGTCTTGTTCGGGAGGGAGATATCTTGTTGCACCATCCTTACGATTCCTACTCCACTGTGGTTCAGTTCATCGAAAGCGCAGCCCACGATCCCGATGTCCTTTCGATCAAGCAGACTCTTTATCGCACGAGTGAAGATTCACCGATTGTTCGCGCGCTGATGGAGGCGGCTTCGAAGAAGGAAGTGACCGTCGTCGTAGAGCTAAAGGCGCGCTTCGACGAAGCATCCAACATTCGCTGGGCGCGCAACCTCCAGGAAGCCGGCGTGCAGGTTTACCATGGACTCGTCGGATTGAAGACGCACTGCAAACTCGCGCTCCTCGTTCGGCGGGACTCCGATGGGAAGATTCGCCGATACGCGCACCTGGGAACCGGAAATTACAACCCCTCGACGGCGCGCCTTTACACAGATTTGAGCCTGCTTACTTGTGACAAGCAGATTACAAAAGGCGTTCACTACGTCTTTAATTTCCTCACCGCATATTCGGAGCAGCCGAATTACGGTCCATTGTCGGTAGCGCCGCTCAACCTTGGGAAAAATTGTGTCCGTCTGATTGATCGCGAAGCCGCTCATGCCAAAGCGGGCCGGCCATCGCTCATTGTGGCCAAAGTCAACTCGCTGCTCGACAAAGGCATCATCGAGGCGCTTTATCGTGCTTCGCGCGCTGGAGTGCATATTGAGCTGATCGTGCGCGGAGCATGCGCGCTGCGCCCCGGAATCAGGGACATCAGCAGCAACATCCGAGTCCGTAGCGTCGTAGGACGATTTCTCGAGCATAGCCGCATCTTCGTCTTCGGGAACGGAGGCAATTGCGAAGTGTACTTGGGAAGCGCGGACTGGATGCCTCGCAACCTCTACGAGCGAGTCGAGGTAATCTTCCAATTGCGCAACCGCGCGCTCTGCCAAAAAGTTTGCTCTGAAATTCTGCTGCCCTATTTTGCTGACACCGAAAAGGCCCGTTTTCTCTTGGCCAATGGACAGTATGTTTCCGCGCATCAGATCGGCCTAGGTGCTCCGACGAATGGCACTCGATTCAATGTCCAGGATTTCTTCATGGACGCGGCTTCCGAGAACGCGAATCGATCTCTTCCGGAGTCTTTGATCGACAAGCTGCGTCATTCGCCGGTGTATGATGTGCTCTCGGCAACCTGGAGAGAGGGGGCGGTCGAACCCAGCCGACGCTTCTAATCCGAGTGTAGCCATTGCTTGTGGAGGCCGTGAAGCGTCCGCGCAAATGCCGGGAACACCGCGATGAACACTAAGAAGACGGATGTCGCCATCGTGGGAGCAGGCATCATCGGCTTGGCTCACGCGTACATCGCCGCGCGATCAGGGCAAAGCGTGGTGGTGTTCGAAAGGTGTCCGACAGCGAACGGGGCCTCCGTTCGCAACTTCGGCATGATTTGGCCCATTGGCCAGCCTGCAGGAAAACTCCACGAAATGGCCCTGCGAAGCCGGCAGATTTGGGCCGAGGTTCTGGAGCAAGCCAAGATTCCGTTCCTGGCCACTGGCTCTCTCCACGTCGCGTATCGTCAAGATGAAGCTGTGGTGGGCCGAGAGTTCAATGACAAGGCAAAGGCTCTTGGATACGAGTGCGCGTGGCTCAACGCGAAGGAAACACTTGAGCGAAGCCATGCGATCCGGCCGAAGGGGTTGCTGGGCGGGCTCTGGAGTCCAACCGAGATGACGGTTGATCCGCGCCAAGTAGTCGGAACACTTCCGGCGTTTCTCGCCGACCGCTATGGAGTCCGGTTTTTCTTCAACTCCGCCGTGCGCGGTGTCGAGCCCTCGCTCGTCGAAACCTCGGACCAGCGATGGGACGCGGAATCAATCATCGTCGCCAGCGGCGACGATTTTCAAACTCTATTTCCGCAATATTTCCGCGACAAGGAATTGACGCGTTGCAAGCTGCAGATGATGCGCACCGCACAACAGCCGCCGGGATGGACTCTGGGGCCTTCACTGGCATTCGGCTTGACCTTCAAGCACTATCCGACATTCCAGGTGTGCGCCAGTCTGCAGGCATTAAAGGAGCGGATCGAAAGAGAAACGCCCGAATTCGAGCGCTGGGGGATTCACGTGATGGTGTCGCAGAACAATTCACGTGAATTGACGATCGGCGACAGCCACGAGTATGGCCTGGCCGTTGACATATTCGATAAATCCGTCATCCATCGTCTCATTCTGGATTATGCGCGACAATATCTGCGAGCGCCGAACCTGGAGATTGCAGAATATTGGCACGGCGTTTATGCCAAGCATCCCGGCCACGCCTATCTCGACTTTTCGCCGGCCAAAGGAGTTCGCATCGTCACGGTGACCACGGGAATCGGCATGACCATGTCCTTCGGTATTGCGGAACAAACTCTGCGGGAGATAGGCGTGGCGGCGTGAAACTTCTAAACCCAAGTCTTCCTCCGGATACCGGTCAAGCAGCCAAGCTCAAGGCCCTCGTGCTGGATTGGGCCGGAACAACCGTAGACTTCGGCAGTGTCGCGCCCGCGCGAACGCTGCGACAGGCCTTCGCAGGGGCGGGCGTTGAATTGACCGACGCAGAGATCCGCCGGGATATGGGCTTGCCAAAGAGAGATCACATCGGAAGGATTTTTGCGATGTTGAAAGTTCGCGAGGCGTGGGAGGCCCGAAACGGCCGTACGCCCGGACAAGCGGACGTCGAGGCTATGTATCAGCGCTTCATCCCTGAGCAACTCTCGTGCCTGGGCGAGTACTCGGAGTTGATTCCGGGAGTCCTGGAGAACGTCGAGCGTTTTCGCCGGCGAGGCCTGAAGATCGGTTCCACGACCGGGTACACGCGCGCGATGCTGGATTTGCTAGTCGAAAAAAGCGCGAAAGCAGGCTATCGGCCCGATTGCAGTTTGTCGCCCGAAGATGTGGGAGCGGGACGGCCTGCACCGTTCATGATTTACGAGTGTGCGGTCAGGCTGCAGGTGTATCCGCTGGCATCGATCGCGAAAATCGGGGATACGCCCGCCGACATCGAAGAAGGACTGAACGCAGGCGTGTGGGCCATCGGAGTAGCTGGCACGGGAAACGGCATTGGCATGACCCTCGAGGAATTTAACTCGCTTGCACCCGGTGAGCGGCTCGCCCGTTCAAAGGGAGCTCGCAACGAACTCGAACAGGCTGGTGCGCACTACGCTGTCGACACTCTCTCAGATCTAGAAGCTGTGTTGGACGACATTGACGCTCGTTTGCTATCCGCAGGAAATCCCCGTCACTCCGTAGCGAAGTAGGATGAGCCTGTCCCCGAGCCCCAGCCGTGCGTCCCCGCCTGCCAGCGAAAAACAACTGCGTTTCCGACAGACAATCACGGTCGTGCTGCTGTTCGCGGGTTACGCCGCTTATTACTTTTGCCGCTCCGACCTCTCTGTTGCCATGCCCCTGCTCGTCAATCATCTTCATGCGCGCGGGATGGAGAGCAATGCGGCCACCGTCCGCTTGGGTCTGATCGCTTCTCTAGGGGTGTTGGCCTACGCCCTCGGCAAGCTCTTCTTGACCCCCCTCGGAGACCTGTGGGGCGGAAGGAGAAGCTTCACTCTCGGGCTGGGCGGCGCGATTGCGTTCACCTTGCTTTTCGCTTCGGGCGGAGCGCTGCCCATATTTACGATCGCATGGATCGGTAATCGGCTAACGCAATCAATTGGCTGGGCCGGTCTGGTCAAAGTCTGTTCGAAATGGTTTCGCTATTCCTCTTACGGCACGGTCATGGGCATTCTGAGCCTGAGCTTTCTCATCGGAGATGCCGCGGCGCGGCGCTGGATGGGCGCCCTCATCCAGCACGGCTACGGCTGGCGGCAGCTGTTCTACTTTGCGGCCGCCGTGGCGGGATTCATGCTCGTGGCAAACCTTCTGTTTCTGCGTGAATCACGCGTCGAGGTCGGGTTCTCGGAGCCTGAGGTCCATCCTCTCAACCTATTCGCCGAAAGTGAAGAAAAGCCACGCAGCATCGGGGCTCTGCTGAGTCCGTTGCTTTCAAGCAGCCCTTTTATTCTCGTATGTGTGCTCTCACTAGGATGCACGATCATTCGCGAAACGTTCAATACCTGGACCCCGCTGTATTTTCACAACTATTTTGGCTACAGCGCCGGCACCGCCGCCAGCATGAGCGCTATATTCCCGGGCATCGGTGCTGCTTCCGTGTTGGTGAGCGGGTGGGCCAGCGACAGGCTGGGAGTAACAGGACGCTCCACGATCATGTTCCTCGGCTTAACGGCGACCGTGGTCTCGTTGGTAATCCTCGCGTCTCTTCCGCGCGTGGAGTCGACGCCACTCATTCCGCTTGCACTAGTCGGAATAGCCGCTTTCTGTTTGCTCGGTCCCTATTCCTACCTTGCTGGTGCGTTTGCGTTGGACTTTGGTGGAAAACAGGCCAGCGCGGTTTCGTCCGGAATGATTGATGGTGTTGGGTATCTCGGCGGAGTGGTCGCCGGCTACGGTGCTGCGCGCGTGAGTGTGAGCTTTGGCTGGCATGGGGTGTTCTTGGCTCTGGCCGCGGTGAGCGCGCTGTCGGCTGCGGCAGCCGCCTGTCTATTCTTCGAACAGTTAGGGCGAAAAAGAAGGACGCCGATCCGTGCAGCTAAGCCCTAAGACGACGCTGCACTGCGGTCTTCGACGCCGCATAGCCTTCCCTGCCTTGACGGGATAGGGGTTAGGAGCGAGCGAAACCGGCCCCCGTTTGTGATTTAGTGCGGGCCGTGCCAACCGCTCCCCGTGAGCCTTTGGTGAACCCTGGTATATGGATGCGCCCGTTATTTTATTGCTAACGCCTCTCTGATATCATCGCGGCAGCTTTTTTTTCCACACTATGCCAGCGACTGACTACGAATACGATGTTTTCTTCAGCTATCGAAGGAACAGACTAATCGAGGATTGGATTGTCCAAGTCGCTGGCAGAATTGAGTTCTGGCTTAGCCAAGAACTGGGCGGGACGCCAGCAAGTGTATTTTTTGACCGAGAATCAATCGAAACCGGAGATCGGTGGCCTAACCGCCTGCGTGACGCAGTGCGCTCTTCCCGTTGTCTCGTTTGCATTTGGTGCCCCAGTTATTTCCAGTCGTCCTGGTGTGTTTCAGAATGGCGCAGTTTTCGTGCCCGTGAAGAAAGACTAGGACTTGCCGCTCACGGTCTGATTGTTCCCGCCAAATTCCATGACGGCGAGTATTTCCCACGCGAAGCAACAGACATTCAATTCGCAGATTTTGCAAAATACGCGGCCACGATTCCTGCGTTCTGGCAAAGTCAACGTGCCGTAGAATTCGAGGATCTTTTGAGGCCCTTCGCTCATTCTGTTGCGGCTGCCGTAAGGCGAGCACCGGCTTTCTCTCCTGACTGGCCCATCGTCGAAGCTGAACCATACCGCGAACCGGTTGTGCAGCTTAGGAGACTCTGATGCAAACCTCAGAGCGAGATCCCGGAACCATTTTTACTTTCTATTCCTACAAGGGCGGCGTAGGTCGGACTATGGCGCTTGCTAATGTTGCTGCCTTGCTAGCGAAGTGGGGACACTCGGTACTCATTGTCGATTGGGATTTAGAAGCACCAGGGATCGACAGATTCTTTCTAGGCACTGATCCATCGATTTCAGGCCAACGTCAATCCAAACCCGGTGTAGTCGACCTTCTTTCGGGCAAAGCTACAGGAACTGAGATCAAGTGGACAGAATGCATCATCGAAGCTCACCCTTTTGGCGCATCTTCACCGGTGGCAATTATCAGCGCAGGCCGAAGCGATGATACTTACACCAAGAGACTACAGGCATTGGATTTTGACGAACTTTTCAGTAAGAACAGCCTCGGCCCATATCTCGAAGAGCTGAGGAACGAGTGGACATCAGCATTTGAATTTGTGCTGATAGACAGCCGAACGGGCATTACAGACATCGGGGGAATATGCACTATTCACTTGCCCGACGTTTTGGTTCTACTCTTCACATCGACAGATCCCAGTGTAAACGGCGTAGCCGACGTCTTGTCGCGATCTCGGTCACAACAGGCCCATTTGCCTTTCGACCGTGGACGCCTGCTTGCACTGCCAGTTCCCGCGCGAGATGAAAGCCGAACTGAATTACAAAGGGCCAACAGCTGGAGGAAAATATTCGCAGAGCGATTGGGCGAGTTTTATAAGGACTGGCTGCCAAAAGGCAAATCTGCGTACGACGCCTTGGAGGTATTGCGCATTCCCTACGTTCCCTATTGGAGCTTCGGCGAGCCGTTGCCGGTTGTGGAAGAGGGTACAAGTGACCCAACTAGCCTCGGCTACGCTTATCAGATGCTCGCGAGATTTGTTGCTGCCAAACTTGAATGGGATAGAGCGCTTTCCGGCGAGTTTCTCGCGCGGCCTGTCTTCCGGACCGAACGACAGTGGAATCTAAAATGGATTGAGTTTCAGCGAAAAAAGGCCGAGGAAGGTCTACAAAAAACCGGATGGAAAGGGTTTTCAGAGATTCGGTTTTTCTCACCCAATTCGGACATCACTCAACCTCAGGATCAGCTCTTAGCAGCCGCACGTATCGCAACAATTCACACGTTTGGCTGGCCAATCGGTCTTGTACTTGACCGCGAGGATGCCCGACCCAGGGCAACAGGCGAGGGAATTCTTACGGAAGTAATCAGCCAACACTCTTACGATTATTGGGCGCTCACTATGCAACTCGACTTCTACACACTAATGTCACTGTTCGAGGATTTTCGGAGCAAAAGCCTAATTTTCGTTGACACACAAATCGTTCGCACAACCGAAGCTCTTCTGTACTGCTCGAAGCTATATCGCCGACTCGGTGCCGAAGGAAGTACTGTGGTCAAGTTTGGCTTGAGATACGGGGGCTTGAAAGGCAGAAGGCTAGGCATGGCTTCACGCCACGGGCTGCGGATCGGGCCGGAGAAGGAAAACAGCTACGAAGACGGCGTCGACACTGAAATTGTGTTTGCGCTTGAAGCACTCGATAAGGAACTTGCCAGTCTTGTCGAAAAACTTTGCTCACCTCTTTTTCTGTTGTTTGATTTCACTCGTATACCACGGAATGTTTACGAACAGATTGTGGAAGATTTCCGCCGAGGAATAGTTCGCCAGATTTCATAAACTCTCGGAGCAACAATGTCCCTTCAAAAATGTCCGCTCTGTAGGGAAATAAAAGAGGTTGTCTCCAGCCACCTTATGCCGGCGGCTCTTTATGACTATTGCCGACCGACTGGTGGCAACCCTGTGGCATTCAATTCCAAGCTTGTGATTGAAACGTCGCGTCAGACGCAACACTCGCTTTTGTGTCGGGAGTGCGAAGACATACTAAACAAACGGGGAGAGCAATGGATTTTGCCGCTGTTCGCACATCTGAATGGCTCTTTCCCGTTTCACGAGTTGCTTACGAAAACAAAGCCGGCCATCGAGGACGGTGCTGCAAGAGTGTACGCCGCAGCTCGCAATCCTGAGATCGATACCGCCAAGGTAACGCACTTCGCGATGGGTATTTTCTGGAAGGCAGCAGTTCACCCCTGGAGTGGCACAGAAACAGATCCACGGATTAACTTGGGTGCATCCGTCGAACCGATTCGCAGATATCTCAGGAATCAGAGCCCATTCCCCGCAGGAATGGCGTTAACAGTTGCCGTCTTGCCGACTCCGGTAAAACACATTTCGTTCACAATGCCTTATCAAGGTTCGAACGAAAAATGGCTTAACTTTGTGTTCTACGTCTTGGGCATTGAGTTCGTTCTCCTGGTCAGCGATGATCTTCCGACGGAACAAATAGAAGCCTCGTTTACTGGAAATCCTGAACGGCCCATCCTGTTGGTAGATTTTGCGCCCTTGGTTCAGGACATCGCGGTAGAGGTAATGAAAAAGGCTCACAAAGCGAAAAATGTGCAAAAGTACTTGAGGAATACTTTAGACCGTTAATCTACACAAACCCAAGTTTGTGGAGAACCGCTGTCATCGTCTCTTGATTTTTCCGATGCGGCCTACTCCGTCCGGCGCGCAACTCCTTCAGTGCGCTCGGCGACATCCCGCTTAATCTCACAAGCTGGTCGAATGGCACTTTTTGTAATTCGGGCAGTATTTTTATTTGCCATTCATCCCGTTTTGGATCGGGGTATTCCGTGTAAACGCTTTGCTCCGAGTGAACGATGCCAGAGCCAACCTCTTCCAGGCTGTTCGATTCCTTGCCAATGTATTTGATCTTGTCTATTTTAATGTGCCGCCTCTGCAATAATCCCACCGTTTGTTTTCCGCACGGAACCCCGCTAGCGTCAGCGCTCTTCGCCTCCGGGTGAAATTCATATTCGGTCAGAATGTCTCCATATGTTTTGACCCGCGCGGTCTCCCGGTCACCATGATTGCCGGTCGTGGTGATGCCGTAGCGTTTCCCCGAGTATTGGTCGATCCAATTGATCTTTAGCCATCGCTTTGAATCCAGTTCATACGGTGCAATCAAATGAAACCGTTCAGGATTAACGCCGATGGGATGCCCAAGCTGGCTCACATGGCAGGACAACAAGAAATTAAACGGCTTGATCTGATCTCCATAGTCTTTTCCTTGGTTCAGGTTAGCGAGAGGGCGCATAACGGCAGGACTGCTAACCGTGGTCCGGCCAACAGCGGGTAGATTTTCAAATCCTAAGCGCTTGCCAGAGAGGCCGAAGACCTTCCCAACGATATTTAGCCATGATTGCGCGATCCAATCTCGATCCTCGTTCTCTATATCTGTGGGATTAAGAAGATGGCCGAGGCCATGCTCCGACCATCTGTCCGTG
>DASYZX010000021.1:0-192397 GCA_035945715.1 Candidatus Acidiferrales bacterium
GCAGCATTCGGATGGGAGTGAAAGTTCCCGTTGCCGAAGGCCTGGCATCCGGATCGAGTCAGTTCTCGTATATGAACGTCGGCACGGATATTGACTGCAGGGCTAGGAGCCACGGGGATGGTTCCTACGACTTGGATTTGAGCATCAATCGGTCTTCGGTCTATGCCGAGGCGGCGAATGCGACGCAAGCGGAGTCTCAAACGCTGCGCACTGTGGGTACTCAGCCTGTCATCCAGACGTTCAACACGGGATTCCCGCTGCGGATGCGCGACGGAGAAACAACGGAGGGGACCTCCGCTACGGATCCCTTCAACGGTCACGTGCTAAAGGTCACTGTGACTCTGCACGTTGTAAAGTAGCCGTCGGAACCAGATGTTAAGAAGGCAACGGGCGCTCTTGTTTCCGAGCGCCCTTTCATTTCGATCGGAAGGTGTTTACCGTCCCGGAAAACTCGAGGGGCTTACGTGCTTTCGTTCATGGTGGTTGAGGATGATAGCGAGCACGGTCAGCGCGCCGATCAGTATGATTCCCAGAAGTACAATGAGCCCTTTGCGGCGCTTCGCCGTGCGATTCTGGTCCTGGTTCTGATCCGGCACCATGCGCACTTCCATGATCGCGCCCGCAGGGATGACCTTGCTCGCGCCGTCGTGGGAAGTGGTCACCAGAAGATTGCCGCTTTCAGCCCCAATGATCGCCGAAGTCGCACTCGTGTACTCGATGTAACCTGAAGCTGTTGGCGAATCGGCGGGAGCAATCGTGGCGTCGTAAAGATATCCGTTCACGGGGGTTTTGTCGGTGCTGCGGAACCGCACTTCGCCCTGCGCGAGGTCAAAAATAATCGGGCCGTTCGGTGACTCGCGGCGAATTTGTGCTTCGCTGTCCTGTCCGAGCAAGATGCCCGCGCCGCCGGGTAGTGTAACCCACGCTCCTCCTCGGTCTGCTGTGGAAATCACATCGCCATCGTAGACGTTCGTTCCGTCCACTAAGCTTGTGCCGGCAACGCTGGCAAATTGAGTGTTTGTAACGGTGCCGAGAATGTTCGGGTTTCCGGTCGCGCCCCACATGGGAACTGCGAGGAGAGGTATGACAATGACTGCAACGAGCTGTCGCGTGAACTGACCCAGCCTCATGAGCCGCCTCTGTCGGTTTCGCCGGAACGGGCCATTCCGCAAACCTGTAGGAAGGCTAACAAACTGCGACGCAAAGTCAAGCTGGCAGAGCGTTTGAAACTCTGTAGGGAATTGACTGGAATGGCCAGGCGTTCAGTCCAGAATGGATGCAAGCGCTTCCCTCAGTTGCGGATGCCGAAACGTGTAACCAATCTCAGTTAACTTTTCCGGTTTCACCCGCTGGCTCGCAAGGAGCGCGTCCGCCATTTCGCCCAGCGCAACTTTCAAAGCCAATCGAGGAGCAGGAAAGAGGGCAGGGCGATGCAGCACTTCCGCCAGGACGCTGGTAAATTCGGCATTGGTCACGGCGTTTGGTGCCACCGCGTTAACCGGGCCGCGGGGCGAGTCTTGTATGATCGCATACCGAATGATCGCCACCGCATCCTCCAGCGTAACCCAACTCATCCACTGCCTGCCATTTCCGAGCCTTCCGCCCACTCCGAACCGGAAAGGACGAAGCATCTGCTGCAGTGCTCCTCCGTGTGCGGCGAGGACGATCCCGAAGCGAAGCATCACCGTTCGAATACCCTCGTGTTCCGCTTTCGACGCTTCTGCCTCCCAGTCTCGACAGAGGTGTGCGAGGAAATCATTACCGGGCATGCTCGTCTCGGTGAGAATTTCGTCACCACGATTTCCGTAGTAGCCGATCGCTGATGCCGATACAAACACGCGCGGTTTCGTTTTCAGTTGCGCCAGGCTGGAGACCAAGTGCCGCGTTGCGTCCACGCGGCTGCGCCGAAGGACTTGTTTGCGTTCTTTCGACCACCGGCCACCAGCAACCGAAGCCCCTGCCAGGCTGACAACAGCATCCGCACCTTCCATTGCCGCCAAGTCGATGGAGCCGGACGGAGGTTCCCAGCGAATCATTTTCGACGTGACATCAGCCGTCGCTGTAGAGCTCGAGCGTACCAGCCGCGAGATCGCGTGCCCGTCGGGGCGCAGGGAATCGATAAGCGAACTGCCGATTAGACCCGAAGATCCGGATAGGATGATCTTCATGGCGCACTCCTTGGAGGGCCAGCGCGCTGCGTCGCGCCAGCGGGAACATTGCGCTCAAAAGTACGTTGACTTGGTACTTGCGTCAAGCACCTCCGCGTGGGCGTTTGACGCCTAACATATACCACCGAAATGGCTATCGCGCAGGGTACCGCGATAGAATAAGACCATGGTCCTGCGGGTCCTTTTCTTTGGACAACTGAGAGAAATCGTCGGTGCCGCCGAACAGAGCTTTGCAGCTTCGGATGGCATGTGTCTCGAAGAACTCTATGCCAGTTACGCGGGGAGGTTTCCGCGTCTCGCGGAATTTCGTGCTTCTGTTGCCGCCGCGATCAACCAGGAATATGCACCGTGGAATGCAAGGCCGCGCGCGGGCGACGAAGTCGCTTTTCTGCCTCCCGTGAGCGGAGGACTGCCGGCTTCCTCCGAAGATACGGTCCAAATTGTGCGCGCGAGAATCTCCACCGAACAGATTGTCGCTTCGCTCAAGGCCGCCGAAGACGGAGCCGTTGCTACGTTTGAAGGAATTGTCCGCAACCGTTCGCGCGGAAAGACCACCCTCTATCTCGAGTACGAAGCCTACGAACCTATGGCGCTTGCCAAGATGCGCGAAATCGCCGCGCAGATGCGCCGGGGCTTTGCGATCGACGGGCTTGCCATGGTTCATCGTCTCGGCCGTCTCGAAATCGGCGAAACCAGCGTTCTTATCGCCATTTCCGCCGCGCATCGCGCTGCAGCGTTCGACGCCTGCCGCTATGGCATCGATACCCTGAAGTGCCTAGTTCCGATCTGGAAGAAGGAGTACTTTTCCGACGGAGCCGTCTGGTCGGAGGGTGAGAGAATCACCGTGGAAGCCTTTCCGTCGGAACACACATCTACTCCCGAATGGTCAAGGGAATGACTGACACTTCGAGTTCCGGCGGGCTGAGGGGTGCGGCTCTGAGTTTTTGCTGCACTTTGCTGTTCGCGGTTAGCAGTCATGCGCAGACCAACCCGGGTGACCGTGCGCGTCTCCGCGTTGAAACGGATCTCGTAACGGTTCCTGCAACGGTTCTCGACGGCACTGGTAAACCGGTTGCTGATTTGCCCGAATCGGCTTTCAGGCTCTCTCAGGACGGAATGCCGCAAACGATCGCCAAATTCGAAACTCAAACCAATCGTCCCCTTGAACTCGCACTGATGGTTGATTCCAGTCTCAGCACAATCCAGGACACCAGGTTCGAAGATCAAGCAACTGCGCGCTTCATACACCTGGTGGTGCGGCCAGAAGACCTGCTCGGGGTTTTCGAGTTTTCCGACTATGTCACGGAGCTCTCCGCGGGCTTCTCGGCGAATGTCACAAAGCTCGAGGCCGCAGCGGACAGAATCGCGCCGGGAGCTGGAACCTCACTTTACGATGCGATTGTCCTCGGTTCCGAGCAACTGGAGAAACTGCCGCAAGATCGCCGGCGGGTCATTGTATTAGTTACCGACGCTGGGGAAACGACCAGTAAGTCGAGCTTTGAATCCGCACGCCGCACCGCCATTGCGTCGGAAGGCCTGCTGTACACGATTCTCATTCGCGCCGTTCAGAATGAGGGCGGCCGCAATACGGGCGGGGAGCATGCCATTGAAACAATTATCGATTCAACCGGCGGCGCGGTCTACTATCCGAAGGCGATGACGGACTTGGATGCTATGTTTCAACAGATCAGCCGCGAACTGCGGACTCAGTATTTGCTCAGCTACTACCCGCGGCCGAAAGCAAAGGCCGGAGCCTACTGCCGCATCGAACTCGATATTCCCGGCGGTTCCTACACTTTGCACTATCGCAAGGGTTACTTCGAAGCCGGGCCTCCCGAGGCCAATACCGGTCCCAATGGCAATCAATGACCGACGCCGGACAGAATCCTGACCATTTCCTTGACGTAGCCGTTGCCTGCGCGCGTGAAGCAGGCGAAATCATCTCTGCGGCCATGGGCCGTCCGAAGGATATTGTGTACAAGGGAGAAGTTGACCTTGTGACCGAGACGGACCGCAAGTCCGAAGCGGCAATTCTCGCCCGCCTCGAGCGCAACTTTCCGGACCATGCCATTGTTGCCGAGGAAGGAGGCGCATCCGGCCCGAGCGCCTCGGCGGAATACCATTGGCATGTCGATCCCCTCGACGGCACTACGAATTTCGCCCACGGCTATCCGGTGTTTGCTGTTTCCCTTGGATTGCTGCAACGGGGCGAGCCTCTCATCGGTGCCATTTATAGTCCTGTGACTCAACAAATGTTTACAGCGATACGGGGCCGCGGTGCTTTTCGCGACGGCTGCCCGATTCACGTTTCCGCCGTCGACAAACTCGCGCACAGTCTGCTTGCCACCGGTTTCCCCAGCCACAAGCGCGTGCAGAACCCTAATATTCACTATTACTGGGAGTTTACGCTTCGCTCTCATGGAGTGCGTCGCGCTGGCGCTGCGGCGCTCGATCTATGCTCGGTGGCTTGCGGGCAATTCGAAGGATTCTGGGAATTCGGTCTGAAGTCCTGGGACACCGCCGCAGGAATTCTGCTGGTGCGGGAGGCTGGCGGCGAAGTGACGAACTTTTCCGGCGAACCCTATCGTCCAGGAGATTTGGAATGCCTGGCTTCCAACGGCCTGATCCATGCGGATATGCGGCAGGTCGCGGCGGCGATTGGTGACAGTTCCGCAATTCGGGTCCCTGGCAAATCCTGATCCGCTTTTCGCATCAAACTATCTGAGGACAGAACCACTTAGCTGAGCAGGCCTTGCACGCAAGTACAGGTAATCCGCCGCGCACCTCCATCCCTTTCTAGCTTTACTCCAGGCCACGCCGGATGTTAGCCTCGAAGTTCGGGGTTCGACGACCACTGAATGTCTTACACCTACGTTTTTCCACAACCGAGACGCCGCACTTTGGCAGAGCCCTTGGACCGCTTGCACGGCCGCTGGCGCAATGGCGGCGTGGAAACTTACTCGCTCGGCCAATCGAGTGGCATCCAGCAGCTCAAGCGGCTGGCCTTGCGCGGCCACATCGAGCTTACCGAGCATCGGATAGGCATTCGCAGTCTGCCTGACTCGTTTCGCGGTCTTCGCATCGTTCAGCTGACCGATATTCATCACGGTTTGTATTTTCCCGCGACGGCTCTGAGCGCAGCCATCGAGCTAACCAACAAGCTGAACCCCGACATCGTCGCTCTTACCGGAGACTTTGTTACCCGCTCCCGCAATTACATAGGGCCTGCTGCGGAAATGCTGGGCGGCTTGTGTGCTCGCGAAGGAGTGTTCGCCGTGCTCGGCAACCATGACTTTCGCGTTGGGGCTGACGAGATTGCCGGTGCACTTGAGCATAACGGGGTTGAAGTTCTCCGCAATCGCCACGTCACGCTTCGCCGCCGCGGCCAGAGATTCTGCCTTGCGGGTATTGACGATTTTCTCTACCGTGCCGACCTTCCGCGGGCAATGCGTGGTGTTCCGCAGGACACTCCCACGCTCCTGCTCTCCCACAATCCGGGCATCATTGACGACGCCGCGGAACGAGGTATCAACCTCGTTCTTTCTGGGCACACTCACGGCGGCCAGGTCCGCCTGCCTTTGATCGGCTGCGTCTACGGCCGCTCCGACGCGAAAATGCGCTTCAAGAGAGGGCGCGACTGGCTCGGCGGAACACAGATCTACGTGAGTCGCGGCCTCGGTACCGTCGTTTTGCCTGTGCGTTACGGCTGTCCATCGGAGATCCCGCATTTCGTGCTGGAACCGCATTGCGAATCATTCGAGTCATTATCCGAAACCGACATCGATGGCTGGTCCGACCGGCCTCATGCGCGTCGTTGACCTGATCCGCAAAAAACGCGACGGCGGGGAACTCAGCCGCGAAGAAATTCTCTTGCTTGTCTCGGGCGCTGCACGCCAGGCGATCCCCGATTACCAGCTTGCTGCCTGGCTTATGGCCATGGTTTGCCGCGGTGTAACGCCGGCCGAAACCGCCTTCTTGACCGAAGCCATGCTTCGCTCCGGTGAAGTCATGGATTTCTCCGGTCTTCCCGGCCCCAAAGTCGACAAGCATTCGACGGGCGGCGTTGGCGACAAGACTTCCCTCATCGTTGCTCCTATCGTCGCCGCAGCCGGCTCGAGTTCGCCAGTTTACGTGCCGATGATAAGCGGCCGCGGTCTCGGTCACACCGGCGGCACGCTCGACAAACTCGAATCCATCCCCGGTTTTCGCGTCAATCTCTCGAAGCAGGAATTTCGCAAAACCTTGATGGCTTGCGGCTGTGCGCTCGGAGGTCCCACACCGGAAATCGCGCCCGCCGATAAACGCCTTTACGCCCTCCGCGACGTCACAGGCACCGTCGAAAGCGCGGGTCTGATCTGCGCTTCCATCATGTCCAAGAAACTCGCCGAAGGCATCAACGCTCTGGTTCTCGACGTCAAGACGGGCAGCGGCGCGTTTATGAAGAGCGAAGGCGATGCCGTCGGGCTCGCCAAACTCCTCGTGGAAACGGGTGAACGCATGGGTGCGCGCGTCATCGCGCTTGTCACCGACATGGATCAGCCTCTCGGCAGAAATATTGGCAATGCCTTGGAAGTCGAGGAGTGCTTGCAGGTGCTGAACCTGGAGGGCGCGACCGACCTCCGCGAGCTTTCCTTCGAACTTTCCGCATGGATGCTCCTGCTCTCCGGCTGCGCCGCTGACCTTCGAGCGGGGAAGCGGCTGGCGGAAGAAATGGTTGCTACGGGCCGCGCTCGTGATAAATTCCGACAGATCATTCGGCAACAAGGCGGCGACGAGCGCGTTGTTGATGATCCGGGACGCTTGCCGCAAGCAAAAGCAACAGAAGTGCTCCGCGCGGCGCGCAGCGGCTTTGTCTCGCGTATGGCCTGCGAGCAAATCGGAACCGCCTGCGTGATTCTCGGTGGCGGCCGCGAAAGACAGGGCGATGTTGTCGATCCTGCCGTGGGGATTGTGCTCGGCAAGAAAGTCGGCGACGCGGTTCAAGCCGGCGAAGATCTTTGCACCGTGCATTACAATGCGGAATCGCGCCTCTGCGAAGCGCTCCACTTGCTGGAAACGAGTTTTGTTGTTGCGGATGAAGCGCCGACGCAGCGGCCTCTCATTCTCGGAACCATCGGGTCGGAAGATCGAGCTGTCTGTTGAAGTCTGATTCGTGAGCGACTAGCACGTTTGCATTTTCAGGGGAGGAAAATGCATCGGGATTGGACCGGACTTCTCGGCATCGTCACGATTCTGGGCCTCGCCTATCTTTTTTCCACCAATCGCCGCGCGATTCGGTTCAAAACGGTCGCGTGGGGCCTCGGTCTCCAGATTGCTTTCGCTTTCATAGTTCTCGACACCAACATCGGTCGCGAAGTGTTTTCCGCCATCGGCGACGCCGTCACGAAACTCCTCGACTACTCGTATTACGGCTCGACGTTTGTGTTCGGCGACCTCGGAGCCAAACATTCCAAGCTTGGCCTGCTTTTTGCGTTTCAGGTGCTGCCCACGATTATTTTCATCGCCGCCATTTTCGCCGTTCTTTATTACTACGGTATCATGCCCTTCATCGTGAAGCAGGCTGCGAAGGTCATGACGCGCCTCATGGCTGCAAGCGGCGCCGAATCGCTCAACATCGCCGCCAGCATTTTCATGGGCCAGACGGAAGCGCCGCTTACGATTCGTCCTTATCTTCCGGACGTTACGCGCTCCGAGCTGATGTGCATCATGACCAGCGGCATGGCGCATGTTTCAGGCGGCATAATGGCCGCGTATATCGCGTTCGGCGTCGACGCGAAACATCTCATCACCGCGGTCATCATGACCGCTCCCGGCACCCTGCTTCTCTCGAAGATGCTCGTTCCCGAGACTGAGACACCGGTCACCGCTGGACGCGTCGAAGTGGCCAAGCTCGAAAAAGATCCCAACGCTCTCGGCGCTCTCTCTCGCGGCACCATTGACGGCCTTTATCTCGCGCTGAACGTCGCGGCAATGCTCATTTCTTTTATCGCCCTGATCTATTTGTGCGACGGCATCCTCGGCGGGACGCACAACTGGCTCGCCAACCACGGTACGCCTCATTTTCCCTCGAGCCTCGAACAGATTTTCGGCTGGATACTGTCGCCGGTCGCCTGGCTCATTGGTATCCGGTGGCATGACGCCGGTGCGGTCGGCAGCCTGCTCGGAACGCGCATGGTCCTGAATGAACTCATCGCCTATGGCCGCCTCGGCCCCATGAAGGCCGTGCTGGACCCGCGCTCTTTCACGATCGCTACCTTTGCTCTTTGCGGCTTCGCCAATTTCAGCTCCATCGGCATTCAAATCGGCGGCATCGGTGCGCTCGCGCCGAATAAAAAAGACGAACTCGCGCGTCTCGGCATTCGCGCCATGCTCGCCGGAACCGCTGCGAATCTCATGTCTGCGTCTATCGCTGGTATCATGTTGAAATGAAGTCCCGTCGCAGTCCCAATCGTCAATCGAATGGCGAATTTTCCTGCGCTGCGACGGCAGCGAACTTTATCCGCTCGAAGACGAAACTCCGCCCGCAAATCGCTGTCGTGCTCGGCTCCGGTCTGGGAGCCTTTGCTGACGAACTCGAATCCGCCACGCGGATCCCATACTCGCACATTCCAAATTTTCCGCGTTCGACCGCCTCGGGCCACGCAGGGCAGCTGGTTATCGGTAAAAGCTCCGGCGTTGTCGTTGCTGCCATGCAGGGTCGTGTACATCTGTACGAAGGTTACTCAGCGGCCCAAGTCGCCCTGCCGATGCGTGTCCTGTCTTGCCTTGGAGCTCGCACCGTCATCCTGACCAACGCGGCTGGCGGCATCAATACGAACTTCCAGCAGGGCGCACTCGTGATTCTGCGCGATCACATTAACCTGATGGGTGCGAATCCTCTGACCGGTCCCAATGACGACCGCCTGGGCCCTCGCTTTCCGGACATGAGCGAAGCCTACTGCAAATCGTTTCGATGCGCCGCACTCGAAGAAGCTCGCCGCCTGAGCATAGAAGTCCACGAAGGTGTCTACGCCGCAGTTCCGGGGCCCAGTTATGAAACGCCGGCCGAGATTCGCTTTCTTCGCACCATCGGCGCTGATGTCGTTGGGATGTCAACCGTTCCCGAGGTTATCGCCGCCTGCCAGTTGGGCATCGGCGTCCTCGGAGTTTCCTGCGTCACCAACATGGCTGCCGGAATTCTGGACCAGCCGCTCAACCACGACGAAGTCCTTGAAACGGGGAAGCGCGTCAGCGGGAAGTTCATCGCCCTTCTTCGCGCGGTCATTCCTCGCCTCGCAGCCGATTTGAATGCATAATCCCTCGATGGCCTCCGACGACGCGCTGATCGCTGCTGCCCGCGCTGCCCGCGAAAAGGCTCACGCACCCTTCTCGAAGTTTCGCGTCGGCGCTGCCGTTCGAACGAAGTCCGGGTGCATCTTTTCCGGCTGCAACATCGAAAACGCCAGTTACGGCCTTACTCTTTGTGCCGAGCGTGTCGCGATCTTCAAAGCGATGTCTGAAGGCGAGCGCGAATTCGACGCCATTGCCATTGTGACCGACACAGACGTGCTCACGCCACCCTGCGGCGCCTGTCGTCAAATCATCTGGGAATTCTGCAACGATGTTCCTGTCATCATGGCCAATCTTCACGGCAAGATCGAGCGCGAGCGCTCCCCGAATTTGCTTCCGCGTCCCTTCGATTCTTCTCATTTGTAAAAGCCGTGCAATTTCAGTTTGTCATTCCGGGTGCGGCGGAGAATCTCGCTGGAAGGTCCGTGAATTCCGTTCGCGCAGGCTGCATGGGCACGAACGCCTGTTTTCTGCGATAATTCTGCCCGCCTTCGTGGCCAATAACGTGAAACGCTGTCTCCCATCGTCCTTCGCGCTCTCTTTATGGTTGATCGCCATGACGGCTTTCGCGCAGCCTGCAACTCACGTCGATCTTCTCATTGTGCACGGCACAGTGGTCACCATGGACTCGGCTCGCCACGCCTACGATGACGGCGCGGTCGCCCTTCGCGGCGGCGCTATTGTGGCTGTCGGCCCCACAGACGAAATCGCGCCGCGCTTCGATGCCCCGCGCACCATCGATGCTCGCGGCGAGCTTGTCATGCCCGGCCTGATTAACGGCCACGCCCATGCCGCCATGAGCCTTTTCCGCGGCCTCGGCAGCGATCTCAATCTCAACGATTGGCTCCAGAACTATATCTTCCCGGCGGAAGCCCGCAACGTCACACCTGACTTCGTCGAATGGGGCACGCGCCTCGGCATTCTGGAAATGCTTCGCGGCGGCATCACGACCTACGCCGACATGTACTATTTCGAAGACAACGTGGCCCGCGTGACCAAGGACGCCGGTATGCGCGGCGTTCTCGGCGAGACGTTCATCGATTTCCCCGCGCCCGATAACAAATCCGTCCCGCAAATGCTCGCGTACACGGAAAATTACATCAAGCATTGGCAGGGCGACTCACTCATCACTCCGGCTGTCGCGCCTCACTCGATTTACACCTGCTCGGCGAAGACGCTCCAGTCTGCCGCGGCGCTCGCCCGCAGGTATCATGTTCCGATTTTGATCCATCTTTCCGAGACGCTTCCCGAAAACGAGCAAAGTCGCGCAAAATACGGCCTCTCGCCCACAGCCTATTTGGAAAGCATCGGCGTTCTCGGTCCGGACATTACCGCCGCGCATTGCGTTTGGGTCGACACGGCTGACATGGCCCTGCTTGCGAGGCGCAACGTCGGCTGCGTGACGAATCCTTCGAGCAACATGAAGCTGGCCAGCGGAACAAGTCCTGTTGTGGATCTAATCGCCGCGGACGTTCCTGAAGGACTCGGCACCGACGGCGCAGCCAGCAACAACGATCTCGATATGTTCGAGGAAATGGACCTTGCGGCCAAGCAGCAGAAGCTCGCGCGCATGGATCCGCGCGCTTTGCCCGCCGAGCAGGTTGTCGCCATGGCCACCATCGGCGGCGCGCGAGCGCTTCACATGGAAAAGGAAATCGGTTCTCTCGAAGTCGGGAAAAAAGCGGATGTAATTCTAGTTCGCACCGACGCGCCGCACGACGCGCCTCAATATGCGATGCAGGACAGCGTCTATTCGCAACTCGTCTACGCTTTGAAAGCCAGCGACGTCGATTCGGTCATCGTCGGCGGCCGCCTTGTCATGGACCACCGGCGCATGCTCACTCTCGATGAGCCGGCCATCCTCGCCCACGCCCGCGAATATGCGAAAAAAGTCGCAGATTCTCTCCGGGGGGCCACGAAATAATTACGATTCACTGTGTGCACGTTTGACGGGCACCCATCCGGCGTCACTTCGCGCTTCCCCGCCGTTCCGTCCTTCCAGCCGTATTGTGTGCCGAATGCTTAAGGCTGCTTCACCGATTGCAAGTATCGGTCCAGCGTCGCTGCGGCAATCCATCGCGCGTTAGCGTCACCCTTGGTCATGGCCGCCATCGCCAGCACGTGTGCGAGCAAGTAATCCTGCGGATTGTCTCCGTGCTGAAAAATCACCGACGCGTCTTCGAGATCTTCTCCCGTTTTCAGCGCTCCGGCCTCCAGCATTTGGTCAATGACATCGCTCCCTGGCGATCCTTTTGGTCCGCATCCAGGAGTTCCTGGATGGTGGACGCCGTTTTTTGCGTTTGCTGTGCGCCCGAGGCCGCCATTGTTCCCAACGCCATCAGCGCCGCGAAGAATCCCGCATACAGTTGCGTGTTGCGCCCCTCCCGTTTGGGCATTCTCTCCTGCGCTTCTCGCATTCCAGTTACAGAGAACCCCTTGGCTTACTCCGGTTTTGCGCCCCGCTTTACGATCATCTTTGCCGCCGTCGACCTCAACGTCTCCGGCACGCTCTTGCTCGTGCTCAAGATCTTCAAATCGCGTGGCGTCAATCGCGCCAACTGATGCATGGTGATGTCCAGTGGCGTCTTGGAATTGAAGATCAGGTTCTTCACAATTGAGTAGTTCTTCATCCACAGACGGTTGTGCGCGATGATTCGCAAAATCTCCATCGTCAGGGTCGTCATCGACGCGAAACTTTCCACTTCCGCCTCTGTCAGGCGTGGCGATTGCAGCACCGAGCGCTGTACAACTTTGTTTGAATCGCGAATCAAAATGATTCGTTCTTCTCGCCCGCCCGTCAGTGCTAGCTTCACGCGTTGCAGGACGTTCATCGTCGCAAGCCTCTCCAGCAACGTCTTCCGCTTCGCGGGATCCGGCTCTGCTGCCGCTACGGCCTCCTGCAGCTCTTGGGGCTTGGGAGCGCCTTTTTGCATCTCAACGAGGAAAGTTCGCTGCTCGGCGTTTGCATTCGGCGACGCCGCCAAGGCTTCGAGTAGTGCCGGCGACGAGGCCAACCGTTCCAGGTTGTCGAGCAGAGCCTGAACACCCGCAGTTGAAAGATGAGATGACACCCGTTCGAGGGATCGTACCGAGCACGAAGCGTTTTGCGCCAGCGCGTCCGCAATTCCCGGCGTACTTGCCAGATTCTCCGCGCAATAATGCATCAGCGCCGGTGCCACATCCGCGTGAGTGAGCGCGGCAAGAAAGTTCTCGGCGGACATGCTTGTGAGAGCTTGTGCGGCGCCTTGCGCCACTCCTTCGATGTCGTCCATCGCCAGCACCGCCAGAACCTCGGCGCGTTCCGGCCCGCTCAACGCTACGCCGCCCGTGCACACCGCCAGCTTCCGCGCGGGCGAAGTGTTCCCCTGCAGGAATTCCGCGCAAGCCGGGCTGCGCACCCCGTCGCTAATATCCGTCTCCTGGATTGGACTTAAGATTGTCGCGCGTCAGCGTGATTTTCCCGGGCTGATTCGGTGGACCGAGAGGTGGTACGGTGCGTCCATTTAACTCGAGCAGCACCGCGTTCGATTTGCTTGCGGTCACCGTGAAGCTATTGTTTGCGTGCAGCGTGAGCGACTTCAGCGCTTCGAGCTTGCCGGAGAACACCACAGCCCCGTCTGCGCTCACGGTCACCGTCGAGGTTTCTCCGGCCTCGACCTTCAGTTCGAGAGGACCCGATGAGGCTGCCGCTGCGGAAGCGTCAGCGCTACCCCCTGCGGCCGCTTTCGTTGGATTCTGTCCCCTGGTTGTTGTCGAGCTGACCGCGGCTCCATTTGCTGCACTCTGCCTGTTTCCCGTAGTGGGCGGCGCCGTCGCCGGTTCGCTCTGACCAGCCCGCGCATTCGCCGAAGCAATCACAGGGGAGGTGTTTGCGGTTGGATCTGCCGCTGCGGCTTTTTTGTGCCGCAACTTCGCCATCACGGTCCTGAAAATCGGATGCCTCTCATGCCACGCGCTGATGGACGCGCCGTATTGCCTGTGCACGAACCATCCGCCGGCAACGATCGCGGCAAGCAACACAATCGTTCCGATAATCCCGAACCAATTCCGCCGCTTCCGTACTGGCTCCTTGGTCCACACCGCGATTTCCGGGCGCTCGTGGGTTTCCAGGGCGTACTCTGCCACCAGCCCGTCCTCATCCATTCCCAAAAACCGCGCTACGGAACGAATAAACCCGCGATTAAAAATCCCGCCCGGGAGCTGCGCCCAGTGCTCGTTTTCCAATGCTTCGAGGAAGCGCACACTAATCCGCGTCGCCGCCGAAATCTCCTCAAGCGACACGCCGCGCATCTCGCGTTCACGTTTTAAGTGTTCGCCGAACGTACTGGTTGAACTCATCGCAGACGTCAATGAAAATGGTTCAGCGAAAAATATAGGCGTGCGTCCCAGTGCTGTCAATCGAAGCTCGAGGGCGACGTACCATGGCAAAAAGATTGCCTTTTGCGCACGTTTTCTTGCGAACGGGTTGCGATAACCGTCTTGTCAACTTATAATGCCACGGATGCCCGAGGGTAAACTGCAGGAGACCGGCGCGACCTTCGGCGCCCCTAAACTTAAAGTGTCCGAACCCAAGCCTTTTGCCGGAGTTGAACGCCGCCGTAACCCAGCTACAGCCCGCGTCGAACCCGACACCAGCGAAGTTTCTGTTTTTCACGAGCTCGGCAAAGCGCTCACTTCTTCTCTGCAGCTGGACCAGGTTCTCCGCACGATCATGGAGAAAATCAACGAGGTCCTGCATCCCGACACTTGGTCCCTGCTCTTAATGGATACCGAAAAGCAGGAACTCTACTTTGAGATCGCTACCGGAGAGGGCTCTGAAGCCCTGAAAGACGTGCGCATCAAACTGGGCCAGGGAATTGCCGGCTGGGTCGCGCAAACCGGCGAAGTAGTCGTGGTCCCCGACACGCGCACCGACTCGCGCTTTTTCTCCAAGGTCGACGACAAGACTAAAATGCAAACCCGCTCGATCGTGGCCGTCCCGGTCCGCTTCCGCGACCAATGCCTCGGTGTCATCGAGCTGATCAATTGCATCGGGCCCGAAGGTTTCAGCCCTCGGGAACTTGCACTCCTCGAGGCGCTTGCCGATTACGCGGCCATCGCCATTGAAAACGCGCGCCACGTCCAGCGCATCCACGAGCTGACCATCACTGACGACTGCACCACGCTTTACAACGCCCGCCACCTGAACTTCATGCTCGACACGGAAATCTACCGCTCGCATCGCTACAGTTACGAGTTCTCCCTCATTTTCATCGACCTGGATCATTTCAAGGCCGTCAACGACACTCACGGTCACCTGACCGGCTCGAAACTCCTCGGCGAAATCGGCAACATGATCAAGAATAACTGCCGGTTGATCGACTTCGCCTTTCGTTACGGGGGCGACGAATTCGTCTTGCTCCTCCCGCAAACTTCTAAGGAGAACGCGTGCCGTGTGGCGCGCCGTTTGCACGCGCTCATGAGGAATACGGTCTGGCTGAAAGAGGGGGGCCTTAACGTCCATATTACCGCCAGCGTCGGCGTCGCTTCTTTCCCCGTCGATTCGGCCGACAAGGCCGGCCTTCTGCACCTCGCCGACGAGGCCATGTACCTTGTCAAGAACACCACGCGCGACCGCGTCGCTGCCGCCAACACCGGTCTTCTAGCCGAGTCCTAGTCCAGTTCCCGCGCCGCCTTCGCGCTGGTCGCCGCCGTCGATGTCACCACCAGAATCGCTCCTGCTCCCACGAACAGCCACATCAAACTCCACTGCGCCACCACGCCGGAAATCGCATAGGAGACCGGGATCAGGCCGATCGCCGCGAACATCAGCACGCTCATCACGCGCCCGAGCATCGCCCGCTCGACGCGCAGTTGAATCCAAGTGCTGAACTGCACGTTAACGAACCCTGCTCCCACGCCCATGAGCGCCAGCAAGGCTGCAATCACGGCGAATTTCTGAGAGGCGCCGATTCCTACCAGCTCCAATCCGCACAGTACGCCGAGCCCAATGAATTGCATCCCGCGCCTCCGCGGCTTCTTCACCATTCCGCCCAACGCGATTCCCCCGAGCGTCCCGCCGCTGAAGCAAGAGAGCAGGGTTCCGAACGCCGCCGCCGATCCAAACCGGAATTTCGCCAGCGCCGCAAGCCCAATCGCCACCGGCCCAGCGAGACACATATTCAACATCGCAAAGATGACCATCAGAAACAGCAGCGCCGAATCATTCCGCACCGACCGCAGTCCTTCCGCGATTGAATGCAGGACACTCGGCCGCGTACCGCTCGGATGGGGAATCTTCGGCGGCTCCGGGACCGTGACCAGCGCCGCAATCGCCGCCAGGAAACTCAGCGTGTCGAAGAAAAGCGCCGACGCAATTCCCCAGAACTTGATGATCAATCCCGCCGGCGCGGGCGCAACCATCCCGGTCATCACCGTGGAGCCTCCCAGCAGCGCATTCGCCGGCTGAAGCTGGCTCGGGTCAACGAGCGTGGGAACAAGCGCCGGGCCGGCGGGCAGCGCAAACGCGTCCGCGACTCCAAACGCGAACGTCAGCACGTACAGGTGCCAAAGGTGAATCACGCGCAGCCACACCAGCAGCGTTACCACGCCAACCAGAAACATTCGCACCGTCGTCGTACAGATCAGCACATAACGTGCGGACAATCGGTCGGTGGCCGCCCCGCCCACCAGCATTAGCGCCGCCCGCGGGATCGCTGCCACCATCAGGACCGTGCCAAGAACAAGGCTCGATCCCGTCAGTTGCAGCACCAGCCAAGGCAGCGCCACCAGGTAGAACTGGTCGCCAAGCAGCGAAACTGTGTTGCCAATCCACCAGTTACGAAAATGCCGAGTTGCCAGCGGATGCTGCTTCGCCGGCAGGGGTGCAACAGGCATGCCTGTAGCCGAGGCAGCCGTCATTGGTTTCTCCTGGATTCTGTAGGCAGGAGTGTAGCAGACCACCGCGGTATTTCCATCTTCTTCGGGTGTTTGCTCTCACGAGCTCGCGGGAGGGAGGGAGCGAGCGAGCCGCTAGGGGTGCTTGGTGGTCGTTTCTGAATCAACGAGGATCGAGTCATTTGCCAGGAAGAAAGTCAATTCGTGGCCGGTTGTTGTGTTTCCGGCAGCATCTGTAAGCGTGGGTTGGCCCCCGGAAAGAACAAATCTCCCATCGCGTGCAACGTATTCTCCGCGTTCCGCCATGCCCGTTCTCCCGTTTTGCTCGATGCGCACGTTGCCCGTGCCGATCGCGCGCTCCAAGGTCTGCTGATTATTCTCTGCGCGCGAGAAAAACAATTGCACCGTTTGGCTCTGAATCGTCCCCTCGGAGGAGCGCGCGTCGACTCCGTTGCTCCATTCCATTTTTCCCAAGTTGTTCCAATAATCTACTTTCGGCGCATGCACTTGCCAGAGCACGGGCGCTGACGTTTGTTGTTTCCGGCCTCTTCGATCTTTGTGCGGTGCTTCGACAAATTCTCCGAAGACGGTGCCGCGTGCCTCAGCGCGCTGTTCGTCCTGCCAGAATTCGATCGTTTGCGCCTGTAATACATCCGAGCCCTGCCACATTCGCGCATGGCCGGAGAAAACCGCGTGGCCGAGGTTCGATGAATCCGTATTCGCGGAGTTTCCCGGCCTGCCGTCCATCTCATCTGCCGAAATCTCCGAGCTTCCCGTCACCGGACTTGCGGCCGACGTTCCTTTCTGTCCTGAAAAGCTCGCGACGACGTTGCCGTGCGCATGTACTTCACCTGTCGCCTGCTCGAGCTGGATTGTCGCCGCTTGCAAATGCGATAAGGAATCCTTTACGGAAGCCGCGCCGCTAAGGGTCAGTTGATTTGCCGCACTCACAAGGTGAGCCGTCGTTGCCGCCCCGCTCTTGTCCCCCTGCTCAAATTTCACCTCTCCGTCCTCATCGATCGTTCGCCAATTTCCGTCAGCGCCGAATTTCGCCAGCAGACTTTGCGCTGAACTCTTTTCCGATGGCTTGTTTGTTAACGCACGCACTACGCTTACTCCCGACGCTCCGTGCAGTTCAGTGATTTGATTCTGCGCGCCAAAGATCGCGCTCAGCTTCCCTCCACGGATTTCAACATTCTCGGCTGGTTTGATCAGCGTGAGGTTCCCCGGGGCGAGTGTTTCCGCGCTGGTAATACCTGCGCCATGTCCGTCTTTGCTGGCCGAGATTTCCGCGCGCAAACTCTCGGTCGCAAGACGTCCTTTCGATTTGCTTCGATTTGCCTCTACTCTTACGTTTCCCTGCGCGAGAAATTCGCGCGGCCGGTTTTGCATTCCGCTCGAATTCATAACCATCTGCACGTGTTGCGCCGAAAAATGATCGACATCCTCCGAACGGTTCGCTTCTCCACGCACGTCGTCATTGGCCTGCAATTTTTGAAGGGCTCCATTGGGCAAGAGATCTGCCGACATCTGCTCTGCTGCCAGGGAAAGATTCCCGCGTGCCCTGCGTGCGGCAATTTCCGGGCTTCCCGTGGCCACGGCGTGCGACGGCCGCATCGCCGCATCCAACTGCAGCTCCAACATTCCTGCCGTCAATGTTTGCGAATCCTGCTGTATGCGAACCGGTCCCGCAAGCCGCAGCACATCTTCGCTGCGCCGGAACTCCAAAGACTTGCTGGTGATGTGCGCCGATGCGCGCGGGCGGTTTCGAGGCGGAGCCATTTCGAGCTGCACATCTTTTTCAAGCGTAACGTTCTCGCTCTGCGGCGCGTACACGAGCCCTTGGCCGCTTCCTTCGCCGCCGGGGAATTTCAACGTTACGGAGCTGTTCGTGCTGACGTTGCTGTCCCGCTCGAACAAGATATTGCTGGTCTCCAAATGCAGTTCGGTTTTTTGTGGAGTGCTTTTCGCGCTTCGCAAATCGATTTGCACCACGCCCTGGCAACGAATGCTTCCTGTCTCGGGCTGGTAACTGCATTGATTGGCGTGGACCGAATCGTTGCGATCGCCGCGCGGCCCGAAAATCGTGATCACCACGTTTTCGAGCAGGCTCTGGTCTTCGTCTTTGAATTGCGTGGCCTGTGAGGCGCGCACTGTGAAAATTGTGCGCCCCTCAAATGCTCGCGAAAAACCAAAGCCTGCCGATTGCTCGGCAACAGCCGCAGGAACCGGCGACAGCTTCCGTTCGTTCGCGCGTTCCCGCCGCCGCTGGTGCCAGTAAACACCAACAACCGCGAGGCAAATCGCGAAGGCAACGCCGGCCGACCAGCGCGCGTAGCGCGCCGCGTCGCGATTGCTCATTCCCCTGGGTTTGCGCCACGTCATAGCCACTTAGAAGCCGAGTATAGGGAAGGAGTTCGGGCAGTACAACGAGATTGGCGTTCGCGCGACATGAGGCAGTACCGAAGCGGATTATTGGACGCTGAATCCGATGGCCTTCCGAATGGTTCTGGAAACACCGAGAAAGGCCGTGAATTGACCTTCTTTTTAGCGGGTGATACGATCCAAGTTGATTCGCAAACGAGCGCGAACCTTAGCCAAGCACCGAGCCGAGAAATGAACGGGCATGTCGAAACTCCAAGCCGCCGAGTTGAAAAAAGCCTATCGGGGCCGCACGGTCGTCGATAACGTTAATCTGGAGATTCGACAGGGCGAAGTGGTTGGGCTGCTGGGCCCGAACGGCGCAGGCAAGACCACGACCTTCTACATTCTGGTCGGTTTGGCGCGCCCGGATTTCGGCCGCGTCTTGCTCGACGACGAAGACATCAGCGACCTCCCGATGTATCTTCGGGCTCGCAGTGGCATCAGCTATCTTCCCCAGGAACCCTCGGTCTTTCGCAAGCTGACCGTCGAAGAAAATTTACTGGCGGTGCTGGAAACGCTGCCGATTTCTGCCGAGCAGCGTCGCGACCGCGTGGAAGAGTTGCTGACGCAGATGGGCTTGGAGGGAGTACGGAACAGCAAAGGCTACGTTCTCTCGGGCGGCGAGCGGCGGCGGCTGGAAATCGCGCGTTCTCTGGCGCTGCAACCCGCGTTCATTTTGCTGGACGAGCCGTTTTCGGGGATTGATCCGCTGACCGTTTTGGATTTGCAGAAAATCATCAGCGAACTGAGCGCCTCAGGAATCGGCGCGCTGGTGACCGACCACAATGTGCGCGAGACGTTGGCCGTTACCGACCGCGCGTACATCATACATGGAGGAAAGATCCTGAGCGCCGGCACGCCGGAGGAATTGAGCGGCAACGCGGAAGTGCGGCGGCTGTATCTCGGTGAGAATTTCCGTTTGAATTGACGCGATGAACTGGCTGCAGCCAAAACTGAATCTCCGCCTCGCGCAAAAGCAAATCTTGACGCCGGGCCTCGTACAGATGGTCAGCGTCCTCGCGCTTAACCGCTTGGAACTGCGCGAAATGATTAATCAGGAGATCACCGAAAACCCCATGCTCGAAGTCCTGGGCGACGACGGCGTAGTCAGCGAAGACTACACGGACGAAGCGTTCGTCAAGGAAGAGACGGAAAAAGTTCCGGAGGCGGAAGGAGCGAATCCGTTCGATGAATTTGATGTGAGTTCGTTTTTCACCAAGTATCTCGATACGCCTGCGGCGAGCGGCTCGGGCAGCGAGCGCGAAGAAATCGAAAGGCCGGGGTTCGACAAGTTCCTCTCCTCTCCGCAAAACCTTGCCGATCACCTGATGTGGCAATTGAGCGTGAGCATCTGCAGCGAGCAAGTGCGCAAAGCGGCGGAGCTGATCATCGGAAACTTGGACGAGAACGGTTATCTGATGACCACGCTCGAAGAAATTGTGCAGAGCAACGAATACCCCATGGATGACGTCGAAGAAGCGCTGGCTGTGGTGCAGGAATTCGACCCGCCGGGAGTGGCGGCGCGAGATTTGAAGGAATGCTTGATCCTGCAGTTGAAACTCGTCGATCCGCAGAATACTCTGGCCCAGCAAATCGTCTCTGAGCATTTGAAAATGCTGCAGAACAATCAGCTGAAAGAAATCGCGCGGGCGTTGAACCGTCCGATTGAAGCCGTGAAGCGTGCCGTGGATGTGGTGAAGCGGCTGGACCCGAAGCCCGGGCTGCGCTACAACAAGACCGAGCCGCGGCTGGTAGAGCCCGACGTGCAGTTTCGTAAAGTGGATGGAGAGTGGCAGGCATTCCTGAATGACGATGACTTACCGCAGCTGCGGCTCAGTCCTGTGTATCGTCGCTTGCTGCAGCGCGACGCCGCGGACCGCGACGTTCGGAATTACGTCAAAGAACGGTTCACCGCCGCCGTTCAGTTGATGAAGAACATCGAGCAGCGGAAGCACACGATTGTGCGTGTCTGTCAGTCGATTCTGCGCCGGCAAAGGGATTTTCTCGAGTACGGCGTGGATCATTTGAAGCCGATGATGATCAAGGAAGTCGCCGAGGAAGTGGGCGTGCATCCGTCGACGGTGAGTCGCGCCGTAGCCAACAAGTATTCTCATACGCCGCAGGGCGTTTTTGAGCTGAGGTATTTTTTCTCGGAATCCGTCAACGGCCCGCAGGGCGGAGAAATGTCGCTGCTGTCGCTGAAGCGCCGCGTGAAAAAGATGATCGAGGAAGAGGACGCCGCGCATCCGTTGACGGACGAGCAGATCGCCAAGCGCCTCGATGAAGAGGGCATTCACGTCACGCGCCGAACCGTGGCGAAATACAGGGAAGATTTGCGCATTCCCAGTACGCATCAGCGCCGGCGAAAAGACTGAGAAGCTCGGCTCAGGTTTTTCGAAGGCGCCGAGTTCGGACCGGCGCCACTCGAATTCGTGAGCGTACGCTGGACGGCCCGGGCCGCCCTGAGCAACGTCCGATTTCCTAGCCCCAATGCCGCGCCATACGCAGCAGAATCGCCAGCTCGTGATTGTGACCGGCCTCTCAGGCTCGGGAAAAGGCTCCGTGCTGCGCACGTTTGAAGACTTGGGCTTTTACTGCGTGGACAACCTTCCGGTTTCTTTCATTCCTTCGTTTGCCGAGCAAGCCATGGATGACGCCGGAGAATTTGACCGCGCGGCGTTGCTTGTCGACGCGCGCGAGGGCGACCAGCTCAAGCAACTCCCGGAAGTTTACCGGAAGCTGCGGCGCGAGTACCCGGCGACGCTGGTGTTCGTTGAGGCGAGCGACGCCGCACTGGCGCGGCGATTCAGCGAAACGCGAAGGCCGCATCCGATGGGCGCGGATTTTTCCGTTGCCGAAGGCATCCGGCTCGAACGCAACCGCATGGCCCGAATTCGCGAGATTTCGGATGTTGTGATCGACACAACAAAGTTCACCGTGCATGATTTGCGGAACTTCATCATCGACCGATTCCAAAAAGCAGGCCGCAGGCCGCTGCTGGTTTCGCTCGTAAGTTTCGGCTATCGATTCGGATTGCCCACGGACGCGGATTTGGTTTTTGACGTACGGTTTTTGCCGAATCCACACTTTGTCGCGAAGCTTCGGCCCTACAGCGGCAAGAACGGGCGCGTCGCCAAGTACATCCGGTCGTTCAAGCAGACGGGAGAATTCTTGCGGCGAATTGAGGGATTGCTGGAATACCTGATTCCGCACTACATCAGCGAAGGAAAGAGCTATTTGACGATTGCGTTCGGTTGTACCGGAGGACGCCACCGGTCGGTCATGATGGCGGAAGCCGTGGCGAAGGCGCTGACGAAAAAGGGTTATACCACGAAGGTCGAACACAGAGATCTGGAGCGGTCGGTAGCGTGAGGAATCGAGGCGCGTGAAACCTACGTCAGAGATGCGCGGGCTATTTCAGTTTGTCCGGCCCTACCGCTGGCGGCTGATGGTCGGCGTGGTGTTGCTGGGCGTAGTGGGTGCGTGCCAGGGCCTGATCGCATTGATGATTATTCCGGCAGTGAATGTGATTCTGGACCCCAGTAAAGCGACCAGCAAGGTCAAACTCGTGACGCTGCCGCACAGCCACCATGTGATCTACCTCAATTCGTTCTTGCCATCCAGCATTCATTACGTCTGGACGATATTCGCAATCTGCCTGGTGGTGATTTTCTTCGCCAAGGCGATTGCAGAATTCTTCGGCAGCACGATGATTCAATATGCGGGTCACGCGGGCGTGACCGATCTGCGGAATCAAGTCTACGAAAAGCTGGTGCGCCAGCCGATCGGATTCTTCCAGCACCATCCTACGGGGCGGGTAATGTCGGCAGCGATCAGCGACGTGGATCAGGTGCGTACGGCGCTGTCGGAAAATCTCGCTGACTTCTTCCAGCAGGTTTTTGCCCTGGCAGCATTCGTATGTGTGCTGCTGTGGCTGAATTGGCGGTTGGCAATCGGTTCTGCCATCGTCGTTCCGCTCGTAGTATATCCGGTCGGAAAACTGGGTCAGAGAATTCGCAAGTCCGTCCAGAACACTCGCTCGCGCGTCGCCGACTTGAGCCAGATTTTGCAGGAGACGGTGAGCGGCAACCGCGTGGTCAAAGCATTCGGGATGGAGGATTTCGAGATCCAGAAATTCCGTGAGACGGCGCGGCGGCTGCTGCGCGAGAACATGCGTTGGATAAAGGCATACGTAGTGACTTCTCCCATCATGGACTTGTTGGGCGCGGTGGTATTTGTCGTGCTGCTATTGTATGCGCGCGACGAGATCCGCCGCGGCGTGATGGACCTGGGCATGGTGTTCGCGTTTATCTATTCGCTTTTCAGTGCCTACACGCCGATCAAGAGGATGGGCAGTTTGTACCAGCAATTCCAGCTGGCCGCCGGCGCGTCGACCGAAGTCGTAGGATTTCTCGCGCTTCAAGAAGAGGTCGCTGAGAAACCCGGTGCCGCGGTTCTATCAGGATTCTCGCGCGAAGTGGCCTTCGACAATGTCGGATTCGCATACGAGGGCGGGTCCGCGGTTCTGCGAAATGTCAATCTCCGCGTTCCGGCAGGATGCGTGCTCGCGATTGTCGGTTCGAGCGGCGCGGGGAAAACGACGCTCGTGAATCTCCTGCCTCGATTCAACACTCCAACATCGGGCACTCTGCGCATCGACGGACAGGATATTTGCGAAGCGAATCTCCGTTCGCTGCGCGAACAGATGGCCATCGTCACGCAGGAAACAATTTTGTTCAACGATACCGTCTGGAACAATCTGTGCTACGGGCGTCCGGACTTGCCGGAAGCTCGCGTGGTTGCGGCAGCGAAGACGGCTCTCGCTCATGAATTCATCACGCAGTTGCCGCAGGGATACCAGACCAGAATCGGAGATCGCGGCCAGCGGCTTTCCGGCGGCCAGCGGCAGAGATTGGCGATTGCGCGAGCGTTGCTGAAAGACGCGCCAATCCTTATTCTGGATGAAGCCACCTCGGAATTGGATTCCGAGTCAGAGATGCTGGTACAGCGGGCCTTGAATAACTTGATGGAGAACCGCACGGTGTTTGTGATCGCGCACCGGCTGTCGACGGTGCGGCGCGCAGATACCATCGTCGTACTCGAAGACGGAACGATCAAGGAACGTGGCACGCACGAGGAATTGCTGGTGCGCAACGGTGCGTACGCGCGTCTCTACAATTTGCAATTTCAAGAAATCGAGCCGCCCATGCCGGCCGGACCCGTGTAAAATGTTGCGTCCCGAATTGCGATCGATGACGGGATACGCGCAAACACGCGTCGAAAAAGACGGCTGGGCCGTGCAGCTGAGCATGCGCAGCGTGAATCATCGTTTCCTGGATGTTCGCGTGCGAATGCCCGAGGGCTGGGACGCGCTCGAAATGGAAATTCGCAAGGGAGTGCAGGAGCATTTCCGCCGCGGGCACATCGAAGTGACTCTGCAGGTCCAGGCAGCGAAGAAAAACGCCGTCGCGATTAACCGTGACGTTGCGGCCGCCTATCTGGCAGCGGCGCAGTCTCTCGCCAGGGAATTTGGCGTGAAGGAAGACCTGGACGTTACGGCGGTATTACGATTGCCGGGCGTGGCCTCGTCGGCTCCTCCCCAGGAGGAAGTCGAGAAACTTTCGGCAACCGTGCGTGCGGGACTGGCGCAGGCCATCGGTCAATTGGACGAAATGCGCCGCGCGGAAGGGCAGTCGCTGCAGGAAGAGCTCACCCGAAGGCTGACCGCCGTTGAAACCGCCACGCAGCGCGTTGAGACGCTCGCCGAGAAGGCGCGCCCCGCATATGCGCGGCGGTTGGAAGCGCGGCTGAAAGAGCTGCTTGGAAATTATGACGCAGACCCCGCGCGCTTGGCGCAGGAAGCCGCGTTTGCTGCCGAACGCAACGACGCCACCGAGGAAATTGCGCGCCTCCGAAGCCACGTAAGGCAATTTCGAGCCCTGCTGGCTGGCGGTGGGGAAATCGGCAAGAAGCTCGATTTTCTGCTCCAAGAAATGCAGCGCGAAGCGAACACCTTGCTTTCGAAGTCCAACGGCGCGGACGACGATGGCTTGCAGGTAACGCAACTGGGACTCGAATTGAAATCGGAGATCGAAAAACTGCGCGAGCAAGTGCAGAACATCGAATAGCGATGGCCGATTCCTACGAACCGTTGATCTTGATCGTCTCGGGGCCGTCCGGGTCCGGCAAATCGACGCTGGTGAGAAAACTGCTGGAGCTGCCCGGCACAATGCTTTCGATTTCCGCCACAACGCGGCCGCCTCGCGCCGGCGAAAAAAACGGGGAGTGGTATCATTTTGTGTCCGACGAGGAATTCCGGGGCATGGTGGAGCGCGGCGAGTTCCTGGAGCATGCGTGCGTTTTTGGCAAACACAGCTACGGCACGCCGAAGAAATGGCTGGACGAAGCGCGCGCACAGAAGAGCGATCTGGTTCTGGAAATTGACGTGCAGGGCGCCGAACAGGTACGCAGAAAACTGCCGGAATCGATCGCGATTTTCATCGTGCCTCCTTCGCGCCAGGAACTGGAAAAGCGCATACGCGCGCGCGGTCAGGACGGCGAAGATGAAATGAGCCGCCGTCTCGAGCGCGCCCGGTTGGAGATGGAGCACTATTTGGATTACGATTATGTCGTGATCAATGAAGATGTGAGCCGCGCAGGCGAAGCGATTCGGGCCATTGCATTGGGCGCGCGTTCGGAAACGAAACGAAATAGCGGACGCGTTCGTCAAATTCTCAAGTCCTTCGGAGGATAAAGCACTCATGGCGGTTTCCAACGAACCCCCGGACAGTAAGTTTGCGTATGTAGTCCTGGTTGCACGCCGCGCACGGCAGCTGATGGCCGGCGGAAGGCCCATGGTCGACAACCCGAAGAATCACAAGTACACGCGGGTCGCCGAAGAAGAAATGCAGAGGAAGATGCTCGAGTTCGAGCTGCCTGAACCGGTTGGCGCGGAAGAAGACGGCAAGCGCAAGCGCAGCTAGTGGTCGCATAGCCGAACGAAGTGCGGTAATGATCTGATGCGAATCGCGCTGGGAGTCACAGGCGGAGTAGCGGCCTACAAGGCGGCGGAACTCGTGCGTCGCCTTCAGCAGGAGAAACTCGCCGTCCAAGTGATCATGACGCGAGCCGCGCAGGAGTTTGTCACGCCGCTGACTTTTGCAGCGCTCACCGGCGAAAGAGTGATTACCGGCCTTTTCGGCGACTCGCAAGCCAGCGCGAATCTCGAAAGCGCGATCGAGCACATTGCCGTCGCGCAGCGTATCGACTTACTTGTGATTGCGCCGGCCACCGCCGACATTCTCGCGAAGCTCGCCAATGGCGTCGCCGACGATTTCCTGACCACGCTTTATCTCGCGACGAAAGCTCCTGTGATTGTCGCTCCCGCGATGAACGTGAACATGTGGGAGCACGCCGCGGCGCAGCACAATCTCGAAACGCTTCGGGCGCGCGGCGTTCGCATCGTGCAGCCGGATGAAGGCTATCTCGCCTGCGGAATGATCGGTCCAGGCAGGCTCGCGGGCATCGAAGCGATTACGAGCGCTGTATGCGATACGCTCGGCCTCAAGCATGATCTCGACGGCTTGAAAGTCGTCGTCACGGCGGGTCCGACGGTCGAAGATGTGGATCCTGTGCGCATGCTTAGCAATCGCTCTTCCGGGAAAATGGGTTACGCGTTAGCCGACGCCGCTTCGCGCCGCGGCGCGCATGTCACGCTCGTCAGCGGGCCGACGGAGTTGCGCGCGCCGAATGAAGTCGACTGGGTTCCAGTCCGCTCCACCGACGAAATGCGCCGTGCCGTGCACCAACGTTCGAGCGACGCGCATGTGGTGATTATGGCCGCGGCGGTTGCAGATTATCGTCCGGTGTCGCAGGGAACGCAAAAGATCAAGCGTACCGAAGGAAAATTAATGCTGGAACTTGAACCAACCGCCGACATCCTCGCGGAGCTTGGACGCGAAAAAGGCTCGCGAACCCTGGTGGGCTTTGCGGCCGAAACCGAACACCTTGCCGAAAACGCGCGCCGCAAACTCGCAGCCAAGGGCGCTGACATGATTGTCGCCAACGACGTCACGCAGGAAGGCGCGGGCTTCGATGCGGATACAAACGTCGTGACTTTGTTTTTGCGCGATGGCAGGGAACTGCCCCTTCCGAAAATGTCCAAGTTTGACGTGGCCAATCGCCTTCTCGATTGCGTGGTCGAAATGCGCAAGGGCGTGAAGTGAAGCCCGAAACCCGCGCAAACGTCGAAGCGTGGCTCGAATATTTTACTGAGCTGGGCATTTCCCCCTTTTACGTCGACCGCGCGAGCGCAGGAAGCGGCAGCGCGGAGCAAACATTTTCCGCCGCCGCAGCGAACCCGTCTGCTTCGAATTCTGCGCCCTGCTACACTCCTGCGAGCGTCCGAGCGATGCGCGCGAAACTCGAAGCTTCCGCAAACCCGCCAGCAGCGCCGCTGCCAGTCATCAGATCCGCCTCGCTTTTCGAGCCGGGCCAGCGCGTCGACAACGACTCGCTTGCGCGCATCAGCGAAGACCTTGGCGATTGCCAACGTTGCCGGTTGTGCCAGCAGCGCAACAAAATCGTCTTTGGCAGCGGGAACTCGCATGCGGATCTGGTTTTCGTGGGCGAAGGTCCGGGCCGCGACGAAGATATGCAAGGCCTGCCGTTCGTCGGACGCGCGGGGAAATTGCTGACGCAGATGATCGAAGCCATGAGCCTGAAGCGCGAAGACGTTTACATCTGCAACGTGGTCAAGTGCCGTCCTCCGGAAAATCGTGCGCCCGAGCCCGACGAAATGGAAACCTGCTCGCCATTTCTCTACCGGCAACTCGCCGTCATCCAGCCCAAAGCGATCGTTTGCCTCGGCGCCATCGCTTTTCAAGCTCTCTACGGAGGGAAGCCGTCGATCTCGCGCCACCGAGGGCAGTGGCTCGAGTTTCGCGGAATTCCGATGATGGCCACGTATCATCCTGCGTACTTGCTGCGGAACCCAAACGCCAAGGGCGAAGTTTGGGAAGATCTGAAAAAAGTAATGGCCCGTCTCGGACTCAAAGTTCCTTCCAGAAGTTAAGAGAATTCCTGTTACATTACACGCTTTGTAATTACGCGCGTCGCGCAATTCTCGATTTGCTTGCGCAGCGCTTTCAACGGAGCAACGAGTGGGCATTTTTCTTGGGCTCGCGGCAGCCTTCAATTGGGGAGGTGCCGACTTCATGGCGCGATTCGCCACGCGGCGAATCGGCGCGCTGCGAGCTTTGCTCTTCATGCAACTGTTCGGATTCCTCGCGCTTACGGTCGTGATGGCGGCCACCGGGCACTGGGAAAAGTTTTTTCCTGCATTTCGCTGGAGCATCTGGGCGTGGATCGTGGTCGCCGGAGTGCTCAGCGTCCTGGGTGCGCTGGCGCTCTATCGCTCATTCGAAGTTGGCGTGCTGGCTCTGGTCTCGCCAATTGCCTCGAGTTATCCTGCGCTGACGGTGCTGCTTTCCATCTCAACGGGAGAGCGCCTGACGCGTGCGCACGCTCTTGGTGTCGTCGCCGTGATTATCGGCGTGATTGTCGCCGCGCTCGCGCTGCCACCTCGGAGCGAGGTTCCGCTCAATGCCCCCGCCGCTTCGGAGCAGAAATCCGCAGAGCATCATCGCGCGCATCTTTTGCGCGGAGTGCCATGGGCGCTCGCCGCAGCCGTCATCTTTGGCGTGAATTACTGGATCCTGGGCTTTCGCGTGATGCCTGTGTTCGGCGGATTCGCGTCCGTCTGGGTGATACGCCTCGTATCTTTCCTTGTGCTGGCGCTCCTGCTGCGGCCTTTGGGCGCGTCGGCCTCCATTCCGAAACTCTCCACGACTTTGCTGATTTTCTTCATCGGACTGACCGACACGGCCGGCTTCGTCTCGAACAATCTCGCGTTCAAGCAGGAAGAAATCGCCATCGCCACCGTGCTGTCGTCGCTCTACGGCGTCGTCACGCTTTTCTTCGCCGCGCTGTTCTTGCACGAGCGTCTTGGACAGAGGCAGTGGGCGGGCGTCGCGCTCATCTTTGCAGGCGTTGCACTGGTCAGCATGTAACGTCTATCCCTTCGCGCAGGCGTCCGGCACGTTTTGCCCGTTGCCCCATACTGCTACACTGATGCGGCCATGACTCCGCGATTTTGCGAGGTTGCCCTCCCGGTCCCGCTGCGAACCACCTTCACCTATGCAATTCCCGGGAATCTCGGCGACGCAGAAATTGTCGGCAGCCGAGTCGTCGTTCCTTTTCGCAACCGCGCAATCGTCGGCGTCGCCGTCCGATTTGTGTCCGAGCCGCACGACCCGAAAAAAATAAAAGAAATCGTCGAGTTAGTGGACCCGATTCCGGCGCTCACAGCCGAACTGCTTGTCCTCGGCGAATGGATCAGCCGGTATTACGTCGCGCCGATCGGCGAAACTTTGCGTTCCATGCTGCCACCGCTCGCGGAGTTGCGCGAGCATCGCGAATATGTTCTGACGGACAACGGCCGCGAGTTCTATGCCGCAGCAAAAAAACACGGAGCCGCCGATGCCGCCGAGGCCGCCGATCTCGAGACGCTCGATCTGCTCGAGTTCGCCAAAGGTGCGGTTTCATTCGCGAAGCTAAAGCGCATCGCTGGAAGTGATACATCGGTAGAGCGGCTTGTGCGCCGTGGAATCGTTTCAGCGACCGAACGCATGGCCCGCAAGAGCGAGCGCCTCCAGAAGATCGTCGCGTGGAACGAAACGTCGACCGCCGCGGACGCGAAAGAAGAAAAAGCGCGCGAGATTCTTACCGCCGTGCGCGGCCCATTGCCAGTGAAGATGCTGCTTAAGGAAGGCGTCTCTCGCGCGCTGCTCAGGCGCCTGGAAAAAAACGACAAAATCACCCTCTGGGATGAACCCTGTACCGCCGACGAAGATCCGTGGGAATCAAGTTTCGTTCCGCCCGCGAATGTCTTGAACGTGGAGCAGCAGAGTGCCATCGCCTCCGTCCGCGAATGGCTCGAAGCCGGGACATTTACCGCCGGATTGCTGCACGGCGTCACCGGCAGCGGAAAAACCGAAGTCTATCTCGGCGCCGTAGAAGCGACCCTGGCTCGGGGCCGCACGGCGATCCTGCTGGTGCCCGAAATAGCGCTCACGCTATGGCTGAGTCGTCTGGTGCGCGTCAGATTCGGTGCCGCAGTCACCGTGTTGCACAGCGGCTTGACCGACAAAGAGCGCGCGCACGAATGGTGGCGCGTGCGGCACGGTGAATCGCGCGTAGTCGTCGGCACTCGCTCCGCCGTTTTTGCTCCGCTGGAAAACCTGGGGTTGATCATCGTCGACGAGGAACAGGAGACGAGCTACAAGCAAGAGGAAACGCCCCGCTACAACGGACGCGATGCTGCTGTCGTTCGTGCGAGCCTTGTGAATGCTGTCGCTCTGCTCGGCTCGGCAACGCCCTCGCTGGAAAGTTTTCACAACACACGAACCGGAAAGTACAAACTGATCGAATTGACCACGCGGGTCGCCGACCGTCCGCTCGCAAGCGTCAAGCTCGTCGACCTGCGCCAGGAGTTCAAGCAGAGCCATCGCTCCGCGCCCGCGTCAACGACCTTGCTCGCTGCGATACGCAAGCGCTTCGACGAAGGCACTCAAGCTCTTGTGCTCATCAATCGCCGCGGATATTCGTGGTATGTCGTGTGCCGAAGCTGCGGCGCAGGCATCGAATGCCAGAATTGCAGCATCGCGCTCTCGTATCACAAGCGCCGCGCGCGCCTCGAATGCCATTACTGCGGCTATTCGAGCGCCGTCCCAAAGCTTTGTCCGAAGTGCAAATCCCAATATCTATATTTCGTCGGTGACGGAGCCGAGCGCGTCGAAGAATTTCTGCGCGAACAGTTTCCGAAGGCGCGAATCGGGCGTCTCGATCGCGATACTGTGCGCACAAAGCGTGAATACCAGACAGTGCTCGGCGCGTTCGCTCGCGGTGAATTGGATCTCCTGGTCGGCACACAAATGGTCGCCAAAGGCCACGACTTCGAGCGCGTCACGCTGGTTGGCGTCGTTGCCGCTGACCTCGCACTGGGCCGTCCCGATTTTCGCGCCGCAGAACGCACGTTTCAGTTGCTCACGCAGGTAGCCGGTCGCGCCGGTCGCGGCCATTTGCCCGGCGAAGTGCTCATCGAGACGTTTTATCCCGAACACTACGCAATTCAGCACGCCGTTGACCAGGACTATGGCGCGTTTTTTGAACGTGAGGTTCACTTCCGCCAGGTCATGCACTATCCGCCGTTCCTGGCGCTGGCCAATATTCTCGTTCGCGACCGCAAACTCGAAAATGCCATTCGATGGTCGCGCGTGATTGCTTCCTGGCTGGATTCGCGAAAATGCGGCGAACTGAAGGTGCTGGGCCCCGCCGCGGCCGCGCTCTCCAAACTGCGGCGCGATTACCGCTTCCAGATTTTGCTGAAGTCGCCGAACCGCCGCTCACTGGCGCAGATCCTCGAAGGATGCCTCGCATTTTGTGTTGAAAAGAAAATTCCCGAAAGTGCGGTGATTGTCGACGTGGATCCCGTAAGTTTGCTCTAGTGTCGCGATCGCTGAAAGAAGGAGAAGCTGCGCAACTCTGGTTTTCAGGAGGGAGGAGCTTCCGCTCCGACATGAACCACCCGAAAACTGAGGGCTTTAGCCCCTGAAGGTCGAGCCGTTCGTCGCCCCTCGATCGTATGAGACGCCTGGAAGGCTTCTAGTGCGGCCGGAGCGGCAGCGGAGTGAAACACAGAACAAAAATAATCAGTGCGCCAATCGCCCACGCGCGCCGCGTCCGATCGAGCGGCGTCCACGAATCCATCAGCGGCGGATGCCGGAAGCCGAGGAAAAGAAAAAGTAGCGCGATGATCAGCCATTCGCTCCCGCCGTAGTTCCAGGAGAAGATCCCGATCGCGAACAATCCGAACCCGAACGCCATCGAAATGCGCCGGTGGCTTCCGCTGGCCACGCTGTAAACGATGTGTCCTCCATCGAGCTGCCCAATCGGCAACAGATTGAGCGCCGTCGCGAACAGCCCCACCCACGCCGCCAGGGCGATGGGGCTCAGCAAAATATTCTGCGCGCTCACGCCCGGATGAAAAATCTCGAGGAACAACTTCATCAACAGCGGACTGCCGAACGTAACCGGGGCTCCCGCCTGCGCGTTGGGCACAACCTTGGAAATGTAAACGCCGAACGCCAGAATCGGCACGGCCAGCACAAACCCGACCAGCGGCCCGGAAAAACCCACGTCGAACAGCGCTTTGCGACTGAAAATCGGCGAGCGGATGCGAATGAACGCGCCAAAGGTACCGATCAGGCTCGGCGCCGGTAGAAAATACGGATAGCTGGAGTCAATTTTGTAGTAGCGACAGGCGAAGTAATGCCCGAGTTCGTGCGCCAGCAGAATGCCGATGAGCGTGAACGAAAATGGCATTCCGACCAGCAGCAATCGCGGATGAGTCAGCGCCTGCCAGGTCGGTGCGAACGGATTCGGCAATCCCGCGAATGGCGCGCGATTTTGCGCATACGAAGCGCAGAACTCGTATCCGACGGCCAGCGTGGAAATCAGCGTGAGGATGAAAAGAGCCAGGGCCAGCGCAAACGGCCGTTTGCGCTGGGCCTCAGAAAACGCGCCCCGTTCGTAGAGCACGCGGTAAAGCGGCTCAAGCGTTCGCGCCGGCGTTCCGCCGTGCCCGTTGCCTCCTCCGTTTCCGTTCTCCACATCTATAGATTACACACCCGCAGGCCCCGCCGCCAACTCGCGCGCTAATTGCTTTCCTTCACGATGCGTCCATCGAGCGGCTGTGGCGGCCGCACGTCATGAGGATAAAGTTTCGTGAATGCGTCGATCTGTTGTTGCGACACGCTCACCGGAGTCTTCAACACAAACCACGTAACGCCCTCCGTGCACGGCGGAGCGGTCACCGATCCCGCATACATGTAATACGCCGTATTGCGAGGCAGGAGTCCCGCGGGGTTGACCGCAACGCCCGGAATCAGGTGATCTTTGCCCGCCGTCTTCGGCATGTACTTCCAAAGCTCGCGCACCGTATCGTTCGCGTGGCCCGCCTTCACCAGAACCGCAACTCCGGCGACTTTTCCGCCGCCGCCTCTGAGCATGAAGTGAATCACCATATCGTACTGTTTTCCGTGAATGTATTCTTCGCTCGGCCGGTGGAAGTGGAACTGCGTCAGTTCGTAGCGCTCGCCGCCAACCGTGACAAAATTCCCATTCCCCGCTGCATAGTCCAGGCGCACAGCCGTATAGCCGTTGTTGATGATGTTGAGCGGGCCGTTCTTGAATTCAAACTGCAATGTCGGAAGATCGGCTTTCACCGCGTTTCGAATATCGATCGGCGACTGTTCCTTCCCGTTGCACGCAGCATACGCCGGATCAAGATTCGCCCAATGCGACGGGCCATCCTTGCCCGCGTAGCTCCACGGAGTCTTCCACTGCGCGCGCGGCGCCGCCGGAACAAGAAACGCCGCTGCAACCAAAAATACAAACGTCAGATCAAGTTTTCGCACCTGGCACCTCGCACCTGACTCGAAATATACATCTTGCGGTCGAAGCGTCAATTCGTTCGCTGTCGAAGTATGGACGCCGGCCGGGACCGTCCTTGAGCGGAGATCGTGCAGATCGCCTATTGCAGTAGATTATCTATGGGAGTATAAGAACTTCATGCCGAAGCGAGGAACGCCGCCCTTGCACGGGGAAGTGCTGCAGGGCACGCTAGATCTGCTCATTCTGCAAACTCTTGTCCTCGGACCTGCCCACGGTCACACAATCGCCTACGTGATCGAGCGCCGTTCAGAAGATGTTCTACAGGTCGAACACGGTTCTCTGTATCCCGCGCTGCATCGGCTCGAAGATCGCGGCTGGATCGCTTCCTTTTGGGGCACGTCGGAAAATAACCGCAAGGCGCGCTACTACCGCTTGACGCCTGTAGGACGCAAGCAGCTTGCCCGGCAAACCGGGCGATGGGATCAACTCGTGCACGCGATTAATCAGGTGCTCGGTCGCGTGCGAAAGCCTGCAACGGAATAGCCAATGAGCTGGTCGCGGTTTCTTCGACGGGGTCTATGGGACAAGGAGCGGTCTGAGGAGCTCGCCTCTTATCTCGAAACCGAAACCGCAGACAACATTCAACGCGGCATGTCTCCGGAAGACGCTCGCCGCGCCGCGCGCATCAAGCTTGGAAACACGCGTCGGATTCGCGAGGAGATCTACAAAATGAACAGCTTCGGTTTTATGGAAGCCTTCTGGCAGGACGTGCGCTACGCGTTGCGCGGTTTCCGTCACACCCCCGCATTCGCTCTCGCCGTCATTCTTGCCGTCGCACTGGGTATCGGCGCCACCACCGCCGTTTTCAGCGTCGTCGACCGCATTCTGTTCCGTAACCTCCCGTATCCGCACGCCGATCGGCTGGTCACATTCGGCTACGTCGCACCGATCGAGCCTCTGGAATTCATACTTGCGCCGGATTTTGCGGATTGGAGCAAAGCGCAGAGCGCATTCGCGTCCACCGCGTCATTTGATTTCGTTCAGGATTGCGACATTACACAAGCGCCGCCCGAGCGCATGCAATGCGCGCACGTCGAATGGACATTTCTCCCTGCGTTTGGCATCCAGCCGATACTCGGCCGCAATTTCACGCGCGACGAAGACGCTGCCACTGCGCCCAAAGTTGCGATTCTCTTTTACAGCCTATGGAAGAGCCGCTTCGGCCGTGATCCGCATATCGTCGGCAAGACAATTTCTCTTGATGGCCAGGAAACGACCATCATCGGCGTTTTGCCGCGTGACTTTGTGCTCCCCACCCTCGGTGTTGCCGACATGCTCGTTCCCGAAGCCCTTGATCCCAATGTGTTCCTCCGCACCGGCAATCACCCCATGCCGATTCTGAGAGCCTTCGCGCGCCTTGCTCCCGGCGTGACGATCAAGCAAGCGAAAGCAGCGCTCCAGCCATCGTTCCAAGCGTCGCTGCAGTCAGTACCGCCCGGTTTTCGCAACGAAGTCAGTCTCTCCGTGCGTTCCCTGCGCGATCGGCAAATCGCGGATGCCCGTCTCGCATCGTGGGTGCTCTTGGGCGCCGTGCTTGCCGTGTTGCTCATTGCCTGCGCCAACGTCGCGAATTTGCTCCTCGCACGTTCCACCTCTCGCCAGCGCGAATTCGCAATTCGCTCTGCTTTGGGAGCGGCGCCGGCGCGCCTGCTCCGCCAAACGCTCACCGAAAGTGTGACCCTCGCGCTCGCTGGCGGCCTACTCGGCTGCGGCCTTGCCTACGCGCTCATCAAAATCTTTGCCGCGATTTCTCCAGAAGGCATTCTGCACCTGAACGACGCGACGCTCGACTTGCGCGTTCTTGTTTTCACTCTCGCCGTTTCGGTGATCTCGGGGCTGGTCTTCGGCTTGGCGTCGGCGCAACGCCACGCCGCGAGCGACGCGCTCTACGGACGCACAAATGCTGGATTGTCTCAAGCCTTCTTCCGCCGCGCTCTCGTCGCCGCACAGATTGCTATTTCGTTCGTGCTCTTGGTCGGTGCAGGCTTGCTGATTCGCAGTCTCGACAATTTAGAACGCGTGCCGCTCGGCATGGATACCTCCGGCGTCATCGCGGCGACGATCTCGCTGAATCCGCGCCTCTACACCGGCATGTCGCGCCGTGAGAACTTCTTCAGGAGCATCGAGCAACGCATGAGCCAACTTCCAGGTGTAAGCGCGTTTGCACTCAGCGACAGTGTGCCTCTGCTTTCCGGAGGCAGCGCAGCGAGCATCTATGCCAATATCGAAGTGCCTGGCCGTCCGCACGCGCCCCAAGGGACGGGCGGCATGGTGGGATACAGCACGATAACGCCCGAGTTTTTCTCCACGCTGGGAATTCCGGTCGTCGAGGGCCGCGCATTCACAGAAGCTGATCGCTCTCCGAGCGCGAGTGTCGCCATTCTGAATGCCGTCTTGGCAGCGCGCCTCTTTCCCCATGGAGAGGCCGTTGGAAAACGAGTGCGTTTTCAGCCGGACGGCCCGTGGTGCACGGTCGTAGGCGTCACCGGAACTGTCAAATACGTTCAAAACAACGGTTTCGTGCTGCCCGCGGAACCCGGATACTACCTGCCAATGCAGCACCGAGCGAGCTTTGTCGATGCGCGGCAAAGAATCGTCCTGCGCACTTCGCTCGCTCCCGCTGCGGTCGCTTCGTGGATGCGCTCAACCGTCGCCTCGCTCGATCCCACCGTTCCCGTCACGGTTGACTCGATGTCTGAGCGCGTAAGCGGTCTGGAAGCGCGTCCGCGATTCAACGCCGCATTGCTGGGAATTTTCGCCGCGCTGGGAATTCTGCTCGCCGCGCTCGGCACCTACGGCGTCCTCGCGTTTCTTGTCGTTCAGCGTACGCGCGAAATCGGCGTCCGCATGGCGCTCGGCGCGCGTCGGCGCGACGTCATGAAAATGATTCTTGCTCACGGCGCAAAGCTGGCTCTTGCGGGATTGGTTCCCGGCGTCGCGGGAGCATTTGTGCTGACGCGCTCGATGAAAGCGCTGCTGTTTGGTGTCACGCCCGCAGATCCGGCCGTTTTCGTCGGAGTCGCGATTCTCCTGATGATCGTCGCGCTCGCCGCCTGCTACATTCCCGCGCGCCGCGCCATGCGCGTCGACCCGCAGGTCGCTCTCAAGTATGAATAAGACGTCACTGAACGACTGTTATCTCGCACCAGGCGCGCCTGCCCGCCGAATCCACGGCCTTGGCGAAGGCGGGTCGACCCCATGATCGCTCTGCACTAGGAATCAAACATTCCGATAATTTAACTTTGCAAAACGGCGCGAAACGAATTTAGAGGGCTTGCAGCTCTTTTCCAGGTTTGAAGCGCACGGCGCGGCCCGGTTGAATATTCACTTGCTGGCCCGTGCGTGGATTGCGGCCGATGCCGGTCTTGCGCGGCTTCACATTAAAAACTCCGAATCGCCGAAGCTCGATGCGCTCCCCTCGTCCGAGCGCGTTCTTGAGTGCCTCGAATACAGTTTCGACGGCCTGCTCTGCCTTCGAGCGAGGAATGTTTGTGCGTTGTACGACCGCGTTGACGATGTCGAGTTTTATCATGTTGAATTACCGCTCCTTTAGGAATGGGTAATGCTAGATGGGCGGGTTGCGAGTTGTCAAGCTGCACGCCGTGTACTAACATGCCGCGCCCTCGAAAAAATCGAATGCGTGGAGGATGGGATGAGCGTGAAGTGTGACCGATGGATCGCCAAGATGGCGCGCGAGCACAAAATGATCGAGCCGTTCGCCGACCGGCAGGTGCGCGACGGAGTGATCAGCTACGGCGTTTCGTCCTATGGATACGACATGCGCGTGGCGGACGAATTTCGCATTTTCACCAACGTGAATTCGACGATTGTGGATCCGAAGCAATTCGACGCGCGTTCGCTCGTGGAGTTCAAAGGGCCGGTGTGCATCGTGCCGCCGAATTCTTTCGCGCTGGCGAAGTCCGTGGAGTACTTTCGGATTCCGCGAAGCGTGCTGACGATTTGCGTCGGCAAGTCGACGTATGCGCGTTGCGGAATCATCGTGAACGTGACGCCGTTCGAGCCGGAGTGGGAAGGCTACGTCACGCTGGAAATCAGCAATACGACGCCGCTGCCGGCGCGAATCTACGCGAATGAAGGATTGTGCCAGGTGATTTTCTTCGAGTCGGACGAGAGCTGCGAAGTGTCGTACAAAGACAAAAAAGGAAAATACCAGGCGCAGCAGGGCATCGTGCTGCCGCGCCTATGAGCGGCGACCCTTCGCGGCTGCGCTCAGGATGACGCCCAAAACCGGTCCGCACCGGCGGATCAATGGGGCTTGAAGGTCTTGCCGGTTTCGAGGAGGGTTTTCAGACGGGAGAGGATGCGGGGCCAGCCGTCGGCGCAAGGGGCGTAAGTGGGGTCGTCGTCGGCCCACTCGTCGTGTGTGACGGTGACTTTGGTGGCTTCGGTCTCGGGCACGAGTTCGATGGATGCGCGCGAAAACTTGTTGTTGGGGCCCATTGCGAAAGTGTATTGAAAAAGTTTTGGCGGTTCGACGTGCAGGACTTTCCCTTGAACGTAGTTCATGGGCTTGCCGTCGGGTCCTGGCCCGACCCAAGCGAGCGAGCCGCCGGGCTTGAGGTCGGCCTGAAACTCAGCGCCCGCGAAGAGGATGGCGTTCGACTCCTTTGATACAAAGCCGTCCCAGACTTTCTCCGGCGCGGCGGCGATGTAGAAGACGTACTTCAGTGGCGGTTGGGCCATGGTTGCTCCTCAGTTTGGTGAGTCATGCCTGCCTGGCGATCCGTCTCCAACTTATACTGGGAGATGCCTTGATCCTAACCGATATCTCGCGATCCGCTAGACCTAACGTTCTGCTCCAGGTACTGGCGAAAGCGGACACCTGTGCTCGAGAGAGGGCGCGCTTTGGGACGATGTTAAAAACCGATTGATTCTTCGCATAGAGTACAAATGTTCTGTCGTCCTCAACGAACTTGTTGAAATATGCCCAATCGACTCTCGCAGAGGTAACGGGACCCCCGAACTGAATGCCGGAGTCGTCAATGTCCAGCGCGAGGTTTCCGTGAAGAGAATTGCTATTAGCGTATGAAGTTTTTTGTCTGTGCCGGCTCAGAAAGGGAATCGACAGAAACAAGAGACTGAAAATCGCGCCGGGGACGAACTTCACGGAAGCACCCTGGGTCAGTGCGCCGTAAATGAGGAAGAGCGCCAGCAGCGCACCAAATGCCGGTATAACCAGCGGAGTCCATCGAATCATGCGAACCAATGAGCCTTTGACCGCCAGGCGCTGACCATCGAGATAATCTTTTTCTGATATTTCGTAGTCGATATGCATTGAAATTTACGGTGAGGCAGCGGCTCTGCGCCGATGGGATTCGCCTGGCATGGCGCCGGCGAGGAGAAGAACGGTTCCGCAGAACATCAGTGTGTCGAAGATGTAGTTGAGGCCGTTGTCCAGGCTGGCGCGGTCGACGACGGCGATGGGCACGTAGACGACGAGCACGATGAAGAGTACGGCGAGGCCGATCCAGGCCGCGGCGGCGCGAGATTTTTTGCCGAGAAGCAGCGGAATGCCAGCGACGAGGTAAACGACGGCGCACAGGTAGGTCCAGATGGCGTGGCCGAAGATGTAGTGGGGAGTGAGCCGCGCGAGGGGGACGCCGGGAACGTGATCGGCGTCGAGGAATTGCTCGAAGCTATAAAACACCACGGGGATGGCAACGAAGAAGCGCGCGATCGCCGCGAAGATGTGAGTGCCGTGCTTGTGCCACGGATCGGTGAGGCTGGCGGCGAGTGCGAGCGGGCCGCCACAAAACGCCAATTCGCGGAGCACGAGAGCCAAAGCGAAGCGATTGCCCGGCTGGCGCAGCCAGCCTGGAAGGTCCATTAGCACGACGAAAAGGAAAAACGTCAGGGCGAGGAGGCTTGCGGACAGGCGCGCCTGAATGCGCGTGACCATGCTGAGCGTGGCGACGATGAAGCAAGTGCCAACGAAGTAGGCCCAAAAAAGATGCCCGGGAATCCAGCGCGGGACGAACGAGGCGATGAGCGGCGCGAGGGTGAAGTGCTCGGTGCCGAAGGCGGCGAGCGGCATGGCGTAGAAAAGCGGACCGAAGAGAATCAGCTTGTCGAATCCGCGCGCCTTCTGCCAATTGCCGGAGAGAAAAGTCACAGCGAGCCCGATGAGAAAGACGACTCCGCCGACCGAATAGCTCCAAATGACGGTGTTGGGAATGGCGACGGCCACGAGTGCCGGCGGATCGAACAAGCTGGGGAGCACGAAGATTCCTTTCCGCGCGGTTACGGTAGATAAGTAACCTGGCCGCGGGGATGTGTTGAGATATCACAAAAGAAGGAAGGGCGACAAGACTTCGGCGGGCGGGCCGATTGCTCTTATCAATCGCTGAGTTGCGCTGTGGAGCGGACGCCGATTGTGTGATATTTAAGCGGCGGATGTTTCGGGGGAGAGGCTCATGAGCGGGATGCGAGGAAGTCAGGGGACGAGAGTTGCGATTTTGCGACCAATGGCGGGGATGGCGGCGTGCGTGTTGGTGCTGGGCGTGTGCGCGGCGGGGCCGATCCAGGCGCAGACGGCGGACAAAAATGCGCGAGGCGCGTTTGAGGTGACGTCGCTGCTGGGGCGGAAGCTTTACGCCCAGATGGATGACCACACGGTGAGTGCGGCGCGGAAGAAACTGGCGGCGGATCCGAAGAACGTGAGCCTGGTGGTGGCTCTTTCTCAGGCGCAGGCGGGCAGGCGTCAATATCGCGAAGCGGTGGCGACGTGCACGAAAGGGCTGGCGTTTGCTCCGAAAAGCGCGGATTTGTATATCGAGAGAGGGCACAGGGAGCTGGGACTGCGGGAGTTTCGCAGCGCGGAGCGGGACCTGGCGCATGCCGGGACGCTCGATCCGACGAAGCTGGACGCGTTCTATCACCTGGGACTGGCGCATTATTTTCAGGGGCAGTTCAGTGCGGCGGCGGAATCGTTCGCGAAAGCGCGGGCGCTCGTGAAAAACAGCGACAGCCTGATTGATTGTACGAACTGGCTGTATGCGTCGCTGCGGCGCGCGGGGAAGACGGCGGAAGCGGCCGAGGCGCTTGCGAGGATTGGTCCGGATGTGAAAAACACCGAGCCGCATCTGCTTTTCTATCTGCGGCTGGAGCATTTTTATCAAGGCTCGCTGACGGAGCGGACGGTTTTGCCAGCGAAGCCCGCGGACGCGAATGACACAGAGGCGGAGTTGTCGTTCGATACGGTGACATACGGCGTCGGGAATTGGCGCTTGTACAACAACCACGACGCGAAGGCCGCGGCGGAGTTGTTCCGGCAAGTGGTGACGGGGAATGCGTGGAACGCGTGGGGATTTGTGGGGTCAGAGGTGCAGCTGGCGAAAGCGCGGGTGGCGCATGCCCGATAATTCCGCGATTCAGACGGATGTTTTCGTTCAATGAAACGAAGTCTCAAACTTCGAAACGGGCTGCCTCTGGTTCGTTACAGCGTGCTACGTTCTCGCCGGATGCGGTCAGCAGACGCCGATCACGCGCGCGGGCCTTGCGGGAAACCTGACTCCGTGCTTGCCATTTCAACAAGGCCGTACGGAGAGATTTCACCGATTGCCTCGGGGAGTCTCGCGGGACATCAGGTTGATGAATTCGCGGTAGAAGGCGGCGGTGTCGACCTTCACGTTCACGGTAATAGGTTTCAGCGAAGGCATGGTCGCGGGCTGATTGCCGGGGAGCCAGGCGAGAGTGTCGCCGTAGGTGGGGCCGGGGTCGGTGCTCGCGTCGAGGTAGAGTTTTTCGGTGCGTGTGATGACGGCGGGGTCGAGCCAGGCGATGGCGGCGAGCTCGTCCCACATGTATTCGGAGTCAGCGTATCTGGCGATGTATTGAGCGGCGGGCGAATGGGATGTGGCGATTTCGGAAATCATTTCTTTGGTGAGGCGAGTCTGGATGGAGATGTCGACGGGCGTGTCGGTGATTTTGGCCCAGGGAGCGTGAAGGACGGCGTGAGTGGCTTCCGGGTCCATCCAGAAATTGAATTCGCGGCGGGGATTGAGGCGGAACTCGGGATCAGTGGTTTGCGGATTGATGCTGCCGCCCATGACGACGAGCTCTTGGGCGAGTTCGGCGAAGTGCGGGTCGATTGTGATGGCAAGAGCGAGATCGGTGAGCGGGCCGCCGGCATAAATCGTGACTTGATGGGGATAGAGATGGACCATGCGGATCATGAAGTGCGCGGCGTCTTCGGAAGAGGCGACGGTGTGCGGCGGGCCTTCGATGAGCGGAGGAATTTCAAATGGGTCGTGGACTTTGCCCCAGTTCCAGGCGCCCTCGTAGCTGACTTTGCCGTAGAGCGTTTCCCAGCGCGCGATGAATTGCGGTGAGTTATCGAGAGGGAAGACGGCGCCGGGGGCGACGGGAATGTCGGTGCGTCCGATGATTTCGAGCATGCGAAGGGTGTGGGCGACTTCTTCGTCGCGCCAGCCGTCCCCGGTGACGACGGTGACGCCGAGGACTTGGGTTTGCGGGGACTGGATGAGGGTGAGGATGGCTTGCTGGTCGGTGGTGGCGGGGCCGCGGGCGTCTTCGTCGATGATGACTTTGCGCGGGGATTGAGCGGAGGCGGAAAGAGAAGCGAGAAAGACTGCCAAAAACAGCCCGAGAAGATGGGTGCGAATCATGCGCGGCATTCTACAACAGTGGCCCCTCGCTGAAGCACTCAGGACAAGCAAACGTGTGATGCAAGGCGAAGACATCGCGCGCAAGGCGGCGCGAATCTCGAGAAGACTGCGAACGCCGGTTATCTGGAAGCGAAGGCTTCCACCTCCTAAAAAAGCAGCTCGCTGCGACCCCTGAGCGGCCGGCAACCATTGACACGCATAAAGAAGCAACCACATAATTCCTTGCGCGAGTGCTGAATCTTCCAGACGCCCCTGCTGTACAGTTGCGCTAATCCACGGTGGATTGTTGTCGTAAGAGGGAATCGAATCGTGACGACAAATGAAGAAGCCCGCATTCTCGAGGAGGTCGAGAAGCGGAAGCAACGGGCTAGAGAATCGGGCGTGATCAGCAGCGCATTCAACTTATTTCGCAACGATTTGCTCCACTATGACGCCTGGATCAAGAATCGTCCGGACGTTGTCCACCCTGAAATCCGCATCAACGACAAGAGCCGAACCGTCACACGCGGCGACTGGTCCGAACGTATCGAAGCTACGATTCGCGGCAACCGCTACGTTTTCACATTTCGCGAAATCACCACCCACATGCCTGACGGAGAGCCCTTCACGTACGGCCAGTTGCATGTCGATTTTCGGGGCCGGAGGGTTATGGCCATCGATTGCACCTGCGAGCAAGGCGAATCGGAGGCGAGAATGTGGACTCCGGGCGACGTCTCCGCATTCATCGAAGGGCTCTGGGTAGAGGAACTGAACTTCGTTTTCGCTGACGTCGCACGTTTGCACGAAGAACGCAACCGGCGTGCGCTGGAAGAAGCCAGGAAACAAGAACTCACAAATTTAAAGAAAAACTTCGGCCTCTGAATCCCCAGTTTCGTCCGGCCCTTTATGGAATCCAGCATCAAATGCAGTTTTTGCCTAGCACTACGCTTCTACGCCTCGGATTTGCGTTGCAGGAGGGAATAGAAGACGGGCATGAGGAGGAGAGTGATGAAGGTCGAGAGGAGCAGGCCGCCGATGACGGCGAGGGCGAGGGGTTTTTGAAGTTCGGCGCCGGAGCCGAGGCCGAGGGCGAGGGGGAGCAGGCCGAAGAGAGTGGCGAGAGTGGTCATCAGGATGGGCCGAATGCGGATTTTGCCGGCCTCGACGAGCGCGTCGAACAGCGGCATGTGTTCCTCCTCCCAGAGTTTGTGGACGTATTCGAATAGGATGATGCCGTTTTTGACGACGAGGCCGACCATCAGGATGATGCCCATGAAGGAAGAGACGTTGAGCGCGGTGCCGGTGACGAGAAGCATGGCGAAAACTCCGAGCAGGGAGAGCGGCGCGGCGGAAATGATGATGAGAGACGGCGCGAAGGAGCGGAATTGAACGACGAGGACAATGAAGATTGCGCCGAGGGCAAGAAACAGGACGAAAAGCAAATCATGGAAGGCAGACTGCTGGCTTTCATACTGGCCGCCGATTTCGTAGTTGTAGCCAACGGGGAGCTGGACGGCGCTCATTACTTTCTTGACGTCGCTGATGACGCTTCCGAGGTCGCGATTCTCGAGTTCGCCGGTCATGGAAATCATGAGGCGCTGATTCTCGCGTTCGAGAGTGCTCTCACCCTGAACTTGATGAACATTGGCGATGGAGGAGAGCGGAACGATTTGCTTATTGGGCGTGATGACGGGGAACTGCAACACGTCGTTGTAATTCATGCGGAAAGAGTCAGGGAAGCGGACGCGGATCGGGACGGTGCGGTCGGATTCGCGAAGCTCGGTCTTTGAGTCGCCGAGGAGGCCGTCGCTGACTTGTTGCGCGATGTCGGCGGGAGTCATGCCGGCGCGGCCGGCGGCAGCAGGGTTGATGTCGAAGACGATTTGAGGATTGCCCTTTTCGATGGTTTTGTAGTCGGTGAGGCCTTTGATGGCCTGGAGTTTCGGGCCGATTTCGTCGGTGAGTTTTTCGAGTTCCGTGGTGTCGTTGCCGAAGAGTTTGACTTCGACGGGTTTCGGATCGCCTTCAAGGTCGCCAAGCATGTCCTGGAGGATCTGGGAGAAATCGGTATCGATGCCGGGAATGTTCTTCGCAATCTGATCGCGGAGGTCGTTAATGACCTCGTCGATGTCGCGGCGCTGGGAGCGGGGCTTGAGTTTGACGGTGAAATCCCCGCTGTTTTGCTGAGTGACAAAAAGGCCGTTTTCGGCGCCGGTGCGGCGAGAGAAAGAAGCGGTGTCAGGCATTGCGATGATGCGGCGTTCGATGTTTTGCAGCATGCTGTTGGTTTGTTCGAGCGAAGTGCCAGGCGGAGTGATGTAGTCGAGGATGTAGCCACCTTCGTCCATTTCCGGAAGGAATCCCGTGTCGACATTCATATAGCAGACGACGGCGAGCACGACGCAGACGGCGGCAGCGATGACCACGACCAGTCGGCGGTGGAGAGCCCAGCGGACCGCCTTCTCGTAGCCGCGGTTGACCGGGCCGATGAAACTTTCAGAACTTGAGCGATGTGTGTGTGACGACAGAAACCTTACGGAAAAAAGCGGAATGATGGTCAAGGCGTAGATGAGAGACAACAGGACGGAGACGCCGAGCGTAAGACAAAGAGCTTTGAAAAATTCGCCGACGACGCCTTGCAGCAACGTCAGCGGCAGGAAAACGACTTCGGTGGTTGCGGTCGAGCCGATCACGGCGCCGAGGAGTTCGCGCACGCCCTTTTCAGCGGCTTCCTGCGGGGGCTCGCCGAGGCCGAGGTGACGATAAATGTTTTCGATGATGACGACGGCGTCGTCAATGATGAGGCCGATGGCAATAGCCATGCCTCCAAGAGACATGAGATTGAGTGTGCCGCCGGTGATTTTGACAAAGAAGAAGGCGCCGATGACAGAGAGCGGCAGCGAAGTAGCGGCGACGAGAGTGGTGCGCCAATCGCGCAGAAAAAGATAGAGAATCCCGATGGCGAGAAGCGCGCCGATGAGGATGGCGTCGCGAACGCTTTTGATGGATTCGGACACGAACTCGGCCAGGTCGTAATCGACCGAGAGATGCAGGGTTTTCGGGATGGCGGAGCCGAGATTCCGCGTCATGGCTTTGATTTGATCGGCGATCTGGAGAATGTTGCCGTCGATCTGGCGGGAGATGTTGATGAGCGCGGCAGGTTTGCCGTTTCCGGTGGCGAGCAGAGTCGGATCGGCCACGCCGTTGCGGACGGTGGCGATGTCCCTGACGTGCACGGGGGCTTCGTCCTGGATCGCGACCACGGCATCGCGAATGTCGTCGAGGGAATGGAACTGATTGTCGGTCAGGATTTGATATTGCAGATAATCTTTCGGCAGGCGGCCAACGGCGGCGACTTGATTGGTTTCGGAGATTTGCGATGCGACCTCGTCGAGCGTGAGGCGGTGCGAAAGAAGTTTCTGCGGATCGACAATTACAGAAACTTCGCGCTGGTCCGTAGCCTGGACCTCGACCTGGCCGACGCCGGGAACGCGCGTAAACATCGGGCGGAGATTGTAGTAGGCGTAGTCGTAGAGGTCGGCGTCGGGAACGTTGCCGTTGAGAATCAGGCTCAGAACGGGATAAACGGTGGGCGATTCCCACTCGACCGACACTTCCGTGCCAGCGGGGAGGGAAGATTGCACTTCGCTGGCGCGGCCCTGCACGAGCTGCAGGGCGTACTTCATGTCCATGCCGGGATTGAAGAGAACGCCGACAGAGGCGGCGCCGCGAATCGTTTCCGAGCGGACGCGGCTGACGTCCTGCACAGTGCTGACGGATTCTTCCAGCGGGCGCGTGACGTTGAGGAGCATGGTTTGGGGTGCGAGGTCGCCGGAATGCGCGAGAATCATGATGCGGGGGAAGTCGAGATTCGGATAGATATTGCTGGGCAAAACGAAAAAGGAATAAACGCCGGCAGCGGTAAGAAAGGCCGTGAGGAGATAGACGGCGTAGCGGTTTTTCCAGCAGACGCGGACGATGTTCATGACTGGATTTTGACTTTTGTGGTGTCGCCGAGGCCGTATCCGCCGGTCAGGATGATTGTGTCCCCTGCCTTTACACCCTCGAGAATTTCGATGCGGTCGCCGGTTTGAATTCCCAGTTTGACCGGCGCGGCTTTCGCGGTGTCGCCCTGAACAACGTAGACCTGGGTTTCGCCCGATTCATCGTGGTAAACCGATTGCGGCGGAACGGTGAGCGCGTTGGCGTGAGTTTCGACAGGAACTTGCGCCTCCAAAAAGATGCCGAGCTTCAGAACGCCGCCTGGATTAACGATGCGAATGCGGACGCTGCCGACGTTCGTGGCCGGATCCACCGCGGGCGAAATGGCGATGATTCTGCCTTTGAAGATTTTGCCGGGGAATGAATCGCTGGTAACGGGAATCGCTTCGGCGAGATGGACTTTGGCGAGATAAGGAGCGGGCAAGTTGCCGGAGAGTTCAACTTCGTTGATGTCGGCGACCTCGATAATCGGCTGCGAGCCGGTTCCATCGACCTGCTCTCCGACGCTGACGAAGCGCTTCGCCACAACGCCGTTCAGCGGAGACATGATTTTTGTGCGGCTCACTTGCAGTTGCGCGGTTTCTTCGGCGGTTTCGGCCTGATGCTGCGCCGCTTCGGCAACTTTGACTTGGAGCTGAGAGTCCTGCAGATCCTTTCCGGCAACGATGCCGCGCTGGAAGAGAGTTTGATTGCGTTCGAGATTCTGCTGCGCATTCTGGAAGGTAGCCTGAGCCTGGGAGAGGGCGGCCTGAGCCTGGCGAAGCTGATCGTCGTAGGTGCGGCTGTCGATTGTGGCAAGCAATTCGCCTTTGTGGACGCGGTCGCCTTCGGCAACGTTGAGGCTGGTGATGCGGCCAGCCGCCAATGAGCTAAGTTTGACATCGTCGTTCGGCGGCGCAACGACGTTGCCGCTCAGCGTGGCCGTTTGCTGAATGTCGGCGCGAGTCACTTTTGTGACGGTGACTTGAGCGACGACTTGCTGCTCCTGTGCGGATTGATCCTCATCACCGGCTCCCTTTCCGCATCCGCAGATCCACGCGGCGGACGAAAGAGCGACCGAGGTTATCAACAGCCAAGTGGGCGCGGCGTTTCGTGCCGCGAGCGGGGGCTTTCGTCTTCGAAGCGTCATTTGCGTGATCATTTCACCCGTTTCCATGGACATTTAGTCGAGCGGTGTACCGACAATCTCTTCGAGCTGCGCGAACGCTTGATGAACTGCGAAAAGGCTTTGCAAGTATTCTTGCCTTACTGCCTGGATATTTTTCTGCGCTTCGAGAACGTAGAGGATATTCTCTTTTCCGGCGCGATAACTGTCTTCGGCCAGACCTTCGAGTTTGTCGGCGGCGGGGACGAGAGAGGTTTGATACAGGCGGGCTTGGTCCTCGCGCGTTTGGAGGTCGAGGTAGGCGGATTCTACGCGGCCTTCCACCGAGCGGCGTGTGGCCTGCGCCTGGTCTTCCAGCGCGACGAGAGTGGCGGAGGATTCTGCAATTTCGCCCTGATTGCGCGAGAAGAGAGGGATTTCCATGCTGGCCTGGCTGCGCGGGCCGTAACGGAAATTGTGTGGTGAACTGTAGTCGACGCCGGCGGAGAGGACGAGATTGGGAATCCGTTCGGCCTTGAGGAAAGCGCGCTGGGTCTGTTCGACTTTTTCCTGCTGCGAAATTTTCTGGAGTTCGGGGTTTGCGTTGTCGGCATGCTTGAGAAGATCGCCCAGCACAAGAGGGCCCGGCAAATTGTCGAGCGGAGTTTGCAAATCCCAATCGGTTGAAGCGGGCTCGTTGAGAAGAGTGTTGAAATCGCTGAGAGCGATTTTTTCTTCCTGTTGCGCGACCTGGTCATCGGCCTGTGCCTGCGAGACGACGAGGTCGGCTTGGAAGACTTCAAGCTGTGGCACGTCGCCGGTTTGGAAACGGGCCTGAGCAATGTCGTGGAGGCGCTGAGCGAGCTTGAGGGCATCGTCTTTCTGGGTGGCAGTGCGCCGCGCGAGGGCCAGGGTGAAGAATAGGTCGCGGGCGTTTTCGCGGGTCTGGCGTTCGAGGGCGGAAATGTCGTCGTCGGTCAGCGCGCCCTGGGCCTGCGCGAGTTCGATACGGTGCTTGCGTTTGCCGCTCAAGTCGACGGGCTGGTCAAACCACCAGCCCTCGTGGGGGTCGTCGCGAAGCACGTTGAGGTTGGCAGTGGGGTTCGGACGTTCTTTGGCGATTTGAACGCCGGCGGCAGCGACCGCTCGTTGGGCGCGCGCGGCAACGAGATCGAGATTCTGGCGCTCCGCCATTTGCAGGGCATCCGCGAGACTGATTTTTTGAGGCTGTTGCGCAAGAGCGGGCGCGGGGCGGATGAAGAGAAGAGAGGCCGTTGCAATCTTTGCGGCGGCGCGGACAGCTGCAGAGAATTGCCGGAGCGAATGGCGAGCAGTCATCATGCACCAACAAGTTTAGTCTTTGCGAGCGCCGCGAACCTGAAGTGAAAATTAAATTTTGTTTAGCTTTGTGCGGGTGACGAGCCTGCGGAGCGGGGCAGGGAAATGGTGAATGTTGAGCCGGAGCCGAGCCGGCTGATGCATTCGATCGAGCCGCCTTGGGCGCGAACAATGGCCTGGGCGATGGCGAGGCCAAGACCGCCGCTTTGCGCTTCGGTTGAGTCCATCTGAGGGACGCGGTAAAAGCGCTCAAAAATGTGAGGCAAATGCTCGGCCGGGATGCCAGCGCCCTGATCCTCAAACTTCACTTGGATGTTGCCGTTGGCAACGGCCATGCCCACGCGAATCGAGCTGGCATGCGCGGAGTACTTGAGCGAGTTGTCGAGGAATATCAAGAAGAGCTGGCGCAGAAAGGTCTCGTCGCCGATGTAGGTCACTTCTTCAGAGAGGCGCCTTTCGATGTGGATGCCTTTGTTGCGCGCACGCGGAGCGACGAGAGCGCAAGCCTCTTCGAGCGTCTCGTTGAGATAGAGCGGTTCGCGAGCGAGGCGGAGCTGGCCGGCGTCGGCGATGGCGAGAGTAAACAGGCCTTCGACGATGCGGCTGAGTTTTTTCAATTCGCCGTCGATGACTTCGAGTGCTTTGCGATATTCCGCGGGGGGGCGGGGCTCTCTGAGGAGCAGCTCGGTTTCGCCTTGAAGAACGGAAAGCGGCGTGCGCAGCTCGTGGGATGCGTCGGAGACGAATTGACGGAGCTGACCGACGGCGCCCTCCATGCAGACGAAGAGCCTGTTGAATGCGTCGGCGAGGCGGCCGAGTTCGTCATCGCGATTAGCGACTGGAAGAGGGAGCGTGTCACGCGGAGCGCGCGGAGCGATGGCTCCCGGGCCGGCCAGTTTCACGCGGTCGGCCATTTGAGATGTTTGGCGCGTCAATTCTGAAACGGGCTGGAGGCTGCGACCGACGTACCACGCCGCGACCGCGCCAACGATCAGCAAGCTGCAGGGGAAGAGCACGAAAAGCAGGTCACGCAGGCCTGCGAGTGTCTGATCCGTTTCGCGCGTTGGCATGGCGAGAAGGAGGGTCTCCTGCCTACCGAGGTGGTGCACAGGAGTGGAATGGACGCGCAGGGCTCCGAGCGAGCGGTCGCGGGCGGTGAAGGGATCTGGCGAGCCTGGCCCCCAGGGAATGGCGTGGCCGTGGAGATTCTTGGAAAGCGCGACGATATTTCCCCCGGTTCCGACGGTTTCAAAGTATTCGTCGGGAATGTCCATAACGAGGATGTCGGCGTCATCGGGGTCGGAGCTCAAGTCGGCGGCCAACAACCCCGCCGCTTCGGACATGCGGCGGTCCAATTGCGTGCGAACGACGCTGCGCGCGGCGAAATAGAAGGCGGCATAGGAGCCGAGCAGCAAAACGCCGACCGTGAAGCAAAAAAGCAGCATCATGCGCCAGCGCAAAGAAACCGAGTGCCTCATGGCTCGGTACCCAAACGGTAGCCCACGCCGCGCAGCGTATGGACGAGCTTTGTGGCGTGGCCGTGGTCGATTTTCTGGCGCAGGCGGTTGATGTAAACATCGACGAGGTTTGTTTCGCTGTCGAAATGGCTGTCCCAGACGTGTTCGATGATTTCACTTCGCGTGACGCTGTCGGGCGCGCGCAGGAGGAGAAGCTCGAGGAGCGCGAATTCTTTCGAGGTCAGAGGGACTTTGCCAGAGCCACGGCTGACGCTGCGGCGATGGCGGTCGAGCTCGAGATCAGCGCAGCGCAATTTGGCTTCGCCGCGGCGGAATCCGCGACGCACGAGCGCGCGCACGCGGGCTTGCAGTTCGGCGAGGGCGAATGGTTTTGTGAGGTAGTCATCGGCGCCGGCGTCGAGGCCTTCGACGCGTTGCTCGACGAGGCCTCGGGCGGTGAGCATGAGGATGGGGGCCTGAATCTCTTCGCGGCGCAGTTTGCGGCAGAGTTCGATGCCGGTCATTCCCGGCAGGCGAACGTCGAGCAAGATGGCGTCATAGGAATTTTCCGAGGCGAGGCGAAAGCCCAGCTCACCGGTCGAGGCGACATCGACGGCGTACGCGTTTTCGCGCAACGCGCGAGCGACGAAGCTGGCTACCTTGCGTTCGTCTTCAACGAGAAGAATGCGCATGGTGGTTCGTGCTTGGATTATACGGCAGGAACAGAAGGATAGGGCGGATGGGCACTTTTGCGGGTGGCGTTCACTTTTCGGCGAAACGGGTGTGGTGCAAGCGAGTTTGAATGACGCGCAAGATCGAATCGCGGGAGATCATGCCAATGATGTGGCCCTGCTGGAGCACCGGCATTTGATTCACATCTTCACTCTGCATGCGCTCAAGGACGCCCATGACCGGTTCGGTCGGCGATACCCAATGAATTCCATTCTGCGGGACCATGGCGGCCTGGATGGAAGTGTTCACCCATTCCTCGCGGGGAAAATGTTGGACGCGGTGCAGCGTGACGAGGCCGACGGCCATGCCGTTACCGGTGACGACATGGCAGCGCCGGCCAGTGCGCAGAACTTCGTGGACGTAGTCGTCGAGGGAAATGTCGCGCGGGACAGTCGGCACGTCGGGGGACATGACGTCGCCTGCATGAAGGCCCGCGAGCGTATTGCGCACGGCCACCTGGCTGTAACTTTCGTGCGCAGCGGATAGAAGGAACCAGCCGATCAAGACCAGCCAGATTCCCTCGAACCAGCCGCCGAGGATGCGGGATAGTTCACTGTTCTGCTGCACGACGGCCCAGATTCCGAGCACGATCATTAAGTAGGCGATGAATTGTCCACTGCGTGCGGCGATGCGAGTGGCCTTCTCAAAATTCCGCGTGGCGCCCCAGACCGCAGAGCGAAGAACGCGGCCACCATCCATAGGGAATCCGGGGATGAGATTGAACGCGCCTAAGAGAAGGTTCAGAACACCCATCCACCAGGATATGGCCTGAATGGCACTACCGGCCGGGCTGAATTCGTAAGCGACGAGAAACAGACCGCCAAGGAAAAAACTGGAAAGCGGGCCGGCAATCGCGATGTTGAATTCCTGCAATGCGCTCTCGGCTTCGCGGGAGATGCGCGAGAGGCCGCCGAAGACGAAGAGCGTGATGGAATCCACGGGGATTTTGTAGTGCAGGGCGACGAGGCTGTGGCTTAGTTCGTGAAAGACGATGGACCCGAAATAAATGAGGCTGATTAAAATGCCCAGGAGCCAATACTGCGCCGGATTCCAGCCGGCATGCTGCGACTTTACGACCCCGGAAAAGCAGAATGTTATCAGCGCGAACATGATGAACCAGCTTGCGTGCAAGTAAACGGGGATGCCGAAAATGCGGCCGATGCGAAAGCCTGGAGACTGTTGTTGAGCCGGCATTATGCGTGAAAAGCCCTCAGGTCAATTATAACGAAAGTGCAACACAGTGCGGGGAGTTTCGCGGGGGCCAAGAAAGAGGGGACTATGTTTCCCGCTTGCGAGCGGCGCGAGGAGAGAAAAGTTTCGTGAGGAGCAGATGCGTGGGCAGATAGATGAGAAGTACGAGGCCGAGCCACAGGAGCGCGACGTGAAGGGGCGCTGGACCCCAAGGGCGATTACCCAGTGGAGCGCGGAACGCGTAGTTGATGTTCAGGGACGGATTGGCAAAACGCGACGCGATCATGGCAACGGCAGCGATGGCGGATTCGAGCGCGAGTCCGCGGCGGTCGTAACCGGTGGGCCGCAGTGAACGCAAAAGCAGAACCGGCCACACGACGTGGAACAGCGAGAGCAGGCGCACGCACAATGGGTAGTGCGCGTCCCACATGTATCCGGTGCCGCCGACTAAATTGTGGCCGGAGAAAAGCCGCCACCCGGCATCGAGGTCCCAAAGCAAATCCGCGATGATGGACGCCACGGCTTGGCTGGAAAGGAGCAGCGGACTGCTCCAGAAAAGCCCGGCGCATGTGAGAATCACCGTGATGTCGCAGAGATGGAGAAAATTCTGCACGCCCCAATAGCGCCAGTACACCGGCATCCAAACGGCGAGCCAAACGAGGCTGGCGCACCGCACCCAAAGCGGAAACTTGTACCGAGAATCGAGGCTGTGTTCGAGTGCGGGCATTGCGGCGCCGGGCGTATCGTATCAGACCGGAAGATGCGTGAGCGTTTTGCCGACCATCGCGCAGAAAGTCCGGCGCCCGTCAGCTTGGCATGCGAAAATAATGAGGATATGGGTTCAGTGGCAATCGCCGGAGGGTTGGTGTTGGCCGGAGCGGCAGCCGCAGCTTGGGGAGCTGTGTATCCCGGCGCGCAGATCTTCGGGCGGACGCTCCGAATCACCGGCGATCGTTCGATGCTGGCGCTGACCTTCGATGACGGGCCGAATCCGAATGTGACTTCGGGATTGCTCGATTTGCTCGACCGATACGAAGCGCGCGCGACGTTCTTCCTAGTGGGCAGCCGCGTGCGAGCTTTTCCGGCGTTGACGCGGACGATCGCTGAGCGCGGGCATGTTCTGGGGAATCACAGCGAAACGCATCCGAACCTGGCCTTTCTTTCCACCAAACAGTTGCACGAGGAGCTGGGCCGCTGCCATGAAGCGATTGAGTCGGTCGCGGGATACCGGGCGCGCTGGATGAGGCCGCCGTTCGGTTTTCGCGGGCCGGGACTCGGTGCGGCGGTTCGGCAAATGGGGTACGCGGGAGTTGCGATGTGGTCAAAGCTGGTGAAGGATTGGCGGCCGCAGGCTGCCGAGCCGGTGATTCGCCGCTTGCGAGGCGCGCGTGGCGGAGATATTGTGCTTATGCATGACGGAGACCATCGATCGCCTGAGGGCGACCGGCACCACACGGTGGCGGCACTGGCGCACTGGCTGCCGCGATGGAAGGACGCGGGGCTGAAATTCGTGACGGTGGATGAAATTGATCTGCTGCGTGCAGGCTTGGTGGACGCTGCAAGCGAGAAGATAAACTAAAGGCGGGCGAATTGGACGACCGAAGATTCTACGACGAAAAAGATGAGACGAAGCAGATTCCGCTGACGTGTCCGCATTGTCGCCAGGAAAACACCTATCCGGTTCGCTGGAAGACACGGACGAAGAAAAGCCAGCCGCCTCAGGGCGCGAACGAAGAGGACAAGAAGCAGTTTGCAAAAGCGCGTTCGTATATGGTGCGCGTCGATGACATGGTGGCGTGCCGGAACATTCGGTGCCGCAAGCGCTTTGACTTGACGGGCCAGACGGTGATTCTGGTCTAGCAGCCGCGTCTGTTTCGCTCTCTCTCAAATCTCTGGATACAAATCAAAGAAGGCATCGAGAGATTGCTTTAGCGCCTGCTCGATTTGTTCTTTGCTGCCTTCAATGAGATGCATGGTGATGCTGCCGCTGCTTCCGTTGACAAGCTGAACTGTGGCTGAGCCGACGGACTTCAAGTCCGAGGCTGGGAAGAGGCGCATTCCGTAGACGAGTGCGAGATTTGCCATCCGTAGTCCTCCTGATGAGTCGCGGAAAATTCGCGGCCCGTACAAACAGACTATGCGGTGCGGTCGTGCGAGTCAAACTCGACCGGCGTGTTGTTGACTCTTGGGGTATGCGTGGAGCATCCTTTTGTCAAGGCTGGAACATCGGAGGAGGAGTGTTTCGCGAGGTGACCGCATGAAACTGCGCAGGACCTCGATCATCGGTGTCTTTTGCACGGTGGCGTTGACGGCGCCATTGGCGCGCGGGCAGTCGGCCAGTTCACCTCCGCCGCAGCAAGCTTCTGCAACCGCGGCGAATCCACCGGAGAGCACGCAAGCGTCCGCGGCGACTGGCACCGCGCCCACCACCACAGCTCAATCGAGCAAGTACATCCAGGTTCCGACCGGGACGAAGCTTCCATTGGTGCTGCACAACGCAATTTCCACGCGCAGCGCACGTCCGGGTGATTCCGTGTATCTCGAGACGCTCTTTCCGATTTTGGTCGGAGAGCGGATTGTGATTCCCGCGGGTTCGTACGTGAGCGGCGAGGTGACCGAAGCAAAGCGGGGCAGGGGGCACGGACAGGCGGAGATTGCGATTAAGCTGAATAACCTGATCCTGCCGAATGGCTATCAGGCGCAGTTCGACGCGGTGCCTTCCGACGCGGGCACGGGTGGAAAAGAAATGGTGGACAGAGAGGGCAAAATCCAAGCCGACAAGAACACCGCGGGCGACGCCAAAACAGTCGTGGAGGGCACAGCCGTCGGGGCGGGCGTCGGCGCGATCGTGACGCGAAGCGCGACCGGGGCAGGGGTTGGCGCGGGCCTCGGCGCGGTCGCGGGATTAATCACTGCGCATCTTAACCGGCCCGACGTGGAACTTCCTCGCGGGACGACTTTGGACGTCGTGCTCGATCGGCCGCTGTACCTGCTTTCCGCGAAGATTAATTTCACGAGCCCCGGGCAGGCATCGACGCTGGCAGGGCCGCCGGTCCATCAGTCGCCGAGCGGAATTATCCCGCACTAAAGCCCGCAATGGTTACCGATTGACGCCGCGCGATGCAGCCGCAAATCGCAGTGGACTAAACGGCTCCAGATACTTAGAAATCCGTCCTTCGCCAATCCATTCCGCCAAGTATTTTGCCGTGGCAGGCGCGAGAAGCATGCCGTTGCGATAGTGGCCGGTCGAGACGAAGAGGCCGTCGATATCGGTCGCGCCGATGATGGGCAGATGGTCGGGCGAGTCGGGGCGAATGCCGGCCCAAGTTTCCAGAACGGGCGCGTTGGCAAGCGCAGGAGCCATGTCGACAGCAGCGGCGAGAATTTTGCGCAAGCCCGAGGCGGTTGGGTGCTTATCGAGGGCGCCGGGTTCGAGAGTGCTGCCGGCGACGACGCGTCCGTCTTCGCGAGGAGCGATGTACCCGCGTTTAGAGCGAAGGATGTTCCGTGGCGCGGCGGCGACGCGGCCGAACGCGACCATTTGGCCCCGCACAGGAGACGAGGGCGCCCAGGTTTCGGCCCCTCCGATCTCCTTTGACCGCCAGCCCGCCGCGATGACCACGTGTTGCGCCGGAATCCGTTCCGCCGTCCGGACTCGCAGCTCGGCGGCTTGGTAGGCCTCGGTGCGGGCGGCGAGAACTCCGTCACACTGGCGGCTGCGAGTGACAACCGAAAGGACTTCCATGTTGGCGAGGACGTCCGCTCCGGCCGACTGGGCGGCGCGAAGAGTGACACCTGTGAGCACGCGCGGATCGAGATAGGCTTCGTCAGCGATCCACAGGGCTGCTCGCGCAGAAGGGCCGATGGCGGGCTCGCGGCGGCGAGCTTCCGCTAACGAAATCGGCTCGGCACCGAGTCCAGCGTCGCGAATTCGCTTCCAGCGTTCGTCGCGCTCAGCTTCACCCTCCGGTTCGAAGAAAAGCTCGATGGCACCTTCCGGATGAAAACCGGCGGACTGTCCGGACGCGGCTTCAATCGCGGAAATGAAAGCGGGGAAGAGCCTGTAACTCTCGCAGCCGAGAGCGGCAATGCCAATGGCTTCCTCATCGGGTGCAGGCGAAATCGTGCCCGCTGCCGCCCAGGAGGCTTCCTGACCGGGATCTTGGCGGTCGAGCACGAGGACGGAGCGGTGAGCGCGGGCAAGCTCGAATGCGAGCGACGCACCAATGATTCCGCCGCCGACGATCAGCGTGTCGTAGGTTTTCACGATTCGATTTTACAGTAAAGCCAGAAAGAGAGGCCAACAGCAGTATTTAGAAAAGGCCGAATCGGGCGCGACAGGTTTCGCGGAATCCAGAAGCGAAAACCCTGCGATGGTTTGATGAAACAGAAACGGGGAGGGTCACTGCGGAGTTTTCTTAGGCAGTAAAAGGGGTTCCCTCGACGCGCTCTTTGGGCCTTGCTAGAGGGTCTTGAGGAGGTCCAGAGAGAGCAGGTAGGCCTTCTGGGAAAGGTTCTTGGCGCGCTCCCAGTCGGCGGTTTGTATGGCTTGCTGCGCCTGGTCGAGGAAGCCGCGAATTTTGTCGACCATATCTTTTTGAGTGGCGTTCAGATCGTGACCGTCGGCATGGTGCAGATTCTGCTGGGTTGTGGTGACGAACTGGTTTGCTTGTTGTTGAAGTTGCGATTGATCCGACGCCGAGATCTGCGGCGAGATCTGCGGGGCGGCCGGGCGTTCGGGTTCCGAGGCTGGGGGCGTGGAGACAGGCCGCTTGGGTTTATCGGGCTCGGAGTTGAGGGGCGGAGGAGATGATGTTGAAACTGGATTGGCGGGAGCAGGAGTTGTCGGCGCGGGAATCGAAGCGGGCGACTTCGTGTTGTCCTGCGCAGGAATCGGAGCGGGGGGCTTGGAAGGAACCGTCACCGGTGCTGCAGCGTGGACTTTCCTTCCTGCACAGCCTGAACATAAGAACGGCAGAGACGCCGCCACGACGCATACGCCGAAAGCCGATACTCCCCGCTTTGGCACTCGTCGCATGGGCCAGAATCGAGGACGGGTTGAGTCTGGACTCGCCATGAAATGAATGTTTCGGATTCCTTTTTCGATTATGCCCGCTTCGCGAACGGCTCTCCATAATCCCGGAAGGATGCCGGAACAGGCGCGGCCCGTACCAATGGCAGTTCGATCCGGAATGTCGTACCGCGACCAACTTCCGTGTCAAATTCTATCGAACCATCGTGCAACTGTACAAACCGAAATGTGTTCGCCAGGCCGAGGCCGGTGCCGCCCTTCCGAGTCGTGAAGAAAAGCTGAAAAATCTTGGCGCGATTTTCCGGCGAAATTCCCGGTCCGGTGTCGCCGACGCGAATTTCAGCGGTGTCGGCCAGCTGGCGAAGGCCAACGAAAAGGCGGCCGCCGGGACTCATGGATTGGCAAGCGTTCAGAACCAAATTGAGCACGGCCTGTTCGATCAACCGCCGGTCGAGTTCCATGGACGGAAAAGCGGCAGGGATTTCCGTTTCCATTTGAACGCGGGCATGATCAATTGAAGGTTTGGCCGCTGCCAGTACCTCTTCGAGAAGCCTGGGCAGGTCCACTTGCTCGCGTTCCAAGTCCACCGGGCGGCTGAATTCGAGGAAGGTCTTTACCACGCGGTCAAGGCGATCAATCTCCGAGTCCAGCATCTTCGCAGCCTGCTGCGTTTCGGTGTCCGGAGGGAGATTGCCCTTCAACACTTCGAGCCAAACGCGCATTGAATTGAGAGGATTCTTGACCTCGTGGGCGACGCCCGCTGTGACGCGGCCAAGCGCTGCTAAGCGTTCAGAGACACGCAACTGGGAGCCAATACGCTCCATGGACTCCAAGTCACGCAAGGTGACGAGCATGCCCATGCGCGTCCCATTTTCCTGAATTGCCTGGATGCTGGCACCGACCCGGCGCGTTCCGCGGTCTCCGGGGATTTCCACCTCGACCTGCTCGACGTCGGTCGACAGCGCGTTCGCGCGCTCGATGTGCAGGGCCTGAGCAAGCGGATGGTCCGCGGGGAAGATTTCTTCGATTTTGCGCCCCAGGAGGTTTTCGGAGCCGACATCCAGGAACTTTTCGGCGGACGGACTGACGAGGACGGCCCGGCCTTCGACGTTAAAAAGCAGCAAGCCATCCTCGAGGCCAGACATGATTTGGTTCATGTTTTCGCGCAGAGTGCTGAAAATCTCGCGGACATCGCGCAACTGCTGGCCGATGCGGCTGATTTTGTTGGACACCTGGCCAAGTTCTCCGGCCTTGGTCACAGGCTCGAGGTCAAATTCTCCGGCAGAGATGCGGTCCAATTGCGCGGAGATTCTCGTCAATGGCGCGAGCGCGATCTGGCTTACAAACGCAGTGAAGAGAGTGGAAAGGATCACTGCGGCGAGCGCGACCCATCCAGCGGAACGGAGGATGGGCCAGATCTCGTCACGAAGAAGCGCGGAGGAGAGGGCAACGTGAATTTCTCCAAATGGCTGCTCGCTGATATTGAAGGGCTCCGTTACTTCGTAGACGCGCGGAGGGCCATTCAGAATCTGGATTTGCTGGGCGAACGGCGCGCGAACGAGATCGGAAAGATTGGAGCGCGTGCCAAGGTTCTTCCCCGGCAGCGACGGATCGCTCGATACAAGAGCGACGCCGGCATTGTCAGAAATTGTAATTTCATAGAGCGATTTGGAAAAGCTCATGTCGGATTCAATCAGCGCGGAGAGCCCCGGGCTTGTATCGAGCGTCTGTTGGACATAATCGTGAATGTCATCGGCGCTGGATGATACGGGCGCAGCGCCGCGGTCTGCGGCATCGCGCAGAGCCTCCTGAGCGGCCACGAAGACCTGTTGAACAAAGATTTGCGAACGATCGTTCGCCTGGTTGATGACCTGGCGGGTGAGCTGTGCCACGTACAGGCCGGAGACGACAGCCACGACCAACAAAACCAGCGAGGCGGTCGCCAGAGTGAACTTATTTTTCAGACTCAACGACATTTTTTCGCGAAGCCTCGTACTCTTTCAACTTGTTGTGCAGCGTCTTGAGACTGATGCCGAGGAGTTCGGCGGCGCGAGTCTTATTCTGATTGGTGGCGTTGAGAGTTTGGAGAATGAGTTCCCGTTCGGCGGCCTCGACTGTGGTGCCGGGGGGGAAACGAAGGCCCGAAAGCTCATCTGTTTGCGCCATGGGGCCGCGGGAGAAGCCCTCCGGCAGGTGCTGGCGTCCGATGGAGCCGTGGTCGCAGGCGATGGCCGCTCGCTCGATGACGTTGCGCAGCTCGCGCACGTTCCCGGGCCAGGTATAGCCTTTGAAGAGGTCCATCACTTCGGAATTCACTCCGAGAACCTGACGACCGTGCTTTTGGTTCATTTCTCGCAGCAGTTGGTCGACGAGCGCAGGCAGATCGTCCTTGTGTTCGCGAAGGGGCGGGAGATGAATTTGAAAAACGTTCAGGCGGAAATAAAGATCCTGGCGCAAGTGTCCCGACGCCACGGCTTGTTGCGGGTCTTTGTTCGTCGCAGCGAGAACGCGGACATCGATGGGCGTTTCCACTTTGCTCCCGATGCGGCGCACTTTGTGATCTTCGAGCACGCGCAAGAGCTTGGATTGCGTGGGTGCGGGCATTTCACCAATTTCGTCGAGCAGGAGCGTGCCGCCATCGGCGAGTTCGAAGCAGCCCAGGCGGCGTTCGGCTGCTCCTGTAAAAGCCCCCTTTTCATGGCCGAAGATCTCGCTTTCCATGAGTGATTCGGGAATCGCCGCGCAATTGATGGCCACAAAAGGCTGATTTGCGCGCGGCGAGAGCTGGTGAATTGTTCGGGCGGCGATTTCCTTGCCGGTGCCGGTCTCGCCGGTAATCAAAACCGAGGCGGTCGAGGGAGCGGCCGTTTCGATCTGCCTCATGACGTCAAGCATGGTTTTCGACGTGCCGACCATCTCGCCCAATCGTCCGGAATCGCGGAGCTGGCGAGTTAGGGCGGCGACTTCGCGGCGGTCGCGGATCTTGCCCATGGCGCGGTCGAGAAGGGAGCGCAAAACAGGGGGCTTCAGCGGTTTTTCGATGTACCAAAAGGCTCCGGCTTCGATTGCCTGTACCGCACGCTCGTCGCTCCCCCGGCCGGTAATGATGATGACCGGCGTATCGGGCGCGCCCTCGTGAAGCTGGCGAAGTAAATCAAGGCCGTTGATGCCGGGCAGTTCGACGTCGGCGAGAACCACGGCGGGCTGAAAGTCTGGGAATCGCGTGATGCCGTCTTCGCCCGTGCCTACGCCGAGGACCTCGCAGCCCCACTTGCGCAAAAGGGCTTCGTAGCCCTTGCGGGCGTTTTCCTCGTCCTCAACGATGAGGACGCGGTGCGAGAATGTCGCTTGGCTGGACATTATCTTTCAATCTACCAGTCGAGCCGCAGAAAGCCAAGCGGTTGGGCGGAGTATCATCAAGCGTTCCTACGTTCGAAAGTACCTTGCAGATATACAGTCAAAAATTCGCCGTTTACCGTGAATCGCTGGATTATAATCGTCCGGGTTTTGGGGTCATCTGTTGCTGGCAGGCGCAGTCTTGCGTATTTTCCCGCTCGGGAACGCGGGAAGATGTTCTAGCGGAACACGACCAACACGCGAGCGGCACGGGCAAGCCGCATTTCTTCCAGCCAAAGAGGGACCTAAAGTGAGGAGATGGATTTGTGTTTGCGTGGCGGCTGCGGCGGTGCTCGCGCCGCGAACCGCCACGGCGCGGAATGGGCCGTCGTCAGAAAAGAAGGCCCATGGCAAAACTGCCGCGAAGAGGGACACAAAAAAGGCGTCGGCAACTGCAGCTTCCACTACAGCGAGTTCTGGGTCGGCGGCTTCCACTACGTCAGCGTCAGCCCTGGTAAGCAGCTCGACTTCCGCGAATGAGAAGGGGCTTGCTCGGAGCGCGCGAAATGCTAACAATGACGCGGTGGAAGCCAATCCCGATTGGATCCCGATGTCAGCTTTTTCGGGCGGCTTGGGGCTTTTCACCGTAGATACGGGCGAAACACTGCCGAAACACGGCGCGACCTTTGAGATTGGCGCGAACAAGTTTTCGCGCGATCCGGGAAGCATTACCGTTCTGCAATTTGGGTGGAGTTTCGGCTATGGGATCACCGACCGCCTGACGGCATTCCTGCAGTTTGACGTGCACAATCACGTTCACGTCGACAACCCGGCGGAGTTGAGCTTGGACTCAGGCACAGGCGCCCAGTTTGGTAATACGATCTATAACGCAATCGTGCCGGGCGGGCTGCCCGCTTATGTCGAAGACTATCCTTTCGCATTTGCGAATAACGGTGGCATCGGCAATATCGACCTCGGAGGGGAGTATGGAATCCTCTCCGAACGGCGGGGCGACAAGGCGAGCCTGGCGGTGCGAGGCGATGTTTTCATACCGACGGTGAGATCGATCAATAGCCTCTTGAACAACCAGTCGCAGAGCGGCGCAACGGATTTTCAGTTTGGCGCGAATGTCAGCAAAAGCATTCTTGGCGATTACGTGGTGCTGTCGGGCGACGCAGGTTACCGCGTTACGCGGGATCCAGCGGCTGAGTTTAACAATTCTCCGGCGCTCACGCGCGCTGACCAAATCCATGTGGGTGCGGGATTCCTGGCATTTCCTCAGCATCGCGTGCAGATCATGAGCGAATATACGGGAACTGTTTTTGTTGGCAGCCATACGCCGAATACATCGTTTGGCGCGCGCGATCCGGTAGACACGGTGTGGGGCGTCCGACTGTACCTTTTGCACGATGTGGCCCTGGACGCGGGCTACCGGTACATGATCAATCTCAATGATGTGCTGGACCGCAACGGCTTCGTGATAAAACTCGGTGCAGGCTACTGGCCCGAGAAAATCGCGGCGCTTCCTACGGTTACGATCGATTTGACCGTCGATCCAAGCTCGGTGGTGGAAGGGTCGGGGCAGATGGTAACCGCTACCGCGCGGGCGACGGATTCCGCAAATCTGCCGCTGACATACAGTTGGACTTCCACGGGCGGCACGATCACCGGAACCGGCCCGACCGTGCGTTGGGATCCGACGGGCCTCGCGCCTGGGCCGTACGTTGTCAGCGCTACGGCAGAAGACCCGCGCGGCGGTACCGATACCGCGTCGGCGCAAGTAACCGTTCAGCCGAAGCCAGCGCCGCCTCCAACAATGTCTTGCGCGGTCGATCGTTCGACCGTGTCGGCTGGTGAGAAAGTCAGCGTGACTGCCACCACAAACGATCAGACCGGCACGCCTTTGACCTATCAGTGGCAAGCCAATGGCGGACAGGTTTCCGGGTCGGGAGCGTCGGTCGAGCTCGACACCACGGGACTTGCCGCAGGGAATTACACGGTAAGCGGGCGCGTCCAGAACGGGAGAGGTGGTGCCGCGAGTTGCACTGCGACGGTGACCGTTCAAGCGCCTCCGCCGCCTCCGCAGGCCTCGAAGATCAATCAGTGCTACTTCAAGTTCCGAAGCGCGCGCGTCGACAATGTCTGCAAGCGCATCCTCGATGACGTTGCCGTGCGGCTGCAGACCGATGCGAAAGCAAAGATTGTCGTCATCGGTTATGCGACGTCACGTCCGGGACGCGGTCAGCGCCTGGCGGACAAGCTGGCAAAGAACCGCGGGGACAATGCGAAACTGTACCTGTCGGCGAAGAAAGGCGTGGACCCTTCAAGAATTCTAACCCGCACGGGAACGGGCGCGGTGAAAGCAGGAAAAGAAAACCGGCGAATGGACATCGTTCTGGTTCCCGATGGCGCGTCGTATTGAGGTTTCTGGTGCGACGCATACTCCGAGCAAAGGCCAAAGCATTCCGCGCGCCTGGAGTGCTGCAAAGCCCATGGCCGTCGTAGCAAATCGTGTAAATAAATCCGCCGGGCGTTGTGTCGCGGGCGGAGTTACTGTGCTGGCTGCGATTTTTCTTTCTCTTAGCGCGAATGCGCAAGCCTGGCGTGCTTTGGGCCCAGACGGGGGCGACGTGTTTGCCCTGGCGATGGATTCGCACGATCCGCAGACACTCTATCTTGGCTGTGCGGATGGCCACGTCTTTGGTTCTCACGACAGAGGGGATCACTGGCGGCTTCTTGGACGCGCGGGAGAATCGCAGAGTGCTGTGGTCAGTTCGATCGTGGTCGACGCGCGCGATTCGAAGCAGCTTTTTGCGAGCACCTGGACGCGGGAGTTACACGGCGAGGGAGGCGGAGTTTTCCGAAGCAGCGATGCGGGTGTGCATTGGAGCGCCGCCGGACTCGAAGGGCATGCGGTGCGCGCACTGGCCCAAGCGCCTTCTGATCGGCGGGAATTGGTCGCAGGAGCTCTCGACGGCGTGTTTCTTTCCTCGGACGCGGGCGCGACCTGGCGGCGCATATCGCCTGCGAATGACGCAGAACTTCACAATGTAGATTCCATCGCCATCGATCCCAAGGACGCAAAGATCATTTATGCCGGCACGTTTCACCTTCCCTGGAAAACGACGGACGCTGGCGCGCATTGGTCCTCGATTCATTCCGGAATGATCGACGATTCGGATGTGTTCAGCGTGGTTGTCGACAGAGAGCATCCGGAGCGGGTGTTCGCCAGCGCGTGTTCGGGGATTTATCGCAGCGACAATGGGGGAGCGCTGTGGATGAAAATCCAGGGCATTCCGTTTTCCGCGCGCCGCACGCACATCGTCTTGCAGGACCCGACACATCCGGAGGTCGTGTACGCGGGAACGACCGAGGGCCTCTGGAAAACCTCGGATGGTGGGTCGAATTGGGCGCTCGTGACTCCGGAGAACTGGGTCGTCAACTCGCTGGCAATCGAGCCGCGCACCGACCGCGTGATCATCGGGACGGACCAATTGGGAGTGCTGGTGAGCGACGACGGAGGACAATTCTTCCGCGTGTCGAATCAGGGCTTCGATCATCGGCAAGTCATCTCCTTGGCGATGGATTCGCACCGGCCCGGCCACCTGCTGGCTGTTCTCGCGAATGCGCCCGAGAGATTATTGGAAACGAATGACAATGGCCGCACGTGGTTTCCCTTGGGAGGCAAGCTGGACTCTAACGAAGTCCGCGGTGCCTATGCGTCTCCACGGGGCTGGATTGTGGCCCTGAAGAAAGGCGGCTTGGAGATTTACGCGCCGAAATTCGGGATATGGAGCGCGCTTGGCCGTTTAGGCACTGGTGCGGATCGACCGCGATTTCACGCCATTGTAAACGGGTTTGGGTTCGGGGCGGCTCGCTGGTTTGCCGCCACGGCTCAGGGTCTGTTTGTCTCCGAGGACGGTGGAGAAACGTGGATCGGCGTACCAGTTACCGGCGCGAATTTGCCGGTTGAATCGGTGGTGGCTTCGGCGGATGGGCGCGTTCTCTGGGTTGTGTCGTCGGGCGGCATGCTCCACTCGGGCGATTCGGGAAAAACTTGGAGTTGGAAGGATCTGCCGATTGAGTCCAGTGGGGTGATTGACTTGGAGTCTGGGGGCGGGACTCTACTTCTGGCGTCGTCGGAGCGGGGGCTTTACATTTCGCGCGATGCCGGGAATGCGTGGTCGCTTGCTGCGCACGGCTTGCCCGCCTCTCCGCCACAGAGCGTCGCGGTTTCGGGCAATGTGTGGATCGCGTCAATGCGCGGCGGGGGACTTTACCTCTCAACCGATCTGGGCGCGACCTGGAATCGGCCGCAGAATGAAGTCGCAGATGGCTATTTCCCGGCAGTTTCTGTCGGAGAATCGCACGACACCGTTTATGTAGGGTCAACAACCGAAGGCGTGTATTCGCTGCAACTTGGATCAGGCGTTGCTAGGGAGGCGTCGCACGGGCCAACTGCCCATCGTTAGGATTTGCGCCAGGCGGGGTAGGTTGTTTGCCTGATTCTCAGGTCAGGGGCTCTGCGTTACGCTGCTCAAGTCCACAACAATTCATCGTTTGATTCCGAATCTTGGAGGTGCAATGTGAAGAGTTCGCCTCGTCTGTCGTTCTGGGCCGCGGTTGTGTTTTCGCTGATGATCATCGGTGGTTGTTCAGGCAGTGGCAGCAACTCAAACAACGCGAATAGTGCGGCCAGCTCGCCTTCATCGTCCGCGCCGAGCGCACCAGCGGCATCCAGCGCCGCGCAGGTTCCGCCGCCAGTGACAATTCCGGCTGGAACGGAGCTGCATGTGGTCCTGGACACGACGGTTTCCAGCCGCGACAGCAACGCAGGAGACACGTTTGACGCGACGGTGACGGAACCGGTGGTTGTCGGCGGGCAAACTGTTGTTCCACAGCATGCACGCGCACGGGGAACCGTGGTCGATGCGCGGCCGTCTGGTCGCTTGTCGAAACCGGCCATGCTCAGCCTGGCCCTGCAATCCGTTCAGGTCAACGGAGCCTGGGTTGACGTTCACACGCACGAGTTGACCATGGAAGGCAAGTCGCACAAAAAGCGAGATGCTGTCGCGATTGGCGGCGGCTCCGCGCTCGGGGCAATTATTGGCGGCATCGCTGGCGGCGGAAAAGGCGCTGCCATTGGAGCTGTGGCTGGAGGAGGCGCTGGGACGGCTGGCGCGGCTGCAACCGGGAAAAAGGACATTACCCTGCCGTCCGAGTCTCATGTGACATTCCGGCTGAGCCGGTCCGCGAGCGTGCAGACGCAGCAGTAGGAGCACCCACCTATCTTGGGGAATCTGCCGCCGACGAGCCTAGCGGAGTTGGTAAGCCGGGCGGAATCATGCGCCGACGCTAACCCATCGTAATTTGTTCTGTTTGCCTGGCGCGTCTCAACATCCGTCGGACGAACAGTGTCAGCCTCGTGAAATGGCAGGCGAGCCGGTTCCATACCTGGCGCAGCTTGGCAACCAGCTCGCTCCGATGGCGGTACAGCGACTGGAGACTCGACCTCGCTGTCGGTCTTCGTGAGAAGGTTCTCCGTCTTGCCGCCGAACCGACGAAGCAAGGGCGCGTTCCGCCTAAGACTTAGGATGGCGCCGGGCTATCGATTCGCGTAGGAAAGCAGCGCCTTGACGCCGTCGGCGAAAGTCGGTTCTGAGGTGATCAAGCTGAGGACGAGGGATGTGCGGTCAGGAAACTCGTAGAAGTGGCCGGGATGCACATAGACGTTCTGTGTGGTCAGCAGGCTGATTGCGAATTCTTCGTCGTCCAGGGTAAGCGGCAAGCGCACCACTCCGTACCATCCGCCCTCAATCTTTAATCTCGAGCAAGCGTGTTGAGAAGCGAGCTGGCGGTCGAGCTCCGCCAGGTTTTTTCGTACGCGTTCGATGAGCTGTGTCTGGAATTCATGCCGTTGCTCGAGAAAAGCGGGCATAGCCAGTTGAATGGGAGCGTTCATCGAGAGGTAGGTGTCGGCAACCACCTCCAGCCGGGCAAGCGCTTGCGCTTTCAATTCCGCAGGACCATTTGCGACGAGCCATGCGGCCTTCATTTGCGGCAGACCGGAAATCTTCGAGAGGCCGCTGGCCGTAAACGTCAAGGCGCGCGTATTCGCGGCAAGGCTTCGTGGCGCTTGGCCGTCCAGAGAGAAATCCAAGAAGACCTCGTCGACGATGAGCGCCAGGTCGTGCCTGGCGCACATTTCGGTTAACGCCGTCAACTCCCGTCCTTGTGTGAAATGTCCGGTAGGATTGTTCGGATGGACAACGATCACGGCACGAGTGCGCTCACCGATTCGTTTTTCCAGCAGATGAAAATCAATTTGCCAGCCGTGATCGTAAAGCAGGGGATAGCGGCAAAGCTTTACGTCGTGAATGTCCGCGAGATAGTCAAACAAGGGATAGCTTGGAGCGGGAACGAGTATGCCGTCGCCCGGATTGCAAAGGATTCGAAATGCAAGCGAGTAGGCCTCGCTGGTGCTGGTCGTGAGAAAAATATCTTCAATTGGAACCTGCGTTCCACGGCCCGAGTAATACTTGGCGACGGCCGATCGCGCACCGTGCATTCCACGAGGATCAGGCTCATAGCGCAATGCGGATGGACTTGCGAGCGCACGGAGTATTTCTTGCTCTGCGTATGCGAATCCGCATTCTGTCGGATTTGAAATCGTCAGGTCGAGCAAGGGTTTAGCGGCCGCGCGATGCGTGGCCAGCGCTTCACTCAGGTGATTCGGAGTGAAGTCCCAATTGGTGCGATTCGCAAACATTTATTCCGCTCGTTCGAGGCTTCAATCCCGCAAACGACCGAAGGTTAGCATGAATCCAAGCACAAAACCGGCGTTGCAGGGAATCCCGAGCAATCCGGTTGCTATGCCTGCCAACTTCCCCTAACATTGGCCTGCGTTCTTCGGCGCGCAGGGTGCCGGCGTCAACGCTCCGCTCCGGAAAGCGCGTCGGATCGCATAAAACGTGCCGCGACCTCCCCGATTACTGGTGCTCGACCCTGCCGGCGTTCGCCGAGAAGTTACGGCCACGTTGTTTCCCTTCCGCATTGGCCGGCAGACGGGCAATGAGCTTGTGTTACGCGACAGCCGGATCAGCCGTCAACAAGCTCAACTTACGACAGCCAACGGCTCATGCTTCGTCGAGGATCTGGGCAGCCGTCACGGCACGTTCGTCAACGGTGAACGCATCAACGGCCTGCGTTTGCTCGCGGCCAAAGACACCGTCGATTTTGGCATGCCCGATTCCTTCAAGCTGGTTTATCTGGGCGACGAGGCCACTCTCGAAGAGCTCATCGAGCAGGTTGAACGGCCGGCTCCCGCCACGCCGGGCGCGCAGGGGCTCTACCATCTGGGCGTCTTGCTGGAAGTTGCGCGCACGCTTGGTTCAGGGCTGTCGCTGGAAGATGTGCTCTCTGCCGTGGTGGACGCGGCCATTCGAATCACGCGCACGGAACGCGGCGTTTTGCTGCTCACCGATGACGCCGGGGAACTCAAGCCAGTGGTGGCGCGGGACGCGAAGGGCGAGTTGATCGCCGTCGATCAGCTGAAGATTTCCTCAGGCGTGCTCAAGCGCGTGGCCACGTCACGGCGCGAGCTGATTGTGAGCGACACGGGTGACGACGCTGGGGTCGGCCAGCAGGCCAGCGTGGCGTCCCTGTCCTTGCTGACCATCGTCGCCATCCCAATTGAGAAACTTCCGGTGATCGCAGCCGTGGACTTGACCATTACGTCCGAAGAGGCAGAGCTGCTCGGCGTTCTATATTTGGACAGCCGTTCGCCCTCGGCGGCATTCACAGAAATCGACCGCGAAGTCGTGAGAACGCTCGCGCGCGAAGCGGCTAACGTCATCGAAAATGCCCGCCTGTTTTCCGCAGCTCGCGCCAAGGCCCGCCTGGACCACGAAATTGAAATCGCCAGCCAGATTCAGCGCGAGTTGCTGCCCAAGGCGTTCCCGCAGATGCCGCATGTTGCGGTAACCGCTTCGACGCTGGCATGCCACTCGGTGGGAGGCGATTGTTTTGACGTTGTCGAGTTGAGTGGCGGCCGTTACGGATTTTTTGTGGGCGACGTCGCGGGGAAGGGAATCGCGGCTTCTTTGCTCGCAACGCTGCTGCAAGGCGTCTTTTACACCACGGCGGCGCTCGACATTCCCGTTGCAGAAGTCACCAAGCGCGTAAACCAGTTTTTGTGCGAGCGTTCGAGTGAAGATCGTTACGCGACTTTGTTCTACGGAATTCTCGATCCTGCCGGCAGTCTGGAATACATCAACGCCGGTCATGTGCCGCCGCTGGTGCGCCGGGCCTCCGGCGAACTCACCGAACTGTCCTCATCCAATTTTCCTGTCGGCATGTTTCAAGAGGCGGAATTCGCTTCGGAGCGCGTTTCGCTCGCGGCTGGTGACTACCTGGTGATTTATAGCGACGGAGTCTCGGAAGCGCGCAATCTTCGTGACGACATGTTCGAGCAGGAGCGCTTAAGCGCTCTCCTGCGTGATTTTTCCGGCTCAAGTGTCGAGCAGCTCGCCGAGGCGATCCAAACCGGCGTGCGCAATTTCACCGGAGGGGCGCCTCAAGCCGATGACATCACCATGGTTGTCATCCAGTACAAGGGCTGAGGGCCGCAGCTAAGAGCCGGTCGAAGAATAGTGCCGCGTCCCCATATTCCAGGTGAAAATCGCGAGCGCCAGAAATCCCGCGGCGACGACCGGCACATAAGGCAGATACTGCGGCGTCGTGGAATGTCCGAGCAGGCGCACGCTAGGATAAAACGACGCTAATCCGAACGGAATGATCCAGCATAGGAAAAACTGCACTGCGCCGGAGTAAATCGAAAGCGGATACCGTCCGAACGCAATCACGTTCCATACTGGCGGGTGGACGCCGATACGATCCTCAAACCAGAAAGATACGGTGGTGAGAAGGAGAAAAACAGAAACGTAAATGATTCCCGCGCATGCGCCCCAAAAGATCAGCAAGGATGCCTTTTCAATCGTCCAATGTACCTGGAGCTCCCGCGAAGCCCAGACCATGCAGAAAAGCCCCGTAGCGATTTCCTGCATCGACTCGAGGCGAAACTGTTCAAAGAGCACCTGAAAGAGAGTTGAGACCGGCCGCAGCATCACCCGGTCGAATTTGCCTTCAATGATGTAGTTGTTGCCAAAATCGTAGAGGTTGAGACTGATGATGTTGAAAATCCCATAAGGCAGGAGCGAGAAGCCGTAGAGAAAGATCTCCTCCGGAAACGTCCAGCCCGCCAGGCTGGGTATCTTCTGAAATAAAATGACTACGAAGAATAGCGAAAAGATCGTCGCGGCAAAGCTGGTTGCCGTCGAGACAATGAAGTCCCCGCTGTATTCCATGCGCATCTTTGCATACTGCGAAACATATTCGCAGAATAGGATCGAGTGCCGCCAGAAGCCACGCGCAAGCTGGCGCAGCCAATTTTCCAGACTTCCTTCCGGACGGTTCTGATGCGAAGCCAACCTGTTATCCTCCATGAATCGTGATTTTCTTCGTTGCGTGTTCCCACCACCGGTGCGCCGCGAAGAGCAGTATGACCACCCAGGCCCATTCGATCGCAAGCAGTCCGATGGCCTTGTTTGCCGAGAATTTCCCCAGATAGATCGAAAGCGGCGTGTAGGCGATGTGTTCAAAAGGCAGCCACGCCAGGATTGCCTGCGCCGCCTTGGGGAAATACGTCATGGGAATCAGCAAGCCGGAGAGCAGTTCGACCAGCCAGTATTTCGCGCGAATCATCGCCAGGATGGATTTCAGGGGAATGGCGCAGGTGCCGATCATGAAATTGATCGCGCCCATCAGGAAAAACGAGCCGAGCACTCCGACGAGGAAAAGGACCAAGTCGAGGCCCGATGCAGGCCCTTGCACGGGAAAAACCAAGCTGACAACGATTGCCGTGGGCACTGTGAGCAATCCCAAGCGGAACGCGGATTCGCCCATGGCGCGGAATATCCACATCCAGAGCACCGAAACGGGCTTGATCAAGTCCATCGCGATCTTGCCTTCGATCACTTCGTAGGCCATCTCCTGATCGATGGTGTTCCAATAAAATGACCGGATAATCCAGCCGACGCTTACGTAGGTGATCATCTGCCGCAAATTGAATCCCGCGATGGAACCCGACGCGTGCGCGAAGACGGCGCTCCAAATGAAGTAATAGATCGTGACGTTCAGGAAATAGGTGATGATGCCGGTGAAGTAGCGCAGGCGAAAAGCCAGAATGTTTACGAAGCCGATGCGGGCAAATTCGGCGTAGGGAACGAGCGCAGATTGTACGCGGCTAGCCACGAAAGCCCCTTTGCGAAACCTCTCGGAGATGTCAGTCTAAAGAATACGCGCTGAAACGGAAAAGAGGATGTCCGAAAACGAAGGTTCTTGTCAAAAAATCGCAAAACACTCGATTCGAAATGCACTCGAGAGTCGAGTTCAGAGCCAAGGAAAAACGCACCGAAAATAAAAAAAGAGGGCGGCTGGGCACCCCCCTCCTCGTTAGAGATTTTTCGTCACTACGTTACTGGCCTCGTTCGCTGCGAAGCTAGAAGCTGAACTCCGCACCGAATTCTGCGCGGAACGACTTGGGTATGATCGTTCCGCTCGGCGCGATGAATCCGGTGGGCTGGTCGAAAGTGCCCAGAGAACGCACGCTTGTGCCGAAGCTATTGCCAAAGTTGGCGCGGTTGGTAAGGTCGAAGGCCTGGAAAATCAACCTCAGTTGTCCCTTTTCGCCAAAATTGATTGCTTTCGATACGCGCGCGTCCAGCTCAAAGAAGTCCTGTCCGCGCAAGCTATCAAATGGGACAAACATGCATTGATTCGCGGCTAGGCAGGTTCGCTCCGCCGCGACCACCTTGCTGTTCGAGAGGCCATCCTGATTCTGCAGGACCTTGAAGTAGGTATAGTTCGTGGGGTCGCTATCCTGAACCACGGCACGCGGCGTGTTCGAGCCAATGCCCAGAACGTCCTGGCCGGCACTCGCGGTGAAAGGCCGAGCCGTTCCGAACTGCATGATGGGCGCGACATCAAAGCCCCAAGGCAGGCTGACGATGCCACTGGCCGCAATGTGACTCCTTTCGTCGTTTGGTACCGGTCCAAAATCTACGGCTGGATTCCACGGATCGAACGGATTGACGGGGCTGTTTCCAAACGATGCAGCGCTGCCGTCCCAGCCTACGGCTCGAGAAAGGACGTAGCTTGCGTTTACCGTGAAATGCTGGCTCATGCGGCGCGTGTAAACGAAATTCAAACCGTCGTAGCGGGAGCGCCCATTCGACTGGGAATCTGTAATGGAACCCAGCACAGGTACGCCCGCACTCGCAAACGCATTCGAATAGACTCGTATGTCTGTTGCGGGATCGATTGCGTTGATGTTGAGCGAGTTTGCTTCGTGCAACCCAAGCTCGTGAATATAGTCCACCTCAAAATTCGAGACGCTATTGATCTCGTATGTGTACCCGATATTCCACTGTTCCGAATACGGATTGCGGTAACTCGGATCCATCAGCCTTCCGGTCGCGTTGGCCGGCAGCTCTGTTGGAGGCGGCGGGGAGACGGGCAGGGGGTCGACGCCGAACCTCCAGTTCGACAGCAGAATGTTCGTTCCCGGGACCACGCAATTGTTGGCCACGGTACAGTTCGGATCGCCCGGCCCTGCGGACGTAAGGTTATAGGTCGTAGCGAAGATGAACGGATTGGCCTGTTGCATCATGAACAGCGGGATGTTGATGAACGTTTGACCGAAATACAGTCCATAACCTCCGTCAAGAACCTGTTTGCCATTTCCGCGGATGTCCCACGCAAAGCCAATGCGCGGGCTAATGCCGCGATTGTCATCCTGCGGAATGCTGGATGCGTAGGGGCTGCCGACCGCCTTCAATTCCTGGTAGGTACGATTGTTTGGAATTTGGTTGCTGGCGTAGAGTCCAATGTCCTTGTCCCAGCGAACGCCCAGGTTCAATGTCAGGCTGGGCCGTACCTTCCAGTCATCCTGGAAATAAACGCCGAACATTTTTGAAGCCAGGAAGAAATCCGGATCGCCAGAAGCGCCGGTCATGTTGCCCACGGCGCCCGGAGATGCGAAGCCATCGGGATAGAGGCCGCCCGCATTGGCAAGAATATCCGCCGGATTCGCCAGGAAGGTGAGGGTTGGCACCGGCGTGAACTCAAATAATCCGCCCAACACCGGCTCCCATACGAAATCGACTCCGGTGTGGAAGGTCTGAACGCCATGAACGATGGAGATATCGTCTTTGAATTGCCATTTCTTCTGAATGGATTGTTGCGGCACGTTGCCGTTGGTTCCGAAGGTGCTTCCGTCGGGGAAAATGGCCGTAAACGGCGAGAGCTTACTGGTGCCAATTACGTTGTTCCAGTATTGGTAGCCGACTGTGGCATCGTTGACGATGGTTGGAGAAATCACGGAATTCAGGGTCATCGTCGACAGGATTAAATGATTCGTCGTGAAATTGCCAGCCGTCAAGTCGTTCTCATTGCCGGACTGGTCGTTCAGGCTGTTGTTGTTCTGCGCGCTATAGGTGAAGAAGAGCAATTCGCCGGGACTGAAGCGATGGTCAAGACGGCCGGAATATCGCCAGTCGAAATACGGAGTGGGTATTGAAGGGGCTGGATCCGCCCCGATGGGCTCTGCGAGCGTCAGGCTGGCGAGGGCCGCGCCGTTGATGGGGTCTGCGGTGTGTTCTCTCTGGCGCTCAAGAGCGAAGAAAGCGAAGTCTTTGTTCTTGCGGATCGGACCGCCGATATCTCCGCCGAACTGCTGGCGCTGAAACTCCGGCGTCGGGGAATTACTCTGCTCAGAGAAGAAGTTGTTCGCGTTCAAATCGGTCTGGGTGTCGTAAAAATATCCACCGCCGTGCCATCGATTTGAGCCGGCCTTGGTGATGACGTTCATGACCGCGCCTTCGCTGCGGCCGTTGGCGGCGGAAAAGCGCTGGGTAGAGATGTCGAACTCTTGGACCGCGGAAAGGGGCAACTGCATAACCGGGCCGCCTACGGTGTTGTCCTTATCGTCGATTCCGTTCACGGTGACGTTCATGTTGCGACCCGTGGCTCCGTTGATGGACACTACGGATACGCGATTCTTCGTAGGATCATAGGAGTTCACTGGCTTGGCGCCGGGCGCCAGATAGGCGAGGTTGCCAAAGTCGCGGCCATTCAGAGGCATGTTTTGAATCTGCTGCTGCGTTACTTCCAATCCGACGTTGGTCTTCGTAACGTCGACGATGGGAGCCTCTTCCGTCACGGTGACCGTTTGCTCGACGGAACCGGGCTCAAGAACGACGTCCTCCGTCGAGGTTTGCCCGACGATTAATTCGGTCGAAGCAATGGTGAAAGCTTTGAAGCCCTGCAAGGTCACCTTCAGCGCGTAATTGCCGGCAGGGAGAAGATCGAAGCGATACAAGCCGGCGCTGTTCGTTTTCGCACTCCGTACCGCTCCTGTGTCTTTATCCGTCAGCGTCACTTGCGCATTTACGACCACTGCTTTGGATTGGTCGGTGACGGTTCCCGTTAACGACGCACTTGCCGTTGCCTGTGCTCGCGCTTTTCCGCAAAAGAGAAGTCCGATGCTTAAAAAGAGCAGACACACTCCCGCTAGCTTGCTTTTCATCTGTCCTCCCTACGAGTGTCGTAATAAAAAGGAAACCTGTGGTCGGGCCGGATAATGGCCATAGCACGATCACCGCATCCCCAACTTTGACAACGCCCCATGTGGCAATCTCGCTGCCACACTGACAGGTTATTGCATTAATTATAATATACACAATTTACTGTTTTTAGTATTTTTATACTACGTATATGGGAACTTCATATACGTGTAACCGAATATTTATATGGAAATCGGTATGTGATTTAGCTCAAGCCAAATAGGCCGTTGGAGGTAAAGACCAGCTGAGCGCTGGTTTCAGGATCGGGTCCAAAGTGATGTGTTCCCCACGGCCGGGCTTGCAGGAACTCGCTTATGCTTGAGTCTTTTTTGCGGCTTCTCGGATGCGCTTCCAAGCCTTCTCCACCTGACGCAGTTCGGTATTCGTTTGGCCGATGCTTAGGCGGAGGACAAGCTTGCCGTTCAGACGGGTGTGCGTGAGGAACATCCTACCGCTTTGATTCAGGCGGTCGAGTATCTGCTGGCTGACTTCGTCGCCGGCGCGGTGCCAGAAGCAAACCAGATTCAGCGGGACCGGTGCGGCCAGTTCGAAGTCCGTGTCGGCCTGAACCCATGAGGCAAATTCCCGGGCCAGTTGAACGTGCCTCCGAATGTGATGCTGCAAGCCTTCGATTCCGTAGTGGCGAATCACAAACCACAGCTTCAGCGAGCGGAAGCGCCGTCCGAGCTGCACGTGCCAGTCGCGATAATCAATTACCGCCCCGGATTCGGTGGCCTTGTTGCGCAAGTATTCGGGCAGGACGCTCATCGTTCGAATCAGGCCGTTGCGGTCAGCGACGTAAAAACAATCACAATCGAAATTCGTGAACATCCATTTGTGGGGATTGAAGCAATAGCTGTCTGCCGCCTCCAAGCCATCGTGAATCCAGCGGAACTCCGGGCACAGCGCCGCTGTACCGGACATGGCCGCGTCGACGTGGAGCCATATTCTATGTCCGTCGCAGATCCTGGCAATGTCCCGCAGCGGGTCCATGGCGTTCGATGAAGTCGTCCCTACGGTCGCGCAAACGAAAAAAGGGACAAGTCCGGCGGCGACATCGCGCTCAACTTGGGCAGCGAGCGCTTCCGGCCGCATCGCAAATTTGCTGTCCACGTCAATCAGGCGCAAGTTTGCGCGGCCGATGCCCGCGATCTTTGCACCTTTCTCGATCGAGGAATGCGCTTCGGCCGACGTATAGGCAACCAGTTTGCCGTTACAGCCCCGCTCGTTCGACAGGAACTGCGTCGCCCGTTCCCGCGCTGCCAGCAGGGCGCACAGCGAAGAGTTCGAAGCTGTATCCTGAATCACGCCACCACCCTTGTTTGTCGAGAGGAATTCTCGCGGCAGATCAAGCATCTCGACGAGCCAGTCGAGCATGAGCGTTTCGAGTTCCGTGCACGCCGGGCTCGTGGCCCAGAGCATTCCCTGCACTCCCAGCCCCGAAGACAGCAGTTCGCCCAAGATTGACGGAAACGAGGTGTTGGACGGGAAGAATCCGAAAAAATTCGGCGATTGCCAGTGGGTGATTCCCGGCAAGATCAATTTCTCGACGTCGCGCAACATTGCGTCAAGCGTCTCGCCTTGCTGGGGCGCATGCTCCGGCAACGAGGCGCGTATCTCTCCCGGCTTTGCGCGGGACATCACGGGAAAGGATTCAACGTTTTCGTAATAATCGGCGATCCAATCCACAACTTCTTTTCCATGCTGCCGGAATTCTTCCGGCGTCATGTGATATGAGGTTTTTTCTGGTTTCTGCTTCATGGCGGTCGCACTGAGGAGATCCTACATCACCACTTCTTGCAGGGCCTCCCCGGCGTAGATTCGCTTCACCACTTCTTCGATGGGCTCATCCTCGATCAGCAAGTCGCGTACTTCTACGGTGTTCAGGATCTGGCGAATCAGATCGGCGGTTGCAAGCTTTGTGCGGTCGAATCGAATGCGATAGGTCAGCGGGTCGACCTGCTCGAGCTCCATGCCATCGCGTGCGAAGGAACGAACGCTTGCGAGCTGCACCGAATCCTTCACCGCAAATTTGATCTGTTTAGTCCGCAAAAGCTTCTGTTTCAGCAGATCGAGAGGGCCGTCATAGAGCAACCGGCCATGATCGATAATCATGATTCGCCTGCACAGTTCTTCAATGTCATCCAGGTCGTGAGTGGTAAGCAGCACCGTTGTGTGAAACTCGCGATTGATGGCTCGCAGAAACTTGCGAATCTGGTCTTTTGCTACGACATCCAAGCCGATCGTTGGCTCGTCAAGGAAAAGCAGCGGAGGATTGTGCAGCAGTGCGGCGGCTAAGTCGCAGCGCATCCTCTCGCCCAGGGAGAGTTTGCGCACCGGTGTGAAGAGATAGTCCTGGATGCTCAGAATCTCGTTGAACTTTCCCATCCGTTCACGAAAGTCGTCTTCCGAAACTTCGTAAATGCGCCGTAGCAGTTTGAAAGACTCGACAACGGCGATGTCCCACCAAAGCTGTGTGCGCTGCCCGAACACAACGCCAATGCTTTTTACGTACTGCCGGCGCTGCTTATAGGGCAGGAAGCCGTTCACGCGCGCCTCGCCGGAACTGGGCATCAGGATTCCGGTGAGCATTTTGATGCTGGTGGATTTTCCCGCGCCATTGGGGCCGATGTATCCGACCATTTCGCCGCGTTCGACCGTGAAGCTCACACGGTCCACGGCTTTGACGGTCGCGTAGTCGCGCACAAAAAGGTTCTGAATCGAACCCCAAACGCCTTCGCGGCGCTTGAATGTGCGAAAGTGCTTCGAGAGCTCGCGGACGTCAATGAGCGGCGCGTCAGCCATTTCGCAGCGATTTTAGCACGGAGACAATCCCGTCCGAGGTACGCTGCCAAAAGCCTCTGTGGATTACGGCAGCGGGCCGGATGGATCGGATTGGCCTAGAGAATGGTGCGTTGGGGATTGACACCACTTGCTAGATTTATCGCCCATCTCCCGAAACTTCGACAAAAACTTCCTCCAGGCTTTCCTTCCGGTACCGTCCGCGCATCTCTTCGAGCGTCCCTTCCGTACGCAACCTTCCGCCGTGGATAATTCCGATGCGGTCACAAAGTTTTTCCGCTTCCGTCATTACGTGGGTCGAGAAAATCACGGTCTTCCCGCGCTCGCGGCACTGCCGGATGAATTCAATGATCGAGCGTGCGGTCATCACATCCAGGCCACTGGTAGGTTCGTCGAAGATCATTACCGAGGGATTGTGAATCAGCGTCCGGGCGATAGAAACCTTTTGCTTCATGCCGGTCGAAAGCTTGGCGCACCGGCGGTCGCGGAACTCTTCCATGTCGAGGGCTTTGAAAAGCTCGTCGGCGCGCTGCTTGATTGTGGCCGAGTCCAGACCGTAAAGCTGGCCGAAGTACTCCACTGTTTCAAATGCAGTCAGCCGGTCATATAAGGCGGTCGCCGTGGAAAGAAAGCCGATATTCGCGCGAACTTTCTCGGGCTCGCGCACCACGTCAAATCCCGCCACTGTGGCGGTTCCCGATGTCGGCGCCAGGATTGTCGCCAGCACGCGAAGCGTGGTGGTCTTACCCGCGCCGTTCGCTCCTAACAACCCATAGATTTCGCCCGGAACGCACGTAAAGCTTACGCGATCCACTGCGCTTATCTGGCCGCGTTTCTTGTCCGTGAAAACCTTGCTCAGTTCTCGCGCTTCAATCACGTTGGCCTCGTTTCGCGCATTTGACCCTCACAACTAGCAAATGCGCGCGGACTGGTTTGCCTTATTCATACGGACGGGAGGGCGGAATGTTACATCAGCAGAGAGGGTTCCGGCCAGGACCAGAAAACGTCCGGTTGAATCCACCGTTTCGTCGGGGTCCAACGAGCAAGTAAAACAGGGAAATGGACTCCCATCGCGGTCAAGCGCGCCCTTTGTCAGGCGCGGTGGCCTTGGGCCGAGCTCGAGCACTGCGGCTCGAATCTCTTTGATTGGAACAGGGCGAAAAAGCGCCTTCGCTGCTGAGCCAAGCGAAATCTCTATGGTTCGCGACGCAATCGCGACTGCCGGGATGCGCTCGATCCGTCGCTGCACGGCCCGGTCTGACGCGGCTCTGGAATTGCTATCGACGACCACAACAGAAGGAGACCTCCCCCGCGCCAATCGCTGTGCCGATCTCTGCGGCGGTCTCCATGCCAAGCGCCCCGATGCCGCACTCGCGAAGTTCCGCGCGGATTCCGGGGCGGAGCATCCGTTCCTCGCTGATGACGAACACGACTGGCATCCCGATATTGCAAATCCAGCATCTTCGCTCAGTGACCGTCTGTCACCGCAAACAACGAGCGGCGTAGGCAATCGGCGAGAGCCTCTGTTACAATTCGACGAATCTTTGGGGAGCTTTCCTTTGTCGCCGGAGCGAGCAGCCTCTGCGCCGCCAAGAAAACGATGGATTGCATGGATAGCGGGAGCCGCCGTCCTGGTTGCTGTGGTGTTGGTGCTCGCCAATCGTGACCAGTCTCCCGAAGTGCAAGTTGCCCAGGTCAAACGCCAAGGCATTTCCGCTTCCATCACCAGCAACGGGAAGGTTGAACCTGTCCAACCCTTTGTGGCTGTTGCGCAGTACGCCACTTCCGTCGAGAACGTTAAGGTGATGGAGGGTCAGTCGGTTCGCAAGGGCGAGGTGCTCCTGGTTTTAGATTCGCGCATACCCCAGCAGGAGCTCGAAAAGGCCCGCGGGGACTTGCTGTCCGCTCAAGAACAGCTCCGAGTGAATCGCGCGGGCGGGGCTCCGGGACAAGTGGCACAGACAGAAGGTGACCTGGAAAAGGCGAAAATCAATTTGGCAAGCCTGCAGAGGAATCAGGAAGCGCTGAGGAAACTGGTTGCTGAGAAGGCCGCAACGCAAGCGGAGCTCGAGCAGAATCAAATTAAGATTGCGGAGGAACAGGCTACTGTCCGGACACTTGAACGGCAAAAAGCTGCGCTCGCGGCGCAGGCCCAGGTTAATGTACAGAGTGCGCAGCTCGCTGAGCAACAGGCGCACTCGCAAATCGCAATGCTAGAAAACGAAATCGCAGCTTCCACAGTGAAATCGCCGATCGATGGCACTCTTTATTCGCTTCCCGTTTACTGGGGCGAATACGTAAGTGTGAGCACGCGGCTTGCGGAGGTTGCAGACCTGCACAACGTGCGAGTGCGAGCCTTTGTCGACGAGCCAGACCTGGGGAAACTGGCGCCTGATTTGCCGGTGGAAATCACCTGGGACGGTTTGCCCGAGTATACCTGGTCTGGTCGGACGGAGACCGTTCCGAAACAAGTGACCATGCAGGGACCGCGCAGCGTCGGCGAGGTGCTTTGCTCGGTCGAGAATCGCAACCTCAAGCTCATTCCCAACTTGAACGTAGACGTCAGAATTGAATGGAGCCAGCGGCAAAATGTTCTGGTGGTTCCCCGCGGGGCGGTTCACACAGAGGGCCAGCAGCATTTCGTTTTTGTTGTCAATGACGATACGCTTCACCGCCAGGCCGTCCAGCTCGGCATCTCCGACCCGACCGTATTTGAAATTGTTTCTGGCCTGAAGGAAGGCCAGCAGGTCGCGCTCTCCGGAGAGATCACCTTGCGCGACGGAATGACCGTTCACCCGGTGGAGGCAGATCAATAGATGGTGCGTCTCGCCTCTCTTGCAGCGTCAATGATTCTGCTTCTGCCCGGGGCGCAAGGAGCCCACGCCGACGGCTTGACGGATGTCCAGCAGCAATTTGTTGCAGGGAATTACAGCGGCGCGATGAACATTCTTCGCGCTTTGGTTTCGCAAGATCCAGGGAATGCGGCGGATCACTTCTGGCTGGGGCGCTGCTACTACGAGATACGGGACTATGCCAATGCGGTTTCCGAACTGGAAAAAGCGACACAGCTCGATCCCAATTCATCTCCGTATCATGACTGGCTGGGACGCGGATACGGCGAAATGGCGGCGCGCCAGAAAAGCTTCTTGCTGGCGAGGCGCGTGAAAAAAGAGTTTCAGGCTGCCGTACAAGCAGACGGCTCAAATATAGACGCACGGCGGGACCTGGAAGAGTATTTGCTGCAGGCGCCATGGATCGTTGGTGGCAGCAAAGATGATGCGCTGGTGCAGGTCGATGCAATCGCGCAGACCAGTCCTGTGGACGGCCATTTGGCAAAGGCGGATTACGAATCGGCAATCGGCAAACCGGATCTTACGGTTGTTGAATACAACGCCGCGCTGGCGTTGAAGCCTCACTCAATCGAACCCTACTTCGAAGTTGCGAATTACTACGGCCTCAAGGGTGAAGGACCGGAATTCACTGCCATGGTGGAACAGGCAGCACAAGTCAGTCCAAAGGATGCGCGCTTGCCCTTCTATCGCGGGGTGGCCCATATTCTTACCGGAACCAACTTCCCGCAGGCCGAAGAGGACTTGAAGGCGTATATCGCCAGCTCGGCGGAGCGGAGCGACTGGCCCTCCCACTCCAGGGCGCGTTTTTGGCTTGGCCAGCTATACGAGAAGGAGGGCAATAAAATGGCGGCGGCAGAGCAGTATCGCGATGCCTTGGGCCTGGATTCTGACAACCGCGAGGCCAAACAGGCTCTCGGTAAGCTAGAGAAGTCGTTGCGCTGACCCTTTCCCGAGGAGCTTGCCAATGTCGAAGATGAAGGGGGTGGTACTCGCGGGGGGAACGGGCTCGCGGCTGTTCCCGCTGACGCGCGTGACGAACAAGCACCTGTTGCCGATCTACGATCGGCCGATGGTGTTTTATCCCATTCAGACCCTCGCGGATGCGGGAATTACGGATATTTTGCTGGTTACGGGCGGACATAGCGCCGGCGATTTTCTGCGCTTGCTGGGCAACGGCAAAGACTTCGGCTTGCACCATCTTTCTTACGCGTATCAGGAAGGCGAAGGCGGTATCGCCGACGCGTTGCGGCTGGCCGAACATTTTGCTGACGAGCATCCCATTTGCGTGGTGCTGGGCGACAATATTATCGAGACGAACATCATCGCCGGCTGCGAAGAGTTTCGTCGTCACGGGAAGGGGGCGCACATTTTCCTGAAGGAAGTGCCGCATCCGGAGCGTTTTGGTGTTCCGATATTTGAATCCGGGCGCATCGTGCGCATTGAAGAGAAGCCGAAACAGCCGCGATCGAATTATGCCGTAACCGGCTTTTATCTCTATGATGCGACGGTGTTTCAAAAAATTCAGACGCTCAAGCCTTCCGGCCGCGGCGAGCTGGAAATCACCGATCTGAACAATCAGTATCTCGCCGAGGGTCAGTTGCGCCACACTGTGATCGAAGGATGGTGGACCGACGCCGGGACATTCGAATCGCTGCTGCTGGCCAATAATCTGGTGGCCAAAGGGGGCGCGAACAAAACCAATGCGGCCAGCACTCGAGTGAAGTCACAGGAGGCCAGCAGCCATAATGATTGACGGAGTTCGCGTCAAACAGCTCAAGATGATTCCCGATGAGCGCGGCCGGCTCATGGAGATTCTGCGCCGCGACGACAAGGAGTTCGTCCAGTTCGGGCAGCTTTACATGACCACAGCCTACCCGGGCGTGATAAAAGGCTGGCACTATCATCAGAAGCAGATCGATAGCTTTTGCACGGTGCGGGGAATGATCAAGCTGGTGCTGTATGATGCACGCGAGAAATCACCGACGCACGGCGAGGTGAACGAATTTTTTCAAGGCGAACATCACACCATCCTGGTGCAGATTCCCAACCTGGTGTATCACGGCTTCAAATGCATCAGCGAAACAGAAGCGATCGTGATCAACACCATCACTGAGGTCTACGATCACGCCAAGCCGGATGAATTCCGCGTCGCATACAACGATCCGAAGATTCCCTATAACTGGGATATTCAGCTTCGCTGAAGCCATGGGAAGGAGCGAATGAAGATCCTGGTCACCGGCGGAGCGGGATTTATCGGCTCGAATTTCATCCGCTACTTCCTGAGCACGCATCCAGACGCCGAAGTCGTCAATTTTGACAAGCTGACCTATGCGGGAAACCTGCGGAATTTGGCGGAGATCGATTCACAGCCCAATTACCGCTTCGTGCGTGGAGACATTTGCGACACGAAAGTTGTCGATGGGGTGCTCGCCGAGGGATTTGATGCGGTGGTGCACTTCGCTGCAGAGAGCCATGTGGACCGCAGCATCGCCGGGGCGCTCGAATTCATTCGCACCAACGTGGAAGGCACCTGGGTGATGCTCGAGGCTGCGCGCCAGCGCAAAGTTCCGCGCTTCTTGCATGTCAGCACGGATGAAGTCTATGGGAGCATGGCGGCGAGAGAGACGGCATCGGAAAAGTCTGTGCTCGCGCCGAACAGTCCTTACGCCGCAAGCAAAGCCGCGTCGGATCTGCTGGTGCGCAGTTATGTGCAAACGCACAAATTTCCGGCAGTCATCACGCGCTGCACAAACAATTACGGACCCTATCAATTTCCCGAGAAGCTGATTCCACTGATGATTTCCAACGCTTTGGCGGGGCGAAAACTGCCTGTTTATGGCGACGGGATGAATGAGCGCGACTGGATTTTCGTGGAAGACCACTGCTGCGCCCTGGACGCCGTTCTCGAAAAGGGCCGCATCGGAGAAATCTATAATATCGGTTCGGGGCGAGCGGTGCCCAATATCGGAATCGTGCGCAGCCTGCTGAAACTGCTGTCAGCGCCAGAGGGTTTGATCGAATTCGTCCAAGACAGGCCCGGGCATGATCGCCGCTACGCACTGGACGATTCGAAGATTCGCCGCGAACTCGGCTGGGCGCCGCAAGTCGACCTCGACATGGGATTGCAGCATACCGTTGACTGGTACCGCGCCAACGGCGAATGGGTGCGCGAGGCGACCAGCGGCGAGTACCAGGAATATTACGAAAAATTCTACACGAAGCGCCACGCGACCCTGGCGCAGCTCTGACTCTTCCCCTTGAAGATATTTATCACTGGCAGACAGGGAATGCTGGCGCGCGCCATTGCGGAAGTGCTTTTGCCGCGCGAGCAGGTCAGCGGTACGAGTCATGCCGAAGCCGATATCGCCGACGAAAAGGCGATGCGCAGAGTTCTGGAGACGGCAAAGCCGGACATAGTGGTCAATGCAGCCGCGTTCACCGACGTGGATGCATGCGAGACGCAAAAGGACTTCGCTTTTCGCGTCAATGCCGAAGGGCCTCGCAACTTGGCGCTTATCTGCAAGGACTTGGACATTCCGCTGATGCACATCAGCACGGACTACGTTTTCGATGGGGAGAAAGCCGAGCCTTATGTGGAAGAGGACCTACCGCACCCGCTGAGTGTTTACGGCAGAAGCAAACTCGAGGGCGAGAGGGAAGTGCAGAGCCGCTTGGATCGGTCATGGATCGTGCGAGTCTGCAGTGTCTTTGGGCCACATCGAAACAACTTTGTGTCACTGGTGGCCGACATGGGAAGAAAAGGAAGCCCGCTGAAAATCGTAAAGGACCAGCGGCTTTCGCCGACCTATACCTTTGACGCCGCCGAGGGAATCGGACGAATCCTGCGGCGCGGTCCCTACGGCACATATCATTTGACGAATCAGGGCTTTACGACGCGCCTCGCGTTCACTCATGAGATTCTGCGTCAGGCAGGATTCGAAAACACCCAGGTGATTCCCATCCCCAGCGAGGAAACAAAGCGGCCGGCGCAGCGGCCGCGAAACTCTCAGTTGGAAAACGCGCGCCTCAAGCGCGAGGGACTTGAGTTGCTCCCCACCTGGGAAGACGCATTGCGGCGATATCTGGTTCAACGATCGGAGAAAAGTTCCTGAGAAGCGCGCCCTTTCCCTATTTCTTTCGGGAGAAGAAGCCAAGCACTCTGCTGGCGGCGTTATCGCTGATGCCGAATTTTTCCTTCACCCGCGAATAAATGTGAACGGCCTGTTTATCGAGCCAAATCAGGGCGGACTTGGCCTTGCTGTCTGTCGGGCGCGCTTGGTAATCTGTGGAGCGGCCCGTGAAGCTCGCGTCGCTGTCAATCGTGTAATAGTACAGCGCCAGGCTCTTGCGCGAGACGCCCTCGGGGCAGCGGAGTTTTTCCGGGAAGCCATGATAGGAATGGTCGGTCGTGCTGAAGATCAGGGCGTGATTCAGCATCGGCGGTACGCTGGCGCAGCAGCAGCTCATCTTCTGATCCCAGAGCTCGATCGCGCCTCCCCATTCCGGTTCCCACCCGGGATTCAGATACACGATCAAGTTGATCCTGCGCTTCCAGCTTTTATTGCGGTGGTGCATGGTGAAATCGGTGTGCAGATTCAGGAAGCCGCCGCGCGCGGACTGATGCAGGCCTCCTCCTTCTAAACTTGGATCCGCAACGAGATTCTGGATGCCCGTAAGTTTCGAGAGCCACTCGAGAAACTCCGGCGCGTTCAATTCGTCGACAATTTTGCCGAGCGCGTCAGGAAACAGTTCGCGCTTTGCCAGGCCAGCCTTGTTTTCGTTGAAATGCTTGTATTGGATCCAGGCATCGCTGGAAGTCTCGGGGAATTCTTCCGCCGCAGACAGTGCAACGTCAGGGTCGAGAAAATCACGCAGGTGGAGGTGCGGAAACGGTTGGGCTTGTTGGTAGAGTGGCGCGAGCTCCGACAGCTGTGCGGTCCAGCGATGGTACGGGAACAGGGCAAAGCTTTCAGTCGCTTCGCGAACGGTCGTCATCAGGAGGTCTGCCACCTTTCGTAACCTCTAACCCAAACTGCACGAAAAAGTTGGATGATGGTCCGACGGCATGTGTCGCTCGGCGGAGTATAAAACAATGGGACTCGCAAATTGGAATTGTATTTTTTGGATTTCACTCTAAACGGCACACCTTCACGGCAGCGTTTTCATAGGGGCAATCCAGGGCCTGCGCGCCCGGCTGTTGAAGTACGACCCAGGAGACGCCGTATGCTTCTTTCAGTTTCGCAAAATCGGCAATGCCGAAATTCTTCCAGCCGGCGGCAGCTTCGGTTTGAGCAAAAACGTCGTCGGCAAGCGGGAGCCAAGGATAGAGAACCGCGTCGCTCCAGTCTTTTTTCGCATCGGCCAGGCGGCTACGCTCGGCGGCGGCGCGAAATCCCTGGTAGTTCTCTTCGGGCAAAGCCATGTAATTCGGATCCAAGGCGAAAACCCCATTCTCGGGAGTATTTTCGCGAATCCACGCAAACGCCTGAAGCCACGGATTAACTGGCATCAGCCCGGGCCATTCGATGTGACGCGTATCTGGAAAGAGTTTGACCTGCGCGACGCACAGCCCTGCTGCGAGGGGAAGGAACAGCGCGGCCCAGCGGAACAGATGTTTCTTCAAGACGTATTCACCGAGCAGGCCCCCGACAATCAGGAACATGAGCAAGTATACGAGCTGCAGGCTTCGCATCGGCTGATACGGAGCAAGTATCTCGAATTGACGGGGTATTGTGACAATCAGTCCCGCGACGAAGCAGATGGATTCAAAGACAAAAACGACCCACGTGAGCCGCGCAAGCATCACCGACCCGCGCGCCTTCGCAACTTTGCTGCACCACCATAAAATCGCCAGAGGAGCAAGGATTCCCAGCCATTCATACCACGTCCAGCGAAGCAGGAAATAGAAACGATGATCTTCCAAGCATCGCCAATAGATGGTCGAGGGGCTCTTCAGCGTGAACCCAGCGAAGGAGGCAAGGCACGCCGCGCCCATTGCCGGAACTCGTGAAGTCTCGCGGTTTTGAAATAGCCAGAGGAGGATCAAAACGACCGCAAAAACGGTCATGAACGGATGGATTACAGCCGTCAAGAGCAGCCAGAGAATCATTCGCCAACGTTTGTTCTCCATGGCCGCATCAATCGCGAATACCGAGGCGAATGCCGAGATGGACCGCGGATTCAGATACTGGTCAAAGAGGTACAGCGACGTGCCGGCGACAGGCAACGTCAGCAGGCCAGCAACCAGAGTGACGGCGCTCCACTGCCCGGCCGGCGTGACAAAGCATTTTGCAGCGACGCGGAAGCAGGCCAGCAACAGTAGGAAAATTGACGCGAGATATGCGCAGAATAGGATCCATTCGAGGGGCAGATGAGTCAGGCGGACAAACGCCGCCATGAGGTGCGGGTAAGCCGTCAGCCGTCCGTTGGACTCAAAAAACTTCTCCCCGAACGGATAATAGGAAGGATGAAGAATTCTTACGATGCTGGGGACGTAAATTTCCGAGTCTTCCGCGAACGGATGGTAGCCGTGAACGAACAGCGCTGCGAGGGTCAGCGCGCATGCAATCGCGGCGTCTTTTCGCTTCACGCGGAGTTCCGGCGCAGGGAGGATTTCTTGCGTTGCGGTTCCGCGAGTCGCGAAGAAGGCGCCTGCGCCACCCGAATTCTACACACGTGTGACAACGGCTTCGCGGATGCCCAGAGAATAGTAATTCAAATCGAGCTTGCGACCGGTTTCCTTGAAGATGCGGAATTGCAAAACGCCGAGTTTCTGCAGGAAGAACTTCAACGAGGTGCCTACCACGCCGAAGCCGTAGCGAACGCTGCGGCTGAAATTGATTGAAGATGCCTCCTCGAAATACCGCGCGGGGCAGGAAATCTCTCCGATGCGGAAACCAAAAAACAGAACCTGCGCCAGCACTTCGTTGTCAAAAACGAAGTCGTCCGAATTCTCAAGCAACGGCAGCTTGAGCAAGACCTCCCGGCTGAATGCGCGATAGCCGGTGTGATATTCAGAGAGCTTGGCACGCAGCAGGAGGTTCTCGAATGCGGTAAGGGCACGGTTGGAAACGTACTTGTAGAGTGGCATCCCACCTCGCACCGCGCCGCCGCCGAGAATACGCGAGCCAAGCGCCACGTCGCAACTGCCGCAGGCAATGAGCCCCGCTAAAGAAGGAACCAGCGCGGGATTATATTGATAGTCGGGATGCAGCATAACCACGATGTCAGCGCCGGAAGCCAGAGCTTCTCGATAGCAAGTCTGCTGATTGCGCCCGTATCCATAATTTCGATCGTGCACAAAAACCTGCAGGCCGAGCCGCTGTGCGAGCTTTGCCGTGCCGTCGGTGCTCGAATCGTCGACCAGGATTTTGAGATCTACGAGTGGTGAAATGTCTTTGACTGTGGCTTCCAGGGTTTTTTCTGCATTGTAGGCGGGCAGCACCACTGCGACGCGTTTGCCTTCTATCATCCTTTGCCTTTCGACAGCATTTGATGACCGGGCCGCACCGTCAAGAAGCCTAAACCCCAGGCGTCCCGAGCGTTCGCTGATAGCATCGTAACCAGCAGGGAAGAAGGCGTCAAGAATTATCAGGCCGGCGTGAAGTTGGATTTGTTATAGTGACTCGATTCGCGAGGCGTCGGTAAATGGTCTGGGAGGAAACTTGGAATCTTGCAGTGGATTCGCTGCGCGCGAACAAGCTCCGCGCAGGACTGACCATGTTGGGCGTCGTAATCGGAAGCGCCTGCATTGTATTGGTTGTGACCGTGGCGCTCGCCGGCAAGAGATTTATCATCGGCCAGATTGAAGCCGTTGGCTCGAATATTGTGTACGCCTCGCTCGTCAGTACCAACGGTCAGACCGTGTCCATGGCCGATCAGATTTCCATGGGCGATCTCGGAGCCATACGGCGCGGAATTCCCCAGGTGGTTCAGGTCGCTGGAACGCATGACATTCAAATGAACGTGACGACCGCAAGCGTTGCGCGCCCCGTCAGCCTCGTCGGCGTAACTTCGGGCTTCCAGCAAATTCGAAATCTGATCATCGCTCGCGGACGATACTTCGACGACGGGGACTTCCTGTCGAGCAGCAAAGTTTGTTTGCTCACCGAGCATCTGGCGCAAGCTGCCTTCCCCTACGATGATCCCGTGGGGCGCGAGATTCACGTGGGGAATCTGGACTTCACCGTGATTGGGGTCTTTCGGGAGCGCGTGCAGACCTTTGGCCAGACGGAAATCACGACCGACTCGGTGCTCGTGCCCTTTCCGTTGATTCAGTACTACACAGGTCAAGGCTACATCAAGACTTTCTACGCGCAGGCCGATAACCCAGAAGACGTTGACCTTGTCACTCAAGGAGTCAGCGAGATTCTAAGATCGCGTCACCGGGCTGACGCCGGCTACAGCGTACAGAATCTCTCTTCGATACTGGAAACCGCGCGCCACATTGCGCTCGCGCTCACAATCGTTCTGCTGCTGATTGCCATGATCGCTTTGGTGATCAGCGGAATCGGCATCATGAATATCATGCTCGTAAGCGTCACCGAACGAACGCGGGAGATCGGCATTCGCAAAGCCGTGGGGGCGCGGCACAATGAAATCCTCTATCAGTTTCTTATGGAGGCGACAATCATTAGCGGCGCCGGCGCGCTCATCGGGATCATCATCGCGATCTTGATTCCTTTTGTTGTCACGGCGATCATCAGTCTTTTCCCCGTGCCTGCGGGAATCGAAGTCCCAATTTCATGGCCTTCGGTCATCTTGGCGTTCGTCGTCTCCTGCGCCACGGGCATTCTTTTCGGATACCTTCCAGCCAGCAAAGCGGCAGGGCTTCAACCCGTCGAATCCTTGCATTACGAATAGGGACGAACATGAAAATTGCATGCGTCGGTACCATCTGCAGCTTGGTGTTTTGCATGACCGCGAGCGCGCAACAACCGCAACTGACCGCCTCACAGAAGCCTGACCAAAGTGCCAACGGGGAAACTGTGCCGGCCGGAGGGGTCTTGAGCCTTGCGGAAGTTGTGAAGCTTTCCCTTGCGCACAGTCCGGACCTGGTGCTGGCTCGCGTTCAATACACCGTGGCAAAGAACGCAGCCGGTCTGGATCGCGCCGCTTTTTTGCCCAACTTGTACACAGGCTCAGGCGCCGCGTATACAAACGGGTTTCCGGAGACTCCGGGAGGCTCGCCGCCCGCCGTCTTCGAAATGTCGTATACACAGGAGATTTTCGACAAGCAGCTGCGCGGGCTTCAACATTCGGATGAAGATCTGGCGAAGAACAAGGAGATTGAATATCAGAACGCCCGAGAGAATGTAATTGTGAAGGCGGCTTCGTCTTACTTGGAGCTGGGCGACGTCCAGCGCTCCTTGAAATTGCTCGAGGGTGAACGCGGCAGCGCGCAGCAAATTCTCGATCTGACGCAGCAACGCGAAGCGGCCGGGCTTGAGCTTCCGGTTTCTGTGACTCAGGACCAGTTGCAGCTTGCCGAAATCGAGCAGCGGATTGTCCGGTATCAAGGCCGCGAGCAAGTTCTGTCCGAACAGCTTCGGAATATGACCGGCCTTCCGGCAGATCAACCCCTGCATGTCTCATCCGACATAACACTAGCTTCCCCGCCCGTCGAACCTGCATCCAACGTAGTGGCGGACGTGGTGGGTCACAGCAGCGGTTTGCGCGAAGCGGAGAACTACCGGCTCGCGCGCCAGGAGTCGTTGAAGGGAGCAAAAGGGGCTTATTGGCCCACGGTCAGTCTCATCGGACAATATAGCGTGCTGAGCAAGATCAACAACTATCAGGAGTTCTTTTCGAGATTCCAGCGTAATAATGTCACGGCTGGCATCTCGGTCATGATTCCGATCTTTGCTGCCAAGACCTCCGCCCAGGTCGCATTTGCAAAAAGCAATCTTGATGAAGCGAATCTCGAGCTCGCGGCCGCGAAAACCACTGTGAAACAAGGGGCCGAGCAGCAACTGCAGGGATTAAGAGAAGCCGACGCAGCGAAGGAAGTCGCGCGTCTCGATTTGCAGCTCGCTCAGGAACAGCTTCAAGACATTGAGGCCAAGTTCAGTCAGGGCCAGGTGAACGTCACACTCGGCCAGTTAGAGCAGGCGCGGGTCCTGGAAAACGAGAAATGGCTGGCGTTCCTCGATGCAGGACTCTCTCGTGAACGCGCGGATCTGAACCTGCTCCAGGCAACCGGGCAGCTGGCGAAATTATTCCCTTGATAACAAGGTGGAAAAGCTTCGCTATTGTGTTGCTGCAAATTCAAGTAGAATCAAGTATTACTGGTTCTCGATAAGTTTTCAGGCATCCGAACAGGACTGAGGAGGATGTTGAATGGCGTCGGTGATGAAGACCCTTTTGCTGAATCCCCCGAGTTTCGAGAATTTCGACGGGGGCGCCAGTTCCCGCTGGCCTGCAACTCGCGAGATCGAATCGTATTGGTATCCCGTTTGGTTGACTTACCCCGCGGGAATGCTGCCGGGGAGCCGGCTTTTGGATGCGCCGCCGCACAAAGTCACGCCACAGCAGACCGTTCAGATCGCCAAAGACTATGAATTCGTTGTCGTCTTTACTTCCACCGTGGGTTTTCAAAGCGATCTGAAGATGGCCCGGGCCATGAAAGAGGGCAAGCCCGGCCTGAAAATCGCGTTTGTCGGGCCGCACGTGCAGATCAAGCCAGCCGAGAGTCTTCTTGCCAGTTCCGACATCGATTTTATCGTGCGCGGCGAATTCGATTATGCCGTCATCGATTTCGCTCAGGGCAAACCGCTCAACGAAATCGCGAATGCCAGCTACCTCAAGGATGGAAAGGTGGTACACAACGCGACGCGTCCGCCGCTTCATACTGCGGAGCTCGATGAACTGCCGTTCGCCACGGATGTTTACAAGCGCGATTTGACGATCGAGCGGTACACTGTTCCGTTCCTTCTGCATCCCTTCGTTTCCTTCTACACGTCGCGCGGCTGCCCGGCGCAGTGCACATTCTGCCTGTGGCCGCAAACGCTCTCCGGCCACACATGGCGGGTTCGCTCGGTTGACAGCGTCGCGCGCGAATTTGAACAGGCCCATCGCATGTTCCCGCAGGCGAAGGAATTTTTCTTCGACGACGACACGTTCAACATCCGCAAGGACCGTGTGCTTGAGCTTTGCAAGCGCTTCAAGCCCGTCGGGTTCCGCTGGTCCTGCACCGCGCGTGTACACAGCGATTACGAAACTCTCAAGGCGATGGCCGACGCTGGCGCGCGGCTCTTCATCGTGGGATTCGAATCCGGCGATCCACAAATCTTGAAGAACATAAAAAAAGGCGCAACCGTCGAAATGGCTCGCACGTTCGCGGCCAACTGCAAGAAGGTCGGCATTCGCATCCATGGCGACTTCATCATCGGCTTGCCGGGCGAAACGAAGGAAACGATTCAGAAGACAATGGACTTTGCGCGTGAGCTGGATTGCGAAACCATCCAAGTGTCCATGGCTCATGCCTATCCCGGGACGGAGCTCTACAATCTCGCCTCGGCGAATGGGTTTCTAGCGACTGAGGCGCTGGCGGATTCCGGCGGCCACCAGTTGCCGCACTTGGAGTATCCGGGGTTGAATCGCGAGCAGATGATGGACGCGGTCAATCAATTCTACGATTCGTATTACTTCCGTCCGCGAGTGGCGTGGAGAATTGTGCGCGATGCCCTATGGGATGCGCATGAACGCAAGCGCCTTTTCCAAGAAGCAGTTTCGTTCCTGCGGCTGCGCGCGGAGCGATTGAAATACGCAAAGAACGGCAAAGCTCCTTCGAAGCAGCCTCCCTCGGTGGGCGTGAAGAGCATCCCGAGTCACACGGGTACGGAATTTCCCACAGAAACACAAGGCGCATGAAGTTTTCACATCGGCTGCAGGGCAAGACGATCGTTCTGATCGCCATGATGGCTCTGTTCGGGTCCCTCGGCGATGTTCTGCTGCGCAAAGGGATGAGACAGATTGGCGCCATCTCCAACTGGCACCCTTCCGCTTTACTTTCCGCGTTTGAACGGACCTTTCGCTCCGGCCCGATCTGGCTGGGCATCAGTTCCTTGCTGCTTTTTTTTGTGGCATACCTCCTGGTGCTTTCGTGGGCCGACTACAGTTATGTGCAGCCGGCATCGGCCACCGGGTATTTGTTCGTCGCCATACTTGGCTATCTGATCCTGGGTGAAGTGATTCCGCGAATGCGTTGGGTCGGCGTTCTGGTCATCTGCATTGGCGTCCTTCTAGTGGGGGGAACGCCGCCGCGCACTACGGAGGAGAGTTAGCCGTGCGAGTGGCCATCGCGCTGGCGATCATCATCGTCGGCGGCACCGCAGGAGAGCTGTCCGTAACCCGTGCGATGAAGCAAATTGGCGAAGTCCAGAGTTTCACACCATCCAATCTGCTTCGGGTGATCGGGCGCGCATTTTGTATCGGATGGATGTGGCTTGGCCTGTTGTTGATGGCTTTGTCGTTTTTTGCGCTTCTAATGGTGCTTTCCTGGGAGAATGTCAGCTTCGTTGTTCCTGTGACTGCGCTCAGTTACGTTTTCGGGGCATTTGGCGGCAAGTTCCTTCTGGGAGAGCAGATCGAGGCGAGACGCTGGATTGGTGTTGCGTTGGTTTGTTTGGGCGTTCTGTTGGTCTGCGTGAGCTGAACATACTTCGACACAAAACCCGTGCATTTTCGCGTTTAAGGACGGCCCGTGTGGCATGAAATCCTGCGATGGACGCTGCTGGCGTTGGCTCTAGCGCCTTTCGCTTACTATCTGCTCGCGACAGCCGCGGCGCTCCGCTTCTTCCGCAACCGGCCTCCGCTGCAAACGGACTTTGCTCCGCCCGTCAGCGTTCTGAAGCCGGTCCGCGGGCTTGATCGCGAGGCTTATGAAAACTACGCCAGCTTCTGCCGTCAGGAGTACCCGGAATTCGAAATCATTTTCGGCGTAACCGAAGGTACCGATCCCGCTGTTCCAATCATCGAAAAACTGATCTGCGATTTTCCCCAGTGCAAGATCCGCTTGCTGATCGGCGCTGAGCCGCTCGGCACGGGAGACAAAGTCAACAAGCTGTGCCGCATGGTCCGCGAAGCAAAGCACGAAATACTGATCATCAGCGATAGCGATATTCGGGTGGCTCCCGGATACCTCTCCGCTGTCGCCTCGCCCTTCGCGAACCCGAACGTAGGTGCGGTCACTTGTTTATACCGCGGCATCACCGATGGCTCGCTGGTTTCAGAAATGGAAGCGCTCGGCAATACTTCCGATTTCGATGCGGGCGTGCTCTGCGCATGGCAGTTAGGCGGCGTGGATTTCACTCTGGGCGCCACGATGGCCACCACAAAAGCACGGCTCGCCGAAATCGGAGGGTTCGAAGCGCTCGTTGACCATTTTTCGGACGACTACGAGCTGGGCCATCGCATTGCAGCCCTCGGCTATCGCGTCGAAGTCACCACATTTCCGGTGTTTACTGTTTTTCCGACGCAGACGCTCGCCCAGTGTTTTCGCCATCAAGTTCGCTGGACGCTTACGATGAAGCACTCGCAGCCCTGGGGGCATTTTTCTCTAATCTTCACGCACGGACTTCCCTGGGTCGTTCTTGCCGCCTTGATCGCTCCGTCATGGAAAATATCAGCGTTGTACCTGGCAGGATACGCCGTACTGCGGGGGCTAATGGCTTGGACGGTTGGTGTCTGGGGTGTTCACGATCCGATCCTGCGGCGGAAGTTTTATCTCGTGCCATTGCGCGACGCGTTCGCCTTTACCGTGTGGCTGGCAAGTTTCTTCAAGCGGCGTATCGAGTGGCGAGGCGCAGAATACTACATCGTCGACAAGCGCCTCGTGCCTGCGAAGTAATACCCATCCTGCTGTGTTTGGATGTGAACCGGAGGCAAACGCGGTTGTTCCTGATTGGCGCAGATCCCCGCTACTGGCTCAAGTGAAAGCTAACCGTCACTCGGTATTCCATGCTCGTTGGTTTTCCGTCGAGCGTTGCGGGAGAATATCGCCACTGCTTCACCGCATCCGTGGCGGCGTTTCTCAGAAGGGCTGGTCCCGAGAGCACCTTCGCCGAAATCACTTTGCCTGTCTGGTCGATGAGCGTTTGGATTTGGACGTCTCCCTCAACATGGTTGGACATCGCCAGCGCCGGATAAGCCGGCTGCACGCTGTGCAGTAAACGAGGCGGGGATACGATTCCGCCGCGAACGACGGGCTGCGCCTCGGTGGGTTTCGGCAGGCTTGGGAGCGACGCGGATGGACCCCTGACGAGCGGGTCAAGTTCTGCGTTTGCTGAAGCTTCTGAGAACTGTTGTGGCGCACCGTTAATCGTCGGAACCGATGTCTGTAGGGGCGTGTTCTTGCGCCTGGTCGGTTGCGGTCGAGCGGCTAAGTCGCCGGCGTAGATGTCGGCCAGTCCGTTGGAAATTGTGGGATGGATATCGGAGCCCGCGCTCTTTGCGCCGTTATGAACTGGCGTTACTGTAATGGTGCCTTGCTGTGTGGCCACCGGAGCCGGGGTGCGTCTTACGGTCGAAACGGTTTCCGTAGGGGACGGCATCTGGACTCGAGGTGGCGCGGCTGTTTCGGTCTGTGGCGGCGTCGTCTGCGCTGGAGCCGCGGAAGATGTCGTTGACGCAAGGTTTTGCGGTATGCTCGCCGGCGTCGCGACGTTGTCCCCCTGGCGCGCGTTTCCTCGATACTGCCGAACGTAGAACACTGCTCCCGCGGCAAGAATCACGACCGCCGCGACGCTCAGGAAGACCTTCATGCCTGTGTGCGTCTTGGGTGCCTCGACAGACTGCATCAGCGAAGACGGGTCCAGGGACGGTGCAAACATTCGCGTTGTTCTGGAATCTGACTTCAGGATTGCCGTCTCTTCGGTCGTCGCGAGACCAGATTCCTTCCCAAATACTTCCTCTCCTGTCGACAGCGAGTCAAAGATCGGAGCCTCAAGCGGACGACTAACCGCCCGCGAAGGCGGCGGAATCATCGCTGTTTGGGACTTGTATGGGATCGGCGCTCGTTTCGTGGGGGCCGCCGCGAGCGGAACGATCTCGTTAGCAGTTATGTCCTCAGAGGCTCCATAACTTACCGGCGGCGCCGGCGCCGGCCTCACCATCTGTTTCGCGCTTTGCTGTACGATCGGTTTCGGTTGAGGTCGGGACAGTTCGAGTTGCGGTGCAGGCTCGGTCGTCGAGGATGACTTGGCTGGTCGGGTGGGCGCAACTGTTGCCTCAGGCTTTTCTGGCGGCTGCTCGGCGACCGGCGGGCGCGGTTGCTGCAAAGCGGCTGGCGCAGCGCTGTCGGATGGAAAATGAACGCCCCAGAATCCCGGTACAGGCTGGAGGAACTCGAGTTTGACGTAATTCGCGATGTTCGCCGCGTTGTTTACCTGAACGATTCGGCAGAGAGCGGTTTGTTTCGTCGCCAAGTGGGTCAGAACGACAGCGTGCCCGCTGCGCACGCGCGCTTGCAACTTCACCACGGCGCCCCGCGGGAACACAATCATCGTAGACGTGTCTTCTTCAAATGGTTCGACGTGTTCGGTAGCGTCGAGCACAACTGCAGCGACCTGCGAGCCGTGGATCCGCACTGCAACTTCAAGGCCCACAGCCTCGTTTTCGAGCGAATCTGTCCCGCTGCCCTTGGGTTTTGTTCCGGCTACTGAACCGGGCACATCTGTGGCAATGCTCCCCATCGCGCTCTATCCTCTTTGTTATTAAATTTTGAGTTGGAGGTCAGGCCAGTGCAATAGTACTGGACTTTATTTTTTCGGTGCTGTACCTAAGGACAGGTACTCCCGCACGGGTGCCACAACCACATTTCCTGGAACTACGCCTCCGTAACCTTGCTTGCCTTCCCATTCATCTTAATTCTCTGAAGAAGCGGGCGGATTGCATGCGCGCTTCGGGAGGCTCCGGTGGAACCCATCATCGCCTTGCTTGCTTTAGTTGCTCAGATTTCAATCCGCCAGGACGCGATTATCGCGGCTCTCGAAAAGAAGCACCTCATAACGAGAGCCGAAATCGACGCGGAAATGCCCAAGACGGAGGCCGAAACGGGGCGAAGGTTTGAACGTGTGAAGACTGATTTCTTCGAACTGTGGAGCCAGTTCGACGACACAAACGGCGGCTGAGCAATGATCGTCGCACTGCGACCGGTCAGGGCTCCGATGCTATGGTTTCCCATAAACATTTATTGGATTTCGGATTGTCTCCTCAAGTATTTCCCAGGATCTAAATCCCAATTCCTTTATTTTCTGTATCGTCGTTTTCTCGGGCGGTCTGGCCCAGAGTGGCATCTTTCGTGCCCTCGGTTGTGAACAGCAGTGTTCCCGGGGCAGAGGTTCTAGTCTAACGAGCAGATAAACCTCTTACAGATTTGCCGTACACGAGCTGAGCCAGGAGGGTGTGACACGTGAGTCAACGATTCGTTGTTCTGTGCAGCTTGTTCTGCCTTTTTCTTGCCGGGCTGTTCGTAGCGCCGAGCGCCAAGGCGCAAACTTCGGCTTCAGCCACCGTGGTCGGAACGGTTACCGACCAGAGTAACGCGGCAATTCCCAATGCGACAATCACTTTGACAGACGTGGCCACGAACATCTCTCAGACTGCGACGTCGAACGCTTCGGGACAATATACTTTCCCGACGGTCACTCCAGGCACGTACAAAGTGCAAGTCACCAAGCAAGGCTTCAAGAACTCTGCAGTGCAGAATTTGGTTGTTGACGTGGCAAAGAGCTACACCGTGAACGTTGCCATGCAAGTGGGCGAGGTGAGCCAGTCTGTGACGGTTGAAGCGAGTTCTGCCGTCCAGCTCGAAACGAACACCGCACAGGTAAGTGGCGTTGTCACCAGCCAGGAAATGAATGCCTTGCCGACCTTGAACCATGATGCTCAAGAGCTGATCAACTTTCAACCATCCGTTCAGCCAGGGAACGGGAGTTTCCCAACGCCAATGGCGCGAATTTCCGGCGCGATCGATGACCAGAACACCATCACGTTGGATGGCATAGACATCAGCGACAATCTCGTTGGCAACGGTTCTTGGATTCCCACCAGCCTGGATAGCGTACAGGAGTTTGATGTGGGCATTACCAATCCAAACGCCACTTTCGGTCGCAGCTCCGGCGGTCAGATCGCCCTTTACGGCAAGCACGGAACGAATCAGTATCACGGAACAGCCTATTGGTATACGCAGAATAGCGCGCTTAACGCCAATTCATGGGACCTAAACGCGGCCGGACAGCCACAGGCGCATCTCGACGATAACCGTGGTGGCGTCGCTTTCGGTGGCCCAATCATCAAGAATAAGACCTTCGTTTTTGCAAACTACGAGCTTGATCGCTTCCCGCAGTCCGATGAATTTACGAAAACCGTCCCCACAGCAAATCTCAAGGCGGGCATCCTTACGTTCAAAGACGGCGCTGGGACCATCCAAACTTATGATTTGAAAGCCCCAAATGCGTGCGGTGGCGCTGCCTGCGACCCGCGCGGTCTCGGCATCAGTCCGACGGTTCAGGCATTTTGGAGCCTCCTGCCAGCTCCTAATGTTGCTACCGGAATCGGGGATGGCTTGAATACCAGCGGATTCCGCGGAACTGCTCCTGCCCCGCTACAAACAGACAATGGAGTTCTCCGCCTGGATCACAATTTCAACGACCGGTGGCGATTTTCCGGCTCTTATGATTATTTCCGCAGCATTCAGACTGGCAACGGGACTCAGTTTGATGTCCTCAACCCAGCTAGCCCAATAGCTCTAGGTGGTGTTTTCCTTCGCGCAGTGCTCGCTTCCGGCCAGTTGACTACCCAGATTACGCCCAATCTCACGAATACATTTCGTTTCGGTTGGGTGCGCAACTGGCAAAACACCCCTGTAGTGACGCCCGAACAGTCAGCTGCCGAGTTTGCGGGTCTTTCCTCGGGTGCCGTCACCGGTACCGCCAGTGGTGTCGGCAGCGACCCATTCATCGCCATTAACCCGGCCGAAGGCTTGGTCTCCTCTCCAATCGAGAACTCTTCGGCGAATGCCCGCTTTCAGGACTACTTCGAAAGGAGCATACAGTTCAGCGATAGCATTGATTGGGTCAAGGGCAAGCACTCGATGGAATTCGGCACGGATGACCGTCACCTGCCTTTACTCACTGATCGAGCTGATAAGGTGGTAAACGGGATCTCTTCCCTGGTGACAATTATGGATAGCCAGGATGGAACGGGCGCCTTCGTCTCGATTCCCGCGGCGGATGAGCCACCGTTGTGCGCCACTCCGACCAGTCCAAACTGTCTTCCTGCGTCGCAAGCACCAATCTGGAACCAGCTTTACGCGGGAAGTTTGGGTCTGATCGACAACACATCTATTCTGGCTGTTCGTGATGGCAGCCTGAACCCGCTTCCGTTCGGTACTCCTCTAAGCAACAATACCGTACAGAACCAGTTTTACTTCTACGGTCAGGATGTGTGGCGCCTGACGAATTCCTTGACCGTGAGCTATGGTCTTTCTTATGGCTGGCAGACTGCGCCATCCGATACCTTGGGTCGGCAGACCATCCTGATTAACGACGTCACAGGGCAACCGCTCTCCGCGCCAAGTTACATCAGTCAAAAAATGAGTGATGCTGAACAGGGCACGATCTTTAATCCCACTCAGGGTTACGAGCCCGTACACACTGCCGGCAAGCCGGTCTTCAACACGGACTGGGGTGATGTTGCGCCGAGGGTTTCCGTGGCGTGGAACCCCGGCGCGAGCGAAGGCTTTCTTGGCCGTTTCCTTGGGGACCGCAAGACCGTGATCAGGGCTGGCTATTCCATGGTCTATGACCGCGAATCCACCATCGAAACTGTCGTTATCCCCATGCTGGGCGTTGGATTCGGTCAAACGATCAGCAGTGACGAGCCGACCTGCCCGACTTGCGCGGCGTCTAGCAATCCGGCGGCTTCGGACTTCCGTGTAGGCGTGGATGGGAATATTCCCGTGCCGACCGTTCCCACAATCTCCAATCCGGTTGTTCCATCCGTGCCATTCGGAGAGCTCCTGTCGTTCCAGGATGACCCGAATTTCAAGGTGGGCCGCACCAATGCCTTCGACCTTGATATCCAGCGAGAGCTTCCCCACAGTATGCTCCTCGAGGTTGGCTACATTGGCCATCGCGCGTCGCGTCTGCCAAGTTCCATGGATATAGACGCTGCGCCGTTTATGTTCAAGGACACAACGTCAGGCCAGACCTTCGCCCAAGCCTTCGACACCGTGGGTCACGCTCTAGAAGCAGGACAGCCTGTCACTGCTCAGCCGTTCTTTGAGAATCAATTGCCAGGCTTTGCGAACGCGACCTGTGGTGGTGGCACAAATACGGCGTGCTTGGTCTCGGGCGCCTCGACGGCCTTCACCACTGGCTTGGTAAACAGCGTGTTCCAGACGATGGACCTGTACCGGCTTGGCCAGGGATTGCCAACCTACGACAACCTCCAGGCGGCATTGTCCGAACTGCGAACATACATCGGAACCTCTACCTACAATGGCCTTATCGTGAGTTTGCAGAAGAAAACCTCTGCGGGCCTGACCTTTGGCGTGAATTACACGTTGTCGAAGTCTTTGGACCAGGGCTTGGTTAACCAGGACAATGCCGGGTTCTACCTGAACAGCTTTAACGTCAATGCCAGCTACGGTCCGTCGATTTACGATCGTCGGAGCGTGCTTAATGCCGATTACGTTTATCAGCTTCCCATCGGCAACGGACACCGTTTTCATTTCAACAATGGATTCGATAGGGCGCTCAGCGGCTGGTATTGGTCCGGAATTTTCACGGCCTACACCGGTCTTCCAGACGTAGCCGGTGAGGGCTCGCAGGTGTGGGGTGGCTCGCCTATCATCGGAGGCAACGTCGCGGGCATTCCGACTGTGCCCTCGTCACGACTTAATGCCGGCGTCCACAAATCCCCTGGCGGCGGGCTCAACATTTTCGCCGACCCTGGGACGGCTATCACTGAATTCCGAAATGTGAATATCAGTACTGATGGCCGAGATGGCGATGCCAATCCCTTCCGTGGGTTGGGACTGTGGAACTACGATATGACTGTCGGGAAATCAACCGCAATTCGCGAGAGCGTCAAGCTCGACTTCACGGCTCAGTTCCTCAATGTGTTCAATCACGTGAACTTCCAGACTCCTGGTCTGCCCTCCAGTAATGCGGCGCTTAGCTTGCAGAGTCCGTCGAATTTTGGCGACATCACAAACCAATTTGTTCCAACGAACCGCACGAACGGCGCTCGCTGGATCGAATTGGGACTGCGGCTAAACTTCTAAGGCCACTCAATAACCTTCTTCCGGCCCTGGGTTCTATTCCGGACCCAGGGCTGTTTCTTTTTTGGCGCGGTGACTGCGATCAGGACAATGCGGAGAAATAATCGCAGGCCCTTCCAGCCACTTTTTCATCCGTCCTAATTACGGTAAACTGTTGGGGCCTCACCGACTGGGAGGTCGGACAATCGGTAGTCCATCTGCCTCTGGAGCAGACTATCTTGGTTCGAGTCCAAGCCTCCCAGCCAATCTCTGCGGCCCGTCGTAACCATTCCTCGCACCGCTGGGTCAAAGCGCCTGGAGTCGCTTCATGCTTCGATCAGTCACAAAAGGGGATTGACGCGCGCAAATCTCATCGCATACTCGAGGTTACTTGCCTTTGGTCTTCTCCGGAATCTTCGTTGCCTGCCACGCGATCACCTGCCACTTGCCGTTGCGCCGCAGAAACGTGCCCGTATCTCGATAGTTCGAAGTCTCGGTTTTTCCGTCCGCGTGTTCGGTCCGCGCTACAAGCTGAAACGCAACAATCGCCGTGCTCCCAAAATCGTGCACCACGATATGCTCGGCTGAATAAGTCTCTTTCTCGTTCGCCGCGTTCGCGGGTTTCGGCGCATGCAAACTCCGCATGATGTCCGCCTTCGTGTGCACCATGCCGTTCGATCCTGTGTAGATCACATCGTCAGCAAAAAATCGCTCGAATCCCGCCGCACGATTGCTGCTCGCATCCCGCATGAACTGGTTCAGCATCGCTGTCAGCTCGTTGGCCGTGCCCGATGACTGCGGCGCTTGCTGTCGAGACACATTCGCCGCCAGAAACAAGCTGATCAGGATGCAACCTAGAAATCGCATCACCATGACCTCCTCCGCCCAAGATTACTTTCGCGAATGCCTTTGCCTCCTCAGCCTTTCCGCATGAGGCCTGCTCCACATCTGCTCGCGCGGAATGCACAGTGCCGCTGCGCCCGCCAGCGCCGATTCGGCTCCATAGAATGCTTTCACAATCGCCGTCTCTTGGTGCTCCGGACTGCAGGACCACTCGTCCAACCGCTTCCGCACTTGCGGCAGCAGAGACATCGCCAGCTCCGCCAGCCCTCCGCCGATGACAATCACTTCCGGCTCCAGCAGGTCCATCATGTTCCCGATCCAGATCGACAGGTGCTCGGCCATTTCCGCGAGCACTTTTTCCGCGAGCGCGTCGCCTGCCGCAGCCGCTTTCGCAACGATCTCTGCCGTTACGTTCGCCGCGTGGCCGCTCGCCCATTTCGTCATCAGCGAATGTTCGCGCGTTTCTTTCGCGATGTGCTCTCTTGCGCTCCGCGCAATCGCCGGTCCGGAAACATACGTCTCCGCGCATCCATGCTTTCCGCAACCGCATCGCGGCCCGTGAAAATCAATCGTCGTGTGGCCGCCTTCTCCTCCCGGCCCGCGCCGGCCGATGTAAATCCGCCCGTCAATTACGAGCGCGGTGCCGACGCCCGTCCCCAGCGTTGTGTAAAACACGTTGCCGTATCCGCGTCCTGCGCCCCACACTGCCTCGGCCAGCCCAGCCGCTTTTGCGTCATTCGCCACGCGCACCGGCACGCGATAACGTTTCTCGAGTTCGCGCGCGAGGTTGAAGTTCTTCCAGCACGGCAAATTGGCCGCGCTCAGGACCGTGCCGCTTTTCGAGTCCACCCATCCGGGAACGCTCACACCCATCGCGCTGATCTTCCGCGCCCCGCGATTTTCTAGAGCACCGTCGACGGCCTCGCGCACCGTCGCCAGGCCCTCTGTGGCGCCCCCGTTTGCTGCCATCGCCGTGCGCGTTGTCGACAGAATTTTCCCGTCGGAAGTCACTAGCCCGGCGGCTACTTTCGTCCCGCCGATGTCGACTGCCAGAATCACGTCTTCATTCTTCTTCATTTTTACCGGTGCGACGAAGCCAGGCCCGCCTGCGGCTGTTCGGTTTGCAGTGCCGCTGCTTGATTCAGTTCGCGCGAAATCAGCCATGCGCACACAATCGCCAGTGCGCTCAACAACGCACCTGCGCTCCAATCGTGCAACAGCAGTTTCCCTCCGCCGAACAAAGCCCCGTACACCATCGCGCATCCCAGAATCCAGCATCGCAGATTCCGCGCCAGGTCCCGCGTCTCCGGCACTTCGGGCGCAAGCGCAGCAATCGGCTTCCAGCCGCTGATTTGCGGCCGCACCAAACGATAAAACGATACGAGAACCTCGTTCCGCTCGGGCTGCGTCATCCACGTCACGACCACCCATACGATCGTCGTGATCAGCGTCGTCGTGAGCGCGTCTTTGGCGAACAGCACCGTCGCGTCTCCGGAAAACGCCGTCGGCCGGTGCACCAGCGACATCCACAACCCCTTCCAGTCCAGCAGCCCGGTGACGACCAGCGACGAGGCCATCGCCGAAATCTCGCTCCACGCATTAATGCGCCACCAGAACCACCGTAAAATGTAAACGGCTCCCGTGCCCGCGCCCAATTGCAGCACGTCCTCCCATCCGGAGCGAATCGAGCCGAGATGCGCCGCAACGTAGCCTGTCGACACCACCAGCAGCAGCGTCACGGCCTGCGACACGTGAACGTAGTGACGCTCCTTCGAGCGCTTCTTGAGGAACCTCCGGTAGACGTCCTCCACCAAATACGAAGTGCCCCAGTTTAGTTGCGTCGCAATGGTCGACATGAAGGCCGCGAGAAATCCGGCCAGAATGATCCCGCGCAGCGCGTGCGGCACGTAGTCATTCACGATCATCATGTAGCTGGTTTCCGGATGCGATAGTCCGGGATAGAGGACGATTGCCGCGAGCGCCGTCAGGATCCACGGCCACGGCCGCACTGCGTAGTGCGCGATATTGAACCACAGCACCGAATAGAGCCCCTGTTTCTCATCCTTCGCGCTGAAAATTCGTTGCGCGATGTATCCGCCGCCACCCGGCTCCGCCCCGGGATACCAGAATGCCCACCACTGAATTCCCAGGTAGGTTACGAACGTAATCACCGGCAGCGTCCAAAGAGCCTCGCTCGAAAATCCGTGCGAAAAATCCGGCAGAAACGAAAGCGGGTCACCGCCTCCATTCACCGCGCGAATCGCCTCGATCTTGGCCATCATCTCGGTCATTCCGCCCGCGCCAACGACGGCGAAATAAGCGACCACAATCACGATTCCCATTTTCAGCGCGAACTGGAACATGTCCGTCCACAGCACCCCGCGCAGCCCGCCCAGCGAAACGTAAATTCCGGTGAAGGGAATCAAAAAGAAAATGCACAGAATCAAAGCCTGCCCGTTCACGCCTGCGAATGTATTCCCTAAAATCGCAGTCATGAGGTGCGCAAATCCGTTCAAGAATCCCCAGCCTTGCATCGTCGGGCCCATCGTGGTCGCCACGATCCCGATCATTGCTTTCGTGACCCAGCCGAGGATCAGGCAATTCATCAGCAGCCCTAGATAGATGGCGCGGAAGCCGCGCAAAAATGCCGCTGGCCTGCCTCCATAGCGAATCTCCGCGAATTGCACGTCGGTCATCAGTCCTGATCGCCGCCACAGCCGCGCGAACAGAAACACGGTCATCATTCCCGACAGCAAAAACGCCCACCACAACCAATTTCCCGCGATTCCTTGCGTGTACACGAGACCCGCAACCAGCAGTGGCGTGTCCGCCGCAAACGTCGTCGCAACCATCGACGTTCCTGCCAGCCACCACGGAACGTCCCGTCCTGACACGAAATATTCTTCGGTGCTCGCGCCGGCTCGCCGGCGGAAATAGATTCCCAATAGAAGTGTAATAACTAAATAACCGAGAATCGCCGACCAGTCGAGGAAGGTGAACTTCATTTTTTAGCCATTGGCTTGGTCGATTGTTATGGCACAGATAGCTGTGGGGTGCAATCGACTTTCCCCGCAGGTTCAGGGTGCATGTGACGCGCGGGCTGCCAACTGCATCGTAGTTTCGAGAGCGAAAATGGAGCCGTTTTGTCCTGTGCTTCGCAAGTGAATCTTGGCCGCGCGACTTGGGGCGAGCCGCCCTGGAATATTGATTTCCGTCCGCAGCCGCATCTCGTCCCGGAACAAGTGGATGTCGCGATTGTGGGCGGTGGATTCACCGGCCTTGCAGCCGCTGCATGGCTGCGCCGTCTTGATCCCGCAAAAACCGTCGCAGTTTTCGAAGCTCAATCCATCGGTTCTGGCGCGAGCGGCCGCACGGGCGGAATGGTTCTTGCCGAAACCGCTGCCGGCGATCTTCCTGGCCTCGGCGATGTGCTCGCTGGCTTTTCCTCAACGTTGAGTACTCTCGCGATTGATTGTGATTTGCAACTGCCGGGCGCCTGGGAAATTGGCCGCAGCAATCCTCTCCCCAAGTCGCCCATCGCCTGGCAAGATTCCGGAGACCTTCGTGCTACTGCTGAGATTCCGGGCGGCACCATCGATCCTGGCAAACTTGTCTCTGGACTTGCGCGCTCAGCGGACCGTCTCGGCGCATTGATTGTCGAAAATGCCCCCGTCGAACAGATCCATTCTTCCGATGGCCTCCGCTTTCGCGTCCGCGAAAGGGAAGTGCGCGCCTCGCACGTTATTCTCGCGACAAATGCCTTTGCTCTCGAGATGAGTGCTCTCGCTGAGCGCACCGAACCAAAACTGACGCTTGTCGTCGCTACTGCGCCGCTTGACCATGCGCAGCTCGAAGTCTTGGGCCTCGCATCCGGTCGCTCATTTTACACAGTTGACCTGCCCTATCTTTGGGGACGCGTTCACCACAACCGAGTTATCTTTGGCGGCGGCATAATCGAAGTAAAGAATTGGCGGGATTTGGAAGCGATCGACATCTCGTCTGGCAAAGCGGCAGAGATCGTCGCCAACGTCGAACGGCGGGTCCGCGGCCTGCACCCTGCGTTGCGCTCTGTTGGCTTCTCGCACTGCTGGGGCGGGCCCATCTTATTCGGTCATAACTGGGGCGGTCGCCCAATCTTCGAAGCCCACTCGAGCTTGCCGAACACAATCGTTCTCGGTGCATATTCCGGCCACGGCGTCGCTCTGTCCGTCTACTTAGGCTGTTGGGCCGCCGAAGTCAGTTTAGGGCGAAAAGCGCTGCCGCCCTGGAGAGACCGGCAACAATCTGTACTATTTTCGTAGTCACGCAGTCTGCCCGGACTATTGACGGTTTGCGGAGATTCGGTGCTAAACTACGGTTTCGAATTTTCGTCTGGTTCGGATTTGAACCAGGCAGGTCGTTTTACGGGCTTTGCTCTCATCACGCACCCTGTCGCGTCGGCGAGGCGCCAATCTGAACGTCTAGTGAACTGGAGGTCTTATGGCGGAACAACAGGGTTCCCTTGGAACCGACGCGTCAGCCGCCGCGAAACGAAAACCGTATGAGAAGCCGCAGATCGTGTCAGAGCCGATCTACGAGACGACGGCTTTGGCCTGTGGCAAGGTGCCTGGCCAGAGCTCGCAATGTAACGCCGCACCCTTCAAGTCTTAGTTCAGTAGGGATCGACTCCGATGCATTGCGAGAAAGGCCCGCTATGACACGCCGAAGATTCCGGTATTTGCGCCCACCTCTCGCCGTCCTGGTCGGCGGTTTTTTGATGCTGGCCTTAACTGTCCCCTCCACCGCGCTTGAGCAGGTCACGATTCAAAAGTCGGGGTCCAATGCGCAGTTGCGCGCTGCCAATAATTACATCGACCAGTTAAGCCCGAACACGGTTAACTCCAACGCCCTCCAGGTCCGGTCATTGCTCCTTGGAAATCAGCGCGCCTTGGTCCTCTTCGATTTGTCCTCAGTCCCCAATGCGGGGATTAAGAATGCGCAAATGATTCTGACGATTCAGACGTATCCGCTCCTGAACGACATCTACGGGGCGTATCCCGTGGCTAGTTTCTTCACTCAATCGGGTGTGACCTGGAATAAGCGGGTCGCGGACCTCTCTTGGGGCGCGGCGGGCGGCGACATTCCCGGTACGGCAACGGCCACCGCTACGCCTACCGGTCGTCCGACGCAGCTGGTATGGAACGTCACTCCGGACGTGCAATCGTGGTACTCCGGCAGCTCCAGTGGCGTTCCGGTTCCGAATTTCGGAGAGCTGATCAAGGATCAAACCGAAAGCGGTGTTACGGCCAATCAGATTGTCTTTGACTCCAACAGTAGTGCGAGCCCTCCGGAGCTGAGCCTCGAGTTCGTTCAGAACGTCGCCAGTTTGTCGGCAACCGCAGGTAACAGTCAGGTGGCGCTCAACTGGACGTATCCCACGGCAATTGGAACCGTCATGGATCCGACCAAAGGCGTCTTGATCGTCCGCAGCTCTGGCGTTCCCGTCAATAAAAACACTGTCCCAACCGACGGAACGGCGTATACCGTTTGCACCGCCCTCGGTAACGGAACGGTGGTATTTAACAATACCGCCATGGCCACCACCTTTACTGACAACAGCTCCGACACGTGCGGCGCTCCTGCCAACGGAACGGTCTACTACTACAAGGTGTTCACCGAGGATTCAGTTCTGAACTACAGCGCGTCGGGATCCTCTGCCCAGGGCGGTTCGGTCACCGTCCCACAAATAGCGGCGATGCCGAGCGCCAGCTCGCCCTACAGTTCCAATTGGATTCTTGCGACATATACAACCAATCTTGCGCCTCCGTCGCTTTTCCCCGGCCTCGCCGCCATGGTCGGCACTCAATCCGATTTTCTGTTCTCCGTGAATCCCAATACGGGATCGCGCCCGTATCCTCCTGTTTCTTTGGGCGGCGCCATCAGCGGCCGCTCGCCGATTGTTAACGCTGCCGAATCTTCGTTCGGTCAGGATATGGTCTACGTCGCCGATCAGAGCGGTTTGGCCTACGGTGTTGCCGCCGACACGGGCCAGATCGTCTGGGCGGTCGACCCTCTCAATTCGGGGGGCACGCCCTTTTTCGCTGCCGGAGCGCTGGTCGTCAAGAATTTCGCCACCTCCTCTTACACGCTCTCGCACGACCTTCTTGTCTTGGGTACTCGCAACTCGTCCACCACAACCGGCAATGCCATCGTGGCTGTTGACGGCAACACGGGAACAACGGTCTGGTCAGATGTCGGCGGCTCCGGCGGCATTCCCTCGATGGACATCATCAACAACACCCCGGTCGTTTCCTACACGAAAAACGCAGTCTGGGTCACCAGCAGAAGCAATGGCGGTACTGCGCAGCCGAGCCTTTGGGAACTGAACGCCAACACCGGTGCGGTGATCCACACGCTCAATCTCGGCGATATCGATAGTTCCCCCGTTCTGACGCCCGACGAAAGTGTCCTTTTCGTAGGAAACAATGCCGGAACCATTTACGCGATAAACACTTCGACGGGCACCGTCATCACCTCCATTGCTGGCGGCGACGGCGCGATTGTTGGTTACCCGACGGTGGTCGGCTTCTCTTCGCCATTTTCCATTTACTTTTCCGGAACCACCGGTGTCCACGGCCTCACCTACAATACGTCGACCAGTGCGTTCACCGCTAACTGGAGTACGTTGGTCAGCACACCGTCTGCTCCAATTGCGGTCTTCGGTTTGAACGATGTTTATATTGGCTCGGCCGACGGCACGATTCACGAACTCAACGCAACAAGCGGCGCAAATATAAGGGATCTCGCCGTCGACGTTGGCCAAACCGCGGTCGTAGGCGATCCCAGTTTGGACATCAGCTTGATGCACATTTACGTTTCTGTCAGCGATCAACGGGTGTATTCATTCCCGTTCCCGTTTTGAGGTGAACGCCATGCGCCTTCAATCTTCCCAATCACTGCGAACGCAGTCCTCGTTTTTCGCAGTCCTACTGCTTTTCGGGGCGCTTTGCGCCTTCGCCATGGCTCGGCAGTCGCGGGGCGCAGATCGTGCCGCCTCGCCTCCCCCGAGAATCGCCCGACCCTCTGCTCAGGTTCTCTTCTGCGACGCACCCGGAACTTCTTGTTCTCCTGCGGCCAGCTTTTCCATCGCAAAGCTGCGCGATTTGAACATCGTCGTAAACTGGACTCACTTGCCGGCTGGCAACCATACAGAAGGGCTCGCTGTCCTGTACGGCTCCGGCCTGTATCAATCGTTCCGCAAAGGCCTTCTGGCGCCTGCCGACGGTTCTTTCTCCACTTCGAGCGCGCTTCCCGTCGCCGGCACCTGGATCGCCCGGCGCTCCCTGACCGGTACTTGGACCGTGCAGGCATCGCTCGATGGTCATATCGTCGCCACGCGTGCCGTCACGCTCAGGCCGTAAGCCGATTTCCCGTATCGCATCCACCTAACGATTTCGGTTCCCGCACGTCCAAACAGGAGTATCATTAACTGCCAGGAGGAACGTCGTGAGCCAGGCGGTCCCTTCTCCGACGGTCGCTGAATTCCCATGAAAAACATGACCAAGCTGTCCATAGCCTTCTCGGCCTTTCTTTTTTCGTTCGCGACGGTCGCTCCAGTCCATCTGGCCTGGGCTGCCGATCATCCCAAGTCTTCCGACGCTGCCGCAAGCTCCGCGAGGAAAAAATCCGAAGACGCCATCAAAATTGGCGATCTTGCCAGTCAGAACGACAGCCTCGATGAAGCCATCGCCGACTACAAAGCCGCCATCATGGCCGACCCCAGTAACGTTGATGCCCACACCAAGTTCATAAGAGCCTACGGCCAAAAGTCCTATGCCTTCCTCACTCCCAAGAAGATCAAGGCAGCCAAGAAGAAGCCCACCAAAGACGAGCAAGAGGCCGCGCAGAAAAAGACCCAGGCCAGACAGAAGAAAGAGCGAGAAAAAGTAAACGGCATTCTTCTCGCCACCTACAACGAGTGGCTGAAGAAGTATCCCAAGCAACCGATGTATTACTGGGGCAAAGCGCAGGTCATGGAGATGGAAGACAAGAACGACCTCGCAAAATCTCTGCTCAATCAGGCTCTCGCAATCGATCCGTCCTGCGCACCTGCCTGGGCCGATCTTTCTGACATGGCTGCAACTGCCGGCGACGTGACCACGCAGCGCGCCGACGCCGAAAAAGCCCTGGCCATTGATCCGAGCGACTCCTCCGGCGTGTTTTTCAACTACGTTCTTACCTATCTCTCCGCCGATCCGCCCAAGTATCGCCAGCTGGTCGAAGACCGCGCAGCAAAGCATCCCAAGGACCTCGAGTTTCTGCTTGTCCTCGCTGCGGAAAACGAGCCTTCTTCAAACGAGGAACTGGCTGCCTATCAGAAGTTGTATGACCTCTACGGCCCGAAGTCCGCCAATCCATCCGACGACGTCAGCGACATTATGATTGACGCTTTCAACCTCTACGCGAAATCCGACTCGGCCAAAGCCCTGGCCTTTGCCGAACAGATGCAGAAAGACGAAGCCGGCCAGCTCGCCAAGAAAGCTGCGGCAGACAAGGAAGCTCAAGCGGCCGCGAAGGATAAGGACAAGGACGCGAAAAAATCCGCCGATCCGCCTCCCAAGCCTCTCTGGGAATCCATCGCTGACTTTCAGAAGAACATTGTCCAGGCCCAGTCTTTAATCGTCCAAAAGAAATACGCCGACGCGCAAGCCTTGCTTGCCAAGAATGATCTGAAGCCCACGAAGGAATATGATCCGCTCTCCGGTGTCGAGCAGACTCAGTATGAACTCGCCCAAGCAGAGGCTTTCTCAGGAAGCGGGGACAATCAGAAAGCCTACGACACGATAAAGACAGCCTTGCTGCCCCGGCCCGATCGATCCCTCGAGGCCGCGCTCGACTCTTACGGCGCCAAGCTCGGCAAGACCGCCCGACAGGTCGACGACGACATTTGGCAATCGCGAGAGTCGAAGGCCAAGGCCATGACTCCCTTCGACCTAAAGCAGTACGTGACCGACAAGGAAGTCAGGCTCGCCGACTACCGTGGCCAGGTCGTCCTCGTCAACTTCTGGTTCCCGGGTTGAGAGTGGTGCCGCGCGGAGTTTCCGCGCCTCCAGCAGATTCTTGACAAGTACAAGGCGCAGAATTTCCACATCGTCACGATCAATCTGATCGGCAGCCAGCAGGAAGGCGCCGTCAGAATCATGAGCAACTACGGCTTCGTTTCCTTGAAGAACCCGGGCGGCGATTTCGGGTGGTCCGGCAAAACCTATGGAGTCCATGGCACGCCCACGAGCTTCCTCGTCGACCCGGATGGCAAGATCGTGTTCAACGTCCCGGGGCTGGAAACCATTGAATCCACGAGAGTTTGCGACGAAGAAGTGGCCGGCCTGCTGAAATGGAGCGTCAGTCCCGCAGCCATGCATACCGCTGCGCCTTCGGTAAAGGCCCAGCCGTGACGTTTAGGCTCTCCGGGCTCCCTTTCTTGCTGGTCTTCACGGCATTGGCCGGTTTCACACTGGTCCAAGCCCAGGAATCGGCCCCTGTGCCGATTCATTGGAGCGCGGCGCTACCTGCCGGAACCCGTTCCTTGCAGCCCGGCCAGAGGGTCGCCCTCGCCCTCAGCGGCGAGATAGACTCAGGCTGGCACGTCTACGCCTTTCCCCAGCCTCCGGACTCGCCCGTCATCGCCACCGAGGTTACCGTCCCCGACGGCCAGGCCTTGGCCCTCACCGGCGAAATCAAGCCGCCCAAGCCGCAATCGCAAATGGATCCTACGGTGGGGAAAGAGACCACCATATACGAGAATTCCGTCACCTTCGACCTGCCCCTGAGAGTCGCGCGCAAAGCCAATGGCAAGCAGAACCTCGAAGTCGATGTCCGCTATCAGGCCTGCAACAATCGTATGTGCCTTCCTCCCCGCACCGACAAAGTCACCGTCCCAGTCGACATCTCCGGCCGCCCCTGACTCCTGCTAGTCGGGACAAATTCTCGTTTTTCTCGCTCAGCACATCTCTTCTTCTCCAGTTTTTCATAGTCTGCGAAACTCCTTTCTTTTGCGATACCATGGTGCGCCCTGAACGAAGGGAATCTTCCCGATGACCCGCGAACAGTTAAGGATCGAAGAGTCCCGCGAACGGAAAGTTCACTGGAAGCGCTGGGGCCCCTATCTCTCCGAGCGCCAATGGGGAACCGTGCGCGAAGACTACAGCGCCAATGGCGATGCCTGGAGCTACTTCCCCCACGAACAGGCGCGCTCCCGTTGCTATCGCTGGGGTGAGGACGGCATTGCCGGATTGAGCGACCGCCATCAGCGCTTCTGTTTTGCGTTGGCTTTATGGAATGAGCGCGATCCAATTCTCAAGGAGCGCCTTTTCGGCCTCACGAACACGCAGGGAAATCACGGCGAAGACGTAAAAGAATACTATTTCTATCTCGACGCAACACCGACGAGCTCCTACCTGAAATGCCTGTACAAATACCCGCAGTCTGCATTTCCCTATGAACAGCTTGTCGCCGAGAATCATCGCCGCACGCGCAACGACCCGGAATTCGAGCTGATGGATACCGGCGTGTTCAACGAGAACCGCTATTTCGACGTGTTCGTCGAATACGCCAAAGCCACTGCTGAAGACATCCTCGTTCGCATTACCGCGTTCAACCGCGGCCCGGACCCTGCGCCCCTGCACCTTTTGCCGACGCTGTGGTTTCGCAATACTTGGTCCTGGGGCGGCGCGGTGCGCAGCGGCGAAGCCCATCCCATTCCATCGCCCGCAGGGCTCGCGATCATCGAAGCGCAGCAGTCCGACTACGGAAAGCGCTGGCTGCTCGCTGAAGGCTCGCCCGTACTTCTTTTCACAGGGAATGAAACGAATTATTCGGCGCTATATGGTTCGAAGAACTCAACTCCTTACGTGAAAGACGGAATCAACAACTGTGTCGTCAACGGCCGGACCGATCTCGTGAATCCAACGCAGAGCGGCACGAAGGTTTCGGCGCACTACTCTGTTTCGCTCAAACCGGGGGCAAGTTTTTCCGTGCGTCTCCGATTCACTGACCGTGCGCCATCGGAGCATGCCGGGAAACAACAATTCTTGGCCGGTGACTTTTTTGGCGCGGAATTCGAATCCGTGTTCGCCGACCGCATTCGGGAAGCGGACGATTTTTATGCCGATCGCCGCGCAAAAAATATGAGCGAAGACGCGCGGCAGGCACAGCGCCAGGCATTTGCGGGTTTGCTCTGGAGCAAGCAGTCGTATCACTACGACGTTTCCAACTGGCTCCGGGGCGATCCCACGCAGCCTCCTCCGCCTCCGGAACGCCTCGAGGGCCGCAATCACAAGTGGGTCCATCTCTATAACTCCGACGTGATTTCCATGCCGGACAAGTGGGAATATCCGTGGTACGCCGCGTGGGATTTGGCATTTCACTGCGTGGCGATGGCCACCATCGACCCCGATTTCGCCAAAGAGCAGCTCATTCTTTTTCTTCGCGAATGGTACATGCACCCCAACGGCCAGCTTCCCGCCTACGAATGGAATTTCTCGGACGCGAATCCGCCCGTGCATGCATGGGCCGCGTGGCGCGTCTACAAAATCGAGGGCCGCATTCGCGGGAAAGCGGACCGGGTTTTTCTCGAGCGCGTCTTTCAGAAGCTGCTGCTCAATTTCACCTGGTGGGTAAATCGCAAAGATCCGCTCGGCAAGAATGTCTTCGAGGGCGGATTTCTCGGCCTCGACAATGTCGGCGTTTTTGACCGCTCGCAGCCATTGCCCGGCGGCGGCTACATTGATCAATCCGACGGCACCAGTTGGATGGCCATGTTTTGTTTGACGATGCTGGCAATCGCTATGGAACTTGCCCGCGAAGATCCCGCCTACGAAGATCTGGCCAGCAAGTTCTTCGAGCACTTTGTCTACATCGCCGACGCGATGAACAAAATCGGCACCAAGGAACTTGGCTTGTGGGACGAAGCGGATGGCTTTTACTACGATGTCTGCCATCTTTCCGGCGGCCAGCAGATTGCTATGAAAGTGCGCTCGATGGTTGGCCTGATTCCGTTATTGGCTGTGGGCACCTTCGAGCCGCAGGACCTTGCTCGCGTTCCCGATTTCGTCAAACGCATGAACTGGTTCATTCTCCACCATCCCGATGTGCCAGAGCATGTGGACATGAGCCAGCGAACCGCGAAAGGCGCACGCCTGCTTCTTTCCATCGCCAATAAAAAGCGCGTGCTGCAGCTGGTACGCTACCTGCTGGACGAGGATGAGTTTCTCTCGCCCTACGGGATTCGCTCCCTTTCGAAGTATCACCGGGACCATCCCTTCATCCTGACGCTCAATGGCAAGCCATATCGCGTGGACTACGAGCCGGCGGAATCGCGCACGTCGCTGTTTGGAGGCAACTCGAATTGGCGCGGCCCGGTATGGATTCCCATGAATTTTTTGCTCGTCGAGGCTTTGCAGCGTTACCACTACTATTACGGCGCGCAGCTCAAAGTGGAGTTTCCCACAGGCTCGGGCCAGCAAAAAACCTTGTGGGAAGTTGCCGCGGAGATTTCACGCCGGTTCGTGCACATTTTCTTGCGGGGACCAGACGGCCGCCGCCCCGTCTACGGCAGCACGGAAGTCTTTCAGGCGGATCCTTACTGGCGCGACCTGCTTCTGTTCTACGAGTATTTTCACGCAGACAACGGCACCGGTCTCGGCGCAAGCCACCAGACCGGCTGGACGGCTCTGGTCGCAAAGCTGCTCGAGCAGAGCGGCGACCGCAAGTGAAAGCGGAAAGAATCGCGCCGCAAAATTCCCTCGCGGAGAAGGCCGGGCTCAGTAATCCGCAACCAAACCCAAACCGAGCGACACGCGGTTGATGTAGCTGAAGAACGCCACGGCGAGCACGGCTTCCCGCAGAGCGTCCTGGCTCCAGCCCGCGCGCAAGACTTCGTCCGCGTCGCTTTGCTCGACGTCGACGGCTTTGCGCGTCAATTTGTCCGCAAAGCGAAACAGCGTCTTTGTTTTTTCGTCCACGGGCGCGCGTTCATAATCGGTTGCGAGCTTGCGCGCGAAGTGCTTGTCGAATCCAAACTGCTGCAGCAGCTCCATATGAATTGCGATGCAATAGGATGATGTGTTGAGTCCGCTCACGACCAGGCCGATTTGCTCTTTCAGCGACGCGGAAAGCGCTCGATCGCCCATGATCGCTGCACTCATGCGGAGTTGCGCTGCAATCACCTCTGGCAAGGGGCCGAGCGCCTTGAAGTAATGGGGCACTGTGCCGAAGCCTTTTTCAATCCTGGTGTAAAGCTCGCGCAGTTCCGGAGCCGCCTGCGATTCTTCCACTTCCGTGACAAATGCCATAAACACCCCTTGGAAGCTTTTGCCTCTGATGTAAGTACGCAAAAACAGGTTGGATGGTTTCCGTCGTGGACCAGGCGCTGCAGGGATTCTACCTCTTTGCTTCCACCAGTTCGATCAGAATTTTCTTGCCGCCTTCTCTGCTTACCAGAAAGAAGTTTACCCGCGTTCGGTCCGCTCCGTTGCGTGTGGCGGGATAAACGGGCGTGAGGTTCAAACCGGAAGCGAGACGGGAGGTGGCCTCGTCGACGTCGCGTGTCACAAATTCCACTTGCTGGATTCCTTCGCCGAATTTCGCGAGGAACTTTGCAATCGCGCCGTCTTTTCCGGGGGCGCATGTGGTTAAAATGTCGAGATGCACGTCGCCGCAGGGATTCCATTCAAATTCCTCGGCGTCCTGATCGGGAGGAAGTTCGGCGAGGCGCGGATTTCCGAGGAGTGTGCGAAGTTTTGCGAAGCGCTGGGGTGTGACCGCGATTCCGACGGTCGCGCGATTGGAAATCAAGTCTGCGATCTGGGAATTCGCGCGCCAACTTGCTATGGCGCGTTCGGCATCGGCACGGCCGCGCTCGAAGAGTTCACCCGCGGCGGATTCGCGAGATGCACGGTCCGGGGAGTCGAGGAGCGCGATGAGTCCGGCATTCGACGAGGTTTTCAAATCCAAAGTTCGTTCTCCAAATTGGGCCGCAGGTTTCTGCTCTGCGGCTTCCGCATTTGCGCTTCCGGGCTTTCCGAGCGACGCGACGGTCGCAATCGCGAGCACGCACGCGATTACGGCAAGCGTGGCGCCAGACCCAATCGCGACCCAGTGCGCGGCCAGCATTTTGCATCCGATGAAAAGCAAAACGACGGCGACGCCGAAGGCGAGATAGCGCAGCCGCTCAATCCATCCCGCCAGGACAAAATATAATGCACGCAAACCAAGGACAGCGCACGCATTCGATGAAAACACGAGGAAGGGGTCGCGCGTGACGCCGAAGACGGCCGGAACGGAATCGACGGCGAAGAGCACGTCGGCGGCCTCGACGGCCACTAAGGCCAGAAACAGCGTAGTGACGACGCGGCGGCCATTTTCGCGATGGAAAAAGCGTTCCTCCGCGCCGCGCCCGCCTGCGGCGGGGAGGAATGTTCCGATCCAGCGCAATGTGCGATTTCCTTCGAGACTTCTGGTTTTCTTCTTTCGCAGCAGAATCAGCAGGCTGGCGTAAATCAGGAATGCGCCAAAAATATACAGCGTCCATGAAAACGCGTCGATCAGCACCGTGCCGGCAGCAATGAGGCCACCCCGCATCGCCAGCGCAGCGAAAATTCCCCAGGCGAGCACGCGATGCTGCGCGGAAGCCGGCACGCGGAAGTATTCAAAGATCAGGACGAATAGGAAGAGGTTGTCGATGCTCAGCGATTTTTCAATGAGATAGCCGGAAAGGAATTCAACGGCAGGACGCGAGCCCGCGTAGAGCCACAGCCAGAGGGCGAATGCCAGCGAAAGAGCGATCCACAGCGCGCTCCACGCGGCGGCCTGCCGCAGCGAGATTTCGCGCGGCTTGCCTCCGAACGCTGCGAGGTCCACGAGCAGCAGCGCCAGCAAACATGCGGTGAAAATGATCCAGAGCCACAGGGAAGCCACGGGGAAAGTTTACGGAGGTTCGTGCTGAATGCAATCGGTAAGAGCGGGGCTTACGGAAGCGGTTTCGCGGGCACGGCGTTGTAATTGGAAAGGGCGACTTGAGTCGCAGTGCCGTTGCGCACGGAAACGGGCGTGTCCCATTTTTCGCGTGTATCGCCCGCTTGCCCGTAAATGTCGAGCGTGCTGATCCAAAACGTCCCGGCGGGAAGGCCAGTAAAGTCGGCGCGGCCGTTCAGGTTCGTCTGCGCCTGTCGAACGAAGTAGCGCGACTGGGCCCAGTCCAGAGCCATGCGGTGGATCGCGTTGCTCCTCTCGCCAATTTTGTCTTTCCACTGGTGGCTGGGATCTATGGAATCGAGTTCCTCGTCCATCTCCAGCTTGCTGTCCGGGTTTTGCTCAATGTACTTCATGACTCGCGCGTGGTAGTCATCGACTTCGCGCTGGTACTTGGCCGGATTGCGGGTCTGGTCGCGGTCATCGTATTTGGGGAGAGGAAAGCCGAACGCTTTGCTCCCTGCATTGATCTGGAAGTAGGCCTGCCAGAATTCCGGGATATTGATAATCTCCTGCGGCGTGAGATTTTTTGCAAACTCCTCGCCGCTCAAGGTCAGGGTATGATTCTTGTGCATCCAGGCGATCAATTCCTTCGAGAGTTTTTGCGAGTCGATGAATTTGTCCATGTCGGGCCGGGGGACGTCGCCTTGCGCTTCCGCCAGCATGCTTTCGAAACTCTTGCGCAGCAGGTAGACGGGCAGGCCGCGCACAGGTTCGGCGATGCCGGCGGACGGAGTAATCTCTACAGTAAAGCTGACTGAAGCTGTTTGCGCTTGGGCAGAGGTGGTGCGCGCAGAGGCCAGTGAGAAAACCGCCGAAAGAACCAAGACGAAGGAGATCCCCAAGCCGCGTGCTTTCATGGAGGACATGCTAACAAACAGATGCGGATGTGTATCTCGTTCGTTATGGAACGTGTGCTGAGTTGCAAAACTTCGCCCAAGAGGTGCAAACCGGAGGATGAGCCGAGCGACGTATCAGTAGAGATGGAAATCAATATCAATCAACATGCGCACGGTGGCGGGCTGGCCATTGGGGCCGATGGCGGGTTTGAAGCGCCAGATTTGCGTGGCTGACTTCACCGCTTCTTCGTCCAGGCCGTACCCCAGCCCCTTAACCACGTGGACGTTGGTCGCGCGGCCGTCCACGCCAATGATGACATCCAGCACCACTTCGCCCTGGATCTTCAGCTTGAAGCCTGCGTCAGAGTATTGCGGATCGGGACAGTAGACGCAATCGGGTTGACCATAGCCGTTTTCGCCAGCCGTAGGGTACCCACCGCCGACTCCATTATTAAAGCCGGTACCGAGGCCGCTGCCATTGCCGTTGCCCATTCCACTGCCTGCACCGTTGCCCATGGAATCATTGATCAGCGCGGAGGTCGGGTCGCCCGTCTCGGGCAAGTTCGGATTGGGCATGTGAATATTGGGCGGCACCATGAGGGAAGCCTGCGCCATAAGCTTAGGATTGGGCAGCGGCTTCGCTACCGGTGGAGTGACCTGATTCATGGACAGCGTGGGAAGCTTCCCGCGTCTTGTCGGAGCCGCGTTGGCGCGCCCGCCGCCACCGCCGGCTCTCTTATTTCCCATTTTCAGCATGGGGAGGTATTCGGAAACGGAGATTTCGTGGACGTTATTATTTGCCTGCGTCGGCGGAGACATAAACTCGGGCAGCAGAGGCAACACAATGAGCACAATCACGGCCACGTGAAGCGCCAGAGACAACGCCTGCACCTTCGTGAACTGCTTGTTTTTGGTCCAGATTTCGGGAACGTCGACGGGCTGGCTGGTAACTTCCAAGGGAGGCAGTTTCCTGGGCGCGATGGTGTCGCGGATGTTTTGCCAAAAGGTTCTGAGCCCGCCTTGGGAGGAAAGCAGCAGTGCGGAGTTCTTTGCGCCTCGGGTGGAGCGGGGAAGCGGACGCATGAATTCCTTGAAATTGTCAGAGAGCGAAGAACCGAAGCCCTCTGGTTCAAAGGGGCTCGGTTCGCTGCCGCGGGGGATTTTCACAGGCCGCTCGTTCAGAAAATCCTTCAAATTGGACAAGAAATTCGAGAACCCGGACTCGCGGTTGGCGGCCTTGCGGGTCAGCTTCAAATCGAGGCCAGGAGCGGGTGCCTCGTTTGCTGGCAGGTTCGGCTGTTGGTTTTGTTGATCGGCTGCCATTACCTACGCCCCTAAACGCACCCGAATTTAAGGCCTACTACTTAGATTCTGGGCGCAAAAAAAGGATGTATGGGCCATGCGGCTGACACCCATGGTTTAATATTGTAACATACGGGTTCGATACGGCGCGCGCGATTGCCGCACTGGTGTACAACAACACAAGAACAAAGGGCCAATGGCAAAACCTCTCGACCTGAAGAGCACAATCAATCTACCCCGCACGAGCTTTCCAATGAAGGCGCAATTGCCGCAGCGCGAGCCAGAGCGACTGGCGCAATGGGAAGAGGAGGGAATCTACCGGCGGATACTGGAATCGCGCAAGGACGCTCCCGTTTTCAGTTTTCATGACGGGCCTCCGTATCCGACTGGCGATATTCACCTGGGAACCGGACTGAACAAAATCTGCAAAGACATGGTGGTGAAATCGAAAACCATGGCCGGTTTTCGGGCGCCGTACATTCCCGGATGGGACTGCCACGGCCTGCCCATCGAAACCAAGGTAGAGAAGGACCTCGACGGAAAGAAGCATAGCGTTTCCGCGGCGGAATTTCGGCGGATGTGCCGCGCGTTTGCCACGAAGTATGTGGACCAGAACCGGCGCGACTTCAAGCGGCTCGGGATTTTTGGCGAATGGGACAAGCCGTATCTGACCATGGATCCGGAACACGAGGCGGTAATTGCCGATGCGTTTCTCACGTTTGTGGAAAACGGATACGCGTACAAGGGCCTGAAACCGGTTTACTGGTGTTTGCACGACCGCACGGCGCTGGCCGAGGCGGAAGTTGAATATGAAAATCACACCAGCCCGTCGATTTGGATTCGCTACAAGGTTGCAGAAGCGCCTAAGCTCAAGGCGCAACGGCCGGGCAAAGGCGGATTTTACGCGCTGGTGTGGACGACGACTCCGTGGACTTTGCCGGCGAGCATGGCGCTGGCGTTTCATCCGGAGCTCGAATACGTGCTGGCGGAAGTGGAAGACGGCGATGTTTACATCGTAGCGAAGGGCCGCGTGAATGCCGTTGAGGAGGAGACGGCGCTGCGGTTTGTGAAATTGAGCGATCCTGTTCTGGGGAAAGCTTTTGAAGGGGCAAAGTTCAAACATCCGTTTCTGGAGCGAATCGAGCCGGGCGTGCTGGCGGAATACGTCACGCTGGAGCAAGGCACGGGAATCGTGCACACGGCTCCCGGACACGGCGCGGAGGATTTTTACACGGGCCAAAAATACGGCATCGAGACGTATGCGCCGCTCGACGATGAAGGGCGTTTCGTTGAAGGGCTGCCCGAGTACCAAGGCAAAACGGTTTTCGAGGCGAATCCGTTCATCAGCAAGCTGCTCGAAGAGCGCGGCGCGCTGGTCGGCGAAGGGAAGCTGACGCACAGTTATCCGCATTGCTGGCGCTGCCACAATCCGGTGATTTTCCGCGCCACGGAGCAGTGGTTCATCGATTTGCAACACCACAATTTGCGCGAGCGCACGCTGGGCGAGATCAAGAAAGTGAAATGGTTTCCGGCCTGGGGCGAAGAGCGCATGCGGAAAATGGTGGCGGAGCGGCCGGACTGGTGTATTTCACGGCAGCGATTCTGGGGAGTGCCGCTGGTGGTTTTTTATTGCGAGCCGTGCGGCGAGATGCTGAAGGATTTCCACGCTCTGCGCAATGTGCTGGGGTGGTTCGAAAAAGAAGGCGCCGATGCGTGGTTCACGCATTCTGCGGCGGAGCTTTTGCCCGCGGGAACAAAATGCAAATGCGGCGCGGCGGCGTTTCGCAAGGAAAAAGACATTTTGGACGTGTGGTTCGAATCGGGTTCGACGAACTTGGCGGTGTTAAAAGGCAAATTGTGGCCGGCGGACGCGTATCTGGAGGGGCCGGATCAGTATCGCGGATGGTTCCAGAGTTCGCTGCTGGTGGCGATGGGAGTGCGCGGCGGTGCGCCGTACCGCGAAATCATCACGCATGGATGGACGCTCGATGCGGATGGACGGCCAATGTCGAAATCCAGGGGCAATGGCGAACTGCCCGCGGAGATTGTCGAAAAGTGGGGCGCGGATCTGCTGCGGCTGTGGGTGACTTCGCAGGATTACCAGACGGACATGCGTTTTTCCGAAGGGATGATGGCACAGCTCGCCGAATCGTACCGGAAGATTCGCAATACGTTCCGGTTCGCGCTAGGCAATCTGGATGGATTTGATCCCGCGCGCGACGCCGTCGCGGACAGCGAGCTGCTGGAGATGGACGCGTGGATGCTGTACCGCACGGGCGAGCTGGCCGAGAAGTGCCGCGCGTGGTACGACGAGTACGCGTTTCATCGCGTGTTTCACGCGTTGTACGATTTTCTGGTGGTGGACCTCAGCGCGTTTTATTTCGACGTGCTGAAAGACCGCTTGTACACATTCGCGAGCAGGAATAAGGCGCGGCGTTCGGCGCAGACGACGATGTATCGCATCGCGAGTGCGCTGGTGCGGCTGATCGCGCCGATTCTGGTTTTCACGGCGGAGGAAGTTTGGAAGGATTTGCCGCACGTGGCGGGGGATTCGCCGAGCGTGCATATGGCGCTGTTCCCGAAGCGCGAAGAGCTGCTGGCGGACATGGCGGAGGGCAAGAAGCGGAATTGGGAGTCGTTGCTCGAGGTGCGCGAGCAAGTGTTGAAGAAGCTCGAAGAGGCGCGCAGCGCGAAATTGATCAACAGCGCGCTTGAAGCGCGAGTCGAGGTGCGCGCCGGTGGAAAGATGCTCGATTTGCTGAGGCATTACGCTGCGTGGCTGCCGCAGATCCTGATCGTGTCGCACGTGAACGTTGCCTCGTCGAATGGGAACACTGCGGCGTCTTCCGCTGCGGGGGGCGTTGACGAAATCGAGGTGAGGCGCGCAGATGGAAAAAAATGCGAGCGGTGCTGGAATTATTCGGTGCATGTCGGCGAAAGCGAAGTTTACCCGACGCTGTGCGAGCGGTGTCTGGCGGCGATCGCGGAGATTGAAAACGGTGCGAGCGCCACGCACGGGAGCTCCTAATCTATGGCTGGTGCGCGCAGCATCCGATGGAGCTGGCTCGCGCTGATCATTGCCGTCGTGCTTGCCGCCGATCAGGTCACAAAACACGCCATCGAAAAATACACCACGGCGGATTATTTTCACGTCGTCATTCCCGGCCTTCTAAATTTCATTCACACGCACAATCCTGGCGTGGCGTTCAGCATGTTCGCCAATGCGCATTCGCCCGCGGTGCGCTTTCTGCTGGTACTGTTTTCGGTGGGCGTGATTGTTTTCTTGTTCTGGCTGCTCGCGGCGGAGCGCGCCGGCGGAAGAATGGGCCAGGTTGGCATGGCGTTGATTATCGGAGGGGCAGTCGGAAACGTGGTCGACCGTTTGACGCGGCGCGGCGTCACGGATTTCATCGACCTGCACATTACCAATCATCACTGGCCCACATTCAATGTTGCGGACTCGGCGATTGTAATCGGCGCGGCGTTGGTCTTGATGGAACTGTTTCGCGATTGGGGCCGTCCTACACACCCAAAGGGGCTGCGCTAGCCATGCATCCGTATTTAGGGACGATTCCGACGCCATGGGGCGGCATTCCTGTCTACACCTACGGAGTGCTCGTTGCGGCGGGCGTGCTGCTGGGGTTGTGGTACGCTCGGCACTACGCGGTTGCTCATGCGGGAATTGATCCGGAGCGGGTGTGGAATCTCGGCGTCTATATGGTTCTGGGAGGTTTGGCCGGGGCGAAGATATGGTTCGTGCTTTCGAACGGGACTTATTTCTGGCATCACGCGAATGAGCTTTTTGCGCGTGCCACGCTGCAATCCGGCGGGACGTTCTACGGCGGGTTTATCGGCGCGCTGCTCGTCATCCTGGTCTACGCGCACGTTCAAGGCATATCTCTTCTGAAGCTCACCGATTGCTATTCTGCAGGCCTGCCGCTGGGCCACGCGATTGGAAGGCTGGGATGTTTTGCGGCGGGGTGCTGCTACGGCAAGCCCACGTATTTGCCGTGGGCGGTGACCTTCACGAATCCGCGCGCGGCGCAATTGGTCGGCACGCCGCTGAACATTCCGCTGCATCCTACGCAGCTTTACGAAGCGGGCGCGGAGTTCGTGAATTTCCTGATCTTGATTGTGCTGGCGCGGAAGCAGCGGTTCGAGGGCGAGATATTCGCGACGTTTATTCTCCTCTATGGAATCGAACGCGGGTTGATTGAATTTGTGCGATGGGACCCGGGACGCACGCTGTTTGCGCATGGGCGGTTCTCTTTGATGCAGATCGTAAGTCTCGCGCTGATTTTCACTGGTGCGTGGATGTGGCGGCGCGGCTCGAAAAAGTCCCGTGCCGTTCACAGAGCTGCTGCCGTTCCCGCGCGGCAATGAATTCCGCAGCTGCAACTTCCGATCGATCCGACAATGCGCGTGAATCCGCTCGCGTAATGCGGCTGCCCGTTGGGGATGATAGCGCAGGCGAGCGGCTGGACCGTTTTCTTGCAGTGCATCTGGGGGAACTGAGCCGCACGCGGATCCAGTCTCTCGTTGACCATGGCCGCGTTACGGTGAACGGCGCGACAGGCAAACGCTCCTATCGCGTCGAGAATGGCGACGCCGTCGTGATCGAAATCCCCGCTCCAGCGGCGAGCGCGGCGCAGCCAGAATCAATTCCGCTCGAGATTCTCTACCAGGACCACGACCTTGCTGTGGTGAACAAGCCCGCAGGAATGATTGTGCATCCGGGCGCGGGAGCGAAGAGCGGCACGATGGTCAACGCGCTTTTGCACGAGTTTGGCAGCCGGGCGGAACTCTCGTCGATCGGCGGCGAGTTGCGCCCGGGAATTGTGCACCGCCTCGATCGTGAGACATCGGGTGCGCTGCTCATTGCGCGGAATGACGCGGCGCATCGCGCGCTTGCGGAACAATTCAGCAGCCACAAAATTGAAAAGACGTATGTCGCACTGCTTCACGGCAGATTAAGCGAAAACTCCGGGCGCATCGAGCTTCCCGTGGCGCGCGACCTGCATCGTAGAATCCGCATGACCACGCGGCGCAGGGAAGGGCGCGCGGCGCGCACCGACTGGAGGGTGCGTTTGCGTATGCCGGGATACACCTTCGTCGAAGCCGATTTGCATACGGGCCGCACACACCAGATTCGCGTGCATTTTGCCGCGCTCGGGCATCCGGTCGTAGGTGATACACTTTATGGAGCCCCGGGTCCGCCGAAAGTTGCCTCGGCGTCGGTCGCACCGCTGGGACGCAACTTCCTCCACGCCGCGCGAATCAAGTTTGCGCATCCCACGACCGGGAAGGAAGTTGAAGTGCGCGCGCCGCTGGCGACGGAACTCGCTGAGTATCTGCGCGCGCTGGCCCGGTCTGCCGGGGTGCAGAGTGCAGCGGTTGACGCTGCGCTGGCGCCATACCTATAATCTTGAGGTTCTCGTGTACAAACGAATCTTAGTTGCGGTTCTGCTCGGAGCCTCCTTTCTCGTCGGGCCAGGTTTTGCATCCGCCCAGCAATTGCCGCCCCCGCCATCGCAGCAGCAAAATCCGCCGCGCGCGCCCGTGAAGAGCTTCAGTGTTGGCTTGGTTCACTTGGTTGCTGCTGTCACAGACCATCGCAATAAGTTCGTTACCGACTTGACCCAGAACGAGTTTGAGGTCTTCGAAGACGGCCAGCAGCAGAACATTACTTACTTCAGCCGCCAGGCGAACCTGCCGCTGCGCATTGGAATTCTGCTGGATACTTCAAACAGCATTCGCGCCCGCTTGCACTTCGAGCAGGATGCCGCAATTGATTTTCTCTACAACGTGCTGCGGCGCGGCCAGGATCAGGCTTTTGTGATGACCTTCGACAATGAACCGGAAGTCGTTCAGGACTATACCGGCGACATGAGCCAGCTGAGCGAAGTCATCCAGAAGCAGAATGCCGGCGGCGGCACGGCGCTCAATGACGCGATTTTCATGGCAAGCGAGCGGCTGATCGATGCGCCAATACCCTCCGCGGGCGCGGAAATTCGGCGCGTGCTCGTGGTGATCAGCGACGGCGACGACAATTTGAGCGACCATGCCCTGAGCGACGCGATCGAAATGGCCGACCGCAGCGGCGTTTCGATCTACACCATCAGCAGCAACAACGATTGGGTCGAGACGGAAACAGAGACTCCGCAGAAAGTGCAATTCTCCGAAGGCGACAAAATCCTGAAGGAGCTTTCGGAGGAAACGGGAGGCCGCGCCTTCTTTCCTTTTCGCGTGGACGACTTGGCACAATCGTTCCTCGACATTGGCGAAGAACTGCGCAGCCAGTACCTGATCGGCTACAAGCCGCCGTACAAGGAGGCGGATGGGCAGTTTCATAGAGTGGATTTGCGCGTTCTCCGAAAAGGCCTGACGGTGCGCTCACGCAAGGGATATTACGCGACGACGCCAGTGACTTCCCCCGCGACGAGCGTGGCTGGAACCGAGCACCCGTAAAGCAAACCACATCTTCAGGATGGCGGTTGTTTTTGTTAATTCGAGGCGTACGTCGGAGCGTAATAGCCTTCCCGCGTCAATACTTTGACCCCCTGCGAGGCCGTGACCTTCACCTTGCGGTACTTGCCATCGGCAGCCGTGTTCGAAGGATAGTAGGCGACAATGTACTGGCTGCGCAGTTCTTCTGAAATCTGATCGAACGCTTTATCCAAATCGTCGTTGTTACGAATCGAAATGACGCGTCCGCCGGTCTGCTCCGCCATTTCGTGAGCCACCATGCCTCCGTTGTACATCTGGCCGCTCATGAAGTAGCCCATGCGTTCGGCGATGAGCAGAACGTGAACCACGGCGTTTGCTTCCTGTGCTGCGTAAATGGCGGTATGCAGAGTGTCCTGGCTGCCCTCGTCCTGTGCGTCCGTCAATATGATGAGCGCCTTGCGGCCGGTCTCTTCGGGCAGCTTCCCGCTGCAAATCTGATCGATAGCATCGTAGAGCACAGTTCCTGGCAAGTCGGCGCTGGTCGGACCCAGCGCAACCGGAGCGTTGATCTGTGCTTTGTCGATCGCGCTTTGGAGCACTTGCTGATTGTCGGTAAAATCCGCGAGCATATTCACGGTGGTATCGAATGAAAAAACGGCCCCGAGGTCGTCCTCCTTCAGGATGTCCTTCAAAAAGCGCCCGGCAGTGGCTTTTTCGGCGTCGAGCAAGTGCTCCTGACTGCCGCTCGTGTCAACCATCATGGCCAGCGTGATCGGATCGGTCATGTCCCTGGAGAAAAATGCGATCTTCTGTTCGACGCCGTCTTCGTAAACCTTGAAGTCTTCTTTCTGCAGGTTCGTAACGATGCCGTTATGTTTGTCGCGCGCGGTCACGTAGAGCCGCACCAGGTTGACGTTGATTTTCTTCTCGCCGACCTGTGGGACTGGCTTCGCCGTTTGTTGCTGTGGCTGTTTCGGGGGGAGCTGTACGGGGATCTGAGCGTGCGCAGACAGCATGTTCGCGAAACGTGGCATCCTAAACTGAGGGCCGAAGGCAACGATCACCAGCCACGCTGCCAGAGCTGCTGTCACGCGCAAAGCCCGTGTATATTTGTTGCGCTTTCTCATTGCGGATACTACGATGCTGGTTAGCCCCGAACGGATGCGTCCTCGTAGCGGCAACTTCGGGAATTTCATGAACTAAGGTTAACCATACCTTGGGGCGGGGGAATGAAAAAAACATTTGCGATGTGCGCATTGTTTTTGTTGCCTGCGTGCGCGCTCGCGCAAACGGCCAATCCTCCTGCCAGCGCGACGCAGTCCAGCGGGCAAGCTGCCGTGCCACAACCGGCGAAGCCTGCGCAAGCCACAGGGGAAACGCCGGCTGCACAAACGCAAAAGCCTGCAACGATGACCATCATTTCGCGGTTGGTCCTGGTTCCCGTAACGGTGAAAGACGCTGACGGCGACCTTGTGCCGGACTTGCGGCAGGGCGATTTCCGCGTGTTCCAGGATGACAAAGAACAGCAGATCAGGAATTTTTGGGACGAGGCGTTCCCGGTTTCCGCTGTTGTCCTCCTTGACGACGACCTGCCTACCGGTGATTCGCAAAAGGTGCTGAAGAGCTTGGACAGCATCGCCGCCGGATTTTCCGCGAGCGACGAAGTTGCTCTGGTGCGTTTCGACGAGTATCCGAAGACGGTTCTCGATTTCACGCCCAACAACGACGCACTTTTCGCCAAACTGAAAGAGCTTCGCACCAATCCGAAAGACGCTCTCGATTCGCACGTCCCCGGTTCTCCTTCCGCCACGATGATGTCTCCGCCCGTGATTAATGGTCACACGCTCGGCGGCGCGGCCGACATTCCGATTATGGGCACAAACTACAACGGAGTGACCAAGCATCTGGACGACGCGGTGCACTACGCCGCGGAAATGCTGCGGACGCGTTCGAAGGACCGGCGCAAAATCATCGTGATTGTTTCCGACGGCACGAACGATCATCACAATCAGTGGACTTTCAACAGTACGCTGCAGCTGCTGTTTTCCGCGAATGTCACGGTTTATGCCGTCTCGGTCGATTCGCCGGCCGACGTGCTTGCGCTGCGCGGCTCAGGCCGGTTGTCGCAGTACGCGAATCCCACGGGGGGCGACGTGATCGCCGCGAGCAGTCCGAGTCGGATGGAAGCGCTGTATTCGAAACTCGTGGAAGAAGCGCGCAATCAATATACCCTGGGATTTGATCCCACGAACACGGTCGGACGCGGCAATTGTCATACGATTGAAGTGCGCGTGGAACGCCCGGGCCTGAATGTCACCGCGCGCCACGGTTATTGCGCGCCGTTCCCGCGCTGACCACTTCGTCTCGCGCCAAGATTTTTTCTTGACATTGTGCAGACCGGAACGTAAAAAAGATGGAGCGAGTCGGATGCGCGTTGCGTTTTCGCGGCTGGCTCGCTGGGAGAAATGCTTCAAAGCAGTTGAATGCGCGCGACAGCCGGATGAAAGTTCGGCGGTCGAAAGGAAAAATCAATTTCAGGGCGGCGGAAACGCCGCCCTTTTTTGTGTGCCGAGCAGGGTCGATAGCTTGGAGGTGAAGGTCCTCTACCCATTTTGATGGAAGGAGCCCAAGCGACGAATCTCGCCGAAGGCTTTGCTGCGTTGCAAGCAGAAGATTCGGGAACGAACGCGACGGACAAGAGGGATCGGTCTCGAGCAGATGCTGAAAGAGCTTGCAGCCTACTTAAGGGGCTGGAAGAGTTACTTCGGCTACTGTCAGACACCCTCGCTGCTGAAAGCTCTGGATGAATGGATACGGCGCCGGCTGCGATCCATGATCTGGAAACAGTGGAAACGCGGGAAGCAGCGGTACGCGCAGTTGCGTCACCTCGGGATCGGTCGGGACCTCGCCGCACAAACGGCGGGCAGCCCACATGGCCCTTGGCGTCTGGCGAACAGTCCGGCCCTGTCTTACGCGCTTCCCATCGCTTACTTCGCTTCGCTAGGTCTCCTTCGTCTGTTCGCTGACGATGCGTAACCCTCTGAACCGCCCGATGCGGACCCGCATGTCGGGTGGTGTGGCAGGGGAGAGCGGGTGACCGCTCCCCCTATGCCGATTGGTGTGCCGAGCCGATGAACAAGAACTGGATAAGAGGCCTACGGTGTCGGGCAGGGGGACGGGCAACCGTCCCCCCTATGCCGATTGTCCCGACGATTCAGCTTGAACTTTTGGAGATTGAGATCAGCTGTTCGTGCGCAGGGCAGATCGGTTCGTAATCGCAGTAGCGGCAACTGAAGCCCGGACGGGCAGGGAATTCACCGGCGCGGATTTCATCGGCAACTTCGGCCACGATGGCTTTCGCTTTTTTGAGCGCTTTCGTGTCGCGCACGGTCGCAACGGCTTCATTGGTCGTCAGGTTATAGAAGACGAGGCGTGCGGCTTCGAGTTCGAACACTTCCTGCGCGGCGAGTGCGTACAGGCTCAGCTGCAGGCTGTCTTTGGCGTGTTTGTCGCGTTTCGGATTCCCGGTTTTGTAATCCACGATTTCAATTTTCTTCGAGCCGAGACGGTTGATCTGGTCCATGCGCCCGGTCACCACAACGTGGGGATCGAGCGGAAGCTCGAACGCTTTTTCCTGATGCAGCACGTCTGCCGGAGTGCTGGCGTAGCTTTCGCAGAAAGCTTGCAGCTGTTCGAGTCCGGCTTTGCGGTATTCCTGTTCCTGATAATCGTCTTGAAACCCTGCCGCGTGCCATTCGCGGTCAAAGATCGCGGCGACTTCTTCGAAGGGCACTTTGCGGCCTTTGCGAATTTCACGCACAAATTCGCGGATCGTCAAGTGCATCACCGTGCCGAAGGTCATGGCTGCCTGCGGCCCGCCGCGAATGCCCCAAACTTGCTGCAGCAAATATTTCATCGGGCAGGTGCGATAGGTTTCGATTGCCGACGCGCTCAACTGCAACGGTTCGCCGCTGGGCGGGTGGAACGCTTTCGCCCAAAGCGCAATGCGCGAATAGGCGCGCGAGTCGGCGGGAATTGCCGGGAAAAGTTGCGGCAATAGCGGATGAGCGGGAAACGAACCAACCGTTTCCTCCTCCTTGGGCAGTTGCACTTTCGGTGTGAGTTGTTCGGCGTGAGCTTTCTTGAGTCGCGGGTCGGCGAGTATGTCTTCGAGAAAGGGCGACGGTTTTTTGCGTTTGTTGATGACCGATGAAATTGTGAGCAACCGCCGCGCCCGCGTCAGCGCAACGTAGAACAGCCGGCGCTCTTCCTGGATGCGAAATTCACCCTTGGGCTGTTCTTCCTTCATCAGCGCAGCGGGAAATTCGAGCACCGGCGTTTGCGGACGAGCGGGAAAATCTCCATCGGAGACGGTGAGAACGAACACATGGTCGAACTCCATGCCCTTGGCCGTGTGTACGGTCATCAGTTGCACTGCGTCATCCGCGCTTTCTTCGGTTTGGTCAATGTCTCCATCGGCTTGCAGGAAAAAATCGAAGTATTCGATGAACGCCGCGAGCGATTTTTCTTCGCTCTTCGATTCCCATTTCGCCAAAAACTCGGCGAAGTGTTCCAGGTGAATGCGGTCCGCATCAGACGGCAACGGCGAAAGCCCCAGCTCGGCGACCAGCGCATCAAAGACCGTCCGTGCCGGGGCGCGTGACGTCATTTGCCGCAAGCGTTTGAGGAACGCGAGGAGGTCGGCGACTTTCGCTTGCGAGGCAAACGCGAATTCCTGCTGCGGAGACTCCAGCGCATCCATGAGCGATTTGTTTTTCTTGGCGCGCTCCGCGAGACGCACCAGGTCGCGCGGCTCAAACCGCCAGTACGGAGCGGCAATCACGCGGGCGCACGCCACATTGTCCGAAGGCACGGCAATCAGCCGCAGGTATGCGACGAGATCCCGCACCAATGTGCTCGACAAGACCGACAGTCCGCGTATCACAAATGGGATGTTCTTGCGCCGCAGCACTTCGACAATCGCAGAGCGATGCGCATGCTTGCGGTACAGCACGGCGCAGCTTCTCCATGCTCGCCCCGACTTGTGAAGCCGCTCGATTTCGCCGGCCACCCAATGCGCTTCTTCCTCCAGCGTTGCAAACTCCGCGATGCGAATCTTTTCGCCCGCGGGATTATCCGTGACAAGCGGCTGGTGCGGCAGGAACGTCGGCCGTTCGTTGTGTCGAATCACTTCGCTGGCAACGTCGAGGATTCGTTTCGTCGAGCGGTAGTTGCGCGTGAGCGATTTCAGCGGCAGGTTATCGGTGTTTTTCGGCGCGCCGCAGAATCGCTGCAGGAAAATCGTGAAGCTTCCAAACGAAGCGCCGCGGAACCGGTAAATCGCCTGGCTATCGTCGCCGACGGCGAGAATGTTGCGCCGTCCGCCCGCCAGAAGCCACAGCAGTTCCAGTTGCGCAATGTTTGTATCCTGAAACTCATCCACCAGTACGTAGCGATACTGTTCGCGCAGCGCTGCAAGCCTGTTCTTGTCCGCGCGGAGCAGCTCCACGGAGCGCAATAGCTGCCCGCCGAACGTAATCAGGTTGCGTTCGCGCTGCAGTCGTTCGCTCGTGCGATACGCGCGGGAGACTTCATCAATACGCGCCAAATTCTCCTCCTCTGCGAGCCGCGCTTCTTCGTCGAGGGCTGTCTTGTGCGTCTCATAGGCGTGGCGCGATTCGTTGGCATACCTCTGGTAATCCTCTGGAGTGACCAGTTCATCCTGGCAGCGCGAAAAGAATTTTGCGAAAGCGCTCAGGAATTCTCCGGGCTCCGCCAGCCGCGTGTAATGTTTCAGTGCAAGCTCGCGAATATTCTTGCGCAGTAAAATCCAGTGCTCCACTTCGTCGATGCCTTGCAGGCCGGGATGCGCTTCGCACAGAAGTTTGTCGAGACAGAATTTGTGAAAGGTGCTGAGCCATACGCCGTCGGCGCGGCGGCCTGCGAATTTCATTACGCGCGACTTCATTTCGTCTGCGGCTTTGTCGGTAAAAGTCAGGCCGAGAATGTTTTCACCGCAGAGTGCCGAGTCACGCTCGAGCAGGTGGCAAATGCGCCGCGTGATGACGCGCGTCTTTCCCGTGCCCGCGCCCGCGACGACGAGCAACGGGCCTTCGCCGTGCTCCACCACGGCGGCCTGTTCCGCATTCAATTCGGCGAGTGAGTCTGAGGGTGTCGCTGGCATCCTGTTGAGACTTGGATTCTAACTCGCTTCCGTGGTACGCACCAAATTCGCGAAGCAAGTGAGCCACGAATGGGCGGATTCGGGCTTTCGCGCCGAGCCGTCTAACAGCCCGCTCCCTGCCTCTATTCTCATTCTCCCCAGGAGTTAACGGGCTCGACCGGCGTCATTGAATTACGGTTCTGGTAGTAGTGCGCCACGGACAGTAAGCTCCTTCCGTACCGACTGGGAGACCCCTTGTGACTAAGTTCTCGCGCGCGCGCCTGTTTTTGTTAGCAACTTTGATCTTCACGGCCGCCGCCTGCCAGGCACAGGATTTTCGCGGAAGCATCGTAGGAGAAGTTGTCGACTCGAGCGGCGCGGCAGTTCCTTCCGCGAGGGTCGTGGCTCGTTCGCCGCAGACCTCCTTCGAACGTGAGGCCGTCTCGGATGCACAAGGCGAATTTCGTCTCGCCGATCTTCCTCCCGGACTTTATCGTTTGACGGTTACCGCATCCGGGTTTTCATCCGCCACTTCGGAGGTGCCCGCTGTGGTCAGTTCCGTTCAAGACGTGAAAGTTACACTGAAGCCGGCGCCGGTCGAGCAGCGAGTCATTGTGCAAGGCGAAGCTTCGTCCATCACTACCGAGCCAATCGACATAACCAGCGCAGTGCACGGCGGCGCCGTATCGGCGCAGGACCTGCAAACGATTCCGCTCGCTCACCGGACGTTTGCCAACATCGCTTTTCTTGTGCCCGGCACCGAGCCTGTAGAGCCCTCAGATCCGACCAAGGCGCGCATTACGGCTGTTTCCTTTGGCGGCAGCTCGGGGCTGAACGACGTGCTCTCGGTCGACGGCGGAGACAATTCCGACGACTACATCGGAGGATTCTTGCAGAATTTTTCGTCCGATGCGGTACAGGAGTTCGCGGTCCAAAGTTCGCAGCAAAACGCGGACATCGGACGAACGGTCGGCGGCTCGGTGGAAATCACGACGAAGCGCGGCACTAACGATTGGCACGGCGAAGGGGCGTTTATCGAACGGGCCGCGGCACTCGACGCCCGATACCCAATCGAAAATCCCGCCCCGCTTCCGAAGCAGCCGTTCTCTTCTCAGGATTACATTGCGACGCTTGGTGGCCCGGCCGTGAAAAGCAAAGTGTGGTTCTTCGCGTCATTCGAACACGAGCACGAAAGGGCGAGCATCGCCTACAGCCCTGCGAGTCTGGCGCAGTTCGACGCGCTAGGGTCGATTGCAGCGGAGCGGCTGATTCCGGGCGTCAACTCCATCGCCGTGCCGGACAGTGTACCCGTGCCCTTTCGCGACTATCTAGGCTCGGCGCGTCTCGACTGGACACAGTCCTCGCGCTCGCAGTGGTTCCTGCGCGCCTCCGGGGACAATTACACGACGAATAATTTCGCGGTGCAGCAGGCCACGCTGCCATCCACCGGCGCCGACTGGCACAGCAACTATTTGAACATGGTGGTCGGCAACCAGTTCACGTTTAGCCCCACATGGCTCGGATCGTTTACATTCGACGCCAGCGGACTGCATCTGACGGAAGTAAGGAATTCGAATCTCGGTTTTGCGCTGGCGTTCCCGTTCAGCTCGACCTCACAAACGATTTCGGGATTCGAAACCTTCGGTGACAACCAATTTGTCACGCCCATCACCGCCTTTCCCGTTCTGAGGAATCAGGAGAAATATGAATTCCGGTACGACGTGAGCCACGCGACGGGACAGCACAATGTGCGATTTGGGCTGGATTTCATTCATGAACCCGTTCTGAGCGGTGCGCTTTCGGGAACGCCAGAAACACTGATTACCTATCCGAGCGACCCGGATTTCTACGCGGCGAATCCATCACAATTCTATTTCAGTTCGCAATGCGCAACCGCGCCGGCGGCGAGCTCGGATATCACTTGCGCATTCACGCCCGCCGGCAATGGAAGTTTTTCGCAGGATGTGCAACGCCTCGGCTTTTATGCCGAGGAGTTCTGGCGCGTCACGCCGCATTTGACGATTGACCCGGGAATTCGCTATGACACGACGTTTGGTTTGTTTATCGGCTCCGGGCAATCGCAGGCGGAGAATCCGGCCTTTCTCACGCTAAAAGCCTTGCAGATTCCACTCATCAATGCCGTTCCGCGTGACGATCGCATGCAGGTTCAGCCGCGCCTGGGCATCGCGTATTCGCCCGGTGAATCCGAGAAAACCGTGATTCGTGCGGGCGTCGGCCTTTACTTCAATGACCTGGCGCAAAACGGATGGGTGACCGCATTGCAAGCTGTGAATGGTGGTCCCGCGATCTGCACACTCGTAAGCAGAGCACCTCTCACGTTGCAGGGTTCCGGGTGCCTGCCGGGCGGCTCCGAGGGTTCGATCATCGCGGGCGGCTACAAGACGCCTTACGCGTTGCACGCCAGCGCGGGAGTCGAGCACGCGTTCAGCCAGAACTGGTCCGTCAGCGCCGATTGGACGCACGAAGAGGGCAACCACGGGTTTCGCCGGTATCAGTACCAAGCCGGCTTTACGTTGTTTACTCCGTTGATTCCCGCGTCCGATCCGAACTACCAGGCCGACCAGGAAGCCGTGGTCCCGAATGTGCAAGTTTTTCGCAGCGACAATCGTTCGCGCTATGACGCATTGACCCTGCATGTCCAGGGGAACGTCACGCGGCGCCTCAGTCTGATTGGGAACTACACGCTCTCGAGCGCCGAGACCTGGGGCTGCGTGCTTGCTGAGCTCTTTGACTACGTGAACGGAGTCTGCAATCCGTTGGATCCGTTCGGCCCAGGCGACTACGGGCCGTCGGGCGAGAATGTCACGCACCGGGCGGTGTTTGCCGGCGTGTTTCATCTTCCGGCGGGATTCGAAGTCAGCGCGCTGTCGCAATTCGAAAGCGCGCGGCCGTTCACCATGACCACGCCGGTCGATGTGAACGGCTTTGGCGATCCGGTCGACGACCGCGCCGTAGTGAACGGCGCGCAGACCAGTTTGGACGAGTTCCGCGGGACACCCTACATTCAGGTCGACATGCGCGTGACGCGCCCGATCAAAATCAAAGAGCGTTTCACGGCGATTCCGTTCATGGAATTCTTCAACTTGTTCAACCGAAACAATCCGGGCGCAAACTACGTCACGAACTTGGCTGCGCTGCCGGATCCCGTCAATAACCTGGCGAACGCGACGGCGCTCTGCGCCAATCCGCCCGCGTGCACCAACATGCAGCCGATCACGAGCCTTAACCAGTTGCGCGTTCCGGCGGGCGCCCTCGGCGATTTCTTCGGCCCGGGAACGACAGTGGGAATTCCCTTCGCAGCGCAAATCGGCGCGCGAGTGACGTTCTAGATCACCGTGCGCGGATTGTAAGACAGGAAAGTCCTGTCTCTTGCCGCATTCATTACCGCACCGTATACTCGCGGAACTCACATGAACACGCACGTCGCGTTTTTCATTGTATTGGTTTTCGACCAGGCTCGGAGCCTGACTGACCCTTTTCTCCTGGTGCTTCTTGTCATCGTGTTTCTTGTGGGTTTCTTTGTCGGCAGAAGAAGCTCCAACATTAAGGTCAGCGCGTCCGTTGATTTGGAGCCATCGCCGGCCTTAGGCGGCACGCCCCGCTTATCAGTGCAGACGAAGGTCATCCGCAAGATGGAGATCAAGTGTAAGTGCGGAGCGATTTACAAATTCGCCGGAGGAGCGGGCCCGCTGTTGTCCGGCTGCGAGCCTATGCCCACTGGGGATTCATTCATTTGTCCAAAGTGCGGGAATCAGAATGACCTCACCGCGGCTCGCGATTTGCTGAGGGATGCGGGCCTCTGAAGCTGTCGCTGTTCCCTCTCCGAATCCAAGAGATTCGTGTTTCATCTAAATTGACGGCTTCGTGCCTTGTGCGCAGATCCAGCCCCTTTTCTTTTCCTCAAAGATTTGAACGTCTGCGTAGCCGGCGCTGGTGAACAGGGCGCGCTGGTCGTCTGCACTCAGGCTTGAGGAACCGAGCAGCTTCATGACCGGCCCAGTGACTCCACTGTTCTTGCCGCCTCTGTAGGTTTCAGCGATGACCAGCAACGTGCCGCCGGGTTTCAGCACGCGCAGGATTTCCCGCATATCATTCGGCAGGTCGGGCCAGTAGTATTGGGTTTCGATGGCTGTGGCTACGTCGAGCGTGTTGTCGGGGAGGGGAAGCCGCGAGACGGACCCTTGTTTGATATCCACGCGGCCAGTGCTGATGGACGCGGCGTTCTTGTTGCGCGAGGACGCGACGCTCCCTGAGGCATAATCCACGCCGTAGACCTTGCCCTCCGTGGCGATAGCCGCCAGCTTCTGAATGGTTCTGCCGCCGCCGCATCCGATGTCGAGCACGGCAAAGTTTTTCTCGATCCGGACGTGCTGCAAACCCCAATCCGTCAGATTGGAATGCGAGCGGTTCATCATCCAGGTGAAAGGCCGGCCAATCCATTTCGAAGGCTTGCGCACCTGCCTCATCAGGTAAAATCCGACGACGAGGCCAACGGCAAGGCGCAACCAGTAGCGCCACGAATCTGGAGTGCTCGCAATGTAAGAAAGAAAAGTCATCACCTAACACGACTCCCTCTTCTCGCACATACAAGTACGGCGTCAGAGAATATCACCGTTCGCAGCCAGAGAATCGCCGCCAGCGCTTCCGCCCCCCACGCTGCGCCAAATTGACCCCTTCATCCCTGCCGCCTATAATTGACTGTTCATTCGAGCGCAACGCAATCGATAAGGAGCTTTCATCATGCCGCAGCCATCGCAATCCGCATCGCAACAGGCAAACGATCAGCCCGTTATTCTGAGCGCCGTCCGCACTCCGATGGGGAAATTCATGGGCGGACTTTCTTCGCTCACTGCGCCGGAGTTAGGTGCGAAAGTCGTCGCCGAAGCCCTGCGCCGCTCGGGAATCGATGCCAAGTCGGTCGACGAATGCATCATGGGCAACGTCGTCCAGGCAGGCATCGGACAGAATCCCGCGCGTCAAGCGGCGCTCAAGGGCGGCCTCGATTATTCCGTCGCAGCGATGACCATCAACAAAGTTTGCGGCTCAGGCCTCAAATCGGTCGGCCTTGCAGCGCAAGCGGTCATCACCGGGGAGTCCGAAATCCTCGTCGCCGGCGGCATGGAGTCCATGTCCAACTGCCCCTACCTGTTGATGCAGGCGCGTACCGGCTATCGCCTCGGCAACGGCCAGCTGATCGACTCGATGGTTCACGACGGCCTGTGGGAAGTCTACGAGGACTACCACATGGGCATCACCGCCGAGCTCGTCGCCGAGAAATACAAAATTTCGCGTCAGGAGCAGGATCAGTACGCGCTCGAAAGCCATCAGAAGGCCGTGCGCGCGATGAAGTCGTGTTTCTTCGAACCGCAAATCGTGCCGATTGAAATTCCGCAGAAAAAGGGCGCGCCCGTCGTCATCAGCAAGGACGAAACGCCGCGCGAAGACACTTCGCTCGAGGCGCTCGGCAAGTTGAGACCTGCATTCAAGAAGGATGGTACCGTGACCGCCGGCAACGCGCCCGGCACCAATGATGGCGCGGCCGCAGTTGTCGTCACGAGCGAGCGCAACGCGCAGCGGCTCGGAAAAGAGCCCATGGCGCGCATCGTTGCTCAGTCCGTCGGCGGCGTCGAACCGAAATGGGTCATGATGGCGCCGGTCGAAGCCGTCAATAAACTGCTCAAGAAAACGGGCTGGGACCGCGACAAGGATATCGACCTGATCGAACTGAATGAAGCCTTCGCGGTCCAGGCCATGGCCGTCGCGCGCGAACTGAAGCTCAATCCGGAGAAAATCAATGTGAATGGCGGCGCGGTCGCGCTTGGGCACCCTATCGGCGCGAGCGGCGCGCGCATTCTTGTCACGCTTTTATATGAATTGCAGCGCCGCAACTTGAAGCGCGGCATCGCCGCGCTGTGCCTCGGAGGCGGCAACGCTGTCGCCATGGCCGTGGAACGCGGCTGACCGTCACCTGCAAGTGTTCCGCTGATTCAGGCGTCACATAGCCCACAACGAAGCGATCCGATTCGTTCTGTGGAGGCGAAACGCGATCTGCTCCTGTCGCTCTCCTTCTGGCACTCTCGGCGGTTTGTTCGTTGCAAGCTGGTGCGCAGGAAGGGCCCGGTTGCGGACCTGCAAACGTTGGATTCGACTTGAGCACAAAGAAGGCGCAGCCACCGGCGGCGGTGCCCGACGTTGGCAAGGCCTTCGTCAATTTGCTTCAGGACGACTTGAAATACGTTTCGGCGTCGATGGTGCCTGGGTCGGCGCTACCCACGCCAATTCCTAATTTCTACGTCGCGGTCGATCCCGGTGAACATCACCTTTGCGACTGGGTTGTCTTGGGTTGGACCCAATCATTTCCGAGCCGGAAGTGCGATTGGTGGCGATGGACAATGACGAAGCTCAAGTTCTTATCAATTCGTTTTCGTTGAGTTCATCGCGTCCGAAGAAGTAAACTGCGGGGCTATGTTCTGCCCCGTTTGCCGATACGAATTTCGCCCCGGCTTCACACGCTGCAATACCTGTGACGTAGATTTAGTCGAAACCTTGCCGCCTGAGGAGGAAGTCGACCACACTCCTCCGCCGACTGCTGCGCAAATGGACCATCCCACGCTCCTCTGGAGCGGCGCTAGCGGGGGCGTTTTTTCCGCGCTCACCACAGCCCTCGACGACGCGCAGATCCCGTACAACAAAGAAGAACTCGACGCTCGCCTCGTTTTCGCTTCGCAGCATGCCGATCTGGAAGTTTGGGTTCCTATCGCAAATTCGCCGCAGGCGCAGCCCATTCTCGACGCTGTCCTCGCCAATCCGTTGAATGCAGACGGGCCGGCAACCGCGGCCGACGCTGACGTTGAAGAGGACTCAGGCGACGTGCTGCCGGACGAAAGCGATGAGGGCGCCGACGATCTTCGCCACGAATACGTCGCCCGTGAACTCCATCCCGAGGACGCCACCGCGGAAGTCTGGTCCGGCGACAACGAAACCTTAGCCGACGCTCTGAAGTCCTGCCTCGCGGAGATCGGCGTCAACTGTTATGTCCGCACGCCCGACGCCGAAGAGGAAGCCAGCGCCGATGCTCACACAAACAGGCCTGCGGAAAAGCCCGCTGCGACTTTCGCCGTCCGCGTCCTTCCCGAAGACGAAGACCTCGCTCGCCAGATCGTCCGCGAAGTCACCGACGCCGTCCCGCCGCAGTAAGCCTCCGGCAAAGCGCTCGGTCTTCGCTTCACCGGAGGAGTTCAGCGGCCTAGAAGATTATCCTTGACCTGGAGTACTCTGTGATGTAGAGTACTCTGAGATAGCCAAGGAGGCCGCTCATGATTCAGCGCCAAGAGGCTGCCACCACACTGCAGGAAATTGCCCGCGCCGAACGGCAGAGCGGGCAGGCTTACCACTACCAGAAAGCCTCGCCTCATCTCTTCCTCTGGGGCCTCATTTGGATCGTCGGCTATGCCGCCACGTATGCCCGGCCGCGCTGGCATCTGCTTTGGACGATCCTCACGATCATCGGCGTGCTGGGAAGCTTCTGGATCGGCCGCCGCGCTCGAACCAAAGAATCGCGAGCCTCCTACGGCTGGCGCTACGCCCTCACCTTTATCGCCGTCTTCCTTTTTATCGTGGCCCTGTTCGCGATTCTTCCTCCACAGTCCAGTTTGCAAATTGACGCCTTCTTTCCGCTGCTCATCGCCATCTGGTACGTGCTTATGGGCATTTGGACGCGGGCCATTCGCGTTGCAGTGCTCGGCTTGGCGCTTGGGTTGCTCACCGTCGGCGGCTACTTCTGGCTCCAGCACTATTTTCTTTTGTGGATGGCGGCAGGTGGCGGTGGCGCATTGATTCTCGGCGGCTTTTGGCTTAGGAGGGTGTGAGACGGTGGACTCAAGAACCGAGCAGCCTGACCTCATCATCCATCAGCCGCAGCGCCTGAAAATCATGGCTGCGCTCAAGGCCCTGCCGGCACGCGAGCAATTGGAATTCGTGCGCCTCAAGGCAATCGTCGGCGCCACCGACGGTAATCTGGGCGCCCACATCGTGACGCTCGAGCAGTCCGGCTACGTGGAAGTCGAGAAGGATTTCCTTGGCAAGAAGCCGCGCACTCGCGTCCGCCTCACCAAAACCGGCCGCCGCGCCTTTGAGGACTACATCGCTTTTCTGCGTGAAATCGTTGGACAGGCATAAAGGAGCAACGCGAGGAGGACTCTATGCGCATCGCCGACATTTCCATCATCGGTTGGATTCACACCATCGGTTGCATCGCCGCGCTCGCCTTCGGCGCGATGAATCTCGTCGCCGCCAAGGGCACGCCGCGCCACAAGTTTCGCGGGCTCGGCTATACCATCTCCATGATTGTCGCCATGGGCCTCTCCCTTCTTATCTATCGTTTCGACATTCCGCTCGTTCGCGGCGCGCGGCCCGGCCCTCATGTCTTCGGGCTCTTTCACTGGTTCACGGTCTTCGCCCTCTTATTCACTTTGCTTGGTTACTACGCCGCGTCCCGCCAGAGCCGCGGCTTCTGGGCGTATACCCACCCCGTCGCCATGACCCTCAGTTACTACCTGCTGATCGGCGGCCTCATTAACGAAACGTTTGCCCGGGTGAACATTTTGCGTCCCCACGCGGTCGACATCATCAACGGCAAACCCGTCTTTCCATCCCATATCGTGAACATGACCCACACTGCCAACGAGCTCGCGTTTCTGATTATCCTGATTCTTTTCTGCGTGAAAGTCTGGCGTTACCGCCGCAGTTCAGCGCCGCGTGCCGCAGCCGCCAAATCCGTGCCAGCACAGGACTGAACGATTCGCGCAGCCGTTCTGCTATGCTTGCAAACTTGGCATACAAGTAGTTGCATTGAGCCCAGAAGAGGCCGCGCGCCGCGCCAAGCTTTGGGTCAACCATCGGCATCTTCGAGATAAAGAATCTGCGGCTCACAGGAGCGAAGCACATGCACTTGCAGATACAGTGGATTCGAAAACTGGCACTCAGTGCTTCATTGTTTGTCGCGGCCAGCGCGATAGCGGCGCAACAAAACTCCGCTCCGAACTGGGATGCGTGGAAGTTCCTGCAAGGCAAATGGGTCGGCGAGGGCTACAACGAAAAGACCCAGGGTTCCGGCTATGCTTCGTTCGAGCTGGATCTGCAGAACAAAGTCTGGGTACGTCGCAATCACGCCGAGTATCCCGGCGCAAACGGAAGTCCCGCCCAGGTCCACGATGATTTGATGATCATCTACTTTGACCGCTCAACGGGCGAAGCTCGCGCCTTCTATACCGACAGCGAAGGCCATGTCATTCATTACACCGCCTCATTTTCAAGCGACGGCAAAAAACTTGTCTTCCTCGGAGACCGCCCCGGTTCCGGGCCCCAGTACCGCCTCACTTATGACGTCGTCGCGCCGGATCGCATGACCGTCGAACTCGACATGGCCCAGCCTGCGGCTCCGGACACGTGGACGAAAATCGTCGCCGGCAAAATCCGCAAAGCACCCTCTTCCTGATTCCAGTTTCTGAAACCTCTCCCCGCGCGACTCTCCGAGCCGCGTTGTGCCCTTCTGGCTTGGGTGCCACGCGGCCTCGTCCAGCCGTGCAACATAGGTGATGCGTGATACTGCCTCACTTTTTCCTCGGCTTGTAGTTAACAGTGCGGCATACATGGTTTCTGCAGTTAAGCCGCGGAAACGCGGCTTTGCGCTTTTTATGGGCGTTCAAAATTCCAATCGCGGAAATATGAAAAAATAAGAAATTCGCGCGAGCCACGCAAAAAGTCAGCCGAACCCGTTCCCAGTCCGAAATATCACCGTCCGCTTCCGGACACCGGCCCTCCGCGGCTTTTGCTCTCAACTGTCGACTATCAACTATCCCTGGGATATGCTTTCCCTGCACTTAAATCCTGGTTCTTTTTCTTTGAGGTCTGAATGCCAATCGGCGCAATCAAAACAGTTGGCGTGCTGGGCGCGGGCACCATGGGCAACGGCATCGCGCACGTCTTCGCAAAATCCGGCTATAAAGTCATCATTCGTGATGTTGAACCGAAGCATCTCGACCGCGCCTTCGACACCATTGGCAAAAATCTCGACCGAGAAATCAAGAAAGCAAAAATCACCGAAGCGGATAAGCCGCTCATTCTCAAACGAATTTTCTGCACCACGGACATGAACGATCTTGCCGCTGCGGACATTGCCATCGAGGCCGTTCCCGAGCAGCGCGAACTGAAGGAGCGCGTCTTGAAAGAGGCCGACGCCGTGCTGCGCCCCGGCGTCATTCTCGCCAGCAACACTTCTTCGATCTCCATCACAGCGCTCGCCGCGAAAACCACGCGTCCGGAACAGTTCATCGGCATGCACTTCATGAATCCGGTCCCCATGATGGTTTTGGTCGAAGTCATTCGCGGCCTGCAGACCAGCGAAGAAACATTCAGCACGACGATGGCGCTTTGCGAGAAACTTGATAAAACTCCGGTCGCCGTCAACGATGCGCCCGGATTCGTTTCCAATCGAGTACTCATGCCTCTTATCAACGAAGCCGCCTACACTGTGATGGAAGGCGTCGCCACTCCGGAGTCCGTCGACGCGGTGATGAAAATGGGAATGAATCACCCGATGGGCCCGCTCGAACTCGCCGATTTCATCGGCCTCGATGTCTGCGTGGATATTCTCGCAGTGCTGCAAAACGGCCTCGGCGATCCGAAATATCGCGCCTGCCCGTTGCTGAAGAAATACGTTGCGGCAGGCTGGCTCGGGCGCAAATCCGGCCGCGGCTTTTACAAGTACCAATAGGGGCTCGCGGCCGCCGAAAGTATTTGCTTTTTCTTCGCCTTGTGATATTCTTCGGCTTCGCGCGTCGAAAGAGGGAAGAGGACACGCAGAAGGGAACTCTCCGGCGAACTGCCGCACCAACAAACGGGCTGGGCTTTGAAAACTTTGGACGTCAATCGGAGGAACGGCGCAATGACAGATGAACGAGGCAAGATGCTGGAAGCGGCGGTCGCGCAGATCGAAAAGCAATACGGCAAGGGTTCGATCATGCGCCTCGGCAACAAGGACGTGCTGGTTCCTGTGAGCGTAATTCCCACCGGCTCCATCTCGATTGATGCCGCTCTTGGTGTTGGCGGCCTGCCTCGCGGCCGCGTCATCGAGATTTACGGCCCGGAGTCCGGCGGCAAGACCACGCTGACTCTGCACGTCGTCGCCGAAGCCCAGAAAATGGGCGGCATCGCTGCGTTCATCGACGCCGAGCACGCCCTCGATCCTTCGTACGCTCGCAAACTCGGCGTGGACGTTGACAATCTTCTTGTTTCGCAACCCGACAACGGCGAGCAAGCGCTTGAAATCGCCGAAGCGCTGATTCGCTCCGGTGGCGTGGACATCGTGGTCGTTGATTCCGTCGCCGCGCTGGTTCCCAAGGCTGAACTCGAAGGCGAAATGGGCGAGCCGCAAATGGGCTTGCAGGCGCGCCTGATGTCTCAGGCGCTGCGCAAGCTCACGGCTATCGTCTCGAAGTCCCGTACCTGCCTTATTTTCATCAATCAAATTCGCGAGAAAATCGGCGTCATGTTCGGCAATCCCGAAACCACCACCGGCGGCCGCGCCTTGAAATTCTATTCTTCCATTCGCCTCGATATTCGCCGCATTCAGGCCATTAAAGAAGGCGACCGCGTAGTCGGCTCGCGCACTCGCGCCAAAGTTGTGAAGAACAAAGTCGCAGCGCCCTTCCGCGAGGCGGAATTTGACATCCTTTACGGCGAGGGCGTTTCGCGCGAAGGCGATTTGCTCGATTTGGGCGTCGCTCGTAACATTCTCGAGAAGTCCGGCACGTGGATCTCCTTCAAGGGCGAACGCCTCGGCCAGGGACGGGAAAATGCCCGCGTTTTCTTGCGCGAAAATGCCGACATTCGAGCGAAAATCGAAGCCGCGCTCCGCAAGGAACTGGGGCTCGCTCCGTCGGCGCCCGAGGAATCCGTCAAAGCGGCAGCTGCTGCCGCGGGGGCGTCCGCCGCCGATAGCACGAAGTCCAACGCGCACGCTGCCGCAGCCGCTAAGGCCAAATCCGCTCGGTAGGCAAGGGACGCTTCGGCAAGCCAGCAGAACGAAAGCCCGCGGAAAGATACTCTTTGGATCTGCAATCTTCTAGCCGTCTTTGGTATTTACTGGCTTTCCCTCTGGCTGGCTCCGTTGTTTGGTTTGGCTGCCAGTGTCACTCATGCAACGGTGTACAGTCAAAGTGGGCTCTTCGTTGGTGTCTTGGGAACGAACATTGGCCGCTATCCTTGCCGGCGTAGCGGTGACCCGGATGGTTCCCAGTCGCAGGTCTTGGCTTTGGGCGCTGATCGTCGCCGCGCTATATGCCCTCGACTATCGGGTGCGCAGCCATTGGGCGGTGCCGCCAACTACGTGGGACCGCCTTTCGATGCGCGTTGATCACTTCTTTCCTGCCGTCGCTTGCCTTGTCGCGGCGTTAATTACGGCGTGGTTGCGAAGAAAAAGGGAATTGGCAACTGTGCCGTGGGACGGCTGGTACTTTTTTTGCCTAAGTGTTGCATCTTGGACACGCACGCAAGAACAGGCATATTTCAAGTTGCGCCGGCCGATTTCCTTCCCTAAAATTGCCTTGTTATAGGAAAACAACAAGACCCAAGGGAAGTGATCAGGCGCCCCATGACCAGGAATCCGGTCCCGCAGTACCCAGTTTTCAGCAAAATCGCTTTATTCGCAGCGCTCGCGGCGTTGATGCCGTGCCTCGCATCGGCTGGCGTGAACCGCAAGCCCTCCGTCACTGCGAAGAAGACGGCCACGCGGCACCGCCATTATCGCGGCCTTCCCACCTACATCACGGATCCCGCCGCCGGAGACGATTCGCAATTCGACGACCCTGTCGTCCGCCAGGCCGCGCTCGACGCGCTTGGCCGCCAGAACGGCTCCGTCGTTGCCGTTGATCCGTCGAACGGCCGCATCCTGGCGATCGTCGGCCAGAAGCTCGCATATTCCGCTGGATTTGAGCCGTGCTCGACTCTGAAACCGGTCATCGCCGTGGCCGCTTTGGAAAAGGGCATCATCACGCCGGACACGATGATTCGCATCGGACGCCGCCGCTACATGGATCTGACCGAAGCGCTTGCCCACTCCAACAATCAGTTTTTTGAGGAATTGGGCCGCCGCCTCGGCTTCGATGCCGTCTGGCATTACGATCACATCTTCGGTCTCGGCGAGCGTGCTGGTTTTGAGATTGCCGATGAGCAGCCTGGACTGCTGCCTTCTGCTCCGCCCACTTACGGCGGCGTAGCGCGCATGTGCAGCTTTGGCGAAGGCATTCGCATGACGCCTTTGCAACTCGCCGCAATCGTTTCAGCCATCGCTAACGGCGGCACGATGTATTACCTGCAATATCCGCAGAGCACGGACGCCGCGCGAGATTTCGCTCCGCGCGTCCGCCGCACCCTCGAAATCGCTCCGCTTCTGCCGGAGCTTCGTCAGGGAATGCTGGCCGCCGTTCTCTACGGCACCGCGCGTCAGAGTAACGACCCGGAAGGCGAACAGGCTCTCGGCAAGACAGGCACGTGCAACGATGAATTGAAGGGCGGCCGTCTCGGATGGTTTGCTTCTTATGCCGGGCAGGGGCCGCCGAGCATCGTTCTCGTCGTTCTGCTGCGGGGGGGCATGCGCATCGTCAACGGGCCGCATGCCGCGGACGTTGCGGGGAAGATCTACCACGACCTCTACGAGCAGAAATACTTTGTTGGCAAGCCGGGCGATGTTGCAGCAGCCGCGCCTGGCACTGAGCGCTGATCCCTACCGTAAACAACTCCTTTAAAGGTTCTAGTCAGCAGCAAGATGCCAGTGCAACGGTACGCGCGTGCGGCGCGGCAGTAAAGCAGGGTGGGTCGGGAAGCGCGCTTCATAGCAAACGTGGCAGATCTCTTCGACTCCGTCGGTGATGCGTCGCGCGCGAAAACGCACTCCGCAATCTGCGCAAACAAGTTCCGGCCCTAAGGTCATCCCGTCGTTGTCCATCGGACGCTCCTCTCGATTCCCTCTGCGCTGTTTCTCCAGATTCGCACCAGACCCGGAGAAAGAGTTCCACGAAGCTGTTGGAATTAAGCGGCACAATTCGAGGCCGGCCAATCGGGTGTTCGCCCGAATTGAAGCGGATTAAATCCGCAGCGGCATCGAATCCCCGTTTGGATAAAGTAGCCACTTTGTCGCGGGCTTACTTTGTGATGCAGACGCACTGCTACTCGCGTAGGCACACTTGTTTGAATATCGAGTCAGCAGGCGAAAGAGGCGTTTTCAGGTGCGGCACCGCCTTCAGGTTTTTCGGTCTTGGCGGTCCTGCTCAAGGGGAGTATTCTGCAAAGGGCATCCCACCGCCTGAGGGGGCGCGTGAGCCGCAAAAAGCTCATTTCCTGGCTGATCTTCGGCGTCTTGGCTCTTTTGGCCATTGCCGCCTCCTATCTGACGCGCATCGAATTTGAAAGCCGTCTTGCCCGAGAACTCGCGCTCGCTGGGCGTCGCATACCGGTTCCGCCTCCGAGACTTGTCGTCACCACGCTGGCCGTTCCTCGCGGGGTGCCCTTCGCCGCCGTGCTCGCTCGAATGGATGTTGATCCGCAGACCGCCAGCCAGATTGTCTCAGCCGCCAAGTCTGTCTTCAACTTTCGGATGTTCGAAGCGGGCAACGACGTGAAGATCGCGCGCACTCTTTTCGGTAAGTTCGCAGAGTTGCGTTATCAGATTGATCCTGAGCGCATTCTTTCTGTCGTACCTCACGATGGCGAATTCCGCGCCGAAGTCCAGACGATTCCGACAACCGTCGAAACGGATGGCGTCGCCGGCAAAGTGGACGGCTCACTCTTCGAGGCTGTAACTCAGGCGGGCGAGTCTCCCGAACTGGCCATGCGCATTGCGGATATTTTCAGCTGGGATTTGGATTTCTACACAGACCCGCGCCCCGGCGACACGTTCCGCGTGGTCGTCGAGAAAAAGAAAGCCACTGCCGGCCAGACGATTGCCTACGGCAAGATTCTCGCCGCGGAATATTTCAACGACGGCCGCCCATATCGCGCCGTTTTGTTCCACGATCCTTCGGGCGTTCCCGGTTACTACACGCCTGACGGCAAATCGCTGAAGAAGGCTTTTCTTCATTCCCCGCTGAAGTTCGCCGCGATCATCACGTCGCACTTCAGCCTCAGCCGCTATCATCCGATTCTGAAAATCTACCGCCCGCATCTGGGTACCGACTACGCCGCGCCCATCGGCACGCCAGTGCAGTCCATCGGAGACGGCCGCGTGATTTTTGCAGGACGCAAAGGCGAGGACGGCAACCTGGTGAAGATCCAACACTCCAATGGCTACGAGACGTATTACATGCACCTCTCGCGAATTCTCGTCCGGGAAGGCCAGCACGTCGCTCAAGGACAGCGCATCGCGCTGGTCGGCATGACCGGGCTCGCCACCGGCCCGCATCTGGATTTCCGCATCGAGCGCCGCGGCCAGTTCTTGAATTTCGAGCATCTGCCGCTGCCGCCATCTGAGCCCGTCGCCCGCGCCGATATGGCCGAATTCACTGCCGTCCGCGACCGCGCCATGGCCCTTCTGCCGCAGCCGGGAACTTCCTTTGCATCGACGACGTCGCCCGCGTCTTCCGTTCCGACTGCCACTGCTCCGGCTGCTCCAAATCCGCGTTGAGCCAATTCGCTTGCACAAACTCATGACTTCCCATAGCCTCTCCGATTCATGCCTTTGAAAAAACCGGCAAGGATATTGGGTGCTGTATTCCTGGCGCTGATGGTCGTCGCCGTCGTTGCGATCACATTCACGATTGGCTGGCGGCCATTCATCGGTCCCCGCGCACGGCCGCTCACCAACAGGAGTTTCACGGCGACTCCAGAACGCCTGGCGCGCGGCCGATACCTTGCCGAAAGCGTCTCGGGCTGCATGTTCTGCCATTCGCCGCACGATTGGACGAAACGCGACATGCCGATTCCGGCGGGAATGGAAGGCGCGGGCGAGCCATTTCCTCTCGCCGGTTTGCCCGGCCTTGTCTTTGCGCCGAACCTGACGCCGGACAAAGAAACGGGATCCGGTTCATGGACCGATGACCAGCTGGCCCGCGCGATTCGCGAGGGCGTCGGGCACGATGGACGCGCGCTCTTTCCCCTCATGCCGTATCCGCATTTTCACAGCATGTCGGATGGGGACGTTGCTTCCATCGTCGTTTTCCTGCGTTCGCTCAAGCCAGTGCATCACGCATTGCCCGCAACGAAGCTGATTTTTCCCGTGAGATACTTGATTCGCAGCGTCCCCGAGCCGCTGACCGCCGATGTGCCTCCGCCGGATGCTTCGACTCCAGAAAAACGCGGCGCCTATCTCGTCGATATGGCCGGATGTTCGGATTGCCACACGCCGCAGGATGCGCATGGCATGCCTTTGCCCGGAATGGATTTCTCTGGCGGCCTCATTCTCGAAGGCCCTTGGGGGCGCGTCGCAAGTGCAAACATCACGCCGGATCCTTCCGGCATTCCGTACTACGACGCAGCTTTGTTCCGCCAGATGATGCACACCGGCTATGTGAAGGCGCGCGAACTGAATCCAATCATGCCGTGGAAAATGTACGGCGGAATGACCGAGGATGACCTGGGCGCCATCTTCGCGTATTTGCAGACTCTCAAGCCGGTAGCGCATCGCGTGGATAACACCGAGCCGCCGACGTATTGCCCGCTGTGCAAATCTGTCCACGGCGCCGGAAATCAGAATCGTTCGAAGCCGTAGGATTTGCGACCCTTCCTACGGCAGGTCCGCTACCATGGAGCGAATCGCTGCCTGGAAGCTCGTCTTGCCGTCGAGGTACGCTTGCCAGTCGGTCTCCAGCACGCGACGGTATTTGGGATAGTCGCCGCGATTGTAGAGCCCGTACTTATACGCATACGGGGTGAAGTTTGCCCGCTCCGCGGGCGGCAATGCCCGGCGGGTTTCGACGCCTGCTGTGTAGAAGAGCACGGCGTGCCATAAGTCGCCGCAGTTTCTCTTGGCCGTTGCGCATTCGGCAGAGAGGGCGTTTCCCATCGTGCCGGCGAAGCTGTGAGAAGCTTCGTGAAAGAGTGTCTCGAATCCGCTGAGGTCCTGCAGGGACGGGGCGCTGCCGGAGAAGGTGGTGTGCGGAGGGGGGCCGTCGGTCGTGTAGGCGTGTCCAATCTGCGGAACATAATAGCTAACGTCTACGCGGAGCGGCGCCACGGGCCACTGTTCGCGCAAGTCTTTTTCCATTGCCGACGCAATCTGCGGCCCGAGGGTTTCTACGCGAGCGCTTTGGGACGATATCCAATCCTGGTTCGACTTGCTGTGCGCCGGCCACCAATATTTGCGATAAATCGGCGCCGCGCTTTGCAAAACTGCGGCTAACCCTGACGGTAGCGCCGGCGCGTTCAAGTGCGCGCCGTCGTCCGGTTGCTTTGCCAATTCATCATTGACCTTTACCATTTCCTCGTCGAACAGTTCGCTGCGGCTTCCGAAGTTCGTCGAGTAGAAAGCAACCGCGTCACTCCAGTCAGCTTTTTCCTGTTCAGTCATGTCAGGATCACCGAGCGGCGTATTACTCTGCAAACGCCGGTCCGGCTTTCCCGCGCGCAGCAGCGCTTCGTGAAAGAGAAGCTGGTGCAGATTCACCCAGAAATTGCTATGGAAATCGAAGAGAGGAGCGGTCCGAGCTGCGGGCGTCTGCTGTTTCGCCGCGATTTCCGGAGCAGCATTCAAAAACGTAACAAGCGTCGCGCACGTCAATAAAGACAGAATCGTCCGCCCTCCGTTTTGCCGCCGCTGCTCGAACAAATACGCCTCCTCGAATGCCTTTGACGAAGCTTCGGTTTCGCAAACAGCCTAATCTTTGCGACGCATCACTGTCTTGAACAAATCGGCAAAACGAGAACGCTGCCTCCAAAGTGTCGGCGATTCGCCGAGGAGGTCGTGAAATTCGCGAATCATGTGGGCTTGGTCTGCGAACCCAGAGTCAGCGGCGATTTGCGCCCAGCTCGTGGAGCGATCCTGAGAGCCAACAAGCGCGCGCTGCAGGCGCCCGATGCGAAGCGCGCGTTTAGGGGAGAGACCGACATGTTGCCGGAGGCGGGAGTGCAGCGTCCGGACAGCCAAGCCGGACATCGCAGCCATGTCTTCGACGCGAGCGCATTCACCCAGGCAAAATCGCGGAGCGCAATCATGATCAGCCAGTGCGCCGGTGAGGAAGTCTGAAATTAGGTGAAGCGCTTCATTCGGAGAGTTCAGCATGGCCAGTCTCTCCAGCAGTATTCTGCCGCGCGCGCCGAAGGCCTCCTCGGTAGGCACAGAGCGATCGGTGAAGTCCGATGCCGGGAGGCGGGTGAGTATGGGGAGTGCTCCCGGCCGCAAACGGGCTCCGCACGTGAAAATCCGTCCAGCCATCGACACGTCAGCAAAACGAGAACGCGCACCGACCAGAGCGCATCGCGCCTTGAAGCGTGACGCCACGAAAATCAGATGGGGACTCGCGTCGGGAATAATCCGCCAGCTTTGTCCAATTGGATTCGGACAAACCTGTTGTGTCCAGAAGCACTCGACGAGGCTTTCTTGCGCGGGCAACGGCGAAAAGAGTCTTGCACGGCTGGCGCCGGCTCCCGCTTGGTCGAGGAGAATCATGAATCGTGTCGAGAAACTACGCCATTGGCTCTACCGAGCCTTCTTCACTTCCTTGTAGACCTCGCCGTCAAACGCATACACCGTGTGCTTGCCGGCCTCAGCGCTCGAATTCGAAGAAATCGCGAGATCCTTGATTCCGTGGGTCACTCCCGGACCGAATTGAAAGCTCTCCGCGTGGGAGCGCCGTTGCTGCCAAAAAGCGATATCCATTTGCCATTCATTTTGCGAAAAACAAATATCTCGCAATTGCCGGTTCCGCCGCACGGCAACTTTGTGCCCTGCGCGAGGACTCCGGGGCCATTGCCCAAATCGATCCGCCTCACGAGCAGTTCGTTTTCCCACGAGTCCGGAGTGTCAAACGCCGACTGCTCAACTCCTGCGAAAATCTGCTCGGCTTCGTCGGCGGACAATCTAGCCGCAGCCCACGTATCCTTCACGCCAAGGTTCCGCATCTGTGCAAACGCCGATCCCGCGAACAACAGGATCGCACTGAATACCGTCAACCCTGCTGTTTTCATTCTGCGATGGTGCCTCGGGAAACTATTTCAATTCTTCGAGATTGGCCGAAATGTCGCGATGGTACAAATCCAGTTCGGCGAGAGGCTTTTCCTGCAAGCCGGGGATTTTCGCCTTCAGGTGGTCTTCGTAAGTGGGAACGTCGAGTTTGTAATAAACGCCCAGCGGGATGCGCCCGCCCGGCTCCTGCGATTTCAGCAGGGCCTGCGCTTTCTTCTGCGCAACTTCAACTGCGTCGTCCGGATTGTGAACCAGTGGATCGTATCCGGTCTGGTCCAGCCGGTAGAGCCGAGGCTGGCCTTCGATCTGCCCCGCGTAAAATCCTTTGGTGTGCAGGTCGTTGTACGTCGGGCAAGTTTGCAGCACGTCTACCAGCGCGCTCCCGCGATGCTGGATCGCCTGAGCGATAATCTCGGACAAATACTTCGTATCGAGCGCATACCCGCGAGCGACAAACGTGTACCCGCATGCGAGCGCCAGCAGAATCGGATTGATCGCGTCCATGATCGACGCTTCGGACATCGATTTCGTTTTCTGCCCCTTGGCGATTGTTGGTGAGGCCTGGCCCTTCGTGAGCGCGTACACGTCGTTGTTCATCACCACGTAAGTGATATCGAGGTTTCGCCGCCCGCCCGCGACAAAATGTCCGCCGCCGATTCCGTACGCATCGCCGTCGCCGCCCACGCCGATCACAGTCAAACCGTGGTTTGCGAGCTTCATCGCGGTTACCGAAGGCATCACGCGCCCGTGCAGCGTATGGAACGAATAGGTGTTCATGTAATGCGCTGTTTTTCCTGCGCACCCGATTCCGCTGATCACGGCGACGCGATGCGGCGGCACTTGCAGCTTCGCCAACGCCATCTGTACCGCGGACACAACGCCAAAATCGCCGCATCCCGGGCACCAATCGTTATGGATGTCGCTTTTGAAATCCGCCGCCTGCAAATTCTTGATGTCTGGTGTCACCGTGCTCATTCCTGATATCTCCTGCTCACTGACCACTGTTCCGCTATCTGTTGTAACCGGGCGGCAACGGCACCATCGGCGCCAGCATTTTCGGATTGCTGCCGCGCAGTTCGAGCATTTCGTCAAACTCGCGATTGCCGTATCCGACTTCAACGACGCGCCCTTGCGAAATCACCAGCCGCTCCGGCGCGTCCGACTTTGCCGCATCGAGCGCCACCATGATTTCATCCTCTGAAAATGGCCGTCCATCGTACTTCACCACGCGGTGCTCGATCGAAACGCCCGTGTCGGCGCGAATCACCTGCGCCAACTGGCCCGAATAATTTCCGTCGAAGCAGACCACGCGCTCCGCCCGCGCCAGAATATGTTTCACGGGCTCAACCGGGAATGGATTCATCATACGGATGTGCAGCGAAGCGTACTTCGCGTGGTGCGGATCGGCGCGGTGGAGCGCGTCGTGCATCGCTCCCTTCGTGGAACCCCAGCACACGGCGAGCACGGGGATTTTCTGCGGCGCGGCCGGCCCGAAGAATCTGTATTTCTTGCCATCTGGAATCTCGTGCGCGGCAAGCCCAACTTTGCCCATGCGCTTTTCCATCATCGCCAGCCGATTGCCGATTCCTTCAGTGATGTGCCCGCGCGGATCGTGCTCATCGGACGTCGACCAAAAAACTCCGCCCGCCTGCCCCGGCACCGAACGCGGGCTGATTCCGTCTTTCGTGAACGCATAACGGTGATAATCGCCATTCGTATTCACCGGCTTCACCATTCCGCGGTCAATCTTCAAATGCGAAGTCTTGAACGGCGGGAGCGTCTGGTAACAGCTCGCCAGATGCTTATCGACGAGCACAATCACCGGCAACTGATAGCGGTCCGCATAATTGAACGCATCGAACGTATCGTAAAAACACTCTTCGATGTCTCCGGGCGCCATCACGATGCGCGGAATATCTCCTTGCCCTGCGTGCAGCGCAAAGAGCAAATCGCCCTGCTCCTGGCGCGTAGGCAGTCCCGTCGAAGGGCCGCCGCGCTGATAGAGCATCACCACCGGTCCCGGCGCCTCGGTAATCGCCGCGAATCCCAGTCCCTCCGGCATGAGCGCGAAGCCCGGCCCTGAAGTGGAGGTTGACGCGCGCACCCCGCCGTGCGCTCCCATCACCGCCGCGTCAATCGCCGAAACTTCGTCTTCCGTCTGGAGCACCACCAGATTTTGCTCGCTCTGGTAGCCTTCCAGATAAACGCTCTCATCCGTCGCGGGCGAAATCGGATAATACGTTTGCAATCCGCATCCCGCCTTGATTTTCGCCATGCCAACGGCTTGCGTTCCTTTCACAAGTATCTGCTCGCGCTTCGCCGGCGCCTGCGGCAGCGAGAATCTCAATTGGTGCGCGAACTTCTCTCTCGCATATTCGTACGCATATCGCGCCGCGTTGACGTTCAAATCGGCAACTTTCCCGGCCTTCGCGCCAAAGCTGTCGCGAATCGCCGCTGCCACCGGTTCAAAATCGAATCCCACCGCGCCCGTCGACGCTCCCAGCGCGAGCGTATTGGTCATAATTCGGTAGGCGCGTGCTTGTCCTGGCTTGCCAGCTTCCGTCAGCGCGCGATCGAGCAGCTCCGCGTAAGGCATCTCCCAAAGAAAAACGTCCTTGCGCTGGATCGTTTCGGCAAACCGCTTCTGCTCCGCATCGAAGAGAATCGCCCCGCCTGCGGCCACTTCCTGCACGTGTCCGCGGTGAGCAGGGAACTCATGGTAGAGGTCGCCGACGAGCGTTTCTTCATCCAGCGACGAAAGCAGATGCACTTGATCGGTGTGCGACGCGACGATTTCGTCGGAAATGCGCAGCTTGTAGGCGCTGTGCTTGCCTTTGATATTCGAGTGGTATTCGATCTGCCCGAAAACGTAGAAGCCCGACCGGCTCAGGGCCTTGGCAAAAATCTCCGCGCTCACATTCAAGCCGCTTCCTTGCGGCCCGCCGATCATCCAGGAAAAACTTGATGCCATTCTATCCTCGTAATCCGATTGGCATAATCCACTTGCAACGCAGCCGCCACCGTGCCGCTACACGCCCGATTGCACTTCCGCAGGATTCAATCTGTGAGGAATCCCCAAAGCTCGCGACGACAAGCGTAACACATGCCGAAATTTTACGAAAATCCTAAACGCTTATCGTCGTGTTTCCGGTGCGGAAATGCGCATTTCTGCCTGTGAATTGCCTTGTCTGGCAGTGGGACTACCCCATCGGTCCGCAACGCCCCGGCATGATACGATGGCGTAGCAAGTTAGAACGAAAATGCCTGTAACACCCGCTCAGTTCCGCCGCATGGCTCTTGCGTTTCCTGAAACGGAGGAATCCGCGCATATGAATCATCCTGACTTTCGCGTGCGCGGAAAAATCTTCGCCACGCTCGCGTACCCCGACAAGAAATGGGCCATGGTAAAGCTTACGCCCGACCAGCAAGAGGTCTTCGTCGCCGACGATCCCGGCGTTTTTGCTCCCGCGGCAGGCGCCTGGGGACGTCAGGGCAACACCACCGTCCGCCTCGGTGCTGCGAAGCAGCAAACGTTGCGCCGCGCCATTCTCGCTGCATGGCTCAACACCGCGCCAAAGTCGCTGGCTCAGAAATTCGAAGCTTCCCGCTAGATTTCAGCAGCGCCTGCTCTTCGCTGGGGGAATTCGCCTCCTGGATCTCTCGGCCACGCGGAACTTTTCGTTGCGCGCTTGCGTACCTCAAAGGCGACGGCACGCATAGCTTATTTCGCGCAGCATTTTGCAACGCAATACCGCGCGCAGGAGGCCATCGATGGAACTTGGCACCCAACTCAAGCAAGTTCTCCGCAGGCTCCGCCGCGCGCCTCTGTTCACGTTCCTCACCTTGTTGATGCTTGCCGCTGGCGTGGGCGCGAATGTCGCGGTGTTCAGCGTTCTGGAAGGCGTACTTTTGAAACCTCTGCCGTATCCCCATCCCGAACAGCTCATTGGCGTGTGGCTCACAGCTCCGGGAGTTAACCTTCTAAACGCCACGTTGTCTCCCGCCGATTATTTCATCTACCGCGAACAAAACCACACTCTTGAGGACATTGGCCTCTGGGATCCGGACTCCGACACGGTCACAGGGATTGGTGAACCCGAACAAGTTCGTGCTCTCAATGTGACCGACGGCACGCTTGCGATTCTCGGAGTGAAGCCTGCGCTCGGGCGCCTGTTCTCACGAGCCGATGATTTGCCCAGCGCGCCGCCGACCGTGGTCCTCAGCTACGGTTACTGGCAACGCAAGTTTGGAGGAAGCCCGTCGGTCATCGGGCGCACCATCATCGTTGACGGCAAGCCGCGGCAAATCATCGGCGTATTGCCCCAGGAATTTCACTTCCTCGATCAGCCCGATGCTGCCTTTGTTGCCCTCGATCAGCTCGACCGCAGCAAGATGACTCTTGGCCAATACAGCCACCAGGCTCTTGCTCGTCTCAAGCCCGGTGTCACAATCGAAAAAGCAGACGCGGACGTCGCCCGCATGCTGCCAATTGTTCTCGGATCTTTCCCGCCTCCTCCCGGCTTTAGCCTCACTCTTTTCAAACAAGCGCGCATCGCGCCGAACCTTCGTCCGTTGAAGCGCGATGTCACCGGTGATATCGGGACGCTTCTCTGGGTTCTAATGGGCAGCCTCGGGATGGTCCTGCTGATTGCCTGCGCCAACGTCGCCAATCTCTTCCTCGTTCGCACCGAAGGTCGCCAGCAGGAACTTGCCATTCGCACTGCGCTCGGCGCTTCGCGCGGACGCATCGCCGGCGAGTTGCTGTTTGAAAGCCTCGTCATCGGACTGCTCGGGAGCCTGCTCGGCCTCGCGGTGGCCTATGCGGGGATTCGTTCCCTCGTGAAACTCGCCCCTGCGGGACTTCCGCGCATCGACAACATCGGCATCGACGCACAAGTCTTGCTGTTCACCTTAGGCATAGCGATTCTGACCAGCTTGTTGTTTGGTTCCGTCCCGGTACTCAAATATGCGAGCGCCACGGCAAGCGGCCTGCGCGAAGGGGGACGCACGCTCAGTCAAAGCCGCGAACGCCATCGCGCGCGCAACATTCTTGTCACTCTGCAGGTGGCCCTCGCTTTCGTTTTGCTCATTTCATCTGGCCTGATGATTCGCACTTTCCGTGCTTTGGCGCGTGTTGACCCAGGCTTCAATCCAGCCGGCGTCCAAACGTTCCAGATCGAAATCCCCAGCGCGCAAATTTCGAACGACGAGCAAGTCCCTCGTATGGAGGAGCAAATTCGCGATAAGCTCGCCGCTCTCCCTGGCGTTTCCGACGTCGCGTTCTCGACTGCGGTACCGATGGATGGCAATCCGTGGCGAGACCCCATCCTCGTGCAGGGCCGGGAAGATGCTCAGAGCGGCACTCCTCGGCTTCGGCAGTTCAACCTGGTTTCTCCGGAATATTTCCAGACACTGGGTATCCCGATCGTTGCCGGCCGCACTTTCACTTGGTCCGAAATCTACGGCAAAATTCCCGTCGCCATTGTTGGTGAAAGCCTCGCTCGCGAGTATTGGCGTACTCCAGCGGACGCTCTCGGTAAGCGCATTCGAGTCTCCACGGTCGACGATTGGCGAGAAATCATCGGCGTCGTCGGCAATGTCCATTACAACGGCATGACCGAAGACGCTCCATCATCCGTTTATTTCCCGACCATGGTCGCGAAATTTGAAAGCCAGCCGATACGCGTCGAACGGACCCCAACATTCAACGTTCGCAGCCCGCGCGCCGGCTCGCAAGCATTCCTCAGTGAACTCCGCCAGGCTGTCTGGTCTGTTGACACGAGCACTCCTCTCGCCCAAATCCGTACCCTCGGCGATTTATATGACTCTTCGGTGTCTCGCACTTCCTTCACGCTCATCATGCTCGGCATCGCCGGCGCGATGGCGCTGCTGCTGGGAACGGTTGGGCTCTACGGCGTCATCGCGTATTCCGTTTCGCAGCGCACTCGCGAAATTGGCATTCGCATCGCCCTCGGAGCGCAGCAAAAAGAAGTCACGCGAATGTTCGTTCGGCAGGGGTTGTTGCTCGCGGGAATCGGCGTCGCTTTCGGCCTCGCCGCTGCGTTTGCCGTGATGCGGCTGATGTCTTCGCTGCTTTTCCACGTGAGCCCTGTCGACCCGCTCACGTATGGACTTGTTACGGTCGGCCTTGTGCTCTCGGCTCTCGTGGCCAGCTACGTGCCGTCGCGCCGTGCCGCCTCTGTCAATCCGGTTGAGGCCCTCCGCGCCGAATAGTGCGGCGGCACGCCGCCGTCGCTTGTCACTCGGCGCTTGTCACTGATTCCCGCCGTTCTGTATACTTCGCGCACCGCCGAAGCGAAAATGGCCGTCGCCGACCAACCCGCGCTCGCAACTGAAGTCGTCGCGCAACATACGCTCGACGCTACCGCCCCGCGCTGGAGCGTGCCCAAGCGCATCGCGTTTCGCTTCTGCTTCCTTTACTTCGGCCTGTACGTCGTTCTCACGCAGATGTTCACGTCGCTCGTGCTCTTCACCACCAACGACTCCGGCGCGTTCGAGTTCGATACTACCGCGCCCGCAAGGGCCATCGTCGTCTGGCTCGCCTCGCATGTTTTCCGCATCGGCCACCCCATTGTCACCGTCGAAACGGGCAGCGGCGACCGGTATTACGACTGGATCATTCTTTTCTGCATTCTCACGCTGGCAGTTTTGGGAACGGCCCTTTGGTCCGCCGTGGACCGCACTCGCGAGAGCTATCCGAAGGTGTACACATGGTTCCGTCTTTTCATTCGTTTTGCTCTGGCCGCCACAATGTTTACCTATGGCGCCGCGAAAGTCCTGCCGCTTCAAATGTCTTTTCCGTCGCTGGCCCGTTTGCTCGAGCCTTACGGCAATTTTTCTCCGATGGGCGTTCTCTGGTCTTCCATCGGAGCCTCGCCTGCCTACGAAATCTTCGCCGGTTCCGCGGAAATGCTCGGCGGCTTGCTTCTGATTTTCCCGCGCACTTCCACGCTCGGCGCGCTTGTCTGCCTCGCCGACGCTACGCAAATTTTCATGCTGAACATGACCTACGACGTTCCCGTGAAACTTCTAGCGTTTCATCTGATCCTCATCTCACTCTTTCTTCTCTCATTCGATTGCAAGCGTCTCGCCAATTTCTTCGTCCTCGACCGTCCTGCCGCTTCCTCCGCCGAGCGGCCGCTTTTCCGCAGTCGGCGCGCAAATCGTATTGCACTCGCAGTGCAGGTTGTCTTTGGCCTCTGGCTCATCGGCGCCAATCTCTACAGTTCGGTCTCCGTCTACAGCGTCTACGGCCCAGGCAGGCCCAAGTCTCCGCTCTACGGCATTTGGAACGTCCAGGATTTGACTGTGGACGGCCAGTCACGCGAGCCGCTCCCGACGGCCACCTCGCGCTGGCGCCGGCTTGTTTTCGACAGCCCGCAGTACATGACCGCACAAAATATGGATGACTCGTTTCACGGTTACGGCGCGACGATCGATGCGAAGAGCAAAACACTGGCGCTGAGCAGCTTCGCGGACAAAAACTGGAAAGCAAATTTCTCGTTCACTGAGCCCGTGCCAAACCAACTCGTTCTCGACGGCACGATGGACGGAAAAAAAATCCACGCGCAGCTGGAACTCCTCGACCGCTCGAAACTTCTTCTCGTCTCCCGCGGCTTCCATTTCATCTCCGAGCGTCCTTTCAACCGCTGATCGTTTTTCTTAAGAACACATTCTCTGTTTGTTCGCCTCGCGCTCCTCTCGTGTTATGCTCTCCGCATGCGTCGTCGCCGCACGCTGATTGAGTCCCCGCTGGACTGGGTGACCGCGCCTCGCACCGTTCGCCATCCGCCTGTTCCCGTTATTGCCGAACGTGGAGGGGTCCAGCTCCGCACGCCGCGCGCCACGCTTATCGTCGACACGCGAGAAAAGGATCCGTTTTCGTTCTCGCGCTTCTCACGCTGGTTTCAGGGCGTGGAATATCGTGCATTGCCGCTAGGAGACTATTCTGTCGCGGGCCTGGAAGATTCTTGCGTCGTCGAACGCAAGAGCCTCTCCGACCTGGTGCAATCCTTCACAACGGGCCGCGATGTTTTCATCGCCCGGCTGCGGCGCATGAGCCAGGCGCCGAGCCGCCTGCTTATCATCACCTCTGCGCTGAGCGAGGTGAAATCCCGCTACCCCCACAGTCCCGCCGATCCGAATCGAATCCTGCAATCGCTCATTGCCGTTCTCGTTGGCCTCAGCGTTCCGTTTCTTTGTGCGGACACTCACGAGCTCGGCGCCGAAATCACCGCGTCGTATCTCTATCAAGTGCACCTTCATCACTGGCTGGACTCCAACGGTTTCGGCCGCTGCCTTTCGGACATGGACCTGTAACCGTAGCCCGGTCGGCGGCTTCAATATTGCCTTGACTTTTCGCTTTTGCTTCGCCCATACTCGTTCCGCTCGTTCCCGGAGGCGCCATGACCACTCTCACCAAGCGGCAAAAACAGGTCCTCGATTATCTAGTCAGCTTTACCGACAAGCGCGGCTACTCGCCCAGCTTCGAAGAAATTGCCCGCGCTCTCAAGCTCACTTCGCTCGCCACCGTGCACAAGCACCTCTCCACGCTCGAGCGCAAAGGTTTTGTCCGTCGCGGCTACAATCAGAGCCGCTCGCTCGAGATTCTGCAGCTTCCCAAGCCGGTCCGCAGCCAGGTCATCGAACGCCACTCCGTAGGCCTTCCTCTGGTAGGACGCATCGCCGCGGGTCGCCCGCTCGAAGCAGTTGAAGACCGTGAGACGATCTCTCTCGCCGATTTCGCCCGGCGCGGCAAAAACTCTTTCGTCCTCCAGGTGAAGGGCGATTCGATGCACGAAGACCACATTCTCGATGGTGACTACGTCGTCGTCGAGCAAACTCAGGTCGCAAATCCGGGCGAAATCGTCGTTGCTCTGGTGAAGGACGAAGAGGCCACGCTCAAGCGCTTCTATCGCGACGGCCCGGGCAAAGTTCGCCTGCAGCCCGCGAATTCACAGATGGCGCCCATCGTGGTCGCCGCCAACGACGTCAAGATTCAGGGCCGCGTCATCGGCGTCCTCCGCAAATACTAGCGGCACAAGCCGCACGATCGGAACTGTCTCTTCCCTGGAGCTCCATCGGTCGTAGAACGCGCTGGAGGGTACTCTCATGTCGGCACTCAACGGAAAGGTTGCGGTCATCACGGGCGGGACGAGCGGCATCGGCGAGCGCACCGCCGAGGTTTTCGTCGCGGAAGGGGCCAAGGTCATTATCGCGGGCCGTCGCAAGGAACGGGGCGAGAGAATCGCGCAAAGGCTCGGCGAAGCGGCGAGCTTCCTACCGACGGATGTCTCCGTCGAATCCGACGTCAAAGCGATGATCGACTTTGCCGTGAAGCGCTTTGGCCGTCTCGATTGCCTCGTCAATAACGCAGGAAGATCCTCGCAGTTTGTCACCATACCGGAGGTTGACCTCAGGGAGTTCGATGCGGTTATCGCCGTGCATCTGCGCGCCGTTCTGGCAGGAATGAAATACGCGGCGCCGGTTATGGCCGCGCAGGGAGCGGGCAGCATCATCACCATCGCGAGCGTCAACGGAATCCGCGCAGGACTCGGCGGCCACTACTATTCGGCGGCGAAAGCCGCTTCGATTCACCTGACGCGTTGCGCGGCGATGGAGCTGGGTGAAAAGGGAATTCGCGTCAACAGCATTTCGCCTGGAATGACCGCCACGGGAGCATTTGGCAAGTATCTGGGCTGGCCGACGGACGAAGCCGACGATCACCCGGAACATGCCGAAGCCGCAATTTGCTCCGTCATCCCCAGATGGCAGCCGCTGCAATCGGTTGCGCGGGCCGACGATGTTGCGCAAGCGGCAGTCTTCCTCGCAAGCGATGCGTCCCGCATGATCACAGGACACAATCTGGTGGTTGACGGCGGCATCAGCGCAGGCTGGCCGATTGCCATGGCCCGCCCGGACCGCGCCGTGTTTTTCGAGGCGTTTCAGGAGAGCCGGGCAGGAATTGCACCGCAGTCGGTGAAAAAAACAGCGGGATAGCTTTACGCTGGCCGCAGCCGCTTACTGGTAGTAGGGGTGCTCGTTAATCCAGTGAAAGCCCCGGCTCACCAGCATGAACTTTGATGCATCAACCCTTCGCATCTCAATCACCACGGGCTGATTCTTGAAATTCCCCCGCAGCTCCAGATGCTCCGCGTCCGGCTGCGAGTACGTCAGGACACCATCCGGAGTCGTGCCGTCCTCCGCTGTCAGCGTGACGCTTTTCTTTGCCGCGTCATATTTTGTCCCGTAGTAGGAAATCGTGTCATCCATCGACATCACGGACATTTCGCTCTTGTACTCAAAAATGATCCGCCGCCAGCGGGCATCGTTCAATGCCACCGGCTGGCCATTCTGCGTGAATGATTCCACCTGATAGAGGCCATAGAGCGGAGGCCGCGCAATGTGCCGCCGCGAGGCATACGCGCTGGTCACGAAGGTAAAAAGAGAGTAAGCCACCAGGACGATCACCGCCGTTTTCACTACTGCGCGCGCAAGCAAAATCCGGCGGCCATGAAACGGGCTCTTCTGATTTTCTGGCCCTGCGCCACGATTGAGCACAAAAATATCGATCAACCGTTTCGCCTCCGGCACAACCAGGAACATCGCCATGAGCAGCAAGCTGGCGGAAAAAATCTTGACCGGAACGTCATAGAAGAAATTCAGCGCCACAACGTTGGCCAGCACGCCGCACAGAATCAAAGCGCCCAGCGTTGTCGTGCGCCGCCAGAACAGAAGCACCGCGCCAATCACCTCTCCCCATCCGCCGAAGTGCGTATACGCCGTGGAAGAGCCCATGAACGTCCACAGCAGCGCGAACGGCGAATAATTGCCGAGCGGCTCGGCCAGCCTTCCCAGCCCCGGGTCGGCAAATTGCAGCTTGATGACCTTGTCGAATCCGTAGGCCAGCATGGTAAACGCCAGCATGTATCGCACATAAATCCGCAGCCATTCGTGCAGGGTGCGATATTCACTGCGCTTGCGGTCGAGCGCCGTCCAAATGATCGTCCCTACCGCCGCGAGTAGCACAAAAATGAGCAGTTGCACGTAGTTGAATGTCGTGTCACCGCTGCCATTCGGGAAAATCGTAATCGCATTTCGCAAATGCAGAATGTGCTTGCCAAACCACGGCACCAGCGCGCGCCAAAGCTTGTCGTACGCGGAAAATTGCCACACGCTTCCCGGGAAACTTCCAAACGGAAACGGCAAAATGTAGAGCATCAGATAGGAGAACACGAACCGGAACATCACGCGATGCGCGAAGCTCCAAGCGGAAGTTCTCGTTTGCGACTCCGCTGCTTTGTCCCAACTCTCCGCGCCGCCGGCAACATACGCTTCCGCCATGCGATTGCTCCTCTCTGCAAAGCGAGCCGCGCCACCCTGCCCGCATTTGCCCCGGATTATACGCCAGCATGAAACATTTGTTTCTCCGCCTCCGCTCCTATCTCACGCGTGACCCATTCACGCACCATCCACGAAAAGCGCTCCCCCGCGTCGTGCCATTCCAGACACTTCGCTCCAAACTTCTCCTTGCCTCCAAATCGCTCAGCGCATAAATTCGTATTCCCCCGGCCGGTCCAAGCTTTTTTGTGGCATCCGTGTAGTCCGAGGAGGAGTCATTATGTGGGGCAACAAACAAGCGCCGGAGCCGCCAGCACCCTCCGCGGCACCCGAGAAATCGGCGCCGATTCCGGCCAGAACTCAGACACAGCCAAATTGGGAGGCAAAGTCGATGGCAATGAATCCTGAACCGTCTCATTCGTCAATGTCCAGCGGCGCCACGGCGCGGTTGGGGGCCAGTTTGCACGTGAAGGGCGAAATCACGGGTAACGAAGATCTGAGCATCGACGGAACCGTCGAAGGCTTGGTTCACCTCGAAGAGCGCAAGCTCACTGTCGGCGCCAGCGCCAAAGTGACCGCCGACATCATCGCTCGCGAAGTGGTCGTCTACGGAAACGTAAAGGGCAATCTTCGCGCCCGCGACCGCATCGAGATCAAGAAAGATGGCTCCGTGGTCGGCGACTTGACCACTGCGCGAATCATGATCGAAGACGGGGCCTATTTTAAGGGCTCCATCGAGATCGACAAGGCCGGCGAAGCATCCGACAAGTCGTACTCGCGGCCGGCGGCATCCAGTTCGAAGACCGTCGCCACCACCTCGGCTTCCGCCGACTAAACGGCCAACTTCCGCGCAAACGTCGCGCAACTCTACATTTGCGCGCCGCCAGCGCACGTTTCTGTTCAGGCTCCGCGAGGCCGCGCAGCGCGCGCTGCGCTCGCCTCGCGCCCGGCCCCCGCGGCACTTCCATCCCCGGGGTGTATTCACCAAAACAAAAGCTCGGCCTCCGAGGAGACCGAGCTTCGTCTGCATCTACCGAGTGGAGTCCGTTACAGCGTGATCACCACGAGCTGCACTTGGACGCCTGGGTCGTCGTAGTTGCACAGCCAGTAGAATCCATCATCATAAGTCACATAGAAATCATCGCTGTCATACCAGTAGTCCGGCCACGGCTCTTCCAGCACAAACCAGAAGCCGCTGTACTGAAACCGTGGGAAACCATCCACAATCACCGGCCGGCCCATATGGAACCGGTGTTCTTCGCCGAATCTCTCGTGGAAGTCGTTGTCAGAGATCCGCACAACACGCTCGTTCTCGCGCGGCTGATAACGGCGCATGTGCGCCTGTTCATAGTGCGCTACTTGTTGCGGATCGCCGCGCTCATGCCCGCCGCGTTGCGGTTGGTTCTGTTGTGTGCGTTGCTCACGCTGCTGTCCGCGTGACTCGGGCCTTGATTGCTCCTGCTGATGCTGAGCCTTTTGCTCCTGCTTCTGCTGGTTCCGTTGTTGCTTTTCCTGCTGTTGCGCCGTCTTCTGCTCCTGCTGTCTTTGTTGTTCCTGCTCTTGCCGTTGGGGACGCTGTGCCTCCTGCCGAGGTTGCTGCTGGCGTGCGGGCTTTTCCTGTTTCTGGGGGTGCGCCGGCTTTTGCTGTTCCTGCGGATGCGCCGGTTTTTGCTGTTCGTGCTTCGGCTTTTGCTGTTGCTGTTGGTCCTGCGCATGAGCGGCGGGGGCCACGCCCGCCAGCGCCAAAATAGTCGCCGTGGCAAGTGTTGCCGTTATGAGTTTCATGAATCCTCCTATCGGGGCGCGTCTGGCTGCTTTTGCGTGGGGCGGGGGTTGAATATGTATTTCGCCGCGGATCGCGCCGTAACTCGGTACTGCTGGCGCCGCATGTGAGCTATGGCCCAGCAACTTCACGTTACCAGACCTGCTACACCGGCCACAGACAATGGGAACTGTATTTCCCCCTGCGGTCTTCCTTCGACTCTGATGCCGGCGAATCGCATACGATCTAAAGGGTTTCTGATCAGGGTCTCAGAGAGGCCTAAGGTCGGAACTGCAGATCCTGTGTCCGGCGCGAGTGGGCGTGAGCGTTTTTGGTAGGCTCGCTCACATTGAGTTTCTGCGTCTGTGGAGCTACTATTTCGGTGGCCTCAAGGACATGCTGCGACGTTCACTTATTCTGCTCCTCGCTCTTTGCGCCTCGGTGGCGCTACCTTGCCGCGCGCAGGACTCCTGGCATCAGGAAGCCGGCCAGCTGGCCAGCCTGTTGAAATGGCACGAGGGCAGCGTCGTTGCAGACATTGGCGCGGGCAAAGGCCAGTTGACCCTCGCGGCCGCCGAGCGCATCGCGCCGACTGGAAAGATCTACAGCACCGAGCTTGACTCGCAGGAAGTCGACGCCCTGAAAGAGCTGGCCAAGAACCAAACCAGCATCACCGTCGTCCAGGCCGCTGAAGCCTCGACCAACCTCCCGTCCGCCTGCTGCGACTCAATCTTCATGCGCCTTGTCTATCACCATCTCACGAAGCCTGCCGAAATCGACGCGAGTCTCTTCCAATCCCTCAAGTCTGGCGGAAGGCTCGCCGTAATCGACGAGAATCCGCGCCCAGGCTCGTCGATCCCGCCAGGCGTTCCCCCCAATCGCGTCGGACACGGCATTCCGCAGAAGATCCTCATCCGCGAACTCACCGCCGCTGGATTCCGAGTGGAGACAATCGAAAACACTTGGCCCGCCGGCGACCCCTACCATCCAATGTACTGTGTCGTCTTCCTCAAGCCCGCTTCCTAGCCGCAGGCCATTCGGATCGTCGTGCGCGAGACTTCGTTGACAAAAATCACTCCCTAACGTATCTTTGTCGTTTACCCCTCGGGTAAGAAGGCGGACAGGAGAGATGCGCACGTATATCCCCAGAGGTCGTGACGTCGAGAATCTCACGGCTGGAACTAATTGGTTCGTGCTCGACGCTTCCGATCAAGCGCTCGGGCGCCTCGCAGCTCGCGTGGCGCGGATTCTGATCGGCAAGGACAAGCCAGCGTACACTCCGCATCTCGATTGCGGAGACCACGTGGTCGTGGTCAACGCCGAAAAGATTCGTCTCACCGGGAACAAGATTGACCAGAAGGTTTATCGCAGCCACAGCGGTTACCCCGGTGGCCTGAAAGAAGTTCCGGTAAAGCGCTTGCTGCCTCAGCGCGCGGACTGGGTGATTCGCGAAGCCGTTCTCGGCATGCTGCCGAAGAACAAATTGCGCGCTCGTCGCGCCAAGAAATTGCGGGTTTACATCGGCGACAAGGCCCTGACGCGCCACCAAGGCCAGAAGCCTCAGAGACTCGAAAGCGAGTAGCTTTTGCAGGGGCGGCTTTACGCCGCCCGTATTGGCCACTTTTCCAGTTGTGGCGAGCCTGAAACGCGTCCCGGCAGTATCTGAGGACCAAGATCGAGGAGACCGCATTGAGCAGCGCAGCGAATTCGATGGCAGGCATCAAGGATAACGGCCAATTCTTCGGCACCGGACGCCGGCGTGAGGCCGTCGCGCGGGTCTACATCAAAATGGGCGCGGGCAAGTTCACCGTGAATGGCCGGCCCGTGGAGAATTATTTCAAGAATGTCGCCTGGCTTACTTCCGCGGTCGAGCCTCTGAAGTTCACCGAGACCGAGCAGCAACTTGAAGTGAAAGCCACCGTGAAGGGTGGCGGCGCGGGCGGTCAGGCTGGTGCCGTGCGCATGGGGCTTTCTCGCGCGATCGCGCGATTCAATCCCGAGCTTCGTCCCGGCCTGCGCAAGAATGGCTTTTTGACGCGCGATTCGCGTATGAAGGAACGCAAGAAGTACGGACAGAAGGGCGCGCGTCGCCGCTTCCAGTTCAGCAAGCGCTAGAGGCGCGAAGTCTCGTGCGTTGGGCAGTTTGGCGCTGCCTATGATTTTTTTAAGTCGCCATAGGTGGAATTAGAAGTTGGTCTAAGTTGTTGAAAATAAATAGCCGACCTACTTTCTAATCGACACAGTTAACGCATTTTTTCTTTCGGTGTTTCTTCGCCACTATGGCTTTTGGAATATCACTCAGGGCCCCGAGTTCGTAGCTAAATTCACGGCCGGCAAGCGCCGGCAAAAAAGGGCGTTCCCCGGTTCCGCCGGGGCTAAGCGCCCCTTCAAAGAGGAGGAAAAGTGGTAGAGATTACGATGAAGGAGCTGCTGGAGGCTGGAGTCCACTTCGGCCACCAGACGCGACGCTGGAACCCGAAGATGAAGGAATACATCTTCGGCGAGCGCAACGGAATCCACATCATTGACCTGCAGAAGACCTTGAAGCTGTTTCGCGAGGCCGCACGCCAGGTAAGCGATCATGCGGCGCAAGGCAAACCGATTTTGTTTTTGGGAACGAAGCGCCAGGCGCAAGAGGCCATTGCCGAGGAAGCCAAGCGCTGCGGAATGTTTTTTGTGAATCATCGCTGGCTCGGCGGCACGCTGACGAATTGGGCCACGCTGCAGAAATCCATCAAGCGTCTCAAGTCGCTGAAGGCCATGGTCGAAGATGGCCGCGTCGCCACGCTGCCGAAAAAAGAAGCGGCGCGTCTCGATCGCGAGCTCAAGCACTTGCAGCAGAATTTCGAAGGGGTCGAGAACATGACTGCGCTTCCTGAACTCATGTTCGTAATCGACCCGAACGCCGAAGTGAACGCCGTGAAAGAAGCACGGCGCATGGGCGTTCCCGTTGTCGCGATTGTGGATACCAATTGCGATCCCGATTTGGTCGATTGGGTGATTCCGGGAAATGACGACGCATTGCGCGCGATTCGCCTGTTCACTTCGAAGATTGCTGACGCCGTCCTTTCTGGACGTGAGCAATATGAGCAGACGCAAATCGCCGAGCAAAAATCCGCCGAGGACCTTGCCGCCGAAGGAGAGGCCGCCGAATACGTCGACATGAGCGCTTATGAGCAGTATGAAAAGCAGGAAGGCGATTATGTCGAGCAGGATTTGACGGAAGCCGCGCCGGCGGAAGCGCCAGCCGAAGCGGCCCCGGAACCGGCGAGCGAAGAGAACGGCCGCTAGGGCGTCGCGGCCCGCGCATGGGGCGGGAAATCGGGGAATACTTGGAAGTGGAGGCAAGTCAGAAGCCAATGGCGACCATGGAGAGTTCCACAAACATTTCAGCACAGCTCGTGAAAGAGCTGCGCGAGCGCACCGGTGCGGGTTTTTCCGCCTGCAAGGACGCGCTCGTCGAGTCCAAGGGCGATCTCGACAACGCAATCACCATCCTTCGAAAGAAAGGCCAGGCTGCGGCGCAGAAAAAATCGCAGCGCACCACTTCGGAAGGATTGGTCGGCAGCTACATTCACGCCGGCGGAAAAATCGGCGTGTTGCTCGAGCTGAATTGCGAAAGCGACTTTGTCGCGCGCACCGACGATTTTCAGAAACTGTGCCACGACATCGCCATGCACGTCGCCGCGCTCGATCCGCGCTTTCTCCGCCGCGAGGAAGTGACCGAGGAAATCCTGGCGCGCGAGCGCGAGATTTACCGCGAGCAAGCCCGCGCAACGGGGAAGCCCGAGCCGGTGATCGAGAAAATCGTCAACGGCAAAATGGAGAAGTTCTACGAGGAGAATTGCCTCTACGAACAGCACTTCATTCGCGATGAGGGCGTGACGGTGAAGGAACTGATCGCTCAAACAATCGCCAAAATCGGCGAAAACATCGCCGTCCGCCGTTTCGCGCGCTTCAAAGTCGGCGAAGCCGATGGCAAGCCTGCTTCCGCGAACCTGGAAGCAGCGGAAGCAGCATCGCCGCAGCCTGCGTCGCCAGCTTCGAAAGAGTAACTGGACGCCCTGCGCGGCGCCCAAAACGGTTCGCGCATCGCATTTAAGAAAGAACGGGCGGAGCAATCTCTGCCTGTTCCTTTTTTGTGCGGGCCGCGAATTTGCGCGGCGTCGATTACTTTGATCGCGCTGACTATTCGTGCCGCAGCGCCACCATCGGGTCGACCTTCATCGCGCGCCGAGCGGGAAGGAAGCAAGCCAGAAGCGCGACACCCAGCAGCAGCAACGAGACGGCTGTGAACGTCAGCGGGTCCGTCGCGCGAACACCGTAGAGGAAACTACTCATCACGCGCGTCACCGCGAGCGCCGCCGCCAGGCCCATCGCGATCCCCAGAACAGCGAGCCGCGTGCCCTCGCCAAGCACCATGCGGAATACGCTGCGCGGCCCGGCGCCCAGCACCATGCGAATGCCAATCTCCTGCGTGCGTTGCGCGACACTGTACGAAATAACACCGTACATCCCAATCGTGGCCAACAGTAACGCCAGCCCTCCGAATGCCGCAAGGAGCAGCGCGGAGAATAGCGGCTCGGTCATCGAAGTCGAGACGATATTCGCGAGCGTCCTCACCTTCGCGATCGGCAAGTCCGGATCGATCGAATGAACCGCGTCGCGCGCGCTTGCGGTGACAGACGCGGGATCCTCGGTTGTGCGCAAGATAGCATCCATGGTGAGCAACGAAGGCCACACTTTTTGTGTGTACGGCACATACATTTCCGGCGGCGGAGATTCGCGGATCGACAACCGTTTCACGTCGGCAGTGACACCAACAATTGTGGCGAGTGGAAACGCAGCGCCCGCAGGCGCGACTTGTTTTCCAATCGGATTCTGACCGGGCCAATATTTGTCGGCCATCGCACTGCTGATGATCGTGACAGGCAGAGAATTCGCCGAATCCGAATCAAGAAACGGCCGGCCGCGCAGAATCGGTGTTCCCACGGCGGCAAAATAGCCCGAAGAGACCATCGTGTAGTTAGCCATCTGAACGTCTGAAGCGGTCAGACGAGGAGCATTGAAAAAACGAATTGCTGTGGATTCGGTCGCGCCATCCAGCGGAACCAATTCAGTGATTCCGGCGGCTTGTACTCCCGGAATTGCGCGCAGCTTGCGAAGCGCTTCTTGGTAGAACGAGACGATGTGCGTTTGATCGGAATATTTTGCCGCAGGCAGAGAGAGTTCGAACGTAAGCGAGCGCTCCGCGCGAAAGCCGGGATTTACGGCGAGCAGATGATACAGCGAGCGCGTGAGAAGCCCCGCAGCGACAACCAAAACGAGCGCGAGGGCAATTTGCGAAACGAGAAATGAGTTGCGAGTATTCTGAGTTGACAGGTTGGACCCGGCACGCTGGCCGCCGTCTTTGAGCGATTCTACGAGATTCTCCCGCGCGGTGCTGAGGGCCGGCGCCAAGCCGAAAAGAACGCCGGTGAAGAAAGTGACGCCGAAGGCGAAGAGCAAAATACGAACGTCCAATCCGGTCTCGCTGAGACGCGGAATACTGGAAGGGCCGAAGGTCTTCACGAAGTAAACCACGAGTTCAGCCAGGCAGACTCCGGTCGCGCCGCCCACAATGGCCAGCACAATGCTTTCCGTCAGCGATTGCCGAATCAAACGCGAGGCGCCTGCGCCGAGAGCCGCGCGCACGGTGAATTCGCGCGTGCGATTCAGCGAACGCGTGAGAAGCAGACTCGCAACATTGGAGCATGCGATCAGCAAAACGACCCCAACCGCCGCGAGAATCAGCAACAAAGGCTGACGCGTGTCTCCCGCAGCTTGGCGGGTGAGCGGTGTCACAATGGAGTTGAACCATCCTTCTCCGTTGCGCCTGCCACTTTCGAGACGCTTTCCCATGACATCCATGTCCGTTTGCGCTTGAGCAATTGTCACGCCGGGTTTCATTCGGCCAACGACGGCGAGTTCGTCCGACTCGTACGGAATGGGAGCGCTGCGGCGGTCCAGCGCGAGAGGAACCCACAGTTGCGTTTGAGGCGCGAACGTAAATACATTCGGCATTTCATTGGCGCGAGGAAAGACAAATCCACGCGGCATGACCCCGATTACGGCGTACGGAACGCCGTTCAGATCGATGCTGCGGCCTAAAATGCTTGGGTCCGCGCCGAACCTTTGGCGCCACAATGCATCGCCAAGAACCACTTCGTGTGCGTTCCCCAGGCGATCCTCCTGGTCGGTAAACGTGCGGCCCAGAGCGGGCGAAACGCCGAGAGAAGGGAAAAACCCCGTCGAAACGCGAAGACCATTCAGGCGCTCGGGCTCGCCCGTCCCCGTGAGATTGAACGAATCACTCAAGAAAGCGCCGAGAGCGTCGAACGTTTTCGATTGCTGAGAAAAGAACAAGAAATCGAGTCGGCCCCAGGGATAGACGTCAAATCCAAGATTCACTCCGTGCTTCGGCAAACGCCACGGAAAGACGATTCGCTCGGCGTGCGGAAAGGGCAAAGGTTTCAGCAGGGCGGCATCGACCAAACTGAAAACAGCCGTGCTTGCGCCGATGCCGAGGGCGAGAGTAAGGATGGCAACAGCGGTGAAGCCGGGAGATTTGCGGAGCATGCGAAGTGCGAAGCGAATGTCTTGCACGAGAGTTTCAAGGAAGCGGACGCCGCTGGCGTCGCGGAATTCTTCTTGAATGTGGTCGGCGGTGCCAAGGGCAAGCCGCGCGCGACGGCGCGCTTCGGCGAGCGGCACACCTGCGGCGATAAGTTTTTGGACTTGATGGTCGAAGTGGAAACGAAGTTCGTCGTTCAGGCTGGACTCGACAGTACCGCGACGGAAAAGAGAACGGAAACGCAATCGCAAATCGTTCAGCATAAAAGCCCTCAAAGCTCGCGCGATAAAACCGGCTCCCCGCCTTGCTAGCGGGCCGTATCCAAAATCTGCGCGACGGCAGCGGTCAACTTCTCCCAGGCTGATTTTTCCGTTTCAAGCTGTTTGCGGCCGCGCGCTGTGAGTTCGTAATACTTCGCGCGGCGATTGTTGTCGGACGCGCCCCAGCGCGACTTAATCCAGCCTCTGCGTTCCAGGCGGTGCAGCGCGGGATAAAGAGAGCCCTGCTGAACGAGCAACACTTTGCTCGAAATTTGATGAATGCGCTCGGAGATCGCCCAGCCGTGCTGCGGCTCGAGGGCAAGAGTGCGGAGGATCAGCAGATCCAAGGTACCTTGCGGCAGTTCCAAATGGCTCGCAGCCATATTTCGTTTTCTCCCCTGTTTCTTCGACAGGAGGGTACACTCGTTCTTGTAGAAGTGCAAGGGGAAAGAGATCCTGAGCGCCCAGGTGGCAGTTGTGCTTCGCCAAGGGAGTGGCGGGCGACTAATGCGCCGGTAAATCACATTCCGATGGAAAAGCGGATGCGTCCTGCCGACCGCCTCACCGATAGCGGCGCCAGCAAGCCCGACGCTGAGCGCACCCCGGTGCGAGCTTGATCGAAGCGCGCGGCTCCGGCCCTTGCACCGATTGCCCCGCCAATTCCGAAACCGATTAGCGAATCTCTATCTTCACTGTGCTCGAGCCTCACTTCCTGGACTGGCGTTCGTTTGAAGACATATTCCGCCTGCGCGCGCGGATAAGGGTGCGGAAATGGAGAAGGGCCGGGCGGCGGAGTGCGCAGAAAGCCGGGAGCGAGCGGCTCGCAAGCCAATTCGTCTGCGTTCGCATGTTCGAAATGGCACAGCAAGTGAACTGAATATGTCTTCACCGAAATTGGAGTGCCGGGGCTGAGGGCTTCGACTGCGTGCCAGTCTCTTTTTGTGGGAGCGCCCGCGGCCTATGCACACGACAACGGCAACATGAAAAGGAGCACAGAAGAGACGAGCCGAAGTGTTCGCATGCTCGCATGGTAATGACCGGTGCGGACGGCGTGTTTCGCGACGGTGGCAGTTTACGAAGTGTCACAGGGACGAAACGATTGGGCCCCGTACGAACTCCTGATACTGCTGCAATTCTCGCAGTGATGAGTCGGACAGCACTGGAAATACAATTGGATGGCAGGTTTTTGGCAGGAGCGAAACGGTCAAAGAGTCGCATACCACTGCGGCAGCTTGCTCCAGACCGCGACGCCAGTTTGGCCGCCGCGTATCGCGAAGGATGAGAGCGTCTTTATGAAAGCCGGCGGCAACAAGCACGGTGCGTGCAAGCTTCAGAAACTCCGGCCAGCCGGAAGCCACTCCGACAAGGACGCCGGAGGAATAAGGAAGCCACGGGGCGAGCGACGATGGCACGGAACGAACGCCGAGAACGATGAGCTCGACTGAGACGGGAAGAAGTTTTCGAATTGAGTTTGCGTTGCGCGCCAAAGTGGCGGGAATCGCGCCATCGAGCGCGGGCAGGAATTCGCTAGGGTTTACACCGCAGCTTTTGACCTGCAGGTTCAGTCCCTGGTGCATCTCAAGGGCAAGGATTTCGCGAAGTTCGTCGCGGGGTTCGATGAGCAGAAAGTGGTCAGGCGGCTGCAAATCGAGCCAGTAGCGGAGGCGTTCGCGAACGGTGCTTATGGAAGTTGCGAGTCTGCGCGCCTCTCGAAAGAGGTTCAGGACGACGCGGTCGAGGGCGATAGAGGAAGAAGCTGGCACGTCCGGCTTGGATTCGGAGACGTAGACACCGCTGCCGCGGCGAAACTCGACCCACCGCTCGCGATGCAACTGACGGTAGCCTGCGCTGACTGTATTCGGATGCAGGCGAAAACGCCGCGCGAGTTCGCGCGTGCTAGGAAGCCTTTCGCCGGGCCGAAGGTCGTCGCAAAGAATGCCAAGCATAATCTGGGTGACAAGCTGTTCGCGAAGGCTGATGCCGTTCACGCGGGAGAACCATAGCTGCATGGCGCGTATTCTATGCGCGGATGACTGTCAGGGACAATGGCGCGGACTGTGCGTGCCTGCGCGAAAAAATCTGCTAGAATGCGTGCGAAGTTCGTTCATCAGAGCTGGCCGAACGAGGGGAGAAACGGGCGAGTGAGCGCATCGAATATGGCGACAAGTGCGCGGGCGACTGCAAAAGAGCCAGTGTACCGGCGAATCGTATTGAAGCTCAGCGGGGAATCGTTACAAGGACCGCTCAGCTCGGGAATCCATGCGGAAACGGTTGCGGGCATCGCGCGCGAGCTGAACGAAGTCAGCCTGCTGGGCGTGCAGACCGCCATCATGGTCGGCGGCGGAAATATTTTTCGCGGCGGGCGGCAGAAACAGTTTTCGATTGACCGCGCAACCGGCGATTACATGGGAATGCTGGCGACCGTCATCAATGGTCTTGCGCTGCAGGACGCGCTCGAGAAAGTGGGTTGCCATACGCGGCTGATGAGCGCGATTGACATGCATCAGGTAGCGGAGCCGTTCATTCGCCGGCGCGCGACTCGTCACCTGGAAAAAGGACGCATCGTGATTTTCGCGGCGGGCACCGGGAATCCCTATTTTTCGACGGACACAGCGGCGGCGCTGCGTGCAATGGAAATCAAGGCGGAAGTAATCATGAAGGCGACGCGCGTCGACGGCGTGTACGACGCAGACCCGGAAAAAGTACCGGACGCGAAAATGTTCGACAAGATCACTTATATGGACGTGATCAAAAAGGGTTTGTCGGTGATGGATTCGACAGCGATTTCGTTGTGCATGGACAACAAGATGCCGATACGAATCTTCAATATGAACGTGGCGGGGAATTTGCAGCGCGTGGTGATGGGGGAGAATGTAGGTTCGATGGTCACGGCTTGAAAGCAGTGCGAGCGGCTGGTGATCGAAAGAATTAAAGTGCAGTCGAAAACATTCTGAGGCGGGCAAATGACAACGGTGGCGAATACGAGGGATGCCCTGGCGCAGGCGAAAACGCGCATGGAAAAGGCGGTGGAAGATTTCCGCAAGGACCTCGCAGGAGTGCGCACGGGGCGCGCGAACACGGCGCTGCTCGATAGCCTGCGCGTGGACTATCACGGAACACCGATGCCCATCAATCAGCTGGGCACGATGTCGGTACCCGACCCCAGCATGATTGTGATTTCTCCATGGGATCCCACGGCTGTGCCGCTCATCGACAAGGCCATACGAACCTCCGACCTGGGCCTGAATCCAACCAGCGATGGAAAAGTCCTGCGCGTGCCGATCCCCGCGCTGACCGAAGAACGGCGCAAGGATTTGGTCAAAATGATTCACAAAGTTCTGGAGAATCACCGGACGGCGGTGCGGAATATCCGGCGCGACATCAAGGAGCACGTCGAGAAGCTGGAGAAGGAAAAGAAAATCAGCGAAGACGACAAGAAGCGCGCTCTCGACGAATTGGAAAAGCTAACGCACGCGGAAACGAAAAAAGTCGAAGACTTGTCCGCCTCGAAAGAAAAAGAAGTCCTTGAGATCAAATAATCCTGCCTGAGATTCCCGGTTCCTCCCGCCACACCGAGCATCCGCGGGAGTGCGAGCGGAGGAGCGAATGAAATTCGCAAAAATCGTTTTTTGGATTGCTGGATGGGGCGTGCTGATTCTGACGCCACTCTATTTCATGTTCGATCGGATCGGACGGCAGGCGCCTCCTGCGATTGCGCATCCACAGTATTACGGTTTTGTTGGCGTCGCGTTTTCGGCCGCTGATCGGCCCATCGGTGCTCGCACTGCAGGGAAGGCCAAGAGCCATCGAATGGACAGCCGCCGCGCCGGATACGATTCTCCTGGTCCTATTTCTCATTGCGCTGGCAAAAACAAGGCGGCGAGAGAACACGCCGATGCGTAAAAAGATCGCCGGAAATTAAGAAGCACGCTCGCGGTGCCGCGTGACGCGAAGGGACTTTATCGCAGCCAGCAGTGAGGAGACTCGACGGGCGTCAGCAGGTGCGGCGCCGAAGCGCGCGGATTGATAAAGGTTCGTGAGTTCGGCGACAGGTCCGGCGAATTCAGGAATGCGGATTGATGCAGCAAATTCAAGAGGCGTCTGCGCCGGAGATTTGCGCCAGCCGCGGCGTTCCAACAGTCGAAGCATCTGGAGATACTCGAACGCAGCGAGTTCAGACGGCAATTGGCCTTCGCGGCGGGCACGCAGTTTCCACCGCACCGCGACGAAGCCGCCGAGCGCGCGTCCCCGAAAATATATCAGAAGCGCCAGCAGGAAAATGAGCGCGCCCGGAAGAGAGTACCGTGAAGCAGAGAGACGCGTTTGCCAGAGCTTCAGCGTGTTCACGGCACGTCGCTGTTTTTCGCGGTAGTAGTTCGAAATGCGCTCCGACCAGGAAACCGATGATTGCCGAACTCCGCGCGCGAGCGACACTTGGTGTGAAAAATCGTAGTTGATGACCCACTCATTCCAACTGAACTGAAACCAATCCCAGTACATTCCCACGCGAGAAAACAGGCTGCTCGGCTTGGCTTCGCCCGGCGGCGTGGGATCGAAAGTGATCCAGCCGTATTTTGGGAAATACACTTCGACCCAGCTGTGCGCATCGCTCGCGCGAATGATGTAATCGTGCGCCAGGTCATTGTACTGGCCCGGTAGAAAGCCCGTAACGTAGCGCGCGGGAATGCCGAGCGCGCGCAGCATCACAACCATGGCCGACGCGAAATACTCGCAGTGCCCGGCGCGTTTGGTGAAAAGAAAATACGACAGTGGGTCGGGCTTGTTCATGTCCGAGAGATCGAGTGTGTAGCGGAAATTGGTGTGGAAGTAGCGCTCGAGATCGGCCGCCTTGTCGTACGGCGTCGCGTCATGCGCCGTGATGGTTTGCGCAAGTTGCTGGAGGCGCGGATCGAGTCGCGGGAGCTGCAAATAGGTTGAAAGAATCTGCTGTGGATAGCCGGCCGAATCATCGCGGAGTTGTTGCGGCGCCACAAAGGGCACTTGCGACACAGCGTCGTAATGCGCCGCACCAGTGCGGAGCGGATTGTGAACTGTGCCGGTGTCGTCGAGAATCAGGTAATTGCGCGAGCCGCGTGCGAAACGCGAGTCGATGCCGAAGTGGCCCCAGACCGTCAGAGGACGCGCCGCGAGGAAAAGAGCGTCCGTTTCGACCGGTTCCATCAGCACCGTGTAGTGCAGAAGAAAATACGAGTTCGGCGGGAGCGGTGCGAGTCCGAGCTGATATGCACCGGAGGGATTCGCGACAAGGACTTGCGGGTGGGGCAACGGAGTGAACCAGCGCTTGCCGTCGAAATTCGTGAGCACGCCACCGCGCCAGTGAATCTCCTGCGCGCGGTTCGCATCGTCTTGAATGCGAATGCGCATCACGACTGCGGAGCTTTGCTGGATTTCGCCGATTTCGCCGAGCGCGACGTTATCCGTAAAACCGCTCATCAGCGTCGGACGCAGGTTGAGGGCGCTCAAGTATCCGGCGGTGAAGCGCGGGATAACGAAGAAAATCACGCTACCGAGGACCAGTGCGCCGGAAGCAACCAGCCCCGAAGTGAGCGCGAGAGCGCGATTCAGCCGCCGCGCGAGAATGCTTTGCGGCGCAAACGATGGGAACGCCGCGCCTTCCGAGCTGCGCCGAATTTCGAGTCCGACAAAACTGGAAACGGCGAGCAGCAAGAACACTGCGAGCGCAGCAAGAAAAAGAGTGTCGACGGTGAGAATGGCGGAAGCGAGCATCGAAGTGAATGCGAGCAGCGCGAGGAACACACTGTCGCGAATTGTGCGCATGGAGTACAGGCGAACAATCGTTGCGAAAAGCAAAATGTGCACGGAAGCCAGCAGGCCGGCGTACAGCATTGGATTCGGCGAACCGGCCGCGAGGTTACGCGAAAAAACCCACAGATCGAGCGGGAAAAACAGGAAGTACGCGAGGACGAGCGTCGTCGCTGTTCGCGCCGAGATTTCCGGGCCGCGGCCGCGCACCAGGCGTATCGCTTTATACGCCAGCGCGACGGGCGCGAGAATGTCGCAAAGCAGATCGAGCTTGCGCGTGGCGACCAGCGTCAGGACGCTCGTCGCAACCAGCAAAAAAAGCGAAACTTCGAAATAACGCTGGATGGCCGGCAGCCGGTCCGCGCGTGACAGCGACGGCGTGACGGCAACAGTGTGCGCCATCCGGTAATTTTAACATTGCGCGCGCGCGCGAAGGGCGGCGAGGAGCGAAGGCGTTACCCTGGCCCTTTGGAAACGCCTGCAAGAGCGGCCTGCGCGATTTTTCGCGTCGCGCTCGAAACGGGAAGCGAGGAGAGGGTCGTGAGCGGCACGGCTCGGCACGTGGGAAGATCGGGTAATTCGTCCACGCGAGCAAGGAACGGCAGCAGCGCGAGCCGCCGGTAGGTGACTGCGTGCGAAGCCGCCGGCAAGGGAACGAGGGAGTCCGCAGCGAAACGGAATGAATTAAAATTGTCTCGCAGGTACGAAGAGATTTCGTCGCTCGCGCTGCCGTTGTTCGACTTGAGCGCCACTGCTGGAAACTGCCACAGGCCCGAAAAGATTGCCAGATCGTGCGCACCGGGGGTTTTTGTGAGCAACGTCTGGCCGCGCGCATCGAAAAAAACAGCAGCGCCAATTCGCACCTTTGCGGCCGCGCGTTTTCGCCGCGGCTCCGGCAATCGATCTGCGATGCCCAGCGCGCGCGCCTTGCAGCGTTGCGCGACAGGACAGCGTGCGCACTGCGGCGAGCGTGGAGTGCAAACCGTTTCGCCCAGTTCCATCAACCCTTGGTTCCAATCGCCGGGAAATTCCGGCGGCAGAAGTTCCTGCGCAGCCACAGCAAGACGCTTCCACGTTTTCGGCGCGCGTAAATCCCCGCGAATCGCGAAAAGTCGCGCCAGAACGCGCGCCACGTTGCCATCGAGCGCGGACAGAGGAACCTCGAACGCGATACTGAGAATCGCAGCAGCGGTGTAGTTGCCAATGCCCGGCAGCGCGAGCGCGCTTTCGATTTTCGATGGGAAGCGCCCGTTGTGCTCCGCGACGATTTGCTTCGCGGCGCGATGAAGATTGCGTGCCCGGCTGTAGTAGCCCAGGCCCGCCCACAGTTTCAACACCTCTGACTCGCGCGCACGCGCAAGCTCCGTCACGGATGGGAAGCGCGCGAGGAAACGTTCGTAATACGGCAGCACGGCGGCAATGCGCGTTTGCTGGAGCATGATTTCCGCGAGCCAGATGCGGTAGGGGTCACGGCTGCGCCGCCACGGAAGATCGCGGCGATTCGCGCGATACCACGCGAGCAAGCTGCGGTGAAGCGATGTGAGTCTGCGAGGCGCGAGCGCAGCGGCAGCCTTCATAATCGTGGCATTGTCGCACAAGCGCGCGGCGTCGGCAGCGCTTCGCTGGTCAAAACGCGACGCGCATCGTAAAATCCCGATTGCAAGGCGAGCGCATTGTGGCGTGCGCCGAGACCGGCTGTCTACGAGAGGCACCCTATGAAACGCATCGCATGGACTCTGGTTTTGATTCTCTTCTGCGCGCCTCTCGCGGCCGCGCAAGATTGGGCGCAGGGGAAACTCCAGAAATCGCCACGCCACGGCGAATGGGTCACGGTGAAGCACGGCGACCGCGCGGTCCAGGCTTTCGTCGTCTATCCCGAATCGGCCTCGAAGACGCCCGTCGTGCTGATCATCCACGAAATTTTCGGGCTGACCGACTGGGCGCAGGAGCTCGCCGACGAAGTTGCCGCCGCGGGTTACATCGCCGTCGCGCCGGATTTGCTTTCCGGCATGGGGCCGAATAACGGCCGCACGAAAGATTTTCCGCAGGGCGGCGCCACCGAAGCGGTGAGCCATTTGAATCCTGACCAGATTACCGCCGACCTGAATGCTGTCGCGGATTACGCGCTGAAAATTCCCGCAGCGAACGGCAAACTGTTTGTGGCGGGATTTTGCTGGGGCGGCGGCCAAAGCTTCCGCTTCGCGACGAATCGCTCGGATCTCGTGGCGGCGTTTGTGTTCTATGGCGTGCCGCCAACCGCCGACGCGATGGCGCGCATCAATGCTCCCGTTTACGGCTTTTATGCGGGCAATGACGCGCGCATCGGCGCCACTGTGCCGGACACGATTCAGCAAATGAAAGCGGCGGGCAAAACGTACGAGCCTGTCACCTATGACGGCGCTGGCCACGGCTTCATGCGCGCCGGCGAAGCGCCCGACGCTACGCCCGCGAACGCCAAAGCCCGCGACGACGCCTGGGCCCGCTGGAAAAAGCTCCTGGCTGAACATTAATCGTGCGCAAGATGCCAGTATTGTCATTCCGGGGAGTCCCGATGCAGTCAATCGGGACGACAAGGAATCTGCATCTTAGAGCTCGCGGCGAACCGATTGGAACGCAATTGGTATGCTGTTCCTTTTTACACAGATGAAAGTTGGAATCACTGCAATTCGCTCACAGCGAATCAAGGAAAACGAAATAGGACGATGACCACAGCGACGTGGGAATCGAGCCGTGCGGCTGGCTGGTGATCACAATTTTGAAAATCTCGTTGAATGGAACGAGCGATTCAAGGAATGCTGCGCCGGAGCGCCCCGCATCCGGCTCGATGTAAGCGAGCTCGCGCAGCACGTCGTAAATGATTTCGCCCGCAGCCGTCATCGGCGTGGTCATGTGGGGCGTCGAAAATTGCATCACGGCGCGCACTTCGAAGAAATGCCACGCGATACACGCCGCGAGCGAAACAGCCTGCTCGAATTTCTCGCTTTGCTTTTCGGCGTCTACTTCCGAATCTGTGTGCGGAAGTGACGGGTCAAGCGCAAGGATCAGGCGGCGCTCATCTTCGCGCGCGAATTCGCGAACTTTCAGCGCGCCGGATTTCGCCGACGCTTTCCAATCGACGAAGCGGGCGCTATCGGTTGTAACGTAGTCGCGGATCGAATGCAGATCATATCCGCGGCCGCGATGCATGCTTTCGATTTCTCCGGAGAGCAGCGGAAGAATTTCGTAAAACTCGCCCGTCGGCTCGACGCGCGGATAAACCACCAGCTCCATCTGGGAATCCACGCGCCGGGTTTTTTCCAGAAAGCCGAACGGAAATTTCGTGCGGATACCGAAGGCGCTCTGCCGGTAAACGCCGCGGCGCGGAAAAACAAGCTCGACGTTCTGGCGCGCGGAACTTTCATGCGGAATATACGGAAAATAAACGGGCCGCGTCAGAATTTGCGAATCGCCGTCTTCGCCGACTCCGACCACGCGCAGCGAAAATGACGGCATCATGTTTTTTTCGTTGCCCACTTCCACTGCGGCAAGAATCGGCTGCTCGGCGAAAACATGTTCGGGCAGATCAATTTGCAATTGCAAACCGGTGAGCACGATGCGCGACATCACTCCGGAAACAAGAATGCCAGCCAGCAAGCACGCGAGAATCATAAACAACAGATTGTTTCCGGTATTCACGGATGCGAGTGCGACCACACCGATGGCCGCAAGATAGATGACCCCTTCGCGCGTCAGCCGGTAATCAACCTGATAGAGCAGCCAGCGAAGGCTCGTCCGGCGGGCCATCTTTGGAACGATGGCAACCGAAACCCACGCGGCGAGCGCGAGCGCAAGAAACGCGGAAAGCGCGGCGAAGATCGTGCGGCCAGTCTGCGCCATGGCCGCGGAATAGAGCGCGAGCAAGAGCGCCAAAGCGAGGATAGCGATCGCCGCTGCGAAGTTACGCCATCCGGGACGGTCGCGACCACGCCACAGATTCGCGATCTTCGCAAAAGCCGCCATTGGATTCTTAGAGTGGAACGCGAGCCGTGTCGATGATGTCGGAGAGAATTGCTTCCGCTTGTTCGGATTTTTTGCGCGTGGACGTGTAACGCGAGCTTACAACAATGCGATGCGCGAAAACCGGAAGCATCAGCCGTTTGAAGTCATCCGGCAAGCAGTAGTCGCGGCCTTCGAGAAACGCGCGAGCTTGCGCGCCACGTTGCAGCATCACCGTGCCGCGCGGACTGACTCCGAGGCTCAACTGTTCCGACTGGCGCGTGCGCTCCGCAATTTCCAGCGTGTAATCCAGAAGGCTTTCGTCGACGCGAACTCGCGTGACCGCCTCTTGCATGGAGACCACTTCTGCGGCGTCCATTACCGGAGGAACTTCATCAATTCCCGCGGAACCATTGTTGCGAAGAATCTGTTTCTCGCTTTCGCGCGCGGGATAGCCCATGCGAATGCGCATCAGAAATCGGTCAAGCTGCGATTCGGGTAATGGATAGGTGCCGTGATGCTCGATGGGATTCTGAGTTGCGATCACCAAAAATGGATGCGGCAGCGGATGCGTGCGATTGTCAACGGTGACTTGCGCTTCGTTCATGGCTTCGAGCAAAGCGGACTGCGTTTTCGGAGTCGTGCGGTTGATTTCGTCAGCCAGCACAATATTTGCGAAGAGCGGGCCGGGTTTGAAGTCGAATGTTTCGTGCGCCGGATTAAACACGCTGATGCCGATCACGTCGCTGGGCAGCATGTCAGAAGTGAACTGCACGCGTTGAAACGAACAGCGAAACGCGCGCGCGATTGTCTGCGCGAGAGTCGTTTTGCCGGTCCCGGGAACGTCCTCGATGAGCAGATGGCCTTTCGCGAGAAGCGTGATCAGCGCGAGTTGGATCGCCTCTTCTTTGCCCTTAATTACGCGCGCGATGGTTTGCTGAAGCTGCGCGATTTGGGAATTCGTGCCGGTAACCATGGTTTGCATTTCGTCCGTCTTTCTATGCGATAATGTGCCTGCGGGCGATTAGCTCAGTTGGTTAGAGCGTTCCCCTCACACGGGAGAGGTCCAAGGTTCAAGTCCTTGATCGCCCACCATCTCGGCCCCGGATTTTGAAAGCGAAATTCGCCTCGTGACCGCGCTCGAAGCCGAAAATCCATTCTACCGGAAAAATCCATGATGACAGGCTGGCGTTTTCTGAAGGTGTTCACCCTAGGTACGTGGGTGGGGAGCATGATTTTCTTCGGGTTCGTGGCCGGAGTGCTGTTCACCACTTTGAGCAGCCCGGATCAGGCCGGCAACATTGTTGCACTGCTGATTTGGCGGCTGCACATTCTCGGAATCATTTGCGCAGTGATTTACATTCTCGTGACGCTCGTCGCGGCGCGTTCATGGCGGGGATTTGTGCAGCCCGCGTCGATTCTCGTTGAGTTGATGCTGCTGGCGACACTGTTTTCGCAATTGTGGGTGGTGCAGACGATGCAGAACCTGCGAACGCAAATGGGGTCGTACGCAAATACCGCTGCCAACAGTCCTCTACGGCAGCAGTTCGATCATCTCCACGTAATTTCTGTGAGGCTCGAAGGCTGCATGCTGATCGCGGGAATTGTGGCGCTGTTCTTGACCGTGTGGCAGCGCGTTCAGCGGCGAGACCCGCTCGCTGTCGCGACGCAGACAAGCACAACTTCTCCGACTCCAACGCACAGAATCACTTAATCTTCACTGATCGCGATGAAATCTTGGCCGCGCGTTTCCGCGGATTTTTCGCGGGAGCCTTTTTGATCTTGCGCGCGTCTTTGCCTGCTAACTGCACAGCACGCCACATGTACCACGACGCGACGGTGCGATAAGGACGCCAGCGCTCGCCGAATTTTGCGAGTTCGCGCGGCTTGGGGATTTGTTTCTTTGCATAGGTGAGCGCGAATCCTTTTTGCACGCCGTAGTCGTGAATCGGAAGAACGTCGGGACGGCCAAGGCGGAAAATCAAGAACATTTCGACAGTCCATGCGCCGATGCCGCGAACGGAAACAAGGCGGTCGACGAGTTCCTGATCGGACATTTTTTCAGCTTCCGCAAGTGCGGGTACGACGCCCTCGATGGTCTTCTGAGCGAGATCGCGCGCAGCGGCGATTTTCGCGAAGGAAAGTCCGGCTTTGCGCAAAACCGATTTGCGCACGCGGAGGATTTCCTGGGGCGTGGGGCAGCGTCCGTTTGCGCCGAGGGCTTTGATTCGCGCGAAGATTGTGGCGGCGGCTTTGCCGGAGATGCTCTGGTAGGCGATGGCTTCGAGCAGCGCTTCGTAGGGGCTCTGCATGGCCTCGATGTTGAGGCGAAACTCCGCAGATTTTTCGATGAGGCGCGCGAGGCGGCGGTCAGTTTTCGAAAGATGCGCGATGGCGAGCTTGTGGTCGAAGGACCAGAGTTTCGCGGCGGCGGCGATGGGCGCTGGCTCACCGAGCGGAAGCGGCGGTGTGATTTCGGTGGCGGCGGTCATGCTTTGACCTGTGGTGTCCGGGAATGAGGCACAAAAACCGAAACGCCACCCGAGGAAGCTTGCGCTCTCTTGCGCGGATTGTCTGCGAAGGCTGCCATTCATCCTTGTCCAGTTTTCTATTAGGGCGCACCGGTCTTCTGCCGATGAGGGCAGCCGGGCCAGCAACAGGGCCGGCGCTGTCCTTCTTTGAGGTGCGTGCGTACCCGCTCAACGTGCTGCCTTCTGGTTTCCTGATTCTTGACGTAGGTAACCCAGCAGATCCACTCGTTGCGCGCGAGCGGCGTGAGGTCTTCCCATTCTGTCAGCGCGGCGGGGTCAGAAATGAGGGCTTTTCGTAAATCCGCCGGCAGGCTGTGTACCGGACCGGCGGAGATGGCTTTCCTAGTCATTTTCCTGCTACCGAGCCCATTCTACATCGTCATGCGGTTGGGAAGTCAACGAACGGCTCCGTAGCCGCCTTCGCTGGAACCCCACTACGGCGTGCCAAGCCCGCATTCGCTGACCTCGAGTTAGAGTGCGCGCAAAACGAGAGGGGGCGTGTACTGAGGATTCCATGCGAGATAAATGGAGAAAGGGGGCTAACTCAAAGCTTACAAGGCGTCAATCGCGAGAGTGGAATTGGCGCGAGCCGGGTTATATAGACGGGGATGGGGCGCACCGGTAGGGGAGAGTTCTTTCGTTGAGGTCTATTCGGCACTCGTTCGCTTTCAACTACATTCTCGGCTTGAGCGCGATTCTGGTTGGACTTGGTGCGGGCGGGTGCAACTCGGGTGAACGGCCGCCGCGCAAGCCGCCTGGTTTGATCCAGCACGTTGTCGTGATTGTTCAGGAGAATCGTACTACGGATAACCTGTTTCAAGATCCTGTTCTGATCTCAGAGGGCGCGGATATCGCCAGCAGCGGCATGAATTCGAAAGGGCAAACCATCCAGCTGACGCCCATTGATCTGGGCACGAAGGGTTCAAATCCTCAAAACTACGATCTCGATCACACGCACCCCGGATTCGTCCAGATGTACGACGGAGGGAAGATGGATGGGGCAGATAAAATCTCGTGCGGCCCGATCGCCAACTGTCCTCCCAACCCTCAATTCAAGTACGTCGTGCAGTCGGACGTTGCGCCATATTTCGCCATGGCCGAGCAATACACGTTCGGAGATCGCATGTTTCAGACCAACGAAGGCCCCAGTTTCCCCGCGCATCAATTCCTTCTGTCCGGTACGTCGGCTCCCACTGCGACCAGCAACCTGTTCGCAGCGGAGAATCCTACCGATCCGGGAATCGCCGGATGCATCGCACCTCCGAGCGAGTTGGTTAAGCTGATTGATCCCACCGGAAAGGAAAGCAGTTCCCAGTATCCATGTTTCGAGCATTCCACTCTGACGGACCTTCTCGAGGAGGCGGGCTGGAATTGGCGCTACTACGCTCCATCTCCGGGTTCCATCTGGACTGCGCCGGACGCAATCGAGCATATTTGCCAACAACAAAGCGTCAATGGCACGCTGACGTGCGAAGGGCCGGAGTGGACTGCAAATGTTGTTATCCCTCAAAAGCAGGTGCTGACGGACCTCGCCGACGGACAACTGGCGCAAGTGACCTGGGTGATTCCGACGGGGAGTGATTCGGATCACGCCTCGCTCAACGACGGGAGCGGGCCATCGTGGGTGGCCTCGATTGTCAACGCGATTGGGAATAGCCCGTTTTGGGCGCACACGGCGATCATAATCACTTGGGACGATTGGGGAGGATGGTTCGACCACGTGGCCCCGAAAGTGGTCAATGACGGCACGAGCTGGGGATCGGGATACGTTTACGGCTTCCGCGTTCCTCTGATTGTGGTTTCACCGTACGCCAAGGCTGCACACATCTCCCACGTCAATCACGACTTCGGAAGTATACTGAAGTTCATCGAGGGCACCTTCGACCTTCCCTCACTTGGCTACGCCGACGTTTCCGCAGACGATCTTTCCGATTGTTTCGATTTCTCGCAGAAGCCGATTGCGTTCCAGACGATTCCCGCTCCGCTGGGCGCCGACTTTTTCGTCAACGACACGCGTCCGACTACGGATCCCGACGACGACAACTAGGCGCCAGAAGAAGCTGCTATTTGAGGTTTGGTTCGAGGCCGGTCCAGACTTGTTCGATGATGACCCAGCGGCCATGAGTGTCGCGCCTGAAGATCATCAAATAACCTCCCTGACTTTGCTGCTTGGAACCGTTTGAGACGGAAGTAAGCGTTTCGCGAAAGTCGCCTTCATCGTAGGCCATGTCGCAGGATACTTTTGTGTTCACGCCGTGGAGGGAAATGCTGGGCGTGAGGGCGCTCCAGATTTTTTCGGTCGTCGCGCGAATGGCTGGCGCACCGCTAATGCGCGCGCCGGTGGGTTGGAGGAAGACAGCGTTGGGCGCGTAGAAGGCCATGAGCGGGCCAATCTGCTTTGCGTTGAGCGCGCGTGTCCATTGGTCGCGGGTTCGGGCGACTTCGGTGGCGGCGGGAGAGAGCGCGACGGCCTGCGCGGCGGAGAAGCGGGCGCCGGGGTTGCGCCTTCCGTTGTGAGCATGGGAAGGAGCGGCGGGCCAAGCGAGAAAAAGCATTACGAGAAGGGCGAAAAGACGAGCGAGCGGCATCTTCGTCTCCTTAAGAGGCGTAATCGTACAATAAGGCGCAGTGAGGTAGTGAACGTTTCTTCCAGCGTTTGCGAAAGGCGCAAAGGTGCGCACCAGGCGCCGACGGAAACAAGCGCCGCCCGTACGACCGTCAAGAGCGCTCGGAGCCGCGCGAAAGCAAAGCGGCATCGGATTCCGGCTTCGCCGGAATCCCGCGAAACGGACCGCCCTTCGGTTGCGCTCAGGACAAGCCGCACTCTCAAAAGACGATTGAGGAACAGAGGTTTAATTTCTGTAACAATGCCGAACGGCGTAGCGCCCCAACACGGGTTCGCGATAAACTCCCGGGGCTATGAACAGCCTTTTTGCACGAATCCGTTTTGCATTCTTCATCGGTTTGTTCTTTCTTTTCGCGCCAGAGGCCGTGTCTCCGCAGTCTGCGACTGTGGCCAAGGCGGCTCGCGCGGAGGCTCAGAATTCAGCCGCGGCTAGCGCGGCTCCTCGCCTGTCGCACGCGCAACTCGCGGCTCTGCTCCGGCGCAAGATCAAGTACGTGTTCGTCATTTATCAGGAAAATCGTTCGTTCGATTCTTACTTCGGGACTTTTCCCGGCGCCAACGGCGTTTTTTCTCATTCGCCCGCGCAGACTCCCGGTTTTTACCAGCCGCTCACCGACACGAACGGTTCGACCATCACGATTCATCCCTTCCGCATTGGCTCCGAGCAATTCGCCGCAGACGTTGACGACACCGATCACTCCCATCCGATGCTTGTCGCCAAAATGGACATCGTCGCCGGCACGCCTCGAATGGATCGCTTCGCAATGGACGAGGAACGCAAGCGGGTTAAAACGGGGGAGAATCCGTCGCTCGCCGCCAAGCAAATGGGCGAGCTGACGATGGCATACGAGGACTGCGACACGATTCCGCTGCTCTGGCGCTACGCGAAGCGCTTTGTGCTGTTCGATCACGTTTTTCAGGAAATGACCGGTCCATCCACTCTTGGTAATCTTGCGATTATCGCAGCGCAAACGGGCCAAACGCAGTGGGCCTTGCACCCGGACGAAGCCTACAAGGGGGACGGCGCTCGCGGCGCGGGAATGCCGGCGATGAACGACGCCGATCCGTTCTGGGGCTCTCCCGCCGACCCGACACCGGACGAGCAAAAAATGCCGGTGAGTCCGGGCGGCACCAGCCGCGCCAGGGCGAGTCAGCTGAACCTGACTTTCGCTTCTCTGCCGCTCACCTTCCTTGGTGGGGATGCCGAGGCTGTCACGAGACTCGACCGTGATCCTTCGCACGACCTCGCTGATGTAAGTAACGACCTTGCTTATATTCCGAAACACGAGCCCGCGACGATTCCTTTCGGGTGGTTCCAGGAAGGCTACGACGCCGAATCGTCGCCCGCTCAAGCCGCTGATGACGACGATGATCCGGTCGATGCCAATGGGCTCCACGCCTCTTACATCACGCACCACAACGGTCCGCAGTACTTCGGGTACATCGCCAACAATCCCAAGATGCGCGAGGAAATGCACGGCATGGCCGATTTTTTTCGCGCGATTGACTCCCACTCGCTGCCCCCTGAGGGCGGGATGTTTTTCGTCAAAGGGGGCCGGACAAATATTTTTCATTTGAAGCCTGTCGATCCCGACGCGGCTGTGCAAAAGAAATTCAAGGGTGATGACGACCATCCCGCCTATTCCGATTCGCAGATCAGCGAAGCGCTCGTCGCTGATGCGGTCAATAGAATTGCTGCCAGCCCTTACTGGTCACAGAGCGCGATTATCATCACATGGGACGATTCCGAAGGCGCCTATGACCACGTCCCTCCGCCGATCTACTCGTACGGGCCGGACGGCTCGCCGATCAGCGACGGCCCGCGCGTGCCGCTTATTCTTATTTCGCCGTATGCGCGTACTGGGTACGTGGCGCACGCCTCTGGGAACCACGCTTCCGTCGTGAAATTCGCAGACTTGCTTTTCAACCGCACTCCTCTGGCGCTGTTGCCCGATGAGCGCCGTGCGCGCGCGATGGGCGAAAAGGAGCTTCATCAGAAGAATCTCGGGCCTGAAGATGCGCTGACTCCCGATGTTAGCGACCTCACTGATGCCTTCAGCGTTGCGCGCCTGCTCGGGAGGACGCCGCCGCTCTCGCGCGATTACGTCGAAATTCCCGACTCGCTCGTGCTTCATCTCCCTGCAGAAACGGGCTATGGCTGCGCTGCGCTGAGAATTGTTCCCGTTGACCGCGCGCGCCACATTTCCAACACGATTCCCTCCGACTTCAATCCGCGCCCGCTCACGAACCCGACGGCTCAGTGAACGCAGAAGGCAAACCAACGCACCTTTTGCGAGAGACGGCAAGGCAGGTCCCTACGGCCGTCTGTGAGGCGGGGGTTTCAGGATGAAAATCACGAAATGAAGCCGTGAGCAAAAGCCGTGCCGAGTTACGGCTCGGCCGGAATCCACCAAGCGGACCGCCCTTCGGCTGCGCTGAGGACAAGCCGCACTCCAAAAATGCGATAGCAGATTCCTCGTCGTCCTTCGCAACCGACGCTCAGGACTCGCTCGGAATGAGAATCAAAAAAGATACCTGCGTGCTAGTATCGGGGGTTTCTACGCGTTGGCGAGGTCAGTTGAGGGGGACGTGTGCATTTGCTCGCGCTGCGCGCGGGGGGTAGGGCAAGCCCTGCCCCTGCGAAAACTGGGCGCAACCCTTGGTTCATCGGGGGCAGGCAAGCAGCGCCGTTGCGATCGAAATAACGGGGGAGTATGCAGACAGGGATCATTGGGCTGCCGCAGACGGGGAAGACGAATCTGTTTCGGATTTTGACGGGCGCGCGGGTGGAGGCGAAAACGCAGCCGGGGCAGACGCACGTGGGCATTGCGCGTGTGCCGGACGAGCGCCTCGCGAAGCTGGCGGAGCTGTTCCAGCCGAAGAAGCTGACCTACGCGACGGTGGAATATGTGGATATCGGCGGGCTGCAAAAGGATCGCGCGAAAGACTCGGCTTCACTGGTTCCGCTGCGGGAGGCGGATGCGCTGATGCATGTGGTGCGGATGTTCGAAGACCCTTCGATGCCGCATCCGGCGGGTTCGCTCGACGTGATGCGCGACATTGAGAGCGTGGAAATCGAGTTGATGTTGAACGATTTGGAACAGGCCACGAAGCGGCTGGAGCGCGTGGAGAAAGATTTGAAAAAGAAGCGCGATCCGCAGGCGGAGGCGGAAAAAAGCGTGCTGGAGCGATGTGTGCGGTCGCTCGAAGCGGAAAAGCCGCTGCGCGAACTGGACTTCAAACCGGATGAACAGAAGATGATGAACGGTTTTATGTTCGTTTCGCGGAAGCCAATGCTGATGGCGCTGAATCTGGGAGATGAAGACGCGGCGGACATGCAGGGCGCGGTGGCGCGGCTCAATTTGTCGAAAGTGCAAGGGAAGGCAAGGACGGCGATTGTGCCGTTCTGCGGAAAAGTGGAAGCGGAGCTGGCGGATTTGAGTCCGGCGGAAGCGGCGGAGTTGATGAGCGCCTACGGATTGAAGGAGCCGGGGCGCAACAGGATTTTGCGCGCGACGTACGAATTGCTGGGGCTGATTTCGTTTTTGACATGCGGCGAGCCGGAATGCCGCGCGTGGACGATTCTGCGGGGGACTTCGGCGGCACGCGCGGCGGGCGCGATTCATAGCGACATCGAGCAGCATTTCATCAAGGCGGAAGTGGTGCCGTGGGGAGAATTGCTTGCGGCGGGGAGTTGGGCGGCGGCGCGCGAAAAGGCGAAGGTTCGGCTCGAAGGGAAAGAGTACATCGTACAGGATGGCGACGTGATCCTGTTTCGCCATTCGGGATAAGGGATGCCGATAGCAACTGAAGCGGATACGGTGGTGCTGGCGCTGTGTCTCGGGCTGGTGGCGGCGGCGGCCAATCTGGCGGGCGGCTTTTTCGTTGTCCGGCGGCAGTGGTCGCGAGAGTATCTGAAATACTTTATCGCGCTTGGCGCGGGCTTCATGCTGGCGGTCGCGCTTGTCGACATGATTCCCGAATCGTTGCGGCTGGCGTACGCGCGGCCGTACTCGGTGTATCCGCGGTCGGTGGGAGCGGCGCATGAATGGGCCGAGGTGATGCTGCTGGTGCTCGGCGGATATTTATTGGTGCACTTCTTCGAGCATACGCTGGCGCCGCACTTTCACTTTGGCGAAGAAACGCATGTGGAGGAGATGACCGCAGCGCACGTTGGATATGCGGCGGTGTTGGGACTGGCAATCCACACGTTTTTCGACGGAGTGGCGATCGCGTCCGGTCTGCTGGTTTCCGCGTCGCTGGGGATTTTGATCTTCGTGGCGATTTTCCTGCACAAGTTGCCAGAAGGATTCACGGTCGCGTCGCTGATGATGGCGAGCGGGCAGGGAAGGCGCGCGGCGTTTTGGGCGTCGGCGATTCTTGGGGTGGCGACGCTGGCCGGTGTGGCGCTGATGCTGGTATGGCGCGGGCAGGTGAGAATCGCGCTTCCTGTCTCGGGCGGTGTGACGCTTTATGTGGCCGCCTCGGATTTGATACCCGAGGTGAATGATGAACGGGGCGTCCGATGGGCGCTGCTCGTGTTTCTAGGCGTAGCGGCGGTACTCTTCGCGGAATTCGCGTTGGGAGCCCAGTAAAAGTATTTGTAGGTCGCCTATTATGAGCAACTTAGAAATTTCCCCCGACGGGCTGGCGTTTGCGGCATGCCTGCTGCGACGCAACTTTAAGCGACAAAATGTGTTAGATACAATGTGGAGGCCATGGTCAGGTCCGACGTCCAACTGATGCTGGACGTGAAGGCGGGGGACGAACTGTCCTTCGAGATCCTGCTGAAGAAGTATCGGACGCCGCTGGTCAATTTCCTCTACCGGATGGTAAGGGATCAGGCTGCCGCCGAAGACCTGGCGCAGGAGGTTTTTCTTCGCGTATACCGCGCGCGCAAGGAGTATTCACCGAGCGCGAAGTTCACTACGTGGCTTTTCCGCATCGCGACGAATTTGGCGCTGAACGCCATTCGCGACGGCCGGTACCGTCAAATGCAAATTTCCATCGATACGCCGCGAGATGAAGATGAGCAAGTGATCGAAATCGCTGCGCCGCAAGCGCGGGCGGATGACCGGTTGATCGAGCGGGAGCGGAATCAAATGATTCGCGGCGCGATTCTGGCATTGCCGGAAAAGCAGCGAGCGGCGGTGATTCTGCACAAGTATCAGGAAATGGATTACGCACAGATTGGGAAAATTTTGGGATGCTCGGAGAGCGCGCTCAAGTCGCTGCTGTTCCGCGCATACGAAACCTTGCGGGTGCAGCTGGCATTGCTGGTTGCGAGACCGGCGACGCAGCCCGCAGGGGAGGGGAAACAATCATGAACTGCGAAAAAGTAGCGAATTCGTTGATCAGTTATTTGGATGGTCGCGCGAAGGCGGAGGAGCGCAGCACGGTCGAGGCGCATTTGCAGTCGTGCGCGGCGTGCCGCGAACGAGCCGAGGAATTTCGCCGGCTGTGGAACCTGATGGCCGAGGTCCCGGCTGTAGAGCCGTCGTTTGGCTTCGATGCGCGGCTGCGGCAGCGAATCGCAGCGGAGGTGCGTCCGAGACTTTGGAGTTTGCTGGTCCCGTCGCCGCGGCTGGCGGCGGCGGTTGTTGTGCTGGTCGGACTCTCGGTTTTCGTGTCGGTGAAGCCAAACAAGCCCATGGCGGTCGGGAATTCGCCGGCCAACAGCGAAGAGCAATTTCGAATGATCAAGGATTTGGGCGTGCTGGAGAATTATGACGTACTGAGCAATTTCGACGCGCTTTCCGATTTGCCGGGAGCGCAGCCTGTTTCCGCGCAGCCAGAGCAGCAGGATGATCTCGGCAATGGAAACGGAGCGAGCTGAGGAACTCGAAACGGAAAAATCGTGAAGAAACTTTCCCAAGTCGTGTGGGCAGGAGTGGTGCTGATGCTCCTGGTCATTCCAGCACGGCCGGCGCAGGCCGCACAGCGAAAGCAGGGTCCGCATCCGCAGACTCCGCGAGCCCAGGCCCGTCAGGCGCAACGACAGCAAAAGCAAATCCAGAAGCAGGAGAATAAGCCGGGGGTGCGCGGCGCGCTGGGTTTGCCGCCCAAGTGGGTTGAACAGTTGCAGCAGATGTCTCCGGAAGAGCAAGAGCGGTTTATGCGCAATAACGCGCGTTTCCAGAGTTTGCCGCCGCAGCGGCAGGAGCAGATCCGGCGCACCCTGCAACGCTGGAATCAGATGACACCGGAGCAGCGCGACGCCATGTGGCATCGTTTGCAGGTCTTCAATCGGTTGACGCCGGAAGAGCGCCAGGAGGTCGTCAACGATATCGGGCCGCGTTGGAAGGCATTGCCGCAGGAGCGCAAGAGCCTATTGACCGGGCGAATGCATGTTCTGGCGGGAATGACACCCGATCAGCGGCAGCAGGCGCTGCAGGACCCTCAATTCATGCGGGGGCTCAATGATGATGAGCAAGATTTGCTGCGCAAGATAACCAACCTTCGCCTGGGGCCGCCGGAAGGCCCTGGGCAATAGCTATTCCGTTCCGGGCGCATTTGTGCAGGCGGAGCTGGCTTTCTTCGTAACGCATAAGGCACACGTCTCTTTTTCTACGGAATCGTCCGCCTACGAGTAGCGCACCTGTCTGAGCGTCTCCACAACCTATAGGGCTTTCGATGCACGCGTGAAATCCGGGAGAAGTGCGCAGAACCAAAAAATAATTTACTTTTTCGCGCGATTCCTCTTGACAAGAAAAGAAGTGCGCATAGAATCGTGCGCCAAGTGGGAAAAAGTGGTAGATGGTGGTTGGGGTGGAATGAGCTGGAAGTCGCGGAACGGCGGATTGTGCAGGGCTGGGAATGCTGCGGGGAAGCCATCTAGCAACTGTGGACGAGAAGGGGCGCATGAAGGTGCCCGCGGACTTTCTTGCCGAGTTGCGCCGTCTGGGAGAGAAGTTCTACGTGACCAGCGAGAATGGCGACTACGCGCGGATCTATCCCATGAAAGCCTGGGCGGAGATCGAAAAGAAGCTGGCCAAACTCTCTTCACACAATCCGGCCAAACAGAAATTTCTGGCTCGCACGAACTACTTCGGACAAGTGGTCGAGCTTGACGGGCAGGGCCGCATTTTGATCCCGCCGGTGCTCCGGGAAGCGGCTCACATGAAAGGCGAAGTTACGGTGAGCGCGCAGTTGACGTACCTGGAAGTTTGGAACCATGCGCGGTTCCTCGAGCAGATGAAGAACAACCCGATCACGGCGGAAGACGAGAAGGTGCTGGACAACCTGGGCATTTAACGTTTTGAGCGTGCTGCACACGCCGGTCTTGGCTGAAGCCATTCTTGAATGGCTGTGGATCAAGCCGGATGGAACATACCTCGATGCGACGGTAGGCACGGGTGGGCACGCTCTGGGGATACTCGAGCGGTTGAAGGGCGGGCGACTAGTGGGGCTGGATCGAGACCCGCAGGCGCTGTCCATCGCGCGGGAACGGCTGAAGGGATTTGAAGGGCAGGTGACGCTGGTGCATACGGATTTTTCGAAGATCGGCGAAGTGGCGAGCGAGTTGAAGCTGCCGAAGCTCGACGGCGTCGTGGCCGATCTGGGAGTTTCGTCGCTCGAACTGGACACTCCGGAGCGCGGGTTTTCGTTCCGCTGGGGCGGCCCGCTGGATATGCGCATGAATCCGGATTATCCGTTCGTGGCGGAAGAGATTGTAAATCACTGGCCGGAACGAAAGCTGGCCGACACGCTCTATCAATTCGGAGAAGAGCACGATTCACGCAGAATCGCCAGGGCCATCGTACGGGCGCGGCCGATCCGCGACACCGAGCACCTGGCAACGGTTGTGGCAGGGGCCCGAAAAGCAAGGGGAAGGCAGAGACTGCATCCCGCGACAAAAACGTTTCTGGCGCTGCGGATAGCGGTGAATCGAGAGTTGGAGGAACTCGGGCAGTTT
>DASYZX010000022.1:0-104244 GCA_035945715.1 Candidatus Acidiferrales bacterium
CCGTAGATGCGCATGATGGTCTGGCCAAGACGGCAGATGCTGCAGGGCAGTATAGCGTGGCGCTTACGGAGAGCCAGAAAGTCCTTCAGCTAGATCCTGGCAATCCCATAGGTTATGCGGACTTGTCGCTGATTCACTGTAACAAAGGGGAATTTGAAGCAGCTATTGACGACGCGGAGAAGGGCCTTGCCACAACTCACCGTGATCCCGCTCTTCTGGGTATGGATGCCATGGCCCAGGGTCACTTGGGCCATATAACAGAGGCTAAGAATCTGGTTACAGAAATGAAGTCGGACGCTACCCGACGCTATGTCTCACCCTTATTCTTTGCCGCGGCTTTTGCCAGTATGGGCGAGGAAAAAGAGGCCATGGACGCCTTAGAAGGGGGCTACAAAACTCACGATGGAGACATGGTGAATATTAGGGGACATGAGTTTGATCGCCTTCATTCCGACCAGCGCTTCCAAGACTTGCTCCGCAAGATGAATCTTCCGCAATAAGCCTGCCGGAATGGCAGTGATAGGCGCGAACAACGATCTCGTTGTTGTTAGCCCCGCTGTCAGAGCAAGGCAGGAAGGTTTTTCAGAAATACCGTGATCAGTTGAATTTCAGCGCGAGGGTGGACGGCTCTATAACCGATGGACTGTCCATTCGCGCGACGAAGCGAACCTCTCAATCAGTCTTGCCCGACGATGCCAACAAGCCGCGCGAGGTTCACCCAATGCCTCGGATGGGGCACCCGCTTCTTCCTGCCGACTTCGGTGGCGTTAAGGCCTGGAAACTCCGAGCACCGACATTATCGTGCGGACCTTCACCGTCGCCAACAAAGGCTGAATCTTTTCGCGATAAACCTGTTCCGCCAACCACTCCGGCAAATCCTCTGGGTTCCAAGGTCGCTCAGCGCCTCGCTGTCGGCTCTGCGTTGCCCCGCGCAGTGCCTCCGCCTTCGGGTTATGCGTTGCCATGCGTCCCAACTTTGCTGCACTGATGAGCCTAGGAACCCTCGCTTTATGGGTGGTCCCTTTTTCGCGTGCGTATACGGGATACCCCGTCAATGTGGCGTAGGGTATGCTGTCAAACCAAAATAGAAATGTCCCCTTCCTTACCAAGATAGAAATGTCCCCTTTTTTGGTTTTGACGTTGTTGTGTCGGATGAAGTCAGATTGGCGACGCCATAATCCAGGCGGCGAGGAGGCACGCCCTCCAGGTCTCCCCGTTTTGTGTACTGCGCCCGCCAGGGCTGTTTTCGCTCCCTCCTAACCTCTATTCTATCAATTGATTGGTTTTCCCTTGAGCGCGGCCAGAATGCGAACAAGAGTTTCTCGCGGACGACGTGAGCTACTTTCCCCTCTTCTTGCGAACTATAGAGCAGAGGACACTCTGGAGTGTTCGCAAAGGAGGGGACCATGAATCTTCGATGGATGTCATCAACGCGATGCGCGATCCGCCAATCGAGAATCTCCATTTTAGTGTGGCTTGGTGTGTTCCTGTCCGGACTGGCAATTCCGGTTCAGAGTCAAGCGCAGAAAAGTGTCGGTCCCGGTATCCTTGGCTATCTGGACGCGCAAACCGGCGTTTTTCATCCTGCCGCTTCAGGAGCCATTGTTGATAACAATCAGCTGCTTGCGTCCGTGATACCCACGACAGGAAAGCTCGTTTTCAATTTCACGATTTCGGTACAGTCGGCCATTCCGGCCACAGATACGATTGTGTGCGAAGCCTCTGCTGAAGTTCTGGAGGTTACCACCCAGCATACCGTTGTAGAAGCTGCTTCGGTAGCTGCGACTCGTTCTGGGACGACGGCCAAGTGTACGGTAACGATCCCTTACTCGTGGGTGCTCACCACGCCGAAAACGGACATGGTCACCCTCACCTACGCGCTTTCCGCGCCGACAGCCGCGCCGCTGTTGCCGTCGCGCACGAGCACGCAGACGGTAGCAGTGATCGCGGTGCCGCTAACCGGCGCAACAACAACAGAGACGGTCTCTGCTGTATTCTGAGCCGCAGGCTATACGGTTTGAAACTTTGACGTGTATTGTTTCATCTGGAAGGGATTGCGACTTGAACAGTAGCCAGTTTTCCTGTGTGTTTGCGGCCTTCCTATCGTTGCATCGTTTACGACGAAACCGGGGTAGCACTTTTCCCCTTCGTATAGCCTACCCCCGTCAATGTGGCGCAGGTATAGGCTTATACACCCAGGGAAGAAACGCTCTCAGTAATCGGAGCGCACCCTCTACTGAGAAGGAGGCTGCGCTGCAGGGTTCGAAGCGCCGCCGGGCTGGGCCTGTTTAGCGAGCGCGTCTTTTTGCTTCTCGAGCGAAGAAATATCGCGCTGGAGCCGACCCACCATGTCGCTGCGCGATTGGAGTCGCCACTGCAACCTCTTCTTGTAAGAATCAGTCGTCGCGGTAGCCAGTTCCTTCTGGGTCTGCTGGATGTACTCTTGCTGTTCTTGCAGAGTCTGTTTGTCTCTGGCAAGCAAGTCGTCAGCCTCTTTGGCGGTCTTTGCCTGGGGAATGGGCCATGCATCGTCGGCCCCGCTTTTTGCCGCAGTTGCGCTCTGTTGCGACGCAGATACTTGTTGCGCAGCTTTGTCCCGGTCTTGTTCGTCCTGGTAAATGTCCGAAGAAGAGCGGACGGAGCTTATATTGTCATCGGTCCAGACTTTCGGCTTTTTCGGTGCCTGCGACTGTTGTTTGGAGGCTGCTTGAGCTGGCGCTTGCGCGACCGCGCTGGAACCTGCCAGAGCGACAGCGGCTAGGACTGCTGCGAAAACTGTCAGCTTGCTCATTCTTCATTCCCTCTACTGCGAAATTTCCTTGAAGGACAAAACCTGATAAGTGATTGGTTTTTGCGCGTTGTTGATCCAGCAACTGTTGTAGAAAATACCGCTGCCGCCGCCGCCGTTAACGTTGAAGTCTGAGGTGCCGAAGGTCGGCAAAATGTTGCCGTTGCCATTGTGAGTGATGGTGGCCACGAAGATTGCACCATTGAACTGGCCGTTGCCGCCGCCATTCACGTTGAAGTTTGTGTTGAAAGTGGTTGTACCCTCACCGATGACGAGAATAATGCCATTCCAATTTGAGTTGCCGTCGTAGGTAAGGTTCCCCGTTACCACGAGTATCCCTGAGCCAGGATTGTTGCCGCTGATATCGAGGTCACCGTCTACATAGACCACTTGAGGATTCGTTGCCGCGTTGGGCCACGATCCGCCAGGCATTGCTCCCGTAATTTGAGAAAACGAATAACCGGTGCCACCTGGTGCGGAGATCGTTGGGTTCGTGCATCCAGCAGAGTTGGCATTGGCTTGAGAGGATGCCAGGCAAACATTGCTGTTTGCCGCAATGGTTTGCAAGGTCTGTTGCAATGCGGCAGGTGAACCCATGGAATTAGGCAAAGTCGCGCTACCGACGCAACCGCTCGTCGACGAGCCATCGTAGGAGCAATTGGTACCCGTGTAATTCGTGACTCTGTTGGACGGGATCCCGCCTTCTACGGTGTTTCCGCTGCTTTGATTCGAGACAGCAACAGCCGGGCCCCCCTGTGAGTTGGGATTACACCCGGGAACCGCAGGAGGATTACCCCCGCCATCGTGACCGTCTATGGTGTAGTTGGCAGAACTTCCGCCGCTGAAGCTGCCCACGGTGCCAGGGATGGTAAGTGGCGAGTCGAGGTTCAAGTTAAAGCTGGCTGGCGCTACAACATATTCCAGCAACTTTTTGGTGCCATTTGGCAGGACCGCCAAAGCCGCGACTTCGTAGGCTTGTTTCGCGGTAGATGGCGGGGCGGCGTTAACGATGAGGCTCGGATCCGAAGCGCCAGCCAAGTTGAGATGAGCCGGGTCATAGAAAAGCGAGGTTGTGTTGTCGAGGGGCAAAGCGCGATTGTCCACGTCCAGATTGACGGATTGCTCGGAGGCCCCAGAGATACGAACCCATTTGTACATGGGTCCTTGGGAGCCGCCCGTGTTGGAAACAGAAGCAATGGTCTGAGCTGCCGCACCTAGCGTCGACGCCTGAACTCCAAATTCATTCGCGTATTCATTGTCGTAATACTGGTTGCCTGCAGTCGTGGGAGCGACAACCTCGCCGGCAAGGGGATTCAAAATGTAGCGCACTTGCGGGTTGGGTGGAATCGGTAGTCCGGCAGCAGGAATGAAGTTTGCGACCGTGTTGTTGAAATAGTTGGGGTTCGTAGACAGAAGGCGTCCGCGGCCTTCTTCCAGTCCCGCAAGAGCCGCATAGTAGGCGCTGGTCGAAGAACGGTAATTGGAAGCGAGGGAACTTTCCGTGCTGCTCGACATCATCAGCGAAATGGCGACGGCGCTGACGAGAAGCAGCATGAAGATGGCGATCAGCAGCGCCACTCCGGCTTCTCTCGATTTGCGTAGTTGGTGGGTGTGCGGGTTCATGAAGTGCTCCTTTGTCACCGTTAATTCGGGTTGACGCGATGGCCGAAACCGTTCAGCTCGACGAGCAGGGGCGCTTTAGTCTGTGGGTCAAGCTGCGTCGTTTGGACGATGAGAGTGATTTCGACGTCGACAACATTGATCGGTGAACTCGCGGGAACGGCGGTCCCGTTTGCCAGGGTTACGTTGCCAACAGCGTTCTGGCAAAGTATGGTTGCGGGAGGCGCGGCCGGATTCGAGCAATAATACTGAAAGACCGGCTGAGGATTGCCGCCCGGAAACATTGAAGGATAGCTGGCTTGGAACTTCGCAATCTGCGCGGCCGAAGCATTGTTCATGACGTTGGTGAGGTAAGGAACCATCGCCCCGACAGGTAGACCTGCGAAGATTCCCAAGGGATCCGCGTTCTGCTTTGCGATAGAGCCTCGCCAGAGCGTTGTGCCTACCAACTGGTAGCGAATCCACTCTATGTTGCCCGCCACCGCAGTTGGATTCTCTTCGAAGATGACGTCAAAGCCGGTTGGCGTAACGCAGGTACCTCCGATGGTGCAAGGAGCCAGCGTCGTGTAGCTTGGGTTCCAAGCGATTGGCGAATCTACGTAGCTAGGGCAGGGAGCCCCGAGAACGCACAGGCCCGGAAGGGCCGAAAAGTTGCCGGAGGGCGGATAGCCGGCGTCGTTCGCATCGCGGACGACCTGGTCCAAGGCCAGGCGCTCATCCTGGAACGAGTTGAGAACTTGCGATTCGCCCTGATAGCGTTTCTGAGACGTGTTCAGCAAGCTGAACATGGCGCCACATACGATGACGAAAATGGCGACAGCAGCCATGACTTCAATGAGTGTGAAACCCCGGTGGCCGTCGGATTTTTGTGCAGTGTTCATTTTTCCACCATCGAGTCGAGGGTTACGGGCAGAAGCGGCGTATTGCCGCCGACTTTGCGCACACCCACGATGATTCGCCTTCCTACTGGTGCGGCGCCGTTCGCAAACGTCATCACGGCCCACCGGATGTCGTAGGAGGCACCGGCAGGGTCATCGGGGTCCGAATATTGGAAGTTGTACCCGGCGACGGTTGCCGCTGCGTAATTGATGAGAGGCATGTTGTTGACCATGACAAACGGACTCCCTGCCCATGCGTTCGGCGCCGCCGGATTCCCGAGGTTGCAAACGGAGGCTGCCGGGCAAACGAGGCCGTTCGGGTCGGTAAACGTGGTGTTGCTGATGCCCTGGTCCACCATTGCATCCATCTCGCGCTGGGCGATGACCATGGCGGTCGAATCGCGCCGATTGTGCATGTCCAGGCTGACCGCGACCGGGACCAATTGCGCGACGCCCACCGCGGCGATGACCAAGACCAGCACGGCGATCAGAACTTCGACGAGAGTCAACCCGGCCTGTTTGTGAGCGTGTGGCCGTGGTGTGCTTGAATCGACCTCTTTGTCAGTTCGTCTGGTGCCAATTGCCATATGCATCTCCCGACCAGATTTGCGTCGAACCGGACGGCAGCACGACGATAATTCGATATCCAGCCTTCGGAGCGACGGTGTCGCCGACCGCGATGGCGTACACCCCTGCGGGATTCGCAACTGCCCCCCGCCCATCAAACCCGAGCATCGGTCCGTTTCCTGGCGCAATGCCGACAAGCGGGGTCCCGCCGAGGGCAGCGGTTATCTGGGCCGTAGCGGGCACGGCTGCGAGTGCCATAAGGTCAGCGCCGGAATTGAAGAAGGTTCGTTTTTCCGTGTTTTGAAGGATGCCCGTCTTGTTCGAGTCTGTCCAAATCTGGTACTTTCCATTCCCAAGTTGTTGGCAGTCGAGATTGATGGGCGCAGCTGGGGAAGTATTTAAGCGAATCGCTTCAAGGCGCGTGTATTTCACCATCATGTCGACTTGCGCAGCGGCGCTGCTCACTTTGTACGAGCGATAAGCCTGGAGAATTGTAGGCGTGGCAATCGCCAGGATGGTGATCGCAATCGCCGCCACGATCAGAAGCTCGACGATGCCGAAGCCTTTGGGGCTGTATTGGTCTTTGTGTTTCACTTCCGATTCGCTCCTTCGCCAGAGACTAATCCAGACCAGTCCAACTGTCGTGCAGTCCCAAAGGGAGAGAGCATGCCAGCTACCAAGGCCTTCAGTTGCGTTAAGTTATTGATAAAATTGCCTGTTATCTGGAGGCTTTGCGTTGGGGTTTCCGGGGCCAAGCACTGCTACATGTGTCAAATTGTGACCGGAACGCCCTTCGGGAACACAGTGGATGAGGTAGACGATTGATACAGCCTAGAGGGGATGATGCCCGAACACGAGCGTTTGGGCAGTGAAGAACGACTAGCGGGGCTTCGCGCCGCGGATGAGCAAGGCCCCTTCGCGGCGGAACGCTTCGAGCTCGACGGCATCGCGGAACCAGCGGCCCGTATAGGCTTCCGGAGCTGGAGTCGGGTCCGAAACGCGGCGGTGGGAGACTTCTATGAATCCGGCGTTACGGAAGAGCTGCGCCCATTCATCGCCCGAGAGCAATTGCATGGGAATCGGAATGAGCTTCGACCACTGATGGCAGTAAGAATTGTCGCGATAGTAGTTGATGAGGATCCACGACGACCCGCCCGGGCGCAGAACGCGAAAGATCTCGCGAATGCCCGCTGCGGGATCAGGCCAGTAATACGATGATTCAACGGAAACGACCTTGTCGAAGGAGTCGGCGGGGCGCGGAATGGTGTCGACGCTGCCGACAATGAATTCGGCGTTGCGAACGCCTGCTGAGTTTCGGCGGGCGTGAGCGAGCATTTCGTCGGAAAGGTCCATACCTACGGCGCGGCCTTGCCGAACGCGCGAGGCAAGTTCACGGACGAGCCAGCCGCCGCCGCAGCCGACATCCAGAATGGTTTCGCCTGGCGAGAATTGCATCATCGCCAGCGTGGGTTCGACGATCGGGCGATGCTCCTGTTCCATGCTTTCGCCCTTGCCGGCATCGGCCCAGGTGTTGAATTCCCTGCGCAGCGTTTCGTTGGCAGTGCTTTGCGACATATTTTGGGTATTACTCCAGGTAGATTCTCTGACTTATCAGCGGCAGGTCATCCCTGAAGCCTGTGGTTTTCAGATTCAATCCTAAACGGGTCGGCCGCATGCGGCGCAGTATCGCGCGCCGAGGATGCTCGCCGTGCCGCACTGGCTGCAATAATGGCCCGGCCCGGCGACGACCATCACGGGCATGCGCGTTTCTGCGGTGCACGCCCAAAAGAGCGCGACCACCCAGCCGATGATGGTCCAGCCCAGGAAGAAATTGACGAGGAAGATGCCCGCGGCGTCGCGTTTGTTGTGTCCCAGGATGGAAGGCAGAAAATACATTACAGTGGCCAGAGCAAAAAAGAGCATGGACGCGCCTCCTTAACTCCGCTGTGCTGGGCACAGTGGCATCTCTACAAAGAGCTACGCTAGGGGGCCGTGAAAAGTTCCCTGCCCCAGACCTCACTTCTCGACCTTGGCCAGGAGCCGGATGAATTTCTCCTGGCGCGCCTGCTGGTCCAATCCGTCATTGGCTTCGGCAAGCTGGGTCTGATTCATGGAGCAGAACTTGGGGCCGCACATGGAGCAGAACTTAGCTTCTTTGTAAAAATCGTCGGGCAAAGTTTCGTCGTGCATGGCGCGCGCGGTTTCCGGGTCGAGCGACAACTCGAATTGCTTGTTCCAGTCGAAAAGGAAGCGCGCGTAGCTCAGAGCGTCGTCCCGATCGCGAGCGCCGGGGCGGTGACGGGCGACGTCGGCTGCGTGGGCGGCAATTTTGTAAGCGATGACACCCTGGCGGACGTCATCGGCGTTGGGCAGGCCGAGATGTTCTTTGGGAGTGACGTAGCAGAGCATGGAGGCGCCGTGCCAGCCAATCATGGCGGCGCCAATCGCGCTGGTGATGTGGTCGTAGCCCGGGGCGATGTCGGTGACGAGCGGGCCGAGCGTATAGAAGGGCGCTTCGTGACACAGGTCGTTCTCTTTCTTGACCTGCAATTCAATCTGATCCATGGGAATGTGGCCGGGACCTTCGATCATGACCTGCACGCCGTGCTCCCAAGCTTTCTTCGTGAGATCGCCGAGGACTTTCAGTTCGGCGAACTGCGCTTCGTCGCTGGCGTCTGCGAGCGAGCCGGGACGCAGACCATCGCCGAGCGAAAAGCTTACGTCGTGCTTCTTGAAGATCTTGCAGATATCGTCGAAATGCTCGTAAAGGAAATTCTGTTTCTTGTGGTGGCTCATCCAGACCGCCAGCAGCGCGCCGCCGCGGCTGACGATTCCGGTAATGCGGTTGCGCACCAGCGGAAGAAACTCGCGCAGCACGCCCGCGTGAATGGTCATGTAATCGACGCCCTGCTCGGCTTGCTCTTCGATGATTTCGAGCATGAGGTCCATGGTCAAGTCTTCAGTGCGACGCACGCGGGAAAGAGCTTCATAAATGGGAACCGTGCCGATGGGCACAGGCGAGGCGCCGATGATGGCCTTGCGAATCGTGGGAATGTCGCCGCCGGTCGAAAGGTCCATGACGGTGTCGGAGCCATAGTGGACGGAGCGGTGCAGCTTCTCGAGTTCTTCGTCGATGTTCGAAGTGGTGGCAGAATTTCCGATGTTGGCGTTGATTTTGCATTTGAAAGCGACGCCGATGCCCATGGGTTCGAGATTACGGTGGCTGACGTTGGCGGGTATGATGGCGCGGCCGCGCGCGACTTCATCACGAACCAGTTCCGGCGTTAGCTTCTCGCGCTTTGCGACGTATTCCATTTCCTCGGTGATGACGCCGAGGCGTGCATAATGCATTTGAGATACGTTACGATTTCCGTTTACGCCCGCGGTTGCAAGCCGCTTTTCGATCCATGCATCTCTCAAAGCCATGATTGTTCTCCCGATTTCAGAGTCAAGGAAAAGCCCCCGAATGATGACAGCGCTGGCCGAAAATGATTCGGGGTTCATTATCGCATCGCGGCGGACTGGCGGCAATCCGTAGCGCAGACCCGCCTAACGACGCGCGTGTTTTCGCTTGCGCCATTCGCCGGCGGTGATTTCCCATATTTCTCCGGGCAAGCGGCCGGAAACATAGTCGCGCTCTTCGGTGGCGACGACGCGCATGCCCTGTTTTTCGGAAATGCGCCGCGAGGCGACATTTTCGGTTGCTTTTGGCACGCGAAGAACGGGGAACTTGAGCACGTCGAACCAGTAGTCGGTGACTGCGCCGCACGCTTCCGACATGAGGCCGCGGCCCTGCCAGGGAAGGCTCATCCAGAAGCCCCGGTTTTCGGATTCTCCCTTTATCAGGCTGATAAATCCGATGACCTGGGTCGGCTTCGTTTTCAGGCGCAAAGTCCAATGCCAGGCCTCGCCACGTTCGATTGCGGGAAGAGCCATCTCTCGGACATAGTGCAGCGCGCCGTCAGGCGGATAAGGCCAGGGGACGGCATTGCGAAGGTAGCGGACGATCTCCCAGTGCGGGAAAAGAATTTGGATTTGCGCGGCATCGGCAAGCTCAAGGGGACGCAACAGCAGGCGCGGCGTTTCAAGTGCGGAAATCTGGTGGGCGAGCTTGGCCGAGCGCGCCTTTGCCGGTCCTCGGTTCAGTTTCTTCTTCGCTTTATTGCTTTTTGGTTTATGTCTGGTCACTTGGCTGCCGCTTGCAGGGTCGCAGCTGACAACAGTTCGATCAGCTTCTGCGGTTCGCTTATCGGCGGGTAGCAGGACATGCCCACGCAGACAAATGCCCGCGCGACCCCCGCGTCGAGGTGAGGAATGGTTTCTCTGACCGCAGGAGCGAGAGCGTGCGCTTCTGCGATTTGCGGAGTGACGCGGAGGACAGCTTTGCCGAAGCGATATGTGGAATTCGCGGCGGCCTCGAGGGCTGAGGCGTTCGCGTCGCCGCGCCCGCCAGTGATCACGATTTGCGTTGAGTGGTGCGAATGCAAGACCGCTGCGAGGCCGTAAGTCGCCGCGAACATTCCATACTGTGGCGCGACGCCCGCAAAGGCCTCGAGAGTGCGCTCGGCCCAGTGTCGATACGTCGTGTTGCCGGTGAGCGCATAAAGCCGAGCGAGAACTATCGCCGCGGCGGAATTCGTTCCCGGCGTTGGCGAATCCTGAAAGGGCTTGCGGCGCACGTCGAGGCCGCCGATCGGAGCCGCGTCCAATGCGCGATCGAAGAAGCCGCCACGTTCCGCGTCGCCGTGCTTCTCGATGGTGAGTTGTACGGCACGTTCGGCCAGCGAGAAATAGCGCGTCTCGAGTGTGGATTCGTAGGCATCGAGGAGCGCAGCGGCCATGAAAATCTGATCGTCGAGCATGCCTTCGATTTTTTCACCGCCGACGCGGTGCTGGAAACCGCGCGCTTCGTCCCACGCCGATGCGAGAATGAGGTCAATCGCCTTGAGCGCGAAATCGCGGCAATCCTCACGTGCAAGAACGCGCGCGGCTTCGAGAAACGCCGAAGCAAACATGGCATTCCAACTGACGTAAATCGTGTGATCGACCGCGGGAGCTTTGCGCTCGGTTCGTGCCGCGAGCATTTTGCTTTTCGCATGGGCGATTACGAGGCGCACGTCGTTGTCGGTCATGCCCAATTCGCGGGCGATTTCAGCGTCGCTGGCAGCAACCCACAGCACGTTTTTGGCGGAATTGTGGTGCATTTCGCCGACCGGCGCGACATCGTAGCAACGCTCCATGACGCGCGCTTCTTCCGGCGTGAGCGCGTCGCGCAGTTCCTGCTGTGTCCACGTGAAATAATCACCGTCGTCGTCGAGCGAAATGTCGGCGTCCTGGCTGGAGTAGAATCCGCCGCGCTGGCGGTCGCTCAGCGTTTCGAACACCCAAGTGATGATTCCTTCGGCTGTTTCGCGAAAGAGACGGGCCGTTTCAGCATTGGCCGAGCCGGCAGCCGGGTTCGCCTTGGCCGCTTGAAACGCATGTAAGTAATTTCGCAGCAGTTCAGAATTGTCGTAGGACATTTTTTCGAAATGCGGCACGCACCAGCGCTCGTCGACTGAGTAACGATGGAATCCTCCGGCAAGCTGATCGTAGACGCCGCCGCGCGCCATTTTCGCCAGAGTATGGTTGACAATTTCGAGGAGGCGAGGACTGCGCATGGACTGCGCCAGTTCGAGGAGCAGGTCAATGGCGGCCGGATGAGGAAACTTGGGCGCGTGGCCGAATCCGCCGTTGCGCGGGTCGAATTTGTCCACGATCGAATCGGCCACCAGTCCCACAACGTCGGCGTCGAAGGGTGCGCCAGTGCCTGAGAAACTTTCGGAGCGGCGGACAGCGTCTTCGAGCGCACCCGCGGAACCGTTGATTTCGGCACGTTTTGTGTGAAAAGCTTCCGCGACAGCAGTCAGTATTCGCTTGAAGCCCGGACGGCCCAAGGCGTCTTCGGGCGGAAAATATGTGCCGCCGAAGAAAGGCTTGCCGTCTGGAGTGAGAAAGGCGGTCAGGGGCCAACCGCCCTGTCCGGAAATGGCGCTTACAGCGGCCTGATAACGAGAATCGACATCCGGGCGTTCGTCGCGGTCGACTTTGACAGCGACATAGAACTGATTGATCAGCGCGGCGATCTCGGGGTTTTCGTAACTCTCGCGGTCGATGACATGGCACCAGTGGCACCAAACGGCGCCGATATCAAGCAGAATCGGCTTGGACTCCGCGCGAGCTTTCGCGAAGGCGGATTCGCCCCACTCATGCCAGTCCACGGGCTGATGCACAGCTGAACGCAGATAGGGGCTGGCCGAATCCTTCAGTCGATTCTTGGGACCATCACTCATCTATTTCCCTTTGCCCGGTGATCGCGACGAGAATTTCAGAAGGCAATTGGCGGCCCTACTGGATCGGATTGCGATAGTCCGCGTCGCGCGGGTCGATCGGTTTGCGTCCGGCGTACCCTTCATCTTGCCGGTGATAGAACCGGATGCGGTCCTCGCCGACTCGCCAGCAATAGTAGATGTCCTCATCGTTCAGCCGCGCTGGAAAATCGAGGAGGCCAATGTCCAAGTCTTTTACGACGCAGCCGGTCGAATGGATCTTTTCGAGAGCCTCTGCTATGGAACTCTCCAGGTTGTTCTGTTCCAATCGCTGCTGTCCCGCATGCTGGTAATCGAAGCGCATCCCGCCGGATATCTGAATCCGCGTGGCAAGCTCAGTCATTTTTTCGTCGATGACCTTGGCGCGGCGGCGCGCTTCCATGGCCTCGAGCAGCACGGGTTCAAGCTCGGCACGAGTTCGTTCTGCTTCCGTTAAGCTGAAAAGCCTCTGTTCGTCGTCGCCCATGGACAGTCTTAACCGCCAATATAAACCATTGTACGCGACGGCGGCACAAAATCCGGTTCGTTGATCCGGTGGCTGGCTTCCTTTCCCATGACGACGATGCGAATTTGGGCTGCGATTTCAGCGTCATCGGCGCCGCTGCGCAGTAAAGACTGCAAGTCGTGGTCGTCCTTGCTAAAAAGGCACGTCCGCAATTTGCCGTCGGCGGTGATGCGAATGCGCGAGCAGAAGCCGCAGAAGGGCTGCGTTACGGGAGCGATCAATCCGATTTCACCGCGGCCGTCGGCGAAGCGATACTTGCGGGCGGTTTCACTTCGCTCGTGCGCGACAGGCAGAAGCGGCCAACGCGCTTCGATGCGGCTTTTGACCTCCGCTGCGGGAACCATGAGATCGCGGGTCCAAGTGCGGTCCGCATCGAGGGGCATGAATTCGATAAAGCGCATGATTAAACAGCGCTCGCGGGCGAATTCGGCAAACCTCTCGACTTCATCGTCGTTGATTCCGCGCACGAGGACGGCATTCACCTTAACCGGCCGGAGCGGCGACGCTTGCGCGGCGTCAATTCCGGCGATGACACGATCAAACGATCTGGTGCGGGTAATCTTTTCGAATTTCGCCCGATCGAGGGAATCGAGGCTGATGTTTATGCGATTGAGACCTGCAGCGGCTAAATGTTCGCAGCGTTCCGCCAGCAATTGACCGTTGGTAGTGAGCGACAAGTCTTGCACGCCCATTGCGCGCAAAGCTGCAATGAATTTTTCCACGCCCGGGCGGACCAGCGGCTCGCCACCGGTGACGCGCACTTTGCGAATGCCCAAGCTGACTAAGATTCGCGCGAGGCGCTCGATCTCGTCCCAAGAGAGCAGCTTGTGCTCGGCCATGTGGTTGTCGGGATTCGCAGAGCGGCAATAGACGCAGCGGAAATTGCAGCGATCCGTGACGGAGATGCGCAGATCGGTTATCTGCCTGCCGAACTTGTCGGTGAGTCCTGCGTTTCCGTTGTGATGAACCATTAGGTGTGACCTCATCCGCAAAACAAAAAAATGCCCAATTCCGTGACGGAAATGGGCAGGAAACCAGCGCGCGCTTGAACGCGGCGGCCTCTCTCCTTTCCAAATCACGGACGCGTGAACCACCGTTCACGCTCGTGAAGGGAGGCGCAGGAGTTTCCTCCCGCACCCTAAACGCATGACAGGAACCTGCCATGCGTTCCGTCGCCATCGAGCGACGGAATCGTTCTCGGGCCGTGGGTTTATTCTCCGGTAGGCCACGAGAATCGGAGACTCTTCAGCTCGATTCTACGCTGCTTTGAGGGTGCCAATCAAATGTCACGAGTCCGGAAACACGAAGCGGTGAGAAATTCTGTTACGGACGTTGGGCGGAAAACAATTCGCCATTCAAGACGTGGGTTGAGGTTCGAGTTCCTTTTCGCCTTTAAGGATGTGCAGGACCGGCGTTGTCGCCATGGTGGTGACAATCGCCATCAGGACCAACATCGCAAACAGCGTGGGCTTGAGAGCTCCCAGATCCAAAGCCACGTTCAAGACGATCAGTTCCATCAGTCCGCGAGTGTTCATCAGAATGCCGAGCGATGCAGCTTGTCGCCACGAAAGACCGGTAATCCACGCTGCCACGCTGCTTCCGCCGAATTTTCCGAGGGAGGCCACGACAATAATCAGGCCACAAGCAAGCCATTCCTCTGCGCCCTTCACCAGGCCGATTTGCGTGCGCATCCCGGTGAACGCAAAGAATGCAGGCAACAACAGCACAACGACAAGGTCGTTGACTTTGGCGGTCACATCGCGCGCGAGCGCTGAATCATGCGGAATCACCGCGCCGAGCAGGAAGGCTCCAAACAGCGCGTGGATGCCGATCGCGTCGGTCGCAAGAGCGGCCAGAAGAAGAGCCGCGAATACAATCACCATGGTGCTCTGCGTGGTCTTTTTCTCCCTCGCGCGTTTTCGGACGAGCCATTTCATCGCCGGCTGAACAAATTTGAAAATGCCGAAGATAAAAAAGGCCGTCAGGCCTACGGTGATGAGCACGCGACCGGGTTTGGCTGCGGCGATGCTCACGACAAGGGCAAAAAGACACCATGCGGTGACGTCATCTACAGCGGCGCAGGCGAGGGCAATCGCTCCCATGCGCGTCTTGTTCATTTCGCGGTCCGTGAGGATTCGCGCGAGCACAGGGAAAGCGGTGACGGACATGGAGACGCCCATGAACATCGCGAAAACGGTGAAGGGGACGTCCCGGGAAGAAAACCGAGGATAAAGCCAAAGCGCCAGCACAGATCCGAGGAGAAAGGGCGTGATGATGCTGGCGTGTGAAATCGCGACGGATGAGTGAGTTCGCCGGCGGAGAAGCTGAGTGTCAAGTTCAACGCCTACGAGGAACATATACAGGATCACTCCCACCGAGGAAATAATGCTTAAGTACGGCGCGACGGTTCCGGGGAGGATGAACTTGGCGGCTGCCGGGGCGAAGCGGCCTAGCAAGGAAGGTCCCAGGGCGATTCCTGCAATGACTTCACCAATGACCGGGGGCTGATGAATTCTCTTGAAGGCAGCTCCCAGAAAGCGCGCAAAAACGATGATGATGAGCAGAGCAAGAAGAACATGCGCGAGTTCGCTGGTCGAGGCTTGGCTTGCGATCCTGCCGAACCTGACCGGACCTGCCTGCTCAGGAGCGCTAAGAAAACTCCCGGCCGTTTTGATGACAACAAAAAGCGCGAGGGCTCCGGCGATCATTCCTGCATAGACCAGCACGGCCCGCGAAGAGGTTTTCGGTCCTTCTCTCAAGATGTTGCCAGCTCGGTCTGCCACTTTCTCCTCGCGTTAGATGCTTGTCTTCCTGAAGGGCGGGCTCCAGGGTTCAGGGAACAGACAATTCGCGGTCTTAGTCCGCGGCATCTCTGCCTAATCCTACGGTGAGTGCAGCTGCTTGCTCGGTGGGCAGGTGCTCATAGGCCCTTTTCAAGAGGACGGGGGTGACAATCGTCGTTACTGTCGCCATCAGAACGAGGACCGTAAACAGTTGGTTTCCGATGGATTTATTTGCGAGAGCGATATTCGCGATAACCAGCTCCATGATGCCGCGTCCGTTCAATCCAATTCCTAGCGCCCAGCTTTGCTTGTCGGCCAAGCCGGCAAGCCTGCCGCCGATATAGCCTCCAGCTATTTTGCCCACGAAAGCGACCAACAGCACGGAGACAACGAGTTCCCAATTCCTCAAACTCGAGGCGTCGAACTCCAAGCCTATGGCCGCGAAGAAAATCGGTCCAAGGAACCCCATGGTGACATTCGAGGCGGTTTTACGGACTTCCTCGTAATTGGCCCTTCCTAATACCGCGTGACTGAGAAGCATTGAGCCGAAGAAAGCTCCGACGATGAAGTGCAAACCGAGCCACTCTGAAAGGCTTGCAAAGGCAATTACGAAGAGCAACACCACGGCGAACAGGGATTCTTTGCCCTTGAGCTTTGAGAGCAGAGGGTCAATCAGGTTGCGGGAGCGCAGGAAGCGGCCCGGCGTATATTTCTTGATCAAACGGGAAACAATAATGATTGCTGCCATGAACACGAGCGCCTTTACAAGCGCCAGGCTTATCGAGGTGAGGAGGCGCTCCGTTGTAGGACCATGGCTTTCCGCACCGAGAATAATGCCAAGGAGCAAGATTGATGCGACGTCGTTTGTTACGGCGGCAGAAATGATTCTCTGTCCAATGTCCGTTTGCAGCTTGTCGAGGTCCATCAGGATACGCACGCTGACAGGAAGCGCGGTGATGGCAATGCAAAGGCCAACGAAGATCATCTGCGTCGGTCCCATTTGGAATGCGTAGCCCACCAGTATTCCGAGACCTAGAGGAATCGCGAATCCTGCCAACCCGACGAGCGCACCGCGACCACGAAAAGCCTTCCACAAAACATCGAGATCCATCTCCATTCCGACCAAGAACACCAGCAGAAACACTCCCAGATCGGCGATGGCTTTGATTTCAGGAGTGAAGTGGATTAGAGCAAGCGCTGACGGGCCGAGAATCACGCCCGCGGCAATCTCCCCGATCATTGCAGGCTGGCCGAGACGCTCGACAAGCTCTCCAATGACTCGGGAAACGATGAGAAGAAGGAGCAGTTCTTCGATTAGGGTCACAAGAGCTCCGATTATCTTTGCGCACAGTAAGACCAAAAAGCTGGATTGGTGGCGGGGATCCTATCCAAGCATCTGGGCAGTATACAGCACGAAGGACGGCGCGAGTCGATAGGGATTTTCCCTCATATTTACGCTAACAAAACAAAGGAGATGCGGCAACTAGTCCCCCGTGTGTTGATTCGATTGAAATTCCGTCCATGGACCGGCAATCATGTCGCGCAGGACAGGGGCTTGCCAACTGAACTGAGGATGTTTCGCCAAAAAGGGCTTGGCATAGAAATTCTCTCCGCAAGGGTGACCGGCGCGGGCGATCAGCTCCATTTGTCCGGCCATCTTGCTGTCGGTGACTTTTCCCTGTACGGCACCCATCGGATCAAACGCGGCGACGTCCCAACCCTTGTCGCCCTTTGAGCTCATTTCGCTGTGCCCACAGAGTGTGCGGCCATCGGCACCTTGTTGTTTCGTGTAGGCATCGAGATGATCGGCTTCGAACTTTTCGGCGAGCTGGACGTCGATCTTGCCCTTGTACTGTTTCATTAGCTCATCCCAGCGAGTATGACGGGCGTTTGGAGACATTGTCGGATCATTGAGATTGTAGGTGGTGTCGAGTTTGGTTACAGTGGGGTCGCTGGTGAAATTGGAACCGACAAAGTAGCCATCCTTCGTGCGCCACACTTTGTAAGCCTTCAATCCCAGCTCGAATTGAGCGATTTCTCCCGTGTTGCGGTCGCCGATCAGCCAATCATTCGCGTAGCCGCCGTTGTTGCCATCGAGCATGATCTTGACGTAAGCGTCGATTGAGTCGGCATACTGCATGGCCTTGCGCGCACGGACGAATTCAGGAATTCCGTCTGGGTTCCAGCCGTGGAACGCGGAGATTGTGGTCTCGGTGACCATGAGTCCACCGGAGTTGATGGTGAAATCGTCGTCGCTCACGATGACTCCCGGAAATCCATCGCCGATCATGCGATAGCCGTGTTCCGGCTGGATGTCGAAGATGACCCGCCAGCGCTCGCCTTCCAAGTAGCTTGTCCAGTTGTTGTGGGCAATGACGATCTGTCCGTCTTTTGTCCAGCTTCCTGTGGCGACAAACGCGCTGCAATGCCCTTGAACTTGCCGCTTGGGAGCTTTGGCGACTTTGTGCTGCTTGTCGTACCAGGGAGCGTAGTAATCCGGCAGTTCCATGAAGGCATTCAGCGCCACGACGTCATTCAAATCCATTGTTACGCCGCGCGCGTTCAGCCCAGCCACAATTCCCTTCAACTCGGCTTGGTATTCGGCGTCAATGTGCGGCCAGAGCATGTTCTGCGCGGCGTCGCGGAAGAATGTCCAGTTGTGTTTGGTGTTGTGGATGTCTTCGAGCTTCACGGCCGCGAAGGCGTCTTTGATTTCCGGGGCGAGCAAGTAGCCGTGCTGGTATCCGATCTGGTCCGGCGTACCCTGGAGATGAACATAGGTCCATTCGCCCTTCTGGAAGCGATAGGCGTCATTGAGGCGGGCGTCGGTGGGGGCAACCGCAGATTTCGATGCGCGCGCATTTAGAGCAGCGTTTGCGCGCCCGCCTTGCGACAACAACGAGTAGCAGATGATTGCGAGCACCGCAAGAGCGAGAACCGCCGTAAGCCAATTCCACCGTTTGGAGTTCATCTGTGCCCCCGGGAAGAAGCGCGAAATACGCTGGCATCTTAAGCGTGACGGTAAGGCGAAGTCAACGCGCTCAAGGTCAAGTGTCGCCGCAAAATGAGAATGTCCTGTTTGTGCAAAGTAGAAATGTCCGGTTCCATGGGTGGCCGAGGGGCCGATGGAAACGGAGCGAATCGCGTTGAGCGAACGGGAACGGGACCGACTGAAAGTGCTGTATGAAGTAAAACGGAAGCATCTGACGCAGGTAGCGGCCGCCCAGCGGCTGAAAGTAACCGACCGCCACGTGCGGCGAATGCTGTTGCGCCTTCGCGAGGGTGGGGATGGCGCGATGGTTCATGGACTGCGCGGCCGACCCTCGAACCGCAAGTTGGCCCTCCGATTCGAGCAGAAGATCCTGGAGCGCATACGTCAGCGGTATGCGGACTTCGGCCCCACGCTGGCCGCCGAACACCTTGCCCAAGAAGGGTTGCGGGTGAGCCGGGAGACGCTGCGGAAATGGATGACCCAGGCGGCCTTGTGGCGCCCCCGTCGCCAGCGCGTGAAAAAGATCTATGTGTGGCGGGAGCGCCGAGCCAGTTTTGGAGAGTTGGTGATGCAGGATAGCTCTCCGTTCCGATGGTTCGAGGATCGCGGCCCGGCTTGCCAGTTGATCGCCCTGATCGATGATGCGACCAGCAAGTTCTGGGCCCGCTTTACCGAACACGATACGACGGAAGAGAACTTGCGAACCTTGGGCGGTTGGCTGCGCCGCTATGGACGACCGCTGGCCCATTACACCGATAAAAACAGCATTTTTCGCACGGCTCGCCGGGCCGATATCCGGGAGCAACTGCAGGGGGAAGGAGCCCGCTCGCAGTTTGGACGGGCCCTGCAGGAATTAGGGATCGAATGGATCGCCGCGCACAGTCCGCAGGCCAAGGGTCGCATCGAGCGGCTGTTTGAGACTCTGCAAGACCGCTTGGTGAAGGAAATGCGCCTGGCGGGGATTGCTACGATCGAAGCCGCCAATCGCTTTTTGGAAGTGCGCTTTCTTCCGGAGTGGCAACGGCGTTTTGAGGTGGCACCGCGAAATGCACGCAATGCTCATAGACCGCTGGGGCGCGAACATCGCCTGGAAGAAATCCTGAGCGTGCGCGCCGCGCGCCAGGTGGCTGACGATCACACCGTCAGCTGGGAGGGAAACCGCTGGGGAGTGGTACGGGAAGAAGTTTGTGCCGGGCTGCGGGGAGCGGCAGTAGAGATCGAACGACGGTTGGACGGAAGCCACTGGTTGCGCTATCGCGGCCGCTGCCTGCACCTGCGCCCCTGTCCCGAACCGCTGCGGCCGTCCGCAAATCCTTGCGGCCTACGGCCTCCAGGACTTGCGGAACAAACACCGAAACCCAAAAACAAAATCAAACCCAAATATCATGTGCCTGCCGATCATCCTTGGAGAAAACCATGGAAGAGGACATTTCTACTTGGCGGAAAACCGGACATTTCTACTTTGCGTTGACACGCGCTCAAGGTCAAGTCAGGGTCAAGTCACGGCGCGCATGGGCGGTCTAAACTTCTGACGGGTAGGCCTGCCGGCAAGCATCGTGTTCCCTGCAACTGGAAGGGCAATTTGTGTGGTCGATCAAAATGTAGTTGTGACAAGCGGCACACAGCACGCCGTAAACGGTTTCGCTGAACTGGGTATGCTGGGTGTCGAGACTGTGATTTGCTTTTGCTTCCGCGCGGGTCATTCGCATTTTGTGTTCTACCTCACGATTTCCATTCTTGCAGACAGCCAAAACAATAGAGGGGGAAAAGTTCCCGAAACGTTTTCTCGATTTCGCGACGAAATGCAGGTTTTGCTGCCGCCGCGGCACTCAACCTTCGCCTGATAATCCATCCTTTGGCTCTTTTCCATTCCTTTGCATTACCGGGCCAGCCGGAGTGTTTGGTCCAGTTTCCTTTTTCGCTCGAATACCAGTAGCTCTCGAATGTACGCGCGAACCTTTTGTGCCGGCGGGCAAGCCAATCGAGGTTCGCAATGGCTCGCGGAGAGCAAATGCAAGCCATCGCGCTTTCACGACCTCCATGATAGATGCGAAAACCGGTGGTTACGCCATCCGCAGATATCCCGACGTACAGTTGGCCCGCGGGCCTACCTGGTTTTCCGGCGCACGAAAAGAAAAGATACATGTGTGTGTAATAAGGCGTTTTGTTGTTCGCGAAGCGAATGTCGCGGTTGATGCGCGAGAAGTTTTCGCCGGTGCGCCCGCCCATTGAAAAACCTGGATGCAACTGCTGCATACCGGGCGCGAGAGCGTCGAGAAGCGTTCGCAGCGGTTCAACAATGTGCTGCTTGTAGCGGTCACGATTCGCGTCCATCCATATTTTGGAGTTGTTTTTCTTGAGCTCGCGAAAGAATCGAAATGTGTCTGGCGTGAGAGTTGCCGGGTTCCTGGTCATTTGATTTTCGTTTTTCGAAACTTCTTAGCCGGAACATCATTTCACAACGCAACGGTCACTGCCAACCAGCGGCTATCACGACGCGTTTACGCAAGGGTTGGATGCAACGGTGCGATTTGGGGGGCTTACTAAGGTTTCCCTCGCTACCGAACTTCAGTTTCCAAATAACGGCAAAAGTTTTCTCCGCAGGGAGCGTGCCGACGCCCGACCTCGAAAGCCGTTCTTAATTTGAGCCGCGCTAGCACCTGATTCTAAACGGGATGCATCCGGCCCGGCCGGTCGCGACTATGGTCGCGTACGTGCTGGCGAAAGTCTAGTAAGTCGGTAGACATTATGGGGTTCTGAGTCGGGACTTTCTGAAGGTCGAATGCACATTTCGCAAAAAGGGCTGTACGCGCTCGAAGCGGTGATTTACCTCGCTCGCCGGTATAACGATGGCGCAATCCGGATTCACGAGATCGCGGTGGAGGAAGAATTGCCGGAGAAGTTTCTTGAATTGATCTTACTGGAGCTCAAGCACGCGCGGATTGTGCAAAGCATTCGCGGCGCGAAAGGCGGATATCAGCTCAAGAGGCCGCCGTCAAAGATTTTCCTTGGCGAGATCATTCGCACGATTGATGGGCCGCTGGCGCCGTTCGAAGACGCCGAATCATTGCGCCGTTTGGTTGAACGCGACAAAAAACACAGTGCCTTATTTCGCATTTTTCTTTCGGTGCGCAACGCCGCTGCCGGAATACTCGATCACACATCGCTTGCCGATGTTTGCCAGGGGAGAAATTAAGATGGATGTTTGCAGAGAGGTCTCATTCATAGGTCAAAGCTCTTCCTTTCTTTTTGTGATTGCAATCTTCGCCAGCCTCTCGGTTTCGCCGTCCGCGCGGGCCCAGTCGGTTGGTTCGATGTGGGGATCGGTGACCGACTCGAGCGGCGCAGCAATTCCGGGCGCGACCGTGACGATCAAGAACAGCGAGACGGGAGCAACGCGTACGGCCAGGACGGACCAGACAGGAAGATTCGACGCGCCGGCGCTTCCTGCCGGACATTACGAAATTACAGCCGCCCAGACCGGGTTCCGTTCAAAGTCGGCGAGCGGAGTCACGCTGGTGGTTGGCCAAAGAGAAGAAGTCTCGTTGACGCTGGAAGTTGGCGATGTTCGCCAGACAGTCGAAGTGCATGGGCAGCCGGAGGCCGTCTCGGTCACGACGCAAAATGTTTCGGGACTTGTCGGAGAGCGTGAGGTGAAGGATTTGCCGCTCAACGGGCGGAGCTACGATCAGCTTCTCACACTAAATCCTGGAGTGGTGAACTACACATCGCAACGCGCCGGCGCGACGGGAACCTCGAATTCGGTGGTAGGAAATATGTTTTCCGCTTCGGGACGACGGCCGCAGGAGAATTTGTTCTTGCTGAACGGAGTGGAATTCACCAGCGCATCGGAAATCGACAACACGCCCGGTGGGGTGAGCGGCCAACTGCTCGGCGTGGATTCGGTACGTGAATTCGTCGTCGTGCAAGGCAACTACGGCGCAGAGTACGGAAAACGTCCCGGGGCACAGGTCAATATCGTGACGGCATCGGGGGGAAACGAGCTTCACGGAGCGGTCTATGAGTTCCTGCGCAACAGCGATATGGACGCTCGAAACTTCTTCGATTTCGGCAATATTCCAGAGTTTCAGCGGAATAACTTTGGCGCGGCATTGGGAGGGCCGATTCGCAAGGACAAAAGCTTTTTGTTTGGAAACTACGAGGGCTTCTGTCAGAACCTCGGATTGAGCAGCGTGTCGCTTGTGCCTGACGACGCTTCGCGCGCGAGTGCAGTGCCAAGCATTCAGCCGCTGTTCGCTCTATGGCCGGCAGCGAATGGGCCTGAAATCCTGACCTCCACTGGCAACCCGAGTGGCATCGCCGAAGCGTTCTCGAGTCCAGTGCAGCATATCGGAGAGGACTACGGCACGATGCGGTTTGACCAGGTCATCTCAGGGAAGGATTCGTCTTCAGCCACGTATACGATTGACGATAGCCGGGCGGATTCGCCAAGCAGCAACCCAGAAACGTTTGCGAACATTTTCTTGCGGGAGCAAGTGGTAAGCCTGAGTGAAACACACATCTTTTCACCGACGCTGCTGAATGAAGCCACGGCAGGCTTTTCGCGAGGAGCGTTTTATTTCAATACGAACACTACATCCGGCTTGCCCGGCTGGGTTCAGCCGGGGGATCCGGTCGGAGCTGTCGTTGTGGGCGGAGGCACCACGCTGAACGGCGCCTCGCAGATTACGAATGGCGGTACGAACGCAGGCAGCAATCTGACCGCGGTTCGTAATTTGTTTACGGTTAACGACAAACTTACTCTGACGCACGGCATCCATCTTTTCAATTTTGGCGTTTGGTTCGAACGCGTTCAGGCCAATGACACGCTGGAACAGGACCAGTTCGGCCAGGTTTCTTTCTCCAATTTGCAGACGTTTTTGCAGGGAAACATAAGCACGTATACGTTTGCTCCTTCACTCACGCCACTGTCCTGGCGGTCTTCGGAGGGTGCGTTTTATGTGGAAGACACGATTCGACCGAAACCGTCGTTTGAGTTGGAACTCGGCTTCCGCGATGAATTTACAACCGGCTGGAACGAAGCAAGCGGGCGTTCATCCAATTACGACTTTGAAGCAAATGGCGTGATTGAAACGCAGCCTTTCGTTGGCGGTTCCGCATTTACGACGAATCGCGCAAAGTTTCTCCCAGCGCCGCGCGTGGCGTTTTCGTGGTCACCGCTAGGCCTCAAGAAGACAGTCGTTCGCGCAGGCTTTGGACTTTACTACGCGCTGCTCGATAACCTGAGTTACCGTTTGGATCAAAACACGCCCTTCAATACGGTTTTCTCGGTGAAGAACATCCCGTTTTCGAGCATTGCGCCGGACTCCCGGTATGCCGGACAAAAGGTGACGCCCAGCGGCGTGCAACCTGACCTGTGGACACCGACAGTCGAGTCGTGGACATTGCAGATTGAGCAAGGGGTTTCGCCAAACACTTCCCTGACCGTCGGCTATATCGGCTCGCATGGATACCACGGCCTGCTTTCGCTCGATGCGAACCTGCCGACTCCGACGATCTGTCCGGCGTCGCCGTGCCCTGCGGGCTATCCTGCAGGAGCGTTCTTTTACGCATCGGGCTCGCCGCTGGCGAATCGTGCGTTAACGAACACGACAACGTGGGCTTCTGAGGGCGTCAGTTCGTATAACGGGCTTCAAGTGGACCTGAATCGCCGTTTCAACAAAGGCTTACAGTTCAGAGGGGTGTACACGTTCTCGAAGGCGTTGGATGACGGAGACAACATGAATACCAGCGTGGCGACGAATTCGCCGACCTTCGTTTCGAACCCGCTCGATCCCATGGCCGATTACGGACGCGCTTCGTTCGACGTTCGGCATTCGGCGGTGATCAACGGAACGTACGCGCTTCCCTTTGGACGCGGAATGTCAGGATGGATGAATCGGGTGACCGGCGATTGGCAAGTTAGCGCGATCGAAACGATGGAATCGGGCTTGCCGTTTACGCCGCAACTATCTTACAACCCTTCGAACGACGGCGACGCGCGCAATCCAGTGCGGCCGTCGCTGAATCCGAATTTCTCCGGGCCAATGATTCTCGGCGGCCCGGGCGAGTATTTCAATCCGAACGCGTTTATTCAACCGCTGGCCGGCACCTACGGCAATGCCGGCCGCAACATTTTGCAGGGGCCAAACCTTTTTGAAACGGATTTGTCTGCGGCGAAGAAATTCAACCTTACAGAACGCCTGAATCTGCAGCTTCGAGCAGAGTGCTTCAACCTGTTGAATCACACGAACCTGAATACACCGAACCCAGTTGTTTACACGGCTGCGACAGGAGGGCCGTCGCCAACAGCGGGCGTCATTACCTCGACGGCGACAACATCGCGGCAAATCCAGATTGGGTTGAAGCTATTGTGGTGAGACCTTTTTTTTTGGGGCAGGGGTAATTTTCTCAGCGTAGACGCAAACGCCTGCGCTTACCTGACCTCCGCAGGTGTGGCGGTCGCCGGGCCTTCGCCCACGATTTCGAGCACGGCTTCCTGATCTTTCGCTCCGTCAAAATGCACATGCTTGCCGTAGTGCGTGACGAAGCTTCCCGCGGGCATCGCCACGGTTCGGCCGGGATCGAATTTGTTTCCGGTACCAACCCACCAGGTTCCGGACAGCACCGTGATGAAGCGAGCATTCGCGTGCCAGTGTGGATGGCTCATATGGTGAGGCGTCCACTTTACGAGCATGATGTAGAGGCCGGGTTTGGAGGGATCTCCCAGAAGCACGGCTGATTTCGCGCCGGTCGCATCGTCGACCCAATGTATTTGGCTCGGAAGCTGGTATCGCAGCGTCGCAGGATCCAGCTTCGCATTTTGCGGGGCGCCCGATTCGGAGATTTGGGCGTTTAGGAAAGGCGACATGAGCAGAAAGGCCAGCACCGCCAGTGCGGGAGTTCCGCATTTGACCACTCGAGTGTAGACCATGTTTTTCTCCTTACGCTCACCGAGAGCGAGAGTGGGTAAAGTGTCGTTGAGTTAGGCGGGCACGGTGACGGGCGGGGCGTGGCAGGGATCATCGTGCCGGAATCCTTGCTCTTCTTGTGGCTGTTGGCCAGATCCAGGAGTTCGCGGTGGAGTTCATCCTCTTTGCCATTTTTGCGCGCGCGTCATCTCATCTCCTAGCTTCACGCTGCCGTCGAAGCCTAGCGGAGACGATTGAGGATTACAACGGCTAAGTCCGCGTTGCGGCAGAGCTGAATGTTTTACATTTTGAACTCTGGCAAGAGGTTTGGTGGGCGTGGTCGGGATCGAACCGGCGATCCGCTGCTTGCAAAGCGCGAGAGTCACTTCCAATAGATCGGAAACGAACCGTCTTGTAGCCCGAGTTTTACGTTAGAATGCACACACTGCTTTTGTGCCCAATTTTCGGAGAAATTGCCTTCTGGGAGTAATGCCCTTGGAGAGCGAGCCCAGGCCGGACTTAACTGACCTGCTGGAGAAACTTTTGGGGGAGCATCGCGTCCTGGCTCAAGAACAATTCCTCGAGCAGGCGCCGCTGCGGCCAGCAAGCGGCCGATCGTTAATCGGACGGGTACTCGGGCCGTACAAGCTCATCTCGCGCATTGGCGAGGGGGGCATGGGCAATGTGTGGCTGGCGGAACGCGTCGATGGACGCTTCGATCGCAAAGTGGCGGTCAAGTTCGGTCGCGCACGCACACACTTATGCGAGGTTGCTGTAAAGGAAGTGTCGCCTGTCACTTGTGCAAAAGGCTACTCCTCGTACCGCAGCGCCACCATGGGATCGACGCGCGAGGCGCGAAGCGACGGAACCAGAGAAGCAAGAGCCGCGACGATCAGCATAATGAAGATGACTCCGGCTAGCGTAACGACATCAGTGGGCGAAACGCCAAAGAGCATCCCGGACAAAACGCGGCCAAACGCAATCACGAGCGTCACTCCAACTGCACACCCGATGACACAGATCCTCAAGCCCAGCAAAAGAAATCCTGTCGCAATTCGCCGGGGTACGGCTCCAAGGGCCATGCGCAGCCCGATCTCGCGCCTCCGAATGGCAACAGAATAACTCAGGGTGCCATAGAGGCCGAGACAGGCGAGACAAAGCGCGGTGGCTGCAAACAAACTGAGCAACACCATGCGCATGCGATTCTCAGCAAAGGACTGATCGATGTGCTCAGTCAAGGGCACTATATCAAATAACGACCGGGTTGGTTCGATGCTGCGGATTCTCTCCCGAATCGTCCGGGCCATCGTCATGGGCTTGCCGAGTGTGCGAACCAGATAGTAGGGATCGGGCACGGCTCCGCTGATACACCAATAAACGGTAGGGCCGGGCGCACGATTCAATCCCTCTTCGCGGGCGTCGCCGACAATCCCGCGAATCTCGCCCAGTGGTAAATATTGGTTGCCCACCACCGAGAGATGGTGGCCGATTGGGTTTGATTGTCCAAAATACGTGTTTGCGAAACTGCGGTTAACCAGCACATCTGCACCGCTTGGCAACTCGCGGCACGATTTTCCATCCAGCAAAGGAATTTGCATCGTCGCGAAATAGGACGGAGAAACCGCGCGGCTGTCCGACACAATTTTGCGGTTCGGGTCGGTCTGTCCTTCGGCAACCTTGAATTCCTGCGGCGACTCCGAGGGAACGCCGGGCAGCGTGGCGGAGGTCGCCGCAGAGCTCACGCCGGGCAGGGCGGCTAAGGAGTCGATGGTGCGGTCGATGCGCTGCGTCATGGCCTTCAAGTCTGTGGTTTCCCCATACGACGCGCTGATGTGAAACGTCAGGACGTGGTCGGGCTGGAAGCCGGGCGACACGCGTCCCAATTCCTGAAAACTTCTAATGAGCAACCCAGCGCCTGCAAGCAGTGTTACAGCGAGCGCTACCTGCACGCCGACTAACAACCAATGCAACCGGTTGCGTGTTGAAACTTGCGTGAAGCTCGCCTGAGCCAGCGAGACCGCGATGCTCTTGCGCGCCGCGCGAATCGCGGGTAGCAGACCACAGAGAAAGGTCACAATCAGCGAACACGCAAGGGAATACAGCACGACTGTTGCATCCAAGTGAATCTGTTGGACGCGCGGCAGGCTTGCCGCGAGGGTTTGGAAGATCTGCGAAGCCGCTGCCGCGACGATCAGGCCAAGAGCGGCCCCTCCCAGGGCGAGCAGAAACGTCTCGGTCAGGAGTTGCCTCATAATTGCAGTGCGAGAGCCGCCCAGGGCGAAGCGAATGGAGATTTCGTGCTGGCGACGTGAGGAACGTGCCAAGAGCAATGCGGCAATGTTCGTGCAGGCGATAAGTAGCAGCAGAGAAACGGAGCCAAACAGCATCCAGAAGGATCGCCCGATGCCGCCAATCACGATTTCTTTCAGCGATTGGACGTTAACCGCCAAGTCGGCGTCGGGTTTTGGATACTGTTTGCCGAGTTGTGATTGAACTGTTGCGAGATTGGCGCGGGACTGCGCAAGCGTCACACCTTGCTTGAGCCGTCCGATGATCGTGTACCAGGTTAAATCTCTGTTCTGCGCATAGGGTCCACCAACACCGTCGGGAGACCAAAGGTCAACGTCTCGGTTAGGAAAGAGAAATGAAGCGGGCATGACGCCGACGATGGTGAGTGCAAATCTTCCGATGCGCAGTTTTTTGCCCAGGGCGTTCGGATCGGCGCCAAAGCGATTTTCCCAGAAGCGACGGCTAATCAGGACAGCGCCGGGGCCGCCGAAGCGTTCTTCTACGGTAGTGAAATCGCGGCCAAGAGCAGGCGCAATACCCCACACCTGCAAAAACCGGGGAGCAACGAATGCGATGGTGACTTTTTCCGGCAGAGGGCCAGAAATCTCAGAATCATCTTCAGCGTAATATCCGGTCATCGCCTGGAACGTGGAGTTCATCCGGTTCCAGTCTTCCAGCCGAACTGGCGCCACAAAAGGGTTCAGATTTTTTTCTTTCAGATGATACTGCGAGATTTGCATCAATTGGTTGGCGTCAGGAAATGGCAACGGTCGCAGGAGGATTGCATCGATTGCTGAAAACACGGCGCTGTTTGCGCCGATACCGAGGGCGAGGGTTAAGATGGCGACGGCGGAGAAGCCGGGCGATTTCCGCAGCATGCGCAGGGCGAACCGAAGGTCCTGTACGAAGGTTTCAAGTAACGGCAGTCCGCGATGATCGTGCACCGATTCCTTAATCTGATCGGCGCCACCGAGCGAAAGCTTTGCCGCACGGCGAGCCGCTTCCGGCGACATGCCGCGCTCGACGTTTTGCTCGATGAGCAAGGCGAGGTGCGTGTTCAGTTCCTCATCGAGCATGCGGTCGCGCTGACGCTTTCCCAGGGCAGCCCGGAGACGAGAGGTGATCTGCTGGATCCAGCTCATACGCTCATGCCTCTCCTGCACCCACGAGCAGTCGGGCGATGATGGTGGCCATACGCTCCCAGCTTTGCGCTTCTACGGTGAGCTGCTTTCGTCCTGCCTTGGTGAGCGAGTAGAAGCGAGCGCGTCGATTGTTTTCCGAGATGCCCCATTTCGAGCGAATCCATCCGCGCTGCTCCAGCCGCACCAGGGCCGGATAGAGGGTGCCTTGGTTTAAGAGCAGCGCATCCTGTGATGCTTGCTGGATGCGGCGGGCGATCCCGAATCCGTGCAGCGGCCCCAGCGTGTCGAGCGTTTTGAGAACCAGCAGGTCGAGGGTGCCTTGCAGGACTTCGGCCTTCGGAGTAGTGATCATCATCGGTTCCTGTTGATCTTCAACAGGAACTGTATACTGAACTCATGTTGAGTGTCAACAGGAATAAAGCATCCGGCGACGGTGTTTTCGCATGCTCCTGTCGAATACCCCCTCAATTCGTTGAGGGGGGTCTATCTAGAAGATTGGTGGACGTGGCCGGGATCGAACCGGCGACCCCCTGCTTGCAAAGCGAGAAAACTTAGTCTATCTCATTGGTTCGCTTGGCTTGTTCTGGGTCCTCGTAGACGGTTTTTCTCGTAGTTTGGCAGCCCTTTTTTCTTAATGGTCCCTAGTTGGACCTAAATTTCGTGACTCCCTGCCTGACCCGCGATTTCGTTGCGGGCTTCTCGCCTCTTCGGTCCTTTGGTCGGCATTCTTAGCCTTTCCAGATTGGGAGAGGGGTGTGTAAATCGCAGCTTCAAATACAGGCCGCATTGAGCCGTCGGTCACGACGACGAGGGCTTCACAATGAGACTCCGCGTCAACCTCTCCTTCTTCCACTGATCGAAGCACTTTAGAAAATCCGCCTGAGCCAGAGGGTTGAGAGTCATGAGACCAGCACACTGTGAGCGAAATGCGGCCAACTGGGCATTCGTCTTCGCGTCATTAGGAAACGTATTGAGCAACGCCTTCGTCGCAATGCACCTTGTCTCAGGCAGTAGTGATTCCACACTCATCCTCAAAACAAATTCGGCAAGCAGCCGAAAAGCAATATTGGGGGCAGACGAGGGGAACTGTTTCTCACCCTTCTTCGCGAATCGTTCAAGACCAGGACGGGACCAGTGGCGTTTCAGCAACGCCAAGCATAGCTTCTCGAATGTGACTTCTGATTCCGGCGGATTGATGGTGTACGGATTCACGGGTGCAGGCACCTCAATTTAGTACTGGAAATGCAAAATGTAGAGGGCGATTGGGAATCTACACATCTCAATTCATGAATAACGCCGCTACTGTTCCTCAAGACCGCCTCGTTCATTGACGACCATATGCGGGACTCGGCGCAAAGGAACACTCAGGCGATAGCGAGCGTAACGGCGCTCGCCTTCGCGAACGAGTGCGCCTTTTTCGACTAAGTCTGCGAGGTCGCGCGTGGTAGTCGCTGGCGAAGCTCCGGTGATCGTGCTGTATTTTCCCGCCGAAAGCCCGCCACGGAAACCCTCTGGGCCTTCGCGGAACATGCGTAGCAGCGCCCTTTCCTGTCTCTCATTGAGTTGCCCCTTAAGCCGGTCGAGCAATTTCGTCTTATCGATCAGGAATTCCACGAGAGCAATGGTTCGGCGCTGCGCTTCGATAGCGACGCCAGCAAACCACATCAGCCAGGGCGTGATTTCATTTTCCTTGTTCGCTGCTTCGAGCGCTTCGTAATAGCTCTTGCGCCGAGCAAGAATCGTCGCCGCCAATGCGGTGAGCGTCGGCTGGCCGAGGCTCTGCGCCAAAGCTTTTTCCGCGATAGCGCGCCCGATGCGTCCGTTGCCGTCCTCGAACGGATGGATGCTTTCAAAATACAGGTGAGCAATCCCGGCTCGCGTTACTGCGGGCAGCGGCTCGTCGCGGCTTGGTGCGGTTCGACGGAACCAAGTAATGTGTCGCTTCATTTCTGACAGCACGCGCGATGACGGCGGCGCTTCGAAATGAACCTTGGGTTCGTGAACGGAGCCGGAAACCACTTGCATCGGTTCCGCGCCCGTTCGATAGCGTCCGACATGTTTCAGGTTGCGGCTACCGCTCATCACCATGCGGTGCCAGCGAAACAGCATTTCTTCGGAGAGCGGCTCGGCAAAAGACCGATAAAGATCAACCATCATTTCCGCGATGCCTCGCTCCGCAGGTCGGACGCGCCGCTCATCTGTGGCAATGCCTAGCTGTTTGCGGAGGGAGGACTGTACGCTCGCGCGGTCGAGAACTTCGCCTTCGATTTCGGAAGTCGTCACTGCTTCCGTGCTCATGGCCTCGATGGTGAGTTGGTCGCGCTCTTCTTTGCCCAGGTGCCGGACCGCGCCGACGAACACACCTCCACCAACGAGAAACTCCTTCTCCGCAGCCTCCAGCCGAGCGCGATCCCATCGAAAATTGGGCCAGTCCGGTTTTTGCCAGTTCCAGGTCATGAGCGATAGAGCGTCTTTCTATCGCTCACATTATGCCATATTATGAGCGATGGACTCGAAGTCTATCGCTCGTGGATGACGCCCCGGCGCAGGTTCTCGGTGGATTACTGTGACAAGCTATGACAGCCGCTGTGACAAGAGCGCAGTTACAATTGCGGTCGGAATATGAGCGCGGCTTTCGAGAGATACATCGGAATCGACTACTCCGGGGCGGAGAGGTGTGAGTCCTGCGTAAAGGGCCTGCGCGTCTACATGGCGGACCGCGCGACCGAGCCGCACGAGGTCGCGCCACCTCCCAGCCCGCGGTGGTATTGGAGCCGCGAGAAAATCGCCCATTGGCTTGTTGAACGTCTTTCCGAGCAGATCACCACGTTGGTAGGCATTGACCACGGTTTTTCATTTCCGCTGCGCTACTTTGAGAAGCACGGGTTGCCTCACAAATGGACAGCTTTCTTGAATGATTTCCAAAGGCATTGGCCCACAGACGAGAAGAACACCTACGTCGATTTCGTTCGCGAAGGGGAGTGTGGAAACGGCCGGCTCCTTCGTCCTCGTACCAACTCGTGCCCGACTCCTCGGTCACAGATTGGTTGACTGGAGCGACACCGGCTTCGGGCTCATCGTTCTCATGAAGCTGCTCGACAGTATCCTCTTCGTCTGCAATGTGCTCGACAGCGTGCAATTGCCCCGATGCCGCCCTGGCGACACTGGTCATTTCGGCGCTCCATACGAACCGCGAAGGCCAGCCCCGGCGTCCCTCAACGAACTGCCCACATCCTTGCTCTTCCAGTTTCCGAAAGAGATCGATGATCTCGCGACGCTGGAATTCATGCCCTTCGCGCCCGAGCCGAACCAAGATTCGGTCTACTTTTGTTTCCGATTGGTCTCGTTCTCGGCGAGCTGCATGGTCAAAAAAGGTCTTGGCGACGAGGTTCTGATGATAAAGTTGGCGCAACGCCTCGATATTCGGCGAATTGGCGTTCATTTGGAGTTCTCCGAGACAACGGTACCGCCTAACTGCAACTTCGCTAATCTCCTGGCTGTAGCTGTTGCCGAATTTATAACCTGAGATCTTGGCGAAGAAGAGGAATTCTAATCCAACGAACCCGCAAAACATCACGGTTTATTCGCTGCAGGCTCGATCTATTCAGACCAATTGGTCAGGCGCAGCGATCTTTACCTTGAGCAGGTCTTGTGGGAAGTCTTTCGGATTCAGGGTAACGATGAAATCAGCTTTGCCTTGCTCGGCGCACCTGCAAAAGGAGTCATCTTTTGGGTCAGGGGAGATTTCAACCGAGGCGCTTACCTTCACCGCTTCGGCGCGTTCTCGAATCAGGTTGACGACTCGACCAATCAGATTTGAGCGGACACGGAGGCGCTTCAGCACTTCCTTGTACTCGTCCAAGATGTCCTCGGTCACAAGCCAGACGAAGTGGCGCTTCTCTGCCCACCTGTGGAGGACATCAGCACTTGGGTTCCGACCAGAAACGAAAGGCTCCCGGAATCCCGAGATGCCGGCCACCAGCACGCTTGTGTCAACGACCACACGCGCCTTGCGGCGCTTAGCTTTCGGCGGCAACGGTGATCTCCGGGGTACGCCGCTCTCTACGGTAGCTGCGCACCGTGCGCAGGATTTCTTCTTCGGAGACCTCTCCGATATCCTTCGCTGCTTCTGCCAGCGATTCGAGAAATTCCTTTTTCCAGCCCCGGCGCTTTCTGCCGCGTGGCAAGTCCCGGTAGAGATTGGCGCGACTCATCCGTTCCTCGATCTGTTCCTCTAACGCCCGGAAAGGCACCCCAACCTTCAAAGGCTCTTCATCTGCCGTGAGCCGACACGTGAAGACAACGTAGCTCGGATTTTCAGCCTTGAGCTGCTCTTCTGATTCACTGAATGCGTCCATCAGCTTCGAAAGCACGCTGGTACGCGTTCCAAGCGACTCCTTCAGGTAGAAGGCTACCTTGGCGACCAGGAGGGTGCTTGGGTCGAAATAGTACGTTCCTTCCGACCTTTTCGGCTTCACAACGCGGAATTGGACGAGGTTCTGCAATTCCTTGGGCGCAACCTGAAGGACGGCACTAGCTTGCTTTAGCTTTAGCAGTCGCTCATTCATGGCGGCTCCTTATTAATGTCTAAATGTTAGACGCTATTCCGATTTGTGTCAAGAATCCGCTCGCCGAGAGTGCTCAAGTTGCGTGGTTTCTGCTGAACGGGGAGAAATAGTGCCGGTTCAGCACCCTGTTCAGATTTTCGCCTCAAAGGTCAAAACCAGAACGCACTGTTACACGCAGTGTTCTGGTCGAAAGATAGCGCTCGCGTTCTGCGGTGCCCAGCCAGGGGTGAACACAGGAATATTCGCAGTGTTCACCGCTAAAGATAGACGTTGCGTTCACCTACGGGCCACCGCAACACCCCGTCAAGGAACCAACTGCGGACTTCGACGCTGCAAAAAGACCGGGGACGAAAACCCCGGTTTGGGCGGTAGCGACCCACCCATTTGTGCTGGCGAGCCGCCCAAATGTAGCGCGGCACGCGATTCCGGCGGAACAACGCCGAGCGGTCGAGGAAGTGGAGAGACTTCTAGTTGGACCCAAATGGACCCAAATTGAGGAAGTCGCGGGAAGGCCGAATTAGCAAGTAATTGAAATTGCAGGCAGATGGTTGGTGGACGTGGCCGGGATCGAACCGGCGACCCCCTGCTTGCAAAGCAGGTGCTCTCCCAGCTGAGCTACACGCCCACGGCAGAACTACCTTTGATTCTAAAGTATTTGCAGTCGCTCGAAAACTCCGAAACCCACTTTTTAGCCCTCACTGTGTCAGAACTGTGTCAAAACCCCTGTCGCCTGAACGTTGCTGAGTCACGAAGGTATAGCTCGATTTCGTCGGGTCCTACATCAATCAGGCGTCGTGTAGCGAAGGCTCTCTTCAAATGCTGAATGCATCGCAAGTTCGCATTGTGTGTGCCTGGCTGGCGGATAGGCGGCTTTGAATAGCTCTCAAGAAATAAGTCCGCCCATTCACCAAAGCTCAGGCTTTCTCCTTTGCGTACAACTTGTAAGACGTTGCCATCCCTGGCTTCAAGCCTCGCGCGTAAGATCTTGTGGGCTTCTTGCCAGTCTTCGGTAAAGGACGATTCTCTTTGGCGTTTCTCAGTCCTGTCACGGTAACAAATCCACCAGAATTTTGATCCTTCCCGCCGATAGACAACGCCGTCGCGCACTATCGGTCTACTCATTCTCCATCTCCTGTTTGAACGACGCGCGAAACGAGATCAACTCCGATTTCAGGAACCGGATGTTGCGACCCATTACGCGGAGATGGGGAATCTGCTTTCGCTCCACCCAAAGATACACAGTCTGCGGACTCACTCCAAGATATTTGGCCGCCTGAGAAACCGTCCACGGCAGATCCTTCCAGCGCTGACGCTATGGCCGAACCGTGACCGTCGCCAACTTGGGCTGGATCCTTTTCGCAATATAGCAAGAGGGCGCTGAAGGGTTTCACTCGGCGCGGCGAGCCTGACAAGACCGACCTGATCCCAGAAGGTTCGGAAACGGGCGAGCCGGAAGACGCCTACAGGTCCGTGTTCACTTCTTGGATTTGCGAACCTTGGGGTTTGCGGGGGATAGGCCAGGCCTCGCGAAACCGCCCTCGGTGGTATAGCCGGGTAGGGCGTGAAAGCCTGAAAACACTTGACTCTGGACTATGTTCTAGGGTGTAGATTTTGCAAGGAGCCAGCAAATGCAAATCGGCATTGTTGCCAAGAGGATAGGCCTCAGCGTTGACGCGATTCGATTCTACGAGCACAACTCCCTGCTGCCGCGACCTCCGCGAACCCAGGGAGGCTTTCGGCAATATGGAGAAACCGATATAGAGATACTGGCTTTCATACGGCGTGCACAAGGCTTGGGATTCAAGCTCAGCGAGATCCGTGGCTTACTCAGGCTGCGCGGCAGTCGTTTGCAGCCTTGCGCGCCAGTACGCCGCCAACTGGAAGATAAACTGGCCGACGTGCAACGCAAACTAGCAGACCTTCAGAAACTAAAACACGAGCTTCGCTTGGCTCTTCGGAGTTGTGACAAAGAATTGCGCAAGCAAAATGGTCACTGCCCCATTCTGCGAGAAGCTCGCGGAAATGGAAGGAGCTGAATGAGAGTTGAAGTCCTGTACATTGCGGAATGCTCATCCTATCTGGCTGCCATGAAACTGGTTAGGGAAGTTCTGGCTGCGGAGAATGTCTCAGCAGAGGTTTACGAAGTGTTGGTCGAAGACGAGAAAATGGCAGCTGCTCTCAGGTTTTGCGGATCACCAACGATCCGAATCAATGGACGGGACGTGGCAGACGAACCGCTGGGAGACCGCGCGTTCGCACTAAGCTGCCGGCTTTATCCTGGATCGAAACAGATTGGTGTTCCCTCCGCCGATGTAATTCATCGGGCTTTGCGTGAAGCGCGCGCAGGAGATCGACAGTGAAACAGGATACGGGAATATCAGCGTCCTTGGCCGCTATTGTGAGTTCGCTCGCGACGGTCGGTTGTTGCCTGCCACTGGGATTTGCAGCCGCATTGGGAGCTGGTGCTGCGAGTGCTTTTCTCACTACGCTGCGTCCTTGGCTCTTGGGAATTTCCGTCGCGCTGATTGGCTTGGGATCCTGGCAGCAACGCCGAGCGAAGCAGTGCGCGATCCGGCATCGATGGATTGGCAAAGTACTGCTTTGGGCGGCCGTCGTTGTCGTTGGAGCAATGATTCTATTTCCACAGCAAATTGCTGGATTCCTCGCAAGCAATCCGGGGCGTTTTGCAAAATGAAAAAGAAGCTAATCATTGCGGCCGTAGTCGCCATTGTCGTGGCGCTCGGCGCACTCTACTTGTGGATGCCTGGAAAAGTCCCGGCAGATCAGCAGCCCCTTGTTGCCCTTTCTTCCTCAAATATCGGTCAATTTGAGAGCGCCTTTGATGGCGGCGTGGATATGCCCCGCGTGATTTTGCTGTTTTCGCCGACTTGACCCTACTGTCTACGGGGGGCCTCCGTAGCCGAAAAGATGCTTGAACAGAATTCGCAATGGAAATTGCGTGTGCTGGTTGTTTGGGAACCAATCCTCGCGACAGATTGGCAGCCTCCTAGTGGGAGCACCTTGGGCCGGGTATCGGACTCGCGCGTGCAGCAATTCTGGGACCCACACCATGAAGTGTCAAAGGCATTGAGCCGAATGGTGGGTTTGATGTCTTATAAGCCTCGGCCAAATTCCAAGGGATTCTATTGGGATGAAGCTATTGTGTACGCGCCGCACACTAAGTGGAAAGACGAGCCGGTTCCTTTGTTTTGGCAAGGCGCAGTCTACCAAGTAATTCCCGGCCTTACGACGGCGGTTGCTAAAACTACTGCTCAAACACGCTAAAGGGAGGCTTTAGCTCCGGCAACTTCTGATGAATTTACGAAATTGGCTGTTAGGCCCCCGCAACTTAAACTTCTTCTGTATAAAGAACCTCGACTCACCACGCAACCATCCGAAATTTGCGAGGCTCAGCGAGTTTTTCTTCCTGTTGGTTCCATCAGCGAGGCTGATCCTGGTGCAAAGAAAGGGCAGCGGCACAGCAACGAGTTTCGACGCCATGCCGTTGAGCTAATGAAGTCATCCGACAACGTTCTCCTCGTCCACGCCGAGAGGGTGATGTCTAACTCGGCGAGATGAGCACTTTGGGTTGTTCCCGCCGTTTGACCGCCAACGTCGAGTTTGACCGTCATCGAGGACTCCCGCACTCATTGCCTGATAGCGAAAGCAGACGGTTAGCGGATTAACGGGCTTTCCCAGACGCGGCAGAGCAGCTCCTTAAGCTGCGCGAAGTCCTTCGGCCCAAGCTCCGCGCTCCATTCCCGCTCGATATCGCGCAGTACCTCAAGAGCCCGTGCGTACGCGGCGTGTCCGCGCTTCGTAAAGTGAACAATTCGAGCGCGGCCCTCGCTCCGTGCGTCGCTCCGGACGACATATCCCAGATCCTCCAGGCTCCCCAGCAGCCGGTTCATGGCCTGCTTGCTCATGCCGGCGCGTTCGGCAAGAACGCCGGGGCGAGCACCATCGGGGCTGGGAAACCGCAGCACCGCCATGTGCGGCATGCTGAGCCCCTCAAAGCCCGCCGCATTCAGTTCCTTGATGATGCGGCGTTGAATGGCTTGGGCGGGAACGCGCAGCAGCGCCCCGATGAGCATATCTTTGGTTTTGACCGGCGGATTTTCGCGTAAAAAAGTCATTGACACTGTCCGTAAACCGAGTTTACTATGCTCCTGGTAAACAGAGTTTACCACAAGGAGAGGAAAATGACACCTCAAATGATTGACCGGCTCTCCAATTCCTCTGACGAGACCGCATTGCAGGATTTAGAGCAAACTATGCACCACGCCGTCGTCGCGAGACCAAATGGGGCCGAGACCCCGCCGCAACAAAACAAACTCAGACACGTGCCCGTTGGAACAGGCCCGGCCTACTGGGGCCCCGGAGAGCTGATGACGTTTCTTATCACAGGCGAGGAGACGAACGGCGCGTTCTTCATGGCGGAGATCTCTGTCTCGCCGGGTGGAGGTACGCCGCCGCATATCCACTCCCGTGAGGACGAATCGTTCCACCTGCTCGAAGGTATGCTTACGATTCAGGTGGGTGGGGATACAATCACTGCGTCGGCAGGCGACTTTGTTTATCTTCCCCGCGGAATCGCTCATTCGTTCAAGAACACTGGCCACGGCTGTGCGAAGGCTGTGGTCTTAACCACTCCGGCGGGCCTTGAGGGCTTTTTCGCGGAAGTATTCGAGCCTGCTGCGGATCGTTCCGCGCCGCCGCCCCCTGCCAGCAAAGAGTTGATCGACCGGGCGCTCGCGGCTGGTCCCAGGTACGGACTGGAGCTACTTCCCCAGGGCATAACTGGTTCCATCACAATCCACGAAACGATGTGCAAAAAGGAGGTTTCCATGTCACTGCAATCTATCAATCCGTGCGTCAATCCTGCTGACGAAACGATCAGACTGGGACCGATCGAGGTGCGCTTCCTCATCACCGGTGAGAACTCCTCCGGCACGGTGGCGGTCTTTGAGGCGGTTGTCCCCGCCGCACAGCGCCTGACGGCACCAGCGCACAGCCACGATCACTACGAGGAGACGGTCTACGGCATCGACGGCGTGTTGACGTGGACGGTGGACGACAAGCTGATCGACGTGGGGCCGGGGCAGGCGCTGTGCATTCCGCGGGGTGCCGTTCACCGGTTCGACAACAACGGCAGCGAAGACGTGAAGGCACTGTGTGTGGTTACACCCGCCGCACTCGGCCCGCAGTATTTCCGCGAAGCGGCCGAGGTGATCAAAGCGGCGGCCGGTGGTCCGCCGGACCGGGCGAAGATGGTAGAGATCATGCTGCGCCACGGGCTCACTCCGGTTCCGCCGCCAGGTCAAGCGTAGCTGCTGCCACGCGCCGCGCCCTTGGGTGCAGCCACTCACCTCGGGGACAGCCGCCGCCGACAAAGTCGTCGCACATGCTACGTACCCGGTGTTGACCGTCCGGGAATAACTAGGTGACGATCTGACAAAAGCAGGTGCTCTGGCTGTGTCAGAACTGTGTCAAAACCCTATTTGTTTTCCGTGTTGGGGTTAGCTTTCGAGCGAAGAGCAGATGCGATTTGCCCGAGAGGGCGACTGTAGGGATTTTTGTAGGGACTGTTTTCACTTCTGGCCCATCGCTGCGACGTGTTTCTTCTGCTCGTCTCGATATTTTTCGGCTGCGCTCAGTGCTGACCGCTTGGCGTCTTCGTCGGTGATGTTGTAACGCGCGTTTTTCACCGTATCCATGCCGCGTTCATGCTAAACTGCGCGTCCATGCAGCAGTTCGTTATCGAAAGAGATGTGCCTGGCGCAGGGAGGCTCACCGAGGCACAGATTCGCGACGTCTCACTAAAATCCTTAGGCGTTCTGAAGGATATGGGGCCTCAGATTCAATGGCTCCATAGTTATGTTACAGAGGATAAGGTTTACTGCGTTTATCTCGCACCCGACGAGAATACGATTCGCGAACATGCCCGTCGCGTAGGCATCCCGGCCGACCGCGTTTCAGCGGTCCGCCGCCTCATTGCGCCCGCGAACTTCCAGTAGCGCCGGCCTTCGCTTCGTCGAATGAATATCGGACCGCTTCTTCGAGGCTCATCGAGACACCTTTGTCCCAGGCGCCTTTCACTTCCGCTTCACTAAGTGACTCCCGCGCAGATGCCAGCTTTTCGTCTAGCTTGAGTTGCTCCCCCTGGGGCAAGGGAGCAGCGCTGATCAGCTGCCGCAAATGCTGAGCTGCAGCCGCCAGCGTTAGAGCACGCGCCGCGCGTCCCTGGGCCACCTCCACGCAGGCGTGTCCTTCCAGCGCTCGAGCTATTCCACGCCGGTGCTTCAACTCCGTAAAAATTTCCAACGCTTCTCGGTACGCGGCCTGCGCCGCACCGTAATCTCCCTGCGCGCACTCGACATATCCCAGGTCGGCCGCTGAACGGGCCGAACCCCAGCGGTCTCCGGCCTGCCGGAAAGCGGAGAGCGCGCGCTGATACAGACTTCGGGCACCTGCCAGATCGCCTTGATCGCGTGTAATGTCGCCCTGTTGATTGATCGACCACGCGGCGCCGCTACGGTCCCCCAGTTCTTCAAATAAAGAGGTTGCCTCGCACAACGCTGCTTGCGCAGCGCTGTAGTCGCCGCGCGCCTTCACCACATTCGCCAGATTGTGAAGACACCGTGCGATTGAAAGCTTGTCTCCGAGTGCTCGCCAGCGGTCCAAGCTGCGCTCAAAATTCAATTGCGAAGCGGAGTAATCGCCTCCATCTCGCGCGCACACGGCTAAAGCGTTCAACGCGACCGCCACCCCCCATTGATCATTCACTTCTTCGTACAAAGCGAGACTCAGCATCAGGAAATCTCGATCAGCGCCAAAGTCTCCCTGCGCGGTTGCAAGCACGCCCAGGAATTGCGAAACCTTCGCTCGTTCCTTTGTATTTCCATTTCCCGCAAGCCGCAAAATCGCTTCGAGATACGTGCGGCCCTCGATCAAATGCTCCCGCATATCCCAAAATCGAAACAGAGCCACGGCCAGCCGCAGCCCCCATTCGAGATTTTGGTTTTCCATTAGCCAATCCAGTGCCGACCGGAAATTGTCGATTTCAATATCGCACCGAGACAGCCATGCCGTTCGCTCACGAGCGCTTAGCTCGGGATTGCCTTCCTCTGCCAAAACTACGCAGTACGCCGCATGCGCCTTTCGTACGGATGCTTCTTCGCCGCTCGCGGCCAGCTGTTCGAGCGCGTATTCACGAACCGTTTCCAACATAGAGAAACGGGCCTCTGAGTCGGGTACGTCGACACGCTGCACCAGGTTCTTGTCCACTAAGGACGACAGGCCTTCAAATGGATCCATGCCGAGATCGAGCCCCGTATTGCAAACGGCTTCAGCGGCCTCCAACGTGCCCCCGCCGGAAAACACGGAAAATCTGCGAAAAAGTCTTTGCTCCGACTCGTCCAATAGGTCATGGCTCCAGTCGATGGTTTTCCGCAGCGTCTGCTGCCGTTCCGGCAGGTCACGCGCGCCACCCGTCAGTAATTGCAACCGGCTTTGCAGCCGGCCCCGAATGGCACTCGGAGACAAAACCTTCGTGCGAGCCGCGGCCAGCTCGATTCCTAACGGCAATCCGTCCAGGCGCGCGCAAATTTCCCGAATCGCTGTCTCATTGTCTGCAGTAATTGCGAAATTCGGCCTCACAGCAGTTGCCCGATGGACAAATAGCTCGATAGCCGAATCCTGTTTCAGCGGCGCTACCGGAAACTCTTGCTCTCCGTAAATATGCAGGCAGGCGCGGCTTGTGACTAGAATCTTCAGCGCCTTGCACTCTCCTAAGATTTCCGTCACCATCGTCGCAGCTGGCAGCACCTGCTCGAAGTTGTCCAATACCAACAGGAACGGTCCTGAATCCTGCAGATGATCTGCCATCAATTGAGGCTGTGTGCGCCCCGAAATTTGCTGCAGGCCCAGCGCCTTCGTTATCGCAGTTCCCACTAGATCAGAATGTGTGATCGACGCCAAACCAACGAATTGCACGCCGCCGGTGAACTTATCTGCGACTACTGACGCTACGGCGATCGCCAGGCGAGTCTTCCCCGCACCTCCCGCGCCCGTCAGGGTTAACAGCCGAACGTTTGGCCGCACTAATAGTGCAGCCGCCTCCTCAACCTCCTGTTCCCGTCCCACCAGCGACGTGTGCGGAATCGGCAGCTCCATTCTTCGACGGGCCATGCTTGCCAGCGGCACCTTGCACATTTCCGTCGAGGCCACGTCACTCGCAAAGGAACGTGCTGCCGCGCCGGCCACTTGCACAACCTCGGCCATCAGTACATATCCCCGCCGTGGAACTGTCTTCAGCAATTGCTGGTTGTAATCGTCTAATGCGCGACGCAGCTCGACTGTGCACTGCACCAGCGAGTCGTCCGTCACGAAGGTGTCCGGCCACACCGCTTGAATCAGCTCTTGTTTCGTGATCAACCTGCCGGGGTTCTCAACCAGGTATTTCAGCGCCTCATATACCTTCGGACGCAGCTTGATTTCCTGTTGCCCCTTATGCACACATCCGCGCGTCACGTCTAGCGTGAATTGGCTGAACTGATAAAGAAGGGGTTTGCTCTCCATCGTCACTCCGCGTCCTACCCCTAACCTGCTTGCTGCGCGTGATTTTGGCTTTTCTTTGGCGTTGTTTCGTTACTTGGTGTCCCAGCCCTTGTTACCTTCTCCCCTTAAGCGTGAACTGCCGTAACCCGCGACGGTAATGGCTCTGGCGGGAGACGCCGGCGTTGTCAGGATTCTAGCAAAACCGCGCTCACGAAGCGGTCGCAAATCTCGACCGCGACTCCGTGGTTCTCTGCACCTGCCGGATTGGTTGAGTCTTAGGAGGAAGCCATGAACGCAAAGAAAACGAAGACGCCCAAGGCACTGCGTCACTGTAAGAAGCTGGCGGCGCAAAAGCCCCTCGATAGCATCATGATCACGAAGCCGGCCGATCAGGCGTCGTCAGGCATGATGAAGTGATATCGGTTTTCTGGTGCTGCTCACGCGGATTCGTACAAAAGGCAGACGTGGATGCGTGGTCATCCGGGCAGGTGACCACGCATCCGCCTGCTTTAAACCGTGCGCCTATTCACTCTTTTTCTGTCGCTGGATTGTAGGAACGATTCGCTAAAGGAGATGAAAAACCATGACAAATGTACTGATGAAGATCAGTTTAGCGGCCTGTTGTCTTCTGTTTGCCGGAATGCTCGAATACGACGGCGGCCACGCAACCCCTGCACAGGTGGTGGCGTTGGACGAATGTGACCCCGCAACTTTCAATGTTATAGGTGCGGCGGGGCCGGGTTTCTGTAAGAACATCGCGCTTGGCTATACTCCGTTCGGTTCCACCACGACATTTGCCAAGTTGCTTGCAGAAGCCGCCTCCCCGAGTCCCGATAAGAACTGGGATTTCGAACCCGACAACCTCACGGTGGACGAAGGAACCCCGATTATCGCGGTGAACCAGGGCGGCGAGCCCCACACCTTCACGGAAGTTGCGAATTTTGGAGGTGGATTCATACCGCCGCTGAATGGTGGGGAAGCTCCGGCTCCCGAATGTTCCGCAGGTTTTTCGGACGTTGCCGTGGCCAGAACGCGGATCCTTCAAGGCAGCCAGCTCCAAGTGAAGGGTCTTTCAAAGGGCGTACATTACTTTCAGTGCTGCATCCATCCCTGGATGCGCATGAAGGTCATCGTTAAATGACGAAGTCTTCTCGAACCAGTTACCTGGGGGAGTCTTCCGGTTCACGCAGCGCGGCACGGCGAAGACTCCCTTCCGTTGGAGATGGCGAGTTCGTCTGAACGGTAATCCGCGATGCGACGGATGACTTCTTCTGGGTTATATGAAAAGTCACAGCTTGTCATTCTATGGAAAAATGACAAGGTATTACTTGATTCCTGCCGCGCGCTTTCTGATTACGTGAGCAGTCTCGTTGGTGCAAACGCCTGGCGGTCACACGGTTCAATCTGTGCGCTCGTTGAACCCTCAGCCGCTCAAGATCATGGGAACACACCTCTCCGCCCGTGGTGCCCGCGTCTTCACCTGCTTCGCACTCGAGACATGAAAGATGTACGACTTCCTCCGTCCCGGTGTGAGCGCTTCGAATGCCCGCCGCAACTCCGGAGCTGCATCCAGTCTGGCCTGCAACTCCTCGGGAACCGCATACTCTGAAGCCTTCTTTAGGCGAACCTTCTTCCTCGACCTCGATGGCTTCGTAAACGTACTTCCTCAGAATCGAGAAGTAAGCAACGGAAGGTTTAGAGAGGTCTCGGCGGCTTGCAAAGCAGTTGCTCTCCCAGCTGACCTACACGCCCACGCTAACTCTATGATTACAAAAGATTGAGACTCCGCTGCGACTGCGAGATTCCTGACGAGTTCTCGTTGGAGTGGATATGGCAATTTCCGGCTACTTGCGATTGGTCCGCAGCCAGTCAGTGGTTCTGTGTTCATCCGCGATTGAATTTGGGTCCATTTTCCGTTACTCTCCCGTCATCGCCCCCTCAACTCCGAGGCCCCGGAGATCGAAGTGGACATGCCTTCCAAGGAAATTACTGAAACTCTCCTTCGCCTAAGGAGCGGAGATCCCCAGGCTTTGGAAGCGGTGCTGCCATTGGTTTACAACCAGTTGCGGAAGCTCGCGCGCTATCACCTCAGGCAGCAGCGGCCCAATCACACCCTGCAAGCAACGGCGCTGGTGCATGAGGCCTACCTGCGGCTAGCGCGTGAGAAGTCGCTGGCCGTCGAGAACCGGACTCACCTTTTGAGCATTGCAGCTCAACTAATGCGCTGGATACTTGTGGACTACGAGCGTGAGCGATGCGCAGAAAAACGAGGCGCCGGCGCGACGAGGCTGACGCTCGACACCAATGTCGATGTGCCGCGAGAAGGCCATCCGGACATGGACCTGTTAGCACTGGACGAAGCCCTCTCCCGGCTCGCAAAGCTTGATCCGCAGCAGAGCGAAATCATCGAGCTCCGGTACTTCGGCGGCTTGTCGATTGAAGAGACGGCGGGAGTTCTGGGAATTTCACCGGCGACGGTAAAGCGAAGCTGGGCGTCCGCGCGCGCATGGTTATTGCGTGAAATGGGCCGGGCAGAGTTGGCAAAATGACCCCCGAAGAATGGCAGCGCATCCGGCCGATCCTGGAATCGGCGCTTGAACTTCCCAGCGCCAACCGCGCGGTATTTCTGGACGCTGCTTGTGACGATTCGTCTCTGCGCAGGGAGGTAGAGTCTCTGATTCTTTCGCACGAGCAAGCTCGCACGGATTCTCTAAATTCACTGTCGACGCCGAGTTTTGTTATGGAAGAAGCCCGGTTCAGTTTGCCCGCCGGGAAGCGCATTGGCGCATACGAGATTCTTGAAGAAATCGCGCAGGGTGGCATGGGAGCGGTGTACCGGGCGGTTCGCGCCGACGGGCAGTACAAGCAGCAGGTTGCGCTGAAAATCGTTCGCGCGGACATCGGTCTCGGAATGACAGCAAGCCGATTTCGCAACGAGAGACAAATCCTCGCAAGCCTCAACCATCCCAACATCGCGAGAATGCTCGATGGAGGCACGACGGCAGATGGCCTGCCTTATTTGGTGATGGAGTTTATCGATGGCCTGCCGATTACCGAATACTGCGATCTGAAGAGAATAACTGTTGACGGACGACTGCAACTGTTTCGGACAGTCTGTTCGGCGGTTCATTACGCACATCAGCGTTTGGTGATTCACCGAGACGTTAAGCCTGCGAACATTTTAATCACGTCAGGAGGTGTGCCCAAACTTCTGGATTTTGGCATCGCCAAAATACTCGATCCGGACTTGCTGCGCGGAAATGTGACGTTGACGTCCGGGGGCCTTCTGGTCATGACGCCGGAATACGCAAGTCCAGAACAGTTACAGGGAAAGACGATAACGACGGCAACGGACGTGTATTCGCTGGGGTTGGTCCTGTATGAATTGCTGGCTGGCCGTCGGGCTTATCGGTTTAAGAACCCCACGCCGTATGAGGTGGCACGCGCGGTCCTTGAAACGGATCCCGAAAAACCGAGTACGGCGATCCGCCGCAAAGAGGTAATAGAAGAGAGAGCGCAGGCAAGGACCGCATTGGCACCCGAAGTTGTCAGCGGCCTGCGCGGTTCTTCCATCGAAAAACTGGAGAGATCGCTCTCGGGCGATCTGGACAACATTGTTCTGAAGGCAATTTACAAAGAGTCGGACCTTCGGTACAGCTCGGCCGACCAGTTCTCTGAAGACATCCGGCGGCACTTGGAGAACCTTCCCGTGCTGGCGCGTAGGAGCACGTTTGCTTACCGGAGCTGGAAATACATTGCGCGGCATAAAGTCGGAATCACGTCCGCCGCTCTGATCGCTCTGTCACTGCTGGCCGGAATCATCTCGGCCACGCGGGAGGCGAGGATTGCCCGGGCGAGTCAGCTCCGAGCGGAACAACGGTTTAACGACGTGCGGAAGTTGGCCAATTCCTTGATGTTCGAGATTCACGACTCTATCAAAGATCTGCCAGGCGCGACCAAAGCCCGGGAGATTTTGGCCAGCGACGCGCGACAGTATTTGGACAGCCTCTCGCTCCAAGCCAGCAGTGATCCCTCGCTGCAGCACGATATGGCCGCCGCGTATGACCGGCTCGGCGATGTGTACGGCTACACAGGCGCTGCGAATCTCGGCGATTTTGCCGCGGCTTCGCAGAGCTACGCTAAGGCGCTGGGCATTCGGGAGTCCCTTGCGACAGCGAATCCGAAGAATTTGCAATACCAGATTGAGCTGGCGGACGAGTACTTCCGAGTGGAGGGAACACAGGAGAGCAACAGCGACTTTTCCGGAGCGTTGAACACTGTGCGGCGAGCTCTGAATCTCCTTCAGAATGCGGATACCGCAGAAAATGATACCAGGCTACAGGACCGCATCGGCGGGCAGTACTATTTCGCTGGCAGCCTAATGGAGAAGACCGGAGATACCCCTGCGGCATTACAGAGCTATCGCAAGGCAATATCCTTTCACGAGCGGGTTGCCGCCGGTTCGAGCGCAAACGTGTTTTCCCGGGCTCACGTCGTCGCTGATTACAACGGTGCGGCGAAAATCCTTGCGCAGGAAGGCCAGATCGATGACGCCGTCGCAATGTCGGCGAAGGCGCTGAGTATCATCAAACAACTGGCCGTCGCCTATCCGACGAATGCAACTCTGAGGGAATACCTAGCGGAGTCGTACAACATCCTTGCGGACCTGTATCAAAGCAAGAAGAACCTTTCGGCTGCTCTTGAGAAACACCGCGCGGCAAATCACATCTTCCAACAATTGATGATTGCCGATCCCGGCAATCAGTTAGCGGCTGCAAATTTTGCTTTTAGCGACGAAGCCATTGGAGAAATCCTCGTGCGTCAAGGCGACATGACAGAGGGACTAAAGGCCCTTCGCCAAGCGGTTACAGCCGCAAACGTTCGCGGCTCGAACACCCTTTGGGACGCATCGGCTCTTAGCGTCTCGTACATCGGCTTAGGAACAGCGTATAGGGCACTCGCTGGTCGGGCATCCCCTACGCATAAGAAACTAGCTGATTGGCAAGAGTCCCGCTCGTGGTTTCAAAAAGCGTCCGCCATTTGGAAACTGAAACAGTATCGCGGCAAGAAAGATCCGAATGGCCAGGACCAGGCGGCTTATATCAGTGGACAGCTTAGCTACTGCGATGGCCAAATTCTCAAACTAACACGGCAGATCGCGCCTACAACCAGCCGATAGAATTCGCCCTGAAAAGATATGGAGAGCGGAGTAATGGCAGGCGACGGGGAGACGGTCGGCGAAAAAGCCGCCGAGCTCGAGTCCGATCCTCTGATTGTTGATGTCGCTATGCCAAGCGGGATGTGTAACTGTACGATTCTAATCGATTGCTCTCGCAAATAGCTGCAATCATCGGAGGGTCTGTGAGCATGCGAGAACGCCAAAGCGCGATGAATGCGGTATCATCGACCCTAGACTGAGCTTATTACGGAAGCTTGGGAATGAAACTAGCGCTGCTATTCATTGCGGTTTTGGCTTTGACCCCAACAGCATCCTGGGCGCAGGCTGAACAACAAGAAGCCAGACATCACGGAATGATGCATGCGGCGGACGAGGAGCATCCCGTGTCCAAGACCGCACGGCTGACTGTCGCGGATGATCCGGCCACGCATACGATGACAGTCCGAATTGGCCCGGTAAGCTTGCCGGCGAACGCGGAACACATGTCCGTGCCCCAGCCTCCCACACTTTGGCTCACCATTCCCATAAACGGCTGGCTGACGGCTTATCATCCAAGCCTCGCCGGTGCGAACGGTCAAGGTCTTCCTAGCAAATTGCTGCATCACGTGGCTTTCTACGATACCGCGCGACCGGATTTCCTTTGTTCGAATAAAGAGGAGCACATTTTCGGGGCCGGCGCGGAAATGAACGACTGGCCGGCAATACCTGGCTTTGGATACCGCGTCCACAAAGATGACCGCATTCGGATTACTGCGATGTTTGGAAATCCGACGGCGGAGAATTATCGAGATGTTTTCCTGCAAGTACGCATTGAATATCAGTTGGAAAAAGAACATGCCACAGGACTGAAGGATGTGTATCCGGCGTGGTTCGACGTGATGGGCTGCGGGGAGTCCGGCTATGAGCTGACTCCCGGAGAAAGCACGAAGACGGGCGAGTTCAAGGTTCCATATTCCGGCGCGTTATTGGGAGTCGGCGGACATTTGCACGATTACGGTCAGTGGCTCGTACTGAAGAATGCTCGAACAAATCTAACCATCGCTACGCTGGAGGCCGACGTCGATCCCCAAGGCCGCGTGGTTTCGATGCCCGTTAAGTTGTTTACCGGCCACGGCGGAGTGCAGGTGCGCAGCGGAGATGTTATCGAAGTCACCGATGCGTACGACAATCCAACCGGCAAATCCATAGCCGATGGAGGGATGGGAATCGTCGTTGGCTATTTCCTGCCAGATGAGGAGTCGCAGTTAAGCGCTCTCGGTCAGGCGGACGAGCGCCCACAGACGCATTGATGCGATTGATGCGGTAAGCCATCAATAAAATTCGGAATCTCTGGTAAAATGCTGGGGTTAATCATACCCCTCTCAATTGGAGTCGGAATGGCACTCGCTTGTGAGATTTGCGGCAAAAAGCCCAGTTACGGAAATACGGTCAGTCACGCGAACAACCTTCGCCGGCGTCGCTGGAATCCGAACTTGCGGCGCGTGAAAGCGATTGTTGGCGGCGTGCGCAAGCACATTCGTGTGTGCACCGCGTGCGTTCGCGCCGGGCGCGTTCGCAAAGCCGCTTGAAACAGCTCGCCTGTCACGAAGGAGTTTTTCCTTGCTGAGAAAACTTGCGCTTCTTGTGGCGTTCGTGGCCTGTTTAATGGCGCTGTCTTGCCGGAGTCAGCAGGCTCCGAGCCGCGACACGTGGGCTATGGTCAACGGCACGGAGATCCATCGCGCCGAAGTGGAGAAGTACTATCGTAGCCGTCAGGAATCGCAGGGAGGAGCAACTCCGTCCCATGACGAAGCCCTTTCTTTGAAACTCAGCATTCTCGATCAGCTGATCAACAACGAAATTCTCTTTCAGCGCGCCAAGGCGCTTAACGTTTTGGCTTCGGATGGAGAGGTCGAAAATCGCTTCGCGCAGTCCAGGAGTTCTTTCACCGAAGACGAATTTCAGAAAAAGCTGCAGGCTAGCGGCCTAACGATGGACGATCTGAAGAATGAAATCCGGCGCGAACTATCGATCCAGAAGCTTCTCAATCGTGAAGTGGTTGCCAAAATTGTTGTAACTGATGCAGCAATTGCGGATTTTTACGAGAAGAATAAGGCACAGTTTAATGTGGCCGAACCGCAGTTTCATGTAGCTCAGATCGTAGTAACGCCGCGTCAGGACATTGGCATTCACAATCGGAAAAACGACGATGCGACCACGCCAGATCAGGCGAAGCGGAAAGTTGTGATGCTGGAGTCACAGCTTGCTGCCGGTGCCGATTTCTCACAGTTAGCGATGGATTACTCCGAAGACGCGAATGCTTCGAATGGCGGCGACCTGGGTTTTATACCGCAATCTTCGCTGAATCAAACTGATCCGGCTCTGAAGAACGCGGTGCTGGCTCTGCAGCCGGGCCAAGTAAGCAAGCCGGTAATGCTGAAAGATGGGGGCTACCACATTGTGAAGTTGATAGCGCGCGAACAGGCGGGCCAGCGGCAGCTTTCGGACGCGCAGGTCCAACAGTCGATTCGAGAAAGCCTGAAAAATCGGCAGGAGCAGTTGCTTCGCGCTGCCTACCTCGCCGTTGCTCGCGACCAGGCTCATGTTGTGAATTATTTGGCGAAGGAAGTTGTGGAATCTGCCGGGAAACTGCCGGCCGGCGATGCTTCGACGAATCCGTGATGTAAACGGTCTCGCACGCTCGCTGAAGTTACTCAATGGTCAGAAGAACTTCTCCGGCGTTCACAGTCTGGCCTTCGCTTACGTTGATCTTTTCCACTTTCCCTTCCTTCGGCGACTTGATTTCATTTTGCATTTTCATTGCCTCGACGACCATCAAGCCCTGTCCGGCCGTGACCGTGCTCGCGGGCTCCACGAGAATGCGAACCACCTTGCCGGGCATCGGGGCAAAGACGCGTTGACGTCCCTCAGCGCCGGATCTACCGCCTGCGGCGCGTTGCCACTGCCGAGGGTCGTCCAATTCGGCGAGATACTCACGGCCGTCAACCCAGATGTGCGTCCCTTGCAGCGATTGCTCAACGCGAGCCTCGAACCCTTCACCGCCGAGCAGGACCGAAAAAATATTTGACTCAACCTCGACGACGTCGACAGCAACGCCCTGACCGTCGAGACTGAATTCCATGCGCGCACCCGCGGAATTTACTTTTAGCGTCCGAGTGCGACCTGCGATTTTCAATTTGAAATTCATTGGCGATCCGGTGACGCAAGCTGATCGCGCCGGCCATCCAGTTTCCATCGGGATCCTGTCTTTGGCGAGCGGGAGGATGCAGAAGAACGCCGTTTGGCAAACCACGCCGCGGCGGCAAACGCGGCAGCGTCTTCAGCCAAAGTTTCGCGACGCGTTCGCTCGTTTTGAGCGTTCGCTGACGGTGCACGGTGCAAAAGCTCGTCGAGCCAACGGGTGTGAATTTCACCACGAAGAAACTCGTCGTCCGCGAATATCCGGCGAAACAGTTCGATATTTGTTTTGATTCCCACGGAGTAATACTCATCGAGCGCACGGCGCATGCGGGCGATTGCCTCGGCGCGATCCGCGCCCCAAGCGATCACTTTTCCGAGCATCGGATCATAGTCTGACGGCACGGTCCAGCCGGCGTAGACGCCATCGTCCAAGCGAATGCCCGGACCCGAAGGAACGCGGCGCTGCACAATCTGTCCCGGAGACGGAAAGAAATTATTGTCGGGATCTTCGGCATAAATACGGCACTCCATCGCGTGTCCACGCAGTTCGATATCTTTCTGCACAAATGGAAGAGCGCGGCCGCCGGCGATTTGAATCTGGAGCTTAACCAGATCGAGGGCCGTCACCATTTCGGTCACGGGATGTTCCACTTGCAGACGAGTGTTCATTTCCAGAAAGTAAAATCTCTTTCCGGCATCCACGAGGAATTCAAGGGTGCCGGCGCTCGTGTAATTTCCCTCACTGGCCAGTTTCACCGCAGCTTCCCCCATCGCGCGGCGGAAATCCGGTGTCATGATTGGGGACGGAGCCTCCTCGATTACCTTTTGATAGCGTCGCTGGACCGAGCATTCGCGCTCGCCTAGATACACGACATTGCCGTGATGGTCGCCGAGCACTTGGATTTCAATGTGGCGGGGTCGCAGGAGAAACTTTTCCAGGTAGAGACTGCCGTCCCCAAACGCGCTGGCTGCTTCGGACGAAGCATCTCGCCAGGCGGACGGGAATTGCTCCTCGCGCTCGACCAGACGCATCCCTTTGCCGCCGCCTCCAGCGACGGCTTTCAGCACAACTGGAAAGCCGATCTGCTGCGCTGTCTTTCGTGCCTCGTCGATTTGCACGATTGGCTCGAGCGTGCCGGGGACCGTAGGGACTCCGACTTGGCGCGCGAGCTGTCGTGCGGCAGTCTTTGAGCCGAGGCTTTCCATAGCTTCCGGTGAAGGGCCGATGAACACGATGCCTGCATCCGCACAGGCGCGCGCAAGATTCGGATTTTCCGCGAGGAATCCATAGCCCGGATGCACCGCATCACAGCCCGCGGACTTTGCGACGGAGATGATTTTGTCGATGACGAGGTAACTTTCGCGAGATGGCGCGGGACCGATTCGATACGCTTCATCTGCTAAACGCACATGGAGGTTCGCGCGATCGACATCGCTGAAAACGGCCGCGGAGCGAATTCCCATTTCACGGCAGGCGCGCTCGACGCGCACGGCGATCTCGCCGCGATTCGCAATCAGGATTTTCTTAAACATTGTAGAAATCCGGAGAGAATTTTAGCACGCAGGTCACAAGGGAATGTTGCCGTGTTTCTTGCGCGGATTGGAATCGCGCTTGTTTTCGAGCGAGTGAAGTGCCGCGATTAGCTTGGTCCGCGTTTCCGCAGGGACAATGATAGCATCCACGTAGCCCCGTTCGGCGGCAACGTAGGGATTTGCAAAGCGTTCTCGAAATTCCTCGGTTTTCTCCTGGCGCAAGCGATCACGCTCGGATTGCGGCACGCGCTCGAGATCGCGCTTGTACACGATATTGACCGCGCCTTCCGGACCCATCACCGCGATTTCCGCAGTAGGCCAGGCGAAGTTGATGTCGGTGCGAATGTGCTTGGACGACATAACGCAATATGCGCCGCCATAGGCTTTTCTCGTGATAACCGTAATTTTGGGAACGGTCGCCTCCGCGAAGGCGAACAGCAATTTCGCGCCGTGCCTGATAATGCCGCCATACTCCTGCTGCGTGCCGGGCAGAAAGCCGGGGACATCCTCAAAGGTAATTAGCGGAATGTTGAAAGCGTCGCAAAAGCGCACGAAGCGCGCTCCCTTCACGGAAGCATTAATGTCCAGGACGCCGGCAAGAAAAGCGGGCTGATTTGCGACGATGCCTACGGGGCAGCCGTCCATGCGCGCAAAGCCCACCACGAGATTTTTTGCAAAATGCTCGTGCACCTCGAAAAAGTATTTGTCATCCACAATCGAATGGATCACGTCCTTGATGTCGTAGGGGACCATGGGATCTTCAGGAACGATGGAGTTCAACGATGATTCGCTGCGGCTGGCAGGATCTTCGGTTGCGCGTCTGGGCGGATCGTCGAGGTTATTCGAAGGCAGAAAGCTCAGCAGTTCGCGAACCATAGCCAAACATTCTTTGTCGTCGCCGGCCATAAAGTGTGCGACGCCGCTTTTGGCGTTGTGCGTCATCGCTCCGCCGAGTTCCTGTTTTGTGACTTCCTCATGTGTGACGGTCTTGATAACGTCTGGTCCCGTCACAAACATGTACGACGCCTTCTCGGTCATGAAAATGAAATCTGTAATCGCGGGTGAATAGACTGCGCCGCCGGCGCACGGCCCCATGACTGCACTGATTTGCGGAATGACGCCGCTCGCGAGCGTATTCAATAAGAAAATGTCCGCGTACCCTGCCAGCGACTTCACGCCTTCCTGGATTCTGGCACCACCGGAGTCATTGAGCCCGATCACCGGCGCGCCATTACTCATGGCAAGTTTCATGATCTTGGTGATTTTCGCAGCGTTTGCTTCCGAGAGAGAGCCACCAAATACGGTGAAATCCTGTGCAAAGACGTAAACGAGGCGTCCGTCGATGCGCCCAAAGCCGCAAACAAATCCGTCACCCGACGGTCGCTGCTCCGCCATGCCAAAGTCCGTGCAGTGGTGTTTGACGAATTTGTCCAGTTCCTGGAACGTGCCTTCGTCCAGGAGCAGTTCGATACGCTCGCGCGCGCTTAGCTTGCCTTCGCTGTGCTGGCGCTCGCGGCGCTCGGGGCCGCCACCAGCTTCCGCTTCCGCGCCCCTGCGTTTTAGTTCTTCGATTGGGTCGTGCCGATGTTTATCCGTAGGCATCGTCCGGAGAGTTAGCGTGCCATAGGAAGGTACCGAGAAGAAGAGGAATTTCGAGCTGCGAGTGCGTGCGATTCAGCGAAGGCCTGACCAGTCATCTGCGATCAGGATCGAATTGCTTGGATTTGCTGGATCGTACTTCACCCCGACGGGCTGACCGGCGACAACGCGCTCGAGGCATGCCTGCTCTTCAAGCCCGCTAATGTCCTGCGCGGCCTCGTAGGTCACGCCGGAAATCGAGTATGTGTACAGTAGCATTTTGTGATTTGGGGTCTTTGCTTTTTCTGTATGACGTTTTCCGAAAAGCCCTGAGTTCGGCGACGCTGATTGGCCGACTGAGGCTTCTACGATTTCAAGCACTTGGCCGTCAACGATTCGGCCCACACGATTGAGGAACGAGCGCCGCTCGCGCTCCGCTTCCATCGAATCTTTCGACTTGCTGAACAGTTTAACCAAAGAGAATGTGAAAAAGACGCTCACGGATAGCTCCAGCTGCGATTCCCTGATCGACGCGCAAGGGATTCTGCGAACTTGCAGTCAACGAGTACGCCGGGAAATTATACCCATGGCAAATCGGTATGAGGCGAAGAAACGAGAGGGACCTATCGGAAGAGATACCGTCCGTTTGGGCCGTTAACCTGCTACTGACGCGACTACGCGGAGGCTATAACCGGGTTCTTAAGAGTGCCAATGCCGCTGATGCTGACCTCCACAACGTCGCCGACGTTCAGTGGCCCTACGCCGGATGGCGTTCCGGTGGCGATCACGTCGCCTGGCAAAAGCGTCATGACTTGCGAGATCCAACGGATCAGAAAATCAGCGGGGAACACCATCTCCGTTATTCTCGCTGACTGCCTCTGCTTCCCGTTCACCAACGTTTCGAGACGGGCGGACTTGAGATCGAACTCGGTCTCAATCCACGGGCCGAACGGACAGAACGTATCGAATCCTTTCGCACGCGTAAACTGGACATCCTTCTTCTGAAGATCGCGTGCGGTCACATCGTTCAGGCAGGTATAGCCGAGAATGTACGCGGTGACATCATCTGACGCTTTCAGATTCCTGCAATTCTTTTGAATCACGATAGCCAGTTCGCCTTCGTAATCCACGCGTTCGGAGTGAGGAGTTAGAACAACCGGTTCCTCCGGCGCGATGATTGCCGACGGCGGCTTCAGAAAAATAAGCGGCTCCTTAGGGAGTGCACTGCCAAGTTCTGCTGCGTGCCCTGCGTAATTTCGCCCTACGCACACGATTTTGCTCGGTTCGCATGGGGCGAGGAGCTGGGCGTCAGAAAGTAGCCAACTTTGCCCGGTCTTTTCCTGCAGCTCAAACGGTCCTCCGCGTTCAAGCACGTGCCCGCCCTGGATAATTCCATAGAGCGAGTGGCCGGTTTTCCCAGTTTCCTTCGGGCGAAAGCGGCAGAGTTTCACGTGAGGTTCATCCGCACCTTTCTGGTCAGTTTTATCGCTCGTCGGATGCCGGCACGGTCACAGCAACCGGAGCGCTTGGAGCGCTCTCGTTTCCGGAACGGTCGACAGCGGTTACGCGATAGAAATACTGTTTGCCCGCCTCAGCCGAATTGTCGCGAAACACCGGAGTAATCAATGGCGTCATATTTACGCGCGCGCCCGGGGCGCTTTCCGACTCACTTCGATAAACATTGTAGCCGAGCAAATCACTTTCGTTACTGATGGCCCATGATAGGTCGACGTGCGCAGCAACTGAGTTGCTCGCGGGAGTCGCTGTTGCAGCTAGATTCTCCGGACTGGCAGGAGCGAAGGTGTCTCGCGGAGCCACCTCCGACACGTTTGAGTCAGCCGATTCAACGGAACCATACTCGTAGGCTGCCACGCTGCGCACAGAATAAGCGTAGGCGTGTCCGAAGGTGAATTGTGAATCGCGATAAGAATTCGTTGTCGACTCACCCAACAAAGTAACATCCACGGGCTCGTTGGCCTTCCCTGAATCTGCTCCCGCCTGCCCGAGTACGGAAATATCAGCGCGATAAACGCGATAGCGCAGTGATATCGGCGGTGGAGAGTCCTTGGGGAGAATGATCGGGGCTGTCCACGAAAGGTTCACAGCAGTTTTTGTAATCTCGGCCCGCAGGTCATTGATGGGCTGGACAGCCGGAAGGATGTGCACCTGAACCAGATTTGAATCGCCTGAGTCGTGCTTGCCGATCCGCGTGCGAACCATATAGACGGCATCGGCGTCTCTATGCGCACTGAGGTCCGGAAGTGCTAGGGCATCGGGAAACTCGATGCGCTCGGGTGTCTGGTAGTGTGCGACCATCTGCGGCGGAATCGTGGTCATCAATTGCGGTTGTTGCGATGCAGCGCCAGCACCGGTCGAAGGAGCGCTTGCGAACACCCTGTAGATTTCGATGGCCGGAGTCTTAGACAGAGACTTGCCTTGAATCGTGTTTTTCGGCAGCGTAAATGACAGCACCACGCTGTCGCCGACTTGTTTAGCAGAGAGATCGGCAATCGCCCGCGGAACGGCTGGTTGGCGGGTGACCGGCACGCCGGGCGCAGCGCAACCAAAAAGCACCAGGAGCGCCGCGCCCGCTGCCAGAGGTCCTGCCCATTCACTTCTTCGCATGCGGGTACCGGCTGGCTCGGGCAAGTTGCGGGTCATTTATCTCTGTTCGCGTCCCTACAGAATGTAGCGGCTAAGGTCCTGGTCTTTGACAACGTCGGAAAGCTGTTTTTGCACGTAAGCGGCGTCGATTTTAACACTCCGTTTTTTCATGTCCGGCGCGTCAAAGGAGATTTCCTCGAGCACTTTCTCGAGAATCGTATGCAGCCGCCGCGCGCCGATGTTTTCCGTCTGATCGTTGACCAGCGCCGCGAATCGCGCAATTGCCGCCACACCGTCGTCGCTGAAGGTGACTTTCAGTCCTTCCGTATCGAGCAGCGCAACAGACTGCTTGATGAGCGCATTTTTGGGCTCGGTCAAAATGCGGACGAAATCATTTTCGCTCAGTGAACTGAGCTCCACACGTATTGGAAAGCGTCCCTGAAGCTCCGGGATCAAATCAGACGGTTTGGTGGTGTGAAAGGCGCCGGCGGCGATAAAGAGCACATGGTCCGTGCGGACCATTCCATAGCGCGTGTTCACTGTGGTTCCCTCGACGATCGGCAAAATATCCCGTTGTACGCCTTCGCGCGATACGTCAGGCCCGTGGCCCGATTCGCGTCCAGCAATTTTGTCAACTTCGTCGATGAAGAGGATGCCCATTTGCTCGACGCGGTCCACGGCGATGCGGGTCACCTGCTCCATATCCAGCAGCTTGCTTTCTTCTTCCTGAATTAGATAGTCGTAAGCTTCCGCGACGGTCATTTTGCGCTTTTTCTTTTGCTGCCCGAAAATTCCCGACAGCATGTCCTTGACGTTGATGTCCATCTCCTCAACGCCCTGGCTCGACACGATCTCGAACGCTGGAGTCATCCGCTCGCGGACTTCCACCTCGACCATTCGTTGATCCAGCTTGCCTTCCCGCAATTGGGCGCGGAGTTTTTCGCGTGTCCGCTGCGCTACCTCGCGACTCTGCGCTTCTGCATTTGGTCCGGCACTCTCGACAGTCAGCGGCGGAGGCGAAGAGGGCAGGAGCAGATCCAACAGGCGTTCTTCTGCGGCTTGTTCGGCGCGCTCTGCCACTTCGTCGAGTTTTTCCTCCCGCACCATATCAATCGCGACTTCAACTAAATCGCGCACCATGGATTCCACGTCGCGCCCCACGTAGCCGACTTCCGTGTATTTCGAGGCTTCCACTTTTACAAACGGACAGCCAGCGAGGCGCGCAAGCCGCCGCGCGATCTCCGTTTTTCCCACGCCAGTGGGCCCGATCATCAAAATGTTTTTGGGCAAAACATCTTCTGCCATTTCGGGCTGCAGTTTCTGTCTGCGCACGCGATTCCGCAGCGCCACAGCCACCGCGCGCTTCGCCGGATTCTGGCCCACGATGTACTTGTCGAGCTCCACGACAATTTCGCGCGGCGTCAATTCGTCGAACGACGGCAGAGGTTCCGCCTCTGCCGCCTGCTGTTCGCCGTTGAGATAAATCACCATGTTCTTTTCGTCTTTCTTGTCGGTCACAGCTTCGCCCCAATTCTAGAGTTCTTCAATGACAAAGGTGCCATTCGTATAGATGCAGATTTCGCTTGCAATGCGCATGGCTTCTTGTGCGATCTCTTTGACGCTCATTTTCGTATGTTTCGCGAGGGCCCTCGCGGCCGAAAGGGCGTAAGGGCCGCCCGAACCGATCGCGCAGATTCCGTCATCCGGCTCGATTACGTCGCCATTTCCGGAAAGCAAAAATGTCGATTTCGAGTCCGCAACAATCAGCAGGGCTTCGAGGTGGCGCAGGGAACGGTCTGTTCGCCACTCCTTGGAAAGTTCCACTGCGGCGCGGGCCAGATTGCCATGGAATTCCTGCAATTTGTTTTCGAATCGTGTGAAGAGTGAAAGAGCGTCGGCGGTGCTGCCGGCAAATCCGGCCAGGATTTTATCGCTGAAAAGACGCCGAATCTTCTTGGCGTTGTGTTTCACAACGCCCTCGCCGAGCGTTACCTGCCCGTCACCGGCCATCACGACGTTGCCGTCCTTGCGCACACACAGGACCGTTGTGCTGCGTATTTGTGGTCGATTTCGTTTCGTTCGCATCAGAGAATTATAACGCGTTGGAGCGTCCAGGCAAAAACGCCGAACCTTCCCAAGAGCACACTTTCGTTCGAGTTGCGGCGCAGTATTACGTGCGCATTCCGGCGTCGACGGCGTCGTAGAACAGGTCGAGTTCTGTCGGTTGCGTGAAGATGTTCGTTGAGATACGCATGTGCGTTGCGTCGCCGACCACGCGAATGTTTCGGGCCGCGCATTCGTCCATCGCTTTTTTCAAGCCTCCTGTTGTCGTTCCGGCCGGAAGCGGCGGCGTAACTTCCATGCTCACGAGCGCGTTGAAGAATTCGTCCCTGCTTGCGTTTACCGTCTTCAGGCTCGGGTATTTCAGCAGCCGGTCGCGGACCTGCGTCGCCAATTCGTGCTGGCGCTTGTAAATACGATCCGGCCCCACCTGATTGAAGAAATCCAGCGCGGCGTGCAGGCCGACCATAACGGACAAATTCGATGTTCCGATCCATGAAAACCGATAGGCCTTGATGTCGTAGTTGTTCCAATTCGCCGTCGCCGTGTGCACCCACAAATCCCTTGTGCGTTCTTCCCGCACGTAAAGAAATCCCGTCCCCTTCGGGGCCATGAGCCATTTGTGCGGGCTTGACCCGTAAAAATCGCAGCCCATGTCGTGCAAATCGAGCGGGATTTGGCCAATGGCATGGGCTCCGTCCACCGCCGAAAGCACGCCGTGGCGCCGCGCCATCGCACAAATCTCTTTCGCCGGAAGGATCACGCCTGTCGCCGTGGTAATGTGGCTGAAAAACACCATGCGAGTTTTAGGCGTGATTGCGCGCTCGAAGACATCAACAACTTCGTCCACGGAATGCGGAGGCCTGGGTATGGGGACCTTGTTTATCTTTACGCCGTATCGCGCTGCTTTCACGTCCCACGGGGAATATCCTCCGGGATGTTCCTGGTCGCTCATCAGCACTTCTTCGCCGGGCTTCATGTCGATTCCATTGGCGATGATGTTGTTCGCCTCGGTCGCGTTACGCACCAGAGCCAGCTCATCGTCATTCACGTGAACAAACTGCGCGAGCGCCGCGATGGTTTGTTTGAGGCGATCGTTTTCGTCATAACCGAACCACGGATAGGCAGGTTCGCGAAACTCCTCGGCCGTCAGAATGTGCTCGATCATTGCTCGCAAAACAGGCAGGGGCGAGCAGCCCACGGATCCGCAGTTCAAGTTGACGTGATCTGACGCCAGGAGCCACTGCCGGCGCATCGCGGCCCAATACCGGGTCGGGTCGGAGGCATACAGATCCGATGGCGGCATCGGTGGATTTTCAACCGTAATTTGGCTTAATGCTTCGGCACGTGAGAGAGGAACGCCCAGCAATGTGGCGGCGATTGCGGCACGCTGAATGAATTCGCGACGACGAAGCATAGCGACCTCCCGTAATTCGTCAGCTGCCGCGGAGTCTAACAGAAAACTGCTACTGAGGGGTGCTGTTTGCAGAAAGAAGGAAGATCATCGTCCTGATTTATCGCTTCCGTTGTCCTTGTCTTTGCTCTTTTCCTTTTTACCCTTCTTGCCTACCTGCGCCCAGCGCTGCTCGAGCGATTCTTTCGTGAACAAGGAATCCTGGAGTCCTGTGTTAACTCTGCATCCGTTGGGATCGTAGAAAACCTGAAAGACCTTCATTCCGTTTCGAAATCGCGTTTGACCGAAGTAGAGCTGCACACCGTCGACATTTTCAAAGTTCGAGAAATAATCCACTTCTTCGGTTCGCACGTGCGTTACGGGGTCACGCATCGCCACTTCTTTGCGGATTGGAAAGTGCGTCAGCTTGGCGATAGCGATACGAACCTCGTGCCCTTGGGGATCGTCGATTTCGATCCAGTCGGCTTCTTTCAGGTCCACAATATCCGATCCGACGTAGCGGAAAATCATGCCTGGTTCATTCAGTCGAAAGCGCAAGATGTAATCCAAGTCAATCTGTTGCTCATGTTCATTGTCCGCAATTTGGCTCGCCGGCTCTTCGCTTACGCCGCCGCGATCGAGGACCCATCCCTGATTCCCGTTGGTAACGTAAATAATGTTTCGTTTCTTGGACATCTCCTGGCGGTCTTTGTCCGGGAGCTTGACGAAATCCGTGAACACGTCGTACCCGCTCAGCGCACCCGAATGTCCAAACGAACCAAGCCGGCCTTGGCAGGTGGAGTCTTTCATATTCAAGTAGGCGGCGCCGCCCAGAGCTTGAATCATTTCCTGCAACAATTGTTTTGCCTTTGCCGCGCTTTGCTCCGGCAGCAGGATTTCACCATCTTGATCTTGCGCGTGCGCCGGAACACTCGCACCGACCAGAAACAACGCGGCAATTGTCACAGCGAAAAGGCAGCGCGTTATCCGCACAGGACGGCGCCCCCGTTGACATTCAGTATTTCGCCGGTGATGAATGTCGCCAAGTCCGACGCCAAGAACAGAATCGCTCCGGCGATTTCCTCGGGCCTTCCGACGCGGCCGAGTGGTATTGCATCCATCGCGAATCTCATTCCAGCCTTCGTTTTCAGAACCGGCCTCGACATTTCGGTATCGACCCATCCGGGGGCTACGCAATTCACCAGAATATTGTGTCGCGCAAGCTCTGTCGAAAGTCCCTTCACAAAGCTGATGATCGCTCCCTTTGACGCCCCGTAGTGGCTGTGCATCGACTCGCCTCGCTGGCCAGCCGTGGAACTGATCGCCACGATTCTTCCTGACTTTTGCGCGATCATATGAGGCAGGGCATGATGAATTACGGAGTAAACACTCTTCAAATTGACGCGAATCATCTCGTCCCAGTCACGCTCGGACATCTCTTCGATCGGAATGCCCTTAACATTCCAGATGCCCGCGTTCGCGACTAGGATGTCCACGCGGCCGAGGCGCTCCTTTGCGAACTCAACGAGACTTTTCCCATCCTTGTTGCGGCTGAGATCTGCTTTGCAAGACTCAACTCGCGTGCCATGCTTGCGCGCTTCCTGTTCGACCTGAGCTGCGGCGGTTTGGTTGCGATGATAATTGAACACTACATCTGCGCCGGCCTGCGCGAAGTACTTCACAGATGCGGCGCCAATCCCCCGCGATCCCCCGGTAATCAGCGCCGATTTCCCCGCCAGTGAAATCACGATTCCCTCAGAACAACTTGTTGAGACGATCTCAAATCTCGAAGTTGAAACCGCTCTTCGCTGGAGCAGTTACTCGATTCTGGTTCTATCCGCGCACCGCAGCATTACGGGCCGCTGCAACCAAGCCTTCAAACAGTTTCCTTGCAAACGGGTCGTTGTCGGTCATCCGTTCTGGATGCCATTGAACACCGGTGACCCAGTGAGAATCTCTGTCCCACTCCACAGCTTCAATAATAGCGTCATCCGCCCGCGCCGTGACGCGCAAGCCGCGTCCGGGCTCGTGAATCGCTTGATGATGTGAACTGTTTACTCGCTGTTTTGAATCTCCCGCAAGAGCCGAGATCCGGCTTCCCGCCTCAATGTTCACATTATGGAAAGGCTCAGATTCGCCTTTCTGGGCTGCATGCTTGATCGTCGTTAGCACTTCGGTGGGGATGTCTTGGATCAGCGAGCCACCGAGGTAGACATTCAGAATCTGCAATCCGTAGCAAATCGCCAGGACCGGCTTGCCTTCGTCGAAGCATTGGCGCAAGAGCGTGAGGTCCGTAGCGTCCCGAGCGCTGTCGGCGTCGCCCGTATGTGAACCGCGCGCTGAGCCGTAACGCGACGGGTCCACGTCGGCGGGGCTGCCCGGCAACACGATGGCATCCAGGTCGCGAGCCTGCCTGTCCAGCTCCGCGAGAGGCAGGTTCAGTTCGATTGGCACGGCGGTGCCGCCAGCGCTTTCGACCGAACGGACGTACATGTCGTACGTCTGGTGTATCCCGTTAAGTTGTTCAGTCAGTTTGCGATACGGGATGCCGATACACGGTCGGTCCCCTCGATTGTGCTGAACGGGCATGCGAGCTCAATCGTACCATTCGCAGGAGAGGCAGGCAATATTACCGGATCCCTTGCCCACCCCCAGTTTTTTAGTTGCCGCTGAGTGGATGTAGCCTGGCGGTTTTGTGTTGTAGCTAAACGACACTGTTCTTAGAAAAAAACCCTTGCGTTGCATGTGTGTTATATGGCACACATCCAAAATGAGAGCTAAACCCGATCGCATGAGCGACGTGGAGCGTTGGTTTCGTGAGCAGGTCGCCCCCTTGTGGCCGGTGGCTTTGGGTTCTCTCAGCCTACGGCGGAGCCCCTGTATCCGACCCCGCTGTCACACCTGCGAGACCGGAGAACAACATGTCAGCTATGTCCTCTATGGTCGCTACCAGGGTCGACGCTTTGCCCGCTACGTCCCCGATCGCTTAGCTCCGGAAGTTCGCAAGGCTTTAGAGAACGGCCGACGACTCCAAGAATTGCTCTATGAGGCGGGGCATCGTTACCTCCTTGCTCTCAAGCAGTCGAAGACCAGCAAGCGTTGAGGCCGAAGAGGGTCCTCTCCTGGCGTTGCTGGATGCGGCGGTAGGCAAGGCTTTCTCTGCCCTCTGCCGTCCGGTGCAAAAGAACCTGACAGTTTTGACGGTGGCCTTTCTGCGTGTGCTCGGAGCGATACGCGGTGGGCAGGGCCAACTCTCCCTGGCCGCCCTGTTTCGGGTGCTGCCGACACCCGGCACCCCACATGCGCGCGAGAAGCGTTTGCACCGCTTCCTGCGCAACCCTCGCCTGGACCCGCGTAGCGTCACCGACGGATTGGCGCGGCTCATTTTTGGCTCACGTGGTCGGGGACTCTGGCCAATTCTGTTCGACCAAACTAAAGCGGGTGCTACACAAGCTTTGTTCGCGGGAGTCCCTTTTCAAGGCCGGGTGGGCGAGTACCGGATCCGCCTTCACCATTCGTTCCCGATTGACTTCGCAAAACGGCGGACTGCGTCGGTAAAAGCCTCCGGTTGATCAATATTCGCGATGTGAAAGGCGTGCGGAATTAATTCCAATCGCCCTCTTTTCGCCGCCGCAAGGAAGCGCTTTTCGTGCATCCGAAAACCCAAATCCATTTCGCCATTCAGGAACAGCACGGGTCCGGGATACGCAGCTATCTTTGGCACATACTCACGTTTCATCACCTCCCGAATGCCGGATGCACCACCGCGCATGAAAAAACCGCCAGCAATCAGCGGCTGCGCCCGCCTTTCTCCGTAAACGAGGAGAAACAACCACCGGTTCAACGCACCCGCCAACTTCTCAGGAACTTTATCCATTATTCTGGATAACCCTCGGTAGGGCATGTTGTACCAGCCGCGCGGCTCGACCGACGCACTGGCGATGAGGAGTCCTGCGGCTTTCCGCGGATAGCGCGCTCCGAATTCCATGGCCATATATCCGCCCAGCGAAAGGCCTACGATGAGCGCGCGCCCTCCGGCCAACTCATCGACCCCGCGGGCGATTTCTTCAACACACGTTTCCACGTGAAAGGGCTCGCTTCGAAGCGCTCCATGTCCCGCCAAGTCGAGTGCAATTACGCGGAATTCTGCCGCAAGAGACTCCATTTGCGGCCGCCACATTTGGCGGCTTACGCGCATTCCATGCAAGAAAACAATCGGGTGAGCATTTGCGGGACCTGCTACGTCATAGCTCTGCGTACTTGTCATCGGCACGTCATGAATCTTAACGCGGCGCGGCTGGCGAGAATGAACTTACCGGGAGAAAACAGCCTAGGTTCCAGCTCTGCCTAGAGTGAAGACCTATCCAAGGGGGGCAAGAAGCACTTGTTTGGCCACTGGGCGCGCGCCAAGGCGGCTCGCCGGCTTGCGCTGCCGGTGGGTTTTCGACCAGTCCTCAAAATTTCGATTGATCTGCTCGACGTGGTGGGGAATGTGATTCGCCTGAATTTCAATCCATTGGTTCAGGCTTATCGTCCCTTTCCTGGGGAGCTGGGTTGTATGCGTCCACACGGAATCCGGAACGAAGCGAAGCAATTGGTGAGTCATCTTTCGAAGCCGAGAAACGAGACCCAAGGCCTCTCGGGTGCTTTGATGGAAGTATCCCAGTGTCGCAGCCCATGCCGCGGCATCATATTCCGCGACGCCTGAACCAGGCTCGGCGATGAACTGACGGCAGCAGATGTACGCATACGCTTCGCTGTCGGCAAGATGGAGGATGATCTCGTGGGTGCTCCAACGCTGTGGGGCCGGACGGTACAGCCACATTTTTTTAGGGCAGCGGCGCAACGCATCGACCAGAAGAGCGGGGCCCCGGCCAAAAAGGTCAATCAGTTGTTGTCGCGTTCGCATTTGGTTCTGCATCATGGCTTCGGGCATTTCCGTTTCACCACCCCGTTACTGTAATTAGACGCAGGAATCGCAATTGGGTTGCCGCACAGCTGCAAATAATTCGCCATGTATCTCCTTCAAATCTCCTTTCTTCCAGGGTTGTTTCACTCTTGGGAAACACGCCAATGTGTCCGTCAATGGTATTTCATTGTTCGCGAACGGACATAGGCCGCCCAGACGTGATTTTTCGGCAAGAATGGGCCGTCAGAAGAGCGAAAGAGGCAGTCTCGGCTTGTTACACAGCAGCGATTTCGCCGGCGGATAGGACTCTGTCCGTTCGATGCGACCGCATCCAGTAAGTGCGTAGCTGTCCCACCAAATAGAGTGACCCGGTAACAAACACGGCGTCGCCCGGTGCCGCAAGGGACAGCGCCCTCCGGAAGGCCTGTTCAGGGTCTGCGATCACCTCAGAGGACTGCGCTAAATGCGACGTCATCTCGGCCAAAAGCGGGGCAGAAATCGCCCGCGACACCTGTGGCTGTGTTACAAATACGTAATATGCAAACGGGAAGAGCAACCCGGCGATTTCGTCCACGGCCTTGTCACGCAACGCTCCGTAAATGAGCCAAATGCGCTGGCCGGCAAAATGTTCTGCCCAGAATGCAGCGAGTTCGCGCGCCGCCGCCGGATTGTGCGCTCCATCGAGAAAGATTGCTGGGCAGGTTGACAATCGTTCCAGGCGGCCGGGCCATCGCGTTTGCCGTATTCCGAGCTCGATGGCATCGTTGCTCACGGAGAAACCTCGCGCCGCCAGCAACTCTGCGGCTGTCGCCGCAGTCAAGGCATTTCGGACCTGAAATCGGCCCGGAAGAGGTAGATCGAGAGTCAAGCGACTGCCTGAATCTTTGTCGCGAGCTTCAGCCTGATAACATCCATCTCGAGCGGCGGTCCTTTCGATCGTCCATTCCTCATCGATTTCCACGAGCTTTGCGTCGAGCGCTGCCGCCCGCCGCCGAATCACATCGCATGCTTCCGGCCTCTCCGCTGCGCTCACAACCCAGGCGCCCGGCTTGATTATCCCGGCTTTCTCCGCAGCGATTTCCGCAATCGAATGTCCGAGGAAATTCTCGTGGTCCAGTTCAATTTGGGTAATGATGGCCACCTCTGGCTGAAGCAAGTTCGTCGAATCCAAGCGCCCGCCCATTCCCACTTCGTACACCGCAAAACCCACGTGGCGCCGGGCGAAGACGTGGTAGGCCATCGCCGTCAAGCACTCGAAATAGGTCGGATGCGCGGCCAGTTCGCCTGTAGTGAGGAGGTGCTCGATCGCGGATTGCACCTGCTGGAATTCTGCCGCGAAATCCTCATCGGAAATCGGCTGGCCGTTGAATGCGATGCGTTCGTTGATGCGTTCAAGATGCGGCGAGGTGAACAGTCCAGTAGAAAGTCCTGAAGTGCGGAGAATCGATTCCAGCATGGCTGCTGTCGAACCTTTGCCATTTGTGCCCGCGATATGTGCGCTGGGAACCGCCCGATGAGGCGAACCCAGATCAGCTGAGAGTACGCGGATATTCTCCAGATCAAATTTCTGAACGCGGGCCTGTTGCGGGGACGCCAGCTCTTTTCCGAGCGAGAGTAAACGGCGAACGGACTCTTCGTAGGTCATTTCAGCTGATGAAGAAATCGAGCGAGCGTCCAATGTAGCTCTTCAATTCCTTGCGCGGCACGATAGCATCGAGAAATCCGTGCTCCAGCAGAAATTCCGCGCGCTGAAATCCTTCCGGAAGCTTCTGGCGAATCGTCTGTTCGATTACGCGCGGCCCCGCAAAGCCAATCAGCGCCCCCGGCTCCGCTATGTTCAGATCGCCCAGCATCGCAAAGCTAGCTGTGACTCCGCCGGTCGTGGGATCTGTAAGCACGGAAATATATGGCACGCGCGCTTCGTCCAATCGGGCAAGCGCGGCGGAAACCTTTGCCAGCTGCATCAAGCTGACCACACCTTCCTGCATTCGGGCACCGCCTGAGCACGAAACGATGACCAGCGGCGTTTTTCGCTCGGTGGAGCGTTCCGCTGCACGTGTTACTTTTTCACCGACCACCGCGCCCATCGAGCCGCCCGCAAACGCAAACTCCATCGAGCAGCAGATGACCGGGCGTCCATTCAGGCGGCCTTCGGCGGTAAGAACGGCGTCACTGATGCCGAGTTTGTCCTGAGCTTCTCGCAGTCGCTGTGTGTACGGCTTTATGTCCACGAATTTCAGCGGGTCTGTGGATGCCAAATCGGCGTCGCGCTCGGTCCATTTGCTGTCATCGAGCAACAGATCCAAACGCCGCTTCGCACTTAGCCGAAAATGATGTTCGCACTTCGGGCAGACTTCCCAGTTGGTCTCCAGGTCTTTTTTCCAAATAATCGACCGGCAATTCTCGCACTTGATCCACAGTCCTTCCGTCTTGACGCGCCGCTCCTCGCTCGGCGGCGCTTCGGTTGGCTTATTCTCTTTTTTGAACCAGGCCATAACTGAAATCCGCTCGCCTCAGTAGTCGATTCCGCGCTGCGCCAGAATCCCTTTCGTGTACGGGTGCTTCACTTCTCGCATTTCGGTCACAAGGTCCGCCGCTTCCACCAGTTTCGGATGTGCATTTCGCCCGGTGCAGATCACGTGCACCTCTTCGGGCCGCTTTGCAAGCGTTTCCGCAACTTCCTCGCCGTTGAGCATTCGGTAGCTGATGACATAATTGATCTCATCCAGAATAACGAGGCCATATTTTCTGCTGTAAATCTGTTCTTTGCCAAAAGTCCAGCACTCCTGGCACAGTTTCAAATCCTCCGGGTCCGTCTCCGCCCCGCCGATCTTGATAAAGCCGCGTCCCATTGGCCGGATTTCGAACTTGTCATCGCCAAGCATTTTGGCGGCATCCAACTCGCCGTAATGCCATGAGCCTTTGATGAACTGCACCATCAGCACCCGAAGTCCCTGTCCAACTGCACGAAATGCTGTTCCGAGAGCGCAGGTAGTTTTTCCCTTCCCTGGACCGGTGTAGACGATTAGCAGGCCTTTCCCTTCCGGCATTCTTCCCTCACCAAACCATGGCCTGGATCACGAAAGTCCGAGAGTTGAGCGGACTGCTTCAGCCGCCGCCGCAACGCGCGCCTGACGCTCTAGAGACATTTGCTTGCCCGCAACGCTTTTTTCTCGAACCACGACCCAAATCCCCGGCCGATGGACCTTTGCATCATGGCAAATGGCGCCTGTCAGTTGCACGACTTCTAGCCCTTGACCAGCTAATTCCCGGTCAAGAATCGCGCGCGCATCGTCGATCAAATCCTTGAATCCCTGCGAGGCCAGTATTGGATCGACATCTCTTGGGGTCTCTGCTTCGACCTCGAACAAATCATAGTCTTCCAGTGGTTTGGTGATCACTAACTCCACGGAAACCGCCGGTGCGTCGCTGTCGTGAGTTATTTTGGTGCTCATCAACAAACATTCTCGCAGAACTTCGACCTGCGCGCCGCCTATTTCGCATAAGGATGCCCGGCCAAAATCGTAAATGCGCGATATATCTGCTCAGCGAGTAAGACCCGGGCGAGTTCGTGTGACATCGTCAGCGGCGACAGAGAAATCGAATCATTCGCTCGCTGCCGAAGGTCGTTCGGGAAGCCTTCCGCGCCCCCGCATAAGAAAACCACCTCGCGAATACCTCTGTCGCGCAGGCTGCCGAGCCACTTGGCAAACTGCATCGATGTGGACTCCTTGCCTTTTTCATCCAGCAGCACAACCGTCGCGCGGTCGGGCAGCTTCAGTTTACGAAAAGCCGCATCGCCCGTCTCCCGCAGCTCGGTTGTTTCTATCTCGGCGTACCGCCGGATGCGCGTCGCATAATCATCCATGAGCGCGCGAATCTCGGGCCGGCGCGTTCGTCCAAGCATCGCCAGACGTATTTTTATCATGCGGTACCGAAGCGAGCCGCCTGGCTTTCAGACCAAGCCGTACCTTTTTCTTTTCTCAAGCAGTGTCTTGCGGCTAATGCCGAGAATTTCTGCTGCCTGAGCGATCTTATAGTGTGTCGCTTCGAGCGTGACTCGCACCGCTTCCTTTTCCATCTCTTCCAGAGATTGTAGTTTCGGACGCATCGGCCGTTCCGGGCCCGCGCGAAGGGTGGCCGGAAAATCCTCACGGCTTAACGTTTCGCTCCTCGCAAAAATCAAGGCATGCTCGATCATGTTCTTCAGTTCGCGCGCATTGCCCGGCCAGTCGTAAGCTCCCAATGCCTGCATCGCGCCGCCGTCAATTTCCGCGCTCGCATGGCCGTGAACCGGTCCGAACCTCTTCATGAAATACTCTGCCAGCGGACGAATATCTCGCGGCCTTTCGCGTAACGCTGGCACCTTAACGACCAGCACGTTCAGCCGGAAGTAAAGGTCCTCGCGAAAGTATCCACTGCCGACTGCTCGTTCCAAATCCGCATTCGTCAGCGCAATCAGCCGCGCGTCCATCTCCAGAGTTTCGGTGCCGCCCAGGCGTTCAAACTTTCTTTCTTCCAGAACACGCAACAACTTCGATTGAATGGCAGGCGCCAGCGCAACCACCTCGTCGAGCACAATCGTGCCATCCTCGGCCAGCTCGATGCGTCCCGGCTTGCGCGCGACTGCGCCGGTGAATGCTCCGCGCTCGTGCCCGAACAGCTCTGACTCAACCAACTCCGAAGGCAAGCTCGCGCAATCAATCTTGAGGAATGGCGAATCGCGCCGCGGGCCAGCTTCGTGAATCCATCTGGCCAGTTGATCTTTGCCGGTGCCGCTTTCGCCGGTGATCAACACTGTTGTTGATGTGTCCGCGACTTTAGCGGCAATTTCCAGAACTTGGCGCGAGGCAGGGTCTTCGGCAATCCACTCAACGCGCGAGTTCACGTGCTGGCACCGGGTGCAGCCGATAGGCCCGTTTCCGGCACATCGAAACGCTTTGCCGTCCTCCACAGCCGTTCGATGTCATAAAACGCCCGCGCTTTCTCGCTGAAGACATGCACCACAAAATTTCCGTAATCCAGCAGCAGCCATTCTGTTCCGGCACGGCCTTCACGGTGCGGGAGCCGCAGCCCTTGTTCGCGCAGGTTTTGCTCGACTTCCTCGCCGATGGCCTCGATCTGCCGCGCGCTTTCCGCCGAACAGATCACAAAATACTCGGCGAAAGCGCCCAACCCGGCCAGCGACAGGACAGTTATCCCCATAGCCTTCTTGCTCTGAGCCGCCTCGACCGCGCGGCGCACGTTTCTCGGTAGGGAATCCAGACTCACCGGTAAAGGGCCTGCTTTCGAATGTAGTCCTCCACGGCCTGTGGCACAAGCGCGTGGATTGAAACGCCACGCTTGCGTCGCCGGCGGATGTCCGTCGACGACACATTGGATGCTACGCTCGTCAACAAGTGAACTGTTGATTTCCTTAGTGCGATGCTGTTTCGATCATTCGCATGTTGACGGCCGAGCAAATGCGCGGGAAGCACTCGCCTGAGCGCTTCCACACGAATGCCGGGCCGGCTGGCGATGATAAAATCGCACGAATCGAGGAGTGCCTCGTAGCTGCGCCAAATAGGGATCTCCCTAAACGAGTCCGCGCCGAGAATGAAATAAATCGGGCTCCTCGGATATTGCTCGTGGAATCGTCGCACTGTATCAACGGAATAGAAAATCTGCCGCACCCCGTCAGCATCGGGGCCCTCTGCCAGCGAAGGAACAAACCGTGATTTACCGGCACAAGCCAGGGCCACCATTGCGTAACGGTGCGAAAACGCTGCTAGCTCCTGCGGTTTCTTGTGCGGAGGTCGCAGAGAAGGAACGAAGTGAATCTCGTCTAACCCAAATCGTCGCGCCGCCGCTGCCGCTACAACCAGATGCCCGCTATGAATCGGATCAAACGTGCCGCCAAAAATTCCAATGGCGCGCCTTTGGGTGAGAACGCGCTTCAACGGTCCTCCGGAGGCGTACGCGCGCCTTCCGTGGTGGCCGACTCCGATGCCCGCCAAGCTTCGCCATCGAAACCTTCCAATCGGCTTTGCCGCGGTCCTCGAAGCCGATCCAGTTCGTCCGCCATGGCCCGCACCAATGCTTGCACGCCCTCTCCGGTGGCCGAGGAAACCACGAAAAAAGGGAGCCGCCTCTCGGCCGCAAAATCGCGGAGGCGTTCGACGCGTTCGCGATTCGTCGTGGCATCGAGCTTCGTCGCCACCACGAAGCGCGGCTTCGTGACAAGTTCTTCGCTGAACGATCGTAATTCTCCCTGGATTATTTCAAAATCTTGGATCGGGTCGCGTTCGTTCCCGTCGCTCGTATCAATCAGTTGTACGATCAGGCGCGTTCGTTCAATATGCCGCAGGAACCGGATGCCGAGGCCCGCGCCGTTATGCGCCCCTTCGATCAATCCTGGCAAATCTGCCACGACAAACGTGCGTCCGGTACCGGGCGCCGCATCGGGATCCGCTGAGACCACGCCGAGATGCGGTTCGAGCGTCGTGAACGGATAATCCGCAATCTTGGGTTTCGCTGCCGAGATCCGGGAAATGAATGTTGATTTGCCCGCATTCGGAAATCCCACGAGCCCCACATCCGCCAATAGTCGCAATTCCAAACGCAATCGACGCTCTTCGCCCGGCTGTCCGTCCTCGTGCTCCCTCGGAGCTTGGTGCCACGGCCTCGTGAAGTGCGAGTTGCCCCTTCCTCCCCGACCTCCACGCGCCACGCGGAACTGCTGACCTGATTCAGTAAAATCGAAAAGCTTCTCGCCGCTCTCCTCGTCGAAAACCAGCGTTCCGACCGGCACAGTCAGCACCTTGTCCGCGCCCGAGCGTCCGTGGCAATTCGAACCCTCGCCGTGGCGTCCGCGGTCGGCCCGAAACTCCCGGTTATATCGGTAACGCAGCAGCGTATTTTCCTGCTCCGTCGACTCCAGCACTACATCTCCACCGTTTCCTCCGTCGCCGCCTGAGGGACCGCCGCGCGGCACATATTTTTCGCGGCGGAACGCAACGCAGCCATTCCCTCCGTCGCCGCCTTTCACCAAGATTTTCGCTTCGTCAACAAACACGTATGCACCTTATGCAATGTCAGGGAAAGAATACGATATCGCTCAGCGGAAATACAAAGGGACTCGCGAACGAAGAGCGCGGCAAGATTCTCTTGTTAATTTGCGGGAGATTCCGCGGTTCTTGCTTCCTTTTCCGTCTCGGCCGGCAATACGCTGATGTAACGGCCTTTTTGGCCCTTGTCTTCAAACAGGACGATTCCGGTAATTCGGGCGAAAAGCGTATCGTCCTTGGCGCGGCTCACGTTCTTGCCGGGTTTGTAGCGCGTACCCCGCTGGCGCACCAGAATGCTCCCGCCGGTCACGAGCTGCCCTCCAAACCGCTTAACACCGAGCCGCTGCCCGTGTGAATCGCGTCCGTTAACTGAGGAACCGCCGCCTTTCTTGTGCGCCATGGAAGCCTCTATTCGACCTGGATGTCGCTCACCTCGACGGCTGTGTATGCCTGTCGGTGGCCGCGAGTGATCTTGTATTGCCCGCCTCGTTTATACTTCAGCACCAGACGCTTGGCGTCGCGTCCGTGCGAAACAATCTTGCCTGTCACCTTGGCTCTTGAGGAGTTCGCTCCCGCAACCAGTTTCTTCTTGTCGTCATGGACAGCCAGAACCTCGTCAAAGGTCACTTTTCCGCCAACCTTGCCCACGATTTTCTCGACCCGGATGGTCTCTCCCGGCGTTACACGATACTGCTTCCCGCCACTGCGAATTACGGCGTACATACGCCCTCCCGGAGCCAAAGCGAATCCCCGATTATATGAGGGTGAGCTGCAATTCGTCAAACGATTTAGTGCGTACTTGGGGTGAACAAACAGGGCGAAGTCACTCGCGATATTTAGTGCCCAGCTCTATTTCCTTCAGGATTGCATCGGTGGCTTGAACGGGGTCCGGCGCCGCCGTGATGGGCCGTCCAACGACGAGGTAGTCTGCCCCCCACCGGACCGCGTCGCATGGCGTCACGACCTGAGCCTGATCATCTGCGCGGCCGCGTTTCCGAGGTTTATTTGGCCCCGCGGGTCGAATGCCTGGCACCACAATGACCATTTTCTGCCCAAGTGTTCCTCGAAGCTCTTGAACGTGGCCTCCGGCGGCTACGATGCCTCCCAGACCCGCAACCTTCGCCAATGCCGCAAGGGCAGCGACTCTCCCTCGTATCGGCCCCGTTAGTCCCACCCGGATTAACTCAGCCTCATCCAGACTGGTCAAGACTGTCACTCCGAGCAACATCGGAGGCTTCCTCACCCGCTTCAGCGCAGCCTTGGCGGCTCGTAACATCGCGAGTCCCCCGGTCGTATGAACGGTCATCATGCGAATCCCCGGCAGGGATGCGGCGGCCTCCACGGCACCAGCCACGGTATTGGGAATGTCGCAGAACTTGAGGTCAAGGAAGATTCCGGGAACCAACTTGGCGACTCGACGGACACCTTCCGGCCCTTCAGCTGTGAAGAGCTGGCTGCCTATTTTAACCACACCGGCTCTATCGCGGAGCCGGCGAATGAATCGAATGGATTGGTCTGTGTCTGGGAAGTCAAGCGCTACGATCAGTTTGCGGGAGGCGTCTCTCTCGATGATGAAGGCACCTTGAGCAGTTCCACTCTCACCTGAGCAGTACCGCGCGTTACGAAGCCCAATTCTCTGGCAACTTGGTAAGAAACGTCAAGGTCTCTTCCAGGAACGTAAGGTCCACGGTCGTTGATCCGCACGATCACGCTTTTGCGCGTCCTTAGGTTCATCACGCGCACTACCGACCCAAGCGGCAGGGTTGGATGAGCTGCGGTCTGGCCGTACATGTCGTAGATTTCCCCATTGGCGGTCAGCTGTCCGTCAAAGTCCTCCCCGTACCAACTGGACAGGCAGACAAAGCTACGAATCGGCTTGTTCCCGATCTTGGGATTGGGCGTTGCGATCGCCGGTCTCAGCAGTGCTTGGCCTCCCGGAGCCACCGGTCCGTTGCCTTCGATGTGGGCCGTCGAGCTGGCTGCGGCAAACAAAACCAGGGTCGCGACGGTCGCGAGGATCGAGAGTTGTGTTGGATTCGACTTCCAAATGATTTTCATTAAGTCTTTCATAATCAACAGCCATTGTACTACAATCGGTCGGCGCCCTCAATACCTATGTCCCCCGAAATCCAGCACTATTTCACTCGACTCTATTCCGTAACTCACTGATACTAGTACAGGTTAACCCTTCACAGTGGTGCCGAAGCTCGTCCACTACTCGTTTGCTGGCTCCCGGATCGGAAAAATGAGCAGTTCCGACCTGAATTGCGGTAGCTCCGGCACGGATGTACTCAGCTGCATCGTCGCCGTTCTGGATGCCCCCTAAACCCATTATGGGTAGACGCACGGCGCGCGAAACTTCGTAAACTGCCCTTAAGGTCAGGGGCTTGATTGCGGGTCCGGAAAGGCCTCCTGAAATCCGCCCAAGCCGGGATTGACCTGTCCGAGCGTCCAGGCTCATGGCGGGATAGGTATTCGCCACCGTCAATGCGTCAGCGCCGGCTGCTTCGGCAGTCTGAGCGATTGCCTTGATATCGGCGTTAGGAGCCAGCTTTACCCACAGGGGTCTACGTGCCTTCTTTCGGGTTGCGCCTATAACTTGGGCAGCTAATGCCGGGTTCGCGCCAAATTCCGCCCCTCCGCAATCGACGTTTGGGCATGAAATGTTGAGTTCATATGCCGCAACGCCTTCGGCTTCCTCGAGGACATCGATCACGTCGCAATAATCGGCGACCGTATGCCCAAAAACGTTGGCCACGATGGCCGTGCGGTACTTTCGCAGTTCGGGAAGCTTCTCCTGGACGAATGCTCGCACGCCAACATTCTGCAAACCAACCGCGTTCAGCATCCCTCCGGAGGTTTCACAGAGACGCGGCACAGGGGCACCCTCCATCGGCTTCGCGGAAAGACCTTTCACCACGATTCCGCCGAGACAATTCAGATCAACGAGGTGGGCAAACTCTATTCCGTAGCCAAAGGTCCCGCTGGCGGCAATTACCGGGTTGGAAAGAAGGAGGGTACCTATACGGACGCTCAGGTCTACGTCCGTGGGCCGCCGGGCGCTAACGGGCGAGCTCACGACTGGCAGTCTATCACGTAAGCCCTAAACTGCAACGTTATGGTTGGTTGTGGCCAGCTCAGGACTTTTGGAAAAACGTCGACATGGGAAAACGTCGCGCCAGTCGGCGCCGCACACTGTGTTACGATAGGCCGCTTTATGCGCGTGATCGAGAAACGTCAACTCATGTCTGCGGACGAAATCCGGCGTACCCTTGACCGTCTCGCGCACGAGATCGTCGAGAACACCGGCGGAGCCAAGGACCTGGCATTGATCGGCGTCCGCCGCCGCGGAATCCCGCTTGCCGAGCGCCTCGCAATATCCATAGGCGCTTCCTCAAAGACCGACGTTCCCGTGGGCACTCTGGACATAACGCTCTATCGAGACGATCTCTCTACCGTCGCGCCGCAGCCGGTGGTTCAATCGAGCGAGATTCCGTTTCCCGTGGATGATCGCGATCTTCTTCTTGTGGACGACGTTCTTTACACCGGTCGCACCGTTCGCGCTGCTATGAACGGTCTATTTGACCTTGGCCGACCCCGTCGCATTCGCCTGTGCGTGCTCATTGACCGGGGCCATCGTGAGCTGCCCGTAGAGGCGAGTTTCACCGGCCGCACCGTCGAGACGACCGATTCGGAGATTATTGAAGTTCGTCTGAGCGAAGTTGACCGAGAGGAACGCGTGGTGATTATGGATCGTGTGGATTGAACCGATGTTATCGGGACTAATAATCTGCAACCGAGGGAGCTTGTGTCGCACCGTTTCCATCATCTGTTGGCCATCGAGCCGCTGAGTCGCGAACAGATTACCTTTCTTCTTGATCAGGCGAAGCCTTTCCAGGAATTCCAGCGTTATCCGTTAAAAAAGCTAGCTACCCTGCGCGGCAAGACCATCGCTCTAAGCTTTTTCGAGAATTCCACGCGCACCCGGATCAGCTTCGCCACCGCGGCGGCCCGCATGGGCGCTGATACCATGAATCTGCAGGCCGAATCCTCCAGCCTGAAAAAGGGCGAATCTCTCCTCGACACTATTCACACTCTCGAAGCCATGAAGCCTGACGCTTTCGTCATTCGGCATAGCTGTTCCGGTGCCGCTGAATTTGTCTCACGCCGCGTCAGTGTGCCGGTGATCAACGCCGGCGATGGCACTCACGAACATCCCACCCAGGGCCTTCTCGACGCACTGACCATTCGCGACCGTCGCGGCCAGCTTGACGGCTGCAAGATGACCATCATCGGCGACATTCTCCACAGCCGAGTGGCGCGCTCAAACGTCCATCTCCTCGCTAAGTTTGGCGCGCATATTACGCTATGCGGCCCGGCGATGTGGCTTCCGCGCGAACTCGAATGCCTCGCGCCCAATGTTCGACGCGTTCCAGTGCTCGAAAACGCCCTTGACGGCGCGGAGGTCATTATGGCGCTGCGCATTCAGCAGGAACGCATGCACGAGCCATCGCTTCCTGCGGACGAATACATTCTTCGGTATCAACTGACGCCCGCACGGCTTCGGCTGGCTCGTCCGGATGCCATTGTTCTACATCCCGGTCCCATGATTCGCGGCCTCGAAATCGATCCCGCAGTTGCTGATAGCCCGCAATCATGCGTTCTCGAGCAAGTCACGAACGGGCTTGCGATTCGCATGGCAATTCTCTTCGAGCTTGTCGCCCGGTCTGGCGAGCCGCAAGAACATGCAAAGGATTCCGCTCATGCTTCTGATTAAGAACGGCCGTGTCATCGACTCGTCTTCCAAAGTAGACGCGCGGGTTGACGTGCTTATCGATAAGGGCAAAATCGCCAGGATCGCGCCGTCCATTTCCGTCTCGGACGCACTATTACTCGACGCCGCCAACTGCATCGTCGCACCCGGCTTCATCGATCTTCACTGCCATCTGCGCGAACCAGGCGGCGAGATCTCCGAAACCATCGAATCCGGAACGCAGTCTGCCGCCCGCGGAGGTTTTACCGCCGTTTGCGCGATGCCCAACACGCAGCCAGTGAACGATAACGGCTCTGTCACGCGCGCGATCATGGAACGCGCCACGGCCGTTTCTCCCGTTCACGTCTGGCCCATTGGTGCGGCCTCCAAGGAAAGCAAAGGTGAACAGCTCGCCGAAATTGCCGCCATGCAGCAAGCCGGGGCCGTGGCCGTCAGCGATGACGGCAAGCCCATTGCTTCCGCGCGTCTGCTTCGTCAAGTGATGGATTATTGCGGTCCCCTCGGTCTTCCAGTGATTGACCATTGCGAGGATTCGTCTCTGGCTGCGGGGGGCGTAATGCGCGAAGGACCGCGTTCAATTCGACTGGGTCTGAAAGGCATGCCGGCTGCTGCGGAATCGGTTTGCGCCGGTCGCGATGTCGAAGTTGCTCTCCTCAGCGGCGCGCGCCTACACATCGCTCACCTGTCGACCCGCGGCTCTCTGGAGCACGTCCGCTCCGCCAAACGCCGCGGCGTTACCGTCACGTGCGAAGTCACGCCGCATCATTTCACTCTCATTGACGAAGAGGTGCAGTACGATTCGCATTACAAAATGAATCCGCCGCTCGCCTCGCGTGACGACCGTGACGCTCTTCTGGAAGGCCTCGCTGATGGGACGATCGACGCAATCGCCACCGACCACGCTCCGCATCACCCGGCAAGCAAGGATGTGGAGTTCGACCGCGCCCCATTCGGTATTTTGGGTTTTGAGACGGCTATAGCCCTCGCGCTCAGCCAACTCGTCCACACCAAACGCATTTCACTGATGCGAATGGTGGAGTTATTCACGTCAGGCCCGGCTCGTGTCCTGGGCAAGAACGGGGGAAACCGTACGTTGGCTGAAGGTTCCAGCGCCGACATCACAATCTTTTCGACCGATCGGGAATGGACCTACCGCACCGCTGAATCACCCAGCCGTTCGCGAAACTCGCCTTTTGAAGGCCGTCAGTTTCGCGGCGGACCGGTCGCAACAATTGTCGACGGCAAAATCGTTTCCCGCTCCTGAGAGCGAACCCGATTCACCCCAAATTACTCTGGAAAAACGCCAGCGACAGTTTCCAGGCGCACTCTGCTGCCGGCCTGTTGTAGCTCGGCCGCGTATCGTTGAAAAACGCGTGATCTGCGTCAGCGAATTCCATGCCCGCAAACGTTTTCTGTGCGGCGCGCAGCGCTTCGTTTACCTCGCGCCGCAGCACTGGCCCAATGTGCTTGTCGCGTCCTCCCCAAAACAAAAAATTGCCCCGTTCGTCTGCTCGGCGCGGCCCAGCAATCCGGGTCCTCGCTCGCTCCTTGCGATCCCGCCGCCATAGAAGGAGATCGCCGCGCGCAACGGCAGAATCAGATTCGCAAGAAACGACACACGTCCGCCCATGCAGAATCCCACGCACACAATGCGTTGGGAATCAATCGTGCTCTGTCGCGAAAGCGCATCGTGCGCCGCTCGAATATCGCCTTCGAGGTTCGCATCCGTGAGCGCCATCACGTGCGGCATCACCGACTGAAAATCCGCAGTATTTCCTTCAAATCCCGGCGGCGCCGTGCGATGGAATAGTTCTGGCGCAATCGCCACGTACCCTTCCTTCGCAAGCCGCTCCGTCACGTCGCGAATGTGTTTGTCCACTCCGAAGGCTTCCTGGAACACCAGCACGCCCGGCGACTTCTGGCCGCCCTCGGGTCGTCCTATGTAAGCGCGCATTTCGGTTCGATCGCTGACCTGCAATGTGAGGAATTCCGTCTTGATTCCCGGCATGAGCTCTCCTTGTGCATCTCCTTGCGATTTCACACTGAGCGCTTGGTGCGAAGGCTACGCGGAATGCAGCTAAAACGTGCGGACCCTGCGGTCTTTCCTTTTCCCGAACCTATTGCCTCCCACTTCCACCGTCAAATCTCCAATACTCAGTGCGCCGTCGGTTCCGCTGCGGGATGCATTCCATGCTGTGGAACTTCGTGGACTCCTCGCGCTGGCGGTTCCTGATGGAATCGGAAAAGCTGATTGAGCGGGCCCGAGCCCTTCCCGATTGCGTAACTTTTCTCTATGGCTTTATACACGTACGCCTTCGAGAGAATCAGTGCTTCGCGAAGCTGCTGCCCCAGCGCAAGCTGCGCTGCGACCGCCGACGAAAGAGTACATCCCGACCCGTGCGTATTCTCGCTTTTTACGTGATCTCCGCCGAACGTGTTCATCACTCCATTTTCACAGAGCACGTCAGCCGGTTTTTCGAGATGTCCCCCGGTGACGATTACCGCCTTCGCGCCCATCTCCGCCAGTTTTTGCGCTGCGGCTTTCATTCCCGCAATATCCTTTACTTCCAAACCAGTCAGCAGCGCCGCCTCGTCCATATTCGGCGTAATAACCGTCGCGCGCTTCATTAGCTCGTCCCGCAGAAATTTCACTCCGGCGGCATCAAGCAATTCCGGATTTCCAATCGATGGCCGAATCACTGAATCGAGAACTACGTGCGTAAAGCGATTCTTGTCTAGGAATTCCGCCACCACGGCGGCGTTGGCTCGGTTGCCGAGCATTCCGATTTTCACCGCCGCAATGCTCAGGTCATCCGCCAGAGCCTCCATTTGCTCGCGCAATGTCGCTGCGGGCGTGGGATGTACGGCAGTTACTCCTTGCGTCGACTGAGCCGTCAGCGCCGTAATCGCCGCCACGCCGTAGCAATTGTGCGCTGCAAACGTTTTCAAATCCGCGCCTACGCCGGCCCCGCAGGAAGGATCGAAGCCCGCGATGGTCAGCAAAATTGGCGGAGGATTGTGTGTATGGATGGTGTGGTTGGTGTTCGACAAATCCCGATGCCCTCCGCGCAAAGCAAAAATTGCTATCGCAGGTCGCCCCGCGACGCTTACTTCGCAATGTACGCGCGTTCCTTGGCGGAGCGCAACATTATTTTCTCTCTACAAAAGATTTTCACTCTCGAAGCTTTCTAAGCAGTCGCACGAATCCTTGTACGCCGAGAATTGGCTCAAGCTCCGGACAGCGCCTCTCGCTGGAAAATCGAAATCCTGCTTTCTCGTATACAGACCGCGCCGGATCGTTTCCAATGTAGGTAGTGATCTGCGCCAGCCGTCTCCCGCGCCGAACGCCTTCGCGCACAATTTCGTCAAGCAGTGCACTGGCCAACCCTCGCCCTCGGTTCTCCGGCTTTGTTGCCACGCTTTCAATCACCCAATCCGCTCCCACATCCTCCGGAAAGCAAGCCCACAGAGGAGCCGACCGCTGCCGTGACGCCTCGAACTTCGCTTCGCTCCATTCAATCTCGCGTTGAACGGCCGACATCGCCTCCGCCAAAATTCTCCATACGCCTGCGTGCATCTCGAAACCGCTAAGCGCCGCTGCCGGTTGTCCCTCGGCTTCGGCCACAAGAGCGTTCTCGTAGTGGAAGATCGAGCGCGGCTCGGCGACCACGAGGCGCGCCAGATAGTCCAGGCAGCCGTTTTCGTCTGCGCCGATAATCAGGTCCCAGATGCCGCGCGTCAGTTGCGACCGCGACGCACACAGCGTCACCCATGCCAAAAACCCCGCGTCATCGGGGCGCGCCCGCCGTACCTCGACACTCATTTTTGCGGCTCTCCAGGCGGCCATCATAACTCCGATGCCGGATATGTTCCTCCTGCCGTGACCGTTCCAGATTCGGCGACCAAGCAATTCTTGCAGCATGCAGCGAAATCATTTGTGAGACGTGATAGCGTAGGCAGTGCGGACCAGCAACAGTATCCATGAACGAAAAGCTACCCTCTCTCGTCATTGTCGGCCGGCCCAACGTCGGCAAATCGACGCTGTTCAATCGCGTAACGGGAACTCGTCGCTCCATTGTCACCGACGAGCCAGGCATCACGCGCGATCGCATTTACGGAACTGCGGAGTGGGAAGGCAAGCGCTTCGAAGTGGTGGACACCGGCGGGATCGTCCCCGAGGAAAAAGCCGGCATTCCCGGCGAGGTTTTGCGTCAGGCTGGTGTTGCGATCGCCAATGCCACCTTTGTGCTTCTCGTTGTGGACGCGCGGACGGGGCCTGTTTCGCTCGATTTTGAATTGGCGCAACTGCTGCGCCGGGCCGGCAAGTCTCTGGTCATTGTTGCGAACAAAGTGGACACGCCCAAACAGATTCCTTTGGCCGCCGGCTTCTATGAGCTTGCCGACAAAGTGTTTCCCGTTTCTTCGGAGCATGGGCTCGGCATTGATGATTTGCTCGATTCGCTGACGAAGGATTTTCCCGTTGCAGCGGCTGAGGCGCCTGTTGCTGAAACCAATATCGCGATTGTGGGACGTCCCAATGTCGGCAAGTCCACGTTGCTCAATCGCATGGCGGGGGAAGACCGCTCGATTGTCTCGTCGGAGCCAGGGACGACTCGCGATGCTGTCGACACTCTCATCGAGCGCGACAACAAAATGTATCGCTTTCTCGACACTGCCGGAATCCGCCGAAAAGGGAAAACCAAACTCGTTGCGGAAAAGCTGAGTGTCGTTATGGCGCGCCGTCACCTGGAGCGCGCTGACGTCGCGCTCCTCGTAATTGATGGCACGCTCGGAGTTACTTCGCATGACGCGACGATTGCGAGTTACACGCAGCAATCCGGCAGCGCGCTGATCGTGGTGGTCAACAAATGGGACTTGGCGTTGAAAGCGGCGCAGCAGCATGCCAGCGAAGAGAAGGAGTCTGAGTCAGCCGCGCGTGTGAATCCGATGAGGCTTATGGCCGACTACGAAAAACTGATTCGCGAAAAACTGAAATTTCTCGACTACGCGCCGATTATTTTTCTTTCGGCGTTGACTGGCGAACGCAGCGGCGGGCTTTTTTCTCTGATCGACAAGGTGATTGCTTCGCGTCAGCGGCGGATATCAACCGGCGAAATGAATCGCTGGCTTTCCGGCGTCGATTTGGAGCGCGGCACTTCGCCTGCGGAGAGCAAGATCAAAATCTACTACGTCACACAAGCTTCGACTGCGCCACCTACGTTTGTGCTCTTTACGAATCAAAAACGCCGTCTGCATTTCAGTTACGAACGCTTCCTGGAAAATCAGCTGCGCAAGAAGTTCGATTTCACGGGCACGCCAATTCGCTTTCAGCAGCGCGTAAAGCAGCGCACTCGCCGATCGGCGGCGGCCGTTCGAGAATCGGCGTGAATTCTCGGGCGGATTTGCTTACAATCAGGCCGCCTGCGTTCTAGCAGCCCGCTGATGCCCTCGCGAAGAGAGGAGCCGCTCCTTGCCGCCGCAAGAAAACGACCGCACATCCCATTTGAGCCGCCGCAGGTTTCTGGGTTCTGCGGCTATGGTGGGCGCAGCTTCGCTCGGGCGCGCTCCGCTGATACGTAGCGAAGTAGTTGCCCCTCCGGCGGAGGTGCCAGCATTCGAACTTGATGAAATCAGCGTAGGCGAATTGCAAGAGGGTATGAAGTCCGGGAGATTTACGGCGCACTCGATCGCACAGAAATATCTGGAGCGCATCAACGAGATCGACAAGCAAGGTCCTGCCATCAATTCCGTGATTGAGCTCAATCCGGACGCCCTTTCCATCGCGGATTCGCTCGACGAGGAGCGCAAGAGCAAGGGTCCTCGCGGCGCGTTGCATGGAATTCCCGTTTTGATCAAAGACAACATCGGCACTTCCGATCGAATGATGACTACGGCGGGTTCTCTCGCGCTCTCCGGTTTTACGCCAGCGAAAGATTCGGGCGTGGCGCGGCACCTTCGCGAAGCAGGCGCGGTAATTTTGGGCAAAACCAATCTCAGCGAATGGGCAAACTTCCGCTCGAATAGCTCCTCGAGTGGTTGGAGCGGACGCGGCGGCCAGACCCATAACCCGTACGCAACCGATCGCAATCCGTGCGGCTCGAGTTCCGGTTCCGGCGCGGCGGCTTCCGCGAATCTCGCCGCGGTTACGATCGGCACGGAAACCGACGGCTCGATAGTCTGTCCATCGTCGGCAAATGGTGTCGTGGGTATCAAGCCGACTGTCGGGCTGGTGAGCCGCGCAGGAATTATTCCTATTTCGCACAGCCAGGACACGGCCGGCCCGATTTGCCGCACTGTTGCAGACGCGGCCGCGCTGCTGAGCGCGATTGCAGCGGTCGATACCGACGATCCCGCAACCAAAGTCCCCGGAAGGAAAGCGTACCCGGACTACACGAGCTTTTTGGATAAGGGAGGATTGCGCGGGGCCCGCATCGGAGTTGTGCGAAAACTTTTCTTCATGCATGACAAGCTCGATCCGGTGATGAAAGCGGCATTGGATGCGATGAAGAGCGAAGGCGCCGTAGTCGTGGATCCTGTGGCCATCGAAACTCTCGGAAAATTCGACGGTTCAGAAAATGTAGTTTTACAATACGAATTCAAAGCTGACGTGCACGCGTACCTCGCGCAATTTTCAGATGCTCCCGTGCATTCTCTGAAAGACATCATCGAGTTTAACGAGCGTAATCATGACAAAGAGCTTTTGTATTTTGGCCAGGAAGTGATGATCGAATCGGAAAAAAGAGGCCCGCTTACCGACAAAGCATACGTGGATGCTTTGGCAAAGAATCATCTGTTCGCGCGGCAGCAAGGGATCGACGCTGCGATTAACAAATACAAGCTCGATGCTCTGGTTGCTCCAACTGGCGGTCCCGCGTGGGTCACGGATCTGGTGAATGGAGACCATGATACCGGAGGCAGTTCATCCCCCGCTGCCGTCGCGGGCTATCCAAACATCAACGTGCCAGCAGGATTTGTTTTTGGTTTGCCGGTCGGCATTTCGTTTTTCGGCCGCGCATGGAGCGAACCGGTTTTGATCAAGATTGCCTACGCCTTCGAACAAGCCACACGCGTCCGCAAACCGCCGCAATTCCTCAGCACTGTCAAGTTAGAGACAAATTCCTGACGTCGCTTCGACTCAGGATGATGTTGACAGGGACAGGAATGGGTTTACGATAACAGAAGAAAGCACCTAGAAATGGCATCCTCGGCCCAACACGCGTCGGTAATTCTCGAAAAGAATTTGTTCCGCATCGGTGAAGTAAGCCGACTTACCGGAACAAAAGCATTTGTCTTGCGCTACTGGGAGACGGAGTTTCCGACGCTCGAACCAGTGAAGAGTGCCAGCGGGCATCGGATGTATCGCAGGGAAGACATTGAGACCGTGTTTGAGATCAAACATCTTCTTTATGACGAAGGCTTTACCATCGCGGGTGCGCGGCGTCACCTTGCTGAGCAAAGCGGCAACGTCGAGGCTCGCGCTGAAGTTTCTGCCGCTGCACAGGCACCCGCGCGGGAACGCGAGCATGAACTGTCGCGCACACAGCGGAAGTGCTTGCTCGATCTGCGCGAAGAACTGCTCGCAATCTTGACGCTTCTCGAAGGCCGGTGATACGCTAATTTCGTTCACGGTCGGGACGTGGCGCAGCTTGGTAGCGCGCACGCTTGGGGTGCGTGAGGTCGCTGGTTCGAATCCAGTCGTCCCGACCACTTCTTTTTTCAACACCACTTTTTGCTCGTTGAGTTGTTGGTCTGTTCCAATCAATTTGCATGCCTAACATCCTAGTGACCAATGACGACGGCATTGCTGCGCCGGGCCTGCGCGCCTTGGCAAAGTCGCTCGCAAACGTGGGAGCCGTCACGATTGTCGCGCCTTCCCACGAACGCAGCGCCTCCGCGCAGTCTGTCACGTTGCGCCAGCCCATTTTCTGCGACCAGGTAGCGGAGCGTGAGTGGTCCGTTGAAGGAACGCCGGCGGACGCTGTGATTCTTGCGTTCCACACATTGCTCAAGGAGCGCCCAGATTTGGTTGTTTCCGGAATCAATCGCGGCAGCAACCTCGGCGAAAATGTCTACTACTCGGGAACAATCGGTGCGGCAATGGAAGGGGCCATCAACCGCGTTCCGTCCATCGCGATTTCTGTGGCTTCGCGGGCTCGCGACGTGGATTTTTCCCCGGCGACCGATCTCATCGCGCGTCTAGCTCCATTAGTGCTTCGCGAGGGCCTGCCCAAGGGAGTTCTTCTGAACGTGAACGTTCCCAATCCCTGGAACGGGGGCGTGCGCTTCACACGTCAGTCACCAAAGATTACCCGCAACATATTGCAGAGAGGAGAAGATCCGCGAGGAAGAACTTACTACTGGCTGAACGAGCAGAGGATCATGGAAGACATCGCAGCGGATACCGACCATGCGGCGATTCTGGCAGGAGAAATATCTGTGACGCCGCTGGTGATCGATCACACGGACGCACCATCGTTGCATCGTCTGTCGCACTGGAAGCGACTGCTCGAAGAAAAATAAACGTTAGACGTGTGCGTTGTGAATCAGGCGCTCACGAATTCGTGAGTTGCCTGCCATTTCGATCGCTGTCCACGCCATCGCAAGCGCACCATCTCGTACCGCTTTATCAGCTTCTTCAGTCGCGCAATGGGCGGTGAACTCCGGCTGATGATTTGCGGCGGGCAGAGAATTAATCCCGATCATCGGATGGATGGACGGAAGCACGTAGGAAACATTTCCCATGTCCGTAGACGCCGCCAAGCGCGACATCGCGGGACCGAGTTCAGGGAACTTGCGGCCAATTGCTTCCGCGTTGCGTTTATAAACCAAGCTCATCTCATGATCGTAGCGAACATCGGCGTAAGGTTTATCGCCGCCGCGAATGTCGAGTTTGCAGCCCGTGGCCACAGCGCCTGCTTCAAAGCAGCGATAGGCTTTGGCGCGTACTTCTTCAAGCTCCGCAAGATTTTCTCCGCGAACAAGATATCGCGCGGAAGTGTGCGCCGGTACGACGTTGGGCGCGTCACCGCCATACGTGACGATGCCATGCACGCGATCGGTTTGACGCAAGTGCTGGCGCAGGAGGCCAATCGAAGTCTGGGCGACGGTCAGGGCATCCGCAGCGTTGATGCCCATTTCCGGAAAAGCAGAAGCGTGCGCTTCTTTGCCAGTGTAGTGTACGTCGAACATGGAAGCGGCGATCAGATGAGCTTCAAGGATTTCCATCGGCGCGGGGTGCACCATCATGGCCGCGTGCATTCCGGAAAACGCGCCGCGTTCGAGAAGTACGACTTTCCCGCTCGCGTTTCCGACTTCTTCAGCCGGCGTGCCGACGACGCTGACGGTCAATCCGACATCGTTTGCCACATGTGCAGCAGCAATTCCGGCTCCAACGGCCATGGCCGCGATCATATTGTGTCCGCAGGCGTGACCGATCTCCGGAAGTGAATCATATTCGGCGCAAATGGCGATGTGGAGCGGGCCGCCTCCGGCGCGCGCAACAAAAGCCGTGGGCAAACCGCAAATTCCGCGCTTAACATCGAAGCCCGCGCCGTCCAACTCGTCAGAAAGCCACCCGCAGGCTTGTTCTTCTTCAAATCCCAGTTCGGGGTTCGCGTGGATGCGATGGCTCAACGACAGGATTGTCTTGTGGATACTGCGAAGCTTTTCTTGCGCGCCAGTCTTTGGATTCATCTTGTCCATGGCATTTTCGTGCTAGCGAGCATGGCCCGCTTCCACAAAGCTTACCGTCTGCGTCTCATCGCCACGCTCAACTGCTGCAATTAAATCCGCGTACACGAGACGGTGAAACAGATGTTCCCCAGCTTCTCGGCGCACCGATAGTCGGCCTGCCTGATAAGCATTTGAATGCAGCCCGCGCTGCACGGCTTCGCAGATATCGACATCCTCTTCCTGCACGCGATGGCTTACTGCGATGCTTTTTCGATTGTGTTCGCTGGCACCCCGATCGACGTCGGCGAAATAAAAATCGAAGATCACGCGGCAGCGGTCGATGGAGAGCGGCAGAACCAGATTTGTGTCGAGATACCCTTCATACCAATTGAGCATGAAGTTCGGATAGTGCCAGAAATAGTAGGCGCGGTCGCCGTGGCGTGTGGCCGCGGCGTCGGAATCGGCACCTGGACTAGAAGCCTTGACGGGGCTCGATTGGAGCGAAAAGCGGTCGGCATTCTCGACGGTGTAGTTGGCGTACTCAAGGACGCTATTCAGCCCTTTGTGAAGATGCGGGACGTGGTAGCCGCCGTCGAGGTAATTGTCGACGTAAACCTTCCAGTTGCAATTGAGGTCGTAGGCGCGGCGTTCAAAAAAATGCAGCGCGCGCAAGTTGAGCGGCGCCACGCGTTCGACAAGACTGCCGAGGAAATCATGCAGCGGCGCTGCGGTGGCATCGAGGTTGACGAAAACAAAGCTCTCCCACGTCTCGACGCGGACAGGTACGAGGCCATTCTTGGCGCGATCGAAATCGCATACGCCGTCAAAATCAGGCGTGCCCTTCAGCGCTCCATCGATACCGTAGGTCCAGCCGTGGTAAGGGCAGCGGAAATTGGCCGCGTGGCCAGCGGATTCGTTAACGACGGCCGCGGCGTGATGCCGGCAGACGTTATAAAAGGCGCGCAGAATTCCGTCCGCGCCGCGCGCGATGACGAGAGGTTCGCCGTCGAGATCTGCTGTGAAAAATTCGCCGCATTTTGAAAGTTGTTCCATGCGCCCGACCATTTGCCAAGTGCGATGAAAGATTGCGCGCTTTTCCAAGTCCGCGATGCGCGGATCGATATACCACGATGAAGGGATGGTGTAAGCGTACGCGAGGGGTGCACGGGCGTTATAGCTGTTGACGATTTCTTTTAGTGATTCCGGCATGGTTCTGGCGCTGCGCTTCAGAGCTCACTCTTGCGTCACGATTATGGCCTGAATTTCCGGTCTTGGGAAGGCGTCCGTGTGTCCGGAGATCGAATGCCTGAAATCGGCGTGAGGGAGAGTTTCAGTGGAAGTCATGCGAAGTAGTTTCGGCTTTTGTGATTTGCAAGGGTACGATACGCTCTGCTTTAACGGAAACGACGTTGTCCTGATTTTGCAGTTGGCCGTCGATCAGCAAAAATTGATGATGAACGATGGTCAAATGATTGTTTTCGAAAATTTGCGGCGTAATGATTGCATTGGCGATTCCAGTTTCGTCTTCGAGGCTCAGAAACACAAAGCCCTTTGCGGTTCCCGGCCGCTGGCGGGCGATTACGGAGCCGGCGACACGCACACGCATGCCATTTGGCAATTGACTGAGTTCGGCGGCCGATCGAATGCCGCGTCTTTTCATCTCCGCGCGATGGTATCCGACGGGATGAAGGCCGACGGTCATGCCTGTGCCTTTGAAATCGGCGACGAGCCTTTCTTCGACGTTCATTGGCGGCAAAGGCGAAGCAGCGAAACTGTCGAGGTCTGATTCCATTGAGGGCTCTTTTATTCTTGTGAGCAAGGACCCAGGATTTCGCGCGACGCGTTCGATTTGCCATAGAGCTTCGCGGCGATGGCCATTCGTTTTGCTTCCGATGTGATTCAAACTGCCAATTGCAGCGAGCGTGGCCAATTCAACTTTTTGTATTGCGGGGACGCGCATCTTCAGGTCATCGATGGAAACAAATGGACGGATCGCGCGTTCCTGGACAATTTTCGCAGCAATGTCAGCGCGTAGTCCTTTGACGTAGCGTAAGCCGAGTCGCACGCTGAAGCCTTCCGTAGTGTTTTCAAGCGTGCACAGCCAATTCGAACAGGTCACGTCAATGGGCCGGACTTTCAATCCGTGACGCTGCGCATCTTTTACCAGCGTCGCGGGTTGATAAAACCCCATCGGTTGATTGTTCAGTATGGCTGCGGTGAAAGCAGGCAGGTAATGGCATTTAAAATAGGCGCTAGCGTAAGCGAGCAGAGCGAAGCTCGCGGCATGAGATTCAGGGAATCCATAGAGCGCAAATGAAGTGATGGCTTGCACGATTTTGTCCTGCACATTTTGTGCCACGCCATTTTTGTCCATGCCGAGGCGAAGTTTTTTCTCCACTTCTTTCATGCGTTTTTCAGAACGTTTAAAACCGAACGCGCGGCGAAGTTCTTCCGCTTGCCCTCCGGTGAATCCCGCGGTAATCATTGCCATACGCAGAAGTTGCTCTTGGAAGAGCGGGATCCCCAGTGTGCGCTTGAGAACTGGCTCCAGTGAAGGATGCGGGTAGTCGACTGCCTCACGTCCCTGGCGGCGCTTCAAAAATGGATTCACCATTTCTCCGACAATTGGTCCGGGCCGGATGATGGCAACCTGCACGACAATATCGTAAAAGTTCTTCGGCTGCAGGCGTGGCAAGCACGACATTTGCGCGCGGCTTTCAATTTGAAACATGCCCACGGTATCCGCTTTTTGCAGCACCGAATAAACGGCATCATCTCCGGCCGGCAAGCGCCCCAAGTCGATCTCTTCACCGTAATCTCGCTTGATGATGTGCAAACAATCTTCCAACACGGCCATCATACCGAGCCCGAGCAGATCCACCTTCACGATGCCCATATCGGCGCAATCATCCTTATCCCATTGCACAACGACGCGCCCTGGCATGGTTGCCGGTTCGAGCGGAACGATGGAATCCAATTGGCCCTGGCAAATTACCAGCCCGCCTGAATGCTGTCCGAGATGACGCGGCAAATCCTGCACCTCGATGCAGAGTTCGAAAAATTTGCGGATTTGCGGATGCGCGACGTCCAGCCCGGCGTCGCAGAATTTTCGTTCGAGGGTATCGTTGGCGTCGCGATATTCCCAATGGCCGACCAAACTGGTCAAACGATTCAAAATGTCAGGATCGAATGACATCACCTTACCGATTTCGCGCGCGGCTGAACGGCCGCGATAGGTGATGACATTTGCGGTCATGGCCGCGCCCAATTGTCCGTAGCGTTGATACACATACTGAATGGCGCGTTCGCGCTGGTCGCCGCTTGGAAGGTCAAGGTCGATGTCCGGCCATTCGCCACGTTCTTCGGTGAGGAAGCGTTCGAACAGCAATTCCATCCCTACGGGATCCACTGCTGTGATGCCCAGCGCATAGCAAACTGCGCTGTTCGCAGCCGAGCCGCGTCCCTGTACGAGGATGTTGTGTTCACGGCAAAAACGCACAATGTCCCAAACAATCAGGAAATAACCTTCCATGTGAAGTTTTGCGATGATGCTCAATTCATGTTCGATTTGGCGCTGAGCTTTGTCATTGCCCGAACCATAGCGGAAGAGCATGCCTTCCTGCGTGCGCTGACGAAGAAAATGAATCTGCGATTGTCCCGCTGGGACGGGATAGTCCGGGAAACGATAGCCCAAATCTTTCAAGCTGAATTCGAGTCGCGATGAAAGCTCCTGCGTATTTGCGATTGCTTCCGGCAGATCGGCGAACAGTCTTTCCATTTCGGCGGGCGGTTTCAAATGGCGCTCGGAATTGACAGCCAATAGACGTCCCGCGGTCGCTAAAGTCCGGTGATTGCGTATTGCTGTGAAAACATCCATCACTTCGCGGCGCTGCGGCAACGCGTAACAGACGCCATTCGTAGCCAACAGCGGCAAACCGAATTTATGCGCTATCGCAACCGCAGCTTGGTTGCGCGCCTCTTCTTTACGGCAGAAGTGCCGCTGCAATTCGACGTAAACATTCTGACGTCCAAATAATTCGCGAAGCTGTTGCACGCAGGCGATTCCTTCATCCATTCCGCCGTGTGCCAGAGAATGTGCGAGCGGGCCTTCGCCACCTCCTGTGAGGCAAATCAGCCCTGCGGAATATTCAGCGAGCTCCAAAGATGAAATCCTTCCTTCGCCTTTTGGCCCGCGTAATTTCATCTTCGTAATCAGGCGGCAAAGATTTTGGTAGCCCAGACCTGACACAACGAGGAGCGGGTAGCGCCAGCCTTGCGTCGAAGTGATTTCCGTGCCAATGTGCGCATGGATGGAAGCTTTTTGTGCAGCGAGATAAAAACGCGGTGCGCCGTAAACGCCGTCGCGGTCGAGCAGGGCCATTGCCGGCATTCCGCTCTCCGCACACATGGCCGCCAGCTCTTCTGGCAGAGAAGCGCCTTCCAAGAAACTGAACGCAGAGCGGGCATGAAGTTCCGTGTACATCAGTCGTATCTTCCACAAACAAACCAGTTGCGACGCAAGTTGTCGTAATAAATGCGAAAGAGGCCGTCTTGCATTTCCCAATGCAAATCGTGGCCCATAAGCGACGCGCTGGAATCGAACCGGACATCAATATCCCATTCATCGTGACGCCATGCTTCTTGCCGCCACCAGTCTCCAGAAGTGCGCCATGGTCCGGAAGCGGCCACGATCTTGCCGCGCATGCCACGAAAAGAAATGTGCATCGGACGATCTTCGCGCACCTCGATTTTTGCCAGCCATTCCGGTCGGAAATTTCGCAGGGCTATGACTGTTTTTCGCGGCTTGGGTTCAGATTCTGCATTGGAGTTTGCAGAGGCGCGGCCAAGTTTCCGATGGATTTTCATTTCGGTCAGCGCAGGAGCAAATCGGTTCATCCGAAATGCGCCAGGACGGTGCGTATCCATCACTTCAGGCGAGCCGACATTCGAACTGCCAACGAGATTCGCCAGCCGTGCGATGGTCAATTCCAATTTTTCCGGATCGATGAAACTGGGATGAAACAGGCCGTTTTGCGCTGTGCGCAGCCGTGCCGGTACAGCCGCAAGAGAAATTTGGCGTATCGATGCTTGTGGCGGATCCGTTTGCAATAGCAAGCGAAGCAAATTCAAAAGCAATTTCGGATCCCGCATAGGCACAGGCAAGCGCAAGGTTTTCTCGTAAAACGAGAGAGAAGGTTCCGCAGTGTACGGTGCTCCGACCATCGCCGGCTCTGTTTCAAATGCATCGCCTAGCGTAAATCGCAAATGAATTGAGGAAGCAGCCAGCGCGTGCGCCTGCAAACGGGCGCACAGCCCATTGAGCAGCCGGCCAAGAAGAAACGACAAGGGCTCGAGTTCTTCTACTGCATCTTCGATCTCAATCTCTTCTTCAAAGCGCAATTGTGATTCGGCCAACACCAAGGAACGCATGCCTGCACCGCGTGCCAATTCGTGCAAACGCACGCCTTCCTGTCCCAAACGCTCGGAAAGTTGCAGCACGGGCAAAGCCGCCAATTCCGCGCAGGTGCTTACGCCCCAGCGTTCCAGCGTTTCCAGAATTTCGACGGAGGGAGAAAGCACGCTCACTGGCAAGCTGCTCAATCGCTGCGCTTCTTCGCCGGCAGGAATCAAGGTAATTCCGAAGAAGCCGCGCGCGGCGTGAATGGCTACATCGATAGTTGCAGCGATTGCGACATTTATTGTCAGACCAAGTTCGTACGCGCGGCTCACTAATGCACTCGCAATCTTTTTGTGCGAGTCGAAGACGCAATGCAAACCTGCAAGATCGAGAATCAATGTATCGGCGGCGGCATCTTCCACGCGCGGGGAAATGGACCGGCACATTTGCAGCAGTGCTATATGCAAAGATTCTTCGCACGGGGGGGAACGGCGCCTTTTTTCCACACCGAAAAACTGAGCGGCTTGCGGTTCTGTCATGCCGATTTCGATTCCTGCTTGTCGCGCGGAATCGTTGATAGCCACCACGCTGCAGAGAGGAGGAGTTCCGTCCAAAAGAACGACTGCATTGCCGCGCAAAGCAGGTTCAGCACACAAAATGGCCTGCAAAATAAAATTCGGGACGTAAATAGAAGCAAATGTCATAGCCAATGTTTTTGATCCTGTTACGGACAAATCTCCTGTTTTAGTTTCAGTCGATTCGAGTTTTCGATTCGATGCGCGCACCGGAAAGGTATTCCGGCATTGCATTTGCCCTGAAGATAGTTTGGGTCGAGCCTAATGAACCGTCTGTAAAGTTGGAAATGTGACCTTTGCGAAAAGCCGTTCTGCTTACCGGGCTCATCCGCGAGCGCAATGCGCTGGCACGTACATCCAGGCCATACAGCAACTGCCCAAAGGACGGCTGGGAGGGATCTTCCGGATAAAATCTGAGTATGTTCCTTGGCTGCGTTGTAAACCAATGAACAAAATCAGCTTCTAGACGCAAAACTAAAGAAGCACACGTTTTCGCATTCGATTCTTGTTCTAGAATCACTAAAACTGTTTGCGTGTTTTCCACCGCGCGCCGGAAACGAAACCACGCGTCCAACGGAAGCTTGCGCACCGTTTCACGTGGAACATCACCCAGATCCAGGCATACAAAGCCGAAGCCACCGCTTTGCAAAAGCAAATCCGTGGCACGCAGAGCATGATTGAAATTCCGGCAGCGCACCCATAGCAACTGTTTCAGTTCCACTCCTGCGGCCTCCGCACGGCACGGATCGAAGGCGTCGCATGCGTCGATCAAAGCGCAACTCTCCGCATGAGTTGTTCGAATGCCTAATGCGGAAACGAGCAAGCTTGTCCGGCCGGAGCAGGGAGGGCCGAATATTTCGGTCAGCGCGCCGCGAGGAAAACCGCCAGTGAGTAGATCGATTTCATCAATGCCAGTGGAAACACTCTCCGTGGCGCTGCGATCTCTGTACTCGAAAGGGGCGGCAACGCGGCCAGCAAGGGCGTGTTCGACTTGAGAGCGCAACTGCGCGAAATTTCTGTGCATAGCTGGTATCGGGTCAAAATCAATTTACTGTTTTCGCTTTTTGTTCGCCATAAGAGAAATTTCTCACGAACAGAGCGAGTTGTCAACTGAAGAAGAGCCGGTTGGGATTGGCAATCGACCAGCGAATCACTTTTCCGTTCTCGCGGACGCCGGCTGTATCCGCGAGATTCGCGGCAGACAAAAACCAAGTGCCGAAAACGTCCTGTATCAGGGTGTTTTCGTCATGATGTTCGGAATGTTCCGTCCCCGCAGCATGGAATTGAAGGCCGCCACGTCCTTCGCCATAAGCTGCTCGGTTTCGCCGCTATACTGGGCCACTTCTTTTTTCAGTTCATCATTGACGGCGATTTGCTGCGTGGTTGGCGCGAAATCCGATTCGCCCACCCCTTGCGCCAGATAACTTAGCTTTTCGACCAGCATCGATTCCCATCTCACATCGTCTTGCCCGCGGCCGGTAGCTTTAAGTTGCAACATGTGGCCCTCTAAATCGACCAGCTTCTTGCTCAGATCATCCGCAGCGGACCGCAGCGACCTGGAATTCTCTCCATTGCCGAGTTGGCTTTCGAAGTCCCCAAGTTGAGCGCGCAGCGATTCAATGTGATTCACTGCGTCAGCCATGGTGTTCATTTCATCTCGAATGGCCATTTCCAGTTTGTTCTGCGACTCAATATCGGCCGCCGTTCCCGAGGAATGAGGATCCTTCAGCACGTTCAGCTTTTGCGAGTATTCGTGCCCGTCAGCTGTGAGTTTGACCGTGTACGTCCCCGGTGGAGCGAGCAACGAAACGGGTTCGACAGCCGGCGCTGAACGCCAACCTTCTGGTCCGACCGTTACCTCCGGAGCGAAGAGCGGACTGGTTCGCAGATGAAACTGCCTGCTCGGTTCAAATCGTAGATCCCACCAAACACGATCAATTCCTGCATTTTTTTCCGCCTCAAGCGTGCGGACGGTTTTCCCATTTGCGTCATTGATGACGATTTTTACGTCGCCCTGCGCTGGGCTCTTTAGGTAATAGTCGATCGACGCGCCGTATGGCGGATTGTGTCCCGTCGTCGGATCGTAAGAGACCGAAGCGGGCTGCGAGACATTGCGGAAACGATACGCATCGCGTGGCGCAAACAGATGAGCGTCCGAGGAGCGCACTTCGGAGGTCAACTGCTCGAGCGGAGTCACGTCGTCCAGAACCCAGAATCCCCGGCCATACGTAGCCAGAACGAGGTCATGAAATCGTTGTTGTACCGTGATCCAGTAAACCGGCGCAGGCGGCAAACCCGACTGCAAAGGCTGCCAGTTTTCGCCATCGTCGAACGAAACATATAACGCATTCTCTGTGCCGACGTACAGAAGCCCTTTGCGTACGGGATCTTCCCGCACACAGTGCGCATAGCTCAGCGGGCTGTGCGGAATGCCATTAGTGATTTCCGTCCAGGTTTTTCCATAATCCGTCGTTTTGTAAACGTAGGGATCGCGATTGTTCATTTGATGAAAATCGACGGTGATGTACGCCTTGCCTGCATCATAGCGCGACGCCTCGATGTTGCTCACGGTTCCCCATTCCGGCAGATGAGGGATATTGGCAGTCACATTCGTCCAATTCTTCCCGTCGTCGCGCGTAATTTGCACGAGGCCGTCATTCGTACCGGCCCAGATAACTCCGGCCTCCTTCGGCGATTCCGCGATCGAAAAAACGACGCCGGCATATTCAACACCGATGTTGTCCGGTGTCAGTCCGCCGGAAATTCCCATCTTGCTCCGATCATCCCGCGTTAAATCGGGGCTGATGACCTGCCAGCTTTGGCCACGATTTGTTGTCACGTGAACGTATTGACTTCCCACGTAAATCTTGTTGTGGTCGAATGGTGAAATGGTGATGGGAAATTCCCAATTGAAACGGTATTTGACGTCACCAGCGGGCGCGCCGATGGTCGTTTCCGGCCAGACCTCGACCACATGAGCCTGTTTGTTCTTCAGATCGTCAATAATTACCGTGCCGCCGACGCTTCCCGAACCTGTTCCGCTGTTCCACACGATGCTGTTGTCGACAGGATCGACAGTGGCAAAGCCGCTCTCGCCGCCCGAAATTCCCTCCCAAACGCTGCGTGAAATCGGTCCTGGTCCGCGTCCCCCGAAGAAACCGAACTGCAGGCTGTTACTCGGCCCGCGATACGACCCGCCATCTTGCTTGTTGCCGTAGACGTTGTAAGGGATCTGGTCGTCTACGGTCACGTGATAAATCTGCGCGATGGGAAGTTGAATATGATCCCACGTTTGGCCATGATTGATCGAAATGCTCACACCGCCATCGTTCACCACAGCCATGCGATTCGCATTCTTCGGATCGATCCACATCTCGTGGTTGTCGCCGCCGGGGCCGGCGGGCATTTCGGTTAGAGTTTTCCCGCCATCAAGCGTGCGAGAAAACGAAGCGGAGAAAAAATAAACTTCGTTCTCGTTGTCCGGCGAGATTTCTTCGCGTGTGTAGTAGTGCGTGCGGCCGCGGATTTGCCGGTCGTAGCTCACAACTTCCCAATTCTCGCCGCCATCGTCGGATCGCCAGAGCTGTCCGCGCTGTGTCGGCTGTCCGTCCATGGGCACGCCGTCGCCGGTCTCGATCTCCGCATACACCCGATTTGAATCGGAAGGCGCGAGGCGGACGGCGATGCGTCCAAGCGGCGAATGCGGCAGGCCGTGCCCTTCCAAGCGCTTCCAGGTGACGCCGCCGTCAGTTGACTTGAACAGACCGCTGCCCGGCCCGCCGCTCGTCCTGCCCCACGTATGAATTACAAGCTGCCACATGCCGGCAAAGAGAATATGAGAATTGTTCGGGTCCATCGTCAAATCTGAGCAGCCGGTGTTCTCGTCCACAAAAAGAGTCTTCTGCCAGGTCTTCCCACTGTCCGTCGTGCGATAGACGCCGCGTTCAGGTTGTGGCCCATACGAAGTACCCAGCGAGCAGGCCAGCACGATATTCGGATTGCGCGGGTCGATGATCACGTTTGCGATGCGGCCCGTATTCTCCAGGCCCATGTGCGTCCATGTTTTGCCAGCGTCTGTCGATTCGTAAATCCCGTCTCCAATCGAGACATGGCTGCGGATGTAAGGCTCACCAGTGCCCGCCCAGATGATGTTGGGATCGGTCGGAGCAATCGCTATCGCGCCGACAGATGAGACGTCCTGCTTGTCAAAAATCGGCTCCCAATGAATTCCGCCATCCGTCGTTTTGAAGATTCCGCCCGAAGCCGCGCCAACGTAATAAATGTCCGGATCTCCCGGAACGCCGGCAACCGCGATTGCGCGATTGCCCGGCGGGCCGATGTAGCGAAATCGCAATTGGCTGAAGGTCCTGGAATTCCCTTCCGAGTCCTGCGCGGATGAAGGTGCAGCAAGGCACAGGATTAAAACTGAGAAAACCGAAACGAGCAGAGCAATTCGCTTTGACATGATTCTTCCTTTGCAGCACACGATGGCGTCGAAACGCGCGGATAATACTGCCGGGCCAAGCAACGCGTCAACTATTGCCTGTCGTCTCGAACTGATCCCGGTTCGTGCACCCCTTTGCGCTGTCGCCTCTCTAGCCGGGTTTGTACCGCAAGGCGAGCAGGTCGGTGTGAGTTCACGGACTCATACATTTGATTGCTTGGCGATGCTGCGCCCTTTTACTGGGAAGGTGTGGAATAAATCGCCGATGCAATTTGCCCCAGCGCCTCGCCGGCGACTTTATCCGCCGCATTTGGATCATCGAGAGAGAGCGGAACGCGATTGACGTAAAGTGCGAAGGCCAGATGCCTCCCATCGAGTGTGGCCATATATCCTGCGAGGCCCTTTCCGGTCAGCATCAAATCCTTATTCAACGCATCGTAAGCGCCAAACGTGCCCGTTTTGGCCATCACGTGACCGGCAGCCGGTGAGTTCACTTCGATTTTCCAGAGCGTACCGTCCCGGCCAAGGATCGGTAGCGCCCTTTCAAACGCTCGAGAGTCCTTCTGTCGCGCCATGAACGCCAAATAATGCGCCACAAAATCAGGCGTAAAAAACGCCGCCGGCGCGCCGCCGGCGCCATCGGCTTGCGAAGCGCCGCTCAAGTCGAGGCCGGCCTTCACCAGGAAATCGTGCTCTAAGTTGAAGCCGGCTTGGTCGATCTCTTTTGTCGCGTGTTCGAGCACAGCGCCGAGAATGTAGGGAGTCATTGACGCGTGCAAGTTCTGGCTGACTTTCAGAGTCACCTTCACCTCTTCCGAGACCGGAGGAGAGACATGCTCGGCGACAACGTTTTCTTGTGTGTAAGCTGCGGAGAGTACCTTGAAATCGAGCGGAGTATTTAGGTCCGGTATTTCTGCGTTCACTCCATCTGCCCGCAGTGCTTCGATGAACGTGACCTGCGCAAAGCGGCTCGGCTGAGGGACGGCATACTTGTAGAGAATCGAAGGACCACCAAGAGGAAACGTGCCGGTCAGCGTCTGTTTGTGCGAGCCGTCCGCATTTGTGACGTCGGAAGAGGAGTCCAGGTTCGGCTTCGAGCCAGAGGGACCGGTCGTAATCTGATTTACGAAGGTGGCATAGGAAGTCGCGGGAGAAACAGTCAGCTCCGCAGGAGCGCCTTGCGTGCTGCCGGGCGACACGGTCAGATCGATGATGTTGTCGTTCACGCAGATCGGGGAAATGACAACGCCGGTTCCAAGTTCCTGGGTTCCTTCGGGAAAGAGCGTTGCATCCACCAAAACGCGGCCGCTGATTCGCTTGATCCCATGCGACGCAACCTGCTGTGCCAGCTGCCGAATTACCAGCAGAGGGTCGCCCGGTACAGCTTTAGTGTCAGGGCTTCCGTCATAAGCGTGGTCCTCGTTCTCAAACGCGAGCGTTCCGTCCGGCTGGATGCGTCCGGAGAGATTCGGGTCGCCACTCGCCACCAGAACCAAATCTCCATTCAGCGTGCCGTCGGCAGAGATCGCGCCGGTGCGATACACGCGCGTATGAAAACGATAATCCGCCCCAAGCAGTTCGAGCGCTGTTCCTTCAGTGAAGAGTTTTGTCGTCGAGGCAGGCGTGAAGAATTGCTGTTCGTTCAGAGCATAAACAACTCTACTTTGGTCGAGCGAATACACCTCGACTCCAAAGCTTGAATGTCTAAATTCCGGCCGGCTCGTGATCTGAGTGATTTTGCTTCCGAGTGAAACGTCTTGAGAGCGCGCAATCGATGCCGACGCCAAAACAGCCGCGACCGCCAAGATTCCGCACACGCACCGCACAAAGGTTCGATTATTCTTTGCCGTCACTAGTAAGAAGCCTCCCTCTCGTGCGCGTGTGAACTGTTCGCTCTCAAGTCTGCAACCTCACTTTTTGTTGGCCGCGAGCTTTCAACGCGCGATGATTGTCTGGATGCTGAATTCTGAAGCTGCTCAAATGTGATATTGAGAATCGGATAGTGCCGCCAGTCCTTGTAGTCGAAGTGCCACCATTCGAACTCGTATACGGTGAAACCTTCCGACTCCATCGCATGGCGCAGAATGTCCCGATGCCAATGTTCGATCGAAGACCCTCCCGGATAAAACGGATAAGAGCGCTCAGACATCTCGTCGTAGACGCCGGTCATTTCGACGGGCTTGCCCGTTTTTAGATCGTAAAGGGACATATCGATCGCGCAGCCGCGGTTGTGCCGCGAACCGTCTTTCGGGTCCGCGACAAAGATCTTTTTGTCGTCGGGAGTCGAATCCCAGAAGATTTTTGTTACGTACCACGGCCGGTACGCATCGTGAACCAAAATGCCGTATCCCAGCGCTTTGAGTTTGCGGTCTGCGCGTAGCAGCGCTTCGGCCGCCGGCCGCTGCAAGTACGCTTTCGCCTCCGAGTAAACGGGCTCGCCTAGAAAATCGTTCGTGCTCGCATAGCGAATATCGAAATGAATGGACGGATCCAGCGTGGAAACATCCACGAGGTCGGGCTTCCAGAAGTCTCCTGATTCTTGCGGAGGCTTTGCGGCCAGGGCCTCTTTCCTGAGCTCGTCCAAAGGCTTCGAGGGGTGCACGTGAAAAACTCCGCCAGCGATCGGGCCAAGCGGCCTTCGCTTGAAGACTACCCCGCTCACTTTGACCTGTGTCGCGTTGCCCTCCGCATCGCGCGTGAATATCGCTTGCTCTCCGCCGTAAAGTCCCCCGCGAGGAAAACTGAAAACGTTCTCCGAAGATTGCTCGAGCGGCGCGTATTCAAACCATTCAATCAATGCGGTGAGCTTGCCATCGCGTTCGGAAATATAAAGCGTGTCGTAATCCCAACCGTATTCGCCAATCAGCCCCTTCCAGTGTTCCGGGACCGCTGCGGGCAGCTCTTCTTTCTCTCGGGCAAGAACTTTATCGCCGATGCGTATGCCGTCCGCAACCGGCGTAACTCTCAATCCGTAGCCCAACCGTCCCTCTTCGATCAGGTCATCGCCCAACTGCCGCAACCTGACCTGTTCGCCATCGCCAACCGGGCGCAAATACAGCTCATCCTCTTGCGCGACAAGGTCCACTGCTCCGTCGCCCTGGCCATAGCGTCCTTCGAGCTGGCGCACTCGGTCGGGCGGGATTGCAGTCGTCTCTTGAATGTCAGGAAGCGGCTTCCCGTATTTGGCCGCAAGCATCAAGCGCAAGGCGACATCGGCGACATGACTGGTCACCGCGTTCGCGCTGTCCATCGTGGTCACGGCGACGGCGCCGAGTTTGTCGTCCGGCAATCCGGAAAGCTGCGTTGCGAATCCGTAAATCGCCCCAGCGTGCTCGACCTCGCGATGCCCATCCAATTGGGTCAGACGGAATCCCAAGCCGTAGGGCGAACTTTGGCCCGGCTTCGCGAACTGTGGCGTCCACATCTTCTCTAGAGTTTCGCTCTTTAGTACTTGTCCACCCGCGCCCTTTCCGCCACTGAATAGCACACTCAAAAATTTTCCCAGGTCCAGAACCGTTGAGTACATGCAGCCCGCCGGCGCCATCCCAAGCTCGAACGTCGGTGCCTGAAACAGCTTTCCATCGTAGGACCACATGTATGCTCTCGCCAGATTTGCAATCAGTTGAGGCTCCGGTCGGAAAGCGCTGTCCCGCAGACCCATCGGTTGCAGCACAGCATGTTGCAAATAGGCAGCAAAGGGCTCTCCGCTATGTTTTTCAAGGACATAGCCAACGACCGCGACGCCCGCGTTCGAATACTTTGTATGTGTCTCGGGCGCGTACACCAGTGTTGTATCGTTCAAGCTATGTATCATCGCCGCCAGAGATAATTCCGACGGGTCAAAATAATTTCCTACCGGCGGCTCTCGTAACAAGCCCGCACGGTGCGACATCAGCTGTCGCAGCGTGATCTCCGTGTGGAACGGGTTCTTCGGATGGAAGTCAGGCAGATACTTCTGAATCGGAGCGTCCAAATCAAGTTGGCCGCGCTCGACCAGCTGCATCACGCCGATGTCAGTAAAAAGTTTGGAGACCGAACCGATGCGAAAAACGGTGTTCGCCGTCGCCGGGATTTTCTTGTCCGGATCCGCGTATCCAAATCCCTGCGCCCAGACGATTTGCTGGTTGTCGACGAGCGCAATCGAAAACGCCGGCAGTCGCTTATCCTGCATCTCGTGTTGAATGAAATTTGAGAGCGTGTCAGCAACTTGCGCATATTCGTTCTGAGCGGCAACGTTTTGGGCAGCCTTCGCTTTCCTGGGCGATGAGTACGCAAGCACGCCACCAGAGACAACCAGCAATGCAAGTGATGCGGCTCGCCGCAATTGTGTAGACCGACGCATGGACCTGCGCTGAAGAATTGGTTTTTGACCCCTGAAAACAGGCACTCTATTGAGGACGAGCCGAAGATGTCAAGCTCATCCTCGCCGCAACTCGCTGGCACGCCGCAATTGAAACAATTGGTTCAGCAAGCGAAATCATGCGTGTATCAACGCTTACTCCGCAGCGACGTCCGGTGAGCTATTCATGCGAGCCGCTTTCGAGCGCACCACAAAGAGCGCGTACAGGGGCAGTCCGCTCAAAACCAACAAGGTGCCAAAAACAGCATGCATAGGCGATGCGGCAATGGCGCTAACCGTTATTCCTAGAGCCGCGAGCGCAAACAGCGCCGGCAGCCACGGATAGCCGGGCACGCGAAACGGCCGTTCCAGGTCAGGCCGGCGGATGCGGAGCACGATGACGCCTGCTACCGTCAGTCCATAGAAAATCCATCCGACAAACACAACGTAGGTGAACAATTCTTGAAATGATCCCAGCAACGTCAATCCTGCCGCCCACAATCCCTGGACAAGAATGGCGAAGACCGGTGCACGAAACCGCGCGTTCACTTTACCAAAGATGGAGAAAAACAATCCCTCTTCCGCCATGGCGTAATACACCCGCGGCCCAGTCAGAATCATTCCATTCGTCGCCCCAATAATGGAGACCAGTATGAGGGAAGAAATAAATGCCGCAGCGCCTGCGCCGCCTGTTACGGCGTTGATCGCAGTTGCCGCCACGCGTTGCGAATGTTGAATCTGCGTGTTTGTGAGCACCGAGTAATAGGCCGCATTCGCTATGAGGTAGGTTACGGCAACGATTAACGTACCGTAAAAGAGCCCGCGCGGAAGGTCGCGGCGCGAATTGTTGACCTCGCCCGTCATGAACGACAGCACGTGCCACCCTTCGTACGCCCACAAAACAGCAATCAGCGCGATGCCGAAGGACGCTGGCCGGAAATGAAAGCCATTCCGCGGCCAAACACTGGCTCGCAGCAAATGAAGGTGACCTCCATAAAAAAGCAGCCCAAGCATCATCGCCAAGCCGGCATATTTCGCGACGGTCAGCGCGTTGTGCACGTTCTTTCCCGATTTCACGCCCAGGCAATGCACGCCGGTTAGCAAGAGAACCAGCAGAATTCCGGCAAGTTTTTGCTGCGTTAATGTCAAAGGGAAAATCTGGGCGAGGTAAATGCGGAACGCGACGGCCAAGGTGGCGATGCTGCCCGAATGGATTAGGGCCAGGAGCGCCCAGCCATATAGAAATCCCGTCGTTCGGCCGTAAGCTTGCCGCAAATAAACGTAGAGTCCGCCAGCCTTGGGAAACGCGGCGCCCAGCTCGCCAAGCGCCAGCGCGCCAAACAAGCTAAGTAGGCCACCAGTTAGCCACACGAGAATCACCGCGGCGAAAGATGACAACTGATTGGCTATGTTGCCCGGGACGAGAAAAATGCCAGAACCAATGATCGTTCCAGCGACAATTGCTGTTGCGTCGCGCAATCGCAACTCGCGCAAGAGTCCTCGGGATTTCGAGCGATCGTCAGTAGAAGCAGGCGTAGACACGATGTGCCTCAGTGATACTCAGCGCAGCGGCCCGGATTATTATCCGCTCTCGTGCGCCGCCGTTGTTTTGTGTATGATGCGCCTCACACGACAGAACAGTCGAGCAGTGGAACATATATTTCGCGCATTCTATCGGTCGGTGGCCATTGTGCAACACATATCTGAGTTGCTCTCAACGAACGGAGGTTCGCGTGACTCAATCCGTCTCTGCGATTATGAACTGCCTGGGGCGTTCCAGGTTTTCGCGCATCTTCCTGCGCAACCCCTTGCTCTTCGTGGTCATTTGTTTGCCGTTCGCCTTCTCCGCAGGCCTGCGCGCTCAGCAAACGACCCCCACCATCGACATTTCCGACTCTTGGACCGGCGTGCTGGGCACGGGCGCAAACCAACTGCATCTCGTCATCACGTTCGCGAAATTAAGCAACGGCGATTATTCCGGCCAGGTCAACAGCGTGGATCAGGGTGCGGTGCTGCCTTGCTCCAGCGTTACCGTCCAAGGCCAGAAGATTCATTTTGAAATCGCGCAAATCGGCGGCGTTTACGAAGGCACGCTGAGCGACGATCAGAAACAGATCACTGGTACTTGGACACAGGCGAGTACGCCTCCCCAGCCGCTCAACTTGACGCGTTCTGCCACGTCCGCACCATCCTCGACAAACAGTTCAGCCGCAGCTCCCGGACCAAAACAAAAGCCCATCTCTTTGCCGCTCGACGTCACTGTACCCATTGCTCCCATGGCCTTCAAGGCCGATGGAAAATTGCATCTTGTTTATGAGCTGCACATCGTAAACATGAGTCCGTGGAATTGCTCTTTGACCCGCGTTGAAGTTCTCGCGGCCAATTCATCGAATTCGCTCGCCTCGTTTTCCGGCGCTGCGCTTGACAGCATGCTCCAGCGTCCCGGGGTTACCGCTTTGCCTAAATCGAGACTGACGCCGGGAACCGAAGCCGTCGTGTTCCTGTGGATCACCGTCGACAGCAAAGCCGATGTCCCTGCGTCGATTCGGCATCGCGTCAGCGTGATGCTGGGAGACTACCCCGACGAGCTGAGCGTCGAGACCAACCCGCTGGCCGTGCATACCGGTCCCATCGTGATCAGTCCGCCGTTGCGCGGCGACCACTGGCTGGCAGCGAACGGCCCTTCGAATACGTCAGGACATCGGCGCGCTCTGATTCCCATCAACGGCCATGCGGTCATTTCGCAACGGTTTGCAATCGATTGGGTCAAGCTGGGCGACGACGGCCAGACGTATCATGGCGACAAGCTCGATAACAAGAATTACTACGCCTTCGGTTCAGACGCTCTCGCAGTCGCTGACGGCATCGTCACCGAAGTCAAAGACGGCATTCCTCTCAACGTTCCAGGTATAGATTCTCGTGCTGTGCCGATTACTTTGGAAACGGTCGGCGGCAACCACGTCATTCTCAATATCGGCAACGGCTGTTACGCGTTCTATGCTCACCTTCAGCCCGGTTCGATTCGTGTCAAAGTCGGAGACCACCTCCATCGCGGCCAAGTGCTGGGCCTCGTGGGAAACACGGGAAACTCCACGGAACCGCACCTTCACTTCCATATTTCCAATGCCAGCTCGCCGCTCGGCTCCGAGGGTCTGCCCTACTTATTCTCGTCATTTGAAGTGGAAGGCAAAGGCTTCGGATGGAAGCCGTCGGAGGCAAAAGACGCGCCGGAAAAACACACTATGGAATTGCCGACGGAGAACGAGGTAGTCCGTTTCCCGTCTCAGCCTTGATGGACATGAGTCGTTTCTACCGCACTCAAAGCAGGCGAGCGATAGGCCGTGGCACGGGTGGTGACAAGTTGACTCATGTCTAAGTTAAACACGGATGTCTGTTACTGGGCGTTCGGATCTTCCCTATAAGGATCTCTCCGGACCGTACAACCACGAAATGGTCGGGGCGAGTGGATTTGAACCACCGACCTCCTGGTCCCGAACCAGGCGCTCTAGCCAGGCTGAGCCACGCCCCGACAAACTTCCAACCGCAACTGCAAAACAGTTTACAGTGCCTCACTGTTAGCTGCAACGCC
>DASYZX010000023.1:0-2355 GCA_035945715.1 Candidatus Acidiferrales bacterium
CCGAAGCCTGACGGTTAAGCGGCCAGGGACCTAAAAATCTGAGCAAATTGATGAAGCGTCAATTCTTCGGCGCGGGATTTGTCCGTAAGCGCGCCGGCGGCGAGAGCTTTTGCTACTGCGTCATGCGCGTAAGTGCCGCGCAAATTGTTGCGGAGGGTTTTGCGCTTGTGCGCGAAACACGTTTGCAGGAATTTCAGAAATGAGTGCTCGTCGCGAATGCCGAGTGCGGCGCGTTCGCCGGGCAGATGCATTTCGATCAGCGCGGAAGTAACCTTGGGCGGTGGTTGGAATGCGCCGGGAGGAATGCGGAAGACGAGTTCGGGATGCGCGTAGAATTGGCAGAGCGTTGACAAGTAGCCGTAGTCGCGGCTGCGCGGATGCGCGGCGATGCGTTGGGCGACTTCGAGTTGCGTGACGATGTGGATGGAATCGATGAGGTCGGCGAAACGGAAAAGGTGCGAGAGGATCGGAGACGTAATGTAGTAAGGCAAGTTGCCGTAGACGCGAAAGCGATCATGGGAAGCTGACGCGTTAACAGGCTTGCCAGCTTTAAGACGGGCCTCAGGGCCCAAAGCCTCTCTCATTGGAGCGTCTTTCGGCACGGTTGCACTTCCTGCGTCAGTGTAAAAAACCGTGCCCTGACGCGAGTCGTTTGTGGCGAAGCGGCGAACTAGGTCGGCGAGGTCGAGGGAGAGAATGTCGGTGTGGACGACTTCGACGTTGGGCCAACCTGACGTCGCGGGGAATTCGACCGCTTTGGCGGACGAGCCCATGTTGACGGACAAGTTCGCCGTCGCGGGCGAGTGTCCGGCGCGTTTGCGAAGGGCGGAGGCGAGAGCGGCATCGGTCTCGATGGCAATGACGCGACGGGCGCGCGTCGCAAGAAACTCCGTCATTTCGCCGTGGCCCGCGCCGATTTCGAGCCAGATGGCGTCGCGTTCGACGGGAAGCGTTTCGGCGATACGCGTGCGCCAGGAGGCCTGTGAGAGGAAATGCTGGCCGAGCTTTTGCCGCGACATGGAAGTTGCTTGTTACCAATCTATCTCATAGAAGGCGTACCAGTTGGCTTTCAGCGGCTTGAACACGTAGGCGTAGTGTTGGTTGGGGTTCTGCCGAGCCTCTGCGTCTAGCGCCTTGCTTGGCGATTCCGTAGTCGAGGCCAGGGCACCAGTCGAATAGACATAACCGGCGCTGGAGCCGCCCGTGCACAGTCCGCGGACCCGCGCGATGAAGAAGACTGCGCCAGGGAAGTCGGCAGTACGAACGATTCCTTCAGGCAGTGACAGTCTCTCGAAGAGTGACCTGTATTCGTTCCATCGTTTTGGGCTTAACCCAATATCCGTACGGGGCCATTTGGAGCTGTTGTCAAGCCAAGTAAAGTCGTCGGCTATTCGGATCAAATGACTATCTTGACCAACCATTCCAAGTAACTTTTGGAATTCATCAAAGTTGTGGTCAAAGCTGGCCAGAAGCGCTGGGTCATCAAGTCTGTTGACGTCCTCGCGTGTTGGCTTGGAGGCCTGTGCTAAGGCCAAGAGAGAATCCTTATCAAGACCGGCTGCGCTCCCAGTCGCGCCGAAGTTGAATTGCGTGAAATCGCGATACTGGGAACTCTGCTGCTTGTAATCCCATATGCCGTATTTTCTCCATTTCTCATATAAAGCGGTCGGAATCCGGATTGGCAGCCACTCAGGCACAGTGTTAACGTCACTCGCGCTGACGCTCTGGGCAGGTTGCAGTGTTTGACGCAATGACGCGAGCGGGAATTGGATAAGAAGAGCGGCGGCGATTAACACGAACCAACCGGACATGGCATTTTCTCCTTCAAGACGAAAACCGTTATGCGCTGTTGGGATTTAGTGTGTCATCTTACCATGCGGTTCTGCACAGAGAGGTACAGAACTGGCGGTTTGGCTTGACGCGAGTGGAACGATTCAGTAGGTTTATGTTTCACGTCTCGTGGTGCTTGCTTTTTCGCTTCAGGGCTATTTGTAATTCTCGCGAGGGTTGATGAAGATTCTGTTCGTGTCACCGGAAGGGCTGCCGTTCTCGAAGACTGGCGGGTTGGCGGACGTGGTGGAGGCGCTGCCGCGTTCGCTGGTGGCAATGGGGCATCAGGTGGTGGTGCTGCTGCCGCGGTATCGAGGGAACCAGGCGGCGCGGACGATTATTTCGAGCTTGAGCGTGCCGCTGGGGCAGAAAGTACGCTTTCCGGCGATTGTCGAGGCGGGAACGTTTGAGGGTGTGCGCTACTGCTTCGTGGATGATCCGCAGTATTTCGACCGCGAAAAACTCTACGGCGACCAGATCGGCGATTACTCGGACAATCCGCAGCGCTTCGGCGAGCTGAGCCGC
>DASYZX010000024.1:0-116644 GCA_035945715.1 Candidatus Acidiferrales bacterium
GGTCCGACTCACCACTGAACTTTCGTTTTCTACGCAAAGGGGACGGGCTCTGCTTTGCCGTATTCTCGAAGAATTCCGGTTCCGCACTTAGCAGCGGACACTTTCACGCGGTCGCGATGGCAAGTCGAGGGAACGCTGCGCGATAGACGCGGTCGTCGAGAGTGAGAAGCCGGAATCCATTTTGCAAAGCATGAGCTCCGATTAGGAAATCAGCGAGGATACGGCGCGGACCGGAGTCATGCGCTCTCCGCCTGCGGGCAACATACTGTTGGAAGGCCCGACCGGCCAACCGCCAAGTAGCTTCGCCCAACTCCCAGTCGATCCGGATTCCCGTTTCTCTGCAGAAGGAATCCAAGAAAGCTTCATTCCGCGACGGGGCAGCCAGAACCTCCGCGTAAACCGGTGCGGCTATGACAAGGCTGCCGTGGCCGAGTGCGGCATCGAGAGCCGATCGCGCCTGGGTATTCAGGACGTCGTCCTCATTCCAGAGAGCGACGAGGATGTTGGAGTCGATCGCGGTGGTCATCGCCCGCGCAGCTCGCGGGTCCAACGCACCACTGCCTTCCTGCCGCGATGAATGCCCGGCGTCCCGATGCCACGATATTTTTCAAAGGGACTCTTGCTCCGCACCGGCCGCACGCGAACTCCGCTGCGGTCTTTTTCAAACAGCAGCCTGTCGCCTGGACGAACGCCCAGAGCACGGCGAATCTCGTGCGGCACGGTGATTTGCCCTTTACTTGTGATTCGGGCCTCGCTCTTCATGTCTTCTCTCCAACTCCTTACTTTATCACAATGCTCCTTACCTGTGGACGCTCATTTGACTTATGGTTGTATGTCTGCCTGGGGTCCAACTGGAGTCCAAAATCGAAGGAAAACAGGCTGTTTTTAGGGCGGGAGACGGGATAAGGGCAACAGATTCAGCGAGACTTATGAAGTTGATTTGAAGATTCAAATCCCATCGCTCACCCCAATTTCACAAAATTGCAGGGCCATTGACAAGCGTTAAGTTACAGGCTACACTTCCACTCGGTGAAAATCCGGAACATTGTCCATAAGGGCCTGAAACGGCTCTACGCGGAAGACAACGCAAAAGGCGTCCCGTCCGATTCCGCAGACAAGCTCCGCAAGATGCTTGCTTTCCTTGACGAAATGGAGGGGCCGGAAGAACTACGCACCCTGCCCTCTTGGAAAGCACACACGCTAACGGGAGATCGCAGAGGAATCTGGAGCCTCAGCGTTACCCGCAACTGGCGTTTAACATTTGGTATCGACTCAACCGAGCAGGAAATTTGCGACCTGAACTTAGAGGATTATCACTAGGACCGGAAGGAGCAGACACTATGCCTATGAAGAATCCACCTCATCCCGGCGATTTTGTTCGCACGGAGATCATCGAGCCCGCGGGCCTCTCGGTCACGGCGGCCGCAGCTGTGCTCCAGGTGTCCCGCCCCGCCCTGTCGAGTTTGCTCAACTCCAAGGCCGATCTATCGGGGAACATGGCGCTCCGCATCGAGAAAGCTTTTGGCGTGAAAATGGATACGCTCATGCGTATGCAGGCTTCCTATGACATTGCCCAAACGCGCAAGCGTGAGAAACAAATTCACGTCAAGCGCGTCAGGCGGCTCGCTCACGCTTAGGGGCCAAGTTGGGCAACTCGTGGAGTCCAACTAGAGTCCAAAATCGAAGAAAGACTAGCCGTTTTTGGAGGGAACCTAGGGATAAGGGCAACTGAATCAGCGAGACTCAGCAGTTGATTTGAAAATTCAAATCCCATCGCTCACCCCACCTAACACTTTACATCGGCGAATGCACCTCAGAGCTCTCCCGAGTTCTCCACCTCGACGGATGGCGATTTCCGTGAACAGCGCCAACTGCGACGACCAAACCCCAGATTCCCGAGACCGTCGACTGTCACTCCGGTCGGAGGCCAAATCCTAGCTGCTTCCCGGCACGGCGAACGCGGTCATCCAGGCTCAGAATCTCAACTCCTGGCAGGGCCGAACGCACTGCCAATGCCGATGCCAAGTGAATTGCATCAAGCGTCCGAACCGGCTCGGTGGGAAACGGGCGCTTGGCGCGTTCGACAATCTCTGAGCTGACCCGCCATAAGTGCCAGTGTCGAGCTGCGGCGTTTAACTGTGCGTGGCGATCCGCGGCGGCAGCTTCATTGATTTCGCCGCTCGTTACGGCACGAATCAGCACCCGATCACATTCCACAATTGTAAGGTCAGAAGCCGTCACCAACTCGGCGTGGCGAAGCACTTCGCGCACGGAGTGCCCAGTTTCCTCCCCCAGCAGCCAAGCCAACACCGCACTCGATTCAGCATAAATGTTCATCCTGCGCCGCGCTCCTCATCGAGGAGGTCGGCAGCATGATGTCTCCTCAGCAGACGCGGGAGGCTCGGATACGCAGCCGGTTCATTTGCCACACCCAACGTCAGAAGGCCTCTCCGGGCGAGCGCCACCAACGCCGAAGGCACATCGCGCGGCTCATTCCCTTTCCCGGGCGGAATGAGTTCTGCGACGACTTCCCCTCGGTCCGTTACCAGAACCGCTTCACCGGATCGGACCTCCCGAACGTACTCGCTCAAGCGGTTCTTCAGGTCCCTAAGGCCGACGCTCTTCATATTCATTAATGTAGCTTCATGAAGCCACATTGTCAATGTGCATAGGGTTCATGCCACTCGTTCACAAATCCCGCACTTATTGGGCCGCGCCTGCCCGGCTTTGACGGAGTAGGCGACATTTCCACAGTTCTAGAAGTACTGGAAGTTGACAAATGTTGAGTTGACAGGCACCATCTCGCGCCATGCGGTCGCCCTGCCGGGCGCACTTCGATTCACAGCCAGTTCACTCATCGAGGCTCGTTTAGCGGGAGTGGCCGAACCACAACGCCGCTTTCCCGCATAGTTCATGGGCTCGGGGCCATTCGGTCAAAATGCAGTGAAACCAACGAGGAGGAAAGACATGTCGAAAACGATATCTCGTAAGACGATACAATTCATGCTCAGCATCCTATTGTGCCTTCTGCCCGCTGGGGTGGCCTGGGCGGACGGCGCAGTCTACGCGATGACCAATGCCCTCGGGAACAACCAGATCCTCGTCTACCATCGTGCCGTCAACGGAAATCTCACTCTCGTCCAGACGATTGCAACGGGTGGCGGCGGGAGCGGCCTGCAACTTGCCGGAGTCGACTCGTTGGGATCTGCCGGTAGCGTGCAGCTGGACAAGGGCCATCACCTCTTGTACGTGGTCAACACCGAGAGCGCTTCGGCAAACAATGGCGCCGGCGCCTACAACTCGGACTGCCAGCTAGGTACGATCACCTCGTTCGTTGTTGCCTCCAACGGGACCTTGACCTTCGCCGACCGTGTTTCTTCGGGTGGCATGTTTCCCAACAGTCTCACCGTCGCAACCGCGCAGACGCAGAACCAGAATGGTGAGAACGCCGGGGATGTGCTCTTTGTGCTCAACGCAGGAGGCCCGAGCGTCTGCGGCGTTGGCCCCAATGTTACCGGCTTCCGCGTAAGCGAATCCGGCAACATGACCCCGGTGAGCGTGTCACCCATCAGCCCAGGCCCCGCCACCGGGTCCGGTGAGAGCTGCTCAGCCGCCTCGGCGGCGGGGTTTGCCGCGCTGACGGGCGCCCCAGCTGCGGATTTCGAATGCGGCTTGAATCCGCCTTCGTTTTCCCGCTCGCCGGGACAAATCCGCTTCACACCCAATGGCAATCAATTGATCGTCACGGTCAAGGGAACGAATACGATTTATGCGTTTCCGGTTGACAACGCAGGCAGACTTGGCTACCCCAGCGTCACGCAGGCTTCTCTTCCGGCGCTCCCCAGTTACTTTGGTTTCAGCTTCGATAAGAATGGGCACCTGCTCGTGACTGAGCTTTTCGGTACAGCCACATCTATTCCCGCGGGCGGCCAAGGCTCAGTGTCGTCGTTCACAGTCACGACAGGCGGAGAACTAAACGCAATTAGCTCACACATAGCCGACGGCGGTACGGCGGCTCAATCGATCGCACTCGAGCCCCTAACTGGGGGATTCGCGTACGTTTCCAATAACCTGAGCGCCAGCATCTCGAGTTACTCGGTTGCGACGGACGGGAGTCTCACGCTAATCAACGGCAGCGCGGCGGTCGGCGGCGGACCCAACGATCTGGCGACGGCAACTGAAGGCGGCGTCAGCTTCCTTTACGTGGTCTATGCCGGCAGCGGCACCGTCGGTGCATACCAGGTCAACCTAACAAACGGTTCCCTAACCGCGCTCACGCAGGGGAGCGGGTTGCCCACCTCGGCCGCTCAAGGCATCGCCGCTTATTGAGCATCACGCAGTGCGGCAAAACGACGCGAGGGCCCGCCTTGAAGGCGGGTCCTCGCGTTATTGAGCCCATGCACAAAGACTTTCCGCCGACTGGCAGTCCAATTCGACAACCAGGTCTTGCTAGTCGTCAGGCCAGTTTCACTATATAGCGCTGCTTTGGGCCGCTACGAAATCAATGCTGCAAAAGCGACTCAACATGGGATGACCAGCTTTTCACCTGCCGCCCAGAATCTGGTCGCAGCCGAGATCCTACAAGAGGATGGAGCAGTCGTCGCTCAAGCAATGTGGAACGCTGCAGGGCGAGTTTGCCGGACTCTCCTTATGGACAACCAAAACCCAGCGTCCGGCGTGAGCGGGGGTCATTTTACACCGTGCCTTGCAACACACGCCGGTGTTCGGTTGCGGACAGAGCATCTCGGAACCGGTCAACCGGCAACGGAGAAGGAGGAGTTCGGTCGTCGTAAGTTCAAGGATCAGCAAACAGATGGCGAGCACGGGCTAGGGGCAGCGACGTGCTACTTTGGTTTCTCGTCGGCGAGAAGGAGGACCTGGTCATGAGCACGATGTGGCGGGACCTGCGCTACGCCTTCCGCATCTTACACAACGCTCCGAGTTTCACCATTGCCGCTGTTCTGACGCTTGCCGTGGCCATCGGCGCAAACGCCGTTGCTTTCAGCGCGTTGAACGCGCTGATCCTGCGTCCGCTCAAGCTGCCGGAAGCCCAAAGCCTCTACGGACTCCAACGCGTGAGCAATCATCTTCCGTTCCAATCCTATCCCGACTATCTGGACCTGCGCGACGGCAACCGCAGCTTCAGCGCCCTGGCAGCTTTTAACATCGGCGAGGCGGGGCTCGACACCGGCCGGAACGCGCGGCCTGCGTGGGTCTATGAAGTGAGCGGCAACTATTTTGACGCGTTGCGCATTCAGCCGTATCTCGGCCGTTTTTTCCACGCTGCAGATGAGCGTAGCGCGAACAGCGCCCCCTACGTCGTACTCGCCTACGCGTATTGGCACAACTACTTTCAAGACGATCGGGGCGTGGTCGGCCGCACCGTCCGGCTCAACAAGCACCCGTTCACCGTCGTTGGCGTCGCGCCTCCCGGGTTTCACGGCACCCTATTATTCTTGTCTCCGGACGTGTTTGTGCCCATGGTTGACCAGGAGCAAATCGAGGGCTCGAATCTCCTCAACGCGCGCTCAAACCGCTGGGTCTTCATGGTCATGGGACATCTGAAGCCCGGGGTCACTCCTGCGCAGGCTATTGCCGATTTGAACTCGACCGGCTCGCGTCTGGAAAAGAACTATCCCAATGACGATTCCAAGATGGCATTCGAGTTGGTGCGCCCCGGCCTTGTTGGTGACTACATAGGCCGGCCGGCGCGAGCCTTCCTGACCGCATTGATGCTTCTGGCGGGACTAATTTTACTGGCCGCGTGCGCCAACCTCGGCAGCCTGTTTGCCGCACGCGCTTCAGACCGTTCCCGGGAGCTCGCCCTGCGCGTTGCGCTCGGAGCCGGGCGCCTTCGCGTCCTCCGCCAACTCTTCACGGAAGCCATCCTGGTTTCGCTGATTGGAGGCGCCGTCGGGTTGTGGGGCAGCGTCATGTTGCTCGATTGGCTGGCCGCGGCGCAGCCGTTCCCCCAGTTTCCCATCAACATACCCGTAAGCGCGGATGCGCGCGTTTACGCGCTGGCCTTGATCCTGAGTATCGCGAGCGGTTTTCTGTTCGGTGCGGCTCCAGTCAGGCAGATCCTCCGCACCGATGCCTATCAGATCGTCAAGATGGGCGCACTTGCTCAACCCGGTCGGCGCGTCACCGTCCGCGACGTGCTGCTCGTGGCGCAGGTCGCCATCTGCGCCGTGCTCGTTACATCCTCGTTCGTGGCCGTGCGAGGCCTGGTTCGCTCGCTGCACAGCAACTTCGGTTTTGTCCCACAGAACGCCATGCTGGTGCAGCTCGATCTGAATCAGGCCGGCTACCATGGCGATGCGGTGCTGGCGATACAGAAACGCATGATCGACGCGATGAAAGCCATTCCCGGCGTGACCTCGGTGGGACTGAGTTCATTTCCGCCATTGTCAAACGGCAAGCCGTTCGACTCGCTCGTATTCGCCGACAAGACGCCAGACCTGCGGCCCTCCGATGCTGCGGCGGACGCCATGCTGTGGGGCGTCTCACCCGATTATTTTCACGCGGTGCGCACGACACTGCTGGCGGGCAGGACCTTCACCTGGCATGACGACAAAGATGCTCCGCGCGTCGCCGTGATCAACCAGGAGTTTGCCCGTGAACTGTTTGGCTCCGTACCAGGTGCGACGGGCCGCTATTTCAAGCTGCGGGACGGAACGCGTGTTCAGGTTGTCGGGGTTGTGCAGGACGGAAAATACTCGAGCCTCACCGAGGAGGCGACGGCAGCCATGTTCTTTCCCATCGCCCAATCCCCCACAAGTCAGACGGCGCTGGAGTTGCGCTCCCGCAACGATCCCCACGAGCTGGCCGCGGCCGTACGGGGCCGGTTGCGCGATTTGGACCCGGCGCTCGGCGCGCTGATCCAAACGTGGAACGAAGCCATGGACTTCGTTCTGTTCCCCTCGCGAATGGCCACTGCCGCGCTTGGTATACTCGGCTTGATGGGCGCGATGCTGTCTGTAACGGGCATTTTTGGTATTGCTTCGTATGCCGTCAGCAAACGCAAGAGGGAACTGGGAATCCGTATCGCTCTGGGCGCGCAGCGCGGCGAAGTCCTGAAGGCGGCCTTGGGCCGTGCGTTCAAACTACTCGCATTTGGTTCGGCGGCAGGGCTGCTGCTCGGAATTCTCGCGAGCAGAGTGCTTGCTTCGATCGTCTACCGGGCAACCCCGCTCGATCCGCTCGTCTTGGCCGGTGTGGTTGTGACCATGGCCCTCTTGGGGCTGATCGCCACGTGGATCCCCGCACAGCGCGCTCTCGCTGTCGATCCCGCCATGCTGATGCGTGAAGAGTGAGACGGACCTTAGGCTCTAAGTCCCAGGCGGCCGACGGTCGTTGACTGTTTGCGAGTGCAGCTTCAGGTTCCAGGAATTCCGGTATATTAGGCGTCGCGCCTATTCCGTGAGAGACCTTCGCAGAGCAGAATGCCTTTCGGCTGGAAGTCCTGCAGCCGAATCGTTTCGGTACGGATCACGCCCGCGCCACGAATCTGCGGGGCGATAAGTGATGATGGTTACAATCGACTGCTCTTCATGCGGAAATAAGAACGATTTCGAACAACCGTACCCGTTTCACGCGGGGTTTGCGAACCAGGGCTTTCTCTACAATGACGCGGGCAATCTCACCTTAGTGTGGAGCAGCTTCGATCCTGCTTATGAGGCGATAGCAGGCAAGCGACACCCGTGGGCGCTTTCCGACAAACAACGAGCCCTTCTCGAAAGTGCGCTACGTGAGGCACCGTCCGGCGGACGGTGGCGATTTGCCAATCCGGCTCGTTGCAAAAAGTGCGCGAGCCCATTGAGCGGCCCTATTACCGAGACGGTCTACTATTTCGTTTATCCGGGCAGCATCAATACGGATTCCGGGCCGGGCAAACGCGCCCTGAAGGACTCCCTATCATCAGCAACGCGCTGACGGACGTGATCGACCTAGGGGTTTGTTCCGTTTGTTCCAATTGTCTCGGCCGGGCGGCAACGCCATGCATCTGTGGGGCTTATTGAAGTAGCCTATAATTCGATCCCCACCGCCCCTACCAAAACTCTCGTACTCGGTCTTAGCTTAATGAGTGGCAACCGTTCCAATAGGAACCGTCCACATTCCCGTTGCTCGCACTCGAACGCCCGGAAAGACGAACAGGCCAGGTTTTCTCGTTTCTGTTTGTATTGACATTGTATATACAATAATGTAGAGTCATTGTGGGGACAGGAGAAGCGAATGCGAACGATCGAGAGAGGGGAGCGTGCGAGGCGAGGTGTAACGATTAATCTTCGCGCGGACTATACGAAGCGCGCGCTTATAGATCGAGCTGCGGAAAGAGTCGGAAAGAACCGCTCGGAATTCATGCTCGACGCAGCGTGCCGCCAAGCGACGGAAGTGCTACTCGATCAGCGGTTATTCTTGCTGGATGAGAAAGCCTACAGGCGATTCACCGACGCGCTCGACGCGCCGCCGGCGGAGAATAAGCGCCTGAGACGCTTAATGATGTCCAAAGCACCTTGGGAGCGATGAGCGGCGACCTGGAACAGCTCGGCGCGCCGGAGCACTTAACTTCTGAACACGACGTATCTACCTTCGACTGTGGTAATCCGGACCTAAACGATTGGCTCAAGAAACGAGCATTGCCGAACGAGGAATCAGGCGCTTCACGCACCTATGTGGTGTGTTCGGCTGGCAAGGTTGTGGGTTACTACGCCCTGGCGAGCGGAGGCGTGGCGCTGGCAAAAGCAACGGGTCGAGTCCGGCGCAACATGCCCGACCCCTTGCCAGTAATGATTTTGGGGCGACTCGCGGTGGAACGTGGCTGGCAGGGTCACAACGTTGGCAAAAGTCTGCTGAAGGACGCCATCCTGCGAACATTACAGGCCGCTGAAATTGGAGGCATCCGCGCGATCCTTGTTCACGCAATCTCCGAGGAAGCCAAGCGCTTCTATGAGAGGTACGGTTTCAGTGCATCGCCTGTCGATCCGATGACTCTCATGATAACTGTGGCCGACACTCGGAAGGCACTCATTAGTAAATGAACGATTGGCTCGTATTCTCGTAATTGGCCGGCCCCTGTCTCCAACGAGGATCAATGACCGCGCGGGAACGGGTTTGACATTCGATGAAAAAGTCGCTCGACTCGAAGGGTCCGGCTCGGTAGGGCGGTTGCAACGCCGCGAATCTGCGGGGCTTATTGAAGTAACCTATAATCCGATCCCCGCCCCTGTCAGATTTCCAATGTTTTCAGGGTTCCCCCCCCAAAAAAAGGTACAAGAAATTTCGCGCGAAGCGTGTCGATTCCCGCCCGCCTCATTCGACGCGTAAGTAGAGCCGCATCGCGTGACGGGCCAATCGAAAGATTCCAGGCCCGACACGGCCCAAGCTCCTATATAAACGTAGCGGACCTGATACGGCGCCCGCTCAAAACTCAAGGAGAACAGCATGCGTTTCATGATGATCATTTATGGCGGCCCCGACAGCTACGCCAGTGACAAGGCCGCCGAGATACGTGACGTAGCAGCGTTCGAAGAAATGGGAGAGTACAACGACCGACTGAAGAAAGCGGGCGTGCTGCTGGCGATGGACGGGCTCACCCCGCCCGCGATGGGCGCGCGCATCACATACAAGAGTGGAAAGCCAAGAGTCACCGATGGCCCGTTTCCCGAATCGAAGGAAGTCATCGGCGGCTACTGGATGATCGACGTGAAGTCGCGCGAAGAGGCGCTCGAATGGGCCTCGCGCATTCCCTGCATCGACGGTGGAATGGTAGAAGTCCGGCGGGTAGTGGAAATCAGCGACTTCGCCCCGGAGATCCAAAAAAAGTTCGCCGAGAAGGGCGCCCAGCTGGGCCGGCAGCGGTAAACCAGGTACGCTGTCCCACACACGTCCAGAATTTACCGCGAAGCGGATGTCGATTCCCCGCGGTCCCGTTCGACGCGTCAGTAGAGAGAAGTCGAGCCGCATCGTGCAACCGGCCACTCGCAGATTTGCAAGCCCGGCGCGGTCCAAGCTTCTATACATAAAGTAGCGGCCCTGATACGGCGTCCGCTCAACCTTTAAGGAGAAAACGATGCATTACATGATGATCATGTTTCCCGGCGGCTACGCAACAGCAAAGCCCGGCACCCTACCGGACCATACAGCGATGGAAGCAATGGGCAAATACAACGAGGAACTGGGCAAAGCAGGCGTATTGGTCGCGCTCAACGGTCTGACCCCGCCCGCGACAATGAGCGCGCGCGTCACGTTTCAGGGCGGAAAATCGAAGGTCACTGACGGACCGTTCCCTGAAGCGAAGGAAGTCGTCGGCGGCTTCTGGATCATTGACGTGAAGTCGCGGGAGGAGGCGCTCGAATGGGCGTCGCGCATCCCGGGCTCGGACAACGAAATGGTCGAAGTTCGCCGGTTTTTCGATCCGTCCGACTTCGATCCCGAAACCGTGAAGAAGTTCGAGAAGCAGTTCGCCGATGACGAATACATGCCGGGCAAGCAGAAATAAAAAAATTCACCGCGCTGTGTCGACTTCGGGACGGCTCGAACGACGGCTCGACAGAGAGCGCCTTCGTCCCTGAATCGCCCGACGGCGGCTCTCCACAACTTGCAATCGACTGGAGATTCTCGTTATGCGTTACGTGATTCACGCATTCGTACTCGTCGCCGCACTGATGGCAACCCGGCCCGCAGGCGCACAAGGCTCCAAAGAGCGATATCCAACGATGGCTCCGGTAGAACAATATCTAATGGATCGCGAAACGGAAATTGCCCTCGCCCGCAGCGCCGCTCCAGACGCCATCTCTCACGACGCCTCGGTGATCGTCCTGACCCGTCACGGCTACGAAACCGCGGTGGAAGGCAAGAACGGTTGGGTCTGCTGGGTGGGACGCGGATGGATGGCCATGTTCGATCATCCCGAATTTTGGAATCCCAAAGTTCGCGCCGCAGAGTGCATCAATCCACCAGCCGTCCGCTCCGTTCTGCCGTACGCCTGCAAACGCACCGAATTAATCCTGGCCGGCCATTCCAAACCCGAAGTCATCGCCGCCATCAAAGCAGCGATAGACAAAAAAGAATTGCCGGCCCTTGAGCCGGGGACTGTCAGCTACATGATGTCGAAGGGTTCGTATCTCATCGATGAAGACGGCCACAACTTCTCCCATCTGATGTTCTACGAGACAGCGAAAGACGGTGGATCCTGGGGCGCAAATCTTACGAACTCCCCAGTCATGGCGGTAAATTACTGGTCCATCGCCGCCGATGCCTACCCTCAACTCAAATCCTTCCCGCCGCTGTCCGTCTTCCTCATAGGAGCAGGCAGATGGTCGGACGGAACGCCAGCGCCGAGCATGTAAAGACCTCGCGCCAGACGCCCGCCCGTTCGGAATAAATAGCCGCGTTGCGGCACACGAAGAAAAATGTTGTGATGGGTGCCGGACATGTCCTCCGGCACTCGCTCAACGAACCCGCGCGCTGACTCACAAAGTAAAGAACAGCGCGACGTTCACGCCGCGATCGACGCCGTGTGGCGTATCGAATCGCCACGCCTGATCGCCGGCCTGGCGCGCATCACGCGCGACGTCGGCGCCGCTGAAGATCTCGCTCAAGACGCGCTGGTCGCCGCGCTCGAACAGTGGCCCGCGTCTGGCATCCCATCGAATCCCGGCGCGTGGCTGATGGCTGCGGCGAAGCATCGCGCGATTGATCTGGTGCGCCGCCGCTCGCTGCTCGAACGCAAACACGGCGAACTCGGCCGCCAACTCGAAGAGCAGCAGGAAAATTCCATGCCCGACTACGTTTCCGCGCTCGATGACGACATCGGCGACGATCTGCTCCGGCTGATTTTCACCTCGTGCCATCCTGTGCTCAGCACCGACGCACAACTCGCGCTCACGCTGAGACTGATGGGCGGGCTCACCACCACTGAAATCGCGCGTGCGTTTCTCGTGCCTGAGCCGGCTGTCTCGCAGCGCATCGTCCGCGCCAAGCGCACTCTCGCCGACGCGCATGTTCCGTTCGAAATTCCGCGCGGCGCCGAACTTTCCGCACGCCTCGCGAACGTGCTGCAGGTAATCTATCTGATTTTCAACGAAGGCTACTCGGCGACGGCTGGTGACGACTGGCACCGCCCCGCGCTGTGCGAAGACGCCCTGCGCCTCGGCCGCATCCTCGCCGAACTTTCACCGCAGGAGCCCGAGGTGCAGGGCCTCGTCGCGCTGATGGAAATTCAGGCGTCGCGCACGCGCGCTCGTGTGAACGCGAAGGGCGAGCCGATCCTGATGCTCGAGCAGAATCGCGCGCTGTGGGACCAGCTGCTGATTCATCGTGGCTTCGCGGCACTCGCGCGCGCAGAGGAGCTGAGCCGCGTGATGGGCAGCATCGGCACCTACACCCTGCAAGCCGCGATTGCTGCCTGCCACGCTCGCGCGCTCACCGCCGACGCAACCGATTGGCCGCGCATCGCCGCTCTCTACGCCGCGCTCGCGCGCGTTGCGCCGTCGCCGATTGTCGAGCTGAATCGCGCCGTTGCGGTGGGCATGGCCGAGGGGCCGGCTGCCGGCCTCGCAATTCTCGACGTGATCGCCGACCATGCCGCGCTGAAAAATTACCACTTGCTGCCAAGTGTCCGCGCCGACTTGCTGCGCAAACTTGGCCGCCGAACTGAAGCCCGCGCCGAGTTCGAACGCGCCGCCGCGCTTACGCAAAACTCCCGCGAGCGTGACCTGCTTCTTGCCCGCGCCGCGGCTTGCGCCTCGGACACGAACTGAGCGGAAAACCCAATGCAAGAGGCCACCGCCTCTTACGATTCCATCTCTGCGAGGAGGTTTGAGCCGTATGGGAGGACGAGTGGCATACAGAGCGCTACAGCTCGCCGTGAAAAGTCTTGGAGACCACGAGTAACAGAAAAACCGTATTGCAGCAAAAATGGAGGGACGGACCGGAAGGTATGCAAATCGTGGCGCTCCGAAGAGGATGACCTACCGACAGCCGGCCTCTGTTCTTTTCAGAGCTGGAGGGTTATTCCTCCGGCAAGCGACCTTGCACTCCGCACACTTCAAAGAGTCAGAGAGATTTGGCGGCCGAGCTAAGTCGACCGCCAAAACTCGGCTAGAAATTGAGCCGGCCAGCGATCTCTACAATGCGGCTGGGGTTCGTCGTAGATGTACTTGTAATTTCACCAAAGATAGGACTCACAATATTGCGATTTGGATTGCTGAACTCCGCATGGTTAAGAGTATCAAATGCTTCCAAACGCAACTCGAAGTCCAAGTTCTCATAAATCTTGGTGTGTTTGCTAATCGTCAAGTCCAGATTTGTGGCACCCGGCCCGCGGAAGATACCCCGAGGAAGGCCGTACGGATCGGAGGAGGGTACATTCTGGCTAAACGTGGCGGGATTGAACCAGAAATTGCCCGGTGCTTTGGGGTTCATAATGGACACGCGGGAGAATCCTGGTGCGAATACCGCATCGGACAGGAACCCGTCTCCGGCTCCCGAGGGTCCTGGCTCGGAGGAATTATCATTTGGATTCAGGCCTGCGTTGACCGTCAGCGGGAAGCCAGAGCGATAGCTGAAAATTGGGTACAACGTCCATCCCCTGGTCAACGCCTTCGGTCCTGAACTCCAAGCCTGGTAAAAAGGCAATTCCCAGGCACCGCTCAACACAACGCGGTGAGTTACATCGAAATCGGAAGGTCCACGGAAAGCCGAATGGTTGTAAAAAGGCACGACGCTTGTGTTGTTTCGAAATCCGGAACCGTTATCGATGCTGCGGCCATAGGTGTAGGCGAGCGTGAAGTAGGTGTTTCCGATGTACCTGTTTTCGCCAATTTGCTTGGTCAATGACGATTCGAGGCTGTTGAACGACGCAAAGCTAATGTTGTCGAAGCCATCCATAATCGGGAAAGGGCATTGATCGGCTGCGTCCGGTCCAAACGCTGAGTCGCAGAATGCCGCCATGCTCGGGCTCGCCGCAAGGGCGGGGACATTGTTCACGCGATTCGTCGTTCCAAGCACGAACGGGTTGATGTCGACGAGGTCTGTTAGGCCCTTGGAACTGCTCCCGACGTAATTGAGTTCGCCGGTCAAGCCCTTTACCAGTTCGTGTTGAACACTCAGATTGTATTGATACGTATAGGGAGTATGAAGGTGCTGGTCGTCGTAAACGCCCCCGGAGGGAGCATACGGAACAAATCCGGCATTGATGAAATTGAGGCTTGCTGTGGGCGGGACGGAAGGAAACGGGTTGCCCGGAAGGCCCACGGCAGTCCAAGGGCTTGAATAAAATCCGGTTGGCGCCGCCTGAGCCGTGCCCCCGGTAAACTGTGCGCCGACATTCGGGAAGGGCAGCCCTTCGTCGGCAAAGAATGGCGGCTGGCCATTGAACTGGAAGTTGTCTTCGGCTTTGAGGACATCGTAGAAAATGCCAGCGCCGCCGCGGATGCTGGTCTTGCCGGTCCCCGTGGGATCCCAGGCAAATCCGAATCTTGGCGCGAAATTGTCCTTATCAGGGAAATTCACGCCGCTAGCAACATTCGCGTCCCCGGGGAATACCAGCCCCAAGGGTGCATTCGGAAACCGGGTTGACTGCTCGCCGGGAACGAAAGCGAAAGTTCTCCCGCGAGTGTCCAGCTTTGGAGTGCTGTATTCATAGCGGAGGCCGAGCGTGAGTGTAAGATTCTTCTTTACACGCCACTGGTCCTGGCCGAAGCCATAGGTGGTCTTCTGCCGGATGTTCGAGGGCGCGTTCGGTCCTTGGGTGATGGAGTTCGGTATGCCTAGCAGAAAATCAGAAAAGCTATTGCCACTGCCGTTGCCCCCAAATCCTGTAAAACCAAAGCTGGAATTCCCAAAGAAATCAAAGACCATATTCTGCTGGTAATCGGAGAACCCGCCGCCGAATGACCATGTATTGTTCCCTTTGATCAGCGTAAAAACATCGGTATAAGCAAATGTATTTCCGACCAGATTGCTCGGGCCCTGGATGCTGAAACCAGTTGTCAGGCCGGTGTCGAAGCCAAGCACGGGAGGCCCCAAAACCAGATCTGGAGTGATACCGAATCCCAATGAAGCCGGGCTGGGAAGCGTTGCGTTCGGATCCTCCTGGAGAATATTCTGACGCTGCACATTGGCATGAAATTCGTTGAGCTTCTCCGCCGAGAACGTTCGCACGTAAGAAAGCCCAGCAAAGTATGTGTTTATCGTGGTGAGGTCGGGATATCCGGAAACATCGGCTTCATCAAAAGGACCAACCGCGGAGTCGCGGTGCCCGCCAATCGTGAACGACAGCTTGTCCTTTGGACCAATGACATAATCCACTTTGCCCGTCAGCTCGTTGTAGTTATCCGTAGCGTTCGCTTGGGAATTCACGATACCTGAGGAGCTCGTAGGAATCAGGTTCGCTGCGAACACGGCGGTGGCCACCGGATCAATCTTCGTCGGATCAATCATTCCCTGCGCCGCAAGCGCAGAATTCGACTGGAAAGATGGGTTGTTTTGAAGGAAGTTCACGACATTCGGATCCGGGCACCCGCCGGTAACATTGCAAACGGCCGATTGCTGAACCGTATTGAAGCCACTATTGACAAAAACTGCGTTTAGCGGAACGGACTGACCGAACGGCAAAGCTTGCGAGAAATTGCCCGTTGCTTCCGCGGGAGTGAATGTGGGGACGTCAAGCGATGTTTGGGCGTCGGTTTGGCGCTGGCCTTGGTAAGCAACAAAGAAAAACAGTTTGTCACGACCATGCACAATATGAGGAATGGTGATGGGACCACCGACTGTTCCGCCGAATTGGTTGCGCCGCAGCGTGTCGCGCGGAATGTCGTTCAAGTTATTGAAAAACGAGTTGGCGTTGTAGTCCCCGTTTCGATTGTATTCGAAAGCGCTGCCATGGAGATTATTGGTGCCGGATTTGGTCACCACGCTAATGACTCCGGCGCCGTTACGGCCATATTCAGCCGTATAGTTGCTGGTTAACACGCGAAACTCTGCGATCGTATCAGGATTGGGGTTATAAACCACACCGTTATCCAAAAGATCGTTGTTGAGGCCGCCGTCCAGAAGATATGTGATTGAGTCCATGCGGCCGCCGCCGACGCTAAATCCGCCGACCGTGGGGTTCGCTGGAGTCACGCCGGGCTGCAACAATGCCAAATCCAGCACGTTGCGTCCATTCAATGGGGCCTCTTGGACCTCATTGCCAATAACGGTTCCACCTATCGTAGGATTTTCAGTCTCGACACCGGATATTTGAGCCTCAATGGTAACCGACTCGCTTGCTGCGCCAAGCTTCATAGCAATGTTGAAACGCAGCGTCTGGTTTATTTGAAGCTCTTTGGCTTGTGTAGTGGCGGTTTCAAATCCTTGTTGTTCCACCGTGACCTGATAGGTGCCGATCGGCAGGTTGGGCACTTCAAAGTAGCCGGTCTTGTCAGTGACGCCTGCGCTGGTGACGCCAGTAGCCACATTCGTGACCGTGACTTTGGCACCGGGAATAATGGCGCCTTGCGGATCGAAAACCGTACCGACCACTTTACCGCTTGCTTCTTGCGCGCGGGCAACTGGGACGAACACAGAGACCACTGTGCCCAGCAATGCAAGCAGACACACTAAGGAAAAACGCTTCACGACACACCTCCGCACGGTTGTTGGTTCAAATGAATGAGGAACAAACTCGCTCCTGACAGACGTCATTCTTCGACGGGTCAAGATTCCAACTTTCCCTCAATCACAAACCCTGAAGGTGCTTGTGCAAGCCTCTTACCAAGTTTCGCCTGACAGAGTAAGTCTCACAAATCAAGCGTACTTAGCGAGAACCTATGCTTGCCGAGCTCGATCGTCGCTACCTGCGTCGCTACCGCAAAAGCATATTTCGCTACCAAAGTGCGGAATTGGAGATTACAAGCGACAGAATGAATTCGTTTTCCGAAAGATTGGGTCGAATGTGTAGAACACGGGTTGCGGCGTTTACTGAATTCTTTTTGAAGACCTCCGTCGATCACGTCAATTTCATGGAGAGTCTGATGCAGCCGGATCGCTTGCGCGCACGCATCCTGATTTGGGCCGAAGAAGAGATCCCACTTAAGAGCCTGCCGCCAAGATCTGGACGCGTGCTCGAAGCGCTACTCTACAGGGAGAGCTGCCACGCGTCGATGTGGCCGCTGCCGCGGTCGAGCGCCATGCTCGGCGGGTCGTAACCGCGCTGATGGACCGTGGTGTACTCGCTTCGGTGAGTCCGCGGGCACCGTTGCGCCCTGTTTTCCCAGCAACGCTTGCGTCTCGGTGGACGCCCGGCAGACCGTCCGTAGCCAAAGCGGAGCCAACGGCGAAACCTCGCGGCTTCACCTGTTGCGTAAATAAATCATCATCTTGAGATTGCACTGGTCCACCGACAAAGCAGTGGCAGTGCTGGCGACGCCGCCGGTGTAGTTCGCCGACATGCGGGAATGGCGTTGGTATCGCTCCGTCAGGGATGCGCGTTCGCTGCCACTTGATGGACTCGACGCTGAAAGTGGATCGGTCATCTCATTTATCGGACAACCGCTAGGACGAGCCAGATATAGCCAATACAAAAACAGGCCAACGAGCTAAAGCCGAGGGTTTCGCTGACGGCATAGTTTCGAGCAGTGTGAGGATTGCCGTGCTGATAATCCTCGTAACTGAAAATCAGCCACACCATGAAGACGACTCCGTAAAGCACGCACATTGCCAACAAGAGCAGAGGGGAGGCGTAAAACCAGGGAAGCCGACCATGTCCGTTGAATGCCGAAGAACCAACCAGCAAAACAATTGAAGCTGTGGCAAGCCCGATGAAAAACTCTGCCGCCCTAAGATATTTGACTAGCAGTGGTTCAAACGCACCCTTGGCACCAAGAGGATCAAGATTGTATGCGGCATGTTTCTTGCTGAAACATGCGAGAAGTCCAATACTGAGGAGGATCAGTACTCCGGTGAGCGTGCCACTGAAACCAGCGAAAAAATGCACAATGAGAAGAGTGTAACATGCGAAATCCGACCTATGTGTTCAAACAGAATGGCCCTGCCGCCAGTGCCGGATGAGCCAGACTGGCAGACAAAAGACTACCGCACCCAACAACGCCTCTTCCCAATTTCTGTCAACAAGGCCGAGTAAAGCAACCCCGGCGGCAGAGAGCCGTGCAAGGAAAAACCAGAACGCAGAACCAATGGAACCGATTTCGGATTTCCGTTGCAAGTCCTGCCAAGCGCAGCCAATCAGGCGTCGAAACCGAACTCCGCGCCAATCCGTCCCAAGCTGTGAACAGCGTTGGAGCAACAGTGGTGGTTCGGCGCTCGAGCGAAACCCGATTGCCATTCGTGGGTTTGCTCAATCAAAGGAGACTTCGTCATGCAGAAACCGAAATGGGTACTCGGAGGGATTTGCATCTTTGCGTTGCTGCTGTCGCTAGCTGCCATTCCAGCGAACGCACAAAACGCTCCCAACTTCGTCGGCACCTGGGACATGACCATGGCCGCACCGGAGGGCGGCGGCGGAAATCGCGGCGGTGGCGGCGGCGCGCAGTCTCTCGTCATCGCGCAGGACGGCGACAAATATAAAGTGACTCACAAAACTCCGCGCGGGGATGTGACGTCCGATGCGACCGTGGACGGCAACGCCATTTCCTGGACAGAGGAACGTCAGGGACGCGAAGGAAACACCATGCAAATCCAGTTCAAGGCGACCGTAGACGGCGATTCAATGAAGGGCACGATGAGCGGCGGTCGCTTCAGTCGCGATTTCACGGCCAAGCGCGCCAGTAGTTAGGCCGCCGCGATCTCGGCGGGAAGTACTAGGGTCACAAAATCCGCATCTTGATCCTAAAATCCGGGGTGGGCGGGTATCAGGTGCGTTCAGCGTGACTGGAAATCTGAGTCCGTAGATAAATCCTATCGCTCACCCCCACTCATTTACTGCACGGCGATTCGCTTTGAATTCAAACTGCTTTCCAACCGTTCGGAACGCCTTTCCGCGAAAGGCTAGAGAGTCGTGTTGCCCTCCTGCCTGAAACATTTGTTTTATTCTGGCGCATAAGTCTGTGAATCTGTAGAATCCGCGCCATCCGCTTCTCTCTAAGAGGGGGCCATCGTGAAACAGCGCGTGCGAATCGGTTGCATCATTTTTGTCTCCATCGTCGGCACGGCGTTGTGTTTTCCTGTGCCGAGCATCGCCTGGGGCCAGATTCGCCCTCACGCAACTCAAGCCGCGGCTTCATCTGCGTCCAAAGATGCGGCGAAGCCCGAACAAGGGCTCACGCTGAAAACAGAACGCGAGTTGAAATTCACGACTGAGGAAGGCACGTGGATTTCGCTCGATGTTTCACCCGACGGGCAGCAGATCGTTTTTGACCTGCTTGGACACATCTACCTGATGCCGATCACGGGCGGCAACGCGAAGCAGATCACCGATGGACAGGGATTCGACGCGATGCCGCGGTTTTCGCCGGACGGATCACGAATCGTTTTCACCAGCGACCGCAACGGCGCGGAGAACGTATGGATTGCTAACGTTGATGGAACCCACCTGGCCCGCATCACTGACGACCAACAGGCCGATTTCATCACCCCGATCTGGAGCCTCGATGGAAAAAGCGTGATCGTGGCGCGGCACGGACAGGAACTCTCCTCGGTGTGGGACCTTTGGATGTACTACGTCAATGGCGGCGCCGGCGTACAAATCACCAAGAATGCCCCCGGCGCACCGCCAGGCCAGCGCACGAACGCAATCGAGCCGCAGCTTTCACCCGATGGCAAGTACATCTACTACACCCACCGCCCCGGCGCATTCAAAGTCTACGATGACACCTATCCGCTCTCTCAGATCGCTCGCCGCAACCTGGAAACTGGCGACGAAGACATGCTGACGCATGCCGTGGGAAGCGCCATCCGTCCGGTGCTGTCGCCTGACGGCAAAAAGCTCGTCTATGGCACCTATTACGAAGGCGAAACAGCTCTGCGCATTTTGAATCTCGACACTGGCGAAGATCACTGGCTGAAGTATCCCGTGCAGCATGACATGCAGGAAACGTTGTACACCGAAGGCCTGCTTCCGGGCTATGCGTTCACTCCGGATGGGAACAGTCTGGTCGTCTTCTACGGCGGCAAGATCCACAAGCTGAACGTGAATGATCGCAGCGATCCCGTAATTCCGTTTTCGGCGCAGATTGACCGCAAGCTCGGCCCTCGGCTTTACTTCCCCACTCGCGTGGAAGAAGGTCCAGTAAAAGCGCGGCTGATTCAGGACCCGCAGGAGTCTCCGGACGGCAAGCGCGTGGCTTTTTCGGTGCTGACGCACCTCTACCGAATGGATTTGCCGGACGGAAATCCTGCGCGACTGAACAACGTGGAAGAGCGAGCGTTCCAGCCGGCATGGTCACCTGACGGCGAGTGGATCGCGTACGTGACCTGGTCGGACAAAGGAGGGCAGATTTGGAAGGTACGCTCGGACGGCGAGTCCGCGCCGCAGCAGATTACCAGGACGCCGGCCTTTTACTACGACCCTGCGTGGTCGCCGGACGGAACGAAGATTGTTGCGATTCGCGCCTCGACGGATGCCCGCCACAACGACGTTGAAGAGGGTGAAGGCAGCGCCTTCGGGTCTGCATTCGTTTGGGTTCCGGCGGACGGCGGCGATGTCAACGTGATCCGTCCATCGGCAGGCGCTGTCCGGCCTCACTTTGGCCCCGAAAAGGATCGTATTTACGCATATTCGGATGAAGACGGCTTGTTCTCCATGCGGTTTGACGGAACGGACCGGCGCACAGTTCTAAAAGTCGTCGGCAAGGGATACTCTTTCGAGACCGGCGAACCAACATCTCCCGCAGCGGTGGCGCGCATCAGCCCAGACGGACAGTGGGCGCTTGCCGAAGTGAACTATCAACTTTACGTTGTCGCGGTCCCCCATTTAGGCGAACCGGTTACCGTGAACGTATATTCGCCGTCGGTTCCCGTAAAGAAAATCACGGATATCGGATCGGATTATCTTGGTTGGGCGGACGGAGGAAAAACGATCACGTGGGCGGTCGGAGCGACGTTCTTCCGCCGCCCACTGGAGAGCGTCAAATTCGAGCGTAAACAGGCCAACGCGGAAGAGAAAGAGGCTGCGGCCAAGAATTCGCAGGAATCCGCAGACAGTTCGACGACGAAAACGCCGCCGATGCTCGAAGAAGAAGCGGGCGTAGAGCACTTCGACGTGGACCTGGAATTTCCCCGCTACACGCCGCATGGAACGGTGGTGCTGCGAGGCGGGAAAGCCATCACCATGAAGGGCGATGAAGTCATCGAGAACGCCGATATCGTGGTAAAGGACAACCGTATCGCTGCAGTGGGTCGACGCGGCACAGTTCCTATTCCATCTGGCGCAAAAATTATCGACGTGAAAGGCACGACCATCACGCCCGGATTTGTGGACCTCCACCCACACTGGTCAGAAATCCGGCGCGGCGTGCTGGATACTTCGAACTGGGATTTCATGGCCAACCTCGCATATGGCGTAACCGCCGGCCGAGATCCCCAGACAGGGACAAACGACACGTTTGCATATCAAGACATGGTCGATACGGGCGACATAATCGGCGGGCGCGCTTATTCGACCGGGCCGGGCGTTTTTTGGGATACGGATTTTCAATCGTACGATCAGGCGCTCGACTATCTGACAAAATACAAAAAATACTACCGGACGAATTACATCAAGTCGTACATGGTGGGAAATCGCCGCCAGCGCCAGTGGGTGATCGAAGCCTGCAAGCAGTTGCAAATCATGCCGACGACCGAAGGCGGCATCGACACGAAGATGGACACGACGCATTTCATCGACGGCTTCAACAACGAACACAGCCTGCCGACGGTCCCGCTGTACAACGATGAAATCCAGCTGATTGTGAAATCGCAGGCATTTTACACGCCCACACTCATCGTGGCGTATGGTGGTTCCTTCGCAGAAAACTATTTTTACGAGCACACCGATGTTCACGGCGATCCGAAGGTCAATCGATTCATCCCCCACAATATTCTCGACGCTCGCACCAAGCGGCGGCCGTGGGTCTCTGAAGATCAACAGATCTTTCCTAAGCTCGCGGCGACGGACAAAAAGATCGTGGAGGCCGGCGGCTACGTGTTAATTGGAAGCCACGGACAGCTGCAAGGAATCGGTTACAACTGGGAACTCTGGGCTCTGGCGAGCGGAGGAATGTCGAACATGGACGTCCTTCGCGCGGCGACGATTCACGGCGCAACGGCCCTGGGATTGGCGCAGGATCTTGGGAGCATCGAGCCAGGCAAGCTCGCGGACATCGTTATTCTCTCGCGGGATCCCCTCGCCGACATTCACAACACGAATTCAGTGAAGTACGTGATGAAGAATGGCGAGATGTTTGAAGGCGCCACGCTGAACGAAGTGTGGCCGGAGCAAAAGCCGCTCAAGCCGCTCTGGTGGTGGAACGACAAACCATAACGCGCCAGAAACGACGGACCGGACGCCAGGCGCCGTGGCGCATAAATCACACATATACAGTTGACTACCGTAGCTCTGTAGAGCGTTAGCTGTATTGACCCTTGCACTGGTCGAAATCATCCTCAGCTTTGCCCACCCGTCCTTGTAAGGAAGTAGGGGTGCTTCCTTATTGGGTCCGCAACTCTGACGACGCGCCAAGCGTAGAGGAGAAATTCCATGCGACAGCTGTGTGCGTTTTTGTGCCGATGTTCCGTTTTCGGGTTCCTTTTGCTTGCGTTCGCTGGCGTGGCGTCGGCGCAATACAACGCCACGATTCAGGGAACGGTGACCGATAAGTCAGGGGCCGCGGTTCCGAATGCGAAAGTAACGGTGACGAACCAAGCGACGCAAGTCTCTGCACAGACGACAACGTCATCGTCGGGCGGCTATACGATCGGGCAGTTGCCGCCGGGAAATTACACCGTAACCGTGGAAGCGCAAGGATTCGAAAAATCAGAGACTAGGGATGTGGTCGTACTCGGAGAGCAGGTTCGCGGGTTGGATATTTCCGTTCAGGTGGGGCAGGTAACGCAAACCGTGACAGTGAGTGGTGCCACGACGCCACTGCTGCAGACGCAAGATGCCAGCGTTTCGAAAACCCTGTCCGGAGAAACGATTGAGGCGCTTCCGTCAATTGGGCGCGATCCGTTCGAACTGATAAGGCTGACGCCCGGAGTATTTGGGGATTCGGCACGGAATGGCGCGGGACAATCGTCAAATCTCCCTTCACAGGAAGGGCCTGGCGGATCGAACAGCCAAATCTTTCAAGTGGAAAACCAGGTGCAAGTTGTGAGCGACGGGCAGCGAGTGACCGCGAACAGCTATTTCTTGGATGGTGTGAGCATCAACAGCCTGGAATGGGGCGGCGCGGCAGTGCTGACGCCGAATGAAGAATCGGTTCAAGAAGTAGTCGTGACGTCAAGCGACTATGATGCGGAAGACGGACGCAACTCGGGGGCGATTACGAAAGTGGTCTCGAGGTACGGAACGAATCAGTTCCACGGCAGCGGGCTGATTAAGTTTGACGACCCGGGCTTGAACGCATTCAACAAATACAGAGGCCCGTTTGGAAATCCACAGCGAAATGAACAGAAACTACGGCAGTTTGGGGGGAGCATTGGCGGGCCAATCATTCATAATAACCTGTTCTTCTTCTTCTCCTACGAGGGTGCGCGCGTAAATGACTCGACGGTGCACCTGAATGTCCCGGTCGAAACCGGGCAAGAACGACAGCTAGTAATGACCACTTTCCCCAATAGTATCGCGGCGAAGTTGTTTGCACTTCCCGGAATCCAACCGCGCACAGTGCAAACTCTGAACACCTTTGACTGCTGCTCGCTCAACCAGCCTTCCGGCTTCTACTACAACGGTAGCAATGATGACATCGGAGGTGGGCCGGACGGCGTACCTGATTTTTCGATCGTTAACATCTTGAATCCGAGCAATATCAGCTCGAACCAGTACAACGGGCGGCTGGATTTCCATCATGGCATGAATCAGTTCTTCGGCAGCGTATACATAACACACACGAACGACTTTCAAGGCGGGGATCGGCCAATCGACGACCTTTCCACCGTGCCCACCAACAGCGTGGGAACGATCGAATGGACGCGACCGATTGGATCAAACATGGTGAACCAAGCGCGCGCAAACCTCACGCGCTGGTATTACAACCAAATTGCTTCCTCATCAGGCACGGATTTCGGCGTTCCTCAGTACAACGTCTTTGACTTTGCCAATGCGTCGCCGCCGCTCGGGAATCCCACCGGGACGCCGCAGTCGCTGGGTTGCTGTTTAACTTTAGGCGTGCCTGCGGCAGGCACAACGCCGGGAATCTTCGCTCAGAACACGTATGAATTCGACGACACCTTCACGATAATTTCGGGTAGCCACTCCCTGTCATTCGGCGGCCAGATTAGGAAGGAGCAAGATAACAATACAGAAAGCGGATTTGCGCGACCGCTCTATCAGTTCGAGTCTTTTCTGAACTTTCTGAGTGACCAGCCGCAGTTGGAGAGCGTTACGGTAAATCCACTGACGGGCGGAGAATTCGATGGGGCTCGAAGCTTCCGAACAAGCGATTATGCGGCGTTCGTAGAGGACAATTGGCATGTGCGTTCGAATTTAGCCGTGAACCTGGGGCTGCGATGGGAGCACTACACGCCGCTGTCGGACGCGCAGGGACTTATCAGCAACTACATCCCGGCGGGTCCAGGTTTGAATGGAATCGTGAACGGCCGGGTGGTAGAAGGCAGCGCGGTGGTTGGCGGACATAACTTGTACAATTCGACGTATCACGATTTTGGGCCGCGGCTAGGAGTCGCATGGTCTCCGAATCAATTGAATGGAAAGCTCGTTGTGCGCAGCGGGTTTGGAATTGCGTACAACCGCATCTATGACGCGATTCTGAGCCCCGTGAGGCAAAACACGCCCTTTGAAGCAGCAGCATTCTTGTGTTGTGCAGGGCCTACTACGACTCCATCGTCACTCGGTATTCAATACGAGTTGGGGACCAGTAATTCGCCATTCAGCTTTGCGCCGAATCCGAATCTGGCATTCGGGATAGACCCCAATACAGGCGGGCTTTGTGCGAGCACGGCGTGTACGTCGGACACGCGCGTCGATATTTTTGCGGCGCCTCACAACCTGAATCCATCTTACATCTATTTGTACTCGACAGGAATTCAGTGGGCGTTCGCGAAGAATGATCTGTTTTCGATCGGATATTCCGGCAGCAGTTCACATCGCATGATCCGGCTAATGGACTTGAACCGCCAGTATCCCGGGGACACGTTTGACGATACGTTTGACCTGTTTCAAAACGACGGATCGAACGGACAGCCGTGCGGGGCGACAAATCCGACGTGCAGCGCGCCGCATCCGACAGGCAACATCAATTTTGGGCGTATTTTCATGGCAATGCCAGACGTGAACGCAAATTACAACGCTCTGATTACAACGCTGACGCACCAATTCTCGATGGGATTCACGCTGACAGGCACGTATACGTACAGCCAGTCAATTGATACCGCCTCGTACGAGCTTGGGGCTCAGCAGTTGGAAGGACTAAACCAGAGCCTAGACCGCGGACCTTCCGATTACGACATAAAGCACAACATTATCGTTGCCGGGGTCTGGCAGCTTCCGATTTTCCGAGGGCGCACGGATTTCGTTGGCAGGACTCTGGGCGGATGGGGAATCAGCGGTTTATTTGAATGGCATACGGGTTTCCCGTGGACGCCGGTCTTGTTTGGGCCGCAAAACAATGATCCAAGCGGAGACGGGTTCCGGCCCGACTATCCGCCCTCGTACAACCATAGTTGCATCAGCAGTCCGACAAATCAGGATTTCATGAACGGTATATGCCCCACGACGAACACGCGACAGCCGGACGCAGCTACGGACCCTAACTTCGATTTCCTGTCGAACTGTACGCCCAGCGGCACCATCGATACTTGTGACACCATTCCCTTCCCTCGTGGCGGGCCAAGCATCGGACGCAATTCGTTCCGCGGTCCGCACTATCACGACGTCGATTTCAGCCTGACGAAAACATTCGGAATCCCGAACACTTCAGTGCTCGGCGAACACGCGGGACTGGAGTTTCGCGCGAACATGTTTAATGCATTTAACCTGCTCAATCCAGCTCCGTTCGGATTCTCAACTTCGAATACGGACACGAGCAATACGGGCGGCTTTGGGCGCACGCCTGGCGCGCTGTCGGGCCGCGTAATCGAATTTCAGGCAAGACTTTTCTTCTAGAATAGTGACACTGAAACGCGACACGCCTTGTTGGTATACTCCTCGCATGGGTGCGCTTGAATTGACTACGTCCATGCGTCGAAAACTACGCCGGCTGTTCGCTTGTGCGGCCGCGATCAGCATTTTTGCGTGTGGCGCGACTCTTGCCAGAGCACAGGAAGGAGCTCCGGGATCGCGGGATGGGACGGAGACCGTGCGCATCGACGCGAGCGCGACGGGGAGGCCATTTCCGCATTTCTGGGAGCGAATGTTCGGCTCGGGACGCGCGACACTTTCGCTGCGCGATAGCTATCGTCAGGATTTGCGTGCCGTGAAAGCAATCACAGGGTTCGAGTACGTCCGTTTTCACGGCATTTTCGATGATGACGTGAGCTTGTACGATGAAAACAAGAACGGCGTGCCGGTTTACAACTTCTCGTACGTGGATCAGATATACGACGGCTTGCTCGCGAACGGCGTGAGGCCGTACGTCGAGCTGAGTTTCATGCCACCGAAACTGGCCGCACAACAGACCCACCAGGCGTTTTGGTATCACCCAGTGGTCTCGCCGCCAAAAAACTGGGCGCACTGGGACGATTTGATTACGAAATTCGCACAGCACCTGGTGGACCGCTACGGAATTGACGAAGTGTCGCAGTGGTATTTCGAAGTGTGGAACGAGCCGAACCTCGACTTTTGGGCGGGCGAGCCGAAACAAGCGACATATTATGAGCTTTACGATCACACGGCGCGGGATTTGAAGAGCGTGAGCGCGCGCATTCGCGTGGGCGGGCCATCGACGGCGCAGGCAGCGTGGGTCAGCAGCTTTATTGAACACGACGTTCAAAACAACGTGCCGGTCGACTTCGTTTCGGCGCACGTCTACGGAGACGATACAGCACAAAACGTGTTCAAAACGAATGAAAACATTCCACGGCGAGACATGGTTTGCCGCGCCGTGAAAAAAGTTCATGATGAAATAACGACGTCGGCACGGCCCCAGCTGCCGTTGATTTTCAGCGAGTACAATGCGAGCTATATGAATTTGCCGGACGTGACGGATTCGATTTTCATGGGCCCGTGGATGGCAAACACAATTCGGGAGTGCGATGGCCTGACCGATATGATGAGTTATTGGACTTTTTCGGATGTTTTCGAAGAGCAAGGCGTGATCCAGACGCCGTTCTACGGTGGGTTTGGGTTGGTCGCCGAAGGCGGCGTCCCCAAGCCTGCGTTCAATGCATTCCTGCTGTTGCACAAGCTGGGGACAGAAAGGCTGGCCGTGGATTCAGATTCCGTGCTGGCGACGAGAGATGCGCAACACAAACTCAGAATCGCTGTTTGGAATTATTCCGCGCCGGAAACGACAACGACGGAGAAACAGATCACGCTGCAGTTCATCGGACTGCACGGCGGACACACGATTCTGATTTACCGACTTGACGCGCAGCACGGAAACGCACTGGCCGCCTATCGAGAAATGGGCGCCCCTGCCAGCCCGACGCAACAGCAATATGAACAACTAAGAAATGCAGGGAGATTGCTCCCGCCGGAAAAACAAAAGATCCAACACAATCAAATTACGCTAACGCTTCCGCCGAAGGCACTGGATTTGATTGAGGTGCAGTAGCAGGCTCGTCCGGATGGAATCCGGTGAGTTGCATGCCGGCTTGAGCTTCAGGATTCTTCATAAACGTTTCCCAGACAAAACCGCTGCGAAGATTTTCCGCCATAAGCACGCAGATTCCCGTATTAATGCCGACAACTTCCGGGTTGTACCAATTCTTCAGCGGATTGAATGCGTCCTGAAACGCGTAGCGCTTCCACAGCCTTTTACCAAAACGCCGGCGCATGGTGTGGAGGACTAGAAGCGTTTCTCGCGGAAGAAACGGCAAGGAGCCGGCGGCAGCAGAGGGAACCAACGTGCCGTCGATGGTGCCGACAGGAGGCGGGCCGCCCCACCAAGTGTAACCGTCCACGGAATCCGAAGCGGTAACGCCCCAAAGGCTATCGGAGAAATCCGCAAAACGATTGTGGAGGCCGATGCAGAAAAGCCGGTGAGCCTTCGTGGCAAGGATGGAATTGTCGAAATAATTCGCGTAGCGGTCGCGCTTACCGCGAAAATCGAACCATGCGTGGGAGTACTGATGAACGAACAGAGGCGCGTAAGAGCCGATGTAGCGCAAGCCGCGGTACTCGAACACCGGACGCCACCAAGCGTCCCAGGTGTTTGCCGGAATGGCGTGAGTGCGCGAGCCGATGCCAAGCAAATAGATCAGCATGAGTTCACAATACGTGTTCCAACGATAGGGAAGGAAGCCATGTTCAGGCGTCCAGCCGTGAGAAAGAGTACGGCCACGGTCGAGCATCCAAAGCCAGTCAGCGCGGTCAAAAATCTCGGCGGCCAGGGAGCGGATTTGCGGGTCAGCAAAATATTGTTTGCACATCAGCACGCCGCAAAGAAGAAGGCCCGTGTCGATGGACGAAACTTCACAATCGAAAGCTCGCTCGCCAGTGTTGGCATCGACAAAGTGAAAGAAAAAGCCCCGCTGGTTGTACATTTGCTTCGCGAGAAACTTCAGAGTGGAGCGGACACGCGCGACAACAGCGCCGTTAGGAATGAATCCACGCTTGTCGGCGATGCACAGGGCGGTGAGCCCGAATCCAGTGGCGGCAATGCTGGCGACCGTATAATCGTCGAACTCACTCGGAGTGCTGCGGTCTTTTACAAGGCCGGTGTCGGGATTGGCCTGTTCCCAAAAGTATAGACACGCGTCCTGCTCGAGCTCATCGAGCAAGCCTTCGTCGTAAGCAGTCAGTTCGTAGGGAGATTGTTGTGGCGTGGGTTCGGGCAGTTGCCGTTGCTGTTGCAGAGCGGAAATGACAGGCCCGCCTGCAATGCCGAGCAAAGGCGATACAGCTCCGAACCGAGCAACGTGCGCAATGAATTCCCTTCGGGTCCATCCCCGAAACCGTCTCACTGTGCTTGCTCCAGTGTTCCCCTCCCTACAAATGGGCGATGCATTCAAAGTAATTCAGGTGGAGATGCTTTTACAACCGCAGACGTGATGGCGCGGAGCGCCAGTGCGTAACGATACTCCCGATGACGCGCTGCAGCTATGGACCGCGAACGGAAATTGGAAACGGTTTTGACTTATGCTTCTCAAGCTATATAGAATCCCAGCGCCACAGGGAAAGAAAAGAAGCAACGGGAGAAACGATGAAAAAGATTCTTGATAGCGGCGCGGTGGCAATATTCCTGAGCCTCTTCCTTTTTTTTGCATACACGAAATCCGCATCGGCACAGATGCCGTCCAATGCGCCGAAAGGTGACGAGAAAAAGCCTGCCGTCGAGAACCCGCAAGACACAAAAGAGCAATCATCGGTTACTGAGCACAGCATTCGCGTTAATGGCCAGACGGTCCCTTACAAAGCAACCGCAGGAACAATCATTCTAAAAGATGCGCAAGGCGAGCCGACCGGCGCTATGTTTTATGTCGCGTATACCCGCACTGACGAGCAAGACCTGAGCGAGCGCCCAGTCGCCTTCTTCTATAATGGCGGGCCGGGATCATCGACCATCTGGCTTCACATGGGCGCTTACGGCCCCAAGCGCGTTGCGACTGTGGACGCGGGCCCCACGCCGCCGGCTCCATACAAACTGGTTGATAACGAAGACACGCTTTTGCCCGTTACGGACGAAGTCTTCATCGATGCGATGGGAACGGGCTTCAGTCATGCGCTCGGCAAAGCGCAGAACAAGGACTTCTGGGGGGTTGACCAGGACGTCGCAGCGTTTGGTCAGTTCATTCAAACGTATATTACGGAAAACAATCGATGGAATTCGCCGAAATTCCTGATTGGTGAAAGCTACGGAACGTTTCGCTCGGCAGCGCTCGGGAATTACTTGCAGTCGCGCGAAAGCATTGACTTGAACGGAATCGTGCTGATGTCCTCGGTTTTGGATCTGGGGACGATTTCCTTTTATCCCGGCGAAGACTTGGTTTACGAACTTTACGTGCCGAGCTACGCCGCGACAGCGTGCTACTACAAAGTACTGAGCTGTCCGTCCGATGTAGGCGGATTCTTGACGCAGGCCAGGGAATTTGCTGAAACGGACTACGCGGAGGCGTTACTGAAGGGATCGACGCTGAGCGATGCGGAACGCGACACCGTGGCAAAAAAGCTTTCGCAATTCACAGGCTTGAGTGCGGATTACCTCCTAAAAGCAGATCTGCGGGTGAACCTGCCGCAGTTTATGGCAGAGCTGCAGCGGTCCAGGGGAATGACCACCGGACGCTTGGATTCACGATTTTCGGGCTACAGCACTGACCCTCTTGCCGAATATGCATCCGGCGACCCACAATCATCTGCGCTGACCGGTGCGTACGCGGCTGCGTTCAACCAGTACATACGACAGGATCTTAAGTTCGAACCGAATAGGCCGTACGCAGTTTCGGCAAACTTCGCAGGCGCAAGCTGGGACTGGAAACGCGCAGGAGGGCGCGGCTTCGGCTTTCCCGGCGCTCCCAATGTGGAAGACGATCTCGTCGAAGCTCTCGTCTCGAATCCGAATTTGCGAGTTGAAGTCGAAAACGGGATTTATGATATGGCCACGCCGTTTTTCGAAACGGAATATACGATGGACCATCTGGGGTTGCCCGCCGCGTTAAGAAGCCACGTCCAGCTGAAGTATTACGATGCCGGGCACATGATGTACGTGTCACCCTCAGCTCATGCAAAGCTCACGGCCAACGTATCAGCATTTATTGAAAACACGCTCAAGGAGGAGAAACACTAGGGCCACGCGCAGAGGGTTCACGCAGGCGGGGCGGAAGTCACGCGTGAGCAGAACTCGCGCGAACCGCAGCGTGGAAACTGCGAAATCAGCCTTGCCTCGCAGCCTCAGGCCGGTATCGGCGACGGAACTGAGCGGCCTTTGAATTGCCTATTTCGTTTCGGAAAGCAAAAGCCAAACTTACAACGTCTGCGTAATAATTTTGAGCGACCGCGGGCGATCCGGATCGAGCCCCTTCACCTCCGCTAGCTGCGCCGCAAACAGCTGTCCCGGCACGATATATGGTATCGCGCTGTAAATCTCCGGAATCCTCCCCGGCACCCGAATCGTCTGCGTGATTCCGGGAAGCGAAGCGTCTGCCGACGTTATCGCGATTGTCTCGGCGCGTAATCCCGCGAGTCTTTTCCCCAGTTGCCGTTGGCCTGCAAACGTTTTTCCCTGCGGCGCAAAGAGAATCACCGGAAAGTCCCGCTCGATCATCGCGATCGGTCCATGCAGAAAATCCGCCGACGAGAATCTCTCTGCCACGATATAGCATGTCTCCATCAGTTTCAGCGACAGCTCAAACGCATTCGCGTAATTCAGTCCCCGCGCCACCACCGCGCATTGCCTCATGTACCGGTATCGCTGCACCATGGCTCGGATTTCCGCGGCTAGCTTCAGTGTCTCGCGGACTCGCCCTGGAATTTCGCTCGCCGAACGCAGCTCAATCCGCTTTCCCAGTGCGAACGCCAGCAGATACAGAATCATCAGCTGGCTCGTATAAGTCTTGGTCGCCGCAACCGACCGCTGCTTCCCTGCGCGCGCCAGAAAAGTGTCCTCCGCTACGTGTGCCATTTCCGATTTCGCCTCGTTCGTAATGGCGATAGTGAAAGCACCTTGCTTCCGCGCATTCTTCAACACCAGATTGATATCCGTTCCCGCGCCCGACTGCGAAATCCCGATCACCAGCGTCCGCCGAAAATTCAGCCGCGCGTGATAGAGCGTGTGAACCGACGGCGCGCATAGCGAAACAGGAATCCCTGTAGCAATCTCCAACAAATAGCGCCCAAAAAGCGCTGCGTTGTCAGAAGTTCCCCGGGCTACCAGAACAATCAGCGCGAAGTCGCGCGCCGCAGCGAAGTTTTTGAAGTCGAGCGCGTGTGCACGCTCCGCTTCAAACGTTCCTCGCAGCGCCTCTGGCTGCTCCTGGATTTCCGTCATCATCCGCGACATCGCGGTTTCGCCACCCCGGAAGGTTCTCTACTGCGCGTGCTCGCGTCCGCGCCAACCCGGCCCACGCAACCCGCGTCCCGCCGTCACGCCCGTCAGTTTTCCGGCTACAAATTCCAATTGCCCATTCACAAAAACGTAGTCCACTCCCACTGACATTTGATTCGGGTCCGTATACGTCGCCTTGTCTATGATCCTAGCCGGATCGAAAACCGTCACGTCCGCGAAAAATCCCTGCTTCAACAGCCCGCGCCCAACCAGATGCTCGCGCTCAGCAGGCAGTGACGTAATTTTGCGAATCGCCTCCGGCAACGGCACCAAATGCAAGTCGCGCACGTAGTGCCCGAGAAACCTCGGCATCGACCCCCACGCCCGCGGATGGTTATGTGGCTCGAAAATCGGACCATCCAGTGAAGTCTCGTTCGCGTCGAGGCCGATGCTCGTCCAAGGCTGCTTCAATCCATACTGCAAGTCCTGCTCGCTCGCGATAAAGTACAGCGCTCCGGTCTGAGCGTTATCAGCAATCACAAAATCAAACAGCGCATCGAGTGGATCTTTTTTCTCCGCGGCCGCCATCTGCGCAACCGTTTCCCCGTCGTATTTCTTCAAATCCGGATTCACCACGCCCGAAATCATCACTCCCGACGGCCCGCCGCTGTCAAAATACAGATTCTCCCAGCTCGGATGGTCCGCCGCCATGTCCGCCTTGATTCGACGCCGGTCCGACGGATCATGCAACCGTTCGAGCAGCTTCGCTGCTCCGCCATCTGCAACCCATGGCGGCAAACACGACGCCAGCGCCGTCGCCCCCGCAAGATACGGATACATGCTCGCTGCAACATTCAGTCCGGAATCCCGCGCCGCCTGAATCTTCGCAATAACCTTCGGCATCGAACCCCACCGCGATTTTCCGCTGACCTTCAAATGAAAAATCTCCACCGGCAAATCCGCCTCGCGCCCAATCTCGATTGCTTCATCGAGGGCTTGCATTTCCGTTTGTCCTTCGCTCCGCATGTGCGACGCGTAAATCCCGCCGTATTGCGACGCCACCCGTGCCAACGCAATCAGCTCATCTGTCTTTGCATAATGCCCCGGCGGATAAATCAGCGCCGTCGAAACTCCCATCGCGCCTTGCTGCATCGCCTGCGCGACCAAATCCTCCATCTGTTTCAGTTCCTCCGCCGTCGGTGCTCGGTCGTCGTCTCCAATCACTGCCTCGCGAACCTGCGCTGCGCCCACGTACGTTCCCAAGTTCAGCGGCGTCCCCGTTTTTTCCAATCGCTCGAAATATCCGTCGAAGTCCGTCCAATCGACCGTCAAATGAAAGTGCTCCAACAATGGTTTCATCGGCGCAAGCGTGCGTTCGTCCTGCGGTGCAATCGAACCGCCTTCGCCCGTGATTTCGCTCGTGATCCCCTGCGACAGCTTGCTCAGAGACCGATTGTCAATCAGTAGCGAACTCTCCGACTGTCCGAGCATGTCAATGAATCCCGGCGCCACGATTTTTCCCGCAGCGTCGATGGTTTGCTTGGCAGTCGCATCTCCGAGTTTCCCAATCGCCGCGATCCTGTCTCCGCGAATTCCAATATCCGCTGCGTACCATGGATTGCCCGTCCCATCAAGGATGTGCCCACTGCGGATAATCACGTCGTAGCTCTCCCCGCCCGCGCTCGCCTCCTGCCGCGCCGACGAACGCAATCCAATCGCCACGATACACACGATAAAGAGCAGCCCCGCGCAAACCGTCACTCGCCGCATCTCGTCACTCCTTTCCCTGCGGTTTTCAATCTGTCTCCGCTAATTTCCGCCGCCCGCTCCAACTCTGTCGAACTCAATTCCCGACATCGTCACTTTCGACACATCTCCGTTTTCATCCAGGCTGAACATGAGCCGCGGCCTGCCGAAACCGCCCACACTGCCCGTGAATGTGTCATATTGAAAGTGCGTCAGCGTTCCGCTGAGCGCATTGAATTTCACATGCAACTGGCCGCTCTCCAGTGACACCACAATCTCGCCGTACGCCTTATTCTGATAAGATCCCGTATACGCGGCGAGTTCATGCGTCGGCTGCGTGTTCGGATGCTTCGGAGTATTTGCCGCTGCCGCGGCCTTCCTCCCCATTTCCTCAAATCGCGTCGCCACATTCGCGAAATGCGTTGTCCAATCCTGCTGCGGCAGATTCAGAAACTCGTCAATCAAATGGTAACCAAGCCCCGCGCGCAGCGCTGTGTGGTCCAGATTTGCGAAAATCGCAAATCCCGTCTTCACCTCCGGAATCAGCACAACCAGCGAAGCAAATCCGTCAATGTCCCCCGGATGCAGCCAAACCTGGTGTCCGCCGTAATCCTGAATGAACCAGCCCATCCCGTAACTCAGTTGCAGGGACCTCGGGAAGAAAAGATCGAACTCTCCGCCCTGCGGCACAACGATTTGCGGCGTATGCGTTTCTTGCAGGTTTCGCGCCGAAATAACCTGCTGCCCATTCGCCATTCCATTGTTCAACTGCATCTCAATCCACTTCGACATATCCTTTACGCCCGCGTTGATGGATCCTGCCGGGGCAACGTTATCTATATTCCGCCACGGAATCGTCACCACTTTTCCGTCTCTCTCATCGTGAGGAGTCGCGTGATCGGCGGCATTCTGCGCGTCTGTCGCACTGAAATCCGCACCGGTCATTCCCAGCGGCATGAAAATATGTTCGTGGACAAAATCCTGCCATGTCCCTCCGCTTGCCTGCCCTTCCGCGTAACCCGCGGTCGCATACATAACGTTGTTGTACTCAAATCTTGAACGGAATCCGAATTCCGGCTTGATATACCGCACCCGCCGGATAATGTCCGGCAACTGCAGCGACATGCCGTACCAAAGCAAATCTGCGCTGCCCAAACCCGTGCGGTGCGTCAGTAAATCCCGCACGGTGACGTCTTCATCCGCCAGCGGGTCGTACAAATGAAAAAACGGAATATACTCATTCACGCGGTCGTCCCAGTGCATCTTCCCTTCATCCACCAGAATTCCCCCGGCCGCCGCAGTGAACGCTTTCGTGCAAGAGCCAATATCAAAAAGCGTATCGGGCGTCACCGGCCGGTCGGTCGAGATATCCCGCACGCCAAATCCCTTTACGTAAGCCGCTTGACCGTTTTGCACGATTCCCACCGCCAGTCCCGGCACTTTCCACTTCTTCATTTCGGACTGGATATAGCTGTCGAGCGCTTTCCACTGCGCGTCTTGTGCGTTCGACTGCGCATGCGCCGTTACGGCGAGCCCCAACAGCCATGCAATCGCCAGCAAAATGCCAATGAGACGTTTCTGCATTTGTTTTCCTCTCAAGAAACTTGACCGCGCATCCTATCACACCCTCTGCCTTCTGAAGTTCTTGTCCATCGGCTCGCGTGTTTGCTCCACGCTTCTTTCAGGCCCCGCCTCGCGGCGACGCCCTTGCGCTTCACTAACCCTTCTCTTCCATCAAAATGGGTAGAGGACTTTCACCTCCAAGCTGCTCGGCACACAAAAAAACGGGCAGCGCCTCGCGGCCCTGCCCGCTCAATTAACTTCCGAAATCTGAGGATCTAGCTCGCAGGCTTCGCTGCCGGTTTCGCCGCACCCAACATTCTCACGTGCGTCACGTGAATCGTGTCCCCATCCATCGTTCCCGAAATGCTCACATGGTGCCCGGCATGATCGGCCACCGCCGATTGCGGGTCCAGTTGATATACCTTTTTTGTCGCCGTGTCATAGAGAACGTACTTGTCGCCCGCGTCAACGCACTTCTTGACGCAAGCGGAGTCTGTTCTCGCCTTGGCGTTCATGGCGCACTTGCTGTCGGTCACATATCCATGCCACGATTTCGCCGCGCTGGATGCCGCTTGCGGAGCCGCAAAGCCCACGCCCGCGACGAGCAAAAACGCAGCCGTACACAACAACGCACGCTTCAACATATTTGCATCCTCCTCAGTGTAACTACTTTATGACTCAGCTGGGTCCGATTCCGTGAATACTCTGTCACTTTCCCGGCGATTTGTCCATATTTTGAGCCTTTGCGCGGTGGGGTCAGTTTGCGTTTTCCAGATCTGACACAAGGAGTCAAAACTCAAACTGCCCGCTTCTAACTGCGAACGGGCGCTCCCGTCATGTTGCGCCTCGATGATAATGTCCCCTTTTCTCCTCGATAGAAATGTCCCCCTAATACGACCTCCGAAAGGAGGTTGGATTGGGGCGAACGGAGATGAGTCAGAAGGAATTGCGGCGGGTGGAAGTGCTGGCGCGAGTGTGCAGTGATCAACTGCGAGTGGTCGACGCGAGCCGGCTGATGGGCGTGAGTTATCGACAGGCGAAGCGGCTTTGGAAGCGCTATCGCGAAGAAGGCCCTGCCAGTTTGCAACACCGCGGTGCCGGGTGCGCCTCGAATCGTGCCTATGCGCCGAAGTTTCGGTGGCGGGTGCTCGATCTGGTGCGGAAGAAGTACGGCGGGCCGGTGCAGGAGCGTTTTGGGCCGACGCTGGCAGCCGAACACCTGGAGTCGGAAGACGGGCTGCGAGTCGATGCCGAGACCCTGCGGCGCTGGATGCTGGCGGAAGGGTTGTGGAGCCGGGAGCGGAAGCGAGGGAAGCATCGACGAAGACGCGAGCGCAAAGAACATTTCGGAGAGTTGGTGCAGATGGATGGCAGCTTTCACCCCTGGCTGGAGGAGCGTGGGCCGGAAGGCTGCTTGATCGACATGGCCGACGACGCCACGAACACCACGTGGGCGCAACTGGGGGAACAAGAGACGATCTGGGCGGTGGCCGATGCGCTCCGCGCGTGGATTGAGAAATACGGCGTACCTGTGGCGTTGTATGTGGACTGGAAAAATCTTTACAAGCGGCCCGCGACCGTGAAGGAGCAGCTGCGGGGAGAAGAGCCGATCACCCAGTTTGGGCGCATGTGCGCGAAGTTGGGGATCGAGCTGATCGCCGCTAGTTCACCGCAAGCCAAGGGACGAATCGAACGGATTCACGGGACCCATCAAGACCGGTTGGTGAAGAAACTGCGACGGAAGGAGATCCTCAGCCACGAAGCGGCCAATGTGTATTTGCAGCGGGACTATCTACCAGAACACAACCGGCGGTTCGCCCGCGCGGCAGCGAGGCCGGAGAGCTATCACCGGCGGGCGCCGCGAGCCGCGGAGATGGACCGGATTTTCCGATTGGAGAGCGAGCGCATCGTCAGTGAGGACGGAGTGGTGCGCTACGCGAATCGCTATTTCCAGCTCCTGTCGCAGAGCCGCCCCCAGGCGCGAAGCAAGGTGCTGATCTGTGAAGGAAGGCAGGGAGGCCTGGCGATAGAGTATCGGGGTCAGGCGCTACGTTGGGAGGAAATTCCGGCTCCGCGCAAGCCCCAGAGTGCGGGGGACAGCCCGCGCCAGGGTAGTCGGCATCCGGTGGTGCGACGCAAATGGGTGCCTGCGGCGAATCATCCGTGGCGCCAGGCGATACGGCAGGCAGCGCAGCAAAAAAGGTTGCGGAAATCGCCGCGGCGAGTGTCCTTTGCTTGGCCCTCCGCTCCGCCCTAAACGCTCCGCCCTTCGGGCTCCGCAGGGCTTCACTTCGGGCCAAGCAAAAATCGGGGGATGCCCTAGGTCAAGCGAGGTCGGATTCGTCTTTCCTAGAGCCTCGTAGCGTGAAATTATTCGCGGAAAATCGCCAGAGAAGAGAAAACAAAAAAGGGGACACTTCTAATGAGGTAAGGAAGGGGACATTTCTAACGAGGTTTGACAAACGGGCGCTCCCGTCATTGACAACTTTCTTTTCACGGCTTAGCCTCGCTCCCTAAATGTCACCTCCCGCTACCACAGCTCCACTTCCCTTTCGCCCGCATCCGCACCTCTACGAAATCAACACTTGGGCGTGGCTCGAAGAACTGTCAGCGAAATATTCCCGTCGAATTTCCTTGCGCGACGTTCCCGCCGCCGAATGGGATGAAATCGCGAGCCGTGGATTCGATTTCGTTTGGCTCATGGGTGTGTGGGCACGCAGCCCGCTAGGCCGCTGCTTTTTCCAGACCGACGCCGCAAGCTTTCCTGGCTTCGACCAAGCTCTTCCCGGCTGGAAACTCAGTCAAATCGTCGGCTCGCCCTATTCCGTACATCAGTATCAACCCGACCCGCGCATCGGTTCCTGGGCCGATCTCGATCACGCCCGCGAACAGCTCCGCACTCGTCGCGTCGGCCTGATTCTCGATTTCGTCGCGAACCACACCGCGCCCGATCACCCTTGGGTTTCCACTCATCCTGAGTATTACATTCGCGGCTCTCAGGACGATTTTCGCAAAGATCCATCCGCCTTTTTTCTGCAGCAAACCGCCGCCGAGCCCATCCTCTTCGCTCGCGGCCGCGATCCTTACTTCCCCCCTTGGCGCGACGTTCTCCAGCTCGATTACTTCGAACCTGCCGCGCGCGCCGCGCTCATCGCCGAACTCCGCGAAATCTCCAAGCACTGCGATGGCCTCCGTTGCGATATGGCCATGCTCGTTCTCAACGACATTTTCGCCCACACTTGGAATGCGCTCCTCGGCGGACGCAAGCCTCCCTCACGCGAATTCTGGGCCGAAGCCATCGCTGCTCTCCCGCGCGAATTTGTCTGGCTCGCCGAAGTTTATTGGAACTGCGAAATCCCCATCCAATCCCTCGGCTTCCAATTCACTTACGACAAAGGTCTCTACGACGCTCTCCGCGACGGCCACATCGACGAAGTTCGCTCGCGCCTCGCCGCCGATTTCGCCGTACAGAGCCATGCCGCGCGCTTCCTTGAAAATCACGACGAAGCTCGCGCGGCCGCAACCTTCGGCGCCGCCAAACTCGAAGCCCTCGCCACTCTCATCGCCACGCTTCCCGGCATGCGCTTTTATCATCGTGGCCAGCTCGATGGCCGCAAGATTCACCTCCCCATGCCTCTGGCTTTCGCCGCGCCGGAAGACCCCGACGCTGTCACGCGCGCTTTTTATCAGCGCATCTTGAAATCATCGAACGAGCCCGTCTTTCACTCCGGCGAATGGAAATTTCTTGAGGTCAGCTCCGCGGGCGACGACACATTTCGCAGTCTCCTCGCATACGAATGGCTTTCAAACAACGCTCGCAAAATCATCGTCGTAAATCTCGCCGGCGTCACCTCCCAAGGCCGCGTGCGAATCCCCGACGGAATCTCGGCCGCGCTGCAATATACATTTCTCGATCAGCTCCACGACGTTTCCTATCCGCGCTCCGGCGCCGAAATCGCCGCTTCCGGCCTCTATGTTCGCCTCGAGGCCTTCCGCGCCCACCTCTTCTCCCTCTCAAGCGATTGAAGAGCCGGAATCACGCTGGACTTGAGCTTTTCCGTTCGTTGCCTCTACTCGCACGCCCCCGCCTGATTGGACCATTCGAGCTGGATCGTATAGGCACCCAGCTGTCGCGTCTTCCACGCGCAGATGTCGCCGATTTCTCCGTTGTTATCGTCGTACCATCCCTGCCCGGGTATCGGATCTGTAATCGCCTCGCACAGCTCATGCGAAGTGGTCGAGGTGAGCGCATCGAAAACCGCCAGTCCGCCCGCGCACCCCGAACAACCCGGATACGGCATCACCGCGTAGTAAACATTGCTTCCAAACGAATCGTGGTATCCGCAAAAAGCCTGGCACGAGGCGCTGCCCCCCTGCACAACCTGAACTCCATTCGGCAGGAAAACAAAATAAAGAGTGTTTGCGGTCGTTGCCGGCAGGGTCCCCGCGCTGATCTGTTGCTCGATCAGATTCTGAATATCGCTGTCCTGCACCGAAGTCCCCGGCGCCGGAGACGTGATCACCGTCGTTCCGGTCCGCGACCCGTGTCCGATCGTTTGACCGGACACGCTGTATTCGCCCAACTGGTCGATCAGTTGGCTCGTCAAAATGAAATCGAAAAACTGATTCATTTGCGCCATCGTGCTCCTGTTGGCCGCTTGCTGCCACGCTGCGCCCCAAAATACCGTGAACACTTCCACCGCCGCCAGCAGCGGTCCGCCTCGGTAAGTAAGGTTCGGCGCGGCCGCCGCAGCCACGGCAGCTTTTCCCGGATGCATGGGAACGATCCGGATGGGATGCCCCGCTCGGCTGCGCTCTTTGCTCTGCTTTTCTTCCGATTTTTTCTGCCGAGGTTTCGCGGACATGGCCGGCTCCTTGCAAGAAGTTTTGCGTCCTAACTCAAGGGCTGGACCAGAATGTGGGCCACATCAGGATAACTCCGTGGCCCTAAATGTAAATGGTACTCGCTAAAGTCCTCATCGCTCCAAAAAGTGCGGCTCATCTGCGCCGGGTTTGCGCCGCCTCATCTCTACCGCGCATTCTTCCGCGCAACGCGCACCATCGCCTCAATACTCTGTTCAACGTCCGCATCCGTCGTCGACCAATTGCTCACGCTGATCCGCATCGCCGTGCGTCCCTGCCATACCGTCCCGCCGCACCAGCACGTCCCCTCCTGTTGAATCGCCGCAACCGTCCCCTGCGTCTGCTCCGGCGTGCCGAACGAAACCAGCACCTGATTCAGCACCACATCATTCAGCACTTCATACCCCGCGTCCCGCAACGCCTCCGCAAACCGCCGCGCCTGCCGGCAATTACGCTCGATCATTTCCGCAAAACCGCTCCGCCCCAGCGACCGCAACGCGGCATATACCGGCACAGCCCTCGCCCTCCGCGACTCCTCCGGCACAAACTCATGCGCGTCGCGCTCGCTCCCCGTCGCCACGATGTACGCCGCCGCGAGCGACATTGCGCTGCGATGCGCCGCCTGATCGGCGCAGAACACCACGCCGCAATCGTACGGGACATTGATCCACTTGTGCGCATCGCTGGCCACCGAATCCGCTTTCTCCACGCCGCGCACCAGCGCCGCATGTTCGCGCGATGCCCCTGCCCACAATCCAAACGCTCCGTCCACATGCAGCCACGCGCGGCGCTCCCTCGCCAGCTCCGCGATCTGATCGATCGGGTCGAACGCGCCGGTATTCACATTGCCCGCCTGCGCGCACACAATGCACGGCCCTCGGTTTTTACGCAGCGCCGCCGCCAGTTCATCCGCGCGCATCCTCCCCTGGTTATCCGTGGTGATCCGCCGCACGCGACTCGCTCCCAGCCCCAACAGTCGCAGCGCCATCAAAATCGTGTAGTGCGCTTCCTCGCTCACGATCACTTCGATCGGCGGCGCGCCAAACAACCCATTCGCCTCGACGTCCCATCCTGCGTCGCGTAACACGCGATGCCGCGCCGCCGCCAGCCCTGTAAAATTCGCCATCTGGCAGCCGGTCACAAATCCAAAACTCATCGTCGTTGGAAGTCCCACGATCTCCCGCAACCACGCTCCGGTGATCTGTTCGATCACCGCCACCAGCGGCGACATCACATACAGGCCGCTATTCTGGTCCCACGCCGACACAAGCCAGTCTGCCGCCACCGCCGCCGGAAGCGCCCCGCCAATCACAAATCCGAAATACCTCGGTCCCGCTAGTGCAAGCGTGCCGCTGTTTCCCGCGTTCGCGAGTATTTCCGCAATTTTCTCCGCAGCGATTCCCTGCTCCGCCAGCGGCCCTCCGAGTATCTGCCGCAACTCGTCTCCGGACATCGTCGCTCGCACCGGACGCTTCTCCAGTGCGGCAAACCAACTTGATGCATGCTGCTGTACCGCTGCCAGCAAACTCGGCATATCCTCACGCATTGCGCTCGCCTCCAGCTGGCTGACGAATCCATATCGTTCCGCTCTGCAATCGATCGTGGGCCAGTTTGAATTTTCTTGAGCGTGACACATCTATCCTGTCAGATTTCGATATCTTTGAGCTCCGTCAGATTCCGGATTCTCGCTTGCCAAAAGAGACAATTTGGCCGGGCACCTAGCCGAAACACTGTCGCCTCCCACTGCGACAGAGGCAAAGCAAAAATCCGCATTCTGAAACTGCCGGGATCCCACTCGGCGTCGATGATTCGCAACCTTTCTTTCGCATTGCGCTCGCCACTTCGCTTCTCGACGCGGGCCGTTCGGTATGGCAAACTTTCTATTAGCCGCTCACGGCGAGGAGCAGACATGGCCAAAGCCACTTTTGCTGCAGGATGTTTCTGGGGCGTCGAAGAAGCCTTCCGCCACACCAAAGGAGTCACTGTAACCGCCGTCGGTTACACCGGCGGCACCACCAAAGATCCTTCCTACAAAGACGTCTGTACCGGACGCACCGGCCACGCCGAAGCTGTCGAAGTCGAGTTCGACCCCGCGCAAGTTTCCTATCGCGAACTCCTCGCCGCTTTCTTTCAAAATCACAATCCCACCACGCTCAATAGCCAGGGCCCCGACTTCGGCACGCAATATCGCTCCGCAATTTTCTATCATGACGCCGAACAGGAAGCCGAAGCACGCGAAGCCATCGCCACTCTTGAGAAATCCCACATCTTCAAGCGCCCGATCGTCACCGAAATCAAACCCGCTTCCGACTTCTATCGCGCCGAGGAATACCATCAGCAATATCTCTCGAAGCGCGGCGCCGCCTCCTGCCACACGTAAGACCGCGCGTCGCTCAGAGTTAGTTTGCAGCGGCGGGCTGATCCCGCCACTCTTCGCCTTCAACTTGAGTGTGCGAAGGAATGATTGCGAATCGGTTCTTGGAAGGTCGCGGCTTTAACCGTGACAGAAGGGCTTGTGAAACTCCATTCCTATCGCACGCACCACCCGCGCGAAGCAGTCTTTCCACTTTCTCTGATGTTCATCGAAACTCGTTGAATTGCGCGGCGCGGTTCACTATCATGCCGCTCTCGCGCTCCGCGAAAAATGCCCACCGCGAACGGCAGTTCAAAAGTGCCGGGATCTGCCGCCAGAGGGAATTCTTCGCCGCAAAAGACGCCATCTGCCATTTCGAGCGGCGCAATTCGTCAAATCGGTTTTCTCCCGTTGCTCGCTGTTTTTTACGGCTACACGTGCGGCGGACCGTTCGGCTACGAAGAGATTTTCAAAGGCTCTGGCCCGGGCATGGCCATCGTGTTTCTCGCGATTGTGCCGTTTTTTTGGAGCATTCCGATTTCTCTGGCATCCGCCGAACTCAACAGCATCATGCCCGTGCAGGGCGGCTTCTATCGCTGGACGCGCGCGGCGTTCGGCGATTTTTGGGGATTCCAGTGCGGCTGGTGGAATTGGACCGGCACGTTTCTGCTGAATAGCACCTACGGCGTCCTGCTGATGGATTACCTGGCCAGTTATTTTCCGTGGCTCACGGGATACAAAAAGTGGCTCGGCGCTTGCGCCATTCTGATCGTGCTGGCACTCTTGAATTTGCGCGGAATCAAGGTTGCGGGCTGGCTCGCAGTCGTGTTGCAAGCTGCGGTTTTCGTCCCCGTGATTTGGCTCTGCGTCATGGGAATTCTGCACTGGCACTACAATCCGCTTCTTCCGTTTGTGCCTCCTGGAAAACCACTCGGTGGAGTTTTTGGTTCGGGGCTCGCGCTGGCGATGTGGAATTACGCGGGCTACGAACAACTTTCGAGCGTCACTCAGGAAATGAAAGATCCGCAGCGCACCTTCGCGCGCTTGCTCGTGTGGAACACGCCGCTCACGATTCTCACTTACATTCTGCCGGTCGCGTTTGCGATCGCCGTGCTCGGCAACTGGTCCGCGTGGGACACCGGCTATATCGTCACTGCGTCGCGCCTGGTCGGCGGCCAGCCTCTCGGCGTGGCCATGCTCGTCGGATCCATCATTGGCACGCTCGCGCTATCGAACAGCACGATCCTTTACACCGTACGGATTCCGGCGGCGATGGCCGAGGACGGATTCTTTCCGGAAGGCCTCGGAAGAATTCATTCGCGCTACGGAACGCCGGCGCGCGCGATTCTGATTTCGCTCGTCGTTTACTGCATCCTCGCAAAGTGGGATGTGGTTGCGCTGGTTGACATTTACATCTGGACGCGCATCGCGACTTCCCTGCTCACTTTGCTTTCCGCCTGGCGCATGCGCCAAAAGGCGCCGGACGCTCCGCGAAGATTTCGCGTTCCCGGCGGCGCGCTCGGCATGGCGTGCGTGATTATTTTGCCGGCGGTTCTGTGCGCCATAAAAATCATGTACAGCGAGCCGTTCGTGATGCGCTACTCGCCGCTTCTGCTCGCCACCGGCCCCGTCGCGTATTTGATTCTGCGCTTCCTCTTCCGCATATCCCCGCGCCCGGAGACCGCGCTCGCAGAAAATTCAGCGCGCGAATAGTTCGTGCCCAATCCATAATCCGAACTCCACCAATCGTTTTCCCGGCCCAGGCGTAAACGACTGCAAACACCTCGTATCCGCAGAAAACGCCGCAGGAATGGCCTTATCCCTCTCTAGGTCATCGCACTGGACTGGCGGCTGGCTCCGAACCACGGGCACCGCGGGTCATTTCCCGTGTCGACCGGCGGGATGGTCCACCCTGTCCCGGCGTCACGCGCAATGATGAGTTGGCTACTTCTTCGCCTGTGTCAACAGCACGACAGCAAGCGCAGGCTTTCCATCGCCGAAAAAGTTGCCCCGAGCGAAGCCAGGGTACGCGCCTCCCTGGTCAGCTCGGAAAAACTTTACGTCGTCCTCGGACACATCCCGCAAGCTGACCACCGTGGCGCCCGGATCTTTCCTGGCGATTTCACTCTGCAAACTCTGCGGAAGATCGCAGGCGTGACTCGGTCGTCTAGCAAGCGCCGCACGCACGGCAAATCGAGGCGCAATCGCTGCCCTGATCAGCGAGTATGCCCAACTGCAGCGCACAAATGACGGTTTCCCTTCCTAGACTTTTTCGGCGACGACTTTGGCTTGCAGGAAGAGGAGCAAATAATCCTGGCCGCCGGCTTTGGAGTCTGTGCCGGACATGTTGAAGCCGCCGAAGGGATGCACACCGACTTTCGCGCCCGTGCATTTGCGGTTCAGATACAAGTTGCCTACGTGAAATTCTTCCGAGGCGCGCGCGAGTTTCTTTTTGTTTTTGCTGTAGACGGCGCCGGTGAGGCCGTACTCGGTTCCGTTGGCGATGCGCAAGGCGTCGTCGAAATCCTTCGCGGGAATCACCGCCAGCACAGGGCCGAAAATTTCCTCCTGCGCAATTTTCGCGTCCGGTTTCACATCGGCGATGACGGTTGGTTCGACAAAGTAGCCATCGCCCGCAGCTTTTCCGCCGCCAGCGAGCAAGCGTCCCTCTTTCTTTCCGGCTTCGATGTAATCCAGAATCGTTTTCATCGCGGATTTATTGATGACCGGGCCCATGTAATTGTCAAAGTTTTCGGAGGGGCCGACTTTCAGTTTCTTTACCTGCGGAAGCAGTTTCTCAATGAATTTATCGTAGACTTTTTCCGCGACAATCGCGCGCGAGCACGCCGAACACTTCTGCCCCTGATAGCCAAAGGCCGCCTGTGCGACGCCTTCGGCGGCGGAATCGAGATCCGCTTCGTCGTCGACGATGATGGCGTCCTTGCCGCCCATTTCGAGAACGGTTCGCTTGATCCAGATTTGGCCGTCCTGTTTTTTCGCAGCGAGTTCGCCGATGCGCAAGCCCGCTTCTTTGGAACCAGTGAACGCGATGAAGCGCGTCTTCGGATGCGCGACCATCGCTTCACCGGCAGTGGCGCCCGGGCCGGTAAAGAAATTCACAACTCCATTCGGCACGCCCGCTTCGCGCAAAATCTCCATGAAAAATGCGGCGACGGTAGGTGAATCGCTCGACGGTTTTACAACGACGGTGTTGCCGGTGACAATGGCAGCCATGGTCATGCCGCCCATGATGGCCGCGGCGAAATTCCATGGCGGAATGACGATGCCGACGCCGAGCGGGATGTACTTCAGGAAATTCTTCTCACCCGCATTGGGAACCAGTTTCTGCGGACCAGCGAGGCGGAGCATTTCGCGGCCGTAGTATTCGCCGAAGTCGATCAGCTCGGCGGTGTCGGCGTCCGCTTCGGTCCACGTTTTTCCCGTTTCGTAGCAGAGCCACGCGTTCATTTCGTAGCGGCGCTTGCGAAGGATTTCCGCGACGCGGAAACAGCATTCGGCGCGCTCGTCGGGCGAAACCTGCTTCCAGGAAGCGAATTCCTTGTCAGCGGCTTCGACGGCCTGCTTGGCCATTTCGACGGTGCCCTTCTGAAAAATTCCGATGACCTGATCGGGATGGGAGGGATTGGTGGATTTTGTTTTTTCGCCTGCAAAAATGGTCTTGCCGCCGATGAGCAGAGGGTATTCGCGGCCGAGTTCGCCGGCGACTTTCTTGAGCGCCGCTTCCATTGCTTTGCGGCTTTCGGATTTCGAGAAATCCTTGATGGGCTCGTTCTTGAATTCGCCGCGACCGAGAGATCGTGCCGGGGATGTCATATCAGTGCCTCCTGAAGGCTGCGCGCAAGTTTGAGGCAACAATTATAGCGCAGGAAGGAGCTGGACGGCGTAGCGGGCAGCCATTCTCCCCGCGTGTCCGGAGATGGACATTGTCGCGAAAAAAACCGGCGAAGAACGTCGATTCGATTTGGCGTCCGCGTTTTGTTTTCAGTACGTTGGCTCAGGTTCCAATCTCTCATAGAAACCCGATTAGAAATGCCGCCGAGGAGTTGAGAGTTCACAGTTCAGAGCAAAAGGCACGAGGCGTCCGACGCGAAGCGCGGACTCGGGACACAGTGTCGGGAAATGGGCCTCCGCATTCCTAAAAGCAGAGATTTCCGGGCGCATTTTCATCGGTCCGGCCTCCCGGCAAGAATACTATGAGCGGCGGAGGGAGCGGGCGATTTGGCGGGAGGCGTTGAGGCCGGAGGCGCCGGCGAGGCCGATGCCCGGGTGCGTGCCGGAGCCACAGAGGAAGAGTCCGCAAATGGGAGCGGCGTAACGGGCAAAACCGAGAAGCGGGCGCATGGTGAAGAGCTGGTCGAGAGCAAGTTCCCCGTGGGAGATGTGGCCGCCGGTGAGGCTATAATCGTTTTCGAGATCGAGCGGAGTGATAACGCGCCGGGCGAGGATTTTGGAGGGAAGGTCGGGCGCGTATTCGGCGACGGTCTTGATGACGGCGTCGGCGAGGGCGTCGCGCTGGGCAGGCCAATTTGAAGGAGACGGCGCCGAGGCGAGGCGTTGGGCTTTCGCCTGAGAAGCGGCTTCGGCGGACAAGCGCGCTCGTGTTCCCTCCCGTTGTGAATTCCCCTTGTCGGTACTCCTCAAATTGTATGGCGCGTATTGCATGTGGATGGTCATGACGTGTTTGCCCGCGGGAGCGAGCGAAGGATCGAGGAGTGAGGGAATGGAGGCTTCGAGGTAGGGCGCGCGGGAGAATTCGCCGTACTTGGATGCGTCGAAGGCGCGCTCGAGATAATCGATTTCCGGGCCGATGTGGATGCGCGAGGCGAGGACGTCGAAGCGCTCGGCCTCGGAGAGACTTTGCAATGCGGGGAAGGCGGGCAGGCCGTCGAGAGTGAGAAGGACGCGGGCGACGGCGCCGCTCGAGCGGTAGTGGCGCATCTTCTGGAGAAAACTGGGCGCGAGGTGGACGGGTTCGAGGAGATTGAGGAAAGTGCGCTTGGGGTCGGCGCCGGAGACGACTGCTTTGGCGGAGATTTCTTCGCCGGTGGAGAGAGCGATGCCGGAGACCGCGCCGTCCCTGACGAGGATGCGCACGACTTCGGCGTTGGTACGGATTTCGGCGCCGGCTTGCTGCACGGCGGCGGCGAGGGCGTTTGAGAGAGCGTCCGCGCCTCCGCGAACCTGCGCAGCGCCGACACCGGGAAGTCCGGCGGCACCGCAGCGAAGGAGAAGAAGAGCGGTGGTGCCTGCGGACCAAGGCCCAGCCGCGGCACCGAAAATTCCGCGAGCGGCGATCGAGGCGCGGAGGAGTTCGGTGTCAAAAAATTCGGCGACGAAATCGGCAGCGGCCATAGGGCCCCAGCGAATGAGGCGCTGCATGTTCTTCTTACCGAGGCGGCGGAACTTCCGGCCAGCGCCGAGGAGATTCCAAGCGTCGGCGGAGGAAGGATGGTCAATGTCGGGCGGAGTCATCAGCAGGAGGTCTTGAACAAGGCCGCTGGCGGAGCGGAGCGTTTCCGCAAGCTCGATGTATTTGGCGGCGTCGGCTTTGGAGAACGAGGCGATGGCTTCGGCGGATTTGCGCGCGTCGGCATGGAGGCGGAGCGCGCGACCGTCGGGATGCGGCGCGCAGAGGCGGCAGGCGCCTTCGAGGAACTGAGCGCCGTGGCGTTCGAGCTGCATGTCATTTGCGATGGCAGGAGCGAGCGGTCCGTGGAAGCCTTCGAGGACCGAGGCGCGGAAACCAGGATGAAATTCTTCGGCGACGGCGGCACCGCCGACAACGGGGCGGCGCTCGAGGATGAGGGGTTTGTGTCCGGCGCGGGCGAGATAGAAGGCGGCGACGAGAGAATTCTGGCCAGCGCCGATGACGATGATGTCACGCGAAGTCATAAGTAAGACGAACCTCAGCTAAAACCGCCCAAAAACCCACTCGAGTTCTCCAAAAAGCACAGCAGCAAGTCAAAATGCAGCGCCGTCCGCTGAACAGCGACGGCCCGATGAGATCGATCGGGCGCTACAACCGCCAAGGCAAAGCAGTTCCGTCACCGCCGCACTTCAAAAGCGCAAAACCGAACAACAGTTCCTCGGCACCGCCCCTAAACTACGAGCCTTCGGCATGAAGCCAGCAGGGGACACGACGGGCGAAGCACCGTGTTGAAATTGCGGACTTGGGCGGCAAAGCGGCGTCGAGCTCCGGCTTCGCCGAAGTCCGCGAAGCGGACCGGCGCACTCCAAAAAAGCAACAGCAGGTCCCTCGGCCCCGTTCCTGAAACGCGGAGCTGGCTTCGGGATGACACATTGATGGAGCGAGCGGGCACGGTTAGTGGGCCCCCAGGTCTTTGAGGATTTCGAGGGCGGCGAGGCGGCCGGGCGCGCCCATGATGCCGCCGCCGGGATGCGTGGCCGAGCCGCACATATAAAGGTTTTTGATGGGAGTGCGGTAGCGGGCCCATCCGGCGACGGGACGAAGGAAGAAAAGCTGTTCGAGAGAGAGTTCGCCCTGAAAAATATTGCCTTCAGTGAGACCGATTTGCTCTTCGATATCGAGCGGAGTGAGGACTTGCTTGCCGATGATGATGTTTTTCAGATTGGGCGCGTATTCGGAAATGGTGTCGATGACGGCGTTGCCGAATTCCTCGCGGCGATTCTCCCATGAGGCGTTTTTCAGTTTGTAAGGCGCGTACTGCACGAAGCAGGACAGCACGTGCTTGCCCGGCGGGGCGAGGGACGTGTCTGTGAGGCTGGGAATGACCATGTCGATGTAGGGGCGACGGGAAAATTCGCCGTATTTGGCCTGATCGTAAGCGCGTTCCATGTAGTCGACCGAAGGAGAGATGGAAATTGCCCCTCGGAGATGGTGGCCCGCCTTCGCCGAGGCTTCGGCGGGTAAACATTTGAATTCGGGGAGCGCGTCGAGGGCGAGGTTCACTTTGCCAGAAGAGCCGCGATATTTGTAGCGGCGGACTTCTTCGAGGAATTCAGCGGGAAGATCGGTGGCGTCGAGCATTTTGAGAAATGTGAGATTGGGGTCGACGCTGGAGGAGACGATTTTCGCATGGATTTCTTCGCCGGATTGCAAAACGACGCCGGAGGCGCGGCCATTCCGCGTGAGAATCTTTGCGACGGGGGCTTCCATGCGGATTTCGGCGCCGGCTTCGCGGGCGGCGTCGCCGATCGCGTTGGAGATTGCGCCGGTCCCACCGCGGCTGAATCCCCAGGCGCGAAATGCGCCGTCGATTTCGCCCATGTAATGATGCAGGAGAACATAGGCGGTGCCGGGAGAGCGCACGCCGAGAAACGTGCCGATGATTCCCGAGGCGGACATGGTGGCCTTGAGCACGTCGGTTTCGAACCACTGGTCGAGGAAGTCGGCGGCGGACATAGTCATGAGCTGGACGAGATTGTATTTTTCCTCGGCGGGAAGAGATTGGAAGCGGCGCGCGAGAAATGCGAATTTGCGCAAGCCCCCGGGATGGAGTGAAGTGGGATCGGGCGGCGTCATCGCAAGGAGCGGCTTGACGAAGCGGCACATCTGGACCATTTCCTTGCCGAATTCGTCGTAGGCTTCGGCGTCGAGGCGGGAGTGGCGGACGAGTTCGCGGCGGGTTTTGGCGTGATCGTTGACGCGCCAGAGATAGTCGCCATTGGGCATGGGCGTGAATGTGCCGTCGAGCGGAAGGATTTCGAGGCCGTGGCGCGGAAGGTCGAGGTCGCGAATGATTTCGGGCCGCAGAAGCGAAACGACGTAAGAGCAGACGGAGAATTTGAACCCGGGGATGATTTCTTCGGTGACGGCGGCGCCGCCGAGGACGTAGCGGCGTTCGAGGACGAGGACTTTTTTGCCGGCGCGGGCGAGATAAGCCGCGTTGGTCAGGCCATTGTGGCCTCCGCCGATGATGATTGCGTCGTAGGATTTGGACATGAGTTTAGAAATGCCCGAGCATTCTACAGGCGCGATGTTCCTGTAACAAGGTCGGTTGTCATCGCGGCTCGAATTGGACTGGGCTGTCTTGCGGCTGGCACTCGGTTGCTACATGCTTCTGATTATGATTCCGATGGTCGCCAATAAAAGTGAGTCTTCGATCCGCCGCCGACTGTCTGTCTTAGGTGCGAACTTGGCCGCCTTCTTATTGCCAGAAGCAGGGTTTCTACATGGCGCTTTATCCGGTTGTTCTCGTTCCTACCCCCGGGCGGGCATCGCGGTCGCTGACAGTCCCGCCGGGCTTATTGATCGGCATACTACGCGGACGAGTTCTGCGACGACGCACCTATCCGACGTTCGCTCGCGAGCAACTCGATTCATCCAAACAATTGCCGAGAATCTCCCCTTCGTAATCACTTCACGAAATTAAGTCGCACGCCGTGACACTCTGACCTGCTTGCTCAGAGATGACGGCGCACCTATAATTCGCGCGGCAGTTGAAGCTGCGCGAGAGGCTGAACATGACCATGCGAATGGACGTTGTAGCCGCGGTCGCCGTGATGAGTGTGGCGAGTTTGGGGATTTGCGGCGCGGCGGGGGCGCAGCAGCGGGCGGTCGCGATGGATGACTTCGCGAAGATTGTGGCGATCTCTGGCCCGGCGATTTCGCACGACGGCACGCGCATCGCCGCAGTGATTTCGCGCGTGAATATGAAGGATGACCGGCACGACACGCAGCTTGTGCTGATTGATGTGAAGACGGGCGCGCAGCAGCCGCTGACGTTTGACCGGCTGGGCATCGGAGATCCGCTATGGTCTCCCGACGACGGACGGCTCGCGTTTCTGGCTGAGGCGGAAACGGGAAAAGACAAGGCGAAGAAGGGGCAGGTGTGGGTGATTTCGATGGGCGGCGGGGAGGCGCGCAAAATCACGGACGCGCCACAGGGCGTGGAGCAATTCGCGTGGAGTCCGGACGGGGCGAGCATCGCTTACGCTTCGCCTGATCCGCCGGATGAAAAGGTGCTGGCGCAGAAAGAGGATTCGTTTGAGATGGGCGACGATGGACTGTTCACGTCGGCGGCTCCGCGGCCGCAGCATATTTGGATCGTGAACGGAGACGGCAGCGGGAATCGGCGGCTGACTTCGGGCACGTGGAGCCTGCCGGAATCGGCGCCGAATGTTGGAGGGCCGCCTCCGCTTTCGTGGTCGCGCGACGGGCGCTCGATTGTTTTTCCGCGACGAGCCACTCCCAGTATCGGCGATGCGGACGAGAGCACGATCTGGGCCGTGGATGCGCAGAACGGGCAGTTGCGCAAACTGACGACGCACGAAAGATTCGAGAACGATCCGCTGTTTTCTCCGGACGGCAGTGAAGTGAGCTACGTGTTTCCGTTCAATGGCGCACCGGGAAATTTTACGCATGTATTCATCGCGCCAGCTTCGGGCGGGGACGGCGGCGACGCGACGGCTTCGCTTGATTTGGACATCAACGGCGCGAAGTGGATGCCCGACGGCAAATCGATCATCGTGGAATCGGAAGAAGGCACGCGGCGCTATATGTGGATCAAAGATCTGCAAGGAGGCGCCAAGAAACTTTCGCTGGGCGATTTGGAGCCGGGCGCGTTTTCGGTGGGACCGCACGGAGAAATTGCGCTCGTGGCGAGTTCGGATGACCGAGCAGGCGAACTCTATTGCATGGATGGGCCTGACGCGCAGCCGCGCAAGCTGACGGACGTGAATGGATGGATGAGCCAGCTTGCGCTGGGAAAGAGCGAAGGCTTCGACTGGCAGGGCCCGAATAATCTGAAAGAAGATGGCGTGGTGGTCTATCCGGTGGGATATGACGCGAGCAAGAAGTATCCGCTGGTGCTGGACATTCATGGAGGGCCAGAGTCGGCTTCGACCGTGGGCTTCTCGTTTTTCAGCCAACTGCTGGCGGGCGAAGGGTTCATCGTGTTTTCGCCGAATTACCGGGGGAGCACGAATCTCGGAAACACGTATATGCATGCGATCTACGGCGACTCCGGGGACGGGCCGGGGCGCGACGTGATGGCCGGAATCGCTGCGCTCGAAAAGCATGCGTCGGTGGACGAGTCACGTATCGGCGTTTCGGGCTGGTCGTACGGCGGATACATGACAACGTGGCTGATCGGGCACTACCACATCTGGAAGACGGCGGTTGCGGGAGCACCGGTCACCGATTTTGTGAACCAGTACGACTGGGCAGACAACAATGTGGGGAGGAAATACATTTATAGCGGGTCACCGTGGACGGGGAACAACATGGCGAAGTATCGGGAAGCGTCACCGATTACCTATGTTGGCGATGTGACGACTCCGCTGCTGTTGCTCCATGATGTGCGCGACCCGCGCGTGTCGATCACCAATTCGTTTGAGTTCTTTCATGCGCTGCGCGACCGCGGACAGCCGGTGAAGTTCATCGGTTTTCCCGTGGTGGGCCATTTTCCGCCCGATCCGGTGCACCAGCTGCAGGTGGACAAGGCGTGGTCGGGGTGGATGGTGGAGCATTTGAAGTGATTGGTCGGCAGCCGTACCGGGCGTCCGCGTCAGGGGTGGAACTTGGACCTATTCTCGTTAACCGCGGACAAGGAAAAAAGCGACCCCAGGGCCGAGCGAGATCAATGGCCAAAAACGAGCTGGAATATCCAAGAATGAGTGTTCCGCGGAGATCCTGACTTCCTGTCACGACTGCCGCGGCCAGCGAGAAGCCCCCCAACCGCGGCCAGCCGTAATGCGTAATACTGCTTGCCGGTGAAGATTGCTCGCATCGTCAGTTCAGTCAAAACTAGGCAGCCGAATGCATCAAAGATACGAATTCCCCTTCCATGCCGAACGAGCATCGAGGAATCTCCCCGACGGGCGATAGCGTTCGCGGAGTACATCAATAGGGATGGTTCGCCCCGACTAGAACCTTGCGACCGAGAACGCAAGCCGCCCTAGTTGAAGTCTCGAGCCGCACGCTTGATCGCAGTGAGAGGCGCGACTTATACTTCGGCGCGCAGGTTAACGAACAACGGGAGAAAGAACGTGCCAATAGGGACGGCGGTGCATGAGAGGACGTTCAAGCTGTGCGAGAGCCTGAATTACCGCGAGTGGTCGGGCTACTACACGGTGAGCGCGTACGAGACGCATCACGAGCACGAATACAACGCGATGCGCAACGCGGCGGCGCTGATTGACGTGACGCCGCTCTATAAATATTGGATTAGCGGCGCGGATGCGACGACGTTTGTGAACCGCGTGATCACGCGCGACGTGCGGAAAATCGCGGTGGGACAGGTGATTTACTGCTGCTGGTGCGACGAAGAAGGGAAAGTGATCGACGACGGGACGATTTCGCGGCTGGAGGAGAATGTTTACCGGTGGACGGCGGCGGATCCCAGTTTGCGCTGGCTGGAACAGAATGCGGCGGGGCTGGAGGTAAGCATCGAGGACATTTCGGAAGAGGTGGCGTCGCTGGCGCTGCAAGGGCCGGCTTCGGCGAAGTTGCTCCACGCGGCGAGCGACGCGGACATCGCCAAGCTGAAGTATTTTCGCCTGGCGCGAGGGGCGAAAATCGGGGGCGCGGCGGTGGATATTTCGCGCACGGGATATACGGGCGACCTGGGTTACGAAATCTGGATACCGTGGAATGACGCGACGCGCGTGTGGGATGCGTTGGTCGAGCGCGGGAGGCAATTCGATTTGCACGCGGCGGGAATGCTGGCGCTGGACGTGGCGCGCGTGGAGGCAGGGCTGTTGCTGATCGAAGTGGACTACATCAGCAGCAAGAAGGCGCTGATCGAGGCGCAGAAATATTCGCCGTATGAAATCGGGCTGGGGCGGATGGTGGATTTGAATAAAGAGCATTTTGTGGGGCGCGAGGCGCTGGCGGCGGAGGAGAAGCGCGGGTCGAAGCGGCAATTGGTCGGACTGGACATCGATTGGGATGACATCGAAAGGCTGCACGAGCGCATGGGGCTGGTGCCGCAGATTGCGAGCACGACTTCGCGGGTGGCTGTGCCGATTTATGACACGGGGGACGCGATGGCGCGACAGATCGGGAAGGCGACTTCGACGACGTGGTCGCCGACGCTCAAGAGGATGATTGCGCTGGCGAGCGTCGCGACGGAATTCTCGAAGCCAGGAACGAAATTGCGGATGGAGTACACGGTGGAGGCGGAGCGACATCGCGTGGGCGCGACGGTGGCGAAATTGCCGTTTTTCAATCCAGCGAGGAAGATGGCCGCTCCTGCACTCTAGATATTGCTTCGCCGGGAGCCAGGCAAAAGCAGATTCCTCACACCGCAAAAGACGCGGGTTCGGAATGACAAACAGGGAGAGCAGCGAGGAAGATGTCGATCCCGGAGTTGTGAAGCGCGCAGCCGCGCCGCAACGGTTTGACAATGGCAAAGGGAGAAGATAGCGTCGCTGCACTCTGGGACTCGCCGGTTCACAGCTGCCAGATCACTTCGAGGGAGAATCAAGATGACGCTCCGGCAATCGGGCCTTATGTGCACTCCGAATGTTCGGGCCTTGCGCATAACGCGACGGGCGCTGCTTGTGATAGCGGCGGTGCTGCTGGTTTTACCTGCCGCTAAGGCGCAAGGAAATGCGGGCAAGTGCCCTCCGGTGACGAAGACCGACAATGTGGTGGACAACTATTTCGGGACAAAGATCGCGGATCCGTACCGGTGGCTCGAAGACCAGAACAGCGCGGAAACGCGCGCGTGGATCAAGGCGGAAGATGCATGCACGGATGCTGCGCTGGACAAGCTTGCGGGACGCGAGGGAATCGCGAAGCGGATGGGTGAGTTGTTGAAAGTGGATTCTGTCGGGCCGCCGACTGAACGTGGCGGACACTACTTCTTTGCGAAGCGGAGAGCGAACGAAGATCTTTTCACCCTTTATATGCGTGAAGGCGCGAGCGGACCGGATCGGGTGCTGGTTGATCCGCGACCACTCAGCAAAGACCACTCAACGAGCGTTGTGCTCGAGGACGTTTCCGAGGATGGAAAACTCATCGCGTATGGCGTTCGACTGGGCGGACAGGACCAAGTGACGGTGCATTTCCAGAACGTGGATACGGGCAAGGAACTGGCGGACGTCCTCCCGTCGGCAGACTATTTCGGGTTGGCGATTACTCGCGAGAAGAACGGAATTTATTATTCGAAAATGATGCCCGAGGGATCACGCGTTTTCTATCATGCGATGGGGAGACCGGCCGCAGCGGATTCAGAGATTTTTGGCAAAGGATATGCGCCTAGCCAAATCATCGGCGTTGCGATGTCCGAAGACGGCCGCTACCTGACGATTCCGGTTGTCTACGGTGCGGCTGGAGATCGCTCAGAGGTGTACGTCAAGGACCTCGAGAAGAATGGGCCGATCGTGCCGGTGGTGAAAAACATTGCGGCTGCTTTCAATCCAGCGTTCGGCGGCGATACGCTTTACATGCTGACAAACTGGAAAGCGGAAAACTGGCGAGTGCTTGCCGTGGATTTGAAGAATCCGGCGCGGGAACACTGGCGGGAAGTGATTCCCGAGGGCCCGGACCGTTTAAGCGATGTGGAAGCCGCGGGCGGGAAGCTGATGGCCACTTACCTGCACAATGCGACGACGTCGCTTCGCATTTTTGATGCAAATGGGAAGGCCGCAGGCGAAATCTCTCTTCCGGCGCTGGGGACCGGGGGCGTAGCGACATCCCGGTGGGGCAGCAACGAAGCGTTTGTTGTCTTCCAATCGTATTCGTATCCGCCGACGATTCTCCGCTACGATCTCGCAACGCAAAAAACGAGCACGTGGGCGCGGCCGCAAGTTCCGATCCAAAGCAGCAGCTTTACGGTCGAACAGGTGTGGTATCACTCGAAAGACGGAACGCGCGTGCCGATGTTCCTGTTCCACAAAAAAGGGCTCGAGCTCGACGGAAACAATCCAACGCTGCTTACCGGCTACGGTGGATTCGATTCGTCTACGACTCCTGGTTTCTCAAGTGAGGCCGTTCTTTGGGCAGAGCACGGCGGCGTGTGGGCCGAAGCCAACATGCGCGGCGGCGGAGAATTCGGAAAACCGTGGCACGAAGCGGGAATGAAGGAAAAGAAGCAAAATGTCTTCGACGACTTCGAGTACGCGGCGGAATGGCTGATTCGGAATAAATATACAAATTCGGGCAAGCTGGCGATTGAGGGCGCGAGCAACGGCGGGTTACTGATGGGAGCGGCGCTGACGCAACGTCCTGATCTGTTTCGGGCGGTGGTCTGTATGTATCCGCTGCTGGACATGCTGCGCTATCAGAAATTCTTCGTGGCGCAATTCTGGGTTCCGGAGTACGGGTCAGCCGATAACGCGGAGCAGTTCAAATACCTTCGCGCGTATTCGCCGTACCAGAATGTCCATCCGGGGACAAAGTATCCGGCGGTGCTGTTTGTGACTGGCGATGGTGACACGCGGGTAGCGCCACTGCACGCGAGAAAAATGGCGGCGCTGTTGCAGGCGTCGACGGGATCAGAGCGGCCGATTCTGTTGATGTACGATACCAAGTCGGGGCATTCCGGCGGGCGGCCGGTGGGCCAGCAAATTGAGGAAAATACAAATATTTTAAGTTTTCTCTTCTGGCAGCTCGGGGTCGGGCAAACACTCCAATAAACCCTTTTTCAGGAGACCTGATGCGGGGCTTTGCGAAATGCCAGCGAGTTATGAAGGTGTGCGGTGTGGCCCTCGCGCTTGCGATGGCAGCGGGAGTGCGCGCGCAGGATCTGCCGGCGCCGATTCGGCTGGCGGTGGATGCGAGGAGCGCGCCGCAGAAGATTCTGCACGTTGTGGAGGAAATCCCGGTGCATCGGGGCGCGCTCACGCTCTTTTATCCGGAGTGGATTCCCGGAGAACATGCGCCGGATGGGCCGGTAACGGACATGGCGGGGCTGGAATTCTCTGCAAACGGCACGCGGCTTTCCTGGCGGCGAGATTTGGCGGACATGTACGCGTTTCATTTGGACATACCGGCAGGTGTGGACACGCTGAAGGTGATGCTGGATTTTCTGCTTTCGGCTCCGGCGAGCGGATTTTCAGCAGGGGCATCGGCGACAGCGCAATTGGACGTGCTGAGCTGGAATCAAGTGCTGCTGTATCCGAAGGGGTCTGCGGCGAGGGAGCTGACGTTTGAGCCGTCGCTCGGGATTCCGGCGGATTGGAAATACGGGACGGCGCTTCCGGTTGAGAGCGAAACGAACGGTAACATTGTGTTCAAGCCGGTGAAGCTGAATACGCTCGTGGACTCGCCGGTGCTTACCGGACGCTACTTTCGCGCAATTCAACTGACGCCGGGGCAAACGCCTTCGCATGAAATTGATATGGCGGCGGACGGTCCTGAGGCGCTGGAGATGCCGGATGAAACGCAGGCGGAATACAGACGATTGGTGGCCGAGACGGGCGCGCTTTTCGGCGCGCGGCACTATCGCGACTACCATTTTTTGCTGACGCTGAGCGACAACGTGGCGCACTTCGGGCTGGAGCATCACGAATCGAGCGACGATCGCGTGGATGAAAGGACGATGATTGATCCGTCGTTGCGCGCGGACAATGCGGACTTGCTGCCCCACGAATTCACCCATTCGTGGAACGGAAAATTCCGGCGTCCGGCGGGACTGGCGACTTCGGACTACAACACGCCGATGAAAACGGATTTGCTGTGGGTGTATGAAGGGCTGACGCAGTATCTCAGCCAAGTGCTCGCGGCGCGCAGCGGGCTGTGGACGCCCGAGCAGATGCGGGAACGGCTGGCGATGGTTGGAGCTGCCTTGGATCAGCAAGCAGGGCGCGAGTGGCGGTCGCTGCAAGATACCGCGGATGCGGCGCAACTGCTCTTTTTCGCGGCGCCGCAGTGGGCGAATTGGCGGCGGAGCACGGATTTCTATGATGAAGGCACGCTGGTCTGGCTGGACGTGGACACGACAATCCGGAAAATGACGAGCGACAAGAAATCGCTGAACGATTTTTGCCGGCTGTTTTACGGAGGGCCAAGCGGCGAGCCCGCGCTCAAGACTTTTACGTTTGATGATATCGTTGCGGCGCTCAATCAAGTGGCGGCTTACGACTGGGGGAAGTTTTTGCGCGAGCGACTGGACTACGTTGGGCCGCATGCTCCGCTGGGCGGAATCGAAAACGGCGGTTATCAGCTTGTTTATAATGACACGCCGAATCCGATGATGGTGATTGCCGAATCGGATGGACGATTTCTGGATTTGACGGATTCGGTCGGATTGGTGCTGGAGGAGGACGGCACGATTCGCGACGTGATTCACGGCATGATGGCGTACGATGCAGGCATCGGACCGGGAATGAGGATTCAAGCAGTCAACGGGCGGGGCTGGTCGCTCGAAACGATGCGGCGCGCGGTGGCGGACAGTGAGAAGAATTCGAAACCGATCAAGCTGCTGGTCGGCAACGGCGATTTCATGGAAACATACTCGCTGGACTATCACAAGGGACTGCGCTATCCGCATCTGCAGCGCCAAAGTGGAGTGAACGATTATCTGGATGAGATTATCCGGCCGTTGACGCCGGCGGGAAGCCAGATGGTGTCAGCGAAAGGGAGAACAGTGGCGCGATCAGAAGCGAAAGCAGGTGCACGGCGCTAGGATCTTGGATTCACGGAGGTAAACAGATGCTTAGAGTGCTGCGATCTGGCTTGCCGATTGCCGCCATGTTGATTCTGTCCGTCGCTTTGCCGTTGAAGGCTCAAGAGCCGACGAATCACATTTCGGCGATGGATATTTTCAACTTTCAATACGCCCTCGATCCGCAAATTTCGCCAGACGGAACCAAGATTGTTTATGTGCGACGATTCGCGGACATCATGAGCGATAAACGCGAGACGAATCTATGGATCATCAACGCAGACGGCACAGAGGATCGTCCGCTGACCACGGGAAGCTATTCGGATAGTTCGCCGCGGTGGTCGCCCGACGGGACGCGCGTTTTGTACGTGTCGGACCGCGACGGCGAGGCGCAGATTTATGTTCGATGGATGGATACGGGGCAAACGGCGAAGATCAGCAGCCTGCAGTTCCCGCCGATGAATCCGGTTTGGTCGCCAGACGGAAAGGAGATTGCGTTTTCGTCTCTGGTTTCGGCGCCCGGGCCACAAATCGGGAAATTGCCGACACCGCCGAAGGGAGCGAACTGGGCCGAACCGCCGCACGTTTATGACCGGCTGATTTACCGCTTTAACGGAAGAGGATACCTGCCGCCGGGATTCACACAGCTATTTGTGGTTTCCGCAGACGGAGGCGCGCCGCGCCAGGTTTCTTCCGGGAATTTTCCGCATGATAGCGCTGCCGCTTGGACGCCAGACGGAAAGTATCTTCTGGAATCGGGCCATATGTCGCCGGACTACGAGTATTTCATCTCGGAAACAGAGACCTATCAGTTTTCGGTCGTGGACGGCACGATGAGGCAATTAACACACCGCAAAGGGCCGAACAATTCGCCGGCGATTTCTCCGGATGGGAAGCGGATCGCGTATACAGGCTATGACGACCATTTTCAGGGATATCAGGTGACGCATCTCTACGTGATGAATCGCGATGGCAGTGAACCACACCAGATGCTGACCAGTTTAGACCGCGACGTTGTGGGGCCGCACTGGGCGGCAGATGGAAGCGGAATCTATTTTCTGTATGACGATCAGGGCGATACGAAACTGGGTTTCGTTTCGCTGGAGGGCAAACTGAAAACCATCGCCGAACACATCGCGAGCGGCGGCTCGACTTATACGGGCGGGGATTCGTTCAGCGTGTCCAACAACGGCAGGTTCGCCGTGACGTATGGAACGCCGAGCGATCCGGGCGACATTGCCGTCGGGAGCCTGTCGAATCCAGACGAGAGGGTGCTCACGGCGCTTAACCGCGAATTGCTGGCGCAGAAGAGGCCGGGTGAGGTCGAACCGTTCTGGTTCAATTCTTCTTTTGATCAGCGAAAGATTGAGGGATGGATCATCAAGCCGCCTGACTTCAACGCATCGAAGAAGTACCCGATGATTCTAGAGATTCACGGCGGGCCGTTCGACAACTATGGCGACCGATTCGACATCGAGAAACAGATTTGGGCCGGAGCGGGATACGTTGTGGTTTATATCAATCCTCGCGGCAGCACGAGTTACGGGGAGGAATTCGGGAATTTGATTCATCATGCTTATCCGGGGAACGATTTTTACGACTTGAATTCGGGCGTGGATGCGGTGATCGCGAAAGGGTACGTGGACGCGAACAGTCTGTTTGTGACGGGCGGAAGCGGCGGCGGCGTGCTGACTTGCTGGATGATTGACCGCAGCAAACGGTTCCGCGCTGCAGCGTCTTTGTATCCGGTGATCAACTGGTACAGCTGGACGCTGACCGCGGACATTCCGATTCTTGGCAGCGAATACTGGTTTCCCGGCCCGCCGTGGGAATACCCGGACCAGTACATGAAACGCTCGGTGCTTTCGCAGGTGGGTAACGTGGAGACTCCGACGATGCTGATGACGGGCGAGGCGGATTACCGTACGCCGATTTCGGAAGCGGAGCAGTTCTACACGGCGTTGAAATTGAGGAAGATCGAAGCGGTGCTCGTGCGCGTACCGGGCGAACCGCACGGAGTCAGCGTACGGCCGAGCCATCAGGTTGCGAAGACGACATACGTGCTGGAATGGTTCAATAAGCACCGGATGTAGTCCTCCGCGCACGCGCGCGACGCGGCAACGCCAGAGGAACGATGCGAATCCGAGGGGCGGGCATCTGCGGAGTGCTTTTGATATGCGCGGGCCTGCTGGCGCTGATTCATCCGCAGTTCAGCTACCGGGTCGAGCAACATCATGAGGAGGTGTCGGGCTCGCCGGTGCTATTTGAAACGCGCAAGGTGATACGGTTTCCGCTTTGGTTCAGCATACCGATCATGATTATCGGCGCGGCGATGGTGGTCGCAGGAGTCGAAAAGGACTAACTTTCAGTAGCCTTCTTCGCGCGAGACATCCACTTTTCCACGGAAGCGCCGGTAGACCATCACAAAGTAGGCCGTCGCGAGGACCATTCCGACAATCCACCACGCGAGGCCGATTTTCAGGCCCCGATCGGCGGCTTTAGCGTTTTCGACGGTGAGAGAAAGCGCGGGATCTGCGCTCGACGGCAACACCTCCGGATATAGCCCGAACGCGACGCTCGCAAGCATGCCCACAAGATACGTGCAGGAAGCGAAGAACGCTTTCGCTTCATTCTTCAGGAGAACAATCATCCCCAGCAATCCTGCAATCGCAATGGCAGGAAGAATTCTGCCCCAGGGCCGCGCCGCAAAACTGCCGGAGAGATGTAGCTGAAGGCGGAAGCTGGACCAGGTGATCAGAACGGTGAACAGCGCGAGCGGAATCCAAAGCTTCCGGACGAACCTCTGAGCGCGTTGGCGCAGGCCGCCTTCGGTTTTCAGCGCGACCCACAGCGCCCCGTGAACCGTCAACGCGAGCAGCGCAGCGATCCCGGCAAGAATCGTGTACCAGTCCAAAATACCGGTGATGCCGGACGGACGGAAATTCGTCCATAGCGCCTCGAAAAACTGGCCTTGGCTATCGAGCGGCACGCCACGAACGACGTTTCCGAGCGCGGCGCCGTAAAATATGGCGAGAAGCAGGCTCGCCAGGAAAAACACTGCGTCCCAGAATGAGGCCCACATTGACGTGCCGATGTGACGGCGGAATTCGATGGAAATGCCGCGCAGAATCAACAGCCAGAGCACCATCATCAAGGGGAGATAGAAACCGCTGAAGCTCGAAGCGTAGAGCTCAGGGAAGGCGAAATAGAGCGTGCCTCCCGCAGCGATGAGCCAGACTTCGTTGCCATCCCACACAGGGCCAATCGTGCGAAATACGGTGCGACGCTCGTCTTCATTCTGCGCGATGAACAGGTGCACGACGCCCGCGCCCAAATCGAAGCCATCGAGTACGACGTAAACGATGAGCATCAGAGCGACAAGACAGAACCATAGCGTGCCCATTGCGGTTCCTCAGCTTCCGGCGCGTAAGGGCGCAATTTCGAGTTCGGGTCCGCGTTCGATTTCGCGATAGACCAAGAACAGATACAAGATGCCGAGTACGGTGTACAAACCCATAAAGCCAAGCAGAGTGAACCATGCGTTTCCTGCGGAAACCAGGGGCGACTCGCCGGCAGAGGTGCGCAGCAGGCCGTAAATCAGCCAGGGCTGGCGTCCCACTTCGGCGGTAATCCAGCCGGCCGTATTCGCGATGAACGGAAACGGCAACGCGAGCATGATTACCCACAGCATCACGCGAGTGCGGAAGAGCGCGCCGCGCCAAAGCAAAAAGGCGGCAATCCCAAATATGGCGATGAAGATTGTGCCGAGCCCGACCATTACGTGGTAACTGAAGTAGACGAGCTCAATCTGGTCGGGCCACGTGTCGCGGGGGAATTGATCGAGGCCTTTGACTTCCGCGGTCCACGCGCGGTAGGTCAGAAAACTCAGGCCGCGCGGAATCACCAAAGGATTATCGAGGCGCTCGTTGGCGACGTCGGGCTGGCCCAGAATCGCGAGAGGCGCGCCACGTTCGCTGTGAAACAATCCCTCCATCGCCGCGAGCGTAACCGGCTGATGGCGCGCCATCATGACGCCCTGCCCGTCGCCGGTGGGGTACAGTTGGAGAATTGAGGCTATCACGCCAACAGTCACGCCGAGCGACACAAAGATGCGTCCGTATTCCTCGTGGCGCTGCGAAAGAACATAAAACGCACCGATCGCGGCCATTACAAAGCAGCCGGTTTGGACTGCGCCGAGCATGGTATGAGGGTACTGCCATAGCGTCCAAGGATTGAAAAGAAGGCCCCAGAAACTGCGAAGTTGATAGGTGCCGTTCGACGCGAGAGAATACGCCACGGGATACTGCATCCATGCGTCCGTCGTAACGATGAAATAACCGGAAAGCCACGAGCCGAGGAAAATCGCGAGGGCCGAAAACCAGTGACCGACGCGGCCGAGGCGCTTTTCGCCGAAAAGAAAAAGGCCGAGGAAACTTGATTCGAGGAAAAAAGAAAAGACGCCTTCCATTGCGAGCGTCTGGCCAATGACGCCGCCTGCGGCCTTCGAGAATGCCGACCAGTTCGTGCCGAACTGAAACTCCATTGGTATGCCGGTGACGACTCCGACAGCGAAATTGATGCCGAAAATCTTGGCCCAGAAACGCGCGGCGCGCTCGTAGGACTCCTTGCCGGTGCGCAGCGCCATGGATTTGAGAACGAGGATGAGCAGAGCGAGGCCCATAGTGATTTGCGGAAAAATGTAATGGAAGGTGACGGTGAAGGCGAAGTGCAGACGATCCACCACAAGCGCGCTCGGCACGCCGGCTCCTTCGATTCGCGGACGACCGGACAGATGATACACCACGGCGCGGACGCGCATCATCGGACATCGAAGACCGGTCGCGTGGGCGACGTGGGCGATGCGCGGCTTGGCATCTTTGGCGGAAAGTGACATCATTTCGCGCTGTTTGCAGGCGACCGAAGCCTTACGCGCTGCGCGGGAGGGTTGTGCGATGCGTGCTGCGAAGCGGTTCCTGGGATGTAGTGTTGCGGTTTTCGTGTGGGCACCGATTTGCGCGGCGCAAACGCCGAAGCGGCCAATTCAGTTCGGCGACATGATTGCGATGCATCGTGTCTCCGATCCGCAGATTTCGCCGGACGGAAAATGGATTGCGTATGTTGTGTCGACGCCCGACATGGAGGCGAATCATTCGGTCAGCAACATCTGGCTGGTTCCGGCCACTGGCGGCGAAGAGCGGCAAATCACTCGCGGAGGAAGCGATAACCGGCCGCGATGGTCACCGGACGGCCAGCGCATCGCGTTTCTGTCGTCGCGCGATGGCGCGCAGCAGGTGTACGCGATTTCGGTCTCTGGAGGCGAAGCGTCGCGGCTGACGTTTCTTTCGACAGGCGCGGACAATGAAGTGTGGTCGCCGAACGGAGGGTGGATGGCATTCACGTCGCGCGTTTACCCTGATTGCCGCGACGATGCGTGCAACAAAGCGCGCGCAGAAGCTGCGGAGAAAGACAAGGTGAAGGCGCATATCGCCGAGCGGCTTCTCTATCGCCACTGGACGGATTGGGCTGACGGCACGCGCAGCCACTTGTTCGTAACTGCGACGGCCAACGGGACGCCGCGCGATTTGACTCCTGGCGCCGATTACGATGTGCCGCCGTTTAGTCTTGGCGCGCCGGAAGCAATCGCGTTCTCTCCGGACAGCGAGGAGATTTGCTTTACCGCGAACACTGATAGGGACGAGGCGTTGAGCACAAATGGCGATCTTTTTACCTTCCAGATCGGTGATACGGCCGCGGGTTCGGCCGCGCCTGAAGCCCCCAAGCGTATCACCACAAACAAAGGCGACGACTGGGGCCCGGTATATTCTCCCGATGGAAAATGGATCGCGTATCGCTCGCAGGTGACTTCCGGATACGAGAGCGATCGCTGGGAATTGAAGCTTTACAACCGGAAGACTGGCGCACACACGAGCGTCACCGAACACTTTGACCGCAACGTCGAGTCCTATCAGTGGTCGCCGAATAATCGTACGATTTATTTCCCTGCCGAAGACCATGCAGAAATGCCGATCTTTTCCATAACACCCATTCGCGAGACTCCGGTTTCGGAGAACGCCGGAATGCCGGTTTATTCCGAGTCCGTTGCGCGGGCCACACTAAAGAAACTCATTGCGGAGGGCTTCAACAGTGAATTGACGCTCAGTTCGGATGGCAAACGGATTGCGTTTTCACGCTCGAGCCTGACGTATCCTGTCGAGATTTTCTCCGCGAATGCCGACGGCACGGAGGTTCGGCAAGTGACGCATCAGAACACGGCGCTGCTGGCGCAACTCGATTTGTCTCGGGCAGAGCCATTTTGGTTCGACGGCGCGAACGGCACAAAGGTTGAAGGCCTGCTCGTCAAACCACCGCACTTCGATGGGTCCAAGAAATACCCGATGCTTTTGCTGGTGCATGGAGGTCCGCAGGGCGCCTGGGATGACGACTGGGGTTATCGATGGAATCCGGAAGTGATGGCCGCGCCGGGATACGTGGTGGTGATGATCAACCCGCGCGGTTCGACCGGCTACGGACAGGCATTCACAGACGAAATTCAGGATGACTGGGGCGGTAAGTCGTATGTGGACTTGATGGACGGGGTGGATTACGTGCTGGCCCACAATTCGTTCATTGACAGGATGCGCCTGGCGGAGGCGGGCGGCTCCTACGGCGGGTACATGACGGATTGGATCGCGACGCACACGGGGCGTTTTCGCTGTTTAATCAGCCATGCCGGCCCGTACGATCTGGTCAGCATGTATGGAGCGACAGAGGAGCTGTGGTTCGTCGAGCACGACTTGAAGGGCACACCGTGGGCGAATCCGGCGAGTTACGCGAAATGGTCGCCGTCAACTTACGCGGACCAACTCGGGAAGTTTCACACGCCGATGCTGGTCATTGACGGCGAACTGGATTTTCGCGTTCCATACACTCAGGATTTGGAACTTTTCACAGCACTCCAGCGTCAAGGTGTGCCTTCGAAGCTGATGATGTTCCCGGACGAAGGGCATTGGGTGCTGAAGCCGCAAAACAGCAAACTGTGGTACCGCGAATTCCTGGGCTGGCTCGGAACTTACCTGAAGTAACGCGCGCTGCGCGCCTCAGTAACACCAGCGGCAGAGGTGCGCCACAGCGGTATCTACGGGCTATGAGTTTGGGATGTCGATCGCCTCGGTTTTTCCGGAGAATTGGATTTCGTGAATACGGCGGCCATCGAAGATTACCGAGCCGTATGGAGCTTTCCTGGAAAGCGTCACGATCTTGCCCTCGACGGTGGCGACAAGTCTTCGATTCTGCATGACGCGAACCTGATCTGAATTCGGCTCGGCTTGAAGGTCATAGTGGCCGGCCCGTAATGTCGTGCTACCAATGGTGGCGGGCTGATCGAGATCAAGCGGCTGAGACATCGAACGCGCGAAAACAGGCGCTGAAAGGGCGAGAACTGCCAGAAGGGCTAGACACTGGCTATAACGATTCGGCATTATTTTCCTCCCGAGCAACATGGCGAACGCTTCCTGCGGAACAGCGTGGACTGCAGGCTTCGCTGAAGAGGAGCGGATCTTCTCGCTCCTTACCGTTTGATGCGAGCAAACATTTACAGGTTGTCAGAAATGCAGTGGGATCGAATTGCGCGTTCGTACTCTTGCAGGGTTTTTTCGGCGAGTAGCGCGGCTGTAAAGCGCTGCGCAACCGTTTCGCGCGCAGCGTTGCTGAGACGCTGAGCGGTTTGCGGGTCGCGCCAGAGGGTGCAGACCGCGTTCGCGAATGCCGTCGCGTCCGACGAGGGGACGAGCACGCCGTTGCGTCCATCTTCAATGACTTCCCGAACTCCGCCACTGGCAACCGCAACTGCCGGCAGGCCGTGCGCCATAGCGGCGAGCAACGATGAGCCCAGCGGCTCGGCGAGCGACGGAAAAACGAACAGGTCAAGCGCGCGGTAAACAGCGTCTGTATCTGCCACGAAGCCAGCGAAGATGACGCTGTCTCCAAGCGACAGTTCCTGCGCGAGCGATTCGAGGCGTGCGCGCATGGGTCCGTCGCCAGCGAGAAGTAATTTGCTGGCGGGAAATTCCGTAACGATTGTCTTCATCGCGCGCAGCAAGACGTCCTGGCCTTTTTCCGGCAGCAGATAGCCGACGCATCCAAGGAGCGGGGTTGCGTCGGGAGTGTTCCATCGGTGTCGCGCTGCGGCGCGGCCTTCGGCAGACGTCGCTGCGGGGATTTCCACGCCGTCGTACACGACGGCGACGCGGTTTGCGTCGATGCCCGCCGCAAGGACACTCGCCGCGACAAACTGCGAGACAGCAATGATGCGGTCCGCGGCGCGATACCGCGCGAGCCCTGGCCATCCGCGGCTTAACGGGTAGGCCACGCGGCGTGATGCCAGAAGCGCGCTGCCGGCTTGCGCGCGCGCGAGCCACGCGGCGCTGAGGGCGTGAGGATCGTGAGCGTGTATGACGTCGAAGCGCTGCTGGCGCATGGCTTCGCGGAGGCACAGGAACGCATCGAGGCGAGCGAATCGCGGCGAAAACGTGTGCACCGTGACTTTCTCAGACGTAGCGCGCTGTGCGAGGCGCGAACTGCGCCGAGTCAGGAGCTGCGCGTCGTGACCGCGCTCATGCTGGCCCCGCAGCGTCATGAGGATTTGATGCTGGCCGCCGCGCCAGTCGGGGCGAGTGTCCAAATGCAGGATCTTCATCGGCTCGCTAGCTTACACAATCGAGACGGCAGGCGCGACGCCCCGCTCCTCGAAAAGAACCTGGAATGCAACGCTCCTGCGATGTTCAAGGGGCGGGTGACATCCGGAGTCGGTGCGTATCATACCGGGCATCGCTCTCCCTCTGGAGGCGTCGAATGCGCGCGATGGAATGCCATTGTCCTGTGCAGAATCGAGCGGGGAACGCACGCGATCAAGATTCAGAGCGCAGGAAAACAGACGTGGGAAAAGGCAACTCGAAGTGCTGAAGGACAGCAAAGTGAACCTGAGCGCGACGCTCAATCCGCAAACTCGGTGCGTCACCCCGCCGCGGCTTGCTGCAACATTGCCGCCCGCCGCGCCGCTCCTCGAAGCGCAGTGTATTCGTTCAGGATGACGCGTACTGGCATCGCTTCGAGCACAGTGCGGAAGCGTCCTTTGTTTGCGAAGGCTTTCAGGAATAGGACGGTTTTGAGTTTCGGCAGAATTTTCGGAGGGATTCCACCGCCCATGTAGACCCCTCCGGTGGCGAGCACTTTGAGTGCCATGTTGCCGCATTCCGACGCCAGCAGAGCAACAAACAGGTCCAGCGCCTTCTCGCACAGGGGGGACTTCCCTTCCAGAGCAGCTTTTGAGATTACCCGCGCCGGATCTTTTCCAGCCAGTTCCTGGGTGAGCCACGCTGGCTCGGTTTCATTGCCCGTGTCGCGGAGAAATTTGAAAATGTTGAAAAGCCCGGGCCCAGAAACGAGGCGCTCCCAGCTTACGTGGCCGAATTGCGTGCGCAAGTACTTGAGGAGGTCGTCTTGTAATTCATCTTCGGGCGCGAAGCTCGCATGTCCGCCTTCGCTCGGCAGCGGCCAGTGTTGTTTGCCGTCCCAGTAGAGGACGCCCTCGCCCAATCCTGTTCCCGGCGAAATGATTACTGCATTGCCTGCCGCGCCTGCTGCGCCTTCCTGCAAAACGGCGAAATCACCTGGCGCAAGAGTGGCGATGCCGTAGCCATTTGCCTCCAAGTCATTCAGGAGCGAAACGGAAGGGATATCGACTCGCTGCCCGAGCCGACGCGCATCGACGATCCAGGGGAGATTCGTGGCGTGGCTCACGCCGTCGTGGACCGGACCAGCGATGCCGATGCCGGCCGCCGCAGCGCGTATTTTCTGCGCGCCGACGAAATCGGCGACAATGTCGTCCAGGCTGGCGTGCTCGCGGCTGGGGTAAGTGCGCTCGGAAATTTTTTCCAACTGGCCGTTGCGGAGATCGAAGAACGCAAGCCGCGTGTTCGTACCGCCGACATCTCCGGCAAGAATCATTGACCCGGTTCCCGCCACTGGCGCCCATCGCGCTCGAGCAAATCGTTGGCTTCCCACGGACCCCAGGAGCCCGCTGGATAATTTGGAAAATTGCGCGGCGGCAAGGCTTGCCACACGTCGAGGATCGGCTGCACGACGCTCCAGCTCGCTTCGACCATGTCGGCGCGCTGAAAAAGCGTGGCATCGCCGATCATGCATTCGTAGAGCAGGCGTTCGTAGCCGGTGCTGGGCTTCGACCCGAAATAATCCGCGTAGCGAAAATCCATATTCACGGTGCCGAGCTTGACGATCGGCCCGGGAATCTTGGCGCCGAATTGCAGCGAAATCCCTTCTTGCGGCTGGATGTGGACGATGAATTGATTGGGAGCGAGGCGCTCGACCGCCGTCTTGCGGAAGAGCATGAATGGGACGCTCTTGAATTGAATGACGATTTCGCTGGAACGAATTTTCAAGCGTTTTCCCGTGCGCAGGTAAAACGGGACGCCGGCCCAGCGCCAGTTGTCCATGAGCAACTTGAGGGCGACGAAAGTCTCTGTGGAAGAATTCGGATTCACGCGGGGCTCGGAGCGGTATCCGGGCAGCGCGTTCTGGCCGTCACTGCCTTCGCCATACTGGCCGCGCACCGTGCGCATGAGCACGTCCTGTTCGGTGAGCGGCTGCAAAGCACGCAGGACTTTGGTTTGCTCATCACGCACGGCGTCTGCGTCGAATGAAACGGGCGGCTCCATGGTGACCAAACTGATGAGTTGGAAGATGTGATTCGGCACCATGTCGCGCAGGGCGCCCGATTGGTCGTAGTAGCCACCCCGCGTTTCGACTCCGACCGTTTCCGCAACCGTGATCTGCACGTGATCGATGTAGCCGCGGTTCCACACCGGCTCAAAAATTCCGTTGCCGAAGCGGAAGGCCAAAATGTTCTGTACGGTTTCTTTGCCGAGGTAATGATCGATGCGGTAAATCTGATTTTCCTGCAGAACCTGCTCGATTTCGCGGTTCAGCGCGCGCGCGGACGCCAGTCCGTCGCCGAACGGCTTCTCATAAATAACGCGCCGCCAGCGGCCCTGCTCCTGCTGCGTGAGTTGCGCCTCGCCCAACTGGTGAGTGATGGGGCCGAAGTATTCGGGGGCGGTCGCGAGGTAATAAAAATAGTTCCCCGCGGTTGCATGATCTTTGTCGACTTGGCGCAGCAGTTCGGCGAGCCTCTTGTAGGCGTCGGCGTCTTCAAAATTCGCCACGTGATGGTACAACCGGCCGGTCAGCCAGCTCACCAATGCCGGATCGACTTCGCTGGTGGCGAATTCAGCAAGTTCCTGGGCAATTTTTTTGCGAAATTCGTCGAGCGAAATTTCATGGCGGCCAATGCCGACGATTGCGAAATTCTTGGGTAGCAGACTGTCTTTTGCCAGGTTGTAGAGCGCGGGCAGAAGTTTGCGCTTCGTCAGGTCGCCGCTGACACCGAAAATCACCATTGCGCACGGGCCCGCCGGCCGCCCGCCTTCTGTCGCAAAGGCTCGTGCTTGCGGGGCGATCGTTGCGTCGGCTTTCATGCCTTTTGCGCCTCACACTCCAGGATTTCAAAATCGAAAACTGAAAACCGTTTAGTGACCGGCCGCGCGCTCGATGTGCCCGCCGAACTGAAAGCGCATCGCGGAAAGCAGCTTGCCTGCGAACTCGGCGTGGCCGCGCGAAGTGAACCGTTCGTACAGCGCTGCGCTCAGCACGTTTGCCGGAGCACCTTCGTCTACAGCGGCCAGAATCGTCCAGCGCCCTTCGCCTGAATCGGAAACCCGTCCTGAATACTTTGCCAAATCGGGCTGCTCGAAAAGGGCAATCGCCGTCAAATCCAAAAGCCACGAAGCGATCACGCTGCCGCGGCGCCACACTTCCGCCACATCGGCCAAATTGAAATCGTATTGATAATGTTCCGGATTGCGCAACGGCGTCGTTTCCGCGTCGGCTTCCGTGCTTTTCTTGCCCACGTTGGCATGTTTCAGGATGTTCAAGCCTTCGGCGTATGCGGCCATCAGCCCGTATTCGATTCCGTTGTGCACCATTTTGACGAAATGCCCGCCACCGGAAGGGCCACAATGCAAATAGCCTTCCTCTGCCGTGCCGCCCTGAGATTTTTCGCGGCCCGGCGTGCGCGGTAGATCGCCACGCCCCGGCGCCAACGTTTTGAAAATCGGATCGAGGTGTTTCACCACCTCGTCCGGTCCGCCAATCATCATGCAGTATCCTCGCTCAAGGCCCCAGACTCCTCCGCTGGTGCCCACGTCCACGTAACGAATCCCTCTTGAGCTCAGCTCCTTCGCGCGGCGGATGTCGTCGATATAATACGAATTCCCACCGTCGATGACGATGTCTCCAGTCTCCAGCAGCGGACACAACTGACTGAGTGTGGTGTCCACCGCCCCGGCCGGAACCATCAGCCAAATCGCGCGCGGCTGGCTCAGTTTCTTCACAAACTCGCCGAGGGAATTTGCTCCTGACGCGCCTTCGCCAGCCAACTGCTTCACATTGGCAGCGTTCATATCAAACGCAACACATTGATGGTCTCCACGCATCAGCCGCCGCACCATATTTGCGCCCATGCGCCCGAGGCCAATCATCCCAATTTGCATCGACTCACTCCTTTGGAAAGCTGTTCAGCACAGGTGCACCCTCTGGTCCGCTGCCCTTCCGAGGCAAACGGGTGTCACCCGAATGAAGATTCAATTTAAGAATTCTAGGCCAAGGCTCCGCGCACAATCCCGTCCAGTTCAGCGAGGCCAGCCTGCACATCTCGGCCCAGGTGAACGCGCAGGGCGCGCCGGTTGCGTTCAGCGAGCACCGCAAAATCACCTCTCGCCTGCGCGGCCTTCACGACGCCGAACGTGTACTTCTGCCCGGGCACCGGCAAATCCGCCGCATCATCGCAGGTGATTTGCAAAAAGACGCCACTATTCGGCCCGCCTTTGTACGCCTGGCCCGTTGAATGCAAGAAGCGCGGCCCAAACCCGAGGCACGTCGCGACGCGCTTTTTGTCGCGCACCACGTGACGAATCTTCTGCAAGCTTGCTTCGTTGGCGTCATTCATCTCGATGTAGGCGAGGGTCGCGAAATAATCTCCTGCCTTGATGCGCGCAAGGTGCGCACGCAAATACGCGGCAACCGATCTGTCATTTCCGGCGGCGCTTGCGAGAGCTGCGGCGTTTTTTTCGTCCGCAAAAAGCTTAATGCCACTCTGTTCCAAGATTGGCAGCTCGGCGGGCAGCGAACCAGTCTTCTCGTATTGATCTGTCAGATTCCGCGTCGCCACCTTGCTTGCTTCGACGTCGGGCTGATTGAATGCGTTAATGCCAATGATCGAGCCGGCCACTGCGGTTGCAATTTCCCAGCGGAAGAAAGACTGTCCAATGTCGTAGGTGTCGTGCAGCGACATCCTGACCACCGGATGACCGGCCTTTTCGAGCGCTGCAACCTTCGCGTCCTGGTCCTTGTCTGGTGCGGATTCGAGCCTCACATACGCAAAGACGCGATCGTTTCCGTAGACCTCCGGTGGGCCTATCTCTTCGCGATCAATTGGAATCAGGCCCTTCCCCTGCTTTCCGGTCGATTCTGCGAGCAGTTGTTCCAGCCACGCCCCCAAATCGCGGACTCCCGGCGATGTGATCAGCGTTACTTTATCGCGTCCGTTTCTCGCAAGCGTGCCGAGGATTGCGCCCAGCACGGCACCTGGATTTTCTTTCACGGGCACTGAAGAGGCGCACGCTTCGACCATCTCTTCGGTACGATCGAGGAATTTCCGCACGTCCATTCCCATGATCGCGCCGGGCACCAACCCGAAGTCCGAAAGCGCGGAGTATCTTCCGCCGATGCTCGCAACGCCGTGAAATACGTGCCGGAACTTGTCCTTTGCGGCCACCGCTTCGAGTTTGGATCCCGGATCGGTGATAGCAATGAACTGCTTGCCGGCATTCTCCGTGCCGGAGGCTTTGCTCGCGCGGTCGAAAAAATACTCTTTGAAAATGTTTGGTTCAAGCGTTGTGCCGGACTTGCTCGATACGATGAAAAGCGTCCTTTTCACGTCGATCCTCGACTCAATTGTTCTGATTTCCGCGGGATCGGTCGAGTCCAGGACGAGCAGTTCAGGGTAGCCGCTGATTCTGCCGAAGGTCTTGCTCAAGACCTCCGGGCAGAGGCTTGAGCCGCCCATGCCGAGCAGCAGCGCATGAGTGAATCTCCGGGACTTCACTTCGTCGCCAATTTGCGCAAGCCGGTTTGCCTGCATCATCTGGTCTTCGGTGACGCCGAGCCAGCCGAGCCACTTCGATTCGTCGGTATTGGTCCAGAGAGTCGCATCGCGCGCCCACAACCGGCGCATTTTTCCGGCGCTGGCCCAGTCATCCAGGGTTTTTTTTACCTCGTTGTCGAAACCCTGCGGGAGCGAATATGTTTGCATCTCTGTTTTCGGCTTCGGCGCCTGCGTGATCGTGGATTGCACCGCTGCAATCAGCTTTTCAAATGCGTCCGCGAAAAGTTTTACACCGTCGTCGACGAGATCGTCGGTCACTTGCTTCATCGAGACCCCAGCCTGGGCGAGCGTTTTCATCGTTTTGCGGGCCGCTTCGACGTCGTCCGTCAGGCTTGGGCGCACTTTGCCGTGCTCCCGAAACGCATCGAGCGTCGCAGGAGGGATCGTGTCAACCGTGTCCTGGCCGATCAATTCTTCCACATACATGACGTCGCGGTAATTCGGGTTTTTCGTGCTGGTACTGGCCCACAGCAAACGCTGCACCCTTGCGCCCTTTTTCGCGAGCGCTTCCCAGCGCGGGCCGCTGAAAATCTCCTGATAGCGCGCGTAGGCCATCTTGGCGTTGGCGATGGCCACTTTGCCGAGCAAGCTCTGCAGCATCGCGCGCTCGTCCGGCTTCGTTGCCGTTCTTAGTTTTTCATTCAGCTGCTTATCGACCGACGTATCGATGCGGCTCACGAAAAAGCTGGCCACGCTGGCGATTTTGCTGAGGTCGCCGCCATTCTTCGCCAGCGTTTCCAGTGCATTCAGGTAAGCCTGCGTGACCTGCTCGTATGCCTCCTGCGCAAACAGCAGTGTGATGTTGATGTTGATGGCTTCGCTCAGGCACTGCTGAATCGCCGGGACTCCCTCTGGCGTTCCGGGGATCTTAATCATCACGTTCTCGCGATTGACGCTCTTCCACAAACGCCGCGCTTCGGCGATCGAGCCGTTGGTATCGCGTCCGAGCAGCGGAGAAACTTCCAGACTGACGTAACCGTCACCGCGCTTCGTTTTTTCGTACACGGGCCGCAGGATATCCGCCGCGTCCTGAATGTCCCGAATCGCCAACAGCTCGTAACGCTGCGTGGCATTGAGCTCTGGACGCGAATCGAGCGACTTGAGAAAATCCGTGTAATCGGTGCTGCCGGTGATGGCCTTTTCGAAAATCGACGGATTCGAAGTCATTCCGCGCAGGCCATCTTCGTCAATCAGCCGCTGTAGCTCGCCGCTCGTCAACAAACTTCTCCGGATGTAATCCAGCCACACGGATTGACCGAGCTCAGTCAACTCCTTCAGCGGATTCTCCGTCTTAGCGCCTGCTTGGTTCCTTACCGTTTGCGTCCCCATTACGCATGCTCCTTCCCGGCGGCCCGCGCCGGCACACTATACTTTTTCTCGATCGCTTCGATTTTATCAAGTCTGCGCTGCAGGCGTTCCTGGCCTTTTTCATGGCCCCAATAATTTGCCCCAAGAAAATCGTTCACCAGTTCCTGGGCCAGCATCGGCCCGATCACGCGCGCGCCCAGCACGAGCACGTTCATATTGTCGTGCTGTACTCCCTGATGCGCGGAATATGAATCGTGACACATGCAGGCGCGTATTCCGGGAATCTTATTTGCCGCGATGCACGCGCCGACGCCGCTGCCGCAAATCACGATGCCGCGGTCGATGCGCCCGGCAACCAACGCTTCGCCGACCGCTTGGGAGAAATCGGGATAGTCCACCGACGCAGGGCCGTTCGTGCCGAAGTCCGTCACGTCGTGCTTCGCTTCGCGTAGGATCGCCACGAGCTGGTCCTTCAGCAAATATCCGGCGTGGTCGGCGCCCATTCCAATTCGCATCGTACTACCTCGCTTTGCCAAGCAACTCTTTGGCTGTGGCCACAACTCTTTCGGGCACGAACCCGAACTTTTTCTGCAACTCCTTCAGCGGCGCGGACGCCCCAAAGGTATGCATTCCAATCATCCTGCCCCGCGGGCCGACGTAACGCTGCCAGCCCATCGTGGACGCCTGTTCGACGGAAATCCGAGCCGTCACACCGGAAGGCAGCACGCTTTCGCGATATTCGTCCGGTTGGTGGTCGAAGATCTCCCACGAAGGCATACTCACCACACGCGCACGAATCCCGTCCTTCTTCAGGATTTCGTAGGCCTCGACGGCAAGGAAAACTTCGCTGCCGGTTGCAAGCAGCAGAAGCTCGGGTTCTCCCCCTTCGGCGTCCGCTAAAATGTAGGCGCCCTTCGCAACGCCTGCCGCGGAAGCGTATTTCGCGCGATCCAGCGTCGGCAGCGCCTGCCGACTCAACACGAGCGCCGCAGGTTCGTGCGAAAGCTGCATGATGACGCGCCATGCTTCCGTTACTTCGTTCGCATCTCCGGGACGCAGAGTAATCAGCCCCGGAACCGCACGCAGCGCCACCAGTTGTTCGATCGGCTGATGCGTTGGCCCGTCTTCTCCCACGCCAATCGAATCATGCGTGAAAACATAAATCACTGGCACTTCCATCACGGCGCTTAGGCGGATTGGCTCGCGCATATAGTCGCTGAAAATCAGAAATGTGGAGCCATAGGGCCGAATCTTCGACAGCGAAAGGCCGTTCAGCACGCCGCCCATGGCGTGCTCGCGTATGCCAAAATGAAAATTTCGCCCGCCGTAACTTCCCGGCTCGAACTCTCCAGCTCCGTCGAACTTTAGCAGGGTCTTCGTCGATGGGGCCAGATCCGCCGAGCCACCGATCAACCACGGAAAATTCTCCGCAATTGCGTTCTGCACCTTTGCGGACGAATCGCGAGTGGCAAGCCCTTTTGGATCCGCCGGGAATACCGGCAGATTCTTGTCCCAGCCCTCCGGTAGCTCGCGGTGCTGCATCTGCAGAATACGGGCGGCCATATCGGGGTACTTCGCGCGATATGCGTCGAATAACTTTATCCATGCGTCGCGCGCCTGCTTCCCCCGCCTGCCGACGCCGGCGGCGAAGTTCTCTCTTACGCCGTCCGGCACCAGAAACTTCGCGTCCTCGGGCCAGCCATAGAATTTCTTCGTGAGGCGAATCTCTTCTTCACCGAGCGGTTCTCCGTGCGCCGCGGCTGTGTCCTGTTTGTGGGGCGCGCCATATGCAATGTGGCTATCCACGATGATCAGCGTCGGTTTTCCCGTTCCCGCCGCGAATTTCGCAAATGCGGCGGCGAGCGCTTCGGTATCGTTTGCGTCCGTCACATGCATTACGTTCCATTTGTATCCTTCGAACCGCGTCGCGACATCTTCATCGAACGCCAAATTGGTGTGGCCTTCGATGGTGATGTGGTTGTTGTCGTAGATCCAACACAGGTTTTTCAGCTGAAGATGCCCAGCGAGCGATGCTGCTTCGCCGGAAATTCCCTCCATCATGTCCCCGTCGCCGCAAATCGCGTAGACCTTGAAATCGAACATCGCAAAGTCCGGCCGGTTAAAATGTTGTGCGAGCCAGTCGCGGGCGATGGCCATGCCCACGCTATTCGAAACCCCCTGGCCGAGCGGCCCCGTCGTCGTCTCCACACCTGAAGTCCAGCGATACTCCGGGTGGCCGGGACATTTACTGTCGAGCTGACGGAAGCGCTTAATGTCTTCCATCTTTACGGCAAGTTCGCCGAGTTGCTCATACTTCGGGTTTACGGCTTTCACGCCGGCCAGATGCAACAGCGAATAGAGCAACATCGAGGCGTGGCCGTTCGAGAGAACGAACCGGTCGCGGTTAGGCCAAATCGGATCATCCGGATCAAAGCGGAGGAATTGCTGCCAGAGCGTGTAGGCAACCGGCGCGAGGCCCATCGGCGCGCCTGGATGGCCGGAGTTCGCCTGTTGCACCGCATCCATGGCGAGCGTACGAATTGTGTTGATGCAGAGCAGATCAATTCCCGGCTGCTTCGTCGTTTGCGTCATTGTGGCCATTGCCTTGGTGCCTCCGTTCATGCCGGCGAACCACCGCTCAGCGGGAGTGCCAGCCACCATTTTAATCCCTTTGAGCGTCCGTGGCGAATGAACGACGCATGAAAAATTATCTCTCTCCGGGAGCCGTTCTTGCGTCCAAATGCGCAGTGCGCGCATCTAACGGCAGTCCCGGAACAATAGGAATACTGCAACGAGCAATCGCGCCCTGCAATCTAAGAGCACATGCCCGATCTCTTCCTGAGAAGGGGTTTCCCGAATCTCTACGAAAGCGTTCTGCGCTTGCCTGTGATCCGCAATATCCGCCGGCAAGAACACGAAACGCTGCGCCGTGTTTTCGTCGAAAACCTACAATCCTCCGACGATGTTCTCGAAGTTGGCGCAGGCACTGGCTTTTACACGTTCGAGATTGCCGGGCTCGTTCACAGCGTCAAGGCGCTCGAGCGCGCAACGGGCATGACGCGGATCCTCAAACAGAGAATCGCTTCTTCGTCCGTGCAGAATATTTCCGTGGTCGAGTCCGATTTTCTCCTTTACTCGCCTGCCGGAAAGTTCGACGTCGTAGCAGCAATCGGGGTGCTCGACTCGGTGATCGAGTGGCGTCCATTTCTCGACCGTTGCATTTCGCTCGCGGCTCGCCGCGTGATTCTCACCGTTCCGCGTTCAAGCGTCTGGGCCAGCCTCCACTCATTTTTTGGCGGCATGATGGGCTTGCGCATTCACGTTTATGATCCGAGTGAATTCGAACGGCACTTGCGAGGGCTGCGGCTGAAGCTCTACGAGACTGGCCTCAGAATGCGTTGGACGCATGGCCTGACGCTCGTCGCTGTCATCGAGACAAATGATGTGTAGGATTGCCTTTCGGTGAAAAAAACTTTATTGCGCGGGCCCCTGTCTCGGGGTCTGCGGCGCATTGCTCTGCGGGTCCGTTACATCTGCCTCTGCCGTAGAGGGATCGCGCAGGTTCGCGCGCCGTTCCTGTTTTCGCATTTCCACCAACTTGGCAGTTTCCTTGCGAGTCGTCATGCTCGCGTCTCTGCCCATGAATTGAGCCCGCCTGATGCCCACCAGCTTGCTTGGACGAAAGTCGCGTTCAACCATTCATACCGTTTCTTTCGACCATACACTGATCGTTATCCTGAATCGCCCCGTCTCATCGCGCCGCCACGTTGCCACGAGCCGTCCCTTCTCTTCTTCCGCTTCGCCCTTTCGACCATGCCTCCTCACCAGGTACGTTGCAAGCTCAACAGCAAGCGGTTCGGTGTAACCGACCTGCGTCTGCCTTACTCTCAGCTCCCCGAAACGATTCGCGAATGACGACTTCACCGATTCGCTTATCGCGTTGATTCCGTGCACTGCCGGCATTCCATTCAACGGAAGTTCCACCGCGTCCGCGGCGTAAACGTTCACGACCCGCTCCAGATCGCGCTCATTGAATGCCTCGACCCACATCTCCCTGAGGCGCCGTATGTCCGAGCAATCTCGTTCTGAAACACTTGTGTTTGTACTCACTCCCGAAAGCATCCTGCCTCCTTGAAGACACCGGTACCGATACTGATTTTTGTGGAGCCTTGAGCGCCAAAGACTTGGCTTGCAACTCCGGCGCTCAGGTTTTCTCGAAACTGCGGGCTGGAAGAGCCTCTGTTGCGTGCGGGTCAAAGGCGGGTCGCTGTGGAGGGACGCACCGCCCTATGTTCCTATCGAGCTCCTTCCCGGCACTTTATTCCATTTCCTCTATTGCCGAAACGTCGATCGTGTTCGTGCTCGGATCGAGCGTTCCCGTTATTTTCACGTCCTTATCAACAAATTGCTTGGCTTTGTCCTGATTGCTCAGCTGATATCTGGCCCCGGAGGCTTTGTCCTCCAGCACGTATTTCGCTTGGATTCTTTCAATGGTCCCCTGAAACTCCTGCGAGGGCTGCTTCGTTTGCAGCTGGGCTTGTGCCGACAGGCCAGAACTCTGCGGCCTCGTTCGAGCTGGAACGCTCTTGCCGCTCGAGGTGGTCGACAGCGTAAGAAATAAAACGGCACCAGTCGCCATAAGGCCAAATTTGTGTTTCATAACATCCCCCAGCGCGGCAACACGACGCGCCAATGCTCCCCTGCCAGAAGGTGCACGAATTGGGCCAACCAGTGGCCCTGCATCTCTAAGTACCGCCTGCACTTACCTGTAGTGGGGTCTTTCTTCGATGTCTACTTCTTCGGAGGCTTGGAGGTTTTTACACACAGCAGGGACACCCCCAGGCGGCCCTTAGGTGAATTTGTTCACGAATTTACACGATCGGGTAGCGCAGGGTTAAGGAAACGCAAACGCCAGCGCGTCAGCGAAGGGATTCCGACGCGCGCAGCAACTCTTGACCTGATTCGGTGTTCCAACAAGGAGGGATTTCGGCCGTGAAGTCGCTGTTGGCAAATGATTCACACAAGACTTTCGCTATGCCCACGGAACGTGCTATCAAAGAGTATCTCGAATCAACGTAAACTCTGGAGATTCTCATGAAAACCTTCGCGAAGAATTCCGCAACGCACCGTGCAGGAGCGAGGATTCCGGACCGAACTGCGTTCCGCAAGCTTCCATTCGCGCTGCTTCTTGTCCTCGCACTTCTTTGCAGCATTTCGCGTACAGCCTGCGCGCAGGACGACCCGCCCTCGCGGGTCGCGCGCCTCAACATGGCGCAAGGCAGCGTGTCGTTTGAGCCTGCCGGCGAACAGGATTGGGTCGCCGCGGATTACAATCGGCCGCTGACCACCGGCGACGGCCTGTGGGCCGATCAGGATTCGCGCGGCGAGTTACATATTGGAAGCACGAGCCTGCGCATCTCCGCGCAAACAGGCCTCAGTTTTCTGAACCTGAACGACCGCACAGTCCAAATTCAGCTCGCGCAGGGCTCTTTGGAAGTCACGCTTCGCCAGCTCGATAACGACGACGCTTACGAAGTGGACACACCCAACATTGCCCTCTCGATTTTGCAGCCTGGCCGTTATCGCATCGATGTCGATCCAGAAGGCCAAACCACCGCGGTCTCCGTGCTGGACGGCCAGGGCCAGGTCACCGGCGGCGGAAGTTCATATAACTTGAACTCAGGACAGCGTGCCAGCTTTAGCGGAACCGACACGCTTTCCTACGACATTGCGGACGTTGCTCCGGCGGACGATTTCGACAATTGGTGCCAATCGCGCGATGACGCCGAAGATCGGTCTCAGTCCGCACAGTACGTTTCCCCGGACGTTACCGGCTACGAAGACCTGGACGCGAATGGTCAATGGGAGAATGTGCCGGATTACGGCGAGGTCTGGGTTCCGAGAGCGGTTCCCGCCGGATGGGCGCCGTACCACTACGGCCACTGGGTTTGGATTGAACCGTGGGGCTGGACCTGGGTGGAAGACGAACGCTGGGGCTTTGCTCCGTTCCACTACGGACGTTGGGCTTTCATCGGAGCGAGCTGGGCGTGGGTTCCCGGCCCGCGCGTTGTGCGTCCTGTGTACGCGCCAGCGCTGGTCGTTTTCGTTGGTACCGGCCCGAACATCGCATGGTTTCCGCTTGGTCCGCGCGAAGTCTTTGTGCCCGCTTACCACGCGAGCCCGCGGTACGTTCAGTATGTCAACGTGACCAACACTCGGGTAACGAACGTGGAAGTCACCAACGTGTACGAGCGAAACGTAAACGTGACGCGAATCACGTACGCAAACGAAAATGTGCGCGGTTCCGTCACGGCGGTTTCGCACGACACGTTCGTCAACGCGCGACCGGTTGCGCGCGAAGTCGTTCACGTTGATCCCGCAGAGGTGCACTCCTCCGCGGTAATCGCAGCGCCGCCTGTTGCCCCTCAGCGCCAAAGCCTCGTCGCTGCCGATGCGCGGCCTGCGCCGCATCCGCCCGCTCGCGTCGTTACGCGGCCCATTGTCGCGAAGCTTCCGACGCCGGCGCCACCCGTGCCCTTCGAACGGCGTCAGCCAGGGCTTGCCGCGCAACCGGGCCGTCCGCTTCCGCCGGAACAGGTTGAACAGCTACGCAAGCCCGGCGAAGAATATAACCGGCCGACTGTACGGTACACTCCGCCGCCGGCTCGCACCGCTCCCGCGCCGCGATCGGCGCCGAAACCACACGAGCAGAAACCGTCGAAGCCGTCCAAACCTGGCAAACCACACTGAAATGCACGCAAGTGTTCGTTGACCGTTGCTCCGCGGATGCGCGCCTCTAAACCCGCCGAGCATATCGCGTAATCCAGTTCCACCAAGCGTGGAGAGCGCCGCCACGCCGCTGAAACCCGGTATGGAATGATCGGAGACGATCAGATCCCATGGGTCCAGTAGGCCGGGGCGAAGTTCTTCACGCGTGTCGACGCGTTTGCAGTTCCCATCGTATCGTGCTTGCAACCTCCTTAGCTCCTGGCTTTCGTCGATGATTTGCGCGGCGCCATTTTCTCTTGGCGTGCATCTGAATGGAATGGAGGAAACATGCGAGCGGACCGGGTGGAAATTTCCTGGGACAACGAAGAATCCAAGTGGCTGATCCGGATCGAGGCGGGCGAGGAAGTCGTGCGCCGTCGTTGCGACTTGCCGCGGAGCGCTGACGAAGCGGCCTTGCGCGCCGCGGCACAAAAAACCATTCAGGACGAGGGTTACGATCTTCCCGCGTCGAGCGTCATTCTGCGCATGTAAAGGGCAAGGCTCAAACGCCGCACTCAAGGCTTTATTGTTACTTACGTTGGCAGACTGCAACCTCCTGGCGGCCAGTCAGATTCACACTTTCTTCGAGTGGTGATATTCCAGGTATTCAGCCGCAGAGTTTCAATTCATCAATTCCACGCAGCACATCTCGCATAGAGCGCGTTCCGCAAGAAAAGACTTTCTCACAATGCTCGCGCTTGCGAAGAAAACTGCGTTGCGTGCAAATGAGCGGTCGACGCGATGGGCCTCGTGGCGTCGCAGACTGCGTGTTGCAGACTGCGTTGACTTCGATGCGATGAACAAATAGTATGCGCCACGTTTGGGAGCCGGAAGTTGGGAATCACGGGCTAACCAAAAAAAAATACTGAGCGGGCGGACTGGAGACCTGCGCCGGAAGGCGTCAGCACAAGCAAGTGTCCCGATGAATGGTCAGGAGTGACACGGCATGAGTGAGCTGAATACGATCCAGGCCGTTGGACGGCTGGGAGCGACGCAGAGGCGGGACTTGTGGTGGGTGCAGCCGCTGGCGGTTTTTGTCGGCCTGGGCGCCTTTGCGATTTATGCGACGGTGCGCGCATTTCAGGGACACTTCTACGAATGGGGCCCGTACCTTTCGCCGTTCTATTCTCCGCTGATCGATCCCGGTCATCAATGGTGGCCGCTTTCGCCGGCGGTTCTGGTTTTGGGCGGGCCACTGGGATTTCGCACAACCTGCTACTACTACCGCAAGGCATACTATCGCGCTTTTTTTCTGGATCCTCCCGCGTGCGCGGTGGGAGAAGCACGGCATAATTATCGCGGAGAAGCAAAGCTTCCATTCATTTTGCAGAACATCCACAGATACTTTTTCTATCTGTCCTTTGTGTTCCTAATTTCGCTGTGGCACGACGCCGCAAAGGGATTTTTATTCCACGGGCAGTTCGGAATCGGAGTGGGTTCCCTGGTGCTGCTGATCGATGCCGCGCTGCTGACAACCTACACGTTTTCGTGCCATTCCTGCAGACATCTCGTTGGAGGAAATCTCGATTGTTATTCTTGCGTGAAATTCGGCGGGGCGCGGCTGGGTTTGTGGAAGCGCGTCACTTCGTTGAACGAGCATCACATGCTGATCGCGTGGGTGAGCTTGTTCTGGGTGGCGTTCACGGACTTATATGTAATGCTCGTTTCGATGGGAACGATCCACGACCTGAAGCTGTTCTGATCCGAATGGCGACCTTCCGCGTGACCGGCAAAAGATGAGCGAAAAATTTGAAGTTCACGAACACGATGTGTTGGTGATCGGTGCGGGCGGCGCGGGGCTGCGCGCAGCGATCGAGGCCCTCAATTGCGGCGCGTCGGTGGGAGTCGTGTGCAAGTCACTCCTTGGAAAAGCGCACACGGTGATGGCGGAAGGCGGCGTTGCGGCGGCGATGGGAAATGTCGATCCTGCGGACGATTGGAAGACGCATTTCCGCGACACAATGCGCGGCGGGAAATTTCTGAACAACTGGCGGATGGCGCAACTGCATGCGCTCGAGTCTCCGGAGCGCGTGCGAGAACTCGAACAATGGGGCGCGCTTTTCGATCGAACGGACGCGGGGGAGATCATGCAGCGTGCGTTCGGCGGGCACACGTTCAAACGACTGTGCCACGTGGGAGACCGCACCGGCCTGGAAATTATCCGCACGCTGCAGGACCGCGGAGTGCATTTGGGATTTGACGTTTACATGGAATGCACGGTGACGCGATTACTGAAAGATGGCGAAACAATCGCAGGGGCCTTCGCGTATTGGCGAGAGCAAGGGAGATTTGTCGTCTTCAAAGCGAAAGCAGTCGTGATTGCGACGGGCGGAATTGGTAAAGCGTGGAAAGTCACGTCGAATTCGTGGGAGTACACGGGCGACGGGCTGGCGGTCGCTTATGAGGCGGGCGCGGAATTGATGGACATGGAGTTTGTGCAATTTCATCCGACTGGAATGGTGTGGCCTCCGGGCGTGCAAGGGATTTTGGTGACGGAAGCGGTGAGGGGCGAAGGCGGGATATTGCGCAACCGGCTCGGCGAAAGATTCATGGAGAAGTATGATCCGAAACGGATGGAACTTTCAACGCGGGACGTAGTGGCGCGTTCGATTTATACCGAGGTCAAAGAAGGGCGCGGGACGGAGCACGGCGGCGCGTATCTGGACATTTCGCACAAGCCGGGGGAATACGTGAAGCGGAAATTGCCGGGGATGTTTCACCAGTTCAAAGAACTGGCGGACGTGGACATCACGAAAGGACCGATGGAAGTGGGGCCAACGCTTCATTACACGATGGGCGGAATTCGCGTGGAAGCGGAAACGGGCGCCGCGACGGTGCCGGGGCTTTTTGCCGCGGGCGAAGCGGCAGCAGGGATGCATGGAGCGAACCGATTGGGGGGAAATTCGCTTTCCGATTTGCTGGTGTTCGGGAAGCGCGCAGGAGCGGCAGCGGCGGCGCACGCGAAAAACACGGCTGCCCTGAACGTTGAGCAAGCGCAGATTGACCACGCAGAACGGGAAGTGCTGGCTCCGTTCGAGCGGCCAAACGGCGAAGGACCGTACGAGATTCATCGCGCGTTGCAGAATACGCTGCAGAGCCTGGTGGGGATTTTCAGGAATGAAAATGATTTGAAGGAAGCACTGAAGAAAATCGGCGAATTCAAACAGCGCGCTGCGACGGTGCATGTAGATGGTTCGCGGCTGTTCAATCCGGGCTGGCATCTGGCGCGGGACTTGCAGTCGATGCTGACAGCAGCAGAAGCGGTGACGCGTTGCGCGCTGGCGCGAAAAGAAAGTCGAGGCGCCCACAGCAGAATTGATTTTCCGGATTACGATGCGGACTGGGGAAAGAAGAACAACATCATTGTGAAAGAAAGCGGCGAGATGAAGCTGCGGGAGCGGCCGGTGCCGCAAATGCCGGAAGAGTTGAAGCAGTTGTTCGCGGAAGACAAGTGAAGCAACAGCGGAGGCGGACGTGGCGGAAGTTGTGATGGCGGTGCATCGCGGAGACGCGTCGGGCGGGAAAACGGTTGAATACAAAGTACCGCTGAGCCCCGGAATGGTGGTGCTGGACGCACTGCATTACATACAGGGACACTTGTCAGCGGATTTCGCGGTGCGATGGAATTGCAAGGCGGGTCGATGCGGATCGTGTTCGGCGGAAGTGAATGGACGGCCGCGGCTGACGTGCAAGACGAGGATGGATTCCCTGCCGCAGGACAAGCCGATTACCGTGCTGCCGTTGAAGGCCTTTCCGGTGATCAAAGATTTGGTCACGAATGTTTCGTGGAACTACGAAGTGAACCGGAAGATTCCAGCGTTCAGCGCGCGGCCGGGAACGAATTGGAAGATGTATCAGAAGGACGTGGACCGCCCGCAGGAGTTTCGGAAATGCATTGAATGTTTTCTGTGTCAGGACGTTTGTCACGTGTTGAGAGATCACGGGAAGCATGCAGAATACGGAGGGCCGCGATATTTTGTGCGCGTGGCGGGGCTGGAGATGCACCCGCTGGACGGACTCTCACGGATCAAAGGCGTGAGGAATCAGATGGGAATCGGGCTGTGCAACATCACGAAATGCTGCACGGAGGTTTGCCCTGAGGAAATTCACATTACGGACAACGCAATTATTCCGCTGAAGGAGCGAGTGGTGGACCAATTTTACGACCCGCTGGTGTGGATTGCGCGAAAAATAAAAGGGACCGAAAGCGGAAGTTGAACGGACGGCAGGAGAGCGTGCCATGGGTCACGAGTTGAAAAGAATTTCGAAATCGGGAATCGAAGAAGCGATTGCGAAGACGGAGCTGTATCGTTTTTTGAATGAACCAGAAGAAGCCGAATCCATCTGTCACGACATTCTGGCGATCGAGCCGGAGCATCAGCTGGCGCTGCGCGTGCTGGGACTCTCGATCACCGACCAGTTCACGGGCGCGCCGGCGGATCGCTACGGGGATGTGCAGCGAATTTTCGAACGGCTTAAGGACCCCTACGAGCGGTTTTATTACCTGGGGCTGCTGCACGAGCGCCGCGCGAAAGTGCAACTGCGCGCGGGAAGACCGCCGCATACGTTGCGCGTGCTGTTCGAGGAAGCAATGCGATGCTTCGAAGAGGCGGAGAAGATGCGTCCCCAAGGTAATGATGATTCGATTTTGCGGTGGAACCGCTGCGTGAGATTGCTCGAGAGTCACGGAACAGCGGAAGAACGGGAAGAAGGAATTGATTTTGGAGATGGCTAGCCAAGAGCGCAACAGTCCCCTTCCGCGACAGGAATTCCTTTCCTCGTTTTGATCAGCGAGCCTTCATCTATTCCCACGAACCGGCATGTTCTGCGCGTTTATGGCGGAGAAGACATCGTGGATTGAAGAGACGACGATGTCAGGGCGCTCGAAGGGAATCATGTGGTCGCTGTCGGGAACAATGATCTGCCGCCCACGCGTGGAAAGATGAGCCTCGCGAACCTGAAGATCGTTGCGCCAGATGTTTTCGAAATCCGCGAAGGCTTTCATCGGAAAACCGGGCGGCAAGGATGAGGCGTCCGGCAGCTTGCCCGCGGTGAGGACGACGAGGGGCTTGTCGCCGAGGTTCCCGGCGGCGGCACGCACTTCGTCTCCGCTGGTGTCGAAGTAAGCGAGCTCGGAATTTGTCGCACTCAGGAATTTTGTTTGCAATTGGAGATAGCGAAGCTCCTCGCGGAAGTCCTTCGAGAGATATGACGGGTTTGAAACGTCAGAAGTCAGGCGGGCAATTCCCAAGTCGATGAGGGCGGGAGCGATAAACGCCTGCCACTTTGCTGAACCAGCTGTTTTCTTGCTGTAGGCCACGATCTCGGCGGGCATTTTCCTGTCCTGATCTTCGTGGGAAGCATCGACGAGGACCATGCCGGCGACCTCGCCGGGGTATGCGCTGTTGAACAGGCGGATGTTTAGTCCCGCGAAGGAATGTCCCACGAGAATGTAAGGCGGCTTTTCACCGGCGGCGGCCAGCAGCGCGTGGAGTTCCTTAACGATTTCCGCGCTGGTGCGCGGCATGGGGCCGGGCGTGCTCCAGCCGTAACCGGCGCGGTCGTACGAACAGGCGCGCGTGAACTTCGCGACCTGGGGCTGAACAAAATTCCAACCGACGGCAGGGACGCCAAGGCCGGTGTCGAAAATGACGGTCGGCGAGCCCAGTCCGGAGCAGTTGATATTGAGAGAGACTCCCGGGAACGCGGGGCCGAGCGGCACCGACCTGCCTTGCTGAGGAAACCGACGAGCGTCAGCGCTGCGTGCGACCAGGTTATAAATTGCTCCGGCAGCGGCGAGCAGGACGATTATTGCGAAACCAGCCAGAACGATGCGCTTGAGCCAGCGTTTCCATGCCGGGCTCGGGCGCTCGGGGATGGGCGAAGCAGGTGGTGCGGCGCTAACGATGGGCATGGCGCGCCTCCTTAATGCAATATGAGGCGCATCATACACCGGTTTTCACACAGCGGCTGGCGGCAAGGCCGGACGGTTGGGCGGCCTAGCGGCCTACCAATTCGTTCCCTTCCCCGTGGGATTCACATAGAATGATTGGGCGATGCACCTGAGCTGGATCGACTACCTGATCATCGCGCTCTACTGCGCTTTTGTCCTGGGCGTGGGATTCAAGCTGAAAAAATCGATGCGGACCAGCCTGGACTTTTTCCTGTCAGGCAGAAAGATTCCAGCGTGGATTACCGGGCTGGCGTTTATTTCCGCAAACCTGGGCGCCTTGGAAGTGATGGGAATGGCGGCAAGCGGCGCCGAGTACGGGATGCTGACGTGCCATTTCTACTGGCTGGGCGCGATACCGGCGATGCTTTTCGTGGGCCTGGCGATGATGCCGTTTTATTACGGCAGCCGGGCGCGGTCGGTGCCGGAATACTTGCGGCTGCGGTTCGACGAGAAGACGCGCGGGCTGAATGCAATCACGTTTGCGGTGATGACCGTGCTGGCGAGCGGAATCAATTTGTACGCGATGGCGTTACTGTTCAAGCTGATTTTGGGATGGTCGATACACGCGACGATTCTGCTTTCGGCGATCGTGGTGCTGATTTACACGTTTCTGGGCGGATTGACGTCGTCAATCTACAACGAGGTGCTGCAATTCTTTCTGATTGTGTTCGGGATTTTGCCGCTGGCGGTCCTTAGCGTTGTCGAGGCGGGCGGATGGCACGGAATGGCAGCACGATTGCCGGCCGGGTTCATGAACATGTGGACGAACCTGGGACACGCGTCTTCGAACCCGATGGGCGTCGACTGGTTCCAGATGGTGGCGGGCCTGGGATTCGTGCTCTCGTTCGGCTATTGGTGCACGGACTTCTTAGTGGTGCAGCGCGCCCTGGCGGCGCAAGACATGAACGCGGCGCAACGGACTCCGCTGATTGCGGCGGTTCCGAAGATGTTCATTCCCTTCCTGGTGATTATTCCTGGCATGGCGGCGTGGGCGATCCTGCCGCATGCCTCATTTATGGTGCATGGCAGGATCGACTACAACATGGCGCTACCGCTGCTGCTGGCCCGATATTACCCGGCGGGAATGCTGGGCGTGGGAATCACGGCGCTGCTGGCGAGCTTTATGTCGGGCATGGCAGGAAACGTCACGGCGTTCAATACCGTTTGGACGTACGACATCTACCATTCCTATATAAAGCCGGGGCAGAGCGACGAACACTACTTGTGGATGGGAAAGGTCGCCACGGTGGGCGGAGTGCTGATCAGCATCCTGGCGGCGTACGTTGCGTTGCAGTTCGGAAACATCATGGATTATCTGCAGCTGATTTTTTCCTTTGTGAACGCGCCGCTGTTCGCGACGTTTCTGCTGGGAATGTTTTGGAAACGCACGACGCCGAGTGGAGCTTTTTGGGGACTGCTCGCTGGCAGCGTAGCAGCGGGTCTGCATTATTTCGCGACGGTACATGGATGGATCAGCTACCGGAGCGTGATGGCCGGGAATTTTGATCGTGCGATTTTTGCGTGGACGACCTGCTTCGTGCTGACGATTCTGATTACGCTGTTTACGCGGCCGCGGGCAGAGTCGGAGCTGCACGGGCTCGTCTATTCGCTCACGGAAAAACCAACGTATAAGCATTTGGGAGTCCTGAAGCGACCGGCGACTCTGGCGATTGCGGTGATTGTAATTGCGGTGGCGCTGGATTGGGTCTTTCGATGAGCGAAAGAATGGATCTGGACATCCGCTGGCCCATCGGACTGCTGTTCGCAGCGATGGGCGCGGCACTCGCGATTTTCGGGGCGTTTTTCACGTCGTCACAGAGAGTGTGGCACTTCTGGATGGATTTGGATTTGTGGTGGGGCGTGGCAATGCTGGTATTCGGACTTTTTATGATCTGGGGCGCGTCCCGCGCATCGCGGCACCGGTGACGGAACATCGAAGCATGCGAGTTTCCTGGCTTTCTAGGTTCTGATTATTTCTCTACTTCCTGGGTAAACGGCATTTGCTTAAGAAACCAAATCGCTCCAAGTAGGATCGAGATATTGCCAGCGCTGCGTGCTGCACCAGCTTGTGGGCGCTCCGGGAACGTAGAGCAACCCATGGCCGCGGGCGCAGATGAGTTCGGTGCCGTAGCAATCGAGCACACTCTGCGTTGGGCTGCCGATCTGAATGGGATTGGAGAGTAAACGGAGGCAGACAGGGCAGCGCTGCCTCTGATCCGCTAGGACCCAGCGAAATCCAAAAACCCAGCTGGTGGTTGGTGCAGCCGCTGCAGCGATTCATCGGCACATGATCGCGCGCGTCCGAACCGAGGAAGAGGAACTCCAGTTTGAAGAGGAAGTGGTTCCGCCCGTGATGGAATTGGGCCTTTACCGCGACGGAGTGATGATGGGTAATCCGCCGCCGGACGGATCGTCACCTTGATCCGATGAGCGGGAGCTATGCCGTTGACGCTCGGTTGGTGAGCGGGAGCTTGGCGGCCTCCCAAGCCGCAATTCCTCCCGCAATTTCACCCACTCGAGAGAATCCGCAACGCTGCAGCATGCTTGCGGCAATGGACGAGCGGTATCCGCCTGCGCAATAAAGCAGCAAGGACCTGTCCTTTGGCAACTCCCCTACGCGCTCGGCCAAGTGATTTAACGGGATATGTGCGCTGCCATCAATGAGTTTTTGTTCGCGCTCGCGAGGCGCCCGAACGTCAACGGCCAGCGGAGGCTCGCTGGACGACAGCAACTCCGCAGCATAGGAGGGGCTTAAACGTTCGGTGAAAACGGTGCGCTCCGGGTGCGACTCCAAGCTCCGCACGCCATTCTCCAGGTAACCAACTACGTGGTCGAAGCCAATGCGTCCAAGGCGAAGCGCCGCTTCGTTTTCGCGGCCCGGGTTGGCGATGACAACGATTGGCCGCTTTGTCGTGAGTACCGTTCCGGCCCACGTCGCGTACTGGCCGCTCAGCGCAATGTTGATGCTGCCCGTCAAATGGGCGGATGCGAACTCGTCCGGCTCGCGAGTGTCGAGAATCTGCGCACCGCTCTCTTGCAGTTCCAGAACTCGATCGAGAGTGAGCGGTTTGATGCCGCTGAGCGTCTCGCGGAGAGTGGCGTGCTCTTGGCTGTTCAGCACAGCGTTGTAGGTAAAGTAGGGCGGGGCATCTGGCTGATCTGCAGTCACCAGTTCGACGAACTTTGCTTTGCTCATCGGCTGCAACGCGTAGTTGAGGCGGCGCTGTTCGCCGATCGTCGACACCGTCTCCTTGCTGATGGCTCTGCCGCAAAGCGATCCGGCACCGTGAGCCGGATAAACGAGGCTCGCGTCGGGCAATGGGAGCAACTTGGTTCGCAACGAGTCAAACAACATGCCGGCCAGATCGGTGGCGGACCACCCGAGCGCGACACGCAGATCTGGGCGCCCCACATCGCCAATGAACAGCGTGTCGCCCGTCAAAACGGCATACGGCTCGCTGGCATTAGGCTTGCTCAGATCATAGACAAGGATCGAGACCGATTCAGCGGTATGTCCCGGCGTTTCGAGAGCACAAAGGCGCACGCGGCCGAATTCAACGGCCGCGCCATCCTGAAGAGGCGAGAAAGCGTATTTGGTGCGTGCCGAAGCGCCGAGGTAGATGATCGCGCCCAGCCGATCACGCAATTCCAGATGCCCAGCCACGAAGTCAGCGTGAAGATGAGTCAGGAAGACGTGCTGAATACGCAATCCGTGTTCGCCGGCAAAAGCGAGGTAACCATCTACATCGCGTTGCGGATCGACGACTGCGGCTATGCCGGTTTGCTCATCGCCGATGACATAGGAGGCATGGGCCAGACAACTGAGATAAAACTGCTGAAATATCAAGCCTCATCACCTTTAGTCAGCCGCGTGACGACGAGAAGAAACTGATCGCAGCATGCCGACGGGGTATTTCCCCGCAGTCTATCAGAGTTTTGGCGATATACAATCAAGGACGAACCGGACGGCACAGAAATGTGGCGCGCCGACACCGGGCGACCTGCGCAGGGTTGACCCCGCTGTGCTCGCTAGTACCGCCAGCTGGTCGTATCGGCGCCGGCGGGCGCGGTCTTCAGCATTTGCTCTTTGGCGGCTTGCAGAACACGGCGCGTGAACGTGAGTCCGCCGTGACGCGTGGTGTCGCCCGGCGGGCCGGTGTAGCAATGCGGCTGGTCAATGCCGAAATCAAAATCGGCGACGTAGTGCGGGTTCTGAGTTTTCTCCATGGCGGCCTGCATCAGACGTACGGCGTTGTTCAAATAATATGTGTCGCCGGTGCCGACCGGCACATGCAGTTTGCCGACGAGCTTCGGCCCCAGCGTGTTCCAGTCGCGCATCATGATAGCCGTCAGGTCGTAATGCTGACGCCAGTATTCCGCGACGTCCTTATTAATGACGCCGGTGACGGGATCCCAAATCGGCTTTGGATAGCCGTCATCGCCAACGGGACTGAAGACTGCCTGCCAGATGCCCCACTGCTCACCGCTGCGGCCATGTGAGCCCAAGACATTTTCCCAGCGGTTGGAACCCTCGGTAGTGGCCTCCACAATGCCATTGGGGAAGCGCATCTCTCCCTGCGCGATGCGGCCGAAGGGACCGATGGTCCAGTAGGCATTGGTGTCGTCATAGATGTTCACAAGCTGATAGGCATGAAAATCCACCGGGTCGGGACAGGCGCCCCACGCGCCGTTGTAATCGTCGGGATAGAAAATTTGTGTGGCCAGCGTTTCCCAGCCGCCGGTTGAGCCGCCGAAAACCGCGCGCGCCCATCCCTGGCCGATGCCATGAAACTGTTTTTCGATGTAGGGAATCAGTTCCCTATTGATGGCTTCGCCGTACGGGCCGACGTTCGCCGAATCAACCGCGTAGGAATCATCATAGTAGGGATTCGCGTGCTGAATGACCAGCAGAATCATGCGTGGCAGTTTGCCGGCGGTCCAATCCTGATAAAACTGATAGCGAGTTTGCTGGGCGTCCTGTTGCGCCGGGTTGCCATTCGCGGGAGGAGGCTGGGTCACGAAGCGATAGTCGGCCTGAAAGTGCCCATGATTCACCAGCAGCGGATAGCGCGCGTTCGGATGCGTGGCCCATCCTTCAGGTAACACGACGATGGCGCCGAGATACATCGGATGACCCCAGAATTTCGTGAGCACCTGACTTTGAATGCGCACATGCTTCACCCACTCAGTGTCTTGCGGCGGCTGAATCGGCGGAATGATGTTGTCGAGATGAATGTCAATAGTGGTGAAGGAATGCGCATCAATGTGCATGCGCACGGGAGTGCTGAAGAAATTTCCAGGCTTGGAATTCCAGTGCTGACCTTCACCCTCGTCCATCGGCAGCTTCACGATGTGGCCGTCAGAGCGGCGGAACGTGGTGTATTTGTTCAGAACGCCCTGCACCCAGTAATCGCCGGGAGCAATGTCGGCGAGAGTGCGCGAGGGATAGCCGACGGCGTCAAGCGGAATCGTGGCGGACTGTCCCGGCGCAAGGCCGTCAATGTCTGCGCCGAACACTTGCGCGGATTCGACTTCTCTTTCTCCGACACCCATCCGTGGATTCTTTTGGTTGACGGAGAAGACCAGGTAAACGCGGCCGTCGAGCGGGGCGGAGCTGAGGTCTGAGCCGAAACTGATCCGCGCCATCGCGCTGCTATCCTGCGGGCGCGGCGCAGTGGAAACAGACGCGGCGCAAATCGCGAGCGCCGCGCAGAGAGCAATCGCGCGGGCGGCGAATCTTGCGGCGACGGTGCGCGTCTGGTAGATCGGCGAACGATGCATCGGCATTTCCTCCGAAAAGATGTGTAGACGGCGAGCGCAGGGATTGTAACTGCGGAGGGGCGCAATTGTGAGGCGTTTCTTAGAACCCATCCTGGGTTGCAACGATAGCGCGTGCATCCGCGATCAAACCGTCCGGGTTGCGAACTACACGTCCAATCGTGGGTGTTGCGTTCTGTGATATATCATGGTATATATCGAGGGGAGGTGTTATATGGCCCGTACCGCCAAACTGTTCCGCAACGGTCGTAGCCAAGCGGTTCGCCTTCCTTCGGATTATCGGTTTGAGGGTTCTGAGGTCTACGTGCGGCGCGACCCGTCGACCGGAGATGTGATCCTCTCTCGGCGTCCGGAGTCGTGGGAGGATTTCTTCGAGCTGATGAAGAACATCGACGTACCCTCGGATTTCCTGACTGAGCGTGACGACACGCCACCGCAGAAGCGGAAGCTCTTCTGATGTCCCCACGCTACCTGCTCGACACCAACACCGCCAATTACATCATTAAAGGAAATGTTCCTGGGGTTCGTGAACGGCTGCTGAAAGTGCCGATGTCGCGGCTTCTGATCTCGGCAGTTACGGAAGCCGAGTTGCTGTATGGAGCCGCACGGGAACGCGAAGCCGTACGGCTGAAGACCGCCGTCGATGAATTTCTGCTGCGAGTCGATTCCCTGCCGTGGGATTCTAACGCGGCGAGGCAATACGCTGATTTGCGGGCCGCTCTTGAGTTTGCGGGAACCCCTATGGGCAATCTGGATATGATGATCGCGGCTCACGCGTTGGCCGCCGAAGCCGTTCTAGTAAGCAACGATCGTTCTTTTCGTCGATTGAAGCACTTGAAAATCGAGGATTGGACAGAATAGAGAAATGTCACCTGCCGAGTGCGTTCCTCAAAAGTATTAGCTATGTGTCCGGTACGATCTGTCACACATGTCTCCGGGCTGTACACAACAAGAGAGTCGCGCGCCCAAAGGGATGCAATATAGAAGGGTCGCCCATTTGGAGGTGATTTTGACGGTCGTAGCCTTCGCTCGGACTGCCGTTTAGGGTCAAGGCCCGCTGCGCGGCGCTCGGCTCGTGCCTCGCTCCGGCGTCTGTTCTTCCATTCTCTCCCGTCTATCACGGCGATTTCGTGTCAGCTTTGGCACAGATTCAGCTTCTTTGTGGATTGGGCCTCTGGCCAAAGGAATACAAGGGCACTGATTCCCGCAGTTGAGTGATATGGTGGGGCGAAGCTGGGGCGAAGCCCCTTGACTCAATCCAACGAATCGGATAATCTGATAGTCTGATTTTATGAAAAAGCGAAGCATAACCGTCACGGAGGCCGCCCGCAATTTCGCCGATTGCGTAAATCGGGCCCACTACCAAGAGGTTACGTTTGTGCTTTTGAAGAATGGTGAACCGTTTGCTCGCCTGGTACCGGACAACGAAAGGGTTTGCGTCGGCCGCGATCTGGCGGAGGCACTGGCGAAGGTCGCCTTGTCGGAGGCGGAGGCAGCAGCATGGCGTCGCGATCTGCATACTGGACGCAAAACGCTGAAGTCCCCGGCCGACAAATGGCAATAATTCTTGACGCTGACGTCGTTATTCAAGGTGAGAAGGGTACGTTCGATTTTAGAAGCTGGGTGTCGTCGCGTCCGAATGATCAATTTGAGATTGCTGCAATTACGGCTGCCGAACTTTGGCATAGCGTCGAACGAGCGACCGAAGCTCATAGGGCCAAGCGGTTGAATTATCTGAAAGCCGTTGTGGACCTCCTACCGATCATCCCTTATACGGAGCAGACAGCGTATGAACATGGGCGCATCTGGGCTGAACTGGAGGCCTCCGGCAAAATGATTGGCTTCTATGACCTGATTGTAGGGGCAACAGCTCTAGAGCGCGGCAGCGAGGTGGCCACGTTTAACAAGCGCCACTTTGACCAGATAAGAGGACTTACCGTCATCGAACCCAAATAACTAACCCACGTCTCCGGGTCGGACCCTGCAAAGGCTGGCGCGCCCAAAGGGACCTTAGAAGTTTTCTGGGTGAATTCGTGGCAGTATGCCGCAATTTGAGCTTTCTGCGGGACTTAGTCAGGGCGGACAAACGGGGCCTACTTTCACTAACGACCCCCTCTTTCACGGCGAGTTGCACAGATCCCCTTTCGGATATACAATTGGAAGGTATATCAAGGAGAGCTGATGCAGGTATCGAAATGGGGCAACAGTCTCGCGGTTCGGCTGCCCACGGCTGTCGTTGACGCGCTCGATCTGAAAGAGGGCGACCAGATTGAGATTCGGATCGCTCGCGAGCGGGTGTTCGAAGTGAGTCGTGATCAAAGCAAACCTAACGCGCTCGCTCGCCTGCGCAAACTCCGACGTCCTTTGCCTCCTGGATTTGTCTTCGATCGTGAAGAGGCCAATGCCCGCTAAGGCGTTCTTCGACACGAATGTGCTGATCTATGCTGTGGCGCGCAGCGAGCCACACAGCACGCAAGCTGAGGAACTCCTCGCATCAGGAGGGGTACTCAGCGTGCAAGTCTTGAACGAATTCGCCTCTGTGGCTGGCCGAAAGATCTCAATGTCCTGGAGTGAGGTAACCGAAGCGTTGAATGCTTTTCGAGTTCTCTGCCCTTCTCCCCTGCCGATTACCATTGAAATGCACGAAACGGCACTCAGAATTGCGGAGGAGCACGGCTACAACATCTACGACGCACTGGTCGTTTCAGCTGCATTGGAAGCCGGATGCACGACTCTCTATTCCGAAGACCTTCATGATGGCCAGACAATTGACGGACAACTCACCATACGAAATCCCTTCGTTGGGTCATCCCGTTAGCTGCTTCCTGCCGGTATGTCCGGGCCGGACCCTGTGAAAGTGTCGCGCCCAAGGGGACGACTTTAGAATCTTTCTCGCACATTTCATGGCCTATCTACCAGAAGTCGCCTTCCTCCAAGCAATTGCACAAACCTGCCCGGCTAAGCTAATATACTTTAGCTAAGGAGACTCCGAAATGAGCACGGTAACCGTTCACCAGGCTAAAACGAATCTCTCTCGGCTGATTGAGCAAGCCTCTGAGGGGGAGGAAATCATCATCGCTCGCGGCGCAAAGCCTGTCGCCCGGCTCGTGGCGATCGAAGTCAAGGGCAAGCGTCAGCCGGGTTCGTTGAAAGGCAAGCTGCGCGTTGGTCCCGAGTTCTTTGAACCGCTTCCGGCTACCGAATTAGCCGGATGGGAATAGCCTTGCGCGCAATACTAGATACCCACGCGTTGCTGTGGTGGCTCTCTGATGATCTAGAGCTACCCCGCACGGCTCGAAGAGCCATCGCAGAAACTAGGAACACAATCATCGTGAGTGCCGCTTCGGCGTGGGAAATCGCCACCAAGGTGCGCTTGGGCAAACTTCCCACAGCAGCCGACCTGGCATCGGACTTTTCTTCCCAAATCGAGCGCGAAGGGTTCCAGTTAATGGCGATTTCCGTCGTGCACGGCATTCGAGCTGGCCTTTTGCCTGGACCTCACAAAGACCCCTTTGATCGTATGTTGATTGCTCAGTCCCAAGCGGAGAATATCCCGATCATCAGTAACGAAGCGATCTTTGAAGCCTACGGCGTTAGACGGGTGTGGTAGGAGCGTTTGCCGTTGAGCAGCCGGACCCCCAGTGGGCGGCCCAAGGGGGATCTTGGAACTTTCCTGGCGGCTTTATGGCAACCTTGCCACAGATTGCCCCATTATTGTCGGTAGCGTTTCAGTTTGACGGTTTGACGGTTAGGCCATCTTGCTACTGGAATTAGCCATGACGCGCTTCAAAGAACTCATACGAATCCAAGAAGCAATTGAGCATAGCGACGAGGCCGAACTTCGATGGGCGTCGGATTATTGTCAAATGAGACGCAAGTTGGCGAGGGGGGTTCACACGATGAGGAAACAGGAAAAGTACTGGAGCCAAATGGAACGTAAGGTCCGCGCTGCAATGGAAAAATCAAACTGAGACACCACGTTGTCGAGCGGATCGCTTGTCTAGTATAATCTAGATTTGTCTTGCAATTAGGTCTCGATTTCCATAGAATCACTTTGAGAGGAGTTAGTTCGAGATGGCTAAGGGAACTGTCAAGATTGGTCCGGCGATCGACGCCAAGCTGTACGAGGAACTCGTGGCCGTCGCTAAGGAAAACGGGCAGTCCCAGCGACATCTTCTGGAGAGGGCCATTGAGCATTACATCCACAATGTCGTCCCTTCCCAACACCTCGTGCGGCCAGAAGTAATGGAAGCGTACCGTCGCTCGAATGAGAAGTTCCGAGAGCTTTATCAAAAGCTGGCAAAGTGAGCTAAGTGCCAGAGCGTATCTACCTCACCGTTGCCGAAGTCCTCACAATCCACAAGCAGCAAATCGATGAGTACGGTGGGATCGGTGGCATTCGAGACAGCGGTCTGCTGGAATCCGCGGTATTTCGCCCTCAGACTGGTTACTACAACAGTGTCGCTGAGGAATCGGCGGCCCTCTTCGAATCCCTGGCGAACAATCACCCGTTTCTCGACGGAAACAAGCGCATAGCCTTTGCAGCCGCGCACACGTTTCTTCTTGTCAGCGGATTCGACTTGGCCGTCGATTCGATCTCTGCTTTCGAATTCATGATGCGATCGATCTCCAGTGGAGAATTCCGATTCGCTCAAATCCTTAAATGGATCAATGAGCACATCATCGAAGTCTAGCAGATGATCGCTTTTCCAATCCCCGTCGAACAAACTCTGGACATAAAATGCCCGGCCCAAGAGTGTAAACGATGTCTTCGGAACGTTCTGTAAAGGATCTCTCCGGACTGTACACCCCCCGAAGGTGGCGCGCCCGGAGGGATTCGAACCCCCGACCCCTAGCTCCGGAGGCTAGTGCTCTATCCATCTGAGCTACGGGCGCTCAATCTAAGCTAAACGAATTGCTTATCTTACGCAACCGCATGAATCTGCCTTCTGGCCGCACTGGTCACATTTCGCCTTGAACGACGCGGCGGTTTCTTGTCTTTCGAGAGCGCCGAGAGGACGCGCTGCATCGTCCGCAACACGTTCTTGATGGATGTCCACGAAAGACCTTGCTGCGGTCCCTTATGAGCCATTCGTTCACGGCACCTATCGCGATGTGGTCAACCGGTAAATATTTCCAATCCGGCTCCAAATGTTTCGTCAGATGATACTCCGCAATCGCAAACATCGAATCCGGAGCATCACCGGAGCGAAGTGTTCTCGATAGTGCCTGACCGCATGGGCGAACGAAATAAGCATTTGTGCTTGCGGCCGACTTTCGGCACCGGACGCGAAGGACGCAGGCAATTCAACGGCTGGTCGGCTGATGGGTGTCAAGCAGCTCGCGAATCTTGCGCGCGAGAATTTTGCAATCGAACGGCTTTTGCAACACCGCGAAAGGAGCCGATCTTGCAGATAGTTCCGGAAGGGAATCCTCTGAATAGCCAGAGCAGAAAATAACTGGCAGCTGCGGTACAGTTTCCGACAGACGAGCATACACCGCTGGACCGCTCATCTTCGGCATCACCATATCCAGAACCGCCAGCGATACCCGGGATCGGTGAACCTGAAATTGCTCGATGGCTTCGAGCCCATCCTGAGCGGCGATCACTTTGTACCCCAGGCCTTCCAAAGCTTCGCGCATCATCTGGCGCATTCCATCACTGTCTTCTACCAGAAGGATGGTCTCCGATCCTCCGCGCACGCGAGAGTTGTCAGGCACAAGCTTGGGATCAGGTATGCCCGCAACGAGACGCAGTAGCACTTTGAAAGTTGTCCCTTTTCCTGGTTCGCTTTCCACTTCAATCATGCCGTTGTGTTGTTTTACGATTCCCATCGCCGTGGGAAGACCGAGCCCCGTGCCTTCTCCAACCCCTTTGGTCGTAAAGAACGGCTCAAAAATATGCTCGATGGTGGCGCCGTCCATGCCAACACCCGTGTCTGAAACCGATAGCTGGACGTAACGCCCCGGCTGCGCGTAGCTGTGGACGCTGCAGTACTCGGGGCCAAGCTCCATCATCTCCGTCTTGACGGTCAGCTCTCCGCCCTTCGCCATGGCATCCCGCGAATTCAGGCACAGGTTCATCAACACCTGTTCGATCTGCGTGGGATCCGCCTGAACTACGGGCGCTTCTGGAGACAATTCCAATATCACCTGAATATGCTCGCCGATCACTCGGCGCAGCAGCGCCATTGTCTCGATGACAAGCTGATTCAATTCGATGTTGCGTGGCTCGAGCTTCTGCTTTCTCGCGTAGGCAAGCAATTGCCGCGTGAGCCCGGCCGCTCGACGCGATTGTTCACGAATCTTTTCGAAATATCGCGCCATCGCGCTGGAAGGCGGGGCCTCGCCAAGACCCAATTCCGCCCATCCCGACACCGCGCCAATCACATTGTTGAAATCATGCGCAATCCCGCCCGCGAGTTTGCCGATAGCTTCGAACTTTTCCAGCTGGCGCATCCGCTGCTGCACGGCGTCGTGTTCGCGGCGCAGTGCTGCATCGGCGAGTTCTCTGCGGATTGCCGGCAGCAGGCGCCCCGTTTTCCCTTTCATCACGTAATCGCTCGCGCCCAGCTTCATGGCTTCGACCGCGGTTTCCTCGCCAATCGTTCCGGATACGAAGATGAAGGGAACGTCTAGACCGCGTTCGCGAATCATCTTCAGGCACGCTACGCCGTTAAACCCGGGAATGGAGTAATCCGAAAATACGATGTCCCAGTCGCCAACGGTCAGCGCTTTGCTCACGCTTTCGGCGGAATCGACGCGCTCGAACGTGACATCGTATCCGCCTTTGCGCAACTCGCGAACGAGGATCTCGCAGTCCATCTCGGAGTCCTCGACGATGAGTGTTCGCAGCGCTACCATTTAGATCGTCTTCACCGCGGGTGGCCTTTCGTTCAGTAACAACCAATAGAGGCCCAGATGCCGAATTGCCTCGATGAATTGCGCGAAGTCCACCGGCTTCCGCACGTAGCTGTTTGCGCCTAGATCGTATCCGCGCAGCAGATCCTGTTCTTCGTTCGAAGACGTCAGGATCACGATCGGCAGAAGTTTTGTGCGCTTGTCGGCCCGGAGCCGCTCGAGGACTTCCAGGCCATCGATCTTCGGCAGCTTCAAGTCCAGCAAAACCACTTGAGGCAATGTCCTCGCGCCGCGCCCTTTGTAGCCGCCGGTCCCAAACAGATAGTCCAGCGCTTCAGCGCCATCGCGCGCCACGACAACTTCGTTCGTGATGTTGTTCTTTTTCAGCGCCCGGAGAGTTAGGGCTTCGTCGTCTGCGTTGTCTTCGACGAGCAAAATGGAGTTGTTATTCGTCACAGATGGCTCCTAACTTTCCCGGCCGGAGAGCACAGTAAAAAAGAATGTCGCGCCTTGCCCCACTCCACTTTCCGCCCAGACTTTTCCGCCATGCCTGTGAATCACGCGCTGCACGGTCGCCAGGCCGATGCCCGTCCCGGGAAAATCGGAGTTCGAATGCAGGCGCTGAAATGCTCCAAATAGTCGCTTTGAATAGGCAGGATCGAAGCCCGCTCCGTTGTCCTTGACAAAGAACACGGAATGCCCGTTGTCGGCGATCTGCCCGAACTCAATGCAAGTTCGTTGTTCCTTAGAAGTGAATTTCCACGAGTTGCTAATGAGGTTCTGCAGTGCGACGCGCATCAATTGCGGGTCGCCTTTGATCTCTATCTCCGGACGAATGACGAAATCTGCCTCGCGTTCCGGCTGCGTATCCTGCAGCTCATTGGCGATGGATCGGGCCATCTGGCTCAGATCCACCCTTTCAGAGCGCATTTCCGCTCGAGTAATCCGCGAAAGATTAAGAAGGTCATCGATCAAGGTCCCCATGCGCTGCACGCCTAGCCGCACGCGGCCGAGGTAATCCTTCCCTTGAGCATCGAGCCGATCTGCATAGTCTTCGAGCAGCGCCTGGCTAAAGCCATCGATGCCTCGGAGCGGCGCCCTCAAATCATGAGAAACCGAATACGAAAACGATTCCAGCTCTTTGTTGGTCGCTTCCAATTGCGCGTTTTGGAATTCGAGTTTGGAGTTGATCTCTTCCAACTCTTGCTCCGCACGGGCGCGGACGGTGTTCTCGTGCAAGAAAAGAAAAAACAGCGTCAGGACGATCGCCGCGACCAGGACTCCACCCGCCAGCTGCAGTTGTCGCACTTTTCGGCCTTCAACGCCCGCAGTCGCGGTCCGCGTTGCCAATAGACGGTTTTCCTCGGTCGTCATCGCCGCGAGCACTTTGGCGAGTGGCGGCGAGATGCTCTTCGCCTCATTGTTGATGGGCTTCAGCGCGTCGGTCCCGGACTTGCCGGCCTTGTGCAAGTCGATGATCTGCTGAAGCAAGTCAAATGCCTGGTCGTTGAGCGGCAAGAGCGTTGCTAGATTCTTTTGCTGGTCTGGATTGCTCGCGGTCAGCGTCTTTATTTTGTCCAGCGCCCCATGCGCTTGCGCCTTGGCAACCGCGAATTCCTGGATTTGGGAGTCCTTCCCATCTGTGTAGTAACCCACAGACGCGGTTTGCGCCGCTCTAACGGCTGCGGTGTAGTCATTCAGGGCCCGCAGGTCCCCTTGGGTGTGCGCGGCGAGCGCGTTCCATTGGGCGAACTGGTTGTTGCTGCGATAGGCGAGCAGAAACAGCACGACAATAATGGCTGAGGCGAGCACGAATCCGCCTGCGATAAGGCGCTGTTGCAGTGACTTTGGCACCGGCCTCTTTCCAATGACTACAGTAAGACACGATTGGGCGATGGGGCCGACGATCACCAGGCCTTGTCACCGGTTCTAGGGTGAACCAAGCAGTCTGCCACCCGCCACAGCCACGATGGTGGCAAACAGAGTCCGAAAGAGGTAGATTACTTTAGTACTGTACAATCCTAATAGTAAACGCGACGAAAGTAATCGGATCCCGCCAAGGCATCTCGCCAAGCCCATGTTTGAGCTCTACGGAACCTGAGGAATACTCTCCGCTCGTGCCACTTCAATCCCAAGCACTCCGCCATGCGCTGTTCGGCATCCGTCTCTCACAATTTACGCACTCAAAATTGCGTCACCGCCATTCAGACAGGTTTCTTCGCGAAGGAATGCCTTCGCACGAATTCTTTGTCCTTGCCTGCCCTTCTGGTCACAATTAAACAGGTCTGCGTAAGGTAAGTGCCGCCGTTCCAACGCTTAGGATGTATTTAGAAGAGGCTTCGGAGGCGAGTGCCCTATCCATCTGAGCTGCGGGCGCGGAAAGGCGCCGAAGAGATCGCGCGACACCCAAAACGATTCTACCGCGTCACAAAAGGAGAATAAATGCAGAGGAGGGATTTAGCGCCGGCGGAACGCGCTGGTTATCGAATGGGGGGTTAGCTGCGCGCGAGGTCGCGAATCTTTTTGGCGAGCTTTTCAATCTCCTCGGTCTTCTGAAGCAGATTCACGGAAAGCTCGGTCGCAGCGTCATTTTTGTCCGCGAGATTCTTCAGATCCTGCGCGAGCGAGAACAGTTGATCAACGTCCTTGCGAATATCGCGTTGATTCTGTCGCAGCTGGGCATTGGTGGGTTGGACCGCCGCCGGTGGCAGGAGCGGCCGATCCGACGCAGAAGAAGGAGGAACAGTAGCCTGTTGTTGAGGCCGACTGGCACCTTGACTAGTGCGTGCGACGACAGGAGCCGCCGCCAACAGGCCAGCCCCAACCGCGACAACTCCGGGCACGAAAGCGGTCAAGAACGCACGTCTCTGCGGGTTCATTTGTGCGGCCTCCCAGCTGTGGAATCGCGAAAAACGCCTCGCGAATCCGAATGGTATACTTCTGCTCTCTCGCACTGATTATTATGACGCAGTTTCTCGCAAATGGGTTGAGCTTCACAAAAGGCACGGGCCTCCGGGTGCTGATTGTGGCTGGTGCGGCGCTGCTGCTGATTTGGCTGCTGCGGCTGCTGACGTCGCAGATGGTGCATCACGCGGACACGCAAGGCAAAGGCGACGCCGCTCGCGAAGAGCAGGCGCGAACGATTGCAGACGTCCTGTTTAGCGCCGGTGCAGTGATCGTAATCATTGCGGCGATCTGGGTAATGTTCCCCAGCTTCGGCTTACCTCAGAACGCAGCAGCGCTCGAAGTGCGTGTGGCGTTCATCGCCGTGCGTGTGCTGTTCATCGCCATCGGCGCCTTCCTGCTCAACCGCCTGTTGCGGGCGTATACCGCTCACATGATCGTAGTGGCACGCACAGACACGCGCGCTTCGCGAGCAAGAGAAGAGCAGACGCGCACCGTCGCCAGTGCGCTTTACAGCGCGGCCACGGCCGTCATCATCCTTGGCGCGATCCTAATGATCCTGCCGGAGTTCGGCTTTCACGAAACCCCGGTGGCGGCCGCCGCGGGACTGCTAAGCCTGGCACTGGGCTTCGGCGGGCAGTACCTGGTGCGCGACGTAATCAACGGTTTTTTCATTATTTTTGAGGATCAATACAGTGTTGGCGACACCATCAAACTGAACAGCGAAACTGGGCGCGTCGAACACATGACTCTGCGACGGACCGTGTTGCGCAATGCTCAGGGCGCTCTGGTGACGATTCCCAACGGCCAAGTGGGCCAAGTGGCAAATCTCAGCCGCGATTGGTCGCAACACTTTCTCGATGTGACGATTCCAAGCGAGGAAAAGATTCAAGAAGCACTGGCCTTGCTGGACAAATGTGCCAGTGAGGTTCGAGAGGATCCATCGTGGGCGCCACTCCTGGTGGATGGACCGCGCGTCCTCGGCGTAGAATCGCTGGCCCTTACCGGAACGACGCTGCGCGTACAATTCAAAAGTGCGCCAAACCGAAATGACGAGGTAGCGCGCGAGCTGCGCCGAAGGATCCTTCTCGAAATGGATCGCGCGGGAGTGAAATTGGTCGGAGCGCATCGCGTGACACTCTTAGGACCAGAACCTAATCCGGCGACGACTCCGCGACACAGCGGAAAAACTTGAGGAGGCAGACATGGCCGAAGTGACTCACGAGCAGGTGAACCTGATGTTGCATCTGTACGAGCTGCGGCGCGAACCCGTTATGCGGGAAGGGCGCGCGTGGTTCTTGAAGGATTTTCATCCGAAAAGCGCCGAGGACGTAATGAAAATCGCTCCTCCGGGCTCGAAAGAGAATGGTTATCTGCGCATGGTGGCGAGCTATTGGGAGATGGTCACGAACATCGTGAGCCGTGGATTGATTGACGAAGAGTTCTTTTTCGAGAACTCTGGTGAGCAATGGGTTGTCTGGGAGAGGTTGCGGCCGGTCGCCGCTGAATGGCGCGCGTTCTTCAAGAATCCGCACGCCTGGGCGAAGCTCGAAGAGCATTGTAAACGCATGGAGGCCTGGCGCGAAAAGCGCGCTCCGGGTTCGACGGAAGCAATGCGGCAAATGATGGCGCGGTTGGCCGCTAAGGAGCCTGCGATTCCCTCCGCGGCACAACAGGCTGTGAAGCAGGTCTAACGATTACAAAATCAGCAACACCCATTTACATTTTCCCTGTGATTTCTGGATGGAGTGTTAGCCTTGGCCTCAACAACGGCTCAATGTTGGCTCCGAGGAGATGAGTGCCATGTTCAGGAATCGAATCGTTCTGGCGGTGTGCGCTGCTCTTGTGACATCGGCAATGGCAATTCCCTCCGACGTGGTGATGGCTCAAACGACCGCTCAGCACGCGGGGAACATTTCCCTGATTCTGCCACAGGTACAGTTGACGCGCGGCGGCCAGAGCACAGATGTGAAGCCGCCAACGCCGGTATACTGGGGCGACGTGGTGGCGACCGGACACATGGCGCGAGCGCGCGTCGCGCTCGACGATGGCTCGGTGCTCAACGTCGGCTCCGACGCCAGCCTCACCGTGACGAAGCATGACGCTTCGCAGCAGCAAAGCCAGATTGATATTACCTATGGTGAAGTGCGCTCCAAGGTCGTGCATATCACGAAGCCGGGTGGGAGCTTTCAGGTCCGGACTCCAACGGGAGTGGCCGGGGTGGTCGGCACGGACTTTTACCTGGCGTACCTGAATTCCATTACGCGGCTCATCGTCTATGAGGGCAGGGTTCAGTTCTGCAATTTGGCCGGAACGTGTGTGACGGTCGGCGCTGGCCAAATGTCCTCTATTCGAGGGTCAAACGAAACGCCGGACGCACCACAAACTGCTCCGCCCTCGGAACTGATGGCCGCGGCGAACAATACGAGAGTCGGGCAACCCACTCACGCCAATTTCATTAAGGCGCACCCAGTCTGGTTTAGCATCCTGGTTGCGGCTGGAATTGGCACGCCTGTCGTGATTGGCGAGACCAGAAATGGCGGTTCGAAGACTCCTCCGCCACCGGGCACGACCGCGCCGATACCGGGCCGACCGCGTTAATACCGCAGGAAATTTTGGAGGCGCGGGTGGGAATCGTACCTGTTATCCCCGTGTTGAAAGCCCGTAAGCTACTCCGCAGCTCGCTCCCCCGGAACGTGAATGCAAGCAGGTGGGGTACTTTCGGGGGGCCCCTATCTGATACGCCGCGTACATTTGACCCGCGTCTATACTTGCCCCCTTTGCGCCCGGCAGCCCAAAGAGCCCCCGACAGTCGGGTAACGTCACTTTATGCAGGCTCGGCCGGAGGTCACCCGTAAGTTTATTGATGCTCGTCTGTGTGGGCTGCCAATGATTGGACTTGGCGATCAAACACCGCGCCACTCGTGGGTGTGTACCCGAACTCCATACACCTGAGACGGCCATTCTTATCCACGAGCAAGCGCGCAGGAATGAACGGCAGTTTTACATCTCGGCGGTTTTCATCGTCGAAAACTAGCACGAAGCGATAGTTCATGTTCTCTAAGAATTGAGCAGCCCTCACGTGCGTCTCCTCGGGGTCCCAGGAGGGCGCAACTACGACGAGTTGGTCGCCAAATTTTTTCTCCAGTTCGTTAGTGTCCGTCATCTCTGGTCGGCATTCTCCGCACCATGTCGCCCAAAAGTCTATGACCACCAATTTGCCGCGATAATGATTTAGATCCAGCGTGCGGTTGTTCGTATCCAACAGATCAAATTTGCCCAACGGTTGGTCAACTGAAAAAACGAGGTCGGAATCCTGAGTCGCACGTTGAAGCGCAATCTCGTTCACACGAGTCCTTTCGGCCACTTCCAAGCCTGCAAGGCTGCCGTACTGCTCTTGGTATGCCGCCTTCAATGCTGATGCAGTCGCGTCGTCACTCCCATTCGCCAGTTCATCGTAATAAGCTTCGATGGCTTCGCGCGGACGATTCACTTTTTCCAACGTACGACCCAAGCGATAGAACACATCACGGTGAGAAAAGCTCGGGTCCTGTTTTTCGATTTCTACAGCACGTTTCAGTTCAGCGAGTGCTTCCGCGTACCGTCCCTCTTGATACAAAGCCCAGCCGAGCGCGCTACGGTTCACGTTGCGGATGAGGAGATGAGTTAGAATTCGCCGTTGTTGCTCACTCTGATAAGCAAATGTCGGTGCTTCCCCGAGTTCAGAAATGGAAACGGCCTGACGCGCAACCTCCTCGGCGGCGCGCGAATTCACTCCGTTTGCAAGCCACAATTCCGCAACTCTAAAACGTTCATTGCCGCCGCTGTCCTCTGAGGACGGCAGTCGCTTGAGGTACTCATGACCAGCCCATTCCAGGTGCTGGGGCGACACCCTGTCACGAACGTATGTTTGAAGGAGCCGCGACCAATAGGCGGGCTGGCTGCGCCATTCCAGCGGGAGTGAATCCATGTCACGTGCCGTGCCCCAATTACCAAAAAAAAACAAAACTCTTTCTCGCAACACCGTGTCGTTCGGAAAGCGGCTTCTGTATTGCCGCATCACGTTTAACGCATCCTCGTTGTGGTTGAGGTGGTTGTAGCCAAGGGCCGCGGCCTCATACGCCCACACCTCCGAGGAGTGTTGCTGAAGTAGGTCCGCAATCTCGTGAAGAATCTCGTCGCGCGCAGCTATAGTTCTTCCAGCACCGATGTAGGACCCATCCCACTTGTCTACGACTGGTTTTGAAACCGCCCAAGTCTCGGTCGGCTCTTGGGCGTGAGCCACACTCAGTGGTACTTGCACCAAGATAAGTGTGAGCGAAGCGAGAAGAAGTCTCATGTATAAAGTGAAGTATGGCCGCCGAATTACCACCATTTGGATTATACCTGTTTCCCCAGGGGTGTTTGGGAAACTCAAGATTTCGGAGTCTGCAAGCTGACTAGAGCACGAAACAGGGGATCTGTTTCGACCTAGTTTTACCCATTTCGCTCGTAGTGGTTTTCCTCCTCATTCCAGCAGTCCGCGCGCCTCTGCTAGATGATTTTCTAGACTTTGCTTAGCCTCAACCACGCGCTGCGGATTCGGCATGATGCTCCGCAAGTCCGGCGGAGCGTTTGCAATCATGCTCTGTAGTCTTGGAAGCACAGACGGATCACTCATGGCGCCCACATAGAGTGGAGTAATCTGCGCGAGAGCTGCCAGACCCTGCACACTCAAACTGTCATCCGTTCCGTGGTGAATCGCCAACTCGCGTTTCACGGCGCTTTGCCAATCCAAGCCATGCTCACCGAGTTGCATCACTGCCTTTTGCAGTGCTAATCGTTGCGCTGGAGAAATTCCGGCATGCATGATGTTTGGGATCATCGGCAAATGATCCATTAACAGGAGCGCGGCGGCTTCGGTAGCAAAAAGCGAGCCTCCATTCGCTACATCCTGGGAGAACCGCAATCCCGCAACCACCGAGCGCACAGCTCCCCCGGTGTCGCCATGGGATTCTAAGTACATCACGTAGAGGGCATTGAGTTTGCCAAGTATCATCGCCTTCCGAACATACTCGACAGGAGTGTTCACGCCGAGTTGGTATTCGATTCCCCAATCGCAGTTCGGGAGCGTCGTTCCCCGATACATTGTGTCGAGCGCGGCCTTATTCTTCTCAAAGAGCTCCTTCAGCCTGGGATCATCCAAGCCAGAATTCGGCTGGGTCGCCATGGCATAGTCCTGCATTTGCGCAAACGCTGACCAGTAGCGCAAAGCGGCATTCTCACCTAGTTGCACGGGTGGACCGCTCTGGGCAGCGGCTGATCCTGCTAAGAAGCCGGCAAGCAATATGATCGATGCAGTCGAACGAAGAACATTCATGGGTTGACATTCTCCTTGCTGAGCGCCGCGAACGCGCTCTGGCTTTTTGGTATCGTGTTCTCTCCGGAATCGAGCAACAACTGGTTCATCGCTGCCTGTAGCGACGGTGCTTGATCGAGCAATTCATTCGCGGTACGAATGGTTAATGGATGAAAATCTGCTGTTTGGAAAGTGGTCCGATCCCCTGCTCCGGCAGAGGAATGCGGCGGCTTCGCAGTCCAGCTTGTCGCGAGAAGCACCCCAGCCAAGACAAGTGCAACTGCCCAAGAGCCGACCGCCAGCGCTCGCCTCACATGTCGTCCTCGTGTCACCACCGGCAGCGGCTCCGGCGAGCGCGGACGAAACTGCTTCAAATAAACTTCGAACTTGTCATCATCGGCGTGTATCTGCATAGGAATCCTCCGTTGCCCCCATCGCTTCGCGCAGTTTCTCCAGTGCGTAGCGATACCGCGAGGCGACCGTATTTGCGCTAGTCTCCAAAAGGCTAGCGGTCTCTGCGAACGTCAGCCCGCACCAGACGCGTAGCACGACCACCTGGCGCTGTTCGCTCGGAAGGGCCTGGAGTCCGCGCCGGAGGCTCAATTCTTCGGTGAAATCCCGGTTCAGCACATCAAACCACGGAGTGTCGTCTTGGAATGCGACGTTCCGCTCCTGTGTTTTCATGCTGTTCAGCACCGCATTCCGCACGCACCGGTAGAGGTATGCTTTCGCGTGAACGATATCGCCCAAACCGCGCTCAAGCAGTCGGACAAAAACTTGCTGAATGACGTCCTGCGCGCTGCTCCGGTTCCCAGTCATGGCAATCGCAAACAGCAACAGAGCAGGCCCATATTGCTGGTATAACTCTTCGATCTCAGTGGTCTTAGAATGCATCTTCGGGCTGTGCGGTGCTCACGTATAAGACAATCTAACCCATCCAATTTGTCTAATATGCCTTCAGCCCGCGCCCGCATTTTCCCCTCAATGCCTTGAGGGGTATGGGGGTGGCACGGGCCGAAAGGACACACCCAGCCTTTTCCTACGCGCCAGAACCCGCATAAACATTGGCTGAAATCATCGCACCAATCAAGAAACCCAGTCACAATGTGGGTTTCCCCGCAGGGCGGGATCTGCCAATACAAAACGCTCACAAATGAGTGAGAGAAGACCAAAATAAAAAGGCTCTCTCTGCAGTGCCCGTTGTGTGACCGCTCCCCTCGCTCGCGGCGGGGTGAGAGTAGCTTCGCTCAGCTAGGTGGCAGGAACGTTGTATAACCGTCGTGTAACGCAGAAAGTATGGACAACGTCCCAAAATATGTGGCAGCGAACGCGGCGGCAGTAGCGATTTCGGCGCGACCTCGGTCCGACAAACCCGATGACCATGAACTGGTCGTGCAGGCTCAGAAGGGCGTCAGTGCTGCTTTTGAACAGCTTGTGCTGCGACACCAACGGCGTGTAATCGCGGTGGTTGGCGGTATCTTGCGTCGGCGCGACGATATCGAAGACGTGGCCCAGCAGGTGTTTTTGAAGGCCTATGTCTCGATTCGGCGCTTTGATATGCGCTCGGCATTCTCGACTTGGCTTTACAAGATCACTGTCAATGAGTGTTGGGATTATTTGCGGAAGAAGAAAGTTCGACCCTTGAGTTACGAGGCGGACCTCAGTGAAGAGCAGGCCCGGCACGTAGAACAGTTTGTGAGCAAGATCGAGACGAGCAATCCCGGCGAACGCGCTGAGCTAAGAGAAATCGTGGAACGCCTGTTGAGTGATCTGACCGAGGAAGATCGTTTGATGCTCATTCTAAAAGAAGCACAAGGTTTCGCGGTGGAAGAAATTGGCGGAATGATGGGATTGAATGTAAATACCGTGAAAGTGAGACTGTTCCGCGCCCGGCGGCGTCTGGCAACGAATTATCGCCGGAGGATTTCTCATTCAGAACCAGGGAAAAGTGGAGGTCCGGAAACCCGATGATACCCGGACATAGGAACGAAGATTGCAGCAAAGTGGAACCGCTTCTCGATGATTATTCGCGTGGCGAGCTGCCGCGCGCGACAGCGGATCGGCTGGTCGCGCATCTCGGCACCTGCGGGAGCTGCCGGGAGGCGCTGGATGATCTGCGTATCTCGGCGAAGCTTGTAGGCGCGGCGTTCGAGCAGGTGGAAAATCCGGGACGGGGATTCACTCGGCTGGTAATGGCTCGCCTCAAGGTAACCGAACAGCTGCTGCAAGGCCAGGGGAGTTTTTGGCGACCGTTCGAAGCCCTGGCTTTGCGCATGGCGTTCTCTGCGGCCTTGGCCCTCGCACTTCTGTTTGCATACAGCGTGGGAATGAACCGTGAGGCCGCGACAACGCCGGTCACTTCCGTATCCTCGCAGCAGCCGGATATTTTCGCGCTGCCGGTGCCAGCCGTTCCATCCAGTGGCGATGACGTTTTGATGACGACAACCGAAAAACCCCATGAGTGACAAGCGGAAAGCAATCGTATTCGTCATTGTTTTGTTTGTGCTAGGCGTCGCCTTGGGCGCTGTTGGCACACATATGTGGGCGACGCATGTTAATACCAGACAAGCGCGCCATAGCAGAATGAAGGATTTGAAAGACCAGCTTCATCTGACGCCGACGCAGGCCCAGCGGTTCGACTCTTTCGTCAGTGACGCACGCTCGAAATTTCATGCTCTAAATGCCCAGGAACACTCCGAGTGGGAACCTAGGGACGACCAGGTACGCCAGCAGTGGCGCGCGGAGACCCGCGCAATTCTTACCGCCGACCAGAAAACAGTGTTCGATGCATTTATGAAAACCTTTGACGAAGAGCGTCAGGGACAACCGGCACGCTGAACCCCGCCGTTTGCGTCATGCGTCGTTTCCTACCTGTATTTCCTTTCATTTATCTCTCCTCAGAAACACGAACATTCAAAATGCGTTCATATTCGCTCAGCGATGAAATTCTCACCAGCTCTCTTCTACAAATTGTTCGGAAGGAATTTTCTGCTGCACATCGCACCAACCAAAAACCCAAGTCATAATGAGGGTTTCCGCGTAGCCTCAACCCGTTAGCTGCGACGTTGAGCCAATTCCCCTTGACGATAGACTTCACTAAAGTATATTGTTGTCAGGTATGTTCAACCGTGAATTGAAGAAGGGCAGCGTCGAATTCCTCCTCCTGTCCCTCCTCGAAGCCCGCCCACGGCACGGCTACGAGATCGGAAAACTGATCGAGGCGCGCTCCAAGGGCCGCATTCAATTCCGCATCGGCTCGCTCTATCCAATCCTATGCCGGTTAGAGGACAGAGCTTTGATCTCCGGCCGCTGGGTCGAAAAGGCGGGCCAGCGAAGGCGCAGGTACTACCGGCTGACCACCTCAGGCCGGAAGTTTCTCGCGGCGCAACGCAGCGCGTGGGAGGAGTTTGTATCGACCATCAATCAGATCGCGAGGCCTGGCCATGCCTGATTGGGCGCAATACGTCCGGCAGAACCTGCCGCTTCGGCATCTCCGGCCCGAGCGCGAAGCGGAAATTGTCGAGGATCTTGCCGGTCAATTGGACGAGGCGTACCGCGAAGCCTTGGAGTGTGGCTTGACCGAAGAGCAGGCCGAAGCCGCCGCCATCGAAAAACACGTTGTCGATTGGAGTTCGCTATCGAACGAATTGGCGCACTCGCAGCGGGGAAAGGAATCCGCCATGACGATTCTGCAGCATAAAGCCGAGGACCGCGACGTTGCCGCTCGCGGTCGCTTCTCTCTGCTCACCGATCTTCGCCAGGACATAGGCTACTGCCTGCGCATGCTGCGCAAGGCACCCGGCTTCACTGTCGTCGCCGTCCTGACTCTCGCCCTCGGCATCGGCGCCAACGCCGCCATCTTTAGTTTGGTGGATTGTCTTGTGCTTCGCCCGCTTCCCGTGGAACGTCCGGGAGAGATTGTTTTTCTGACCGCAGCGCGGAAGAACAGCGGCCCCGGCACAGCTTTGTCGTATCCGGAGTTTACGGACATTCAGGAGCAAACTGGCGACGTCTTTTCGGAAGTATCCGCCGTCGGAATCTTCGCGACGGATGGTCTGACGGTTGATGGAAATAGCCAGTCGATGTGGCCGTGCTATGTCACTGGCAGTTTCTTTGACCTTACAGGCATCAAACCGGCCTTGGGACGCTTCATCCTCCCGTCAGAAGGCAGCGGCGCTGCTGCCGACCCGGTTCTCGTTCTCAGTTATGCATACTGGAAATCGCGTTTTGATGGCGACCCAAGCATTATCGGAAAGAAGGCCTCCGTCAATGGCCATCCCGTAACGATCGTCGGCGTCGCGCCCGAAGGCTTCCACGGCATGACTTCCTTGCTGGATTTCCAAGGCTATATACCCATGGGAATGGCGGCCGCGCTAAAAGATGTTCCCAAAGACTTCCTTGCTACTCGTGGCGACGAAGGGGTTGGTTTGATTGCGCGCTTGCGGACCGGTGTAAGCCTGGCGCAAGCGCAGGCGACTCTGAACGTTGTAGCGCAGCGGCTATCCCAGCAATACTCAGCGACAGATGCCAAAATGAGCCTTCACGTCCTTCGTCTTGGCCCCGCTGGCCTGGCCGTCGATCCGGCCAACCCGGAAATATTGCCCCTGGTGAGCGCGCTTTTTCTCATTCTCGCAGCCTCGGTGCTGGTTCTTGCCTGCATGAACATTGCTAACCTCTTCCTCGTTCGCGCGAGCGCGCGGCAGCGCGAAATGGCCCTGCGCGCCGCCCTAGGAGCCACGCGCATGCGCTTGGTTCGGCAGTTGCTCACCGAGAGTCTCCTGCTGGGTCTGCTCGGGTGCATCGCTGGAGTGATTTTGGGACTCGGCGGAAGCCGCTCGTTCAGCTCGATCCCGCTGCATACGTCGCTTCCGGTCATCTTGGATTTTCGCTTCGATTGGCGGGTTTTCGCCTATGCGCTCGGGGCGGCAGTCCTGACCGGGGCGCTTGTCGGCATCGTGCCTGCGCTTCGCGCCGCGCGCGGCGACATAAACGAAATTCTTCATGAAGGCGGGCGTACTTCCACTTCAGGCGGCCATCGGCTGCGCAGCGCGTTAGTCGCGGCGCAAGCGGGAGGCTCACTGATGCTCCTGATTGTTGCTGGCCTCTTCGTGCGCAGCTTGGAAAAAGTGCAACACACGGATCTGGGTTTCGATCCGAACCACGTTCTGAACCTGACCATTGATCCCCATGAAGCTGGCTATGATGAACCGCAAGCGCGCGAATTTTTCCACACTCTGCTCGACCGCGCCCGCTCGCTGCCAGGGATCCAGTCAGCCAGTCTTGCTGCTTCCGTTCCCATGGCCTATGGCGGCGCTTCTTACAGCGCGCTTAAAATCGATGGCTACCAGCCGTCCAAGGACCAAAAAAGTCCAGCGGCGGGTTATAACGTTGTCTCATCGGGATATTTCGAGACCATGCGTATCCCTTTGCTTCGCGGGCGCGGGATTCAGGACTCCGACACTCAAGATTCGCAGCGCGTTGCCGTAATCGACCAAACCATGGCGGATCGTTACTGGCGCGGCCTGGATCCCATTGGTCGAGACTTCAGCACCACGGCCGACCTCGGTCATCCCATGGAAGTGATCGGCATTGCCAAGAACGCCCAGGCAGACAACATCTTCGCGCCCGGTGAGCCATTTTTCTACGCGCCGTTTTCTCAGCTTTACCAGCCCGCTGCGACGCTTCAGCTTCGGTCGGCGGCCGCTCCCGAGGCGATGGCCCGCGAAACAATCTCTCTCATCCATTCTCTCGAACCCGCCATGCCGGTTTTCGATGTGCAGTCGATGACGGCCGCGCTCGACACCTTGAATGGCTTACTCATGTTCCGATTTGCCGCCGCTCTGGCCGCTTCTCTCGGGATTCTGGGACTGATACTTGCGGTTGTCGGTGTCTACGGCGTAGTTTCCTATGCGGCCAGTCAGCGAACGCATGAGATTGGCATTCGCCTCGCGCTCGGCGCGCAGCCCGGGCAAGTTCTGAAACTGATTCTCCGCCAGGGCTTCATGATTGTGGGGGCTGGAGTGGTTGCCGGAGTTCTCGCCGCCGAAGCGATGGGAAGGCTCGTCGGCAATTTGCTGTTCGGCGTCTCGGCCGGCGATCCGCTCACTTATTTGACCGCGTCGACGCTGCTGGCTTTCGTCGCGCTTCTCGCCTGCTACATCCCCGCGCGCCGCGCCATGCGGGTTGATCCAATGGTCGCTTTGAGGTACGAATGATAGGCCCAGTCGTTATGTCCGTGCTTCCGACGTAATTTCTTTCGTTTATCTGTCCTCGTCACGCCCCAGCCATAATGCGGGTTTCGCGTGCGGTCTGTCAAAAATACTGTTGTGATGGTTGCACCGGAGAGGCCGTTAGGAGTCAGCACAACACTGCCCGGCAAAAAGAGAGTGTCGTGGTCGCTGCAGGCATCGGGCTCGTCTTTCGGGGCTGCCCCACACTTGATATCAGGGTGGTGGAGTTGTTGTTGCAGGCAGACACAATCATAGATACAGCTTCTTCACGCTTTACGCCGCTCAATTTCGGCTATGGCATCGAGAGCTTCCGCCTGGAGTGAGCGTGTTTCATAGAATCCATTATTGGAGCTTTCAGCTTCACGCCTCAGCATCGGGATTGACCCCGGATCGCCAATCTGGCCAAGTGCGAAAATGCACCAATACTTTACGCCCGCATTCTTCTCGCTTAGATTTTGGATCAGTACATTGACAGAATCTCGATTTTGAATATAGCCGAGTGCTTCAGCTGCATGCCCGCGAACGGCAGGATCCTCGTCACGGTTGCTCAGCACGTTTTCCAGCGAGCATCTGGCAGCTCCATTTCTGCTCAGGCCTAACACATAGGCAGCAGCAGCTCGTGTGTCCGGCTTCTTTCCCGTGGTAAGCAGGGACAGGAGCGACAAGTTTGTTTCAGTTTCAGCCGAACTTAGTCCATATTTCCTCCCTAGTCCCAACCTCTATGGCCTTCAGAAGATTTTTCGTTTGACCGCTCATTGCTGTTCACACTTGAAGCTACGGTGCCGTTTGTATGTCCCCCTATGGTCGCCTTACTTCTCTGGTCGGGAGGCGTAGCATTCAGCCGCAAGAAGGAAGCGCAAGTCGTGCTCGTCTGCGCTATTTTTCAGACCGGCATAGGCCTCTTTGACCTTGGAGCGAGCTGGAATGTCGCATGGGGTTTGCCGAGCGCGTTTTGTGTTTGGTTTGCAGCTCTATGCTTGACCGCATATTTGGCGAAGACCTGGCAGATTCGAGAACGACAATAAGGTAGCACCCAAACTGATCCGTCAGTTTTATGTACCGGGTCTCGCCGACCTGCCGCGGGTGGCGACTTCGAGGAGAATGAGCGCCGGTCCTCAAACTCTACGCAAATGAATCAGTCTTTCCGCGACAACTCCACCAACGTGCGCGAGCCTTCCCTCACCGAGAAATACTGCGCTGCATGGACACACGCGAGGCAGGAGCAAATCGAAGCGAATCTAACACGCACGTGACCCGCTCGTCATTCTCGAAACCAGCCGTACGCTGTCCGCTGCAAGCAAACCGCCACGTCGATCCAAACAGAATAAGACGAGCAAGTGGCCTAGGTCTCGGGCCAGATGGCAGCCCCATCCACACCCGCCAAGAGCGCTCAAAACGCCAGGTCGAGGTACAGAACAGGTACAAAACGAAGTCGCGGTTTCGTAAGGAAGAATTGGAGGCGCTGTGGGAATCGGACACTTAACTGCTAGAACCTGTTTCAAAACTGGGTACAAGGCATTGAATGAGTGATGTTTAGCTTGAGCGAAATGCGCGATAACACTGGGCAGCAGCGCCGAGGGAGGGGCAATGGCGCGATACGGTCGTCTGCTGACCGACGCCCAATGGGAGAAGATCTGTTCCTTGCTTCCGAAACGGCCGCGGCGACCGCAAGGCGGCCGGCCACCAGCGAACGACCGCAAAGTGTTAGAAGGCATTTTGTGGATTCTGCGCAGCGGGGCGCGCTGGTGCGACCTGCCCGACGAGTTTCCTTCTCCGGCCACGTGCTGGAGGCGGCTGCGCGATTGGGAAGAGCAAGGGATCTGGCTCACCATTTGGCGTGCATTCCTGGCCGAACTGAACCAACGAAAGCAACTCGATTGG
>DASYZX010000025.1:0-1582 GCA_035945715.1 Candidatus Acidiferrales bacterium
TCCCAGGCACCGTAAAATCCGAGATTGCCCGCATGAAGCACTACAAAATCGGCGGCGCCACGTATCTCGCCGATTGCGGGATGGTTTTGAGGCGGCGGGGCAGCCGGAAGCGAAGTGCCGTCGCGAACCACGACGACACGCTCGGGATCGACGCCCTTTGTGAGGATGCGGTCACGCATGTCGTCGCCGAGAACGATGACTCGCGCGGCTCGGCGCAAAGCAGCCCTGTGAAGGCGTTCCCAGAGGGCAACCCAACTTCGGGGACGGACAATGTCGCCGCCCAGGGCCATATCGGGATAAAGATCACGGATGTTATAGACAAAAGGAATGCCCTTGATTCGAGCGATCGTCGCACCGACGATTCCGTTAAAAGGAGGGTCGGTCATGGCAAGAACGAGGTCGGCCTTAATAAGCATGGCGCGAGGAACGGCGAGAGCGGTGTAGGAAAGATAGTTGGCCACGCGGCGGCGCATTTGGTGACGAGGACAAGTGGTAGAACCCACACGCTCGACGGTGAGATTGCCCACGACGCTACGGTGAAGGAAAGCGAAAGGATAGCGCTCATCCGGATCGTATGACGGACGCCCGGCCAGAACGGTAACCTGGTGACGCTTCGATAAGGTATCGGCGATCACCGCGGCAATTTTCGCCGTCGCGGATGTGTCCGGTGGAAAATATTGGTTGAGCAATAAAATGTTCACAGCAGTTCCGCGTTACTGTTGAAGTATGCCGAGGCCACGTTACGAATCCGTGTGCTCACGATTTTGTATCCAAAACAGCGGTAGAAGGTTCTTCGCGCGTGATCTCTTGCGATTTTTTCTCCAGCAGAAAATTCCCTAAAACCAAAACGTCCATTTTGGTGCGATCGAAACAGGCCAGGGCTTCTTCAGGCCGGCAGACTATCGGCTCGTTGTCGTTAAACGACGTGTTCAGCAAAACAGGAACGCCAGTGAAGTCGCCGAAAGCGCGGATGAGCCGCCAATAGAGCGGATGAGTTTCGCGGCTGACGGTCTGCAAGCGCGCGGTGCCATCAACATGCGTTGGCGCAGGAATTACCACGCGCTTCGATGGACGCACCGGATACGCGAAGGTCATGAACGGCGATGGATGGGTGCGTTCGAAATATTCTCCCGTGGCTTCCTCGAGAATCGAAGGAGCGAAAGGCCGGAAGGTTTCGCGATGTTTGATGCGGCGGTTGAGTATCTCTTTCATTTGCGCGCGGCGCGGATCGGCGAGGATGCTGCGGTTCCCTAAAGCACGCGGACCCCATTCAGCGCGTCCCTGGTACCAGCCGACAATTTTTCCCTCAGCAATATGCTTGGCCGTAGCCTGCACCAGACCGTCTTCCTGGAGTTCGGTGACTTGAACATCTTCGGAATCCGAGCCGCGGCTCGAAACGGCTTTGCGAATATCGTCGGGCGTAAAACCGGGTCCCCAGAAGGCATGATTCATCTCAAAGCCGCGCGGTTGTCGGAGAATTTGATGGTACACGGCAAACGCTGCACCGAGAGAAAGGCCGCCATCGCCAGCAGCAGGCTGGACGTAGATGCGCTCGAAAGGCGTGCGTTCGAGAATTTTGCCA
>DASYZX010000026.1:0-56697 GCA_035945715.1 Candidatus Acidiferrales bacterium
CAACGTGCGCGCAGAAGTGAACTCAGGCTCGCAGATTCACAACGATTGGCGCCTCGAGTCCGGCTTCGGAGACGTCACTCTGCGCGTTCCCTCGGACTTGAACGCCAACATTGACGCAGAGACCGGATTCGGCCACGTCTCAACCGACGTGCCGCTCATGGTCACCGAAAGTTCCAGCCACTCCGAACTGCGCGGCCAACTCGGCAAAGGCGGCTCGTCCGTCGAACTGAGCACAGGCTTCGGCTCCGTCCACCTGGGCCATTCCTGAGAGAGACGCGGGCTCACCATCAGTACTTGCTCACTCGCCGGCCGACAAGGACGCCTGCACCGGCGTAACTTGCACCACTACGATTTTCCAATCGGGTCTTTCGCGGAACACGACGGTCATTCGGTGCATCCAGGAGCGCTCTTGACTGGCAAGAAGCGCGTTCTTCCATAAAACTGTGGCGATCAGCAAACTGCTTGTGTCGGCCAAGATTTCCTCGAGAACGTACGTGGCATTTTTCTTTGCGTAGAGGGCAAAGAGCATCTCGCCATCGTTTTCAATTTCTTCACGCGTCCATCGCTTCCCCGATGCATCGATAAACTGTGCGTCCTTCGCGAAGAAACGCACCAACTCTCCCGCTGCGAGCGATTTCAGGCCCTCCAGAAACTCATTGACGGTCTGTGAGGCCCGCGAATCGGCGACTACTACTCGTGCCGACACCGGCCGCGATTCTTGTCCCACCGTCTGTTCCACCATGCTTGCCTTCAGTCCTCGCGCACTGAGGATTTGCGCCGCAACACACGTTTCGACTCTCAGAATCGCAATCACGAAGTGTTCTGGCCGGATTTCGCGGTGGCCGAGCCTGTCAGCCGCCTCCGCAGCAAGCTGCAAAATCTTCCGGCATTCGAGCGTCAAAGGAAGTTCTATCGAAGTTAGGACCCGCTCGGCGCGGGCAGTCCTCTTTTCGATCTCATTGCGAATCTCTGCTGCAACGTTTTTTCGCCCTGGAAACCATGCTGCCAGCGCCTCGCGCCGCTCGCGCATGATTCCAAGCAGCAGGTGTTCGGTTTCAATTTTCGGGCTTCCGTATTGGCTTGCTTCGTATCGTGCAAAAAAGATCGCGCGGCGCGACTTTTCGGTGTATCGCTCAAACATGGCCATCCTTGAAGCCAGTCTATCCCTGCGTTACCCTCGCTGGCAAACGTCTCACCATGTCACTACTAATAACAAAGCCTTGTGGCGACTGTCCGAAGTCCGTCGCCTTGGCGAATACCATGCGCGAATTGCTACTGCACAGCTACTGATCAAAAAAGAAAAAGCGCGGCGTCTCCACCGCGCTCTTCTTTACACAACTTCTCTGCCCCGAACGCTCAGTTGAACACGCCGTCCAGCACTTGCGTCCCTTCCTGCTGCACGGACTGCAAATCATTCGGATTTAGCCCCAGCGCCCTGAGGATCGTCGGAGCTACCTGCATGGTTTCGACAGGGCTCGTGATGGTCTTTGCCTTGAAGCCCGGATTCGACAGCAGCATCATCACGTTCGTGTCGTCGTGCGCGAAACCACCGTGTTCCGCCAGCTTCTTCGTGCTGCCGGAGTAGGTCACACCAATATTCGGCGTAACCAGAATGTCCGGCGTTCGCGGATCGCCATTCGGCGGCAGACCTGGCGCGTTGAACAGTTGCGTGAGCCCCCGTCCCGAGAAAATCTCGCCGATGCCCGCTATATTGTTCGTCGCCGGCGATTGCTCCTCGAGCATTTTCACCGCCTCCGCCGTTGTGCACTGGTGATTAAGCCAGATTTGGGACACGTCATCCTCGGTCGGCCCGATTCCGTTTTGATTCAGTGGGGATTCTGAGAACGGTATGCATCCTGCGTTGGCCAAGATCGTGGCAGGTGACGTCGTCACCGGCCCTGTTGACGTTATTCCCGTGTAACGCGAAGAATCCACGGGACTCTGTCCGTGCTTCGCCGTAATCACGATCAGCGTCGACGAGTAAAGCCCATTGCTCTTCAGCTCCCCTACCATTTTCCCAATCGAGGCGTCAGCGAACTCGATTTCCTCGAGCAGCGACTGCGTTGGTGTGCCCACAGAATCCACGTAACCGCCCGTCAAACTCTTCTGCTTTTCAATCAACTTTTCCCCAACGCTCACCACCTGGAAATTCATGCCCAATATCACTGGCACTGGTGCCTGGCGCTGGCCGTTGTGTGTTCTGCCCTTGATCTCATTCAGAACCGCATTAACCTTCAGTTGGTCGTAGCAACGAATATTCTCGAAGCTATCCGTCCATGCGTTTGAGGGCGCAACTGCCGTCTGGTCCGGCAGCGGGTCACAATTCACACTTCCTGCCTTCACGCCCGGCAGTCCCACGGGAATCGAGTTGATCTCCGGCGAATAGTAGTCATCCACATTGTCGCCGAGCCCAGGGCCTGAGACCGACGAATACGACGGATGCTTGTCAGACCACGCCGTGTATCCGCCCGCCGCATGAATCACCCCAAAAATCGTGTTGGTCCGCACGAAATTCCATGGATAAACCTGCTCACATCCGAGAGAGGGATCGCGGTCGAGTTTCCTTGGATCGATGGAAAGAACTCCGCCGTCGGTTCCGGCAGGCGCGCCGCCATTCAGTTTCGTCTTGTCGACATCGATTCCCTCATCGAATTCGGTCGTGTAGCCCATCGGAGCAGCACCCGCCGTGCAATTTCCCGGCGCCACGCCATTTCCAGTCATAATCATCGGCGGGTCCAGCGAACGGTCATACGCAACATCGTAAAACGCTCCCACGCTTCTCGCAGATCCGCCCGTCACAATCGCCATTAATCCCGGAAATGAGTCCGACGGCTTCGAAGTCGACGCATCCAGATAATCCACGCCTGTCGGCTTGAGTGCCGCAAGATTCGGACAATAAGGATCGCCTCCGTTTACACCTGGAATTCCCCTCACGCAGTTGATGAAATCGACCGAATGCATCCCATCAATGCTGATCAGCAACACGTGCTGAATATTCGCCGTTGGCTCAGGGCCAGCCAATAAGCGCCGCGCCGGAATCGTCACAATCAGAAACGCCGCCGCAAACACACCTATCCTCAGAATTTTACTCATTCCATTCTCCTTTTCACGCCAACAGAATTCGAAACACGCGGGCGGTCAACGCACCCCCGGTCAGGTGTTACTAAGCTTCTGCGGTTAGCTGAAGGTAACGCGGGGATAAAAAAAGTGTGAATGGACTGACTTCATTCTTTAACATTCGCACGCGGAGAACAGATTTCAGTCGGGCCGTCGCACTTCGCTTTTCGCTGTTGCTCTCAACTTTGAACTATAAACTCTCAATTTGTTTTTCACTGCTGCCGCAGCGCCTCATTCGGGTCCACGCTCGCTGCCCTCCACGCAGGCAGCCATGACGCCACTCCCGCAATCGCGAAAAACAAAATAGCCATGGCCACGAACGTCACGGGATCCGTCGCCTTCACTCCCACCAGCATCGTCTCCATCAGCCGCGTCAGCACAAGTGCCGCAATCAGTCCCGCAACGATGCCGATTGCCGTCAACCGCAGCCCCTGCCCCACAATCAGCTTGAAAATTCTGCTCGGTTCCGCCCCCAGCGCCATCCGCACTCCAATCTCCGCCGTGCGTTGCCGCACCACCGTCGAAAGCACGCCGTAAAGTCCCACAGCCGCCAGCAGCACTGCAATCACTGCGAACACGCCAATCAGCATCAACGAAAAAATCGTGCCCGCCTCGGCCTTCCCAACTAACTCATCCGCTGTCTCCATGTCTGTCACGAAGAGTCCGGGATTGAACTGCTTGATCGTCGCGCGAATTTCATTCCCGTATCTCGCCGGATTCCCAGTCGTTCGAATCGTCCATTGCCCTATGTTGCCCGACCCTATAAAACTATCCGTGAAGTACACTTGTTCGCGCCCGGGAACGTTCAGTGCCTCATCGCGCGTGTGCGCCACCACTCCAATCACCTCAACCGACTCCGCCTGCGGCGTCCGTATGCGAATCAAAATCTGCTTCCCCACCGCCGACCCATTAGGAAATGCCTTCTTCGCCAGGTCTTGATCAATCACCACTACGTTGTGCCCTGCTTTACTGAAATCCGGATTGGGGTTTTGCAGCACCGCGTCCGCAATCGGAGTGTTGTCGTCGTCCGTAAACGTCCGCCCAGCAATCAACGGAACGTGCAGCGCCTCGAAATATCCGGGCAGCACAAAGTTGGGATCCGTCGCCTGAAACTTGCTCGCATCCTGCCCCGCATCCAGATTTCCCCACCGTATCGGTGAAAAGCCGCCGGCCAGCGGAAAAAGAGCCGACCCCGTCACGCCCTGAATTCCCGGTATCGCTTGCAACCGCTGCTGGATTTCCCGCACAGCTGCCGCCCGCGATGCCGACGTTTGTCCACCGAGGTTCCCCAGCGCTTGAAACGTCAAAAGCCCTTGCGGATCAAATCCAGGATTGATCTGTTCCAAATCGCGAAAACTTCGGATCATCAGCCCGGATCCCACCAGCAGCACAAAACACAACGCCACTTCGATCACCACCACCAGCTTCCGCAGTAATCCTCCGCTCGTCAGCCCTTCGTTTCTGCTGCTGCCTCCCAGCACCATGGACACGTTCGGCCGCGAAGCTCGCCACGCCGAGACCATCCCGAAAACTGCCGCCGCCACCAGCGCTGCAATTACCGTAAACACCAGCACAGGTGCGTCAATCCGAATAGTCTCCATGCGCGGCAAATTCGCCGGAGCTAGCGCCAGTAGCTCGCGAATCCCCGCCCAAGCCAGCGCCAACCCCCCCGCCGCTCCCAGCGCCGCCAGCATAACGGCCTCCGCCAGCATTTGCCTGACCAGGCGCCACCGGCTCGCTCCCATCGCCGCGCGCACCGCTAGTTCGCGCTCCCGCAGGGACGACCGCACTAGCAGCAAATTCGCTACGTTGGCGCATGCAATGAGCAGCAGAAAAATCACTGCTCCCATCAACGCCAGAATCGTTGGCTGCACTTCCGACACCAAATGCTTCCTCATCGGCTCCAGCCGTATCGCGTAACCCGCCGTCCCTTCGATCCGATAATTCTTCCGCGCATCCGCCGCCACGTTGTCCGCCGCCGCTTGCGCCGCCGCCAGCGACACGCCGTCCTTCAGCCTCGCCACCGCACGAATCGACACCGAATTTCGGTTCTTGACGTCATAGTTCAACCGGTTCGCAACCCACACCTCGGGATTCGCTTCCGTCTGCGCCTCCGGCGGAAAGTACAGCTTGAAACCCGGCGCCAGCACACCAACAATCACCGGACTGAATCGCGGCGCTTGCGTGCGAATGCTCTTCCCGATCACCGCAGGATTCCCGCCGTACCTTCGTTGAAAATACTCGTAGCTCAGGATGGCCATCACCGGCAGTCGCGGCGGCGGAGCCGCTCCCGCTGGCGCTGTGCCCGGCGCTGGTGGCGGAGGCTGCGGCAACCCATCCTGCGAACTGAAATCGCGCCCGTACAGAATCTTCGCGCCCATCAAATCGAAGAAATTCGTCGTCACCTGCGCAACCCGCGCCTGCTCTGGCGTCCCATCATCCTGCGGCAAAACAAACTTGAACGTGAACACGCCTCCCATGTCCTGAAACACGTTCTTCGTCGCATCCCGAAAATCGATGAACTCTTCGTTCGAAAATGGAAAATCACGCACGTGCCGCACCGTCATGTCGCTGCACGCCACCACCAGTTGGCTGGGATTGTGATACGGCAAAGGTTTCAGCAGCACCGCGTTCATCACGCTGAAGATCGCCGTGCTCGCGCCAACCCCTAACGCAATCGTAATCACCGCCGTCAGCGTGAAAATCGGACTCTTTCGCAGTGTCCGTCCTGCAAACTTGAAATCCTGTAGCGTCATGGCATCACCTCACGCGCGGCCCAGCCGCCTTGCCGCCATCCGTCGTGCAACTTGTTTTACTCTCTTCCGCCGAACATAGCCAGTAGTTCAACTCGGATTGCCCTTCACCGCATGTTGCTTGCTGTCTCGCATCCGTGTACCTTATCCGCCGCGCGCACGCTACGCGGGGGTCCACCGTCAGCCCGTCGAAATTGCGCGCCCCAAGGAGCGCCAATTGTCCTCCTCTCGCCCCGCTTTATTCTTCATCGCATTCATCAGTACGCTCGCGGTCGGTCTCGCGTCCGCTCAAGTCGCCACGCAGCCCTCTAACGTCGAACAACACATCCGCAACATCCAGAACGGCCTCGTCCCCGCCGTTCTCATCGAAGGCCAAAGCCCCTCAACTCAAACCGCCAAATTGTCTGACCGCATGGCCGCGCTTCACGTGCCCGGCGTCAGCGTCGCAGTACTCCACGATGGAAAAATCGAGTGGGCTCGCGGCTTTGGCGTGACGAAAACCGGCGGCCCATCCGTATCCTCCTCCACTCTTTTCCAGGCCGCTTCCATCAGCAAGCCTGTCACCGCGGTTGCCGTACTGCGTCTCGTGCAATCCGGAAAACTCAACCTCGACACCGATGTCAACGTATACCTCAAATCCTGGAAAGTCCCCGGCAACCAATTCACCGCAAAGAGAAAAGTCACTCTCCGCGAACTAATCACTCACACCGCCGGTGTAACCGTCCACGGCTTCGAAGGCTACGCGAAAAACGAACCCGTCCCAACGCTCGTGCAAGTTTTGAACGGCGAGAAGCCCGCCAACAGCCCGCCGATTCGCGTCGACGTCGAACCCGGCACCATCTGGCGCTACTCCGGCGGCGGATTCGTCATCACTCAGCTCTTATTGCAGGACGTAACCGGCAAACCATTTCCCGCGCTGATGCAGCAAATGGTTCTCGGCCCCATGGGCATGATCCACAGCACCTATCTGCAACCGCTGCCGCCAAATCGCCTGCCTGAAGCCGCAACGCCTTACGACGGAGACGGCAAACCCATCCCCGGTGGCCCTCACACGTATCCTGAAATGTCCGCCGCTGGCCTCTGGACCACGCCTTCCGACCTCTTGCAGTTCGCCATGCACATCCAGCAAGCTCTTGCTGGAAAGTCAGCCAGCGTCTTCTCCGCCGCCACCGCGAAGGAAATGCTCACGCGCGGAATGGGTCAATGGGGACTGGGCATCGAAACCGGCGGCAGCAAAGAGCATCCTTATTTCACCCACGGAGGAGCCAACGAAGGCTTTATGAGTGATTTCGTCGCCTATGACACAGGCGACGGCGCTGCCGTCATGACCAATGGCAACAACGGCGGCCAACTCGCAGCCGCAGTCGTCCGCACCATCGCCCACGAATACAATTGGCCCGATTTCGAGCCCGCGCACCGCACTCTCGCAAAAATCGACCCGAAAATTTTCGACGCTTATGTCGGCGACTATCAACTCGCGCCGGGCTTCGTCCTAACCATTTCGCGAAACGGCAACCGTTTCTTCGCGCGCGCTACCGGACAACCACCCCTTGAACTCTTCCCTTCAAGCGATCACGACTTTTTCGCCACGGAAAACGACATCCAGATCGCTTTCGTCACGAACAATCAGGGACAGGCAAACGAACTGGTCCTCCATCAGGGCGGCGCCGATCATCACGCCCCGCGAATCCACAAGCCTCACTAATCCTCCGTGAAATCCCGCCCCCTTTGCGTTTGCTTTCCTTGGCGAACTGCCCGTCCTCCGCTCGGTAATAACTTCCACGCCCTAGCTCGTTCCTGAGAGCTTGCCTTCGCCACGCGTGGCTCGGCCAAGTAAACGGCGATTTCAGTAGAGATGAAAATCAACATCGATCAACGTTCGCACTGCTGCCGGCTTTCCGTCCGGGCCCTTCGCCGGCTTGAATCGCCATACATCGCGCAACGAATGGATCGCCTGCTCGTCGAGCCCGTGGCCGAGACCCTGCACGACTCTGGTGTCGTGCGCTCTGCCGTCGGTTCCGACAACCGTGTCCAACACGATTTTCCCCTGTATTTTTTGACGATACGCATCGTCAGAGTATTGCGGATCGGGACAATACCTGCACGTTGGTGAGCCGTAACCCCCTTTGCCAGCCAGCGGTGTGTCACTAGCGCTCACGAGAGAGAGCGACGGGTCCGAAGCTGCCGACGCCTGCTTAATCTCGACGCGATCAAACTTACGATAGGTCGACATGTCAGAAAGAATGATCGCGTCGCCGGGCTTGAGTCCTGACAACACTTGAATCGTGCTCACGCTTACACGCCCGAATACCACGTGCAGCCGCTCCGCTTCTTTTCCGTTGTCAACGATCTTGTATATGACTCCAACGACGCGCCCTTCAGGGGTCACGCTCATATTGGTGCGGTATGGCCGCCCTACATAAACCACATCTTTGAGCTCGCCGACTTGAATAGTTCCCTCCACGGAGGCATGCGCGTCCACTCCGCTCGGCACCGCTGAATCCAGCGCAACAAGCACGCTGCGGTTCCCCTCGATAACTTGCGGGCTAATTTGGAGCACGTGTCCTTTCACTATGCCTTTGTGGGTGTCTACTTCGGCACTTTGCCCAGCGCGAACATCGCCCGATTCGCTCTCGCGCAACTCCATTTTTGCCACCGGCTGTCCATTCAGCGGCGTCATTGTTCCCAGTCCGCGAACGTCGACATCCATCGTTCCCTGCTTCACCTTGTCTGTCCATACCTTGCTCGCATTCAACACAGGCTCGCTCGCGGCTTGCGTTTCTTGCACTCCAGCAGCCGCGCGCGGCGCCGCCTTTAGCGGAAACACCGTAACTGCCAAGACAGTCGCCGCAACAAGCCCGCACGCAATCGCACTCAACGACGCAATCAGTCTTCTTCGTGACATACCAGCCTCCTTTAACATCAACGCCACTCTCTCTACGAACTGCTGTTCTGCAAGAAAAGGCGGGGCCGGAATCGCCGCGACCCTGCGCCCGCTTGTGAATTCCAGCAAGGCTTCCACATACGTCTTCCGCGCCGCTGTGAGCTTCACCACTTCCAGGTCCACAACTTGCTCGCGCGCCAGGCGAACCCGCGCCACAAACCACAAAATCGCCGGATGAAACCAGAAAATCGCGCGAAGAACTTCTTCGCCCAGATGATGCGCCCAATCCAGCCGCCTCACGTGCAACAATTCATGGCACGCAATCGCCGCCTGAAATCGCTCGTCGAGTTGTAAGAATCTTTCAGGCAGCAGAACCACTGGCTTCGCAAATCCAAACGTCACCGGCGATTCCACTTCTCCAGACACTCGAAACTCCGCGCCTCCGCCCACGAGCGCACGCGTTTCCTCGATGACTCCTGCGCACTCAGCATCCCGCGCAATCGTCGCCGACTTCCGCCGCAGTTGCCGCATCTTCATCAGTCCCAGCGCCAGCATCACGAATCTCACAGCGATTCCCGCCGCCATCACCGCAGCGAGAATTTCAGCAATTGTGACCAAACTCGGAATTTGCCAATGCGACACCGTCGGACTCGCCACCGCAGTCGTCGGAACGATGGAAATATCTGGCCCAGCAGGCGCGAACGCGAAAGCTTCCTGCCGCTTCCACGGCTCGACAAACGGGAGTAGCAAACTCGCTCCAATCAGCATTCTCCAGCAGACCAGCAGCGCCCGCGGTTCGTGGATCCGCAAAATCTTCACGAGCAGCGCCGCGGCCACCGCCAGCACCGCCACCTGCAGGCTCCAAAACAAAACATCCACAAACCACAATGGCGAATTCATGTCCGCTCCTTCGCAACTCGCCCTGCTTCGCGCGCCCTCACTTCTCTTCCTCGATCATCCGCCGCACTTTTTCCAAATCCTTCTCGCGAATATGCCTCCCCTTCACCAGATGAACCAGCAGCGGCTCCGCCGACCCGTTGAAAACGCGGTCCATGAATTCGCGGATCATTTTGCCGATCACCTTTTCTTTCTGGTGCACCGGCCGGTAGACGAACGCCCGCTCCTGCTGCCTCTTCTTCAAATAGCCCTTCGATTCCAGGATTTTCATCATCGTCATCACTGTCGTGTACGCGATCTTCCGCCGTTCCAGCAGCGCTTCGTAAATGTCGCGCACTGTAGCGGAGTCCCGCTCCCACACCAGCTTCATGATTTCCAGCTCCTGCGGAGTCAGCGTGCTTTGCTTTGGTCTCATATCTCAGCTTTATAGTACTAACGAATTAGTATGTCAAGCACAACAAAACGGTGCCTCGCGCAAGCGCCCCCTCCCGCCCTTCCCCGCCCGCAAAGAATCCGATGCCCGAATTCTTCACAAATGCACCTCTAACCAAACGCTCATTCATCCGTCTAAGAGAGCGTTGTGAAAATGCGCTGAATTTCGCCTTTCGATTCAACTGAGGCATTGCTTGCGCTACTTGCTCTTCAATTTTCGTTACGCGCTGCGCCAATTTCGCCTCGCGCCGGTCTTCACGGCCTCTGCCGTACTGACTCTCGCTCTCGGCATTGGCGGCACTACCGCAATTTTCACTCTCATTCACACCGTCATGCTTCGCTCTCTGCCCGTTTCCGATCCCGCCACGCTCTATCGTGTCGGCGACGGCAACGATTGCTGCGTCGAGAGCGGCTCGCAGGACCGCTGGGGCATGTATTCCTACCCGCTTTACCAGCTCCTTCAAACCCAATCCCCCGAATTCGCGGAGACCACCGCCTTCAAGGCTGGCACAACTCGCATGAGCGTCCGCCGGGAAAGCACCGAATCCGTCGCTCGACCTCTTACCGCTGAATATGTCACCGGCAGCTACTTTTCCACGCTCGGCATCCGCTCCTTCGCCGGACGCCTGCTCGCTCCCCAGGACGACACCGAAGGCTCCGCTCCCGTCGCTATCCTCAGCCACCGCGCCTGGCAAATGCTTTACGCCTCCGATCCCTCCGTCATCGGTTCTGCCTTTGACATTGAAGGCCACTCCTTCGCCGTCATCGGCATCGCGCCTCCGGGATTTTTTGGCGAAACTCTCCGCCCTAATCCGCCCGACATTTGGATCCCGCTTCACCAGGAGCCTCTTATCGACGGCGACGGCAATTTGCTTCATCAGTCCACGTCCGCATGGCTGCGCATGATTGGCCGTCTGCGTCCAGGCGCTTCCGTCGCCGGAATGTCCGCCCGGCTCACTGGCACGCTCCGCCTCTGGATACAGCATGACGCTGGCTACCCCGCTAACTGGATGCAAGACCAAATTCGCAACCTGCCCAAACAATTCATCAACGTCGTTCCCGCCGGCGCCGGCGTCGCTACAATGAAAGAAGACTATGCCAGCAGCCTGCAAATCCTGCTCGCCGTCTGCGCAATGGTCCTGCTCATCGCCTGCGCCAACGTCGCCAATCTGCTGCTCGCCCGCGCCGTAAATCGACGCGGACAAACCGCCGTACGCCTCGCTATGGGCGCCACGCGCCGCCAAATCGTCACTCAGGCTCTTGCCGAAAGCGTTCTCCTCGCTATTTTCGGAGGCATCGCCGGTCTCGTCGTCGCTGTCGCCGCCGCGCGCCTCCTTCTCGCCCTCGCTTTCCACGGTGTCAACTTTCTGCCCATCAGCACCGCGCCGTCGCTCCTGGTTCTGGCTTTTACTTTCGCCGTCGCGCTCCTTACCGGAATCATTTTCGGCGTTGCTCCTGCTTGGTTCGCCACGCGCACCGATCCCGCCGAAGCCCTGCGCGGCTGTGGCCGCAGCACCGCCGGACGCTCCAGTGTCGCGCGCAAAGCCTTGCTCATTCTCCAATTCAGCGTCTCCGTCGCTCTCGTCGCCGCAGCCGCCATGCTCGCCCGCAGCCTCAGCAATCTCGAAAGCCAAAATCTCGGCTATCCCATCAAAGGTCACGTAGTGGTGACGCTCCACGATCCAGCCACCGGCCACAGCGCGTCCGAATTAAACGCTCTCTATCGCCGCATCGAACAAAGCCTCAATCAAATCCCCGGCGTTCGCGGCTCCGGCCTCGCTCTTTACAATCCCCTGACCGACAATTGGGGAGAGACAATCGAAATCGCCGGTGACGTCGCCCCTGCCGGAGCGAGCAACGAGGCCGAATCCTCCTGGGACCGCGTCAGCGCCGAATATCTCCAATCCCTCGGCGTCCCGCTCATCCGCGGACGGTACTTCACCGCCGCCGACAACGAAACCACCGCGCCCGTCGCCATCGTCAATCAGACCTTCGCCAAACGCTTCTTCAAACCGGGCGTAGATCCCATGGGTCAGCATTTCGGCATGGACATGCCCCAATATGCCGGCACATACCGCATCATCGGAATCGTCGGCGACGCGCATTTCGCCGGTTGGGGATTCCGGCTACCGCCCTTTCCAATGTTTTACGTTCCGTTGTCTCAGTCTGTAACGTACAACGTTGACCTCGTGGAAAAAAGCGAACTGCGCTCTCACTTGCTTGGTGGCATGCTGCTCGAAACCAACGCGTTGCCGGGAACCCTCGAACCTGTTCTCACTCGCATGCTCGCCGGTATTGATCCCAATATCACCATCACTTCAATTCGCACGCTCCAGCAAATGGTCGAGCTTTCGTTCGATCAGGAGCGCGCCGTCGCCAGCCTCGCCGGACTCTTCGGCATCGTCGCGCTTCTCCTCGCCGCCGTCGGACTCTACGGCGTTACCGCGTACACCGTCGCGCAGCGCACGAATGAAATCGGCATTCGCATGGCCCTGGGCTCAAATCGCGCGAGCGTCGTTCAGCTTGTTTTGCGTGGTGCATTTCAACGCGTCCTGATCGGCCTGCTCGTTGGAATCCCGCTCGCGCTCGCCGCCGGCCGCCTCATCGCATCTCAACTCTACGGCGTCGCTTCATGGGACCCGCTCGCCCTCACTCTCGCCGCCCTCGCTCTCGCACTCTCTTCATTCGTCGCCGCCATCGTTCCCGCCGCTCGCGCCGCTTCCATTTCTCCGATCTCCGCGCTTCGCGTCGAATAGCCAATAGCGCGAGAGCGAAATCGTTGCGCCCTGCCTGCCTCGCGTTTCTTTCTAATTTCGTCGAAACGAATTGCAAATCCACTCCGCTTCGCGCATCATATTTGTTTTCCCGACAGGCGCTTTTTCTTTTTGTGCGGCGCGCGCCTGAATTTCATTCCACTGAGGAGATTTGAATGCAGAAACCCGGAAAGATCGCGAAGCCCAAGGGCAAGCTCGGCGTACTCACGCCCGGAATCGGCGCGGTCAGCACCACTTTTATGGCCGGCGTCGAACTCGTTCGCAACGGCGACGCCCTCCCTGTCGGCTCGCTCACCCAGATGGGCACCATCCGCCTCGGCAAACGCACCGAAGGCCGCGCGCCGAAAATTCAGGACTTCGTGCCGCTCGCAAGCCTCGGCGATCTCGTTTTCGGCGGCTGGGATCTTTTTCCCGACACCGCGCAGGAAGCCGCCGCCAAAGCCGGCGTCCTCGACGCAAATCATCTCCGCAAAGTCCAGCCATTCCTCAGCAAAATCAAGCCGATGAAAGCCGCCTTCGATCAGTCTTACGTCAAAAATCTCCACGGCGAACACATCAAGCGCGCCAAAAATAAATTCGATCTTGCCGAACAGCTTCGCGAAGACATTCGCAATTTCAAAAAGTCCGCCAAAGTCGACCGCACCGTCATGGTCTGGTGCGCCTCCACCGAAATTTTCCTCAAGCCCGAAAAAGTTCACGACACGCTTGCTTCGTTCGAACGCGCCATGAAGGAAAATCACGAAGCCATCGCGCCATCCATGCTCTACGCCTACGCTGCAATTCAGGAAGGCGTGCCCTTCGCCAACGGCGCGCCCAACCTCACCGCCGAACTTCCCGCGCTCGTCCAGCTCGCGCATGACAAGGGCGTTCCCGTCTGCGGCAAAGATTTCAAGACCGGCCAGACGCTCATGAAAACGATTCTCTCTCCCGGATTCAAAGCCCGCATGCTCGGCCTCCACGGCTGGTTCTCCACCAACATTCTCGGCAATCGCGACGGCGAAGTCCTCGACGATCCCGGCTCATTCAAAACCAAAGAAGAATCCAAACTCGGCGCCCTCGAATATATTCTCCAGCCGAAGCTCTATCCCGAACTCTACGGCGACTTCTACCACAAGGTCCGCATCAACTATTACCCGCCGCGCGGCGACAACAAAGAAGGCTGGGACAACATCGACATTTTCGGCTGGCTCGGCTATCCCATGCAGATCAAGGTGGATTTTCTCTGCCGCGACTCCATTCTCGCCGCGCCCATCGTCCTCGACCTCGTCCTCTTCCTCGACCTGGCCAAGCGCGCCGGCATGCACGGCATTCAGGAGTGGCTCAGCTTCTACTTCAAATCGCCCATGTGCGCGCCCGAGCTCTATCCCGAGCACGACCTCTTCATCCAATCGATGAAGCTCAAAAACACTCTGCGCTGGATGATGGGCGAGCAGCTCATCACCCACCTCGGTACCGAATACTACGACTAGCCGTGCCGTAGCATTCGTAGGGGCGGGGCTTGCCCCGCCCGCGCGACTCCCCGAGTCGCGCTCCCCCACATTCCTCGCCATCGTGAACCGCGTTGGTCTCTTGCATCGCCGCGAATTGTCAGCCATCATGCGCACATGCAAACTGTCTTCGAAGCGGCGGGCGGCATGGACGGTATGCGCCGTCTCGCTGACGCCTGGCATAAGCGCGTAATGGCCGACGAGGTCGTGGCCCATGCATTCAGCCACGGCTTCCACCCCGAGCATACCGAGCGACTCGCCGCTTATTGGGCCGAGGCGCTTGGCGGCCCGACGACCTATTCTGATTCCTACGGTGACGAAACCACCGTGGTCAAAATCCACAGCGGCAACGGCGAGCACGATGACATGGATCGTCGCGCGATTGCCTGCTTCGACCAGGCTCTCGCCGATGTCGGACTCGCCGAGAACGATGTTTTGAGAAAGGTGCTCCACGACTACTTTGCCTGGGCAACCACCACAACAATGAACCGCTACCACCGCTCCCCCGACGACGTTCCGGTCGGCCTCACCATCCCTCGCTGGTCCTGGAATGGCCACCAGAAGTAACCCTGAGACTCGCGCCTTTTGCGAAGTTCTGCGGCCTTGTGTTCATCCATATTTCTTCCCGTCGGCGAATGCGCTATGGAGTGCGTGCGGCTGAGGCGGGTGGTTCGTGCCAGTTGGTCCTGAAGGCGTGCAGCTTGCTCGCGGTCGTTCGCGGCTGGCACGTGGCACTTCGTGCCACCAACCCTTCCCCGTAGCCTCGAAGATTTTGCTGAGGCCATCGGTTTTGCCTTGGCCCATTCCTTCCAGCTGAGCGGCAAGATCCTCTGGTATTGGGCGTCCTCCTCCACGCGGTCAATCTGATAGCAAGGTTCTGAATACCCGCCCATCGCTAGGCCTGCCGCAGATCGAGTTTGAAAATCTGTCCCGGTGCTACGCCGCCTCACCAAGGCGGCATCGAAGTCGCGTTCTCACGCCGGCAGTTAAAAGTGGCGGGCGACTTCGGAGGCGTAGTGGAGGCCGACGGTGGCGCGATTTTCGTCGAGCCACGAGGCGAGACTGGTTGCGCGACCGCCGAAACTTTGCCCGGCGGGCGAGTTGGGCGATGCGGCGGCGTTCCAGTGCGAAGCAGAAGCAGGTCCTTCACCGCCATCCCGCACCGACCGCGGGCTGGGTTGACAATGGGACAAATTCTGCGCGACAAGTGCGTTGGCCGCGGGAATGTCGCGCGACACAAGGAGGTCGTCCATGAGGCCGCGATACTCTTCCCAGGTAAGGACGGTGTCGCGGAGAAACCAGCCCATCGCCCGCGTCGCGACGTAGGCAAGCGGAGCAGGTGCGTGCATCATGCGCGCTGGACGGCCAATTGTTTTGGCGATGAGCGAGACGAGATCGTTGAAGGAGTACGCTTCAGGCCCGACGGCGTCGATCGAGTAGTCGTCGGTGCGTTCGGCGGCGTCGCCGAGAAGCGCGGCCATGTCGCCGACGAAAATCGGCTGCAGGCCGTAAAGTCCGTCGCCGGGAACCGCGAAAACGGGAAAGCGCCGCACGAACCAGGCGATGTTGTTGATGAGAATGTCTTCGCGGCCGAAGATGACCGTGGGACGAAGAATCGCGAACGAGAGGCCGGAGTTGCGCACGGTTTCTTCAAGGCGGGCCTTGCCGCGGTAATACGCAAGGGGCGAATCGAGCGACGCGTTGGCGATGCTCACGTGGACGATGCGACGAACGCCAGCGGATTTTGCGGCGTCGATGAGCGTGCGCGTGTTCTCGACGGCGCGTTCGAAGGTCGTGGCGCCGTGCGGGAAGCGCACCCAGTAGGTGTTCACGAGAACGTCGCATCCTTCGAGGGATTTGGCGAGAGCGGCGGGTTCTTCGAAGCGATACGGCGCGACACGAACCTGGTAGATGAGCGGATTCGACGAGTCCGGATGATTGGTGAGGGTGCGAATTTTATGGCCGCGAGAGAGGAGCAAAGGCGCGAGGTATTTTCCGGTGTAAGAAAACGCGCCAGTGATGGCGATTTCGAGATGGGACGCGCCGGACATTGGAGAATTATTTTACAACGCAAGGCGAAGACATCGCGCGGGCGAAACGCGCAAAAGGAACGTAAAAGAAACGGAGTGTCCATGGAAAATGGCGCCGAGGTATCTCGAAATCGTGTGACTGCCTGGCAAAGCGCCGTCAAGGCGCCGCACTCAAAAAAGCAAGAGCAGGTCCCTTACGCCAGTCCGCAAAAGCGGCGAAGCGGGTTCGGGATGACAATCGATTTGGCGGGCGTGGCGAGATTCTTCGGCGCGGAGTACCCTCCTCAGAATGACAGAGGACGGCCGGGAGCAGTTCGGTCATCCCCGGTGTTGCAGCCGCGCGAGCCTTAGAACGAACTGGGCCAAATTGGACGGGAAAAGTTTTCGAGGCGGCGGGCTGCGGCGGCTTGACGGAACTTTTGCCGTACGCTATCTTCGCGGCTTAAATTTCTCGCGCCGCAGTTCACCTTCGGGCGAGCCAGCGGGGGAGGCTTGATGGATCCGAAATCGGCATTAGATTATGCGGCGAAGCACAACGCCAAGATTCTCGATCTGCGCTTCATCGATATCCCGGGCGTGTGGCACCACGTCAGTTTTCCGATTCACCAACTGACCGCAGGCTGTTTCGAGGACGGCTTCGGCATTGACGGAAGCTCGATTCGCGGATGGGCGTCGATCCACGAATCGGACATGCTGCTGATTCCCGACGCGAATTCGATCTTCATGGACCCGTTCCGCGACACGCCGACGGTGGTCATGCTCGGCGACGTAGTTGACCCGATGACTAAGCAGCCGTATCCGCGCGACTCGCGGCACATCGCGCGCAAAGCCGAAGCGTACCTCGGCTTCACGGGCATCGCCGACCAAGCGTTCTTTGGCGCGGAAGCGGAGTTTTTTATTTTTGACAATGTGCGCTTCGATCAGCGCGAGCAGCATGGATTTTATTTCATCGATGCGGAAGAAGGGCGCTGGAATTCGGGCCGCGCCGAACACAATCTTGGATACCGCCCGCGGTACAAAGAAGGCTACTTCCCCGTTCCGCCGACCGATCACTATCTGGATTTGCGCACGGACATGACCCTGCAGCTCGAAGCGTGCGGCATCAACGTCGAATGCCATCACCACGAAGTTGCCACCGGCGGCCAAACGGAAATTGATTTCAAGTTCGACACCATGCTCAAGGCCGCGGACAACATGATGATTTTCAAATACGTGGTCCGCAACACGGCGCATCAATATGGAAAAACCGTAACGTTCATGCCCAAGCCGATTTTTCAGGACAATGGCAATGGCATGCACACGCACCAATCATTGTGGCTGAAGGGCAAGCCGCTTTTTGCCGGCGACGGCTACGCCGGGCTGAGTCAGACAGCGCTGTGGTACATCGGCGGACTTTTGAAACACGCCCCGGCGCTCGCCGCGTTCATCGCGCCGACAACGAATTCGTACAAGCGGCTCGTTCCGGGATTCGAAGCGCCGGTGAACCTGGCGTATTCGCGGCGGAATCGTTCGGCAGCGGTGCGCATTCCGATGTATTCGGCGAGCCCGAAGGCGAAGCGCATCGAATTTCGCCCGCCGGACCCCTCCTGCAATCCGTATCTGGCGTTTTCGGCGATGCTCATGGCGGGACTCGATGGCGTGGAAAACAAAATCGATCCGGGTCAGCCGCTCGACAAGGACATTTACGATTTGTCGCCGGAGGAATTGAAGAATGTTCCGTCGCTGCCGGGCTCGCTCGAAGAATCGCTGAAAGCGTTGCAGCACGATCACAAATTCCTGCTGAAGGGCGACGTGTTCAGCCAGGACCTCATCAATTTGTGGATCGATTACAAGATGAAAAACGAAGTGAACGCGATGCGCATGCGCCCGCATCCGTACGAATTCCAACTGTACTACGACATTTAGACGGCTTGTTGGGCCCAACACGCGTTCCGAGGGCGACTTCATGAAAACCGCGCTGTGCGGACGGATCGTCTTCGGCGCGGCGGCGGTGTTGTTCGGCGTCATCGCACTGACCTGGCACGACGCTGATACCTGGCAAAACCTGCACCATATCTGGAGCCTGCCTTTCGGCAGCGCCGCCGGCGCGTGTCTGATGATCGCTCTGATTGCGGGTGGGGTGGGAATGCAGTACCCGCGCACCGAGCGCTTGGCTGCAGTCCTACTCTGCGTCGTCTATTCGTGCTTCGCGCTGGCCTGCGTACCTGACATCGTTGCCGCAGCGAACATCTACGATCGATTCGGCGGAAGCTTCTTCCTGTTCTTTTCGTTAGTCTGCGGCGCGATTGCCCTGTACTCGGCGACTGAGACGAGTGGCGCAAAGAAGGCAGGGTCCGGGCGAGTGGCGCGCATGGGACTCGGCGTCTGCGCAATTTCCTTTATGCTGGGCCAAGCGTTTTCCCCTCGCGGGACAGCTCAGCTGGTTCCCAAGTGGATTCCGCCCGGCCAAATGTTCTGGACGATACTCACGACTGTCGCGTTTGGACTCGCGGCGGTTGCCCTTCTCATCAATCGCCAGGCACGGCTTGCAATTCGCCTGATGACGCTGATGCTGGCGCTGTTCGGCCTGCTGGTTTGGGCTCCGCGCGTGATCGCTCAGCCGAAGGCGCACTTCAACTGGTCCGAATGCGCGGAGACTTTCCTTGTTGCAGGAGCGACGTGGATGGTGGCTGAGTTGAAGACTTTCTGATGTGGGCGATCCCGCGTGACTGAAATTGGGCGGCGCGACTTCCTCACCGCAAGTGCCAGTGCGATTGCAGCGATTGTGGCGCCTTCGTGGGCGGCGGCCGAGGCAGAAAAAAACATCCTACCCTTCGCGCCGTTTTTCAATTTGCGCTCCAGGAGCAGCGCGGGCGCGCAGGATCGGGCACCCACAGAAGCGAGAGGCGACATGTACGGGATGATCGGAAAGATCACGGCCGTTTCGGGCAAGCGCGACGAGTTCATTGCAATTCTTCTCGATGGGATCGGCAACATGCCCGGCTGTCTCAGCTATGTGGTTGCAAAGGATGCGGGCGATGCCGACGCCATTTGGGTTTCCGAAGTGTGGGACAGCAAGGCCAGTCACGACGCTTCGCTGTCGCTGCCGTCGGTGAAAAACGCCATGGCCAAAGGCCGTTCACTGATTGCCGGATTCAGCAACAGTGTTGTGACCGCCCCGATTGGCGGGATCGGTTTGCCGAAACACCCGTAGAATCCATTTCGCGGAACCTCATGGAAGGCGCACAGGAATGGGCGCCACTTTTATCGAGGAGGAGGAAATGAAAATGACAGCGATGAGTTTCGGCCTGGTATCGGCGGCGTTGGCAGCGAGTTTTGCGTTCGGCATGATGGTGCAGGCGAAGCGAAATGCGAAGGCTGAAGCAAACAAGGACGTGCGCGTGACCGGCATTGGCGGCGTGTTCTTCAAAGCGCACGATGCCATGAAGATGGCGGCCTGGTATCGCGAGCATCTCGGAATTCCTTCTGAGGGCGCTGAATCGGGCGCGTATCATCAGTTCGAGTGGCGCGACAAAGATGATCCGTCGAAAACAGGCGGCACGGTGTGGGCCGTTTTTCCGGAGAATGCGCAAAACTTTAGCGGGAGCAAATCATCCCTGATGATCGATTACCGCGTGGCGAACTTGGCGCGCCTGCTGGCTCAATTGAAAGCCGAAGGGGTGCAAGTGGAAGACAAAATTGAAGACGCGCCGTACGGGCGATTCGGCCACGCGATGGATCCCGAAGGAAATCGCATCGAATTCTGGGAGCCGAAGTAAGTTCGCGTACCAATCGTGCGCTCAATTACGGAACCCGAAAGGTGATTTCGCCTCTGTACGGCCGCGGTTGGCCGTTTTCGAGAACCGGCGTGAATTGCCATTGTTGAATCGCATGCAGGCAGGGTGCAGCGAGCTCTCTCGGACAGGGGCCTTCCATGACTTCAATCCCATAGCCATCGGAGTCGACGGCGATACGCACAGAGCACGTTGTTCCGGATGGGGTTCCTGGAGGATAATCCGGTTCAACGATTTTGGTAGCCAACTTTCGAACCTCACTGTCGGTCAGCGGGGCCGCCGGGCCATACGCTCTCGTGTCGAAATGGAAATTCAAAAGTCCTTCGACCTGGACAGGGGCGCCCTCCTTCAAAACTGGCTTAAATTTCCAGCGGCTAATCTGCCGCCGGGCCGAATCATCTGCACGCTCCACGGCCACGGACACCGGAAGGGCTTCGCGAACCGTACCCGAACGGTCGATCGAAACATAGTAGCTGGTGTCTCCGGAAGTCTTGCCATCGATCACTTGCGGCCAGATAATGTCAAGCGGTTGGAGCGCGAGAGCTTGCAGCTGCGCCTGCGACAGGTCAATTGTCTGAAGTCGACCTTGCGGTGGTGTCGCATCAGGAATTGAAAGGAGGTCTGCCGACGGATGCCCGAGAGGATCGAGATTCGTAATCTTGGCCGTGAAGCTGTCCCCGGGATCAACGCGATAAATTAACTGTCTTGCGATGCGCTTACCCTTGAACTTGCGATAATCCGTAAACCAAATCGAGTGGCCTGGCGCAGCTACAAACTCCGTCAGACCCCATGGATAGGCAAAACAATTCTTAGCGCTGGGCGAGGGGCAGACAGCCCCGGATTCCCGTGAGAGCCCGTTGGCCTTTGTGAAAACCGTGTCGCCCGGCCGCCAAAACCTGAGCGCAGAATTGGCATCTACCATTGCAGTGACAAGTACTCGCAGCGGCAGGGGGAAATAATCACTGGAGTTCTTTTCAAATATATCTTTCCCGTTGACAATCAGAGTTTGAGAAAAGTCGTCTGATGAAATCGTGCGGCGCCAATGGCTGGGGTCGAGCCAGGCGATGTCCACTTCGGATGCACCTGAGCTATCTTTCTCGGTGATTGTGGCCTTCAGATGAAATGGAGCGCTGCCGGCCGCAGTCAGTTCGCCCTCAACCAACCGCGGAGCGGAATCAACCCCTTGAACGGGCTGCGGTGCTATCGCCGGCACTCTGTTCTGTGCCAAGGCGACGCATGAAAATATAGCTAGCGAAAAAACAAAAGCACTACGCCCGATGCGATTCATTTAGCGAGACGTACCGCGAATGCGTAGGATACTGCGCGCCACACACGAAACTGTCAATTAAGTCTTTCGAGTTTTGCATCGCTGTTCAACATCGGCTAGGCTTTCTGTTGCATGCAAGCAGAATTTGCGGAAATACAATTTAATGAGGCGGGGGCGGCGGAGGCGAATCTTGCGATCCTGCGCACGCGGCTCTCGCAACAGCCGTGGGAACGTTTGCCGACGCTGCTCGCGCAAGTTCCCAATCCCGACGATTCGCTGAATTTTCTGGAGCGGTATTTGCGCGACGCGCCCGCGAGCGTCACGCGGCATCTGGAAACGCATCCCGCAGCGCTGCACTATCTGCTTTCGCTGTTCTCCTTCAGCCGTTTTCTCTCCGAATCCCTGGTGCAAGAACCGGAATTGATTTTGTGGCTGGACCGTCGCGGCGCAAAGGAGGGCCTCGAGCGGATGAAATCGCGCGACGACGTGCTGGAGGATTGCTACCGGTTTTCGACGATGGCGTTCGATTCGCCTCCGGCGGTTCTTCTGGCGCGATTCAAGCGCAGAGAGTATTTGCGCATCACGCTGCGTGACGTTTTGAATCTGGCGTCGTTGAGCGATACGTGTTTGGAGCTTTCGAATCTTGCGGACGTGCTGATCGAGCGCGCGCTGCGGCTGTGCGCGGTGAAACTGGAGAATTTGTACGGCATTCCGCAGTGGAAAGACAGTAGCGAACGTTTACACCCGGCGCGACTGACGGTGATGGCGCTCGGGAAACTTGGCGGGCAGGAGCTGAATTACAGTTCGGACATTGATTTGATTTTTCTGTACGACCACGAAGGAGATACCGCGGGAGGAGAGGCAGGCACGATTTCGAGTCTGGAATATTTTGTACGGCTGGCGCAGGCGATTTTGAAGATGCTGAGCGAGGCGACTCCGGAGGGGGCGGTGTTTCGCATTGACATGCGACTGCGTCCGGAAGGGCAGCAGGGAGATTTAGCGGTGAGCTATGCGACGGCGCTGGAATACTACAAAACGCGCGGGCGCGAATGGGAATTGCAGATGCTGATCAAGGCGCGCGTCGCGGCGGGAGAGATTTCGACGGGAGAAGCGCTGCTGCGCGAATTGCATCCGCTGATTTACAGAAAGGAGCCGCGTCCGGAAATCGTGCGCGCAGTCACGGATGCTCGAGAGGAGATTTCGCGGGTGCTGGAGCAACGCGCGGCGGGAGGAGATGAAGACAGCGCGCTGTGGAATGTGAAACTTTCGCCGGGAGGGATTCGCGACATTGAGTTTATCGCGCAGTGTTTACAGCGGATTTACGGCGGGAGGGACGCGTGGGTTTCCGGGCGCGGCGCGGGAACGACTTTGGTGGCGCTGCAACATTTGCATGACAAAGGATATTTGACGCAGCGGGACTTTTACCGGCTGAGTTCGGCGTATGAGTTCCTGCGAAAAGTGGAGCACCGATTGCAGCTTCGCGATGGATTGCAGGAGCATTTGCTGCCGCGGAAGCCGGAAGCGCGGAACCGAATTGCGCGGCGAAGCGGAGTGGACGGAAGCGAGGGGACAAGCGCAGGGGAAGAGCTGCTCGCGAGGATCCGGCGGCACTTCGAGGAAGTGCGGGAGATTTACGAGCGAGTGACCTCGTTGTGGCGAGCAGGAGGCGAAGCGATGGCGATCGCGACGGTTGCGGTGGAGCGACGCGCGCGTCCGCGAGAGAAAGAAAATAGGGCGGGCGCGGGGAGTTTGTTTTATGCGGATGCAGCGCGGGACCGCTTTCACACCGAGTTCCCCGCTGTGGCGCGAAAACTCGCGGAATATCGTGCGCAGCCGGATGTGTTTGCGCGTCGCGGACTGGAGAAGTATTTAGAGGCGGCGCATCACGATACAGGGCTGATGAAGGAACTCGAAGAATCGCAGGGGAAGCTCGACTGCGCGGCGGCGCTTTTCGCGCTGAGCGATTTTGCGACGGAGACGCTGGTTCGAAATCCGCGGGCGATTGAAAAGATCGGAGATGCACATCCGCAGAAGCAAGCGACGATCCGATTTCCAGGAGACATGACGGCGCTGCGGGTCGCGCACCGCGAGGCGGTGTTTGCGGCGGCAGCGCGTTCGATTTTGAGCCAGCCGAAACCGTTTGAGACGTTCGCGGAACTGACGCGCGCGGCGGAGAGCGCGCTGCGGGAGGCGCTGAGGTTTGCGGGGGAAGAAAAGGAAGTGGCGAGTGGGGAGCGGCTGGGGAGCAGAGAAGGAAAAGACTTCACGCGCAATGCGGAGCGAATCGCAGAAAAATACGAAAGCGCCGAGGCGAGATCCTTCGTCGCGAAAGACGCTTCCCCGGATGATACCGTTCAAATCCACAACTTCGCGCGTAGAACGGCGCGAATTGGAACCAAACACGAAAGCGTTATTTCGGGCGAGGGAACATGGGGAGAGGCGGCGTTTGTGGTGATGGCGCTGGGGCGGCTGGGCACGGGAGAGTTCGATATCGGCTCGGACGCGGACGTGGCGTTTTTCGCGGCGCCTCGTCAAGAGACGCAAGGCAGCGAAGAGGAAATCGAGGAGTGGCGGCGACTGGCGGAGCGATTCATACGCGCGGCGGGAAGTTATACGAGCGAGGGGCTGCTGCTGCCCGTGGACACGCGGCTGCGTCCGCGCGGAGGCGAAGGCGAAATTGTGCAGACGACAGCGTATCTGCTGGATTATTTTGCGAGCGAGGCACAGGCGTGGGAGGCGGCGACGTATTTGAAGGCGCATCCGGTGGCGGGAAATCTGGTGCTGGGAGCAAAGTTGCTCGGGGAGTTGCGTCAGATTTTGCGGCGGAGGTTTTGTGCAGCGAATGGTGGCGATGCGCTGGGACTGGCGCGAGAGTTGGCGCACATGCGGGAGCGCGTGGAGCGGGAGCGTGCGGAAGGCGCGACGGGATTCAAGTGTGCGGGGGGAGGATTTTTCGACATTGAGTACGTGATTGCGTATGCGGCCCTGTCGCGAGGTCAGTTTGCGGAGATGCCGAAAAATGTCGTGGAGCAGATTGCGGCGCTGGAGGCAGGAGGGGCTTTACGTGCGGCGGATGCGGCGGTGTTGCGGGAGGCGGCGACGTTTTACAGATCGCTCGATCATGCGATACGGCTGGTACTGGGAAGGTCGTCGGGCGCGCTGCCGGAACCTGCACAGATTCCGCGAGTCAATTCCCTGCTGAAACAGTGGGGCGTGCGGGTGCACGGGAGTCTGTATGATGAAGTGACGTCAACGAGGCGTGCGGTGAGGCAAATCTATATTGCGACGGTGATCGCGGAGTCACAGTAGTGCGCCAAATCTCGGTGATGTCTTGCGCTGCGGCGGGATGAAGCGCAAATCCTGAGTCACCTGTCATATCACGACATCGTACAGGGAGACATTGTCAGAATTATTCCTGGGAACGGCGCGGCGAGAGCTGATTTTCGCTGCGGCGCAGCTCCTCAAAGAACCGGTCGCTGCGCTTTCTTGATTCGTTTACGTCAGAGTTCCTCTCGAATACACAGGTTTCATCGAAGCCTGGCATGAGTTCTTCCTTTGAGGTGAAGAGTAGCACGGTCACAGTTGGTTAGCGGAGCGCTGCGTGATATCTTCTCGAGATTCAATTTGCCGTACACGCATGTTCTGAACATGGAGTGAACAACGGATGAAGGCAACATACAACGGGGTTGACACGCCACGCGAGGGCGTGGGGATCGATTATGTCGACGGTGGAGCGAGCGCGAAAATCCCACCCTTCCTTCCCGCCACGGCGGGCAGGCGCCAGGGCGAGCAGGATGGGGCAGCCGCGTTAGGGCAAGCGGGATCTTCGAGTGCTTCTGCGAAACGCTCTGCAACCGGAGAATTCCAAGTGCCAGACAAGCCGATTATTCCGTTCATCGAGGGGGATGGAACAGGGCGGGATATTTGGGGGGCGTCGCGGAGAGTTTTCGATGCGGCGGTGGAGCGCGCGTACGGCGGGAAGCGCAAAGTGGCGTGGCTGGAAGTGTTCGCCGGAGAAAAAGCGTTTCGGCAATTCAAAGAGTGGCTGCCGCAGGACACGGTGGAGGCAATACGGGATTTTCGCGTGGCAATCAAAGGGCCGCTGACGACTCCGGTGGGCGGAGGGATTCGTTCGCTGAACGTGACACTGCGGCAGTTGCTGGATTTGTACGCATGCGTGCGGCCGGTGAGATATTTTTCGGGCGTGCCTTCGCCGGTGCGGAATCCGGAGCGAATGAACGTGGTCATTTTCCGCGAGAACACGGAGGATGTGTACGCGGGAATCGAGTGGCGTTCGGGGACAGCGGACGCGGCGCGCGTGCTGAAATTCTTGAATGAGGAGATGTTGGCGGGAAAGAAGCACATTCGCGAAGACTCGGGCGTCGGTATCAAGCCCATTTCGCCGGCGGGGACGAAGCGGCTGGTGCGGAGAGCCATTCAACACGCCATCGAGCATAAACGGCACGTGGTAACGCTGGTGCATAAGGGCAACATCATGAAGTTCACGGAGGGCGCGTTTCGCGATTGGGGATATGAGCTGGCCAAGACGGAGTTTCGCGACGCGATCGTGACGGAGCGCGAGAGCTGGATTCTGGATAATCTGGACAAAAATGCGGGGATCAGCGTGGAACAAAACGCGGCGCTGATTGAGCCAGGGATGGAAAATGCGCCGGAGCAGTTTCGCAAGGAAGTTTGCGAGGAAGTGCGGACGACGCTCGGGGCGATTTGGGGTTCGCACGGGCGCGGCGCGTGGAGAAATAAAATTCTGGTGAATGACCGGATCGCGGATTCGGTGTTTCAGCAGATTTTGACGCGCGCGGATGAGTACAACGTGTTCGCGACGCCGAATTTGAATGGCGATTATTTGTCGGATGCGTGCGCGGCGCAGGTGGGCGGGCTGGGAATGGCTCCGGGGGCGAATATTGGCGACGGGTACGGCGTTTTTGAAGCAACGCATGGGACGGCGCCGAAGTACGCGGATCAGGACGTGATCAATCCGGCGTCGGTGATACTGAGCGGAGCGATGATGTTTGAGTTTATTGGATGGAAGGAAGCGGCGGCGCTGATTGAGAGCGGGATCGAGCGCACGATTCAGCAGAAGCGCGTCACCTATGACTTGGAGCGAATGATGCAAGGCGCGAAGAAGGTAAAAACGTCAGAGTTTGCGTCGGCGATTATTGAGAATATGGGGCAAAAGGCAGTGGCGAGTAATTAGTGGCGCTTCGTTCCTCAAGGCAAGCGAGTGGCGAGAAAAAAAGCCGGAGTTAAGGGTTGAAAGTCGACAGTTGAGAACCTGAAAGTTACGCGGGCCACAGATCGAAAGGCCGAGGTGCAAAAGGGGGGGTAGCTGCCGAACACCATTGCAGTCAATGCGTAACACCCATCGTGATCCGAGGCAACGTAGCGAATCAGGCGACTCTTCCACAGCGCCCGAAGCGATGAGGTCATCCCATCTTCCTCGGCGTCTTCGTCGAAGTCCGTGACGAACACCCCTTCCCTTAGTGTGACGAGATTTCCGCCGGCGTCCACACAAGCATCTTTGTGACTCAAGCACAGTAGGCCGCCGAACAATCCATTGAAATCGGCGCGGGCTTTTGTCACCTAGTGTCTCCGGGAGACTCTCGCACTGCCTGCGCTGTATTGCCTTCGGGAAGCGCCGTCAATCATGCCCCAGGTGCAAGCGCCACACGTAAAAGTTTTCGGAGCACTTCGGTCATCAGTCTGCGGTACACTTATCGGCTGATTTTTTATTTTCTCTACTGTGTATGAGGTTGACGCGGACGCAGTTCTTTCAACTCTGAACTAATGACTCTCAACTAATTTCAGGAGCGATGATGAGGAAAAAAGTGACGGTGGTGGGCGGGGGGTTTGTTGGGTCGACGACGGCACAGCGACTGGTGGATTCGGGACTGGCAGACGTGGTGTTGACGGATATTCTGGAAGGAGTGCCGACGGGAAAAGCGCTGGACATGCTGGAGTCGGCGCACATTTCGGGATCGAACGTGAATGCGGTGGGAATTTCGACGGCGACGGGCGACTACAAAGAGACGGCGAACAGCGACATCGTGGTGGTGACGGCGGGATTTCCGCGCAAGGCGGGAATGAGCCGCGACGATTTGTTGAAGGCGAATTATGAAGTGATCAAAGGAGTGGTGGAACCGATTATTAAACTGTCGCCGGATGCGATTTTGATTACGGTGACGAATCCGCTGGACGTGATGACGCAGGCGGCGTTCAAGATCAGCGGGTTTCCGAAGGGGCGCGTGATGGGAATGGCGGGCGTGCTGGATTCGGCGCGGATGGCGGCGTTCATTTCGATGGAGCTGAACGTGTCGGTGGAGAATATTTCGTGTTTTGTGCTGGGCGGGCATGGAGACGACATGGTTCCGCTGCCGCGATATTCGACGGTGGCGGGGATTCCGCTGCCGGATCTATTGCCGAAGGAGCGCGTGGACGCGATCGTGCAGCGGACGAGAAAAGGCGGCGGCGAGATTGTAAATTATTTGAAGACGGGGTCGGCGTACTACGCGCCCTCGGCGGCGGCGTTTGCGATGTGCGAAGCGATCCTGATGGACAAGAGGAAGATCATGCCGTGCGCGGCGTATTTGGAGGGCGAGTACGGGATTAAAGGACTGTTTGTGGGAGTGCCGTGCAAGCTGGGCGCGCGCGGCATCGAGCAGATTATTGAAATCAAGCTGACGAATGACGAGAAGGCGGCGCTGGAGAAGTCGGCGGCGTCGGTAAGGGAGTTGGTGGGGATTTTGGGGTTGTAGAAACAGGCGATTGGCGTTTCTCTCTGTCGGCCTCCAGAAGTCTCGCCAACAGCCTCAACGCCTGGGTCACGCGCCGACGATCCCCCGTTGCGCACAAATCCAGCAGCAGGCCCCGCGTGGCGGCGAGCAGCAAAGTCGCCTCAGCGTTGGCGATCTTGGACGGCTTTCGCGTGCGCGCCGCCGCCATTCTCCAGTAGCGCACCGGAACGCTGAGCACTCCGGGGTAGCTGCGCCGATCGCGCAGCGCGAGCGCATACAACTCAAACACCAGCCGCGCCACTGCTCGCAGCCGCGGATCACTCACGCGCTGCCAGTACATCAACAGAAACTCTTCGAGCGTTGGCGGCGTCTTTGCCTTGCCGAACCACTGTTGAATGAGCGCGTCGCCGCGCTCCCTGACGCCGGCCAGTATTTCGCGCATCAATCCTTCCCGCGAACCGAAGTGATATATCAGCATCCGCGCATTGGTCTGGAGTGCTTTCGCCAAAGGACGAAGCGTCAGGTCCCCCGCGCCATGGGAAATTACGTAGTCCACCGCCTGCTCCCGTAACCGGGCGCGAATCTCGGGACTGTGGGGTCTCGCCATAAAAAGGGCTCTCAGTTAGTGTAACGTATGTTACACTAACTACCATACACCGGAGCGCTCGCATTGTTCAATAGAATTCGCCGCGCCGACGGAAAAGGAGACTCAGATGCGTCAAACCATTCTGTGCGTCTTGTTGTCGGCGCTATGCCTCTCCGCCGCCGCGCAGAAACCCACGGACAGCAAAGGAACAAAGCCGTGGCCCGGAGCTTTTTCGAGCAGGTGCTCGATCAGGGGCATCTTGAAAAATATGCGGAGTCGCATGCCCCAAACTTCGTCGCACACGGCGACCCTCATGATGCCTCCCTCGCGGAAGACATGGCCGCCGCCCGCGAAGAACGCAAGACCGCGCCCGATTTGCGCTTTAAGATCAACGAAATCATAGGCGAGAGAGACCTGGTCCTCGTGTACTGGACTGCTTCTGGCACCAACACTCACGAAGGCATGGGATTCCCGGCTACCGGCAAAAGGTTCACCACTACCGGCATGACACTGTTTCGCTTCAAGACGGGAAAAATCACCGAAGAGTGGAACGTCTGGGACGAATTGTCTCTCATGCAACAACTCGGCCTGCTGCCGCAGCAGTGAAACAGACCATGCGAGGTCGTTACTCCAGGCAAAGATAATAACGCGGCCCGGCAGCGGTAGCATAGATCGCACAACCCGCTCGTCAGGCCGTGAAACAACCGAAATTCTGTTGCCGCAATTGGTATCGCCTTCCTGATGTAACCTTTGCGGGGCAAGACCGTACCTCTGAGTGGGCAGGCTGAATGGAGTTCCACGAGCTATACGAGAAGTATGCGCCGGCGGTGCGGAGGTTCGCGCTGTTTTTAAGCGGGGATCCGATGCTGGCGGATGACATTACGTCGGACACGTTCATGCGGGCGTGGCTGGCGCAGGAGCGCATCCGGCAGCCGACGGTGAAGAGCTACCTGTTCACGATTGCCAGGAATGCGTATCACGACGTGCAGCGGCGCGAATGGCGCCGGACGGCGCTGGACGAGGGAAAGGCTGACGAAAGAATCGGCATGCACGCGCATTTGGAGCAGAAAGAGGAAGTGAAGGCAGTGATGGCGGCGCTGCAAGAGTTGCCGGAAATCGACAGGACCATTTTGCTGATGAGGGCGTTTGACGACATGCCATACGAGGAAATTGCGGCGGCGATGGAGATTCCTGTGACCACGGCGAAGGTGAAAGTGCACCGGGCGCGCGCGAAGTTGATGGAAGCGAGAAATCCATCACGCGAGAGATTAACTGCTTTGGGAGAACGACGATGAACGTGACACGCGATGTGATGAACGACTTGTTGCCGGTGTATTTTTCGGGCGAGGCGAGCGAGGACACGCGCACGCTGATGGAAGAATACTTTCGCGAGAATCCGGAGTTTGAGCGAGTGGCACGGGGCGCGGGGAAACCGCTGGATGCGTTGCACGGAGTGGCGGCGGTCGCGCCGGAAGCGGAAAAGGAAAAGCGGGACTTGGAATGCGTACATCGCGAATTGCGGCGAAATAAAATATTTTTCGGCATGGCGCTGTTCTTGATGCTGGAGCCCCTGGCGTTTTTCTACAGCAACGGGCATTTCCAGTGGCTGTTTCGCGAGGATCCGTGGGAGGCAGTCGTTTGCTGGAGCATCGCGACAGTTCTGTGGCTCGGGTATTTTGGGCGGCTGACGCGGCGGACTGCCTCCCTGCTGATTGCGATCATCTTCATTGGGGCGCCCCTCGCGCTAGGTTTGCATTTCAGTTTCGTCAATGGCGTCCACGTTCGCGGTATGGACACTTCCGATCTGCTCTGGGAGGCGATACTTTTCTGGGGCGTGGCGGTGGTCATGCTCATCCAGTATTTCGCCAGGCTGCGGCGGCGGACGGTCCAGACGGTGCTTGCAATTCTCCTTACGGTATTCCCGCTGCCTTTGGTGTTGCATGCGGTCTTTGCCGGCGGCCCGCGCATCTGGAGTAACGTGGCAGCGCCCGCAGTCCTGTGGCTTTGTGCGGCATTCATCTGGGTGATGCGTTCCCGGCGGCGGAAGACGAATGTGGACGACCATTCGGAGTGTTAGACATAACGGGGAATGCTGCAAGTGAGCAACTGGCGGGACGAATTCGTCAGAGCCAAGCGGCGTGAGCGACGAAACCCAGGCCCGCGATGCGCGCGACGGGCGGGGCAAGCCCCGCCCGTACAAAATGGCGCCGCGCTAGTGTGAAGCCGGATGCGGGGTTGTATGGGTTGCGGGATGGGCAGGCGCGGCGGGCACGACGCGAGCGGTAATGATTTTGTCGAGCTTGGGGAAATTCTTTGCGAGAAACGCGTTGCCTTGATTGGTGATCTGATCTTGCATTCCCGTGGGCTGGTCGCCATAGCCACCGTAGAAAGATTGGACAACCGACATGCCTTCGGTGACTTTACCGAACGGAGCGAAGCCCATGGAATCGAGCCGCGAGTTGTCCCTGAAGTTGATGAAGACCTGCGTGCTGCGGGAATTGGGCGCTGAGGATTGCGCGTAGGTGATGATGCCGGAGAGATTGCTCTGCGTGACGGGATCGTCTTTGATGTTGGCGTTGGCCCAGATCTTGCCGTACTTGGGATCGGCGGGAATGCCGAACTGAACCACGAATCCGGGAACGACGCGGAAGAGAGTGGCATCGTCGTAAAAATGATGTTCGACAAGATTGTAGAACCGGTCGGCACCGTTGGGAGCCCAGGCGCGCGTGACTTCGATGGTGAAGTCACCTTTCGTCGTGTGGAAATGAACGTGATAAACGGCGGGCGCAGTAGCGTGAAGCGAAGCGGGATGCAAAAGCGAGCCGGTCGATGACATAGTTCTCCTTTGAGTCGTTCTGTGCGTCGTGGTCTGAGCGAGCAGTGCCGGCGACGTTATCGCGCAAACACAGCCTAGGGCTGGCAGAAGCGCGGCCATTCGAAAAAGTTTCATTCTCCCCTCCTGAGAGATCGCAGCGTTTCGTTCGCGACAGGTGTGTGCCGCGAGCGGAACCGAATTGGAGAGAGTAGCTGGAGTGAAGAAAAAAATCAAAAGCTACGTGCGGATTTGTGCGCAGCCGCGAACGGCTCGGATCGGCGAAGTCCGGAAGGCCACGACTTGAAGAGTCGCACGGGCCGGCAAGCCCCGCCCTACCAAACGACGCAGCTCGCCACCTGCGCGGAGAGTGAAATCGCGAGAGCAGAACCTCGTAAGACCAAGACTTCAGCAGCGCGAAGATTTCGCTTCTACTGGCGACCGAAGCCGGGCATGCTCATCTTGCGATAGCCGGGCGGCGGGAGGAAGAGCGATGGATCCGGCGGGCTGAGGCTGATATCGCTAAAGACGACGTTCTCTCCCGTTTTGTCGTCGAGCCACTTGACCGGAAAGCCCTTCAATTCGCGCGCCGTCCAGACGGTGCCGTGGTAGGTTTTTCCGTCTTCGCCGATGACAGTGATGCGATACTTATCGCACATATAATTGCTGACTTGCTCGGCACCGAGGTTCTCGCGGCTAATCTGCACGTTGGGCATGCGCGCGGCATTGGCGATGTTTTGCGAACCTGTTGAGGCGCCGGCTGGAGATTTCGCAAGGCCCGCGAGGCCTCCCGCAAGGGCGGCAAAGTTGATCTCCATGTACATCTGCTGCTTGGGCATGACGCTCCAAATCACGCCGCAATCCATGCGCATGATGACGATCGTTTCATCGCCGCGCTCGGTTGTCTCGCCCCGGAACGCGCCGGGGACAGCGTAGTACCTCATTTTCGAGACTCGATCTTTCGCGGTGATGACCATAGTCGCGGCGAAAGGCCGCGTCGCAAAGTCCCATCCGCCGATGGCGGAGGCGGCGCTGTTGGACGGAAGACCACCGACGGGACCGATGGCGGCGGGCGGGCCGCTACAGGAAACGGGCGCACCGGGCTGTAGCGCAGGCAGGTTGAGCGGCCGCGTGCCAGCCGCTTCGACGGGGGTGGCGGGTGCGGGCGGCGCAGCGCCGAGGTCGGTGCTCTGTTGAGCCTCCTGGATCAAGGAAGCGTCAGCGCGGTGCGGCGGATCGGGCGGCTGGCCATTGCGGATGGTGGACATCATGCCCGGGCCAACGCTGACGCATTGCTGTTGCAGATTGCAGAAACGAACGGAGCCTTCAAAATCAACCACGGTAGCGACATTGTTGTCGAAGGCAGGGCCGGAGGATGTGGAGGAGGCGGCTTTCAGCGCGTCGGGGGCTGCTGACTGGACTTGGGAGGTCACTTTGGACATCGCATCTCCGAGCATCTGGCCGAGCGGAGACTTCTGAAAATTGGGATTGTTGATGTCTGCCGAGCCGATGTCCTGGCTGTAGCCTTCGACGTTCACGTTGACGTTGTTGAAACCCTTCTTCGACTCGACAGTGAGAGTTTTCAGTACGCTGCCATCGGCACTGCGAATCATTTGGACCTGGATTTGGACGTCGGCGTCCACATGCTTGAGCTGGCCGCTGCTGGAACCGGGAATATGGAAATGGCCACCCAAACCGCCGAGGCCGTGCGTGGATTCCTTGGCCTGAGCTTGCTGGATTACCGGCAGTACGACGATGGACGCGTTTGCCGCCTGTCCTGACTGCGCGGCGGCTTGGGCGCCAAGAGGGGGGGCGGCGCCTTCGGGAGGAGAAATCAGTGCAGAGCTCATCTGGCTCGACTGGCCGAGCTGGTTGGTGAGCTGCTGGGCAAGAGCGCCAGTGTTGGCGTCGGACAGGGAAACGCCGGAGGCTCCGGCGAACGGCAGAACGGCGACGTCGACTTTGGGCGACGGAGGAGCGCCTTCGCCCTGCTGCAGGAAGAAATCGGTGCCGACCACGCCAGTGGTGGCGACGGGCGTGTGAATCTCGAATGCGGAGCCGGTGCGCGCGAGCGGAACGACTTTGGCGCGAACACGGCCGTAATTCATTTGAAGACGGGTCTGTTGCGCCGAAGCGTCATGCTGGATGACGCGGAGGCTGGAGTTGGAGCCGACGTTGAGAATGGAGCCGTCACCGAGGGCAATGCGAGCGCGCGCCATGGGCTGAGTTGCGACGAGATCGTTCCAAAATACGGGCGCCTGAGCCGCGGCGACGAGGCGCTGGTTGCCCCGGTCGATGTTGACGGCAGGAATCAGCTGCGAGATTTGTCCGGCTGACTGTGGCGCCTGGGAAAAAAGCTGCCCAGAAGAAATAGCGATGGCAAGAAACAGTGTCGAAACGGTGAGAACGAACACGCGAATTTTCATGGCCGTCTCCAGGGCAGAGGGCCGATTGCATCCAAAAAAGAATCAGTGCGCGGAGAGTGCGGGCACACGGGCAATGCGCGGAGCGTAATGCAAGGGCTCGCGAGTGTCAAGGATATGGAGGATATGGAGGATATGGAGGATATGAGATATGAGGAACTATGAGGAACGGAAGCGGGTCAGCGCCGGTGAAGCGCGTGGTCAACCGTTCTGATGGCGTCGTCGAGCACGACGCGCTCGCGTTCGGTTAGTTCGTCCGGTGCGAAAGCGCGGACATTTTGGAGAGCCTTGAGGAGCTCACCCCAGCCGTCTGTGAACGGAGACGCCAGCGGATAGCCTGGAAGAACAGCACGCAGTGCGCGCAAGCATCGGCGATCACACCAGGCATCGACGAGGCTTTGCAGCGCGCGAAATAACTCTGCACGATTCTCCACGCACGCATCCTCCCGCGCGAGCCGAACGCTTTAATTCCCTTCCCCTTGCATTTCGCGGCCGACGCGCTCGCATTCCTCCATCACGCGCAGCGTGTTTTCGCCGAGGATTTTCTTGATGTCCGAACCCGAATAACCGCGATCGAGGAGCGCTTGAGTGATCTGCGGCAGATGGGTGACGTCTTCCATGCCGATGGGCATGTCGGAGCCATCGTAGTCGGAGCCGAGGCCGACGTGGTCTACGCCGCCGATTTTCACAGCGTGGTCAATGTGGTCAACGATTTTCGTCCAATCGACGCGAGGAAGAGTGCCGTCGAGCATCGCTTTGTGGATCAACTGATCCTCGGTCATGATTTGGCAGGCTTCGCCCGAGTTGGCGCCGCACTTGGCGTTGACCTCGTCCTGAATCCGCTTGCCGATTTCAGGATGAGCTTTGTTCGCGTCGGCATATTCCTGACTGAGGAAGCCGACGTGATAGTTGATCTGGATGACGCCGCCGTGCTGGGCGAGGGCACGAATCATGTCGTCGGTCATGTTGCGAGCCGCGCTGCAGAGCGTTCGGCAAGAGGAATGCGAAGCAATGACAGGCGCTTTGCTGACGGCGAGCGCGTCGTAAAAAGTTCTGTCGGCGGTGTGGGAGATGTCGATCATGATGCCGTCGCGATTCATGCGCAAGACAACTTGCTTGCCAAAATCGGTGAGGCCGTTGTGCGCGGGTTTGTCGGTGGAGGAGTCGGCCCAGTCGGTGTTGACCATGTGTGTGAGGGTCATATAGCGGACGCCCAGGGCGGCGAAAATGTCGAGAATTGAGAGGTCGTCGTTAATCATGTGGCCGCCTTCGACGCCCATGAGCGCGGCGATTCTGTGTTCGGAGAATGCGCGGCGGACGTCGGCGGCGGTACGAGCGAGCATGAGGTCGTTGGGATGGAGGCGGGCCTGTTCGCGAACGGCGGCGATTTGATCGAGGGCTTTCTGCACGGCGGTGGGGCCGGTGATCGTGCCGGGGATGTAGATGGAGAAGAAAATGCCGTCGAGGCCGCCGGCCTTCATACGCGGAATGTCGATTTGACCGTCAGGGTGACGCGCGTCAAGATCGAAATGCGGGTCGAGGAGGCGCTGCGTGGTATCGTCGTGGGTGTCTATTACGATGGAATTGAAGTGCAAGTCGTGCGCGCGCTGAGAGATTTTCACGGTTTGCGCGGACGCGATCACAGGGAACGCGAAAAACAATACGGTGCATGCGGTGAAAGCGAAATTGCCCATCGAAGAGGTCTCCTCCGGCGGGAAAGAGTAACGCAGGGAGGGAGGGGGGGCAAAGGATAATTCGTTTCTGAAGTGATCCGTGGCGCGTGACCAACGGCCCGTAAAAATCATCGCGCCAAACAACGGTAAGCAGGTTCCTCGCCGCCATCCGCAGAAGGCACGGCTGGGCTTGACAGCAAGAATCTGCCGGCCTGAAGGCCGGCGGTACAACAGCGAGAAGATCCCTCGGTCGGATGCGGATCGCATACGCCTCGGAACGACGGCATTCCGTTAGGAGCTGCGTCTGAACCACTCGCGTTTATTTTTGAATGCCGAGGCGCTTCCATTCGTCGTCGCGTTCGGTGGGGCCTTGCGACCAGGTGAGCCAATCCCAAATCGCGTGCTTGAGGACCTGGCGGTTGATTTCGTTGTTGGATTCGGTGAGGGGAATGCTTTTGGGGCAAACCTTGACGCAATTCTGCGCGTTGTCGCAATCCTGAATGCCGCCCGGGCCCATCATGGCTTCGAGGCGGGCACGGGAGTGCATTTCGCCGGTGGGATGCATGTTGAAGAGGCGGACCTGATTGATGATAGCGGCGCCGACGAACTGCGTGTGCGAATTCACTTTGGGGCAGGCTTCGAGACAATTGCCGCAGGTGATGCAGCGAGCGAGCGGATAGCCGACCTGCTGCTCTTCGGGCGACATGCGCGGGCCGGGCCCGATGGCGTAAGTGCCGTCGATGGGAACCCAGCACTGCATGCGTTTGAGATTTTCAAACATGACGGAGCGATCGACCTGCAGATCGCGAACGAGCGGAAATTTCGTGAGCGGTTCGAGTCGAATGGGCTTTTCGAGATTGTCAACGAGAGCGGAGCACGCCTGGCGCGGATAACCGTTGATGAGCATGGCGCAAGCGCCGCAGACCTCTTCGAGGCAGTTGGCGTCGTAGGAGACGGGCGTGGTGCCTTTGGCGTCGCGTGTGACGGGTTTTTCGGCGATGTCGCGCAAGCAGGTGATGACGTTCATGTGCGGACGATGGCGGATTTCGAATTCTTCCCAGCGCTCCGATTCGTGAGGAGCGGCGCGGCGTTTGATGCGGACGACGAATGTGTTGTCGGACATAAGGCCTCAACTGAGAATACAGCAAAAAGATCTGCACCGTCCCGCCGACGGTGACGGCCCGAAAAAAAACCGATCGGGCCCTGCAACAGCCAAAACGAAAAGCAAATGCGGGCGGCATAAGGCCGCCCTTATCACCTAATACTTTCTGGGCCGGGGCGGCAGAAGCGAGATGTCAACCGGCTCGTAGTCGAGCTGGATTTTGCCGCCGTTCCAACGGGCCTTGGTGGTTTTGAGCCAATTCTTGTCGTCGCGCTCCGGGAATTCCGGCTTGAAGTGAGCGCCGCGCGTTTCGTTGCGTGCGAGAGCGCCGAGAGCGATGACCTTCGAAAGAATCAGCATGTTGCCGAGCTCGCGGGTGAACTGCAAAGTTTGATTCGACCATTGCGTGCGGTCGGCGAGATTGACGCGGCTGAAACGATCGGAGAGCTCGTCGAGTTTGCGCAGAGCCTTTTCGAGATTGGCGTTCAGGCGGACGACAGTGACGTGCTCGACCATGAGGTCGCCGAGCTCTCTCCAAATGGTCATGGGATTCTCGGTGCCCTGGCTGTGAAGCAGCGCGTCATTGGCCTCCTGCTGACGCGAGCGCTCGGCGTCGTAGATGGCGGACGGGATGCTTTCGCACCCCTTTTCGAGATTGCGGGCGTATTTGACGGCGCTGGGCCCGGCGACCATTCCGCCGTAGATGCAGGAAACGAGCGAGTTGGCACCGAGACGATTCGCTCCGTGATATTGATATTCGCATTCGCCGGCGGCGAAAATTCCGGGAATGTTGGTGGCTTGGCGCTCGTTGTCCACCCACAAGCCGCCCATGGTGTAGTGCATCGCGGGAAAAACTTTCATGGGCTCTTCGCGCGGATCGGGGCCGACGAATTTTTGATAAATCTCGAGTACGCCTTCGAGTTTGCGGTCGAGCATTTCGCGGGGAAGATGCGTGAGATCGAGATAGACGGCGTTCATGCCCGGGAGGCTGAGCTTTTCCTCGAAGACGATTCTGTAAATGGCGCGCGTGGCAACGTCGCGAGGAACGAGATTGCCGTATTTTGGATACCACTCTTCGAGAAAATAGAAGCGCTCTTTTTCGGGAATGGAGCGCGCGGGACGATTGTCTCCGGCTTTGCGAGGAACCCAGACGCGGCCGCCTTCTCCGCGAAGCGATTCGCTCATGAGCCGGCATTTGTCTTCGCCGGGAATCGCGGTGGGATGGACTTGGATGAATTCGCCGTTGGCGTAATAGACGCCTTGCTGGAAAAGCGCGGATTGCGCCATGCCGGTGCAGGCGACGGAATTGGTGGTCTGGCGGAAAATTGCACCGATGCCGCCGGTGCAGAAAAGGACGGCATCGGCGGGGAAAGTGCGCACTTCCATGGTGCGCAAATCCATGGCACAGATGCCGCGGCAGACGCGGGATTCGTCGATGACCGCGGAGAGAAAAGTCCAGCCCTCGAATTTGTGGACTTTGTCTTCGGCTTCGAAGCGTCGGACCTGTTCATCGAGCGCGTAAAGAAGCTGCTGGCCGGTGGTGGCGCCGGCAAACGCAGTGCGATGGTAGAGCGTTCCGCCGAAGCGGCGAAAATCGAGCAGGCCTTCGGGCGTGCGATTGAACATCACACCCATGCGGTCGAGCAAATCAATGATGGCGGGCGCGGCTTCGCACATGCCTTTGACGATGGGCTGGTTGGCGAGGAAATCGCCGCCGTAGATGGTGTCGTCGAAATGGATCCAGGTGGAATCACCTTCGCCTTTCAGATTTTTTGCGGCGTTGATGCCGCCCTGGGCGCAAACGGAATGCGAGCGTTTGACAGGAACGACGGAGAAGAGCTGGACGGGCACGCCGGATTCGGCGATGCGAATCGTGGCCATCAATCCCGCGAGGCCGCCTCCAACGACGATGATTCTAGGTTCGCGCATGGACGATGTTTCGTATTACAAGAACGAAAAGATTCCCGGTTGCCATTCGTTGCTGCGCAGAGAACCAACCGATCCCCGGAATGACCACCGGGCCCTAAGTGCCGGCGCTACAAAAGCAAAACCCTCCAAGAGCTGCACGTCAGAGGTAGCCATTGAATGGATGCCAGTTCCACAGAAAGCCAGCGACGATCAACAGGCCGACGACCGTGAAAACGACGCCGACGAAAGCACCCAGCCAGCCAGCGGCGCGCTGAGCGCGCGGCGTGACGGCGATTCCCCACTTGCAGCAAAAATTCCAGACGCCATTGCCGAGATGAAACGACGCGGCCAGGATTCCGAGGACGTAAAACGCCGCGTAGGAAGGATGGGCGAAATCGCTCGCGACGCCCGCGTATGTGCTGCGGCCATGCGTGGCGAAGCGTTCGAGCCAGACGTGCCAGATGATGTAGGCGAAGGCGATGATTCCGGTCCAGCGCTGGAGCATATAGAGCCAGTTGGCCATCCACGGATGAGCGAGCACGTTGGATTTGCCGCGCCACCAGATCCACAGACCGTAGCAGCCGTGAAAGACGATGGGGAGCCAGATGAGGCAAAATTCGACAGGAACGCGCCAGGGAATCTGTTCGAGACCGGCGGCGGTGGCGTTATAGTGCTCGGGGCTGACGAGAGCGTAGCTATTGGACCAGAAATGTTCGGCGAGAAATGCGCCAATGGGAATTATGCCGCTGAGGGAATGCAGTTTGTCCCAGAAATAACTGGAGTCAGCTTTCGACGCCGCGCTCGACATCCACTCTCCGAAGAATTTTCCGCGGGAACATGAAACCGTTCGCAGCGAATCGAGTTGCCATAACCTGTCGTGCCAACGTTCGAGTATAGACAGCGAGCAAAGTGTTTGCAAGACAGGAACAGGGCAAAACTTGCGCAAAAGTCGTGTGATAAACTTTTTGCATGTCAGCATCCGCGCTATCTGAAGTCGCCACACTGATCAATGGGATTGTCCATAAGGGGACGAAGCTCGACGCCGCGAATCTGGCGAAGATCGCCGAAGCCGTAGGGCATGTTTTTTCCGTGCATCCAGACGAAGTGGCGGTGCTGGCGCTGACCGCAGACGGCACATTTTTGCGTTTCCGCGTCCCGCAGCAGCTGCAAACCGTCGGGCAGATACCGATGACAAGCAATACGGCGCTGGCGGTGCGCACGGCGAGAGAGCGCCGCGCGGAAATCGTGAATCATTTCAATATTGTCCGGCATGCATCGGTATTTGAAGGTGTGAGACTCAGCGAGCAGCGTCACGAGCCCATACAGAAGATTATGAGCGCGCCGATCGTGAGCAGCGGCAAAGTGCTCGGCGTGTTGCAGATTTCGCGCAAGGCAAAAATGGCCAAGGCGGCAAAGGATTTTTCGCCGCAAGATTTGAAGCAACTGGTCTCGATTTCGGATTTGCTGGCGCCCGCACTTCCTCTTTGGCAGGATTAATTTTCGAAGATTCACTGCGAGGTCTCCCTGGACTCCCGCAGCGCTGACGAAAGTTTCACGCTCGGAACGAAAAGGAATTGACAGTGAATTTGGTTCTTGTTACTTTCTGCTGGCAGAACATCTTCCACTCTCCTACACGGAGGAACCGCAGCCCGGCACCGCATGGCGTTCGTCGCTAAGAAAATCTTCCTGACAAAGGGTGTTGGAAAGCACCGCGAGCGGCTATCGAGTTTCGAACTCGCGCTGCGAAATGCGGGCATTGCTGCATGCAACATCGTCCGGGTGTCGTCGATTTTCCCGCCGCACTGCAAGTTGATTTCGCGCAGCGAAGGATTGAAGCATCTGAAGCCCGGGCAGGTCGCGTTTGTCGTGATCAGCGAGAACCAGACGCGCGAGCCGCACCGGTTGATTGCTGCGTCGGTTGGCGTGGCGCTGCCGGGCGACAAGTCGATGTATGGATATTTGTCCGAGCATCATTCGTTCGGCGAGCCGGAAGAAATCGCGGGCGAGTACGCCGAAGAACTGGCTGCGGAGATGCTGGCGACGACGCTGAACGTGGAATTCGATCCGGATCTGTCGTGGGACGAAAAGAAGGAGGTTTACCGGATCTCGAACAAGATTGTCCGCACGATGAACATTACGCAGTCGGCTGTCGGGGACAAGCGCGGATTGTGGAGCACGGTGCTCGCGGCGGCGATCCTGCTCGGAGACGACGATTAAGTGGCGGCGAGCCCGGCATCTCCGAACGGTTCGGTGTCACGGGCGCAGATCAATTTGGCCTTGCTCTCGGTGCGTATCGGTTGCGGCATTGCGTTCATCTACCACGGCGCAGGAGTTCTGTTCGGCTCTTTTGGAGGACCCGGACCGGTCGCCTTTGCCTCCGGCATGCACGCTCCGGCGATTGTGGGTTACCTTGTGGGACTCGCACAGGTGGGCGGAGGCTTGGCCGTGTTGACGGGCATTCTCCCGCGCGTGGGCGCGGCTTGCATATGCGTCGTGATGATTGGCGCGATTGTTCTGGTGCACTGGCCGCACGGATATAACGTTGGAAAGGGCGGTATGGAATACGCGCTGACGCAGTTGCTCATTGCGTTTGCATTACTCATCGCTGGAGCGGGTGATTATTCTCTCGGTGCGTTCCTGCCCGCCGGGCTTCGCAATCTCTAAGTTGCACACCACATTTGGACGGCGATGCTGCCGTTGATGTCGATTAAACTTTCCTTCTCGCGCTTGAAACTTCTCGCGGTTTTCGCCGCGATCGGCTGCGCTTGGTTTGGCGCATGGCACATGGGTGCCGTGCAAACACAAACAACAAATGCCGGCCGCAGCGTTTTCGTCGTATTTCTGGGCACCGGAATGCCGGCGCCGAATCCGGAGCGACAAGGGCCCAGCGTCGCGATCGTTGCGAACGGCCGGGCCTACATCGTGGACGCGGGCGTCGGAGTCGTGCGCCAGGCTTCCGCCGCGTCGGAGCGCGGCTTTCCTGCCTTACAGGCCAGCAACCTCGATATCGCTTTCCTCACGCACTTGCATTCCGACCACACACTGGGTCTGCCGGACCTGATTCTGACCCCGTGGGTGATGCATCGCACAGTTCCCTTTCAACTGTACGGGCCCGTGGGAACGCAGGCGATGGTCGACAATATTGAAAGAGCCTACGCGGAAGATATCGAGATTCGTATTCACGGTCTCGAGCACAACTCAACAACCGGCCATCAGGTGGCTGTGCACGAGATCCAGCCGGGCGTGGTTTATCAGGACGGGAATGTGAAAGTGACGGCGTTTGCGGTGAAACATGGAAGCTGGAAGGAAGCGCTCGGGTATCGATTCGACGCGAATGGAAAGTCGATCGTGATTTCCGGCGACACGCGTCCAGCCGATAGCGTGGTCGACGCGTGCAATGGATGCGACATGCTGATACACGAAGCTTACTCGGGCGCTGCTGGCAGCGCCGAAAATGCGGCGTATTTTTCAGCATTCCATACGTCGGCGCTCGAGCTTGGTGATATTGCTGCGAGGGCGCATCCCAAGCTGCTCGTGGTGATGCATTACGTTTCGCTCGGAAAGGCGGGAGAGGATGACGCTCTTCTGGTCAACGAGATCCATGAGAGGTTCCCCGGCGCGGCGGTGGTGGCGAACGACCTCGATGTGATTTCGCCCTGAAATCTGCGACGTCACAGAGCTCTTCGGTAGCGCCTTCAGCGCATCTTAATTTCTGGGCACAAGCTCGCTTGATTCTGCGTTTGAACAGGATTGTTTGTGAGTATCCTAGACTTGCAAGGTGCTCTGCGATTTGAGACATGGCTAGAGATTGCCAAATTGCAACCGTGAAAATTCAAGAAAACGTTCCGCTCGCCGAGCACAGCAACTACCGCATCGGCGGACCGGCGCGATTTTTCTGCGAGGGCGCGAACGACGAAGATATTCGCGGAGCCGTGCTCTTTGCGCGCGAACAGCGCTTGCCGCTTTTCGTGATGGGCGGCGGAACGAACTTGCTGATCGCCGATGAAGGATTCAATGGACTCGTTCTGAAACTCGCGCTGATGCTGTTGGGCGTGGACAGGCAGACGATGACCGTTGGCGCCGGAATGATGGTCAGCGACATGTTGAAATTCACCGTTGAGCATTCGCTGAGCGGCCTGGAATGGGCAGGCGGACTGCCGGGAACGGTCGGCGGCGCGATTCGTGGGAATGCCGGAGCGTTTCGCGGAGAAATCAAAGACCGAATCGTAAGTGTGGAGAGCTTTGACGTGGAAACGCTACAAACGATCACGCGCGGCAACGCCGAATGCAACTTCGGGTACAGGTCGAGCATTTTCAAAGAAAAAAACGGGCGCGAAATCATTTTGCGCGCAACGCTGAATATGGACAAAGGCGATGCTCCGAAAATCGCGGCGGGCGTTCAGGAAAAAATCAATTACCGGCTGGAACGGCATCCGATGGAATACCCGAATATCGGGAGCACGTTCAAAAATGTGGATCTGGAACTGGTGCCCAAGATATGGCGGGACGGTTTTGCGAAAGTGATCAAAGTTGACCCGTTCCCGGTCGTGCCGACGGCGTTTTTGATCTCTGAGGCTGGCCTGCGCGGAACGCAGCACGACGGCGCGATGGTTTCACCGAAGCATCCGAACTTCATTGTGAATCTGGGCGGCGCGACCGCCGCGGATGTCAAGTTTCTGATCGCCGAGGTGAAAGAGAAAGTGTTTGAGAAATACGCGATTCGGCTGGAAGAAGAGATTCAGCTGGTGTAAACGCTGCCGCTCGACGCGGCAAAGCTAACCGCGCTGTGCCCTCCCTTGTTCATCGACTGACCAGCCACGCTGACACGCTCGGCCAATCATTTGGTGCCGCCAATCAGCAGAAAAGCTGGAGAGGAAGATAGAAGAGTCCGCACCGCCCCGAAAACGCCTGAACGACGATGCCGTCGACACGGTGCCCGGCAATGAGGCGCGCCTGAACGAAAAACAGCACAAACCAAGTCGTAAAAATCAATCCCTGAAGATGCAGATCAAACGGAAGCGGGCGAGTGCCGAACAGAGCTTTCAAATAGAAGGCGTGAGCAAGTGTCAGCGACCGGCGGAGGCGGCTTTCGCTTTGTCGGCGCGGACTGCGGGAACATCCACAAGATGCTCGGCCAGGAACCAGACCTGCAATTCGTTGGTGCGAATCACTTCGCTGACGACCAAGTCGTTGGTGCCATCATCGCCGCCGTCCGAAGCATCGCGCGCGAAAGTTCGCGCTTCCTTCAAGATGATTTCGTGAGCTTCGAGCAGACGAGAAAGCTGCACGGGGAGTTCCTCCCGACCGCGCGGCGGACGAGGAATCAAAGTGGTTTCTGCAACGTCGGCGGCCATGGCGATGCTGACGCCGCCGAGAGTCTGGATGCGTTCCGCGATCGCGTCGACGAGTTCGTTTTGCTCTCCGTAATGCTTGTCGAAAAGAAGATGGATCTGGTAGAACGTGTGGCCGGTCACCTGCCAGTGGTGTTTCTTGTACATATCGCGAAGAGTGATGGTGTCGGCGAGAAGCTGGTTCAGGTTTTCGGCACTGGCGGCGCAGACTTTTTCATCGAGAGCAATGGGAAGCTTGGCGATTTTCCCGTACGGCTGAATTTCGTGAGCGTGTTGATGGAGAAGAGGCCTGGATTGGGACGCTCCGGATTCCAACTGTCTGTAATCGGGACCACGCTTGTCGTTCTTGGGACTCATCGGTGTTCTCCTTCGCAACGCAGATGCTGATCCGCTTGGACGGATTCAGCGAATACTGTGGACCACCGCATGATGGTGATTTGAGCGATGGTGATTCGAACCAGCGCTTTTCTTTACGCGCTTGGTTTGGGCTGGACGATCGAAATAACCGATACGCTCGAGAACCGCTCCTGCGATCAGCGGAAGCGCAACGGTGGCGTCGTCGAATACTTCAGCGAAGCGTCCGCCCTCGTCGGGGGGAACGAATTTGCCCCAGGAGACTGCCTCGGTGTACGTGCTGCCCGAAAGGCCGCCCCAGTGCACCGGCTCGGGGCAGATTCGCAGGCCGTAGTTGTAACGCTTGAGAGGCATTTCTTCGTAGCCGCGGCGCGCGAGCAGTTCCGCATACACGCCGAACTGTTGCGACCAGTTCCGCGGCACGCCGCCGCCGATGGTGAAAATCCCGGTACGCTTGGTGCGTAGCATGGTTTCCGCGAAGTGCTCGAAGTCCTCAAAGGGATCAAAACGCAGCGCGGGCTTCCCGTCCTTGCGGCGCTGGCGATTATGGAGCGCGAAATCGATACCCAGTTCCGAATCGGTGAACGCAGGAATGAAAACGGGAACGTTGTTCTCCACCGCAGATTTCAAGATGCCGCGACCGTGCGCATGATGAATCAAATATTCGCCGACGCGGCGATTGAGCTTCCAGCTGCAAACGGTTTCGTCGGCGTCCCATTTCTCGAGCAGCGCTTCGACAATTTCCTCGATGTAATCGAGATTGAGTTCGGGTTCGAGCGAATCGTAAACCCGATTGTAGCCGGCGAAGAAAAGCTCCTTGTCATCCATCTTGGGGTCGTAACGGAAGTGCTGTTTGCCGGCGGCTTCGACAAGACCGTGAGCCATCAACGCGCCCGTGGACACGATGGCTTTTACGATTCCGGCATCGACCAAGTCGCAGAAGACGAGACCCATCTTCGCGACAGTCATCGCGCCGGAAAGGGTGAGCACGACGAAACAATCTTTGTCGCGCGCCATCGCTTCAAGGACATCGGCGGCGTCGCCAACTTGCCGGCCGGTAAAAGCCGTGCGGCCCATCGCGCGAACCAGTTCGTCGACGGTGCGCGCCTTGGAAAGATCAAGCGGATGCGTAGGAGTCAGGCGATCCTCAATGGGATCGTGCAGAGTCCTTCCGGTCACTCCCTTTTTCTTTGCCATTCACTATCCCCACAGGTAATGTATCACCTCCGAAGCATTTCTGCGGGCTATAAATAGTACAGAGCGCAAAAAGAAGAAAGAAAAAAATCAAAGCGAGGGACAGTTCACGGTGCTTTTGAAAACGTATACAGCCGCGACGCCGGAAAATTTCGGCGGACTTCCGGAAGAAACGTCGCGCTACGAAAATTCGCGCGCGGTAATTTTCCCGATTCCGCTGGAACGGACGACGACCTACGAGCACGGCACGCGGAACGGACCTGCGGCGATTATCGCAGCGAGCCGCAATATGGAAACGTGGGACGAAGAGCTTGGCGTGGAAACATTTTCACAGATCGGGATCGCGACGCTGCCGGCAATCGACACAGCGGAAGGGAGTCTCGAAAAAGTGCTGGCGGACATTCTCACAACGGAGCTGGCGCTGCTCTCCGACGGAAAATTTCCAGTGGCGCTCGGAGGGGAGCATTCGCTTACCCCTCCGCTGGTGTCGGCGGCTGTGAAGAAATTCCCGGATTTGACGGTACTGCAGATCGACGCGCATGCGGATTTGCGCGAAGCGTATCAAGGGAATCCGGCGAGTCACGCGTCGGCGATGCGGCGCGTCGTCGAGATGTGTCCCGCGGTGCAAGTTGCAATCCGTTCGCTGTCGATCGAGGAGTCGGAAGCGATTCCGCGACTGCGGACGAAAATCTACTGGGCGCGGGATATTGCGCGCGCACCGTTCGAAAAATGGATTCCGCGGGTGATCGCAGATCTCTCGCAACATGTTTACCTCACCGTTGATCTGGATGGATTCGATCCGGCGTACCTGCCGGCAACGGGCACGCCGGAACCCGGAGGGCTCGATTGGTATCAGGTGACGACGCTGATTCGTGAAGTGGCCAAGGCGCGGAAGATTGTGGCCGCCGATGTAGTCGAGCTGTTGCCGCAGCACGGCGACCACGCGTCGGATTTTCTGGCCGCGAAGCTTGTCTACAAGCTTCTGGGCTATGTGTTTTGCATGAGCTGAGGCCTCGCGGGGGGTTCAGCAACGCGATGCAGAGACAGTTCTCGACGATTTAAGGTGTCAAGTGGAGGGGGCGCAATGGAATTTTTCTATTACAGCCACGGACTGCTGGGATGGATCATCATCGGGTTGATTGCGGGATGGCTCGCCGGAGTTGTCGGACGCGGGCGGGGATTCGGGTGCCTGGCCGACATTATCCTGGGATTGATCGGCGCCGTGGTCGGCGGCTGGATTTTCACGAGACTGGGAATCCGCGTGGGCGGCTTGGGTCCGTGGATTGGCAGCCTGGCGGCGGCGTTTGTAGGCGCCGTGGTGCTGGTGGCGATTGCGCGGCTGTTCGCCGGACACCACGACCACTGAGGTGTGGTTGTACGGGGGGCGAGACATTATGATTGAACGCGCGCAAAGTTCGTAAAACCTCAGGGCTGCGCGATACGTCTAAAACGTGTGAGGAACTGAACCTTGGCACCTCGACCCCAAGACAATCACAGCACCGCATTTGGCGACTTGGCGCGGATGACCATGCGCGTGCTGGCGCGCAACAAGATGCGCACGGCGTTGACGATGCTTGGCATCACCATCGGCATCGCCGCGGTGATTTGTACGGTTGCGATTGGCGAAGGAAGCTCGGCGCAAATTCGCGAGCAGATAGCCAATCTCGGCGACAATCTCGTCTGGGTGGAAGCCGGCGGGCGCAACGTGAACGGCGTGCGCACGGGCAATGACAATACAAAGTCGCTTACCGATGGGGACGCAGAAGCGCTGCCGAAAGAAATTCCGATGCTGAAGCAGTGTTCGCCGAATACCGACGGTCATGTGCAGATTATTTATCAGAACGAGAACTGGTATACGCACATGCGCGGCACAGGAACCAATTTTCTGGAGATCAAGAACTGGCCAGTCTCGCAAGGCATCAATTTCTCGGAGAATGATGTGGCCTCGTCAGCGCAGGTCGTCCTGTTGGGCCAGACCGTGGTGAATAACATCTACCGGCCAAACGAAGATCCAATTGGGACGACGGTGCGCATCAACGGACTGCCATTTAAGGTGATCGGCGTGCTTGCGGAAAAAGGAATGACTCCGTACGGCTGGGACCAGGACGATACAGCTTCGATGCCCATCTCGACGGCGCAGCGCAAAATATTTGGCAACTACTGGCTGGACGACATCTTTTGCTCGGCAAATACTTCTGAGTCGATTGGGCCCGCAGATGACTTGGCCGAACGGCTGCTGCGGCAGCGGCACCATTTGCGGCCTGCCGAAGGGGACGATTTCAATATCCGCACGCCGACGCAATTCCTGGAAGCTCAGGAAGAAGCGAGCAAGACCTTCACGCTGATGCTCGCGTGCATTGCGTCCGTGTCGCTGCTGGTTGGCGGAATCGGAATCATGAACATCATGCTGGTGTCGGTGACGGAGCGCACCAGGGAAATCGGCGTGCGCATGGCCGTCGGAGCGACAGAGCACGACATTCAACTGCAGTTCTTGACCGAAGCGACGATCGTGAGTTTGCTTGGCGGCATTTGCGGAGTTTTCTTTGGCATATTTACTTCGCGTTTGCTGGCCAGCACGCTCGCGTGGTCGATGCAGATTCCCGCGTCGTCCATCGTGATTGCCGCGGCGTTTGCCCTGTTCGTTGGCCTCTTTTTTGGTTTTTATCCGGCACAGAAAGCGGCACGGCTGGACCCGATTGAAGCGCTGCGCTTCGAATAGAGAGTGTCGTGCTGCTGCAAGCCTTCACGCGAAACTCTGCAGAATCACGCCCTGTGATACGATAAACGCGGGAATTACGGAAAGTGAGTTAAAACAAGACAATTGAGTAAACCTTCTTTGTGGATGGTACCGCTGGGCGGGCTGGGCGAGTTCGGCATGAACATGATGGCCCTCCGCTATGGCGAGGACGTTCTGGCCATCGACGCAGGCTTGATGTTTCCGGAGACGGAACTGCTCGGCGTCGACGTGGTGATTCCCGACATAACGTATTTGAAGCAGAACCGCGGCGTGCGCGCGTTGCTGTTAACACACGCGCACGAAGACCATATCGGCGCGGTGCCATACCTCCTGCCGGATTTGAAGTGCCCCGTTTACGGGACGCGTTTCACACTGGCGCTGGTGCGAAAGAAACTGGAAGAACACGGTTTGCTGGACAGCGCGGACTTGCGCGAGATCTCTCCCGGCATGACCGTGACGCTGGGGCCGTTTGAAGTGGAATTCGTGCATGTGACGCACAGCACGATTGAATGCGTCGCGCTGGCGATTCGCACGCCGCTCGGCATCGTCATTCATACCGGCGACTTCAAGGTGGACCCCACGCCAGTGGACGGACAGCCGTTCGATCTGCATCGCTTCGCGCGCTACGGACAGGAAGGCGTGTTGGCGCTTTTTGCCGATTCGACGAACGCGGAAAGACCCGGCTACACGCCCTCGGAGCGCACGGTGCGGCCCCGCCTGGAAGAACTGTTCCGGGGAGCGCCGAAACGCGTGGTGATTTCATGTTTTTCGAGTTCGGTGTACCGCATCCAGCAGATCATCGATATTGCGACCGCGCAAGGGCGGAAAGTTGGCTTTGTCGGACGCAGTATGAGCGACAACGTCGAAATTGCGCACTCGATTGGGCAGTTGCGGATTCCGGATGGGTCGGTGGTGCGGCCACAAGACATCAAGTCGTTCGATCCACGAAAGATTGTGGTACTGGCGTCCGGAAGCCAAGCGGAGCCGATGTCCGCGCTTTCGCGCATCGCAGTTGATAATCACCGGCTGCTTGCGCTGCAGGAAAGTGACACGGTCATTCTGTCAGCGCGAATCATTCCCGGAAACGAAAAAGCCATTTCGCGCATGATCGATCATCTTTTCCGGCGGCGCGTTCTGGTCTATTACGAAAGCGGGCGGTCGGCGCCGATTCACGTCTCAGGACATGCGAGCCAGGAAGAGATGAAGCTCCTGCTGAATCTCGTGCGGCCGAAATACTTTGTGCCGATACACGGAGAATACCGGCAACTATTCCAGCACGCCGCGCTTGCGCACCAGGTAGGATCCGTTTCGGGTGAAATTCTTATGGTCGAATCCGGACAACCGATAGAGTTCACGCCCGACGGAGCATTCCGCCGAGAGCCCGTGCAAGTCGGACGCGTGTGCGTGGACTCGGGATCGCTCGAGGAAATCGAAGACGTGGTGATCCGTGACCGGCGGCATTTGGCGGAAGACGGTGTAGTCGTGCCGATCATCGCCATCAACAAGCACAGTGGACGGATGGAAACTTCGCCGGAGATCGTGACGCGCGGCTTCCTGCCCGCCGACGATGGACAGGAATTATTGACGCTGGCGCGGGCCGTGATCCTGAAGACGATGGAGCAATCCAACCCGGAAGAGAAAATGGATTGGAGCGTAATCAAGGAAAAGATACGGGTGGATTTGAAGCGATTCCTCAACAAGAAGACCTCGAAGCGGCCGATGATCCTGCCGGTCATCCTCGAAGTGTAAGCACAGCCCTGCTTTCTCATTTGCATTTGGCCTGACTGGCCCTTGCTTTTTCGCTTGACATCACGGTAAGTACGTACTTACAGTTAGCTATGACTTACAGTCCTAAGGAACTGACTGCGATAGCGGATCCGACGCGGCAGGCCATGCTGCAGCGTCTGCGAAAGCGGCCCATGACCGTGGGCGAACTGGCCGAGGGCCTGCCGGTTACACGGCCCGCGGTTTCGCAGCATCTGAAGATTTTGCGGCAGGCGCGGCTGGTCACAGAGCGGCGAGAAGGCACGCGCCACTATTTCAACCTGAATCCGGAAGCGCTTCTCGAGCTGCGGGCGTATATCGACCGAATGTGGGAGGATGCGCTCGGAGCGTTTTCCCGCTACGTCGCGGATCAGAAACGCAAACGAAAGAAGCTCGGAAAATGACGAACGATCGCTCCCCCTCCCTGCCGCTGGAGCTGCGGGCGACGCGCGTCGCGGATTTTGAAACGCTTTACGCAATCGATCAAGTCTGCTACGCGCCGGCGATCGCGTACACGCGCGCGGAACTGCGCTCCTACCTGGGCATGCGGGGCGCACAGTGCATGGTGGCGGAAATACACGCGCTCCACGAAGGCGCTTCGTCGCGCCCAAGAATCGCCGGGTTTGTGCTGGGTGTCAGCCGAAATGCACACGGGCACATCGTGACGATTGACGTGCTGGAAATGTATCGCCGCGCGGGGGTAGGCTCTGCGCTGCTGCAGTCCGTTGAATCAAAAATGGCCAGAGACAGCGTAACCGACGTGTGGCTGGAAACAGCAACGAACAATGAACCGGCAATTGCCTTCTGGAAAAAGCATGGCTATCGTAGCCACCGCCGGTTGCCACACTACTACGCGGACGGAGTGGACGCGCTCTCGATGTCGAAAACGCTCGTTCATGCGGATCCTGTTCCTGCGAAGATCGAGGACTGATGATTCTCTGGCACGTCATTATCCTGGCGATTGTGCAAGGGCTGGCCGAACTGCTGCCGGTGTCGAGTTCGGCGCACGTCATCGTGGCCGCGGAATTGCTCCACGAAAACATGTCCACGCCAAACAATGCCCTGCTGCTGGTGCTGCTGCATACGGGCACGATGTTTGCGGTGATCGCGTACTTTTGGCGGCGCTGGATGAATGAGATTTTTGGTTCATGGGCGAAATTGTTTCGCACGGCGGAGCTGCTGTTTGTGTCGACCTTGCTTTCGGGCCTGATATTTTTGCCGGTCAACAAACTGGTCGAACATGTGCTGAGCCGGGGAGGACCGCACACCGACATCGAAGCACTCTTCAATAAACTGAACTGGATTGCACCGGCGCTGGCGCTCGCCGGGGTACTGATTCTCTATGCCGGTTTGCGCCAGGCGAGGCGCCCGGAACCAGAAGCAGAGAAACCAGCGGCCAGGCGCGGCGTTCGCTGGCTGGACGCGATCTCGATGGGGATCCTGCAAGGTTTTGCGATTCCCTTCCGCGGATTTTCGCGTTCGGGTGTGACGATTTCCGGCGGACTGCTCACCGGCGGCGAGCGCACCGAAATCGAGTCGTACAGCTTCCTGATGGCGGTCGCGATCACGCCTCTGGCGATTGCTTGGGAACTGCGGCGCGTCTACAAAACGGCGCACAGCGCGGGCCTTGCGGTGCACTGGGGTCCAGCGCTGACTCCGGGAATGATCGGAATGATTTTTTCTTTTGTGGCTGGACTGCTGGCGCTGAAATGGCTTAGCCGGTGGCTGGAGAAGGGGCGTTGGTACTACTTCGGGGCCTATTGCCTGTTCGCGGCAGGCGCGGTAGCGTATTTGTATCACCTTGGCTACTGAGAAAATGAAGGTGAAGCAATGTTATCGGCAGTACGCAGCATGAAACATTTTGGTTTACTCGCGGGTTTGAGCCAGTATAGTTGTGGGGCTGGTGTTCCTCCAAACGGGACATGCGTGATGGCGCCCGCGCATCCCGTGAAGACGCTGAGGCCTTCCCCACAGCCCAGGAGAGTTTTGTGCGCATATTCGAACTGACAGAAAACCGCAGGATCAACGAGCTTGTCGGATTCATCGGAGTAACGCTGAGCGCGCTGCTGGCGCTGAGCCTGCTTTCCTACTCGCCCGGAGACGCATCGTTCAACGTGTCAGCGCCAGCGCCGCTTGGCGGGCCCGCGCACAACTGGATTGGCCCGATTGGCGCGCATGTCGCGGATCTATTTTTTCAGGGCCTTGGATATGCGGCGTTTCTCTTCCCCATTGGACTCTTGCTGCTGGCGCTGTACTGGTTCCGTAGCAAAAAGGTGGCATCGCCGGCCGCCAAGGTGGTTGGCGCGGTACTTTTTGTGTTTGCGCTGCCTGCAGAATTCGCGCTGCTCGGGTTGCCAGCGGTGCGAGGAGCGCTGCCCCCGGGCGGACTGCTCGGAGAACTTGTGGCGCACGGATTGCGCGCGGGGCTCAATTCGATCGGCGCGCAGGTGGTCTCCGCCGCGTGCATCGTCGCGGGAGTCTTTCTGACGACGCCGTTCACGTTTGCTGCAGCGGTGAAATGGATGAGGCTTCCCCTGGCCGAAGATGGATTCATCGGCAGACGGTTCCATGCGCTGGTCGACCGCGTGAAGGATTGGCGCGAAGCGCGCGATGCCGAGAAGCTGCGGCGGCGCGTCGAGGAGATCAAGATCGCTGGGCGACCGGCTGTGGCGACCCAGCTGAAATCCGCGAAAGCGAGCGCGGGGAAGGATGGCGAGGAGGAGATTGGAGAGCCGGAGAAGCAATCGCGGCGCGTGATACCTACGATTACATTCGGCGAGCGCGGGGATGCGGAACCAATCCCACCGCGACGTTCGAGCCCCGAACCAAAAATCGCGAAAGGCAAAACAGCGTACCGCCTCCCTTCCCCGGGGCTGCTGCGCCTTTCCGAGCGCGGCGAGCGCATGACCGAGTCGGAATTGAAAGAGTACGCCCGCGCGATTGAGCAAAAGTGCGCCGAGTTTGACGTGGCCGGACATGTGACGCAGATCAATCCGGGACCGGTGGTGACCACGTTCGAGCTAAAACCGGAAGCGGGAATCAAGTACAGCCGCATCACCGGACTTGCCGACGATCTTTGCCTGGCGCTCAAGGCGGAGTCGATTTTGATCGAGCGCATACCAGGAAAGTCGACCGTGGGCATCGAGGTCCCGAATCCGCACCGCGAGACAATTGCGCTGCGCGAGCTGATTGAATCGGCGGAGTTTTCTCATTCTGCAACAAAGCTGGCGCTGCCGCTCGGCAAGGACCTTGTGGGGCATATTCGCGCCGCGGATTTGACGCAGATGCCGCACCTCTTGATCGCAGGCGCTACCGGAACGGGCAAAAGCGTATTCATCAATTCGATGCTGATGGGCATGCTCTACAAATCGACGCCGGATGAGATGAAACTCGTGCTGGTGGACCCGAAGCGCATCGAGCTCGGCCTGTATGAAGACATCCCGCATTTGTTCACGCCGGTTGTCACGGATCCGAAAGTGGCGTCGAACGTCCTGCGCAACGCCACGCGCGAAATGGAGCGGCGCTTGAAATTGCTGGCGCAGCGCGGCGTGCGGAATATCGACCAGTACAATCGCACGTTCGAAAAAGGCCAGTCGCTTTCACTTTTCGATGAAACCGAAGACCTCGAGCACAAGCCGCTGCCATACATCGTCATCGTCATCGACGAGTTGGCGGACTTGATGATGGTGGACACGACGAACGTGGAAGAATCGATCACGCGTCTGGCACAAATGGCGCGAGCCGTGGGCATTCATTTGATTTTGGCGACGCAGCGGCCTTCGGTGGACGTAATCACAGGACTCATCAAGGCGAACTTCCCCGCGCGCATTTCGTTCCGCGTGGCGAGCAAGGTCGATTCGCGGACGATTCTGGATACCAATGGCGCCGAATCACTGCTTGGCCGCGGCGACATGCTGTATCTGCCCGCAGGATCATCGCGCATTCACCGCATTCACGGGCCGCTGGTGACCGAGTCCGAGGTTGCTGCGGTGTGTGAGTTTTGGCGCGAGCAGGCGAAGGCGATTTACAACGAGGAGTTGCTCAAGCCTCCGAAGGATGAGAACGCGGCGTCCGGTGACGGCGGAGCGGAGGGCGGCGAAGAGGTGGACGACGAGCTGTATCAGGAGGCAGTGCGCGTCGTTTGCGAAATGGGACGCGCTTCAACTTCGACCTTGCAGCGCCGTTTGCGCGTGGGCTACGGACGCGCCGCGCGGCTCATTGATCTGATGGAGAAGGACGGCATTGTCGGGCCTCCGGATGGGTCCCGGGCGCGCGAAGTGCTGAAGAAAAAAGATTGGATGCGCGAATTCGACGAGTCCATGAAATAGAAGGTCACGCCGCTTTTCCCTTTGCTGCGCCGCGTGTTTTCCGTAAAATCTCTAATTGTCTGCGTGCCGAGGTAGCTCACCGGTAGAGCGCGGCCCTGAAAAGGCCGGCGTAGGCAGTTCAACTCTGCCCCTCGGCACCATCCCAGCGTACCGCACCGAGCAGGTTCCAGTTTCCCGAAGCCACGTAGCATTTCCCATCCGGCGCCATTTTGATTTTGTCGCTCAGGTGCTGCGTCAGATATCAGGCTCGCGCACGACCTTCAGAGCCACCTCGATTTCCGCATGCTCCTCGGTCAGATTTGGGGCGATGGCGCTGGGCATGCCGCCTTTGAGTGGTCGGAATGGGTATCTACGATGCGGCACCTCGGGGTGTCTAGCATGGACACCTTTTCACAAGAGGATGCTGAAATACGGTAGTCGTGGAGGATAGGATGAACGCGTGAGCCGCACTTTAATTCTTGCGTTACTGCTCGCCTGCAGCGCCGTTTCCGGAGCTGACCTCAATTCCAAAGTCACGCGCATTATGGATCGGCGTTCCGGCACGGCGATTGTTGCCGATGTCCGCTACGGGAAACTGCTGGCCTTTTACCGTCCGGATATCGCGGCCCGGCGGCTGGTCCGCCCCGGGTCCGCGTTCAAACCCTTCGTGCTGCTGGCATTGCTCGGATCAGGCAAGCTGAAACCGACGGAATCGCTGGTATGCATAAGAAATCTGCATGTTGGCAATCACGATCTTTCATGCTCGCACCCGCCGACCGGGCCACTCGATGCAACGGAGGCGCTCGCGTATTCCTGCAACGACTTCTTTGCGACGTTTGGACTACGCCTGAGCGCTGCTGAGCTTCAGGATGCATTTGATAAGGCAGGGTTTGCTTCGCCCACAGGCTTTCTGCCGGGTGAAGCTGAGGGATCCATTCGGCGTGCGCAAACGGATGAGGAACGCCAATTGCAAGCGGTTGGCGAGGGCGAATTGAGAATCACTCCGCTGGAGATGCTCGCGGCGTACCGGACCCTTGCTCTTCGGCGAACCAATTCAGCGACCAGCGCCACAGACGAAGCCGTATTCGCAGGTCTTGAGCAGTCGGCGGCTTACGGCATGGCGCGGCTCGCCGCAATACCGGTGATAAAGGTGGCTGGCAAAACCGGAACGCCGCAGGCGGAAGATGGATCGTGGACGCACGGGTGGTTCGCAGGCTACGCGCCCGCAGACAAGCCGGAGATTGTGGTTGTAGTTTTTCTTGAGCGCGGGGACGGGCCAGGTGATGCAGCGCCGTTGGCGAGCGAAATATTTCGTGCCTGGTACATGACATCAAAATGAGGAAATGCGCGATATCGGCGGTGTTGTTGCTGTTGGCTGGGCTCCCGGCGCGCACAGAGCCACGAACAGTGCGAGTGCGGCTCTTTTGGCAACATCCTCCCTCGAAGATTCGCGTTGCACCAGAGGGAGCATGGCTGCAGATGTGCAATACGTGTGCGCCGATGGTGTTGAAGGCCGCTACTACGATTAGTGCGGTAAAAGCGAACGTGTCGGCGGGATCGACTTCGTCCGATACGGTTCTGATCACCGGTCGGGTGCGCATCAGCGGAAGCGATTTTCCACCCTTCGAGGCGAGAGCCGAACTTCGCATCCAGGCACGCAATGGTCTGCTGTTGCTCACGCTGCGGCTGCCAGTTGAGGAATACGTAAGCGCGGTCTTGCAGGGGGAAAGCGCGAATTTTCAATCCGACGAGGCACTGAAGGCGATGGCCGTTGCCGCGCGAACCTATGCTGCCCGATTTGGATCACGTCACCGTCTCGAGGGTTTCGATTTTTGCGACACTACGCACTGCCAGGTCCTCCGGCTTGACATCGACTCTCCACGGGCTCGGGCAGCGGCCGCGGCAACCGAGGGTGAGTTGCTCTGGTTTGAAGGACGTCCAGCGGCGACCTATTACCATCGAAGTTGCGGCGGAGAGATCGAGGATGCGAGCGCACTCGAACCCGATCTGCACGTCCCTTATCTGAGGCGGCATCACGACGACTATTGCGCCGGGACACCCGATGAATGGCAGAGCGAAATCAGCAAGCTGGACCTCGCGCGCGCGCTTGGTGGGCCGGTGGATACTCTGCGCGTGGTTGCCCGGTCGGCCTCCGGGCGCATGCAGCACCTGGCGATCAACGGTCGTATCGTGGAAGAGACAGAATTCCGACTGACCGTTGGCAGGACGCTTGGATGGGACAAGTTGCGTAGCGACCTTTATGAGGTTCAAGACAGGGGCGACTATTTCGAGTTTCACGGACGCGGATCAGGACACGGCG
>DASYZX010000027.1:0-2997 GCA_035945715.1 Candidatus Acidiferrales bacterium
AATATTTTGGATCAGCGTCTTAAGTCGACGATCTAAAAAGTTATGAACTCGATCACACCAGACCGGAAATTGGATCTGAAGGAGGAAGTGTATCTATGCGAATTGTTTTTGACCTGAATCGGTGCCTGGGATACGCGCAGTGCATACCACTGTAAGCACCCGATGAACACCACTTCCCTGGCGGGGTGAAAGGGAGCAAGCTGGTGGCATGAGAGCCAGCAATCGTGTGGAGTATTGGCGGGGGCTGCTTGCCGAGCGTGAACAGAGCGGCGAGAGCATTCGGGAGTTTTGTCAGAGGCACGGAGTTAGCGACCACTCGTTTTATGCCTGGCGCAAACGCCTCGGCAAGGAAACGCCAGTGACGTTCGCGCTGGTGGAAACCAACCGGGCGGCGTCCGCCGATCCGGCCATGATTGAAGTGGCGCTGGTCACCGGCGAGCGATTGCGGATTCCGTGCGAAGCTCAGGCGCTACGCGTTGTACTGAGTGTGTTGCGGGAAGCGCGGGCGTGATCGGACTGCCGGCCAGCGTGCGGGTGTATTTGTGCACCTCGCCGTGCGACATGCGCCGGAGTTTCGACGGGCTGCACGCGCTGGTGACCGGAGCCATGCAACTGGACGCGTTGGCCGGGCATCTGTTTTGTTTTGCCAACCGGCGGCGCGACCGGGTGAAAATCTTATATTGGGATCACGACGGATTCGTGGTGTGGGCCAAACGATTGGAGGCCGGCACCTACGCGATGCCGTTTTGCGACGGAGAAGCGCGGCGTGAGATCACTTCGGCCGAGCTGGGCGCGCTGTTGAGCGGTATTGATCTGAGCCAGGCCAAGCGCCGCAAGCGCTATCAGCGAAAAGCCGCATAAACATTGGCCGAGAACGGCATTTTGTAGTTGGAGAATCGAACGTTTCCGGTTACACTTGTTCATGCCGGTCGATCCGAAAACATTGCCTGAGGATGCTCTCGTTCTCAAGCAGATGTTGGTGGATGTGACAGCGCAGTTGGACCGCACCGAGCGGCTGTTGCGGCAACTGCTGGAAGCCAACACCGGACGCAAGAGCGAGCAACTCTCACGCGAGCAGTTGGCTCTATTCGCGCAAGAAGCCGGCATCGAGCTTCCCCAGCCACCCCTCCCCGAAGAGAGCCAGGACAAAGACGACGACCCGCCGGCAGATGCGTCCTGCAACAACACGAACGCCCCGCGCGGACGGAAGCCGCTGGCGAAGCATCTCAAGCGCGCGCGCATTGAACACGATCTGGCAGAGAGCGAAAAGCACTGCGCTGATTGCGGCCAAGATCTGCGGTGGATCGGCGAAGAAACCAGCGAGCGCTACGAATACGTTCCAGCGCAGATGAAAGTGATCGAGGACGTGTGTTGGAAGTACGCCTGCGCCTGCACGGTGAAGACGGCCGCCAAGCCCGCGCAGCCGATCGAGAAGAGCACGGCGGGCGCGTCGCTATTGGCGCAGGTGATCGTGGCGAAATGGGCGGATCATCTGCCTTTACACAGACAAGCGAAAATGTTTTTGCGCCACGGTGTGGAACTCTCCGATCACACCATGGGCGATTGGATGCGGCAATGCGCGGGACTGCTGGCCCCCCTTTATCAAAGGTTGAAACAGCACGTGCTGGCCTCGAAAGTAGTCGGCACCGACGACACGCCGGTGAAAGTGCTGGACCGGAAGCTGAAGCGAACCCGCAAAGGCCGTATCTGGCCGTATGTGGGGGATCGGGATCATCCGGCAGTGATTTATGATTACACGGCGACGCGGGAACGCGCCGGGCCGGAAGAGTTTCTCCAAACTTACCGGGGATTCCTGCAAGCCGACGCCTATGTCGCCTATGACAGTTTTTTCACCCAGCCGGAGCGCGGCATGATCGAGGTGGCTTGTATGGCGCATGCGCGGCGTCACATTTATCAAGCGCTTGACAACGATCCCTCGCGCATGCGGACGGTGTTGCTACTGATCGCGCAGTTGTATCGCATGGAAGGCCGGGCACGGCGCCACGGCATCGTGGGCGAAGATCTGCGCGTGTTGCGCCAGCAGGGAGCGCGGCCCGTGCTGGACAAGCTCGAAGCGTACTTGCTGGAAATCCGCGAACAGTTGCTGCCTAAAAGCGAAGCCGGCCAAGCGGTCAATTATCTGTTAAAAAACTGGGCCGCGCTCACCCGGTATTGCGGCAACCCGGATCTGCCGATCGACAACAACCATACCGAACGTTCTTTGCGTGGCTGGGCGATCGGCCGCAATAACTGGACTTTCTTCGGCAGCGACCGCGGCGGCAAAACGGCAGCCGTGCTACGCAGCTTTGTGGCCTCCTGCGAACTGGTCAAGGTCGATCCCTTCGCCTGGTTCCACGACGTGCTTTCGCGCATCGCCGGTCACCCCATCACCCGCCTCGACGAATTACTTCCGCATCGCTGGTCTCCGGCCAACGTCTAAATCCCTCGATTCTCGCCGCATCGCAAGCCCGGTCAATTGGTGTTGATCGGGTGCTTACTATCGCACCGCAGAGGAAGGGGTCGATAAGTCGCAAACGACGCGAGCTGGTCGCCGGGACTGCTGTGGTCACGAGATTCAAACGACCTCCTGTCGTATATCGGCTGTCTCTCAGGAAAGTGTAGAGGTTACAGACCAGAACTTCCCAGACTCTAAGGGATGGGTAAGCCACAAAGAGAAGTGGAACCTTTTCAAGACGACCTGCGGACGCTCCGCAAGAACCTCGGAAATCGCATCCGTGAGCTTCGCACCGCTAGGGGTTGGAGCCAGGAGGAATTTGCGGCAAACGCTCACGTGCCTCGGACATTCGCGGGGTCGTTGGAACGCGGCGAGAAGAACTGTAGCTTTCATGCACTTGTACTGATCGCCCGATGTTTTGGGATCACAGTATCGGATTTGTTGAAAGGTATCGAGACAAGGGAGCCCCTGAAGACGAAACGAATCAGACCCGGGTCCGGTACCTTCGATCAGGAAAAACTTCGGTCGGAACTGGCGATTTT
>DASYZX010000028.1:0-42754 GCA_035945715.1 Candidatus Acidiferrales bacterium
TTCTGCTTCGTAGGCAGACGCTCTATCCAACTGAGCTACGGGCGCGACGCGTGCAATTCACTTACTGTATAGCAGTTACAGCATCATTCGCAACCGGCAACTCTGGGGCTTCAGTTTGAGTGTGCCCAATTTTGTGCCCACCCAGCCGTGTCATGGCGTTCAAAACAGCGTCCTCGGACGGATGCACGTAGCGCGAGGAAACGTTGATCGAAGAGTGCCCGGCGATCCGTGCCAGCGTCCAAACATCGCAGCCAGATTGCCCCAGCCGCGTCAGGAACGTGTGCCGCAGCGAGTAGAGCACAAACGGGCGCACGGGCTTCTCATCGCGTTTCGCTGCCTCCTTAGCGATGGCCGCGAACGCATTGGCGTGTTGTTTTCGCAAGCTGGAAGGCTCAACGTGGCCGCTGCGCGTACCAGAAGGCCATACCCAGCCTTCCTCTGGCCGTTTAGCATCATTCCAGCGGAATTCCAGCGCGGCCCGTACACGCGGCGTCATGGGAATAACTCGGCGGGCCGCAGCCGTCTTGCCCCGCGTCACGAGCAGCGCACCATTGCGTCCGTTGATCCACGTCACATCTTCCCAACGTAGCCGGAAACACTCTTCGGGCCGCATTCCGGTGTCGGCGAGCACCGTCGCAATTGAGGCCAGCGGTTCAGGCACAGCCGCAAGGTAACGGACTTCCTCTTCCGGCGTGATGACACGTTCGCGCCGACGCTCGCCGGGCAGTGTCTTAATTTTCGGCGCTGATTCCAGCACGCTCCATTCCACGGCCAGATTGAGAATGCGGCGCAACACCCGCAGCGAGTTGTTTGCTGTGGCAACTTGCATTCCTTCGCGCAGCCGATGCGAAGCGAATTCCGACGCCAGCTCGCCCGTTATCTCATTCAGGCCCGCGCCAGCGAGCGGCTTGTAGGCCGTGAGAGCCCGAATGCCCGTTCTGTACCATGTCCAGTTTTTCCGGCACAACTTCTCGAACGTTGCCTTCGCCCACGGCTCAATACGAGCGGTGCAAAATCCAACGAGCGTGGGAACTACCTTCGGCTCGCGGATTCCCACTTCGCCCTTTGCCAGTGAGGTACGGTGTGCCGATTCCATATTGCGCGCAACCTTGTCGTTGCCCTGCTTCGTGGATTCACGCACGACCTGGCCGTTCCACATGAATTTGTACCAGTAGAATTTGCCGCGTTTGTAGATCATCGCTTTGTTCTCCTCGAAGACCTGCCGCGCTTCTTCAATTTGGCTCGCCACTGTTTGCCGTGACGCGCCCACCATCGCTTACGCCATTCCCTTTGAGCGGGCTGTGTGCACTCAACTGAGCAAAACTTGCGCCGAGGATCGAGAGTCAGGAAATAGGGGCTGGCGCAGTCGGCGTTGGCGCAAACACGAGCTTCGCGTGAGTGCTTGAGAAGCTCATAAACGGCGGCTTGCAACGCGGTTTTCGGTTCGTAGCGGAAGTTGGAACGCCGCCAATCAGGAAGCACGAGGTTGCTCTTTCCTTCCTCGAAGGCAAGCCACAACAGCAGCGCAATCTTATCCTCGCTGCCACACCACGCGGCGCGCACATAACTTTGAAGCCGCTGAAACTCGCTTTTGCCACCCTGAAGGTCATACGCAAGGCGCGCCAGCGGGCTAAGGGCAGCTTCTTGCTTCGTAAGTCTTTCAATCACGCCTTCGAGGAATCCAGGCCAGCGTTTGAGGAAGTAGGCACTCCGCTGGGGTTCGCTGCCCGTGTTGGCGAAGTCCTGCAACGCGGACAGCAGCGTTTTGGGCGCTAGAGTTTTGCCTCTTAATTCTCTGCTAGAGTTTTGCTGGATATTGACTTCTCGCATCACAATCACCATGTTAGACGATGATGTTGGTGCCGTCAAGCTGCTGTTGGGGGAAAAAATGACGATGGCCAAGAAAGCAAGAAGTGTTTTAACTGTCCGACAGGCCGCTGGCCTGTTGCATGTTGGAATACGCCACATTCTCACCCTGCTGTATGAGGGAAAGTTGCCCGGCTCTTACAAGCTGGGCTTGCAGTGGCAGATTCCCGAAGAGGCAGTCAAAGCGCGCGCCAGGGCGGCGATGAAAGAGTGAGTGACGAACTGCTGACTATCCTCGAAGCGGCTGCGCTCTTGCGGCTCAAACCGAGTACGTTGCGGGACTGGATTCTGCGCCGGAAGCTGCCATTTTGCAAGCTCGGAAGGCTCGTGAGGATTCGCCGGACGGATGTCGAGGAATTGATCGCCGCATCAGTAGTCCCTGCAGGGCGAAGTGATTCAAGGGCCGGGTACAACACGAGGTGTTCACCTGGCGAAGGACTTTAATGTGCGAATCCCTGCTAGATTTCTCAAAGATTCCAGTCTGTCTAGCGATGCTCGGATTCTTCGCTCAGTTATTGGCGCTTTTGCAGACGGAAGAACAGGCCGGACTTTTGTCGCACTCCGAAGCCTCGAAAACACTCTAGGATGGGGACGGCGACGCCGTGAAAAAGCTCAGCGCGAACTTCGTCACAATGGCTGGCTTATCCTCGATTGGAAACGGGGTGAGCGCGCGAAGTTCGCTCGCCGCATCTTCGTTCTGGCCGAACCTGTTAAGACCATTGCGCAGTTTGAGCGCAGCGGCGAGACGGCGCAACTTATCAGTTACCACAGTCAAAGTCGGGTCAAGTCATCAATTCCCACAAACCTGACTGAACCCAAAGCCAAAAACCCCAGCTAGGGAAAGCCATCGAGGGAGTGACCTGACATGACACTGACCCGCCTTTTAGAAATAAACCTACAACTCATACGAGACGAGGACGACCGAGGACTACAGTTGGCTGAGCGAGTTTGGCGGTTGCAGGGGGCACCGTCCGAAGCCCAAGCACTCACCGACACTATCGAGCGCTGTCTCCGAAAATGCACTGAAGAAGGAATCCCGTACCCGCCCATCTTGCTCAAGCGCAAGAAACAAATCGAACGTGGCGCTTGGCTGCCCAGAACAAAGAGCGACTCGGGATCGAGTGATTCGTTAGCCTCGGAGGGCAATCCGAATTGTCCGCGATGCAATGGTTCGGGGTTGGTCTTAATCGAAAATGGTAGTCACGCGACGATGTGCGAATGCAACAAGTGGATGCGCTCTCCAAGATTGCAGTAGGTTCCGAGTATTCTATCGGGCGCTCTCAGGCATTTGAATGTGTGCTAACCCCGAAAACGACACACCCAGACTCTCAGCAATTTCACCTGCCACTTCTTCATTGGCGAGTGTTCGATTAGCCGTGCAATCACGCAGAAATTTCACAACGTACTCGTTGCCGTCCTCAGCGATGATTGAATGTGGGTGGGAAGCCGTCTGCTGACCGGCACCACTCAGTATAGGGCCGCTATACCTGAGTGCGCGTACTTGTCGCATCATACATGACCTGCTTATGTAGAGGATGGGTAATATATCCCTCTTCGTTAGCTGCGAACAAGGGCGGTCGCATTGTTGGAATAGGAGATCGAGCGGCGTCCGAGCAAGTAATCCTTTACTCGTTGTTCCTGCAAGTCGCGTGTCTCTGATGCTAAGCTAGCTTCGGAGATTTAGAGTACCATGCCGACACCCTAAGCCCCATGTTTGCCTTATTGGCCACGCCGGACGGAACGAGGCTGAACAAGCAAATGATGACTCTTTGAGGTTAGACCGGGCAGAGCAGATGCCGGGCAGGATATAGACTAGATGATTCACCGCAGCCGCAAGTTCAAAGACCAGCGTTACGACCGTAGCCCCTTGGGGAGGGCGCGGCGCAAGCGCTACGCTAAGTCCGAGAACGGGCGCGCGACAAGGGGCCGATACGAGCGGTCACTCCAAAGACGTGCGGGCAGGGCACGGTATAGTGCCAGTGTCAAAGGCCGCGCCGTCAAGCAACGATACGCCTTACCTGCCGGGAAGAAACACAGTCCTCTGCTCGCGTCTCTATTGCGGGAGGATTGGTTGCAAGACTTTCGAGGCCGTAGTCTGAACGAGCATTGACGCGGCCTCAGTGTCAGTTACCTTGCGACCAACAGAGAGAAGGGAGAGGGAGACATGGCGAAGGGTTCACTGGTTCTAATTATGGCGTTGTCAGCTTCTATAGCGTGGACACAAGAGGCCTCGAAAAAATATCCGTGGCAATTCGGAAATACAAATTGCACCAAATTGATGACTTTCTGTTGGTACGGTTCGGAAGACGTGTCAGACCCGGGAGTGTTCGCGCATGGCAATCGTTGGGTGAGTCAGGACAAGGATGAAAAATCCCTCGAATGGGTCACCGAAGTTCGGTGTGTCCAAGCCCTGCACCTTTGCATTCTCGCTCGCAATCAAAAGCTGCTTTCTTCCCCTGATCAGTCAGACACCAATATAGACTTGTACTACGTCAAAGAATGGAACGAGTACCAAATCCGCGCTGTCGGAGAAAACGATTTCCCACCTGGCAAGGAATGCGAAATAGACACTCTATTGCTCAATCGTGGGGAGGCAGGTGTTTCTATGCTCTCAGTTCCCGGCCCTGCTGCGACGACGAAAAACTGTTTGGGTATCGAGAAACCAAAAACGGTCATGTATAAGCTTGAACTGGCACCTTAAAGGAACGGGATTTTACATCCTTCATAAAAGGTAGGCCGCCTGATTCTGAGGCAGAGGTATGACCTAGAAACCAGGCCCCAAGTTCCTGAAAAATTTCGGAAAGTGAGATCGCGCGCTTGCGCCGGGATAGCTCGAAGCCTGGCTTTGCTGTGACTGCGCTCCGAGGGGCTTCGTCCGGCAGTTGAACGAGCGGCACACTGTGCCCAATTTTGTGCCCACCACCAAACCCGATGGTTTGCGATGGAGTACGACGCCAGCGAACCTAAGTTCTTAGGGAACAGCAAGGTGTCGCAATTCGCGGCGATTCATCGGTGCTCGTGTAACTTGTAGATTCTTCGTTGGGCTAGACTTCGTAGGCAGACGCTCTATCCAACTGAGCTACGGGCGCGTGCCCACTATTCTCCCTCGAAACAAACATCTTAGGCAACCTCTGATACAACTTCACGCAGGGTACATTTGGGTACAGAAGCACGCTCCGAGACTGGAATCTCGAATCCCAAGCCCACTGATTCAGCTACATTTTTCCGAAACTTCACGTCATCCTGCAACCGAGAATATCTGTCCGACACGTGCCCGCTCGACCAGCCGAGCCAATATCGAATCAAATCTTCCGGTCCACGATTCTTACGTAACCATGTTTGACGGAAACGCCGAAAAGCATGGAAGCCGCGCTTCTCCAACCCCAAAGATTCCAACAAGAGATGGAGATCGCGCAGCGCGTTACGTTGACTGACTGGCCGGCCGTTTTCAGTGGAGAAAACGAAACCTGACTTCCGGCCAGCGACAAACTCCCAAAGCAGAAAAGCTAGTGAAGAGTGTAAGTCAACCTCGCGGTACACACTTGGCGTCTTGGGAGTCTGAATTTCGCCATGCCGCCACACCGATTGCCCGACCGTGATCACCGAGCCATCGGCTGAGACGTGCTTACCGATTTCGAGGCCAAGCAGCTCCGCAATTCTTGCGGCACTGCCAGCCGCAAGGGCGAAAAGTACGCGGGTACGTCCCTCTGCACGAGCGATCATCTGCGTAACCTCTTCGCTTGTGAAAACTGGCCTCTTCTGACTTCGCTTCTCTATGATGGGCATGTCCATGTAGTCCGCGTTCCACGTGCGACGAAAAACCGGCTCGCCATTTGCATCGAGATAACTCGCAGTCACGAGCTTCACGACTTTGACTGCATGGCGAATCGTTTCGGGGCTTTTCTCTAGTCGCACCATTTCAGCAACCAGAGACTTGACCGTCGAATTGTTCACGTCACACAAAGGCAAGTCACCGAGACGCGGGAGAATCCACCTATCGAGCATGTGGCGATATGCTTGTTGCGTGCTCCGCTTTCATCAACTATGTGATTGCGAAAACCGCAAGGAAACGCTCCCAGGTCTGACCGGAAAGGAAATTGCGGCGCTTCCTTCGCGCCCGGTGGCCACAATGAACCAGAATCAATCAACAACGCCAGCTTGCCCGGTGTCGGGCTGCAGGGCGAAAACACCACACGCGAGCGATTTGACGGTTCGGGCATTCATGCGCCAAAGCCCAGCCGACGTCATTGACTGGACGAAGCGGTGTATCGCCGAAATCATCCAGTCGGTGATCGACGATGTAAATAAGAATCGCATTTTTGCGTACCTAACTCGCTGGCGCGACCCGGAGGAGCTTTATATCCGTGTTTTGTACGCGCTGTTTGTCGCTCCCGCTGACCATCTTCCACATATTTTTTCAGGGGACATGCCTAACGGTTTCGCCGCAACGTGGCGAAAGGTGAACGAGGTAGTCTTCGAAAGCAACGGGACGCTCTTCAAGGATCAGGTCGGCTTAAATGGTGAAACGTTTACGCCGATGACGACTCTGAACCAAAACGCTCACAATTCGTTTTCGACTATGCTAATGACTATTGGCATCGTTCGATCTAAGTCTGGGGAGTGGCAACCCCGCGTCAAGAAGCATCTTGAGCACTGGCAGAAGTACGTTGAGTACTTAAACCATATCGAACTGCTTTTTCGAGCAGGACGCGAGAAAGCTGACGTGCTTCAAGCCATCACCAACATGCACCGCTCGATCAAGCGGTGGGAAGAGATCGCTCGGCAGCGATCACAGAACCCGGTGCCTCCGGTCAGGCTGTTGAAAGCGGCCTTTTTGTCGAAGGGAGCGAGATGGCGCTACGTCGTGGTAGATCAGCCACCTGGGGAAGACGTGCGATTCCGCGTCCACATCGACGAGAGACGGTACGCAAGCAAGGACAACTTGGTCGTTATAAGAACTGGAACGGAGACCGAGATGCTCGAGGCTTTCGATTCCGATTACCAAGCAGCCTTGAAAGAAGGCTGGCGACCTGGTGACGGTGAACCTTCAGGAGCCGCCGTCTCCTAACGCGTGCGCTGGATCGGAACGCACGGCATCCTCACCGACTTCGGTACGGTGCAACAATGGGTACATGAATCGAGGGAGAATCAGCACGCTCATTTTCCGCGAAGCGGTACCAAGCAGGCTGTTTAGATTATTGCTGGGAAGTATCCCGTACCCTTCGTAGGAAGACGCTCCATCCAAGCCGGTAATGAGCGCAGAAAACTTTGCATCCCTGGCTGACACTCCTAATTGGGATCGACTGTGAGGTGGAATCCCTTGGGTAATCGCAAAGGCTCGAACAAGCTGTCGAGAGCCTTCCGTAGCCCATAGGCCGTGAAGGTGCATGGTGACTCGCTGCCTGTGCAAGCGAGAGCGCCTCGCACCAGAAGTTTGGTTTCTTCTCCAGGCGGGAACGAATATGGCAGGCTCGCCGAACGCAACTCGTCAGCATATTCGCGCAGCTCTTTGCCATCCTTTCCACTCGCGGAGATAAACTTCACATCGCCCACGCTGTTCTCCGATGTACCTGCGCCGGGAGAGAGCAATATCCAGAATTCTGCCGTCCCGACGTACGAACGCAGATTGGGCAGTTGTATGGCACGACGATTAGAGAGCTCCCCCTTTGCAGTTTCGACTAGACTAGCAACGTTGTCGCTACCTGCCAGAGCCATTAGCCGCTGATGAGCATCGATGGGCGGCATTTCGCAAGAGAGAGAAAGAGCATAGGCGTGGCTTGCGTCATCGCGCCGACCCTCTTTTTCGTAAATCTGCCCAAGGTGGTAGGCAGTCGTGGCGGTGCTATTGTCAATGGTCCAGGCAGCCTGTGCATATTTTTCCGCCGCTTTAATATTCCCCTGAGCAAATCGAACCCACCCCATTGTGTCCCAAGATTCAGCGACCAATGCGGTCCAACGAGCGGAATCATAGGTGATGTTGGCGAGCGAGGTGCCACTCGATTCCGTTTCGGCTCTGCGGACTACCGATGTTGCCAGCTGTTCTGCGACATCCAGATGTACAGCGTTGTCGGCAAGCGCCGAAGCTACGGTGCCAGCCATCACTGGATCCGTTGCGTGCTCGAGGGCCGAGTGGAAAGCGGCAAGAGCTGCATCGTCATTATGCAGACCAAGTTCAATTTCGCCCCGTTCCAAATCAAATGAGGGGCTGGGCGACGCATTTCGAGTCTCAGCCTGAAACTCGGCTAGCGCCAGATCGTACTTTCTCTGATCCTTGTAGATTCTGGCAAGTTCGGCGTGACTCTCGAAATCCTCAGGATTTACCTCCAACTGCTTCCGAAAGCCCGCGATAGCCGCATCGTACCGCCCCAGAGTGTCATAGATCCTGGCCCGTGCCTTATAAGCGTACTGCTCATGAGAAACGTGTTCGATGGCTTTGTCGTATGCCGCTAGGGCTTGATCGTACTGGTGGAGCTGTTCGTAATCAAAACCAATGGAGTCCCAGATTTTCGGGTGATCCGGGTTCTTTTCCGCAGCTGCCACATAAAACTTGACTGCTCTCGCGTAATCAAATGAAGCGTCGGCCTTTGATCCAGCGAAAACAAGCTTGTCGGCGGCCTTTTCCGACGCGGTCTCCCCAGGAGTTGAGTGCACATGGCCGACCTTTACTTGGCCGACCGCATATCCAGATACGAAGAAAAGCACATAACTCATGAGCCGTCGCATAACCTGACGTAACTTATATGATTTCATGTTGCCGAAGACTAATATGAGTTCGGACGATTCGCAATCTATCTCGCGGTGTTGAAACTCTGGGTACAACAATGGGTACATGAATCGAGGGAGAATTAGCAGGTGTTTTTTTCCTGAAGCGATACCAAACAGGCTGTTTAGATTCTTGCTGGAAAATATCCCGTGCCCTTCGTAGGCAGACGCTCTATCCAACTGAGCTACGGGCGCAACCTCACTGAATTGTAGCAGGTACGTGAATCTGTTCAACGGCTTCTTTTGGAGTCGTGGTAAACGCAGCGTCGAAATACCGCTGTCAAACGCTCTACGACTTCCTGCTGCGGCATGTCGCTCGGACGCAAGGCACGCGACGTGGATCGCAGCGAAGACTGGCCTTGCACTGTCTTTGATCGTCCGCATCAGCGAGGAACATCGGCGCGACTGAACGCTGTTTTCATGAATCGCCAAATACCTTCCACGGCACAAATCCTAGAATCCTAGGGTCGAACTGCTCCGAAGATATGCAAAACGAAGACAAAGCCAATTGTAACGAATATACCCCGCTGTGTACCACCACCCTTTCACTGCGCACCTGGTAATCCTGTTTGACAAGGAAACCGTCCTTGCTATAGTAAGGATATGGCTAAGGTGACCAGCAAGTTGCAGCTTACCGTCCCTAAGGCGATTGCCGACCAATATGGCATTCGACCAGGTGATGACGTCGAGTGGGTGGCCGCGGGCGAAGTGATTCGCGTGATCCCTTCCGCGCGCGGAAACAGCCGCCGGGGGGGACGTCGCCTCGGCGTACGTGAGCGCCTGAGATTGTTTGACCAAGCGACCGCACGCCAGCGTCGCCGCGAGGCTAACTTTCCTTCGGGAGGCCCGCGCGAAGGAGAGTCGGCGGATCGCGGGTGGAAACGAGAGGACCTCTACACGCGTGGCAGCCCTCATTGACACGAACGTTCTCGTCTATCGTTTCGACGCGCGCTTTCCGTCGAAACGAAGGATCGCCACCGAGCTATTACGACGGGGCGTGGCCGAGGACTCGCTACGCGTGCCCCACCAAGCGATTGTGGAGTTTGTGGCTGCTGCCAGCCGTCCGCACAAAGGCGGCGGTTTTACCCTTTCTCCCGAAGACGCTCGCCGGGAAGCAGAGGAATTGCTAAACCAGTTCGAAATCCTGTATCCGAATGACCAAGTCGTGCGGCTCGCGCTGCGTGGCGCCGCCGCGTATCAACTCGCCTGGTTTGACGCCCACGTCTGGGCCTGCGCGGAGCACTACGGTCTTGCGGAGTTAATCTCGGAAGACTTCGAACACGACCGTCTCTATGGCACGGTACGCTGCGTCAATCCTTTTCGCTGACGAGCTCCGATCGCGCTATTCAGTCATCGGCGGATTCTGGGTACAACAATGGGTACGTGAATCGAGGGAGAATTCGTGGACTGATTTTCCGCGAAGCGAAACCAAACAGGCCTAGGTTTTGGCTGGAAAATATCCCGTACCCTCGTAGGCAGACGCTCTACGCCCTGACGCCTGCCCGGTTCTTGAGACACAACGCCACTGTCTCGATTCGTACAGGTATTCCCTTGTCTGCTACGAACGATTTGTCGAAATGCTTCAGTGCCCGCTGGTAGGAGTCATGCAAAATCTTTGAAGAGCCATCCATGCCCGCCGTTGCCACTCGCCTTCGCCCTCGCCTTCAAGAACCCGTGATTCACGTCGTAGTTCGTCCACAGAACTTCGACGCGCTTGCCTTTGGTAGCATGGTTCGTTCCCTCCGGCGCCACTGTCTTCATCCAACGTTTCGAAGGATACAACTCGTCCATATAGATCACATTGGTAATTCGAGATGGCAACCATCCCCTTGACTGCATTTAAGATCTTCGCGAGGCGTCGATGCTCCCGATTCGTCATTTCGTGCCTGTACGCTTTCGAGTCGCCCCGCGTCTCATGGATGTAAGGTGGGTCGCAATAGAATAGCGTCGTCGGAGAGCGTAGAGTCGAATAACATCCTCAGCAGGGCGATTCTCGATCTGGACGCGCAGCAGGCGTTCAGCGATGTAAGGCAGCATCTTGACACCGCCGAACCAACGGCTTATGACACCGCTCATCCCCGCACGGCTCGTGTCCTTGCAATTTGCCCAGCTAGTCCCGTCCTGACTTGACGAGCGCGGATGTAAAAACGCCGGGCCTCTCTAGAGGCTTGCATTTCGGATCAAGCTTACAGGCGAGCGCGAACTCCTCCCGCGAGAAGGGCGTGAGCCCGATAGCCTTGATGAGTTTTTCCGATTCCTCCCTGAGCACGCGGAAGAAAGTACAAACCTCACCGTCCAAGTCGTTGTAGGTCTCGACGGGAGCGGGATTCCTGTTGATGAGCGCGGCGGCTGAACCCGCGGGAACGGCATCGACCAGCGTCACCGGCTTGACAGTCGCGACGCTCACGTTGTCCGCTACGTACAGAGGAGACTCGAACGACGCGGCAGCGGGTCCGATCAGCGTCTCGATCACCGTAAAGGCTTTGGCGGTAGCCGAGCTTGCTTCGTACCGCGAAGGCACCTCTCACGCGTTTTTTTCTTGACGCATTTACCGTACTATCGTATTAGTACAGTATGCTTTTCCATGTCAACCCTTCCACCGGCGTTCCGATCTACCTGCAGGTGGAAACGCAAATCAGGAATGCCATCGCCGCCGGAGCGCTCAAGGCCGGTCAGCCGCTCCCCTCGGTCCGTAAACTGGCCGCGGAGTTGGGCATTAATCCCAACACCGCCGCGAGGGCCTATCAGGAACTTGAGCGAGAAGGCACCATCACCACTGTGCCCGGCGGAGGAACCTTTGTTGCCGACGGCCAGCCTCGCTTTTTGAAGTCAGAGAGGGTGCGTCGACTGCAACCTTACGCTCGGCAAATCGCCGTCGAAGGGATGCAACTCGGACTTACTGACGCAGAGATCCTGAACATGGTGCAGGATGAACTCGCAAAGCTGGAGGTGCATCGATGAGGCAACTAGCCATTTCCACTGAGGGCCTGACGAAGAACTATGGGCCCACAGCCGCCGTGCAAGAACTGAACCTGCACGTTCCCTGCGGCACGATCTACGGATTTCTAGGCCGCAACGGCGCCGGCAAGACCACGACAATCAAGATGCTCCTCGGACTCGCGCGCCCCACGTCCGGCTCGGCCCGCGTGCTCGGCATGGACACCGCACCCGACCGGATCGCGATCTTACAGCGCACGGCTTTCGTGAGCGAAAAAAAGACTCTGTATCCCTTGCTCACACCAAAGGAGCTGGTGCGGTTCAGCCGCGGTTTTTACCCTACCTGGGACGACACTGCCGTCGAAAAATATTCGCAGCTGCTTGAAATACCCATGACTCAGCGCTTCGATAGGCTTTCCAATGGAAACCAGACAAAAGTCTTCCTGCTGCTCGCGCTGGCGCAGGGGGCTGACCTGCTCATTCTTGACGAGCCCACCGCGGCGCTTGACCCCCTCACTGCGGACGAATTCTTGCGGGTGCTGGCCGGCAGTGCGATGGAGCGTGGCTGCACCGTTTTTTTCTCCTCCCACCGGCTCGAGGAGGTCGAGCGCATCGCCGAATTCGTCGGCGTGATGGATCGCGGCAGGCTTCTTTTAGAATCGCGCCTCGACGACATCAAGAGTGAATTCCGTCTGATCATTGCCGTCGGTAATTCCCTTCCCCTGCATACGTCCTCCCAGGTACTTTCTGTCGTAACCGACGGCGACTGCTGCCGATACTTGGTCACGCATGCCGCCGAAGGCTTTGCGGCACAACTCGCTCGCAACGGAGCGACGGTGACGCAGATCACCTCCCTAGGTCTCCGGGAAATCTTTCTACATCTGGTTCGGAAGGAGCTTCCATGTATCTCTGGAAATGCTGGCGCGACACTCGTTGGTTCTTCTTCGTCTTCCTAGCAATCGCGGCGTTGCCGATGCCCATGGCGGCATTCGCCAGCCACGGCGGTATTGCAAGGTACGCCGGCTCGTTCGCGTTCCAGAACACGTTCGTGACGATCGTTACGGCTGCCGCCTACGCTCTGGCAACGATTTGCGCCATTCAGGAATTTACGGACAAAACCGCACACTTCCTCTTCACCAAACCGCGCAGTCGCGGCTACTTTGTGTGGGCCAGTTGGATCGTTGGGTTCACGGAATTGCTGATCGTCGCGGCCGTGAACCTCTTGGTCGGATGGCGCGTACTCGCTCACTATGGCGTCAGCGCATTCACAGAGGCTGCCGCTCAAGACGTTTCGCCGCGAAATTTTGTCGAGGCAGTCGTTTATGCCTGCTTCGCTTACGCCCTGACCTTTGCGTTGACGGCTATCTTGCGGAACGGCTTGAAGGGGCTCGGCGCGAGCCTCGGAATGATGGCGGGCATGATCGGAGTCGCCGCAGCGCTTCAGATGCGCTGGAAAGTTGATTTGCCGCTCCCGCCGCAACAGATTGGGCACCTGCCGATAGCATTGAGCGAATGTTTGTGGGTGATCGTCGCGCTGCTCTTTGTCTGCGTGGCGCAGGTTGTCGTCGAACGCGCTGAAATATAATCCAAAAGTCCCACACTCACCGTCTCCAAAACGGACACAACCCTCTCCTGGTGACCTCAGCCTTTCGGCGACGCTTGCAGAGGTCGGCGACTAGTACGGCATATGGGTACGACAATGGGGATATGAGTGAGGGAGAATTCGCAGGGTTTTCCGCGAGGCCACACCCAACCGGCCGTTAGGTTTTTGCTGGAAGATATCCCGTGCTCTTCGCAGGCAGACGCTCGATCCAACTGAGCTACGGGCGCGTTACCTTACACTCAGTCTCCCTCGAAACAAACACGTTAGGCAGCCTCTGATACAACGTGCCAATTCACTTGCGGAAGCGCCCTGGAGCACGTAAACTTGTGCAGCACGTTAATGACGTGCCATGCGGACTACAGACATGAAAACCAACGTCACCCTCAAGCTCGACGCCGACCTGCTCCGTGAAGCGCGCGTCGTGGCTGCCGAAGAGGGGAGGTCCATCAGCGCGCTTCTGGCGGACCGCCTCGAAGCTATCGTGCGGGAGCGCAAAGCGTTTGACAAGGCCAGACGCCGCGCTCTCGCTAGGCTACGTGAAGGCCTCGACCTACGGTGGACGCCGCCCAAATCGCGCGACGAGGTCCATGAGCGATAAGTACTTCGTCGATACGAACATCCTCATGTACGCGCACGACGTGTCTGCCGGAGCAAAGCATGAACGCGCCAAAGCGCTCGTAGAGGAGCTCTGGCGAGACCGAAGTGGCGTCATTAGCACACAAGTGCTGCAAGAACTGGCGGTCAATTTGCGTCGGAAGGCTGACCGTCCGCTGCATGCCAAAGCCACGCGGGAGATTATCCGTGACTACTTGGCGTGGCAAATTGTCGTCAACGGCGCCGAATCGATTCTCGAGGCGCTGGACATCGAGGCGAAATTCCGGATTTCCTTCTGGGATGCGCTCGTCATCCACGCAGCGCAAGCGGCAGGAGCCGACGTCCTATACTCGGAGGACCTATCACACGGGCAGGTGTATGGCACGGCGAGAGTCGTGAACCCCTTCGTGACACGTTGACGAATGGCGAAGTGCATTTTCGTCGTCGTTTCGACCTGCGCGGTGACCCAATTCGAGTACGTCCCGTGCGCAGCCTCCGTGAAGCATTTTGCATCGTAAACAGCGCGGATGTCTTTCGTCAAAGTGAAGATTCGAATTGCGTGGAGATCGAACGTCACAGTTCCTGGGTACAACAATGGATACATCAATCGAGCGTCTGCCTGCGAAGGGCACGGGAGATCTTCCAGCAAAAATCTAAGCGTCCGGTTGGGTATGGCTTCGCGGAAGATCAGTCTGCCAATTCTCCCTCGATCCCTCGATCCAACTGAGCTACGGGCACGCACCTTGCATTTTCCCAAGAAACAAACACGTTAGGCAACCTCTGAAAACAATGTGACTCAGCGACTTGTGGCGAGAGTGTTACGCGCTGATCGTAAACGTCTTGCCCTTCTCGCCGACTTCGAAGACGAGCACCCTCGCTGTCTCGGTGTCGCTCAGATTCTTCATCTGCCGGTGAACGTGCATCGCCGGCTCGTAGAAAAAATCTCCCGGCTTGTAGGTCTTCGGAGCGCCTGGGTCGACCTGATTTTCGATCGACCCTTCCAGGATGTACGCGAAAACTGGCCCCGTGTGGCGATGCGCCTGCGATGTTGCTCCCGGCGCGAGCACGAGCGTCAGCATTCTGATCTCCGGGTTCGCCATTTCCATGAGCGGCTCGCTCGCCAGGTCATGCACGCCGATGGAATCGCTCGAAGGCCCCGCGCTTTGCCCCTGCGCCGTCGCCGGCTGATTCTCCGCGAACGCTCTCGTTGATCCCGCAAGAAGCGCGCCCGCCGCCAGCGCCAAAGTTTTGCCTGCTTCACGCCGGTTCATCATTGACAATATCTCCTCGCGCAAAGCTGCGCGTCGCATCAGTGCAGCTTGCGAATCTCGGCCAAATCGTCTGTCACCGTCGCGCGAACTGTATAATCCGGGTTGCGGTAAATCCACCGAATCGTTCCAGTGGCGTCAATCAAAATGAGCGTTGCGTGATTGTACTTCCCTCCGTCGGGCGCCGGATACGTCGAGAGCGACACGGTGTTGTACAGATTCATCGCCGTGCGCTTGTCGTCCGAAAGCACTGGAAATGGGATCTGAATTTTCGACTGCGACCATCGCGCTTTTTCGAGTGGATCGGTGCTCACCGCCAGAATCACTGTGTTGAGCTTCTGAAACTCCGGATAATGCTTCGCGAACTCGCCGAGTTCGACGCTGCAGTATGTTCACCAATACCCTTCGTAGAAATCGAGCAGCACATTGTGTCCTGCGAACTGCGACAGCCTGACCGTGCCTCCCGTCGCTGACGCCAAAGCAAAATCGGGCGCCTTTTCGCCCACGTGAACGTTCAACGGCAAGTACGGCGGCGCGGTTGACGCAACCGCAGCGAACGTCAAAAGTCCCACCGCCGCGATGCCCGCGCCAAGCGCAGCCTTACCTATCGATGTCTCAAGAAAACGCCAGCTCATTTTCATGATTGCTCCTTCCGGGCCGGGCTGCTTGCTTCGAAACCCACACCAATTATGCCACTTCCGCAGTTTCACGATCACCGAACAAGAAAAGTTTGCAGAAGGAGTCCGCATCTCCTATTTGATTTTCGCGACGCGGCCGTCGGCGGACGTGGGGTATTTGTCGAATTGCGCGGCATCGTGGCCGGGAATGACGCGATCGGGCGACCCGCCGGCGAGCTCGATCATGCGGGCCTGGTTCTGAATGTTGGCGGGCTCATCCGCTTTAGAAAACGTGGCGCTCGCGCGATGCTCGGCCAGATTGCGATAGAGATAGCAATTGTCGGATGCGAGCACGAACGGCGGATTGCCCTCGACACGCAGATATTGTGAAGCGTAGGTGTGCCGCCCCCCGGTGTAAGCGCGAATGCCAGGAAAGATTTCCACGTTGTCGCCGTCCACAAAGCGCACGCGGCCTTCGGTATTGAACGTAACGAGTTCCTGCACGTCGGCAGGATCAATGCCGCCATGATCTCCGCCGCGCTGCCAGGCTGGACCGGTGTAGTAGCGGTATTCCTCTTTCTGTATCCAAATCGTCGCTTTGGGGAAAAGGTCGATGCCGCCGAGATGGTCCCAGTGCGCGTGGCTGATGACCACGTCCGTGATTTCGTCCGGCTGAACGCCGGCGAGTTTCACGGCTTCGTCGGGGCGAATGTATCCCGCTGACGGAAAGTATTTCAGGAACGTATCGCGATGGTAGCCGCTATCGAACAAGATATTACGCCCGCCGCCGCGAATCAGCCAGACCACCATGGCGAGGTTAATTTTCTCCTTGGGCGCGCCCATCACAAGGTTTGACACGTCGTCCGGTGCGGATGCGTAGCGAATCGCCTGAATGGTGTAGTCGGGAGTCGTGGAGTTTTGCGCGCGGGCGTTGCGCGATAGGATTCCGGGAAGCAGTGCAGCGGCGAAAACGAGCAGCGCACGAAATGCCGGCGTCAGAGCGTGTCTCAACAGCCTCTCCTTTGCGCGGAGTATACACCTCCCAGCAACAGTCGCCCGCGACAACCTGTAACTTACGCGCGACGCGCAGACGTTTTGGGATAAGATGAGCGCAGCAGGCCGCGAACTTTCCGCAACTGGAGGAATGACGATGGATCGGGAGTTCTTCTACTCGATCATGAACGGCGAAGGCACACTGGACTACGAGATTTACCTGAACACGAAAGCGCTGCTTTCCTGCCAAAAGGATTTCCATGACCTGTGCAACCGCGACGAGTTGCAGTTTCAAGTGGTGCACCAGGCCGAAGAAATCTGGATGAAGCTCATCGGCTACACGCTGCTGGACATTGACGATTACATGCAGAAGGAGGACACGAACCGCGTTCTGACGCTCTTTCGCCGCGTGCACACCGCGCAGGGAATGATGATCGACGAGCTCGCACTGCTCGAAACGATGTCGCCGAAGGAGTATCAGGAAATCCGTCTGCGCCTCGGAAACGGCAGCGGGCAGGAATCTCCTGGATTTCGTACTTTGCTCCGCATGCACACGCCGCTATGGCAAACCTTCAAGACAAACTATCTCGACAAACACGGTCTGACGATCGAGAAAATCTACGACTCGGAATACACGCATTCCGGCGCGTACGTGGTCGCCGAGGCGCTCGCGGAATTCGACGAGCTTTTTCAAAGATTTCGCGCGGTGCACATGCAACTGATTATGCGAACAATCGGGCTCGGTGCGAAATCACTGAAAGGCCGCGCCGTAGAGTTGCTAAACGAAGGGCTGCGCGTGCGGTTCTTCCCGGAGTTGTGGGAGATCCGCAGCCAGATGTCGGACGACTGGGCCGACGCCCACGGCGAAGTGCGGAATTCGATCGGCGGCCACTGACGGACGATTCGCGAGCGCGTGTGCTATATTTTCCGCTTCCACCATGCCCACCAAAACAAAGAAAAGACAAAGTACAAAAGCCGCGCGTAGCGCGCGCGAAACAACCCGCGGCGCGCAGGCCCACGGCACCAACCCCAAACGCGTTCGCGCGATTCTCGCCAAGCTCGATGAGGCTTATCCCACCGCAACCTGCGCGCTAAAACATGACAATCCGTTTCAGCTGCTCGTCGCGACCATCCTCTCCGCGCAGTGCACGGATGTGCGCGTGAATATGGTGACGCCGGAGCTTTTCCGCAAGTATCCCGACGCGAAGCATCTCGCGTACGCGAATCCGTCGGAATTAGAAAACGAGATTCGCACCACGGGTTTTTTTCGGAACAAGACAAAGTCGCTGATCGGCGCGAGTAAAAAACTCATCGAGGAGTTCGGCGGCGTAGTGCCGCGCACGATGGATCAAATGCTGACCCTGCCTGGAGTTGCGCGCAAGACGGCCAATGTGGTGCTCGGCACGGGTTATCAGATCGCTTCCGGCGTCGTGGTGGACACCCACGTACAACGCGTGACCCAGCGCCTGGACCTCACCAAGAGCACCGACGCAAAGAAAATCGAGCAGGATTTGGTGAAGGTAATTCCGCAGGACCGTTGGATCCTCTTCTCGCACCAGATTATCTGGCACGGACGGCGCGTGTGTCAGGCGCGCAAACCCCGCTGCATCGAATGCAACCTCGAACGCCTGTGCTACTCCAAAGACAAAACCGTTTAACTCCACCGAAATTTCTTCAGAGCTTCGGATGCTTCGTGTGCCAATCCGTGTGCGCCTGGAAAAGATTCGCGGCGGCGATCACTTTATCGTCATCGAGCGCGCGCCCCAGAAACTGAATGCCCACAGGAAAGCCGTCCTTGGTGAACTGGCATGGCACTGTGATCGCAGGCAGGCCGCACAAACTGGATATTGCATCGGGCTGAAGACTGTCGGGCTTTGTGCGTTGCCGGCGGCGATGGCTTCTTGATTGCTGTTCGGTTTGCGGCGCCGGCTTCAATGGTATCGAGATCGTGTCTTCGCCAGGTGCTGCAATCACGTCAAAACGATCAAAAAGCGCGTCAATTTTTTCCTGCAAGGAAACCCGCACGCGCTGAATCTGCAGCAGGTCAGACGCGGAAAACTCCAGGCTGGCGTAGCCGTTGATTTGCCCCAGCGCATCCTGAAGCTGAGCGCAACGTCCCGATTGAACGAGTTCAGAAAACGCGGACGCGGCCTCGATCAGAATCACCAGCTCCGCGGCTTCCTCGTATGGTCCCTCCGGCAGCTGGGCCGCAGAAACCGCAGCACCATTTTGCTCCAGCACTTTCAAAGCATCATCCACCGCGGAATGCAAAACGGGATCGGCATTTGGGAAGACATTCGTCAGGCGCCCGATGCGCAGCGGCTTGGAGTTTTCTCGGGTTTCTTCGTATCGAAACGATGCCAATGCTGGACGCAACGAGTCATGATCTTTCGAATCATGTCCCGCCATGGCGGAAAGTACCAGGCCGCAACAGTCAGCGGTGCGCGCCATCGGGCCAATCTTATCCATCGACCACGCGATGGCCATCACTCCGAAACGGCTCACGCGGCCAAAACTCGGACGCATGCCGGAAATCCCGCAAAGCGTCGACGGACAAATAATCGAACCGCGGGTGTCTGAGCCGAGAGCAAAATTCGCGAGCCCCGCCGAAACGATTGCGCCGGAGCCGCTCGACGAGCCGCACGTCCAGTAATCGGTGTTCCACGGGTTTTTGCATGGCCCTGTGAGTGAAGCCTCTGCTCCTTCATAGCCAAGGCCTCCCGCAAGTTCAATCATCGCTGCTTTGCCGATCAATATCGCTCCGGCATTGGCGAGCCGCTCAATCACCGTGGCGTCGTAATCAAACGATTGATCCGAGTAGGGACGAGCGCCCCACGTGGTTTTGTATCCCTTGGCTGCCAGTAGATCTTTCGCCGCATACGGAATCCCGTGCAGAGGCCCGCGATAATGGCCAGCGGAAATTTCCTTCTCCGCCGCGCGCGCCTGCTTGAGCGCCAAATCCTCTGTCAGAGTTACGTAAGCATTGAATCTTGGCCCGAGGCGCTTGCTCCGCTCGATGTAACTTTCCGTCAGCTCGACGGGGGAAATCCTGCGAGAACGAATCTGCTCCGCGAGTTCACGGGTGGGACGATAAAGAATGTCTTCGCTGAGCATGTTCACTCTTCCCGCTGCGGAGTTTTGCGTTCGACCAACTTCAATACCGTTGCCGGTGCATCGCCATTGCCAACAGCAACCGGCCGCACAACTTCAAGCATTCGGACATGCTCGGTTATCGTACGGCGCATCATCTTCTTCTGGTCGTCGTTCAGCCGCGATCCGTACGTAGCAAGAACATGTTGAAGCTTGGATTCGACCTCGGCCTGCGCCTGCTGCGACAGCCCGCTCCCCTGCTGATCTTGCTCGAACCGAGCGGACGGTGGATCGGCCGCAACACTGCGGCTCAATCCCGCGACGGGCGTACCCGCGAGAGCCACGCCGGTCAACACCATAGCCGCGCGCTGGCCAAATTCGCGGCGATTGAATCCACCCGTCTTAGCAGGCCTTGATTTTTTCTGTCTCATGGCTCTCCTTCTCCCTAAGAATGCGCTTCCCGCGCCGCGCTCTTCGGAGCGCCCAAATCATAACGATGGACGCAACGACCGTCCAGAGCTACGTCCAGGTGTAATAGAATGCGCCTTCGCTTGGTGCCCTTGGGTCGCGGAGCAAAATTCTTGGTTTGCGGGAGAGTGAGTGGATGAAACTCAAATCGGCTGTGTTGTTGCTGTTCTTCTCGTCCGCAATGACGGTGAAAGCGCAAACGGCACCGGTCGCCTTTCGGCCTCCCGCGGTTCCTTTGATGGCGGTGGATCCCTATCTCAGCATCTGGTCATTCGCAGATCACTTGACCTACGACGCTACGCGCCACTGGACCGGCTCGCGCATGAACATGCAGAGTTTGATCCGCGTCGACGGAAAGACGTACCGCATCATAGGCGGCGAACCGAAGGACACGGCTCCGGCGACCCAGCTCAACCTGCGCGTGTTCCCCACGCGGACGGTTTACGGGTTTCGCGCGGCGAACATTTTCGTTCGCCTCACCTTTCTCACTCCTGACCTGCCGCAACAAATCGACGTCCTGAGCCGGCCCGTGACCTATTTAGTTTGGGAGGTCCACTCGCTCGACGGCAAGAAACACGATGTCGCGATTTATTTCGGCAGTTCCGCCGAACTTGTCGTGAATACGCCGGACGAGGCTGTAACCTGGAAAAACGAAAACATTCCCGGCCTTCGCGCGATATGCATGGGAACCGCCGCGCAGCCGATTCTGGCCCGGGCAGGCGACGAAACTCGCATCGACTGGGGCTACCTCTACGTCGCCGCTCCGGTCGACGAATCGCCACAGAGCACTGTCCTGCCGGCCGAACAAGCAATCGGCGACTTTACTTCGGCGGGTCAACTCAATTCCCCGCTCGATGCCAACATGCCGCGCGCCGCAAACGACCGATGGCCGACCATCGCCTTTGCCTTTCCGCTTGGCGCAGTGGGAGTCCAATCCGTTTCGCGCTACGCGATCCTTGCGTATGACGAACGTTCTGCCGTCGAATACTTCGGCAAGCGACTTCATCCACTCTGGCAGCGCAACGGCGTTACTGCCAGCGACATGCTGCAAAGCGCCGAGAAGGATTTTCCTTTGCTCGAAGCTCGCAGCGAGAGATTCGATCAAGAGCTGATGACGGATCTCGCGCGCGTCGGAGGCGAGCAGTACGCGGACGTGTCCGCGCTCGCCTACCGTCAGGCTTTTGCTGCAAACAGTCTCGCGATCGGCCCTAACGGCGATCCGCTGATGTTCCTGAAAGAAATATCCAGCTGCGGCTGCGCGCAAACGGCCGACGTGATTTATCCGGAATCGCCGCTCCTGTTGCTCGTCAACCCAAAGCTTCTCGAATACTCGCTCATTCCACTGCTCGACTACGCACAATCGGCCCAGTGGCCTTATTCCTACGCCCCGCATGACCTCGGTACCTATCCGCTGGACAACGGCCGGAATCCCACGCACATGGAGAGCATGCCCGTCGAGGAAACAGGCAACATGCTGTTAATGATCGCCGGAATTGCACGAGCAGAGGGCAATGCGGAATTTGCGGCGCACTACTGGCCGCTGCTCCAGAAGTGGGCCGATTACCTGAAAATGAACGGCCTCGATCCCGGCGATCAGCTTTGCACAGACGACTTTACCGGCCTGCTCAGCCACAACGCGAATCTCTCCCTCAAAGCCATCGAAGCGCTTGGCGGATACGCCATGCTTGCGCAAATGCTGGGAAAAGCTCCCGAAAGTGAAAGCGTTCGCCAAACCGCGCAACAATTCGCCGCCAAGTGGATGAAAATGGCCGGAGACCGCGGCCATACCCGGCTCGCATTCGACCGGCCCGGCACTTGGAGCCAGAAGTACAACCTCGCTTGGGATCGCGTCCTCGGAATCCGTTTGTTTCCGCCGAGCCTTGCTCAAGAGGAAATCGCCTATTACCAGAACCGCTCGACGCTCTTTGGATTTCCGCTCGACAACCGCGCCGCGTTCACCAAGCTCGACTGGGAGTCATGGTCCGCCGCGCTGGCCACGTCCAAAGCGCAATTCATCGAACTCTTCTCCGGTGTATATAACTTCGCGCAGCAGACTCCGACCCGCATACCGCTCAGCGACTGGTATTGGACCATCGACGGAACTCAAACCGGATTTCAGGCGCGCCCCGTTGTTGGCGGCGTTTACATGGAAATGCTCACGGACTCAGCCGTTTGGAAGAAGTGGGCTACCGCCGCCTCTCATTGAGAAACCGCCGTGCACGCGACCGGCGTCGTCAGCGGCTCTTAAAGGTCTGACGCTTCGCTAAGACTAGTCTTCAGACCAGGCAGTGTAGACGCTGAAAATCACCGGAACGAGAATCAGCAGAAATACCGCCATCATCACGAGCATAACGTTACCGTGTCCGGCGGATGTCGAAACATTTCGAGATTGCCACGACTCCACAGAGGTCGCGAAAAACTCCCCGATGCGCGACCACGCCAGAACAATGGCGATGACAATCGCGGCTGCGCCCGTGCCAAACGCGAAACGGCGCGCCCAGAGAATCGGGCGCAGAGCACGCTCGATCGCAACCGCATTCGCTGCGGCTTGCGCTTTCGACCAGATGAGTTCCGCGCCCGGCAACACGGCACCGGCCCCAGCCGCATCGCTCGATTCGCACAGGTAACCCGACACGAGCGCAACCTCTTCACACACGCGGCAGTCCGCGACGTGCGCGAGCAACTCGTCGCTCCAGCGGCCCGAGCGGTTCGCCGCTGCAATTTTTTCTTCGAATGCACAGTGTTCATTTTTCATGGCATTGCTGCTCCCTGAGAATCCCGCTTCCAGCCTCGCGCGCGCAAAAGTTCCGCCAGACGCCCACGCGCGCGAAACAGCATCGGGCGCACGCTCGCCCGTCTACAGTTTATCAATTCGGCGATCTCCGCGTGGCGATAACCCTCCACATAGGCAAGCCAAAGTAACTCGCGCTCGCGCGGCTTCAGCTCCAACAAAAGTTTCTCGAAATCGCGCTCCAGACTTAAATCGCGATCCGTAGACACCGGACTCGCATTCTCGGTAAGCGGCGCAAACGAATGCTCGGAAGCCCGGAAATGATCTCGCAGCAGATTGGTCGCGACGCGGAAAAGGTAGTGTTTGCGATGCGCCTCTTCGGTGGGCGCGAGCGGCGTGCGCAGCATGCGCAGATAAGATTCCTGAAGCAAATCGTCGGCCAGGCTCGCATCTCCCGTGACTCGGCGCAGATAGCCGCGAAGTTGCGGAGCAGTCTGCTCGTAGAAGGCGCGGAACTCCGCCTCGCCCATCGACGGAACGCTGGCCGGCTTGCGCGCAGCGTTCTCGTGGGACTCGGCGGAGGCGAAAGAAATCTCCGCCGCATTCAGCAACTCGGCTTGACTACGCACGGGAGCAATCCTCCGCAAGCGGAATCCTAACGCTTCGAACCCAGTTCGCGATCAAAAAGTCCCCATTGTTTCGAGAGCTTATAAGAAACACCGGCGGAAGCCAAGAAACCGAGCCCCAACGCCAGCAGCAGGAAACTGACGGCCAAAAACCCATGGGCGGTCTGCGCTTGCTCAACTGCGTTCCAGCCGACACTTGGCATGGTGAAGCGCACGAAGAGCATGGCGATGCCCAGGAGGAGCAGGATCAAGCCGGCCTGAACTGACCCGAGAACGCGGCCGAATGGCCTGGTCTGCTCGATGCTGGCCGAGTCGAGAAACTTGCTGCCTGCCTCGGTTTTCAGGTATTCGATCAGCTCCTGGCTGGTTCCGAACTTCTCGAAAAGTTTGCCATGGATGTCCCTTTGAATCTCGGCGATTCTGCTGCGGCGACGGCTGGTCGCTACGATCCACACAATCCAGCCAATGCAAAAGAACAGCGCCGGCAGAACCAACACCTGTACCATTTGGTCTGACATCTTGCCCTCCCAAACCGCCATCCGCGGTACGAGCTAACGAGGAAGCCTGCTGCTCTCTCTTCCTCTGCATACCAATACGGCCATGAGTGCACGAATGTTAACAGGGATTTTTCAGCCGACGTGGGCGCCGCGCTAGTCGGCTGCGGCCGGATCCCCGACCCGCGAGAGCCGTTCCGCGGCGCGCTTCTTGAGGCTGTGACGCACGCGCCAAATCGAGCCGGCAATGACAATCACGCAGCAAATTTCGACGAACACTTTGCCGCCATCGAGATAATCGACCGGCCCGCCGGTGAGGTTCGGGTCCGTCAAAATGCCGTGGATGAAAAGCCCGCCGGCGGCGGCGTAAGTGAGGTAATGAAACAGCTTCCACAGATGGCGCCCGAGTTCGATGCGATAGAGCGAAGTCACCACAATGAAAACCAACAGATACAGCGCCACCGCTCCAATGGTGTTCCACAAGGGCTGTAGCGGCGACCAAATCGGAAACGCAATGTCGAGCACGCGAAAGGGCGGTTTCTTGCTCAGGAGCAACGGCAAAGGATGCGTGAGAGTAAAGCCCAGCGTAGCGTAGCCGGTCCAGCGATGAAGGCCGAAGATATCGAAACGGCGATGCGGCCAATAGCGCACCGGGCTGTAGCGGCCGAGAATCAGCAGCCCGATGAGAATATTGGCGGTGGCAAACCCAACGGCCGTGAGGCCAATGTATGCCGACAAATCCAGCACAGTCACGCGACAAAAACTCCTGGCTTCATTCCCCGCGGCTGTGCCGGAGGCTATCCAGAAAGACGCTTGTAAGCTTATCAGGGTTTCCCCACACCACCAGCCGTTCGCACGAGCCCAGCTTGAATCTTCTTCACGGTGACACAGGGAGTCGAAATTCAAACCCACTGCCGGCGAGCTATGACCGTTCGGACACGAACGCCGCCTTCGAAGATGACTTCGCCGCACGGACGCCCTATGCTGGATTTTTCCGGACAAATCGAAAAGCAACCGAGGAGGATGCGATGGCGGCTATTCCTGGCCCTACACCCGTGCTCAAGGCGACTGCGGCGCAAGCCGAAACGTTCGCGGGCGTGACCTATCACCTCGACGGCGAGCTCGTCCCGGTGCTGACAGTCGAGATCAGCAGCGTGCCAGTGTATTTCGAGCACCACGTGCTGTTATGGAAAGACACGCGCACAGAAATCGCCATCAAGCCGCTCGCAGGCGCGTTCAAACGCGTCCTCTCCGGCATGCCCGTATTCATGACCGAAGCGCATGGTCCCGGACGAATCGCCTTCAGCCGGGACGGAGCAGGTCATCTCTTTGCGATGCACATGAAACAGGGAGCCGCGATCGACGTTCGCGAACACCAGTTCCTTGCTGCAACAGATCAGCTCGACTACACCTACACGCGCGTCAAGGGCGTTGCGAACATGCTTCTCGGCGGCTCCGGGTTTTTCATTGACACCTTCCAGGCGCAAAAAGGCGACGGCATTCTCTGGCTTCACGGCTACGGCAACGTGTTCGAGGTTACCCTGAACGTCGGCGAACAGATCGACGTTGAGCCCGGCGGATGGATCTACAAAGACCGCAGCGTGCAGATGGAAGCGCAATTCCAAAAACTGGCGACTGGCATGTTTGCGAGCGGCGGGCAACTGGTGTGGAACCGCTTCAAAGGACCAGGACGCGTCGGCATTCAATCAATGTACTTGCACATGCCAACCGAATGAGTTTTTTCGAGGCCGAAAACCATCAGTAGAATATTTTAAATTCTGCATCGTGCGAACCCGGGTGCGCACCAGTTAAAATAGCTGTGCAATGAGAATCGCGATAGTGGTTTCCGCCTTGCTCGCGCTGGCTGCAGGGAGCTCTTCTTCTTCCATCGTACAAGTCGCGGCGCTCCACCCAACAGATAACACTCGCACGTTTATCGGATTTGATCGCAACGATTATCCGGGCGATGAATCACTCGCCGCGTTGCGAAAGACATTTGCGTTCTCCGGCTATTGGTTGAACGCACCTCCCGGCGAAAGTGCGACGACGTGGACCGGAAAACGAGAGATGCTGCGCGCGAACGGATTTGGTTTTTTGGTGCTGTTCAACGGACGCCTTGATAAAGAGCTGAAGCGAGCGGGCGACGCTGCGCAGCTCGGCGCGAACGACGCGGCGTCCGCCGTCAAAGCTGCACAGGTCGAGGGCTTTCCGTACGGCACGATTATTTTCCTCGACCAGGAAGAAGGCGGGCGAATGCTGCCGGAGCAACGCGCCTATCTCTACGCGTGGATCGACGGCGTGAATGCCAACGGTTATCGCGCGGGAGTCTATTGTTCCGGAATGCCGGATGAGCAAAATGAGGGAGCAATCATCACCGCGAGTGACATCCGCGAAAATGCCGGCGGCCGCGAAATTTCGTTCTTCGTTTACAACGACGCCTGCCCGCCGTCGCGCGGATGCACTTTCTCCGTGAACGACATCACGCCCATACAAAGCGGTCTATCGTTCGCGACCGTCTGGCAAATCGCGCAGTCGCCGCACAGGAAGAAAATCACTGCCCGCTGCCGCGCGAGGTATGCAGCCGATGGAAATTGCTATCCACCGGGGCTCGCGTCCCAAAGAATTTTCGTCGACGTCGACATAGCCACCTCACCGAATCCATCCGGCCCGCCTGGCCGATGAACCACGCGTCGCCTCGCCAAACGGCGCGCCAACATTTTGTTTGACGCATCAAACCATTTGGCTCAAGCTTCCCGCTATGGTGGACTCGCGAATCCGGAGGCTGCTCGATGCGTATCCGACGATCTTCCTGGCCGCGCACCGCCAACATGTCGCCGTGGACGAACAAGGAGCAAGCATCTCCGAGCACCAAGCCAGCGTCCTCGACCATCTGGACGCGAAATGCGGAATTACCCTTTCCAAGCTGGCCGAGCACATGGGTGTGGGCCGCTCGACGATGAGCATCACAGTGAAGCGATTGATGTGCGGCGGATATATCGCGCGCCGGCGAAACCACGACGACGCGCGGCGCGTATGTTTGACCCTAACGCGCGCCGGAGCGCGAGTGAAAGAGCAAAACACGATCCTGGAGCCTGATCTGGTCAGCCGAATGTTTCGTTTGATGTCCGCCCAGGAATGTGAATCTGCGCTCCAGGGCATCGAGTGCCTTGCGAAATACGCACGAATTCTGCTCCGCCGGCGAAAGAGGATGCGCGACGCATGAGAATTTTGCTCATGACCCTTGGCGTCATTGTCGTCCTGATTTTTGCGGTAGTTGTGATCGGCGCGCTCCTGCCGAAGCATCACCGTGTGTCGCGCGCCGCTTCGTTCCGAGCGACGCCGGAACAGCTTTTTGCTCTCATCGCTGGGCCTCAGAACTGGCGTCCCGATGTGAAACGGTTCGAGACGGTTCCCGACGCGAGCGGCCGCGAGTTGGTTCGCGAAACGACGCGAAATGGAGAGACAATCACCTACGAGCTCTTCAACCGAAAACCGCCGCAATTGATCGAGCGCCGGATCGCTGCACAGGGCCTTCCCTATTCGGGCGAGTGGATTTTCCTACTGCAACGGGAAAATGACAGCACCACGGTGCGGATTACCGAGGATGGTGAAGTCTATCATCCGATATTCCGGTTTGTTTCAAGATTTGTGATCGGGCATACGCGAACGTTAGACGCCTACCTGCGCGCTCTCGCCAACGCAACCGGACAGCAGCAGGTTCAAATTCGCGACTAGCGTCGACAGAAACTACTGGGTGGCCGTCTTCTCGCCGAGCTTCCGCATACGCTCTCGCAACTTCTGCCGCAGTCCCGTTGGCGCGTTGGGATTGAACGCAACCAGATACCACAGCGGCTGCGTGCGGTCTTTGCTCAGGGAACTGAGCGTCGTGGCGTCGGCATTCGGATGGCGCGCGATGTTTTCGCGAATCGCAGCGTACGGATGTTTCGCCAGCCGCCGCAATGTCTTCGCGGAAACTTTCGGATGCTCGCTGATGAGCCGCAGCAAATAGTAGTCCTCGCCGGGCGTGTCGCGGTAAAGCTTATCGAGAACTTCCGGCTTGATTTCAGCGCTGAGCACCAGCCCGACCTTTTCGTCCCAAGATCCGTTGATGCGATTGAGTTCCTGCGTGCGCGCGTGGATCAACTGCTCGACAACGCGGCGCTCCTGCTCCAGCCGCCCGTGCGGCAACGCGCTGTGCTCCACCGAATCGAGCACGCGCAGTAGATGCTGCCGTTCGCCGAAAACAACTTGACTCGTGCGCGGCGTCTTTCCCTTGGAATTATTGCTGACCAAATCGGAGCGTCTCATCATTTTCCCCTGCCCTCCCACGCACGAAAGCCTGCATGGCGGAGTGATTCCTCGAAGTGCGTGACTCGCTGTGCAACTGACCGCCAGGAAGAAACCGGGTCTGGGGATGTTCCTTCCGTCGAGACAATGCGAAGAGAGTTTCCTCGACGTTCTCGCGCGGCGGCGCCTAAGTCGCTCACTATTATGCGGTGAGAAACGCCGGCACGCAAAGCGTAGTGCCCCAGAAGTTCCTCACTTGCAACACAATTTGGCACTACACGGTACACTACATTCAAGGTCTCACAGCATTGAATGAACAAGCGCGAATCGGTATTGTTGCTGTATAGAAACAACGAACTGAAAGGCAAAACGAATGAGTGTTTTTGAAAAGCGGCGGGAAGAACTCGAGCATTACGAAACGATGATGGGTCCGCATCGCGGCCGACTCGCGGTGTCGCTCGACTTGCTCACTGACGCGATGATTCTCATCGGACAGCACGGCGTCTATTGCCGCAGCGCCGCGAATCCCCAGCAGCCGCCCTTGGATATTCGCCTGGTCAACGACGAGCTGCAGAACGCCAAGCAACTGATCCAAAGCGTCATGGAGAGTTTGCGCGCCGAACGCGACGCCCGCCAATCCGGCGGCGCTGGCGTTTGACGCACGAATCCGCGGCCGCTCGTTGACTTGCCCCCCATTCCCTCAATACAATTTCGCCGCAAATCCAGCATGACAGAAAAAGATTCTCTCATCGGGCAAACCATTACGCACTACCGCGTCACCGAACGGCTCGGCGGCGGCGGAATGGGCATTGTCTACAAGGCCGAGGACCTGAATCTGGGGCGAATGGTCGCATTGAAACTCCTGCCCGCCGACGCCGCTCGCGACGCTTCCGCGCTTGAACGTCTCCGCCGAGAAGCCCGCGCCGCTTCGGCGCTCGACGACCCTAACATCTGCACGATCTACGAAATTGGCGAAAGTGACGGCCAGCCTTTCCTCGCCATGCAATTCTTGGAAGGCAGCACGCTGAAGCATCGCATTGAAGGCAAGCCTCTCCCGCTCGACCTGCTTCTCGACTGGAGTATCGAGATCGCCAGCGCCCTCGACGCCGCGCATTCGCACAACATCATTCATCGCGACATCAAGCCAGCGAATATTTTCATCACCACGCGCGGCCATGCGAAGGTCCTCGATTTTGGCCTCGCCAAAGTCGCCGAAAACCTCTATGCGCCAGGACATCCGCCGGCTCAGAACATGACGCAAGCGACTCGCGATGACCTCAGCGACCAGCTCACCAGCCCCGGGGCAACCGTCGGAACCGTCGCCTACATGTCACCCGAGCAAGCGCGCGGCGAAGATCTCGACGCGCGCACCGATCTGTTTTCTTTCGGTGCTGTGCTTTATGAAATGGCGACCGGGCGAATGCCCTTCAACGGAAACACCACGGCCATCATGCATGACGCCATTTTGAATCGCGCTCCTACGCCGCCCCTGCGCCTGAATCCGGAAATTCCCCCCGACCTCGAACGCATCATCAACAAGGCGCTCGAAAAAGACCGCAACGTCCGCTGTCAATCCGCCGCCGAGTTGCGCGCCGACTTGAAGCGTCTCAAACGCGACACCGATTCCGGCCGCTCTTCGGCGTCACAGGCAGTTCCACAAACTGTGGCGAGCGCGAGTCCGGCCGCTCGCACCACACCTTCCTCATCCAACGCAGCCGCGGCGCAGGCTTCCGGTTCGTCAGCTGTGGCCGCAGTGGCGCGCGAGCACAAATTAGGAATTGGCGCTATATCCGTGATTGCTCTCGTGCTTGTCGCGGCCGCCGCTTACGGAGTTTACGCGCTTTTCCACCGTGCCGCCCCGATTCCTTTCCAGAATTTCAGCGTCACGCAAGTCACCAGCACTGGCGAAGCCCAGCTCGCCGCGATTTCTCCGGACGGGAAATACATCCTCAGCATGCAGAGTGCCGGCGGGAAGGAGAGCCTTTGGCTGCGTAACGTACCGACAAACAGCGACACGCAAATCATCCCGGCGTCATTTTCGCGATATCAGAGTCTAGCCTTCTCCCCCGATGGCAATTACATCTATTTTCGCAAGGCCACCGATCAAACCGGCACAACCAACAACTTGTTTCGCGCTCCCGTCCTTGGCGGAACGCCGCAGCAGATTGTCGCTGACATTGATTCGGATATTACATTTTCGCCGGATGGGAAGCGCATCGCTTACCTGCGCGGCAACGACCCGGTTGTCGGCCAATTCCGGTTGCTCAATGCGAATTTCGACGGTAGCGACGAAAAGGTATCTCTGATCGATAAAGGTCTAGCCTCTGGCCTTCACCCGTCCTGGTCTCCGGATGGAAAAAGAATCGCGTATGTGTCGCCGCAACGCACCGCCATAGAACTTTTCGATGTTGCCAGCGGAAAGGTCTCCCGCTTTGTGACATTTCAAGACCGGATACTTTTTGAAATGCAGTGGATGCCTGGCGGGCGCGGCCTGGCCGTACTTTATTCCGGCGCTCCGACTCATTTTCAGCAGCAAGTCGGATACGTTTCATACCCGGATGGAGCCTTTCGTGCCATCACGCGCGATACAAACACCTATCAAGCCTTGACGCTTTCGTCCGATGGGAGAATGCTGGCCACAGTGCAAGTGCGAAATACGCGCACGCCCTATCTGATACCGGCGTCAGGGTCGCGGGAGTCTTCGTCCGCTGAAGCGCCGCTGCAAATGCCCGGGATTTTCAATCTGCAGTGGGCAGCCGACGGTCAGCTTCTCGTCACCAATGGCACGGATCTTTTTCGTGTCAGCCCCGACGGTAGCAGCCGCACGACGATCGTTAGCGACTCGGCGGCCTTTATCCTTGCGGCCAGCCCGTGCGGAAACGATCATATTGTGCTCAGTTGGCTTGGCCACAACCCCTCTGCGGGACACGTTCAGGACGAAGTCTGGCGCGTCGACTCCGATGGTTCGAATCCTTCGCTAATCACCGGTCATACAGGCCTTGTCGACTCACTCACCTGTTCGCCGGATGGCAGAATCTTGTATTACTTCGACCAGGCCACAGGCCGAATTATGGAAGTTTCCGTCGATGGTGGAAATCCGCAAATCTTGCCCGGAACCGATATTCCTAAGGAATTCGTGGCCGAGGACCTTGGCGGCATTTCGCGCGACGGAAAGCAGATGCCATTTTTCTCCACGAGCGGTCCGGGCCGCATGGACCTCGACATTGCGGCGCTCAACGCTGGAGCAAATCCGCCGCTTCGCCGGCTTACTCCTGATCCGCGAGTTTCCGGTCCAGTGGGCTTCACGCCGGATGGAAAAGGGGTCGTCTATCCCATCACGGAAAACGGAGTCGCGAATGGATGGGTTCAGCCGCTCGACGGCTCCAAGGGTCGCCAGATTACCCATTTCACCTCTGGAGGCATTGCCGCCGGCGGCTGGTCACCGGACGGGAAAACGCTCGCCCTCCTCCGCAGCAACACGCAATCCGACATCGTCCTCCTCCGCGATTCCGGCCAGCAGTAGATGTTCTACAAACATTCGATCAGTGCAATTGCAGGAACGGATTCGATTCACGCTCTCCGGCCAGCGTCGTAGACGGGCCGTGGCCGGGAAATACAATCGTGTCTTCGGGCAGAGCGAGCAATTTCGTGCGAATCGAGCGGATGATTTCCGGATATGAGCCGCCCCAGAGATCCGTGCGCCCGATGGAGCCGGCGAAAAGCGTGTCTCCTGCGAAAAGCCACGGAAGCTGTGCGTTTGCTTGCTTTTGGTGCGCCGCGCGAGGTGATTGCGCTCTGGATGGAGTCGCGGCCGCGAGCACAACGCGATTCCCTTCCCTTTCATTTGCATCTGCGGAAAAAGGCAAATACAAACTGACGCTGCCGGGAGAGTGTCCCGGCGTGTGCAACACCCGCGCTTCATAACTTCCCCAGCGAATCGTGTCTCCTTCATTGAGCAAGCTGTCAATTTTCGCGAGCGGCGGCGGCGCGATGCCGAGAAACTGCGCCTGCAACGCCATGCCTCGGTACATTTCCAAGTCGCCTTCGTTCATCAAAACAGGCGCACCGGTGACATCATGCAATTTCTTCAAGCCGCCGACGTGATCAATGTGCGCGTGCGTGCTCAGAATCGCTTTCACCGTGAGTCGGTGCTTCGCGAGCAACGCAAGGATGCGGTCGACTTCGTCTCCCGGATCGATGACGATGGCTTCGCGAGTCGGCGCATCGCCGACAATCGAGCAGTTGCATTGCAGCATCCCGACCGGAATGATTTCGTGAATCAGCGCGAGTTCGTTTGGATTCGCGTCTGCCATTTTCCTTTCAGTATAGCAAGAGAGCGCAGCCGCGCGTTGCGCCGTGCATCTGATAAGATGAGTCGAGCGCAACAGTCGTTATGTCCATTGAAACGCCGCTACAACTCGAGCACGAAAAGCTAGGCGCGGCCTTCGCAGAGTATTTCGGTTGCAGGCTGCCTGCAAATTACGGCGACGTGCAGTGCGAGTACAAATTTGCGCGCGAATCTGTCGCGCTGATCGACAAAAACTATCGCGCGGTCCTTTCGTTCACGGAAAAAGACCGCGTTCGCTATCTGAATGCGATGCTCACTGGCAATATTCGCGACCTCGCGGCAGGTCGCGGAAATATTTCGTTGCTGTTGAATCCGCAAGGACGGATTCTCGCGGAAGTCGAAACGCTCGCGCTCGAAGATCGCCTGCTCGCGATTTCCTACGCCATGATTCGCGCCCGGCTTATCGACACGTTCGACAAATTCATCATCATGGACGATGTCGCGTTGGAAGATCTGACCGACAAATTCGGCACGCTCGCTCTCGAAGGATCAACAACCGCCGACACTGTGCGCGAATTATGCGGTGTGGACCTGAACACGATGGAGGATTCCGCGCACGTCGAAAAAAGCATCGCGGGAATTGCGTGCCGCGTGATTCGCACTTCAGGAGAAACTGCCGGCGCGGAATTGTTGACTCCGCGCGAGGATCTCACCGCACTCTGGAATTTATTGCTCGACGCCGTTAAGAAACACGGCGGCGGACCCGCCGGCTACGAAGCGCTGAACGTCTTGCGCCTCGAGGAAGACACTCCGTGGTACGGCGTCGACTTCGACGAGAGTCAAATTCCGCATCAGGCCGCGCTCGAAGCGACGCACATCAGCTACACGAAAGGTTGCTACACGGGCCAGGAGATTGTCGAGCGCGTGCGTTCGCGGGGACAAATTCAGCGCCGCCGCGTGATGCTGCGATTCTCCGGCGAGGCGATTCCGCGCGCAGGAGAGCCGCTGTTTGCGCCCGAACCGAATGCCAACGCGGAAATCGGATTCGTGACGCGAGCCGCGAAGTCACCGAAATTCGGCGCAGTGATTGGCATGGGCTATGTTCGCCGCGAACAGATGGATCCGGGAAGCAAAGTGAAATGGTCCGGCGGCGCCGCAGAAGTGTTCGAAATCCGCGCCACGCAGAAAACATCCGAATCCTGCACGTGACTTTTTGTCCCAGAGCTCTTCCACTTCATTGACGCACACTCCGCCCGTGAATCTTAGCGGGCGCGCAAATTGCTACATTCCGATTTTCGTTTGTCAGTTGGCGGGGATGCCGGGGTTGCGATTTTTTCCGGTATTGATGGCTTCGAGGAAGCTGCCGCGTTCGCCTTCAATTTTCCGCTGAAGCTGAAGCAGCGCGTAGAGAAGCATTTCGGGACGCGGCGGGCAGCCGGGAACATACACGTCGACGGGGATGACCTGGTTGACGCCCTGCACGATGGCGTAATTATTGAAGACGCCGCCGGAAGTGGCGCAGACGCCCATGGAAATCACCCATTTCGGTTCGGGCATCTGATCGTAGAGCTGCTTGATGACCGGCGCCATTTTTTGCGAAACGCGTCCGGCGATAATCATCAGGTCGGACTGGCGCGGCGAGCCGCGAAAAACTTCGGCGCCGAAGCGCGCCACGTCGAAGCGCGACGCGGCGAAGCACATCATTTCGATTGCGCAGCACGCGAGTCCGAAAGACATCGGCCAAATCGAACTGCGCCGCGCCCAGTTGACCAGCCGGTCAAGCTGCGCGAAGAGCACGCCTTCCTTCTTGAGAAAATTTGTCGCTTCTTCGGGCGTTTCGAGCGTGACGCCTTTCGCGAGTTGCGTCGCCATCAGCGAGTCTCCTATGCGCTACACTGCATTTTCGCACTTTGCGTCCCCGAGCGCAATCCGGCGCAAAATAAGTGTTCCCCAGTCACGTGATGGAAGACTGACGCTCCGACGAAAACGCGGAAATCAAACCCTAAGCACGATTTTACCGAACTGCTCACGCTGCTCGAGGCGGCGATGGGCGGCGGCGGCTTCGGCGAGAGGGAAAACCTTGTCGAGGACGGGATGCAGCTTTTTGCGCGCGACGAGGTCGAGGACCGGGAAGAGTTCCGCTTTGCTGCCCATGTAGGAACCGAGCAGCGACAAGTGGCGGCTGAAGAGGAAGCGCAAATCGATTTTCGCGTCGAAGCCGGTGGTGGCTCCGCAGGTGACGAGGCGTCCGTTCACCGCCAGCGAAGCGACGCTTTGCGGCCAGGTGGCTTCGCCGACGTGCTCGAACACCACGTCGACGCCGCGCCTGTTCGTGATGCGTTTCACTTCCGCGCTGATTTTCTGGCGCGTGTGGACGATGACTTCGTCGGCGCCGAGCGCGCGAGTCTTTTCCGCTTTTTCGTCGCTGCCAACGGTGGTGATGACCCGCGCGCCGAGAATTTTGGCGATTTGAATTCCGGCGGTGCCGACTCCGCTGCCTCCGCCGAGGATGAGAACGTCTTCGCCGGGCTGAAGTTTGGCGCGCGTGACGAGCATATGCCACGCGGTGATGAAAACCAACGGAATCGCGGCGCCCTCTTCAAACGAAAGGCCGTCGGGCATGGGAACGACGTTGCGCGCGGGCGCGCAGACGTATTCGGCGTAGCCTCCGTTGACAAGATAGCCGAGCAGCGTGTAGTTGCGGCAAAGATTGTCGTCGCCGGCGAGGCAGGCGACGCAGCGTCCACAGCCGATGCCGGGCTGGAGGAGAATTTTTGGGCCGACGGGAATGTCGGAGACAAGTTCGCCGATGGCCGCGATTTCGCCGGAGACGTCGCTGCCGTTTATATGCGGCATGGGGATTTGAATGCCAGGAATGCCTCTGCGAATCCAAAGATCGAGATGGTTGAGCGCGCAGGCGCGCACCCGGACCAGGACTTCGTCGGGGCGCGGCTTCGGGTCGGGCACGTCCGTGTAGGTGAGCGCTTCCGGGCCGCCGTGCTGCGTGAAGATGACTGCTTTCATTCGGGAGTCTCCGCGAAAGAGTGAAGCAGGAGTTTACCGCAAATCGGAAGACGCGAAGCCCACTTCACACCCGGTTCAGTTACCGAAGGCGGCGATGGCGCGGAGGACCACTTCGTGCATGGCTTCGAAGAGGCCGAAGTGCGTGTCGCCGATGACGATTATGGGCTTGAGCGCTTTGGGCATCCACTTCTGGCTGGCCCGGATTTTCTGGAGGCCGAGCTCCTTGAGCGCCAGCAAATCGTCCATGGTGACGCCCGGTGGAATCCCGGGCGTTGGCCGCGATAACTGAAGCTTCAGGTGTTCGGCGTTGCCCCAGAGTTTTGCGCCGAGCGCGGCGATGCGCTCAAAGTCAGTGACGCTTTCGCGGCGCCAGTCAGGCCAGTCGTTGACGAATTCGAAGCGGTCTTCCATGGACTGATCCTCGTTGCCGAATCCTACCATAGGACGGCGGTTGCGCGTCGAGCCTCCAAAACCGAATCGAGTTTCTATGGGAAATTAAAAATTGAGCCAACTCACTGAAAACAAAACGCGGATGCCAAGCTGAATCGGGTTTCTTCGCAACAAAATTCGACCTATCGTCCATTTTCGGACACACGATTCTCACGGGCTTTTCGTCACTCGTCACTGCTGTCAGTGCTGTCGGGCGATTGACACTGAAGAAGACGCGCCGTAACCTGAATGCGCCGGAAAGAACATGGACCTATTCGAAGAAATTGTGCGCATGAGGCGCGCGGGGCAGCGCGGGGCGCTGGCTACGATTGTGCATACGAACGGCTCGATTCCGAGCTATGAGAGCTCGCGGATGCTGGTGCGCGACGACGGTTCGATTGCCGGCACGGTAGGCGGCGGATGCGTGGAAGCGGAAGTGTGGGCCGCAGCGAAGGAAGTGATCGTGGAGGAACGGCCGCGGAAGATGACCTTCAGCCTGAATAACGAGGCGGCATACGACGCGGGGCTGATTTGCGGAGGGACGCTGGAAATTTTTGTCGAGCCGATTCTGCCGCAGCCGCGATTGTATTTGTTTGGCGGCGGGCACGTGTCAACGGCGCTGGCGCGCGTGGCGCATCTGGCAGGATTTTCGATCAGCGTGATTGACGACCGCGCAAGTTTCGCGAATACGGAACGGTTTCCTATGGCGGAAGAAATTTGTGCGAGTTACGAAGAAGCGTTCGAGAAACTGAAGCCGAATGCTTCGTCATACCTGGTGATTGTGACGCGCGGACATAAAGACGACATGCGCGTGCTGGAATGGGCGGTAACGACGAAGGCGCGATACATCGGAATGATTGGCAGCAAACGCAAAGTGATTTCGGTCTACAAGGCTCTCGAAAAGCAAGGCGTTGCGATGGAGACATTCGCGCGCGTTCATGCGCCGGTCGGATTGGAAATTGGCGCGCTGACGCCGGAAGAAATTGCGGTGAGCGTCACGGCGGAACTGATTGCGATTCGCAGAGGGGTCGAGCCGACGGTGACGCACAAGGCCGTGCGCCTGGATGAAGTGCCGGCGCTGAAGCGCGAATAATCTTCGAGTAGGAGCGCGAGTCCGAACGATGATTGCCGTTGTTATTCTGTCCGCTGGGGAATCCCGCCGCATGGGTCAGCCCAAGGCGCTCGTGCCCTTCCCGGACATTCTCATCCAAGAGGAGGCCGGGCGGACGCCAGCCCCTACCGCTCAGAAGACTTTCCTCGAGCATTTGATCGAAGTGACGCGGCATCCGCGTACGGGAGCTTTGCGCGTCGTAGTGGGCCCGCACGCTGCGGAGATTCGCGCGCGCGTGAAGCTCGACGAAGGTGCGCTTGTATTCAATCCGGATTGGCGGCGTGGCCAGCTTTCGTCTCTGCAGGCGGCGATCGAGACCTTACCGGTGGGAAAAACCGAGGGGATACTGATCTGCCTGGTGGACCATCCCCTGATTTCCGCAGCACTGGTTGCGTCGCTGATCAAGACTTTCGATCGCGATAAGAATCGAATCGTGATTCCCGCATACAAGGGCAGGCGCGGACACCCTGTCATTTTCCCTAGCGCACTTTTTGAAGAGCTCCTCGCAGCTTCGCCGGAGGTCGGAGCGCGCACCGTCGTCCACGCACACGCCAGCGACGTGGTGGAAGTGCCCGTTCAAGAAGAAGGTGTTCTGCTCAATCTGAACGACCCTGAGTCGCTTGCGCAAATTTCGAACCTGAAATAGAGAGGTGCGCCGCCCGCTCGAGAGGTTCTTGCGTATTCATCGGGAGGAAATGATATGCCTCGTATAAGTGGCGTTGAAGCGAAGCAAGGGCCGTGGCACGTTCGAGTCATCTACTGGTTTGCGCGACGCGCCCTCGGCCAGGTGCCCGCCGGGATGAAGATTTTGGCCCTGTACCCGCCCTTGCTGCGCCAGTTCGTGAGAATGAACGTGTTGCAGCAGAAAAACGGTACCTTGCCGACGCGACTTAAGCGCCTCGCCATGTTGAAAACAGCTCTGCTCGTGGGTTGCCCGTTTTGAATTGACATTCATTCTGCCGTCGGCAGGAAAGATGCTGATCTCACTGACGAGCAGCTTTACGACCTTGCGCAATTCGAATCCAGCGCTCGCTTCACGGAGACTGAAAAAAATGTGATGCGTGCCGCCGTGTCTCTGGCCGGGACTCCCGCTAACGTCTCCGATCCGTTGTTCGCCGCATTGCGGCGTGATCTCACAGAACGCCAACTTGTGGAGTTGACTTCGGCGATCGCCTGGGAAAATTTTCAATCGCGGTTCAATCGCATGTTCGACGTTGAAGCCGAGGGATTTTCGAAGGGAGCATTTTGTCCGCTGCCGGAGCCTTAGGTGAGTGACGCAACTCCAAAAAACCTGTGCTGCACGTCGCCGCGGGCGCTGTGTTACTGGGGCTCTGCGTTTCTAATTTTCTACGGGATAGGTTTGGGGCTGATGTTTTGGCTGCACTGGCAGCCTTATGAGCTGGTGGTGCTTTTCACGGCGCTGGGACTTGCTTGCTTCGCGAACTTGGCGCGTAACCGGAGTTTTCATTGCGCGATCACCGGACCGTTTTTTCTGCTGGTGGCACTGGCGCTCGGCCTGGAAGCGGCTGGCATCTGGAAGCTTCACGGGGCGGTGCTGTGGCCCGCCGTTGTGATTGTGGTTTGCGCCGCTTTTCTACTCGAAAGACGATACGCCTCTTGAGACTCCGTTGGAGCGCGCAAAATATGCCACGCCGTAAGTTTCAGCCGGTCAGTTTGGCGAGGAGGGCGGCCAGGGCGTCGGCGGCGAGTTGAGCGGCGTGGAAAGTGGTTTGCTGCAGGCCGCCGAGCGCGTCGGAGATCTGCGCAGCGGTGATGCTTCGTGCTTCGCCGAGAGATTCGCCGGCGAGAAGTTCGGTGAGGATGGATGCGCAGGCCAGAGAGGTGACGCAGCCTTGCGCTTTGAAGCGTGATTCGACGATGGCTCCCCTGTCAACGCGCGCAGCAAGCCGGAGGATGTCTCCGCAGACCGGATTCGTCACCTCAACAACGGCGGTTGCATTCGGCAAGTCCCCGGCATTGCGTGGATTTCTGAAGTGGTCGAGAACGGCCGGAGAGTGCATGAAATGAAGTTTACAGTTGAAACCCGAAAGGCGAAAGCCGCGCGAACCACCAAGCGTTCAGACCCTGCAACTGCAAATGATTCGTGGCGACGGCGATCAATGCGCCGCATCGCACGACGCGCGGAGAAACTTCAAAACCACGTGCGCGCCTTGTACGCGCGGTATTCATCTCCGAATTTGGCAGCGAGCACTTGCTCTTCCTTTGTTACGCGATAAATCTGCAGGGGAATGACGACCACGAACACCCAGAGATACTTCGGCACGCCGAGAAACAAGAATATCCCCACAATCGCCAAGGCTCCAAAAACGTAGATCGGGTTCCGAATCCGCGAATACAAGCCATGCGTCACAAGGGCCTGCGCTTTGGCGCGCACCGCAAATGATCCGCCGAGCTGAAGCCGCGCCAGGATCAGGAGCGCCAGTGACGGCACGGCGATGACTGCGCCCGCAATCCGCATCGGCGTCCACGGCTGATGCCACACTTCGGCGATGCCAAGGCCGAGTGCCACGAGCACTACGGCCAAGGTAATGAGATTCGTTTTCATACGTCTCCCTATGCGGAGGGATGGTACTCCTCGCATCAAGCGATGAGTAGTCAATCTTCCCTAAGTTGGCCGGATGACCGCAGCTACTCGTAACGTAAGGCGATCATAGGATCGACCTTCATGGCGCGGCGAGCGGGGATGAAACAGGCGAGAAAGGCCACCGCGACAAGAACCGCGGCGACGACGAGAAAGGTAAGCGGATCGTATGGAGTGACGCCGAACATCATGCTGCCGACAAGGCGCGTGGCGCCGAGTGCGGCCACGACGCCAATGGCAACACCGATGAGAGCGACCGTGATTCCCTGCCGGATCACCATGGCCAGGACATTTCCTGGATTGGCTCCGAGGGCCATGCGAATGCCGATTTCATGGGTTTTTCGCGTGACGGAGTAAGCCATGGTTCCGTAGAGACCGATCATGGCGAGGAGAAGCGCAAGCAAGCCGAAAACAGAGGTGAGGCGGGCAAAAAGAGCTTCTTGAGAAAGGGCATCGCTGGTTTCCTGGGTTTGTGTCTCCAGATTCATCATTGGCAACTGCGGGTCCGCTTGACGAACCGTGTCACGCAATTCGGAGATGATGGTGGAAGGCAGGCCCTGAGCGCGCACCTCGAAAAACATCATGTCGAGGGATTTGGGAACTTGCGAGTATGCGTAGTAAGCCTTCGGCCGGAGCTCGGCGTGAGGATCCGTGAGCTCGGCATTTTTTGCTACGCCGATGATTTCGACCAGATCTTTGGGATCGAATTTGTCGCCTCTGCTGAAGCGATGGCCCACCGGATTCTGGCCGGGGAAAAACTTCTTGGCGAAGGTCTCGTCGACCACAGCGACTCTCGGGGAAGCGGTCGTATCGGTGCGGTTGATGCCGCGACCAGCGATGATGGGAATGCCCAGGGTGCTGAAGAAATCGGGGCCGACGCTTTGGGAGCGAACATTGAAGCTAATGGTTTTGCTGCCTTCGCCTTCGATAGCGGTGTCGTTGTTGTTGGACCAACCTAAGAAAGGAGCGTACTCCATCAAAGTGGCAGATTTGATGCCGGGAAGGTCCTGGATGCGGTCGAGCAACTGGGAATAGAGGCTGATAAGACGAGCGTCGTGGTATCCGGCGCGGGTGGGATCGAGACCAAAGGTCAACAAGTTTTGCTGGTTGAATCCGTAATCGCGCTTTTCGAAATTGACGAGAGTGCGCACGAAGAGGCCCGCGCCGATCATCAGCACCAACGAGGCCGCGACCTGAGCAACGATGAGGGATTTGCCGAGACGATGCTTGTCACGCGCGTCGGAAACGTTCGCGGCGGTGTCTTTCATAGCCGAGGCGAGCTCAATGCGCGTAATGCGGAATGCGGGTGCGAGGCCGAAGAGAATTCCCGTCAGGACGGATGCGGCGAACGTAAACAGCAGAACTTTGGCGTCTGCTCCGGTGTCCACAATCAGTTGATTAGAGCTGTTGGACATCAGGGCGACGAGCGCATGCGTGCCCCAGTAGGCGAAGAGCAATCCCAACAAGCCGCCGAGAACGGACATCAAAACGCTTTCGGTGAGCAACTGCCGAATCAGGCGCGAGCGCGAGGCGCCGATGGCAAGCCGCACGCTGATTTCTTTCTTGCGGCCGGTGGCGCGGGCGAGAAGCAGAGTGGCGACATTGGCGCAGGCGATGAGCAAAACGAGACCCACCGCGGCCATGAGAATGTAGAGCGGCTGTGCAGTTCCTTCTTGCAACTGAGGCAAGCCCTGGGTGGCAGGCGCAAGCGTCAGATGCGGAACTTTGTTCTCGTTATCCGGATGCCAGTCGGCGGTGACGATGTGGTGAAATAAAGTGTCGAGAGAACTTTGCGCCTGCGCCCGGGTTACACCATCTTTCAATCGACCGATGATGTTGATGCAGAGCCAGTTGCGAGCGGTGTAGACGGAAGTGGCGGTTCCTCCGCCTGGTTGGGTGCTCCACGGACGCATGTTCGGTTTGTCATCAAACGGAACCCATATATCGGGCGAGGTTCCGACTTGAACACCGTAAAACGCGGGAGGCATGACGCCGACGACGGTGAAAGGAATTCCGTTCAAAGTGACATTGCGGCCGACGATTGAGCGGTCGCGACCGAAACGGCGGGACCAATAGGCATAGCTGATGACGGCGACGCGGGGAGCGCCGGGATTCTCATCCGCTTCGGTGATGGCGCGACCGAGAAGCGCGGTTACGCCGAGGCCGGAGAAGTATTCGCCGGTGATCATTTGGCCGTTGGCGAGAGTGGGCTCGCCGTTGATGCCGACGGTCATGTTTTCGTCATTGAAGCCGAGCGGGACCCAAGCGAAGGCGCTCGAGAGGGCGTTGCTTTGCGTACGGAAATCCTCAAAGGTGGGATAGGAGAATGAGTATTTCGAATCCCATCCGGTCTGTCCAAAGTTGGGAGCCCATTTGTTGTCGTCCCATTGGAAGAGGACCAGCTGCTGGGGGTTTTTCACTGGGAGCGATTTCAACAATACGGCGTTGATGAGGCTAAAGATGGCGGTATTGGCGCCGATGCCGAGAGCGAGAGTGAGGACGGCGACGGCGGTGAAGCCGGGCGTCTTGAGCAACATGCGGAGGCCGTAGCGGATGTCTTGCAGCAGCGTGTTCACTGGAGCATTCCGATGCGAAGAACGAAAGTGTTCCGTGTCAGGAGCATCTCGCCGCATTAGACGCGGGACCGAGCAAAAGGTCAACAGCGCGATGGTTGCAGCGCCGCAGGAAAACCAGGCGTCAGCTACAACTTCCTTGCTTAGAAAGGCGACCTGGGCGACAGGCTCCCGTGTCACTTTGGACCCTGAAACATACCTCTATCTCTAGAATATTTTCATGGTTCGTTGTGGTTTGAAGAGCCATGAGGTCGCGGTAGGGACGCCAGTTGCCCAGCGCCCCCCGCGCGGATCCGTGCGGGCACTCGTTAGCGCACACGGCTCTTACCGCGGATACTTGGCGTCAAAGCGCACCATGGGATAGGGATGAAGAGTCTTGGGTAGGGGAAGC
>DASYZX010000029.1:0-14569 GCA_035945715.1 Candidatus Acidiferrales bacterium
CGAGGCGCTGGGTCATGCCCGCAGTGAACAACAACGACGACACGAGCTGCGTCTTCCCCGTGTCGCCGTGGCCTACAATGCCCACGTTTCGGATTTGCTCCGTGTTATACGTTTTCATGGTTCACCTCGTTGTGTCTGTGAATGGTGAAAATCCGGGCAGGGAGAAGCAAAACGAAACTGATTTGGGATGATTGCAGTTTTGTAGCGGCGACCGCGAGGCCGAAGTAAAAGGGGCGTAATAATGTTGAGGCGCATCGGCAATCGCCTCGCTCCCTGCCGAAACCACGGATGCTAGCACACGAATGGCGTGCCATCAACAGCGGCTAACGACACAGCGGCTAACGGCGAGAACGGCAAGCTCCCTTGATTGTCGACGATTCGGATGCACGCCTAGGGGCACCGAACACCCAGAATTCGAGGCACTGACTCGGGAAGGGGCAGCCCGAGCTGGTATCAAGTGGAGGCAGGTGCAGGAGGTATTGCGGAACGTGCAAGGGCCTGCAGCAGAGGAGGGCACTAGAACTACAAAAAAATTCACTTCGTCGGGGAAACGGGATGCAGGTGCCATTGCAGCCATTGATTGCAAAAGGGTTACATCAGGCTGCGTCCCTGGAAGAATGGTTGCCACATTGCTACATGTGTGGGATTGGTGGAGGGTACGGTAATACAAGGGGGAGAGATGAAAGTGAAAATGGTGGTGCTGGCGGGAATGCTTCTAGCTGCCGCGCCGGTGTTTGCAAGCGGCTTGACGATCGATTTTTCGCATCCCAACACAATTAGCGGTGATACGGCGACATACACGGTCGGGTCCAACACGGTGACGGCCGTGGGGTACGAGTGCTCGGACAGCACGCTGCAAAGCGGTTGCAGCACGAGCGGACTTTCTCTTTTTGCCAAACTGGGCGGAGTGGGAGAAACAGGGTTGGGCATCTCGAACGGGGGAGACAACGAAATTGACTCCGACCAGTTCATTCAGTTCGACTTCGGACAACTGGCACATATGGGGATCACGAGCCTGACGTTCAACATTGAAAGCGTTCAAGACGGGGAAGGGTTCCGGATCTTTCAGTCGGACGCCGCCGGAGATCCGGAGGATCTACTGACGACGGTGACGGGCAATGGCTCGAACAATCCGAACAGCATTGCGAGCGCCACAGTCACGGTGTCGCTCGATGGGGACAACTTCATTGATATCTCCTCCCTGGAGAATGCGGATACGTCGAATGACGTGCTCGTTGGCGGCGCTTCCAGCCCCAACAGCGCAACGCCGGAACCGGGAACACTGGTGCTCTTCGGGACGGGATTGCTGGTGGCGGGTTTTGGATTGCGGCGCCGATCTGCTGGACAGTCGGCGTAGCCTGTCGTTCACAGTCACTCGGTAAGAACAGCCCGGGCCGCCTGATTTCCCGGCGACCCGGTCTCATTTTAGCCATGGTGGTAGAGTTGGCTGTTACATCCGTCGTAACGGTATCAATCCCTGCAACTTCCCGCCAGAAGTGAAATAACTTGCACATCCATTGGAAGAACCGCCTATAAGTGCTGCAAACTCACGGCCGACGGCCCGGGAATTTGGTAGGGAAAGTGCAGTACATTCTGCGGAGAGAGTGCATTTAGGGGGAAATATGAGGGCCAGATTGGCAGCGGCAGTGGGTATATTGATTTTCGGAGCCAGCTCAGCGTTCGCCGGACCGACGAGTTTCAATTTCGGCTTCGCCGGTTCCGATCAGACACTGGGCACGTCGGCGAGCTACATGTCGAACGGCGCGACGATTACTGCGTACGGTTATGAGTGCACAGCTTCGGATTCGACCAGTACGGCGACACTTTCGGCTTGCTCGGCGAGCGCGCTTTACCAGAAGAATGATGGCGGGGCTGAACTGGGACTGGGACTGGCCGGAGAAACGGACCATGAGATCGGCTACGACGGGGCGAGCGCTGATTTCGTTATGGGCCTGGACTTGAGCAACTTGTTCAGCCTAGGCGCGCGCTCGGTGACACTGACCTTTGGGAGCGTACAACCGGGCGAAGCATTTGCGGCTCTTGGATACGGTGCGAATCCGTTCGGCGGAAGCAGCTTTGCGCTGACGAATACCGAGGCGTGGTGCGGGTATCAAACGGCGGGCTGCGTCTACAATGGGGACGTGGTTTCAGCAACATTCGCGCTGAACGCGCAGGACGATTTTCTGGTGCTGATGTCACCCTGCGGAGCAAGTACGGTCACGACTACGGGGGATTGCGGAAGCAACGTTACACTCGGTTCGATGAGCGCCACAAGCGCCACGCCAGAGCCGGGGACCATCGCACTTTTTGCCACTGGACTGCTGATGCTCGGTTTTGCGACGCGGAAGCGGTGGGCGACGCAGCGGGCTTAACTTCAAAAAACCTAGCTATTGTACGTTGGCGCCGGACCGTCCCCCTCCCTCAGTCCGGCGCTTTTTTTTGAGAACAGAATTACGGAAGAATGAAAAACGAGCCACGGGGCTCGACGTAACCGTAGGCCATGCGGGGAGTGTTGAACGCAGCGCCAGGACGCCCCTCGCGGTCGAGAAGAATCAGACCGCCAGTGCTTTGCGCGCGGCGGGCAAGCATTTGCACACATTCGCTGGCAACAGCGTCAGAGGCCCCACCGGTGCGAAGCAGATCCGCCGCTGTTTTCGCCAGGACCATCTTCATTATGGCCTCGCCATGTCCGGTGCAGGAAATCGCGCCAGCTTCACCGTCCGCGTAGCAGCCGCAACCGATCAGGGGCGAATCGCCAACCCTTCCCGGGAATTTGCAGCATGTGCCTCCGGTCGAAGTGGCGGCCGCGAGTTGGCCGCGAAAATCACGCGCGACGGCGCCGACGGTTCCGAGCTGGTGCTGGAAGTGAAATGCGGATTTGTGACCACTTTCGCAGCAGCTCAACCAAGCGGTGCGCTCGCGTTCGATGACTAATTCGGCAGGATCGCAAAACGGAATGCCGTTTTCCTGCGCGAATAATTCCGCGCCAGCGGCGGCGAGCATCATGTGCTGGCTGGAGTCGAGGATTTTGCGGGCGAGGTGAATGGGATTCCTGATGCGCTCGACGGCAGCGACAGCGCCCGACTTCAGCGTGGCACCATCCATGATGATGGCGTCGAGTTGAACACGGCCGTCGCGGTTGAGATGAGAGCCAACTCCAGCGTCAAAAACAACGTCATCCTCGAGGACAGCGACGGCGGTTTCGACGGCGTCGAGTGCTGAGCCGCGCCTGGCGAGGATTTCGCGGCCGGCCTTGAGGGCGCGCTCGATGCCAGAGCGACAGTCGGGGACAGCAACGTCAGGAATGTCCCACGCGCCACCGTGGACGATGAGAGAGAAATTGTTGGAATTCACATCCTGGGGAGCCCGCGACGGCGGGTGCGACAAACTCAGACTCCCCGCTTGGCGGCACGAGCGAGAAGCTCGCGAGCTTGCGAATCAGAACGCTGATCGGCAGGTTGCTCGGCGCGAAATTCCGAACGCATCGCGACAGGAGACTCGGACTCGCGAAACGCGGCGCTCGCGACCGTGTGCTCGGACTCGCGATGATTCCCCTCGGTTTCTTTCCAAGTGTGGTAAATGCGGTGAATGACGGTGAAATTCGAGCCGAACGCCAGAATCAACAGCGCTATGGGAAGCGCCGATGGCAGCCAGTTCAGGAGCGACCCGATAATCAGCAAAGCGAGACGCTGAGGACGCTCCCAGAAACCGACACGACAGCGGTCGATGAGGGATTCAGCGCGCGCCTGGGAGTAGCTGACCATCACCGCTCCGGCGGCAACAAAGCCGGTGAGCAAGGCATAAAGGAAACGATTCACGGTGGAGTAGTAGACGAGAAGGCCCAGGAAAACGGCCAAATCCGCATAGCGATGGAGGACGGATTTCAGGAAGGCGTTGAAAAAATCCACGCGAGGCTGGCGATGGGCGAGCGGCCTGGCAACGAGGTCACATGCGGCAGCAGGAATCATCGCAACGCCAGCGGAGAAGAAGCGTCCGGTACCGAAGAGAACTCCCGCAACGATGCAGAGAATAAAGCTGGTAAAGGTGAGAACACTGGCGGGCACGCGGGCCCGGGCGAAGGCTGCGACGGCTCGCTGGAGCATCCAACGAAAGGGCCGGCCGAAAACCTCAATGCGAACAGGCATACGGAAGCGCCGAAACGCCGCTACAGTTCCTCGTAAATGGTAACCAGCCGGGTCACTTCAAACTCTTTGGTGCCCGCCGGAGTCTGGACTTTCACTTCATCACCCACTTTTTTGCCCATAAGAGCGCGCCCGATGGGGGAAGAAGTGGAAATCATACCCTTGGACACGTCCGCCTCCTCCGCGGTTACAAGTTTGTATTCCGTCTCTTGCGATTTGTTAACGTCCAGCAGGCGCACAGTTGAGCCGTAAGCGGCGCGGTCGCGCGGGAGGTTCTTCAAATTGAGCATGGAGATTTCAGCCATGCGCTGGTGCAACTGGCTGAGGCGCGCCGAAACAAAAGACTGACGCTCCTTGGCGTATTTGTATTCCGCATTCTCCGAGAGATCGCCGTGGGCGCGAGCCTTCATTAGTTCTTTCGGAAGCTCGTCGTGGAATTCGTGTTCGAGTTGAGCGATCTCTTCCTGAAGCTTCTTTTTGAGTTTTTCGCTGACGTCAGTCATTTTCCGCTTGGTGGAACGGATTCCGCGAGGACGCTGTTTCTTGACAGCTCGTTTCGTCTTTATTTTCGCGGCCCCCCCCGAGTATAGGTTTACCTCTGGATTATAAGAGATAGACGGAGAGGCCGCAATCGAGAGAATTGCTTGCAAAGTTCGAAAAGCGAAAAAAGCACTCCCGTGTGCAGGCAGCGCCGGTTTGGCCTCGATCGAGGGGGATGCTCGGAAATGCTTTTGTAGGGCTCACTACAGTCGAAACAAGCGGTTCATTTTTCGGGAGTTCGGTGCGGACGGTGTGCGCTTGCCTCACGCCAAAAACTGTTATTAGATACGCGACCGGGTTTCGAACAAACGGTGGAAACAAGGACACGGGGCGTAATGACAAAGAAGCGAAAAGGGAACGAAGAATCTGGTTTTCCGGGCTTGGTTCGCGCGCTGTCTCCAAAACGGCAGGAAGTGATACGACCGCTGCTGGAGCATCCGCGGAGATACGTGCTGCACAGCCTCAGGGATTTGGCGAAGGAACTGGACAGCGCGCCCGCGACTCTGTTGCGGATCGCGCGGGAGATGGGATTCCGACGGTTCCACGACTTCCGACGTTACCTGCACGAATTGTCTGTTGCGCAGGCTACGCCATTTCGGGTGATGGAAAGCACGACAGCGAACTCTGGGCTCGATGGCCGCGTCGAAGAATCGCTGAACCGAGATATGGCGAATATTCGCGGGCTGAGCCACAGTCTGGACAAGAAACGGCTGCTGGCGCTGGTCAAGCGGCTCTATGCGGCGAACCGGATGCTGATCATCGGCGGAGATATGGCGGAGTCGCTCGCGCGCTTTCTGGAGTACAACTTGACGGTGATCGGGATTAGCGCGGTGGCCGTTTCGAGCGCGGGAGAATTGACGCACCGGCTGCGGCAAGTGACGCGCAAAGACGTGGTGATTGGAATTAGCTTCCGAAGAGGGCTGCGGTTAACGGTGGAAGGGCTGCGGCAAGCGCGGAGCCGGGGAGCGTACACCGTGGGAATTACCGACAGTTCCCTTTCGCCGGTGGCGCGGTATGCGAACGAGTACTTCGTGACGCCGACCGAGGGGCCGCTGTTTGCCGGGTCGTACGTGGCGGCGATGGCGCTGCTCAATGCGCTGCTGGTGGCGTGTTCGAATTACGAGCGCACCCGAACGCTCGACATTTTGCGCGAAGCTGAAAAAGAACAGCGAACCGGTTTCCGCTGGTTTTCCGACAACTAGAATTGACACGCCAACCCGGCGCACTTGGTTGTTGCGTATTGGCCTGTGATGCGATACCGATTGAGCTGCCATGAGCGCACTGCGAAGCCAGTACGATGCTGTGGTGGTTGGTTCCGGGCCGAATGGACTGGCGGCCGGGATTACGGTTGCGCAATCGGGACGCTCGGTTCTGATTCTGGAGGGGCGGAAAACGATCGGTGGCGGCACGCGAACCGAAGAGCTGACGCTGCCGGGATTTCTCCACGATGTTTGCTCCGCAGTACACCCCATGGCGGTGTGGTCGCCATTTTTCCGCGCGCTGCCACTTGCTGAACACGGACTCGAATGGATTCAGCCGCCGATTCCGGTGGCGCACCCGCTGGATGACGGGACGGCAGTTGTTTTGGAGCGGTCGCTCGAAACAAGTGTTTCGAATTGGGGCGAGGACGGCGAGCGCTACCGCAAGATAATGGCGCCGATTCTGGGTGCGTGGCCGGAGTTGGAACCGTTGATGCTGGGATACTCGATCATTCCGAGGCGTCCGTTTTCCGCGGCGCGATTCGGGCTGTCGGCGATGCGTTCAGCATCAAGTTTTGCGCGGTCGAAATTTCGAGGGAAGCGGGCGAGGGCTGTGTTTGCGGGATGCGCGGCGCATTCGATCTTGCCGCTGGAAAAGCTGCCCAGCGCGGCATTCGGGCTGGTTTTTGCAGCGACGGCGCATCGCGTGGGATGGCCGATTGCGCGGGGCGGAGCGCGGAAGATCACCGATGCGCTGGCTTCGTACTTTCGTTCACTGGGCGGAGAAATCGTGACGGGCGAGATGGTTGAATCGCTGGCCGAGTTGCCGAAGGCGCGCATGGTGCTTTGCGACGTGACGCCGCGGCAGTTTGTTCGCATGGCGGGTGCGCGGCTGTCTTCCGGTTTTCGCGCAAAGCTCGATCGCTTTCACTACGGGCCGGGGGTTTGCAAGATGGACTGGGCGCTGGAGGGGCCGATTCCGTGGAGCGCCAAGGAGTGTTTTCGCGCAGGGACGGTGCACGTCGGAGGGGCGCTCGAGGAAATTGAAGCGTCGGAGCGCGCGCCGTGGAATGGGCAAGTGTGTGAGAAGCCATTCGTGCTGGTTTCGCAACCGACGCTCTTTGATGAGACGAGGGCGCCGGCGGGGAAGCACGTCGCATGGGCATATTGCCATGTGCCAAACGGCTCAAATGAGGACGCGTCGGACCGAATTGAAGCGCAGATCGAGAGGTTTGCGCCGGGCTTCCGCAAGAGGATTCTGAAGAGAAGCGTGCTTTTAACGTCGCAACTGGAAGCGCGAAATCCGAACCTGATTGGCGGAGACGTTACCGGCGGGTCGTCGGACTTGCGGCAGTTCTATGTGCGGCCGACGTGGAGGCGATACCGGACACCCGCGAAAGGGCTCTATCTTTGCTCCGCGTCTACGTTCCCTGGCGGAGGAGTGCACGGAATCTGCGGGCACCTCGCGGCACGGGCGGCATTACGCGACCTGGCGTAGATCTTTTCGCCGAGACCCACCGGGTTGCGTCCGATGGCCGCGAGATTGCGATGCAGCTAGTGCGGGACGCTCGAGTATTTTGAGTAATCCGGATAGGCCGGGCGCTTCGGGACCGGCGGCGGATTCTTCTTGAGTTCTGCCATCACGAGCTCTACGGCCTTTTCCAGTTGCGGGTCATGGCCCTGGCGCCAGGCTTGGGGATCGAATTCGATCTCGTAATCGGGCTGCACGCCGTGGTTTTCCACGTCCCACTTTCCATCCGTGGTGAAAAACGCGAAACGCGGCGCGGTTACGTAGCCGCCGTCGAGCAAGTCGGGATATCCGCCAATGCCGACGAGGCCGCCCCAAGTGCGCTTGCCAACAAGCGGGCCGAGTCCGACATGGCGGAAATACCACGGCAGGGCGTCGCCACCTGAGCCGGAGAACTCATTGGTGACCATGGCCTTTGGACCGAAGATCCCAAGCGGCGTAGTGGAAACACCTCCGTCGCGAGGCGTCCAGTAGCTCCAGATCTCACGCTGCATAACGTCGATGATGTAATCGGCCGCCTGGCCTCCCTGGTTGAAACGCTCATCGATTACCGCGCCCTGATCATCGATGCCGGTGAAGTAGTAGCGGTTGAAATTGGTGAACCCGCCTTCGGCGGTATCGGGAAGATAGACATAGGCAAGTTTGCCGGCGCTCATCTGACTGACCTTGCGAGCGTTGTCTTCAATCCAGGAGCGATTGCGAAGAGCCTCTTCGTCGTCGAGCGGTATGACGGTGACGTCGCGGGAGCCGGAGCCATCGGCATTCGGCCCCACTTTCAGAACGGTCTGCTTGCCGGCGGTTTCCTGGAAGAAGCTGTAGAGATTGTGGGAGGCGCGAAGATCGCGTCCGTTGACAGCGAGCAGATATTCTTCAGCGACGACATTTACGCCCGGCTGAGTGAGAGGCGCGCGGAGACGGGGGTTCCAGTTTTCGCCGTTGTAGACGCGCTGGAAACGATAGCGGCCGTTTTCGATGGAATAGTCGGCGCCGAGCAAACCAACTTTGACGGGTGGAACCTCGGGAATGTCCCCGCCGCCGACGAACATGTGGCCGACGTTGAGTTCACTGAGCATCTGGTCGAAAAGATAATTCAAGTCGTCGCGCGTGGCGATTCCGGGCAGGAACGCGGCATATTCCTTCTCGACGGCGGGAAGATTCAGCCCGTGATAATGAGGATCGTAGAAAAAGTCGCGTTCGATGCGCCAGACCTCGTGGTACATCTGTTTCCACTCCGCCCGTGGATCAACCCAGACTTCCATGTCATCGAGATTCAGCCTTCCGTCGCCGGGCTTGACGGGCTGCGCTGTGGAGGCGATGAACCAGTTTTCGCCCTGCTGGTACAGGAGCTTTTCGCCGTTGAATGAGACGGCCATGCTTTGAATTCCCGCTACGATTACATCGGCCTTGCGCTTGCTCATGTCGAATTTGTACAGGACGAGCGACGGGAAACCGCCGCCGTCCTGGCGAGGAAATTCGGCGATAAACAGTTCGCCTTCCTTGCCTGCTGTGAGTCCTACATAATTCTTGGCGGGAACCGGAAGAGCCAGAATGCGCTGGCCGATATTGTCGAAATCGACGGCGACTTTGGGAGGTTCTTTCTTTTTGTCGGCGTCGCTCGATTTATTGCCGGCTTGGTTCTTTTGGTCCGTCGCCGCGGCAGCGGGCGTGGAATTGACTGCGCTGCTTTCTCCTTCGACCTTTTCGTCGTCGCTTTCCGGCGCCAATGGAGAGGGCAGGTCCTTGCGAAGGACAATCACGTAGACGCTGCGGGTGACAGTGCGATCGTCGGTGGACATGTTCAGGCCGAATTCAGTGGGGCCAATATTCGTGCTTGCCGTGCAGTAGAGATACTTTCCATTTTTGTCAAACACGGGAGAATCCCCATCGCTCCTGCCGTCGGTGATCTGAGTGGACTGGTGAGTTTCGAGCGAGTAGACGAAGACGGCGTGGAAGTAGTTGTGAAGATTCTTTGTGTATGCGATCCAACGGCTATCCGGGGACCAAGAAGGATTGAACCCGCGGTCTTCGAAATAGTTCGTGGCCACCTTCACGGGAGTGGGGTTGTCGAGGTCGACGTACCAGAGGTTGGAACGCTTGTCGGTATAGGCGATTTTCTTGCTGTCGGGAGACCAGGTGGGCGAATAGAAATAGGAAGGAGGATTGCCGAGGTCGATCCTGCGAACCGCACCCGCGCCAAGCTGATCGCTCAGGTGCAGAGCGTATTCGCCGGATTCGTCGGAAAAATAAGCGATCCATTTTCCGTCCGGAGACCACGCCGGATCACGATCCGCTACGCCAGGCGAGTTCGTAAGATCTCGGATGTCGCCTTTCTCGGCGGGCGCGGTAAGGATTTCGCCGTGCGATTCAAAGACAGCGCGAACTCCAGAGGGGGAGATTGCTCCGGCCTCAATGTGCTTCGCTACTTTTTCGAAGTGCGGACGCACCTGGACGAGATCGGCGTCAATGTGCACATTCACTGCGTGATCTTCGTGGGAAGAAACATCGTAGAGATGCAAAGAGCCGAACCGCTCGTAGACAATCGCGCCTGGGCCGGCAGACGCGGATTTGATGGGCAATCCCTCGGTCTTGACGAGCTGGACATTTTTCTGCGTTTTGGTGTCGTACGCGAAGAGAGTGTACGGACCGTTTTCGTCGGAGAGATAGTAGATCGAGTCGCCGACCCACATGGGGTTTACGTCGCTCCAATCGACGCGCGGGACTTTTACGATAGAGGAGTCGGACAGATTGGCGATCCAAAGCTGGGCGGCAGTTCCACCTCGGTAGTGGTCCCACGTTCCCCATGGCTTGGGAGTTGGCCGGTAGGCGATGTGCGAGCCATCGGAGGAGTAGGAGCCTTCGTAAGCAAGCGGCAAGGGCAGTTGGGTGGGGAAACCGCCGGTGAGCGGAACGGTGTAGAGCCGTTGAATCCCGAATGCGTAGGCATCACGCGGCGAAGCGAACAGGACGTTCTTACCGTCTGGCGTCCACCCTACGGCTGTGTCTGGGCCGGAGTGAAAAGTGAGCCGGCGGGGCGTGCCTCCGGTGGAGGGCAGCACGTACACATTTGGGCTGCCGTCGTATTCGCCGCTAAACGCGATCCACCTGCCGTCGGGGGAGAACCGAGGGCCGCGCTTGATGCCCGGGCCAGCGGTTAGCCGGGTGGCTTCGCCGCCGTCTCGACTGACGGCCCACAAATCGTTTCCGTACACGAAACAGATCTGTGTGCGGCTCAGGCTAGGCTGCCGCAAAAGGAGCGGTGGATCGCTTTGTGCGCGAGTCGCGATGGCGAACAGGAGTATTGCCAGGCCTAACAGGGCTTTTTTCATAGAGACGGCTCCTCTGCAAGGGACTTGTGGGTGAACGGCATTTTGCGAACTGATAAGTACTGGCTCAGGGATTGCCAGCTGAATCGCTGGAGGAAGAACATAAGCTGGGATCACTGCGGTGTCAACGGCAGATTACCAGGACCGCAAGACCGTCGAGCTCTACCCAAAAGGAAGTGGAATCTTGGAAATCGGAGCCAATCGATATGGCGGAGAAGGGGGAGTCAAGCCATAGAAACGACTGTTTGCCGGCGTTTGCTGATGTTTGCTGGGCTACCTCGCTTCAAACCCTTAATTCCATTTCATCTAAAATCTTTGTCAGCAATCATTTGGAGTGGGCGCAAACGACCGGCAAGCCGTAGCACGAAGCTGAATTCGATGAGCACCAGTAGCCAAGTCAGTGGCCACTGCGGGACCTCAAGGGATCCATGGCGCGCCTGATTCTGACGCGATCTCGTCGCGTTTACGCAGCAGTTCACGTGCTGTTCCGGTAAAGTTGTGCAACTCATGTCGACCCGTGAATCGATTACACTCATCGAAGGAGTTGCACTCCAGCACGTCCTGCAGCGGCACGAAGCGTATCGTCGAGCGTGGCCAATGGCAGCCGTTGTCTACGCGCGAGATCCAAATAAACGGCGTCATAAGCTGACAACTGAAAGGCGCGGGCTGTTGCCAGAGATTGCCGAGTGGAAATGACATCGCCGTCGATGTCCACGGCCTGAGCCACAAGCTGTTCGATGTCAATCACGGCTTGATCGACGTCTGCGGAGGTTAAGATCGACTTCCTCTCCGCAACGGCCAGACTGTTGCTCATTTCCAGATGCCATAGCGCGGGAACAACAGCGCGTACACCCCTCAGGAAGAACTGTTTCACGCGATTGGCGTACGCTGGCACAGGTTTGTCGAGAAACCAGCGAAGTGCGACGGAAGCATCGAGGACGAAACCAATCAACGCCGGCCCTCCTCGATTAAGTCCTTCACGCTCACGCCGCGGCCTAGTTTGGCGCGTTTGCGAATCTTCTCGATATCCTTAAAGATATCCTTCAAACTAGTTTCGGAAGCGGCCGGAACCAGGACCGCCGTCAGTTCTCCGTGTCGAGTAATGCCAATCTTCTCCCCCACACGAGCGCGCTCCACAAGTTCAGAAAGTTTCTGCTTGGCTTCGAACAATCCGACAGTGCGCATGGAACCTCCTCTAATCTAGATGAATAGTCTAGATTAATCGGCAGACCACAGTCAACAGTTTGCGCTCGGGTAACTCGCTGGCGAGACAGCAGCGTGCCTTCATTCAGTAGCAAAAAAACTGATGTTAGTTTGTCACTTCCGATAGTCAATGGTGCAATGTCCGACATGCGGATCAAGCAAAAGCCCTTTTGCCCTTTTTGCCAGTGTCATTGGAAAATCTGAGGTCTGGGATTTCGTTAGAAGTCTTAGGAAAAGCTTAGGAAGTTTGAAAGCGCGACAAGGTCGGACGCAAGGTAACCTTTACAGCTCCGAACGCGTGCCTTTCTCACTCCACCCCTGACTACTTGGTCAGAATGTCGCGGAAAGAAGCGAAGCTCATGATGAAGCGATGCTGTTCCAGCACCGTTTTCGCGTGGTCCGCATCTTCGACGGTAAGGATGCCGGCTCTAATCGCAAGAGCAAGAATACCGGGAGTGTTCAACATGCGGCCAGATCCGAGCCGCACAAGGGCTTCTCGGCGGAATTTCTTTTTTTCATCGGAAGCGATGAGCCACTGGCGGCACTCTGCCAGACTCAGGCACGCCGCCTCCCCGCTGCCCAGGATCTTCAAAAGGCCCGCATAGATCGCGAGTTCGGCTGGGTCCGTTAGCTGAACGACATCGACCACGCCTGAGGAGATCGCACCCTGCAGCGCCTGGGCCTGATCGGAATCGCTAACCTCGTTCACAACTTCTTCGGGAACGACGAAAGAATAGGGAGGCAGCTTCGCCAACAGGTCGAGGAGCCCAACGTGAATGAGATTGATGAGAATGTTCGTGTCGGTGACGACGACACGAACACGCGAGGAGCCGGGTGGTGACACTCCTACTCCGGCAGCAGGACGGACTGTGGTTCCGCGTCGTCAATCCCTGCGTTAACGAGTAGATCTTGAGCGGTCCACTGGCTCACTCCGACTCGCTCTGCCAGCTGCATGAATTTCGCCTGACTGATTTTCTCGCGCCGCAGCGCTTCGAGGCCTAGAGCCAGAAAACGCGTCTGAAATTCTCCGCGTTGCTCGACGAGGGCCTGATCTGCCTCGACGCCGAAGGCGACAGCGATTCTCCGGCTGCGTCCCTCTTCATCCATGCTGCGCAGCTTTTCAAACTCTGGCTCGGAAACGAGTTTGAGATTGCGCAGCCGGTAGAGCGTGGAAGGTACACTGACACCATAAGAGTGCGCGAGCTGGACAACATCGTATAGCTGGATCTCCTGGGTCGCGGGGTCAGTGCGTGAGTCGATGGCGACGACTCCTGCTTCGTCGAAAATGTCTGCGTGAATACGGCTGGCCGAACCCTTGCCTAGGGCCGCCACAAATTGACGGACGCCCTGTTCGGGAAGAAGAAAACTCGCCGCGAACGAATTCGCTCGCACTTCTCGTAAATTGTCTCTTTCGCTCACGCGGCTCACCATGCCGATCGCGTCCTTGTCCAGCAGTACATGTGCGTACTCGTGGCACCAGGAAAAGCGTCGTCTTTCGCGGGAATGGCTTTCGTTGACGACAGCGAAAGGCCCGACTTTCGGATGACTGATGGTGAGACCGGAAACAGAATCGGGCATGGAAACGGTTCCGGTCCGTATTCCCTGCGCTTCGAGCAGGGAAGAAACGTCGCCGAGGGGAGCCGACCCGAGACCGAGCCGGCGGCGTTCTTCGACGGCAACGTGTTCCCCGATCTGGATCGCTTCCCAGCGACTGCGGGGAAAGGAATGAGCGTAGGTGGCGACGGTGACGGTGGAACGGCTGATGCCGAGGAGATCTTCGAGATTCGTGAGTTCGTGCCCGAGCGCGATACAGTCGCGAAGCGCACGCTTCACTCGATCTTCACCTACATCCTCGTGGGAGCGGAAAAGCGCGTGGACCACATCGTCCTCGGCAAATTCGTCGGCGAGGAGGTCGCGCATATCTCGGGCAAAGAGATAGGCTAGCGTCTGTAGTTCGAGACCGGAGACCGGACGTTTCCCCTGCTCGATGAGCACGACGACCGGCCGGGAAACGCCAAGCTTTTCCGCAACCTCGTCTTGCGTCATCCCACACGATTCGCGTGCCTGCCGGATGCGCCGGCCCAATTCGATCTGGTCGATCGCCATTCTTTCCTCCTAACAGAGGATGGGGAGCGAGCTCGGCGTGAGCGAGTCTAATGCCAAGTGCGACGCATAACCAGCAAGAAGTCCTGCGAGCGCACCAGACAGAAAGTAGCAAAGAAATTCAAGAATACCGTACCCGATCTGCGGAAGCAGGGACGGCGAAGCCGCCCGCAATCCAGCGTAGTGCAGTCCTTGGTCCCGAAGGCCCTTCTGCCATTCCGGAAGCTGCTCGTTCAGGAAGTAGCCGATGCCGCCAGTGATGCTCATGCTATGCGCAGCCGCGCGATGATTCGGTGACGTGGGCGTGTCGATCGCGTCGGGAAGAACTCCGCCGCCGATTCCTCCGGCTACGCCTCCGAGGGCTTCGGCAACAAGTTGGGGAACAGAAAGGCCCCAGGCGTGGTACGCAGCGTATGCGCCTCCGGAAATTCCCCCGACGGGGACATGGACATTGCGGTTCGGCATGGCAAGAGCCTCCTCCAGTAGTTTACAGCAATTGCCATAAATCGGAAAGCAGTGTTATCTTATAGC
>DASYZX010000030.1:0-6376 GCA_035945715.1 Candidatus Acidiferrales bacterium
CTCTGTAGAACTTTATGACATGCACCTTCGTACCTTTTGATGTTACTTCGCGCGGCTGGCACCCACGGCCTTGCCGGCAACAATAAAAATGAGGGGGACCTCATGAGCACATTTCTGCAGGACGTCCGCTACGCCTTCCGCCTGCTGCGCAAGTCTCCCGGCTTCACTGCCGTCGCCGTGCTCACTCTCGCTCTCGGCATCGGAGCCAACACGGCCATTTTTTCCATGGTGAATGGCATTTTGTTGCGCGCTTTGCCGTATGCCCACCCGGCCCAGCTTTACACCATTCACGAGTTTGTCCCGCAGTGGTCCGGCTACGCGTCGGTCCCGGTAAATGGTGGAAATTTTCTCGCTTGGCAGAAAGAGTCTCACGTTTTCTCCGCTATGACTCTGATTGACTCCCAAGGCGCTGGCCTGCTCGGCATCGGCCGCCCACAATGGCTTTACGGCGCGGCCGTCACGCCCGATTTCTTTTCCATCCTCGGCGTGCAGCCGCTCATGGGACGCACCTTCCTTCTCACCGATGAAGCGTCCGCCAAGCCCGAAGTCATCCTGACAAGTGGACTCTGGCGCGAGCAGTTTCATGCCGACCCCGGCATTTTGGGCAAGACAATAAATCTCGGCGACCGTAGCCTCACCGTCATCGGCGTGCTACCTGCAAATTTCTTCTTTCCTCGCATCCTTCCTCACGACCCGCAGTATTTGGTTCCTTTTCAATGGGCGCGGTACAACTCCGAACCGGGCATCGGCACCCACAATTATCTCGTTATCGCTCGCCTCGCCGATGGCGTCACTCCGCAGCAGGCCAAAGCGCAGCTCGACCTGATCGAAGCCCGCATCGCGCTGAAAGACACCGGCGGCAAATTGAACATGTACGCGATCGTCACGCCGCTGAGGATTGAAATCGTCGGCTCAGCGCGCCAGGCGCTTTGGATGTTGACCATGGCTGCCGGACTTCTGCTGCTTATCGTCTGCGCCAATCTCTCCAACCTTCTGCTCGCGAAAAATAGCCAGCGCACTCGCGAAGTTGCCTTGCGTTCCGCATTTGGCGCGGGCCGTTGGCGTCTCGCGCGGCAATTTCTTACTGAGACTCTGGTATTGGCTTTGGCCGGAGGCTGTCTCGGCCTGCTCGTCGCCAAGTTCAGCCTGTGGCTGCTGGTCAGGGATGCGCCCGTCGGCATTCCTCGCGTCGACCAGATTCGCCTTGACGCGTCGGTCTTGTGGTTCACCGTCGCCGTCACGATTCTCGCTGCGCTCGTTTTTGGCCTGCTCCCCGGTCTGCGCGCCACGCGCTTCGCACTCTTCGAACAGTTGAAGTCCTCCGGCCCGACGGTCAGCGCCGGCAAAGAAGGCGCGCATCTGCGGGCCGCACTGGTCATTGGTGAAATCGCTCTCTGCGCGACGCTCCTGCCCGCCTGCCTCCTGCTCGTCGAAAGTCTGCGCCACGTCGTGCGTGCCAATCAGTGGATGAACGAAGAACACGTGATCGCCGCAGATCTGCTTGTGCACAGTTCGTTCAGCCAGCCCGCGCCCGATAACGAATTGCGCGCCTTCAACCAGCGCAACGCCATTTTCAATTCCATCGAGGGAAAAGTCCGTGACTTGCCGGGAGTCGAAGGCGCAGGCTTCGCCAGCACTCTTCCACTGGAGGGCGAAGGCTGGGGCGACGCTGTCAATTTTAGCGAAATGCACCTTCCCGAAGCCGAACAGCCCGCTGGCGAATTCCGGTTCGTCAGTCCGGGGTATTTCCCTACCGTCGGCTTGTCCTTAGTGAAAGGCCGCTTCTTCACCGACGCGGATCGCGGGCAGCCGGTCGCGGTAATCTCGGAAAGCGTGGCCCGCTCGGCCCTGCGCGGGCGCGATCCCATCGGGATGCACGTGGAGTGCAACCATTTTGGCGGTCCGCACGAAACGGATTGTCGCGTCGTAGGAGAAGTTGCCGATGTCCGCGCCGAGTCTGATCAGGCGCCTCTCCTCGTCGCCTATTTCCCGCTCTGGGTTTACTCGGAAACGAGTGAGACGCTCGTCGTGCGCACGAAAATGGATCCTACTTCCGCGGCCGGCGCGATTCGTGAAGCGATTTGGAGCGTGGATCCGAACCTCGCGATTCCGCAACAAAAAACGCTCAGCACCATCCTGGCCAGCGCTGAGGCCCCGCGCCGTTACGAAACTTCGCTTGTCACCCTGTTCGCGCTTTGTGCTCTTTTGCTGGCCATGCTCGGACTCTACGCCGTCATCTCTTATTCCGTCAGCCAGCGAAGCCACGAAATCGGGGTGCGCATGGCTCTCGGCGCGCAACGCGGCGACGTCCTACGACTCGTGCTCGGCCAAGGTGCGAAATTCGCGCTTGTCGGCGTCGTTGTTGGTATCGCCGTTGCGCTCGCTCTCACTCGCCTGATGGCCAGCCAGCTTTTCGGCATCAGCGCGCAGGATCCCTTCACATTCGCGGGCGTCGCAGCCATCTTGATTCTTGTCGCTCTTCTTGCCTGTTACATTCCCGCCCGCCGCGCGATGAAGGTCGACCCCATGGTTGCCCTGCGGTATGAATAACGCATTCTAGGCGGCGCGATTGACACCCCGAGGAAATAGCATCTGCCTTTCCCCTTTCTTGAGCGGCAGGCGGGCACACCGAGGCCGCTGCGCAAGTAGACGAGCCGCGGGCTGTAACGGTTAGCATACGCGGATTACCACAGTCCGCTATATTGTGATCACACCACCGCATCATGGCGTTTTGCCACTCTTGATACCGAGGTGCCCGGCAACAGCGTCTCTTCTACAATCTCCCGTCGCTCTTTGATCGTTCGGCGCCGCTTCCTTGGTGCTCGTACCTGAAGCCCTTGATCCTGTGTGTCCACGAGTCCTCTTTGTGGACACGAACAAATGTGTCCACAAAACTATCCTCGTGAATTACTCACACTCTGTAAATACGGTGGGGACCAGACGCTTACGATCAAGCTTTACGGGATGAAATCACGGAACATGGACGGCGTCAGCTGATGCGAGCGACAACATTAAGCCAGCACACGATTAAGAAGGTCATCAAGGGCAAGTCCGTTCGCCCTCAAACCCTCTCGATCATCTGGAGCGCGGTAGGCAGGATCCCAGCACAAGTGCTGCTAAATCGCCTCTTTTTTTGCTCTGGTTAAGATCAAGCGGGCTGCCCTATCATCTGATTATTGCGAATACCCGAGGTCGTGAAGGATGACGGCGTCGGAGGGTTCGGTGTAGCCGATGAAGGCAAAGTGCTTGCCATCGGGAGACCAACTGCCGCCATACAAATACTCCTCCTTGGGGATTTCGGTAATCTGGCGTGGCTTTGAGCCATCAAGAGGCTGAGCCCAGAAATTCCAGGAGTTGCCTACCGGCTTCGCGTAGGCAATGGATTTTCCATCAGGCAGAAATGTGTCGTAGTTGGCCCCACCCGGATCAAAAGAAAGCATGCGCGCAGAAGCGTTGGGACCTGCGTCGAGACTCAGAAGGAACATTTTCAGAGCCTGTTTTCGCGTGTTGGGATCAAGGAAACTAACGCCGAAAGCCAGGAGTTTGCCGTCCCGAGAAACCAGCGGAAGTTCGGAGAATCGTCCATTGGGAATGACCGTGCCAGGGACACCCTCAGCTTTTCCTACGCCGATGGGAACACGCATGATCGTCTTCGTCGAGTTGTTCAGAAAATACACGAAATTGCCGTCGAGGGCGCAGGCGGGCGCCACGTCCTGGTCCCCGAATGTGAGTTGCTGAAGATTGGAGCCGTCAGCGTCCATACGCCAAAGATTTGACGCCTTTGCGCCAGAGTGATTCGACCACGCGAACACGAAATAGCGACCGGCGGCACAAGCGACCGGCGGACCGATCATCGAGGAGGGATCGTTCAGGAGAGTGCGAGGGTTCGCACGGTCTATGGGAGTGAGGATCAGTTTCCCGTTGTCTGCGATGAGAAATTCGCTGTTACTGGCCCAACGGACCTGGACAGGATTGTGATCGGCGGGAAGAACGGGGCTGGGAGCGCCGGGGCGGCCGCCGGTGCCCGGAAGGACATAGAGATTTCGAACCATTGCGAATTCCTCGGTGCCGATGCTTTTTCCGTCGGTAGAGACGGTGAGATCGTAATAGTTACCGGTGTCCTTGGTGATGGTGTGGAATTGTCCGACCGGATAGGAAATGAACCCTATCTGCCAATGCGAAGTGTCGTTTCCATTTGCGTACCCTATAAGCAGTCCGCTGCCGTCGGGCAGCCACGCTAGTTCGGCGGTATCTCGGTCAGTGAAAGCGACGAACGTGCTTGCCTTCCCCCTCGCCAAGTCGAATAAATCAACGCCCCTGGGTGTTCCATCAAAAGAGAGATGGTTGTAGGCGATGAATTTTCCGTCGGGAGACCAGCTTGTGAACAAGGGCCGACGCCCGGCCAAAGTGTGGATCTCCAGGACTTTTTCATCACTTCCGTCAGGATTGGCGGAGAGCAGGCGCCACTTGCCAGCTTCAGGGTCGTTGGCTCGGATGTAGGCGATGCGTTTCCCTCCGGGCGAGAAGGTGATGGCACTGTCCACGTCGCGAACAATTTCGTCGGGAGTTCCTCCGAGGACAGGAGAACGGAAGAGATTGTATGCGCCCCCAGTGGCGTTTTGTGCTTGTCTAAAGTAGATGTAATTCCCATCAGGAGAAAACACTGTACTTGTAGGACCGAGAACAGACGGTGGGAAAACCTGGGCGTCGCTACCGGTTGCAATATTGCGCAGCCAGAGGGTGTAGAGGTTCTGGGCGTACCTCGAGCTAACGAGATATTTTGCATCCGGGGAGATGGCGATTTCGTCGATGTCGCCAGAATAGGTGATTTGCTGGACGGCGAAGTTCTGGAACGGAATCGGAGAGGGCCGATGGAAGAAGGAAAAGATGCCATAAGAGGCGGCGGCAGCGAGGGAGAGAAAGATAAGCAGCATGGCGGCGAAGCCTAATCTGTGTTCGCGGGCGACGGCAGCCACTGACGAACCGGAGATATTGGAGGTGGCCGAGCCGGAGCTTGCGCGGCTCGCGGGCGGTTGCAGGCTCGTTGGCGTGTCCGCGGAAGCGGCGGAAGGCACGCGGAGGCTGGGGTCGGTGTCGCGTTTAAGGCGCTTCAAGTCGGCGCGAAGTTCGGCGGCGGACTGATAGCGGACATCCCGATCTTTTTCGAGTGCCTTCGAAATGATGCGTTCGAGTTCCGCGGGAATTTCCGGATTCAGGCGCAGAGGCGGGACAGGGGATTTTTCGAGGATAGCGTGAAAAATGATGGCGGTCGTGTTTCCGGAGAAGGGCATATGGCCAGTCGCCATTTCGTAGAGCGCCGCGCCGAAGGAAAACAGATCGGTGCGAGCGTCGAGCTGTTCGCCGCGGGCCTGCTCAGGAGACATGTAGGCGACGGTGCCAATGGCGGTGCCAGGGCTGGTGAGATGTTCTTCGCGGACGGCGGTGTCGCGAGTGAGAGCGGCGACAGTTTGGTCTTGTTCGGGCGCGGATTGCTTTGCTAGGCCGAAGTCAAGGATTTTGGCGTGGCTGCGCGCTGTCAGGAAAATGTTCGCGGGTTTGATGTCGCGGTGGATGATGTTTTTTGCGTGGGCGGCGTCGAGGGCATCGGTGATTTCGATGGCAAGTTCGAGGGTCGCTTCGAGTCGGAGAGGGTCACTATTGATGCGATGCTTAAGCGTAGTTCCCTCGAGAAATTCCATCGCAAGAAAGTAACGCTCGCCCTCGCGGCCAATTTCGTAAATCGTGCAAATGTTAGGGTGGTTCAGGGCCGAGGCGGCACGGGCTTCGCGGCGGAAGCGTTCCAGGGCGTGAGGATCGCGGAGGAGTTCCTCGGAAAGAAATTTCAGGGCGACGAACCGGCCGAGGTCAGTGTCTTCGGCTTTGTACACGATACCCATGCCGCCGCCACCGATTTTCTCCAGCAGGCGGTAGTGTGAAATGGTTTGGCCGAGTAGCGGCTGGGAGTCCGGCATGCCGCCGGTATGGTAGTTTGCGAGCTAAGCCGAGTCAATCAATCCCTCCACTTCCCTGATTTCAGCGTCGAAATATTAGGATGATACTATTTTGTGATCGAGCGGCTATATCTCACGCAGAAGCTCGCATTCCTCAAAGACGTATATGACATCCCCAAACAGATTGCCAGATTGCTCACACCATCGAGGAGATAAACCATTGCGTAACGCGATGGCGCATGCCTTTTTCCCGGAAAATCTGCGGGCATACCATATGAAGGGCCCGCCAGCCCCTCGGAAGCCAATCCCCGTTCTGTACCGCGGAGACGATATTTTTTCGGCAGCAGGTGCGAAGAAGTTTGTCGATGATTGCGCTCAGGTTACGCAGTTTTTGCGCAAGAAGCTCAAGCGCAGGCGCGATAGGA